>NZ_FMXE01000046.1 GCF_900103735.1 Algoriphagus alkaliphilus | reverse complement strand
TACGTTCCAGATAGGTTTTGACCACCTATGGAATCCGCCCCCTTTCAGTATTTCGGTATTCGCCTTACAGGTTCTCTGCTCGTACTTTCCCTTAGCACTGCTGAAAGAGTTCCCTTGTTCCGTTGAAAAGCCTGTAACGGGTTCCTGCCTCCTTTACACCGCATACTGTCCGGCCGGTAACAGCTTACTTCTGCCGAACTTTATTCCTGAGGACTCATATACCCCCTCAGTTTCAGTATGAGCTATGAATATATCGATGTTTTACTATGGAGGTTCACTTTCGTTCAGCTCCCCGTTACCCACCTGACAGATGACCTCTGCTTTTTCTTTATCGCTCAATACGAATGCCTTTCGGTCAAACGCACCATAAAGTGGTTTGTGAAGTCTGGATGACAGCTTTCACGATGGGCCTTCCACCATCTTTTCAACAGCATGCGTTGGACTTATTCCTCCGCTTCAAGGCACACTTATGACTATTCGGAATGTTGCACTTAAGCTGTAGAATCCGAAAGAAATTTTGGTTTAAATCCCCCTTGCCCCCTTTAAAAAAGGGGGAGTTGCCCAAATTCACCATCAAACCCAGTTTTTAATTGGGAACTTGCAGGATTACGGATACACATAATCAAAAATAAAAAAGCCCCGAATTCTTTAAATTTCGAGGCTTTTTTAAGTTAATTACTCAATTCGTATTTGAGGGTTTTTCCTTTTTCGACGGCAGGTAGACCTTCGGTCATCCAAAGCGGTGCCGGAGCACCTTTGAGGTAATGATCGAAAAACTGACTCAGTCGGACTGACAGGTCTTTGGCATTTTTACGCTGCACCAAATTGTGATCTTCTCCATTGTACTGAAGCAACCACGCTGGCTTATCCAATCGCTTCAAAGCCATAAACATTTCGATCCCCTGATACCAAGGCACGGATCCATCTGCATCGTTGTGCATGATGAGTACCGGAGTCTCTACCCGATCCATCGTGAATAGGGGCGAATTTTCCAGATAATAAAGCGGCTTTTCCCATAGCGTTCCCCCAATTCTGGATTGAGTTTGCTCATACTGGAACATGCGACTCATACCCGTACCCCATCGGATTCCGCCGTAGGCAGAAGTCATGTTGACCACAGGCGCACCAGCTCCGGCAGCTTTGAACAAATTGGTCCGAGTGATCAAGTGCGCTACTTGATACCCACCCCAACTTTGACCTTGGATCGCCATATTGGCTACGTCCACTCCACCTTTGGCGATTACAGCTTGGACACCCGGAATGATGCAGTTGTAGGCACTCGGTCCCGGAAGCCCAAGGTCATACTTGATATCGGGGACAAAGACCAGGTAGTCATTGCTGACAAAATACGGGATATTGATCGTGGACCGACTTGGAGCAGGAGCACGGTAATTATGGAAGGTATCGCTGTTTCTTTCGTAGAAATAAACCATCATCGGGTATTTCTTAGTCGGATCAAACCCTTCCGGCTTGAACAGCAGTCCCTGAAGCGGGGTGCCATCATTGGCCAAATAGGAAATCAATTCCACAGATCCCCATTTCACATTTGCTTGCTGAGGGTTCAGGTTGGATGCTTTGGTGAGGTTTTTGAAAGTAAGATCAGTCAGGTAAACATCCGGATTTTCCTTATAAGTACTTCTTCGGACCAGAATCTGAGCGGATTCCTTAGCCTTAGTCAGACCCGCATACCGGTGGGCGGACATCAAAAGCTGCTTTGGAGCCACTTTCCCGTCAAACGTTGTGGTAAAGAAACCTGAATTTTTATTGTTTTCATTGAAGGCGGAAAGAATCAAAGCTTCCTTTGGATCGATGGATGTTTCATCAAATCTTAAGCGCTCCCGGCGAAAGACCATTTGACTTTTTCTCCCTTCTCCTCGTGTTAAATTGACCGCTGCACCAGGATTTTTTGGATCTATTTTCCAAATATCAAACCGATCATAGATTAAAATGGCTGAATCATCTGATAGCCAACCTTCAGATCCATAGTTACCTGGCAAAGATGGGGAATCGTGTAACTCCTCAAAGAAAGGAACAGGAAGTGCTTTGGTCAAGTTGATTTTTGCTTTGGAAGCCAATTCATAGGCTACCCAGGAACTATCCCTGCTATCATACCAATAGGCATACTTGGCCTCAGAAGATAGTCTTGCAAAACCTGAAGCATTCTCTGCGATCAAGGTAGAATTCCCCGTCTTAAAATCTACCAAATACACATCTCTGCCAATCTGAATATCCCAACTGTACGCCCTTCGATAAGGTGAATCAGTTGAAGCAAGGGCTACGTCCTTAGTGATTTTATTTTCAAGGGATACATTTTCCAAAATTTCTGATCCCAGTTGGATCACTTCTCCGGAACCAATCTCCAGGACTGACAAATAGGTCTTTTTTTCAGCTGTGTTTCGATTTACCAGTTGCATAGGTTGAATCTCAGCATCCTGCCAGCCCCAGATATCCAAACTCACCCGCTCTTCATCCAGAATAGTGGTATCATTTGCATAAGCATAATCAACATAGTCCTTAGCCACTCCAAAAAACAGGCGAGTTTCATCTTCCGAAAAACGGATATTTCCATCCGGACTGATTCTGCCTCCCGACATAATACCTGCCGTAGATTTTTCGATGCTGGAAATAGAGCTCGCAGAAACGCTGTAAAGATGCAAAGCGTGAACCGGCTTTTTGGCCTTCAGGGAATCATCTGTGGCGATAAAGGCCAAATGCTTGGATTGTGGAGAAAATGACACATTGGAATAAGTTGTCATCTTCTCATGAACCAGCTTGCTTTCCCCTGTGGAGAGGTTTAAAATATAAATTGCAGCATTATCCAGCGTGTCTTCCTCCGCTAATGTGTAATGCAGAAAATCGCCATTTTGAGCAAATCCGAAATTTTTCACCCGTTCAAATTCCCATGACTTTGCTCCATCCAAAGACCTCACCAGAAGTTTTGTCCCATCTGTTTTCTTAGGCTTTTCCGCCTTTTTGGTTGAGTCAGCAGGATCCGCCTTTGTTGGCAATTCCTTTTCAAAGTGAACTGCAATCCAACTTCCTTTCTCAGAAGGAAGCGCGAATGACTTCACCCGGGGCAGTTTTTCAAGTTTCCCTGATGCAAGTTGTAGGATAAACAAGCTGTCTTTGGGCATGTCATCCGCCTTTTTCTTTTTAAGCTTCATGACCTTTACCGAATCTTTTTGCGGAGCAATTTTACCCACTGCAAAAGCATCGTCAGCCGTAAATGAAAAACCCAATCCCCTGGGGATAAGGGCTTTGGTTGATGGGGATTTGTATGGGAAAATCTCCAAATGGGAATCGCCATCCTGTGGGCTGATCTGATAGCCTACGTATTGGCCATTTTTGGTGATTTTTTCCGAAGAAAGGCTCTCCCATCCGTCGTAATCAGCGTGCGTTAAAGACCTTTTTTGCTGCGCAAAGAGATTTTGGGAAGCAAAAACGAGTATTAATGCCAGCAAAAAGCTGTTAATCTTATTCATGGTAATCAATTATTGGTTTAGGGTAAATTCACGCTCGAGGAATCCTCCTCGGGTAGAGGAAAGTTTGATCTTCCCTTTAACGGCTTCAGTTCCTTCCACTTTGACTTTGAAGGTTGCCGATTTTTTCTCCCCCACTCCAGTATAGCCGGAATAGATTGTTTTATCATACAATGTTGGAGAAGTGATCTTCACTTTGGCGGCTTCGTATCCTTTGGTCAGTTCCTTTTCGAAGTCAAGCGAAACACGATCTTCCTGAACAATTTTAACCAGTTTGGCTTGCTCCAAAGCCACAGGAAGCTTACCGGTATTGCTCCATTCTAGGGTGATCTCAAATTCACCGGCAGCAATTTTCTTCACTTTCAAATCAGAAATTGTCAGCTGAGGAAGCCGCTTGGCCATGGCCAAGTTGAAAAGCGCCTGTTTTTTAGCCCAGTCCTCCAGCTGCCAAGGCGGGCCGTTTTGGCCAAAGAATTTAGGATGAAATCCACCGATTTCCACTTCTCCGAGTTGCGGATGGGTAAAAGGAGTCCAGGCTTTAAATCCTTTACTTCCATTGGCTTCATCATCCCACATAAGTCCATCGTAATCATCATAGATTCCGTCGCCGTCGTAATCTTTCATGGCTCCGTTATTCCAAAGCTCATCTCCATACCAGATGCTGCCATAGTAGAAATAGCCAAAATCCGGTCCATGCCCAAAAAGCGGTTCAGGCTTAAGTGGATCTCCTGTCATGGAGTTGACTTTGTAGCGGGTTGAATAAGTTTCATACACATCCCCCGCCCAAGGATATCCTGTAAATGAAAGCCCAAGCTTATCCATTTCCATATAGATAGCCAAATCCTGAGGATACATTCGTTCCTCGGATTTGGATGTGGAAGGTGGTCTCAAGTGCATAGGTACTCGGGTATCCATGGAGTTGACTACAGAAATATTGGGATGACTGAGCATCCAAAGCACCGTAGATCGGGTTTCGGTTTCACTGAGTGGATATTCGCCGGCCCCGCCTTGTGTGTACCCTCTACCCGTCAAGTCACCACCAGAGTTGGGTCTCCAGTTTTCGGGGTAATTTCGATGGAGATCCAAGCCCCCTACTCCATCTTCGTTGAAGCTACCGTCTCCGTCATTATCGATACCTTCAGTATAAACCAAGTATTCCCCTTTTCCGGGGAAAGTCCGTTTCATCAGTCTCCCTTTCGGATCTTTCGGATCAATGATGAAGTTGGCCTTTTCCTTTTCTTCAGGGGTTATGGCCTTCTTTCTTATTTGGTAAATAATGCCATCTCGGTCCAAGTCTTCTTCAGGGTCTTCATCCAGCAATCCATCATTGTCATTGTCGTAAGCACGGACGGTACTCCTATTTCTTTGTTCTGTGAAGAGATAGAGATTTGATCCATCAGGATTATTTTGTGGTCGGAGGTAGATGGACTTAGTATCTATGAGAGCAGTGATTTCCGGATCTTTGCCATAATTCTCCAAAAGGTGTTGCGTCATCCAAAGAATAGATTCACTGGCTGTGATTTCTCCTGAATGTCTTCCCCCTTCGAAATAGGCTGCCGGTTTGTCGGTGTCTTTTCCTGTTTTTTTATTGGTCAGGGTCATCTGATAGATCGGACGTCCCTCATAGGATTCAGAGATGACGTAGAGGTCAACGATATCCGGATATTGGGCTGCCCACTTTTGATACCACGCATACATGACATCAACGGTGTGATATTTATCAAAAGTGAGCTTTTCGCCGGGATTGTATTCTACTTCCGGGAATACGAACTTCTTGAAAAAAGATGGGCCGTGGCGCTCTCCGGAAACAGTGTAGAATTTTGATTTTTCGTTTTTCTCAGGGAATAGCTTTTCCTCTTGGAAAGACCTAACCTGAGCAGCGGCTACTCCAGTCACGATGGAAGCAAATGCTAGAAGAGTGATTTTTTTCATAAAACGCAAAAGTTGGATCCCTAAAAATAGTAAAGCCGTCCAAAGCTTATCCAACCGCTCAAAAAAAAGACCGGAAACCCGGTCTGACTACTTTTTGATTGTTAACTCAAATCTTTCTGGGGTATAGCTCGAATATCCCGGTACAGGCTTACAAATAGGAAGCTTTCGAATCATGTGATCCAAGCGCTCTTTAAGTCCTTTATCCACATCACCCACCAATTCATATCCTGAAACTTTCCCTTTGGAATTCACATCCAACAAAATGGTCACCTCATCCAAATCTTGGCTTTTCTTAGTTCTGAAAAGGAAGGGAGAATAACTGTCAATCATTTCAAGCGTGTATTCAGGCCAAGCCCAATGAGAATTCAGATCCCTTGCAATGCTTTCCTCCACGAGTGAAAGAGGAGATAGCTCTAAATCCTCGAGCTTTGTGAAGTCCTTTGAATCCGAAACAGCTAAAAGTTTGGAAAGACTAAGCCTTTGAAATTGAACAATCCCTAATGAAGTACTTGAAGCTTCTGGGTTTTGCTGGGCTACAGCATCACCATTTTCTAATGGAAATGTAAGGGCAAGTCCTAAGAAAATCACTGCAATTAATTTTCTAAATCGTGTCATATCTCGCATATCGTCAAAAGTAAAGCCAAATATGCACTTTTAAAAGTTTCAAATGCAAATTTTTGTATTTTAAATTTTAAAAAAGGAAACAAAAAAGTCTTGCCACTGGCAAGACCCTTTTCAGAATATAAACCCAAATATAACTTTAGAGATTAAAAGTTTTCATTTTTAAAATCAAAAATTCGGTTTTTGAAATGTTAATAGATTAAAATATAAATATTTTAATCACTGACCAAATTTTCAATTGTCTTTAATTAATTAGCCCAAAGTAAATAGATTCTTGCATTAATTACAAATTGAAAAAATAATTTTGCAATATTTTGAACAATCTCTAATTTACAGCATCATTTATTATAAATCATCTAAAGCCTCTTCGAAAAAATGGACAAAATTTTAGATATCGATAACATAGACCTGAAAATTATCTCGTTGCTCAACGAAGATGCAAAAACTCCATACACGGAAATTGCTAAAAAGGTATTTGTATCCTCAGGCACCGTCCATGTAAGAATGAAGAAGTTGGAGGATATGGGAATAGTAAAAAGTGCCACACTGAATATTGATTTCTCCAAACTAGGATATGACATTTCAGCATTTTTGGGAATCTACCTGGAAAAAAGCTCGCTGTATGATAATGTGATTGAAAAGTTGAAAGAAATCCCCGAAGTGGTCAGCGGCTACTACACCACAGGTAATTATTCCATTTTTGCTAAGATTATTTGCAGAGATACCAATCATCTCCGGCTTGTGCTTGATAGCATCCAAAAAGTGGAAGGAATCGACCGAACCGAAACATTGATTGTGCTGGAGGAAAGTATCAATCGCCCCATTCAGTTTTTTAACAAGGAGAAATAACGCTATTTAGATTAAATCTAGATAAATAATTTTAACTCGAAAAAACAAAATTCTGCTCAAAATCCGGTCTAGGCCGGATTTTTTTCTTAAAGTATTTATTGCGATTTCAGGAGATCAAGCACCCTTTTTCTATTAATCACCTATCTCTCATAGATTTTTCGAATGGAGGCGAACATTGTATTTTAATATTATGTTATACCTTCGCAGTTAAAATGTAATTAGTCTAAATAACTCAGCTTATGAGCAAAGACAACTCAATTTTAGAAGAATTCACTTCCAAAGAATATGAACATGGCTGGTCGGTCAATTTCGAAGCCGACGAAGCCCCAATAGGTTTGAATGAAGGTATTATTCAATGGATATCCGCTAAAAAAGAAGAACCAAAATGGCTTTTGGAGTGGAGATTGAAAGCTTTTCGTATTTGGTTGACCATGACCGAGCCAGAATGGGCTAATGTCAATTATCCTAAAATCAACCTACAGGGACTCCGATATTATTCTGCCCCAAAGCAAAAAAAGTCAGCCAAAAACCTGGATGAAATAGACCCGGAATTGATTGCGATTTATGAGCGTTTGGGTATTTCTTTAAATGAGCAAAAGAGATTGGAGGGAATTGCAGTGGATGCAGTTCTTGACTCTGTTTCCGTTGCTACTACCTTTAGAGGTACACTTTCCAAACTGGGAATTGTGTTCTGTTCTTTCAGCGAAGCTGTAAAAGAACATCCTGATTTGGTAAAAAAATACTTAGGATCAGTCGTTCCCATGACTGATAACTATTATGCTGCCTTGAATTCAGCTGTGTTTTCTGACGGTTCATTCTGCTATATACCTAAGGGCGTTCGTTGTCCGATGGAACTTTCTACCTATTTCCGGATCAATGCCGCAAACACAGGACAGTTTGAACGCACCTTGATCGTGGCTGAAGATGAGTCCTACGTTTCCTATTTGGAAGGTTGCACCGCTCCTCAGCGAGACGAAAATCAATTACATGCAGCTGTGGTAGAAATCTACGCCGGAGCGCATGCAGAGGTAAAATATTCTACCGTTCAGAACTGGTTCCCGGGTGACAAGAATGGCAAAGGGGGCATCTACAACTTTGTGACTAAGCGAGGAATTTGCGCAGGTGACTACGCGAAAATTTCTTGGACACAGGTAGAGACCGGATCTGCAGTGACTTGGAAGTATCCTTCCTGCATCCTCAAAGGAGACCACTCCATTGGAGAATTCTATTCTGTTGCAGTCACAAATAACTACCAGCAGGCCGATACTGGGACTAAAATGATTCACATTGGCAAAAACACCAAGTCCAGAATAGTTTCCAAAGGTATTTCTGCCGGCAAATCCCAAAACTCTTACCGAGGCCAAGTACAGGTGATGAAGCGTGCAGACAATGCGCGGAACTTTTCACAGTGTGACTCCTTATTAATGGGTGACCGCTGTGGGGCACATACGTTCCCTTACATCGATATCAATAATGCGAGTGCCAAAGTGGAGCACGAGGCCACGACTTCCAAAATTGGCGAAGATCAGATTTTCTATTGCAACCAAAGAGGGATTGCTACCGAAGACGCTGTAGCGCTGATTGTGAATGGCTACGCCAAAGAGGTGTTGAACCAACTTCCTATGGAGTTTGCTGTGGAAGCGCAGAAGTTGTTGGCACTGACATTGGAAGGATCGGTAGGATAATTCTCCGATTGAAAAATTGGAACATTGAAAAATTGAAAAATTAGAATCATGCTAAGTATAAAAAACCTACACGCCTCAATTGAAGGAACAGAAATCCTGAGAGGAATCAATCTGGAAGTAAAAGCAGGCGAAGTACACGCAATCATGGGCCCCAACGGCTCAGGAAAGTCCACTTTGGCCTCAGTGCTTGCTGGACGTGAAGAATATGAAGTAACCGATGGTGAGGTAATTTTTAAAGGAAAAAACCTATTGGATCTGGCTCCCGAAGTACGGGCTAGAGAGGGTGTCTTCTTGGCCTTTCAATATCCTGTGGAGATCCCGGGGGTATCTTCCACTAATTTCCTGAGAACCGCAGTGAACCAAGTCCGAGAATATCGGGGCTTGGAAGCTTTGGATGCAGTGAAGTTTTTGACCTTGATGAAGGAAAAAATGAAACTCGTCGAAATCGACCAAAAGCTTCTCAGCAGATCTTTGAACGAAGGTTTTTCCGGTGGTGAAAAGAAGCGAAACGAGATTTTCCAGATGGCTATGTTGGATCCGACTTTATCCATTTTGGATGAGACCGATTCCGGTCTTGACATTGACGCTTTGCGGATTGTATCCAATGGAGTAAATCAATTAAAATCCGACAAAAATGCTACGATCGTGGTAACTCACTATCAGCGTTTGTTGGATTATATCGTGCCGGATTACGTCCACGTGCTATTCAAAGGACGAATCGTAAAGTCCGGAACAAAAGACCTGGCTTTGGAACTCGAAGAAAAAGGCTACGATTGGATCAAAGAAGAAGTTGATTCCGCAGCTACTGTCTGATTTATAAACCCTCTATCATGAGTACCTTGACCAAACAAGATACATTTATCGGCCTGCTAGACACGGCTCCCAATAACTTCTCTGCAGCAAGAACATTAGCTAAGGAAAGTTATCTCTCTCAGGGAATTCCTGTGGCCAAAGCCGAAGAATACAAGTTTTCCAACATAGGTAAAAAGCTGGAGCAAAACATTTCCAATGTCGCTCCTGCCCAACCTTTTGAAGTTACTTCTGAAATGGTGCATTCTTCCATTTTCGCTGGATATGAAGGCGACCTGTTGGTTTTTTCGAATGGTAAATTCCTGCCCCAACTTTCTTCAAAAATCGAAGGAGTAGAAGTTTCGCTGATTTCGGAAAAAAATGATTTGGCTATTGGCAGTATCGCAAAACCTGAAAAAGACGCATTCGCAGCAATAAATCAGGCCTCTTTCGAAGATGGATTGTTCATCTCAGTTCCTAAAAAGGCTCAGATTGAAAGACCAATACTCCTGCTTTCATTTAATCAAGCGAATGGAGGTCAGGTAATCCAACCAAGATTTTGGATCGAAGCGGGAGATTTTGCAGAAGTTACGTTCATTGACCAAAGCATCAGTCTGGGAGATAACTCCTACTTTGTAAATAAAGTAATAGAACTGAAAGGCGGAGTAAATACGCATCTCAAGTATTACCGACTTCAAAATGAAAGTAAGTCCGCGATCGAGGTAAGCAATATTGAGACTGACGTTCAGAAAGATGCAAGATTTACTTCGGTAAATATTTCACTTTCAGGTGATCTGGTAAGAAACAACCTCAGTCTAAATCTACTTGGAAGCAATTCCGAAGGCAACATGTATGGCATTTACCTGCTAAATGGAAAAAGCCACGTAGACAATCATACCAACGTGGATCATACCATCCCTCACGCAGAATCCAATGAACTGTACAAAGGTATTTTAGCTGATCAAAGCCGTGGGGTTTTCAATGGCAAAATCTTTGTCAGACAGGACGCCCAAAAAACCAACGCATTTCAGCAAAACAACAATATCCTTCTTTCCGAAGATGCCATTATCAATACTAAGCCTCAATTGGAGATTTGGGCAGACGATGTGAAGTGCTCTCACGGCTGTACCGTAGGTCAGCTGGACGAGGAGGCGCTGTTTTATCTTCAGGCGCGAGGAATCGACAAAACTCAGGCTAAAGGCTTATTGCTCTATGCATTTGCCGGTGAAGTATTGGAAAAAATTGAGGAGGAAAGCTTCAGAGTATATTGCGATACACTCATTCAGGAGCGATTGGGGAGTAAATTCTAAACCATGAGTTTAAATATAGACCAAATCAGGGGCTTGTTTCCTGTACTTCATCAAGAAGTGCACGGCAAGCCCTTGATTTATTTTGACAATGCCGCAACTACACAAAAGCCTCAGTCGGTTTTGGATGCCTTGTCAAATTATTACGGACGCGACAATTCCAATATTCACAGAGGTGCGCATGCACTTGCAGACCGCGCTACCCAATATTATGAGGAAACTCGGGAAGCTGTCCGAGAATTCGTTGGAGCCAAAGAAGCCGCCGAGATTATATTTACCAAAGGCACCACAGAAAGCATCAACCTGGTAGCGCAAACTTTCGGAAGAAAATTCATCGGGAAAGATGACGAAATCGTCATTTCCACTATGGAGCATCATTCCAATATTGTGCCTTGGCAGATGCTCTGCGAGGAAAAAGGAGCTGTTTTAAAAATCATTCCCATCAATGATGCCGGGGAAATCCACTTCGGGGAATTCGAAAAATTACTTTCTCCCAAAACCAAACTGGTCAGTATCGTCCATGCATCCAATGCACTTGGGACGATAAATCCTGTCCGCAAAGTAATAGATGCCGCACATGCTGTTGGCGCAAGAGTGCTTTTGGACGGAGCGCAATCGACCTCACATCTGGAAATCAACGTTCAGGATTTGGATTGCGATTTTTTGGCTTTTTCGGCACACAAACTTTACGGGCCAACAGGACTAGGAGTACTTTATGGAAAACGCGAAATATTAGAAGCGATGCCACCTTTTTTGGGTGGAGGGGAAATGATCAAAGAAGTGACGTTTGAAAAAACCACTTACAATGAGATTCCTTTCAAATTTGAAGCTGGGACACCGAATATTGCGGATGTCATTGCTTTCAAATCCGCCTTGGATTTTATTAAGCAATACGGCAAGCCTGCTATAAAAGCACATGAAGATGCCCTTTTGGCGCATGCTAATGAAACCATGAAACCTATCAGAGGCTTCATCCCGGTGGGAACTGCCGAAGAAAAAGTCTCGGTGTTATCCTTCAATATCAATGGAATGCATTCTTTTGATGTAGGGCAGATGTTGGATGCCAAAGGAATAGCCGTTCGAACAGGCCACCATTGCACACAGCCACTGATGAAAAGATTTGGAATCGAAGGAACTGTGAGGGCTTCTTTTGCGGTTTACAATACCAAATCCGAAGTAGATAAGATGGCAGAAGGACTTGCCCAAATCGCACGATTCAAGAATAAATGAGCAGCATCAAAGACATACAGGAGGAGATTGTTTCCGAGTTTGAAATCCTTGGGGATGATAAAGAGTCCACTGTATTTTATATCATGGAACTTGGAGGGAGTCTGGGGAAATTCCCTGAAAACGAACGAAAGGAAGAGAACATCATCAAAGGATGTCAATCCAAAGTATGGCTTATCGCTGACGACGTAGATGGAAAAGTCCACTACCAAGCGGATTCCAATACAGACATTACCAAAGGTCTGATTTCACTTTTGATTCGGGTTTTAAACAATCGAAGCCCTGAAGAGATTTTGAATGCGGAATTAAACTTTATCAATCGAATAGGAATGGGAAGTATCATTGGTAGCCAACGATCCAACGGCCTTTCGGCGATGATCAAGCAAATGAAACTGTATGCCTTCGCTTTCCAAACTAAGCAAAACGCCTGAAAATGGAGACTGAAACCAATCCGGAAAACGGTCAGGTAATTAACCTGAGAGACAAAGTAGTACTGGCAATCAAGCAAGTATATGACCCGGAAATTCCCGTGGATGTCTACGACTTGGGTTTGATCTATGAGATCACCGTATATCCGGTCAACAATGTCTACGTTCAGATGACGCTGACTTCTCCAAATTGTCCTTCAGCCGAATTTATTCCTTCAGAGGTGAAGGACAAAATTCAGCAGATTCAGGGAGTGAATAATGTAGAGGTAGAAGTTACCTTTGATCCACCATATTCTCAGGACATGATGTCCGAGGCAGCTAAACTCGAGCTGGGATTTCTTTAAAAATTGAACAATTAAAAACAGAACAATATGTATCCTGAAGAGCTAATTGCTCCCATGAGGGCAGAACTTTCAAACGTTGGATTTCAAGAATTCAGAACCGCAGCACAAGTGGCTGAGCACTTGGGTCCCAATCATAAAGGCACCACATTGGTGGTGGTCAATTCCGTCTGCGGATGTGCAGCAGGAGCCGCCAGACCAGGCGTGCGTTATGCTGTCGAACAAGCTGAAAAGAAACCCACAACTCTGGCAACAGTTTTTGCAGGCAATGACCGGGAAGCAGTTGAGAAATTCCGTGAATTGGTTCTTCCCTATCCACCTTCATCACCGGCTATGGCCTTGTTTAAAGATGGCGAATTAGTCCACTTCATCGAGCGTCACCATATCGAAGGCAGAAATGCAAAGATAATTGGCGACCACTTGGTGGAAGTATTCGAACATTTCTGTGATTAAAGAAAATTTAGCCCTTCGGGGCTTTTTCTTTTTTAAATTGCCAAAACTAATTTGGATACAATAATCTTTCAAAAATTCAATTAAAATTGTGACTTAGTTTGGTGAACTTGCGATTCGGAAAATATCCGAAATCGCTTTCGCAATATAATTTTGCCATCCTATATAATTAAGACCTTGAAAAAGATTCCCTTTTACTATCTTAAGGGCATCTTTTAATGTTTTCCAATAAAAGTAATCCAAAAACGCTATATGTCTGATTCCGCCAAATTGTCCTACAATGGACAAGAATACGAATTCCCTGTAATTACAGGTACTGAAAACGAAAGTGCAATTGAAATAGGAAAACTCCGTGATGCAACGGGATTGGTCACCCTCGATCCCGGCTATAAAAATACGGGAGCAACCAAAAGTGCCATTACTTTTTTGGATGGTGAAGAAGGCATCCTCCGGTACAGAGGCTATCGAATTGAAGATCTTGCCGAAAAATCAACCTTCCTCGAAGTAGCCTATCTTTTAATTAATGGTGAGCTTCCTACTCAAGCTGAGTACGAAAAATTCAATGAAGATATCACGCACCACACCCTAGTGCATGAAGACATCAAAAAAATCCTAGAAGGTTTCCCTTCCAATGCACACCCGATGGGAGTTTTGTCATCCTTGATATGTTCTTTGACTGCCTTCTACCCTGATTCATTGCATGCTAACCGAAGTAAAGAAGAAGTGGATTTGAGCATCATCAGATTGTTGGCCAAAATGCCAACTTTTGCGGCTTGGGCTTACAAAAACGAAATGGGGCATCCGGTTAATTATCCGGACAACACCTTGGACTATTGCTCGAATTTCCTGAAAATGATGTTTGCACTTCCTGCTGAAAAGTTTGAAGTGGACCCAATTGTGGCATCTGCATTAGACAAACTTCTAATCTTGCACGCTGATCATGAGCAAAACTGCTCTACATCTACCGTTCGAATAGTTGGTTCTTCCCAAGCTTCCATCTATGCTTCCATCTCTGCAGGAATCAATGCCCTCTGGGGACCTTTACACGGTGGTGCCAACCAATCGGTAATCGAGATGCTCGAAGCAATCAAAGCTGACGGTGGAGATGCTAAAAAGTACTTAGACAAAGCAAAGGATAAAAATGACCCTTTCCGACTAATGGGTTTTGGACATCGGGTTTATAAGAACTTCGATCCAAGAGCAAAAATCATCAAAAAAGCCGCAGATGACGTATTGGCCAAATTGGGCGTTAAAGACCCAATTTTGCAAATCGCAAAAGAACTGGAACATGCCGCATTAAATGATCAATACTTTATTGACAGAAAACTTTATCCAAACGTGGATTTCTATTCCGGTATTATCTACCGAGCATTGGGAATACCAACGGACATGTTTACGGTGATGTTTGCATTGGGCCGACTTCCAGGCTGGATTGCTCAGTGGAAAGAAATGCGTGAAAACAACGAGCCTATCGGTCGTCCGAGACAAGTGTATGTAGGCGCAAACGAACGCGACTATGTAAGCATGAATAAGCGCTAACCAATCGATTTGACAAATATCAAAATGCCGTCCTACCAGATGGCTTTTTTTATTCAAAATAGCTCTTAATCGACTTTAAAGTATCAATTTTGAAAACTCAAACTGACTAAACCAGTTTTCTATGAAACCAACTACATTCGAGGAGGCAATAGCACTAACTCAAAAATTTACTTCAAAGCCAAGTAATGAAGAATTGTTAAAACTCTATGGATTGTACAAACAAGCTACAGAAGGAGATAACGTATCGGAAAGACCTGGTGGATTTGACTTTAAAGCTGCAGCAAAATATAACAGTTGGTTAGGCTTTAAAGGGAAAAGCAAATCTGAGGCAACAGCACTCTATTTGGAATTGGTTGAAAAAATAGCCGAAAAATACATTTGATCATCAGGGAGGCTGTCTCAAAAGGCTTCTCGGTGTCAGCCTGAGCGGAGTCGAAGGCCATTTCCAGTAAATTAGGCCACATTTCGACCATGCTCAATGTGACAATCGGTACTTATGAGACAGCCTCTTTTTTTCTCCCAAAGTATCCCGCAAAAATACTTCCCAAGATCAACTGCTGAATGTGATATAGCATCAGCGGAAGCAGAACCAAACCAAGCACCGCCGCATCTGGGAAGATTACTTTTCCGATGACTACACCGTGTACAAGAGATTTTTTGGAACCACAAAAAAGGGTGGTTATCCTGTCCTGCATGGAAAATCCCAAAATCTTTGAAATCACTTCAAGAATTACCCAGATCAATATAAAAATCCCAAGCATCGTAGCCGCAATGATCAGCAGCTCGGAAATCCGATAGGCCGAAAACAGCCTTTGTGAAAATGACTCGGAAAAGGAAGTGAATACAATAATCATAATCACAAGCTGATCTACATACTTAAGTTTTGGCAAAGCGGATTTAATCCTTGGAAATAGCCAACCATGAGCCAAAATTCCAAGGAATACAGGAAGAATAACTTTAAGCGTCAGCTCTCCTAGGCTTGCCCAAAAATCAATTTCACCGTCTGCCCCTGCTCCTAAAATCCCCATCCAAGCGGGAGTCAGAATTACCCCTAGAAGGCTGGAAATACTTGCATTGAAAATAGCGGCGGGCAAATTTCCTCCTGCTATCGAAACCATCACCACTGAAGCACTGACTGTGGAAGGTAAAACTGAAAGATAGGTGATCCCCAATCTGAAATCCGGATCAACCCAAGGCATAATTTGCAGCAGCAAAAAAACAATCAACGGGAAAATCAAAAAGGTCGATAGCTGAATAAGGAGATGGAGCCTCCAGTTGGACAGCCCTGATAAAAGCTGCTTTGGATCCAGTTTTACTCCATAAAAAAAGAAAACGAAGGCAATTCCAATGTTGATGACCGGTTTCCAGGGAAGTCCGTATTCCTCGGACCCCAGCTCGGGCAAGAGTGCCGCCAATCCGATGGCTACAAAAAGCCCCAATAAAAATCCGTTGATCCCCACTCGCTGAAGGGTTTGAATCAATTTGGCAATCATGTGCTCATCAGCCGTTTGAAATTATCACAAAGAATCGCTGTGGCAATGGCCACATTGAGCGATTCGGCCTGTCCAAATCCGGGGATTGTCACCTTTTGAGTTACTTTTTTCTCCAGTTCTGCTGAAATCCCATTGGCTTCATTTCCCATGAGAAGAATCCCCTGCTCAGGTTTTGCCATCTGATGAATATTTGATCCGTTCAAAAATGCCCCATAGACAGGTAAGTTCCAGCGGTCCAGAACTTCCTCCAGATTTCCGTAAAAAAACTGAATTCGTGTGAAGGAGCCCATCGTAGCCTGTATGACTTTTGGATTATAAAATTCCGCAGTATGGGGAGAAAACACCAGCTTATTGATCCCATACCAATCTGCCACCCTGATGATTGTCCCGAGGTTTCCCGGATCACGGACATCGTCCAAAGCAATAATTAAATCGGATGTTTTGGGTTCAAAAGCAGTGTTTGCTTTCATGTTTACTACAGCAAGGGCTGAATCATTGGACTGATACTGACCCAATTGCTCCAATTGATTTTGCGTAACTTGTATCAGTTGACCTGAAAAGGATTTGAGCACTTCCGCATGCTTTTTCTCAAAAGACTCTGTAGTCAAGAGCAGCTCAATCAAAAAATCAGAAAGAAGAACTTCCAAAACACTTTTTTCACCTTCAACAAAGAACTGTCCATTCTCTGTTCGGTATTTTTTTTGATGTAAGGATTTAATAAACTTAACTGTATTTTTGCTCAGCATTCCTTCAGCATATTCCGATTTGAAATCCTCCAAATATATACTTTTTATAGCGCTTCTTGGGATATGCTTAAGTTGCTCATTCACCAAAGATCTCAAAGATGGGCAATATGCCGTCTATGAATCAGAGATCGAAGGAATAGAAAAATCTGACAAGGAAGTCCTGTATGGGCTACTTGAACAAGAGCCAAATACCCGATTTCTGGGTACTTCCCCCGGAGTCACTATCTATCGAATCGGAAAAAATTTCTACGATAGCGCAAAAATTGTCACTAACCGGGAGGAGGCAAGAGCAGAGCTTTCGGCAATAAGACTTTCCTTAGACACCCTTCCGAATAATAAAAAATTGCGGAAGCGAGCAGAAAAATTGGGATCCAGAATCGAAAGCCTGAACAAGAAAATCGAGTTTGGAAATGCATTGATGCGAACTGGAAATCCTTTGGTAATTTTGGACTCTGCCGAGACGGAGACGACCGTCAATAATCTCAAGGGTTACCTCGCAAATCAAGGTTTTTTTGAGTCCTCCGTTGATTTTGAAGTTGAAACCAAAAATAAGAAAGCATTCGTCAATTACCTGATCAACGAGAAAAGCCCATACATACTTGACTCCATTTATACCCGATCGGATCACCCGGGGATCATCAATCTACTCAACTCAACGACCAAGAATTCTCTCCTCAAAAAGGGAGACAACTACAATCAGGACAATATTACCGGAGAACGAAATCGAATAGAGGAACTGCTGAAAAATAATGGGTATTACATGTTTTCTAAGTCCTACATCAATTACATCGCCTATAAAGACACCGCAGCAAAAACAATCAAGCTTGAGCAGGTAATCCAAAAACCTACCTTCTCGGATATTCATGAAGTTTACACCATTGATTCGATCACATTCACCATCAATCCTCCGACCAATGAATTTGCAGATAGACGGATCAGACAGAAATATAGGGATATAAACTTTTCGTTCTTTCAGGACAGGTACTCTGCGAATGTACTGGCCTCAAGGATTTTTTTCAGGAACGGACAGGCTTATAATAGGACTTCAGCCATTGAAACTCAGCGTCAGCTCAGCAACTTGGACCTTTTTCGATTTGTTAATATTTCCTTTGACACAGTAGGCACTTCACTGACTGCCAATATTTTTACCCAGCCTAATCAAAAATACCAGCTCACCAATCAGGTGGGTATCACAATCACGGAACAGTTACCCGGACCCTTCTTCAGTACTGGGCTGCGAAACAGGAATTTCTTTCGGGCAGGAGAGATTTTGGAATTCAACTTCCGGGCAGGACTCGAAGGAGTGGCTTCTGCGACAGACCAAGGAGTCTACCAAAGCTCCGAACTCAGTGGTGGAGTGACCTTGATCTTTCCCAGATTTCTAATCCCTTTTGCCCCGAATTCTCTTCAAAAATTTGGCAGATACAACCCTAATACCCGAGTTAGACTGAGTTACAACTATACCAACCGTCCAGAATACACCCGAAATTCGGTCAACGGACTACTTTCCTATACTTGGGCCACTTCTAATAATCGGATACTTTACACATTCAATGCAGCCGACCTCAGCTACATCCGGACTCCAAAAATCCAGCAGGAATTTTTAAATATACTTACAACCCTTCAGGACAATGGAAACAACCTTATTTGGTCTTTCCTGCCTTCTTTTATCAGCAGCTTATCTGGTCAGACCATCATTAATTTCAACAAGTACGGAAACTTCAAATCCAATAAGGCTTCACTCCTTCGACTGTTTGCTGAAAGCGGTGGTACCACTTTGAATTTTTTGGAATCCAAAAGCAACAGTGAGCCCGGGATTGAATTTGCAAATTTCCAATGGCTAAAAGCCCAAGTGGATTTCCGAAGGTATTACCCTGTAAACAAAAAACAGACTTTTGCTTATCGGTTTAATTTAGGATGGGCTAGTCCATATGGAGTAAGCGCAGGGATATTACCCTATGAAAAATATTTCTTCGCAGGAGGTGGGACTAGTATTCGGGCTTGGCAAGCCCGAAGATTGGGGCCTGGAAGTTCGTCTCCCACAACAGGGAAAGGTGGAGAATATGACTACACCAACGAGCAACCGGCAGAAATGATCCTTGAAACAATGCTGGAGTATCGTAGAAATCTGTTTGGTTACTTTGACATGGCACTTTTCATAGATGCCGGAAACAGCTGGATGATCGGCTATGATGCTGCCCGACCAGGTGCAGACTTTCGATACGATCGTTTTTACAAAGAATTGGCCGTGGGTACGGGTCTTGGATTGAGAATGGATTTTGAATTTTTGATCATTCGACTCGATCTTGCTACCAAAGCCATTGACCCCGCCAAACCTTTGGGAGAACGTTGGGTCTTTGACAATGTCAATTTCCGGCGACCTTTTGGTGTCCGGGGACAAACAGTACTTAATTTTGGAATAGGATATCCTTTTTAACAGAAGAATGAGCAGAAAAACAAAAGCCGAAATCGCTGAAATCTACAGCCAAATGCAAGACCACATCTGCGCAGGATTGGAACTGGGCGATGGAAAGGGGAAATTTATAGAGGACCGCTGGGAACGGGAAGATGGTGGAGGCGGAAGAACGCGGATTTTTCAAAATGGTGCGATCATCGAAAAAGGAGGAGTGGCTTTTTCAGCTGTCCACGGGCCTACTCCTGAAAAAATCCTTCAAAAATTAGGGTTGGAAAAAGCAGATTTTTTTGCAACCGGAGTTTCGATCGTCTTACACCCATTCAGTCCGATGGTCCCGATTATTCACATGAACATTCGGTATTTTGAAATGGAAAATGGAGCACATTGGTTTGGTGGAGGCATCGACCTGACGCCTCATTACCTAGATCCTCAGGACGCAAAATATTTCCATCAGGAAGTAAAAAAAGTATGTGATCAGTTTGATCAGGATTACTATTCCAAATTCAAAGCTTGGGCTGATGATTATTTCTTCGTCCAACACCGAAACGAAACCCGAGGCATCGGTGGGATCTTTTACGATCGACTTAGTGCCAAATCTGATGATCACTTCCAGCAAATCCTTGACTTCAGTCTGGAAATAGGCAGGCTATTTCCTCGAGTCTATACTTATTTCATGCAGAAAAACTCCAAAATCCCCTTTGGCCCTGCCGAAAAAGCCTGGCAAAACCTCCGTAGAGGAAGGTATGTCGAATTCAATTTGGTCTGGGATGCAGGCACTAAATTTGGGCTTGACACCAATGGCCGCACCGAAAGTATCCTGATGAGTATGCCCCCCCAAGCCGAATGGACCTATATGCATGAACCCAAAGCCGGAAGTGCGGAGGAATTCACCCTGAATCATCTGAAAAAAGACATCGATTGGTTAACTTTTGACTAATGATCGAGACACTTAAAAAATGGGATGAAGAATTATTTCTTTGGCTCAATTCTTTTCATACGGATTGGCTGGATCCGATCGTATTTCAGATGACTGAAACTATCACCTGGATTCCCCTTTTTGCCTTATTGATTTTTGTGATATTCAAACTCGACCGCCCCAATGCCTGGTGGATATTAGGTGGAGTGGCGCTGACGATATTGGCTGCTGATCAATTCACCTCCGGATTCCTAAAACCTCTTATGGAACGCTTGAGGCCTTGTCACGACCCTCGATGGGAAGGGCTAATGCACAATTACGGGCGCTGTGGAGGATTGTATGGATTCGTTTCCTCACATGCTGCCAATACATTTGGACTTGCTGTTTTTCTAAACAGGAAACTGAAAGGAAAAACAAAACAATTGCGCTGGCTCTATTTATATGCCATAGTCGTCAGCTATACGCGCATATATCTTGGAGTTCATTACCCATTTGACATTCTATTGGGTGCTGCCATTGGAACTGCCGTAGCCTGGATATCTTGGTTCCTTATTGTCTTTGTCAAGCGGGAATTGATCAGACATGAATTGAAATAATCCAACGGAACTCCATGGTCAACAAGACAGAATTAGATGGCTTTTTAAATTTTCTGCAAAAAATCCAATCCCTTTCCCCGGAAGCTATAGATTCGATAGTGGGGCTCTGTTCCTTAATTTCTATCCGAAAAAATCAGAATCTACAGGAAATCGGGCAAAAATGCCGAACGATTTACTTTGTCAAGGAAGGATTGGCGAGGATATATTATCTCAAAGACGGTAATGAAGTCACAGAATATTTCGCCTTTGAAAATGATCTAATAATTAGGGCTGAAAGTCTTTTTACCGGAAAGCCAAGTAAAAAAGCGATTCAGGCACTGGAAAATACAGTCTTTATTGGTATTCCATCTGAGGCTCTTTTTGAACTTTTTGATACCAAACCGGAAATCGAACGATTATTTCGAAAAATCATAGAGCAGGCTTACGTTGCTACGGTTCTTCGAATGGAAGCCATCCAATTTCATGCTGCAGAGGAAAGGTATGCGCTTCTGTTCAGCGAAAAACCGAACCTCATCCAACAGATTCCATTAAAGCATATTGCATCTTATCTGGGCATCACCCAAGTGAGCCTTTCCAGAATAAGAGCCTCAATCCGTTGATTATTTAACATTTGTAAAAGGATAAGGAATTTGACGGCAGGACCTTTGTCCTGTGAAAAATCCAGCCCCTCAAGTTGTTTTAGGATTACGCCAAAACTGGAAGCAATTTTCCATTTTGGTGGTCATCAATGCCTTTGTGGGTGCAATGATAGGCTTGGAACGTGCCATTTTTCCTCAATTTGCCACTGAGATTTTTGGCCTTGAATCCAAAATAGCGATCCTTTCTTTTATCACCGCTTTCGGAATAAGTAAATCCGCTGCCAACTACTTCTCCGGAAAGCTCGCCAATCAATTTGGACGGAAAAACTTACTTATTCTGGGCTGGATTTTAGCTTTGCCAGTTCCGCTTTTTTTGGCATTCACAGGCAGCTGGAATTGGGTAATCGCATCAAACGTCCTTCTCGGAATCAGTCAGGGACTGACTTGGAGCAGTACGGTAGTAATGAAAATCGATTTAGTCGGCGAAAAAGACCGTGGATTTGCCATGGGAATGAATGAATTTGCAGGCTATTTTGCAGTAGGCATATTTGCCTTTATCAGTGGCTTCCTTGCCCAAAAGTATGGTATCCGCCCCTATCCGTTTCTCTTGGGAGAACTCATTGCAATCATGGGGCTTTTGCTTACAATTTTCCTCGTCAAAGACACCCGGAAACATGTGGAAATGGAATCTAAAGGTCACGCCCAGGTTTCGACCAAGGGGATATTTTGGGAGACCACTTTCCGAAACAAAACCTTAAGTTCTATCACTCAAGCAGGTTTGGTCAATAACCTGAATGACGGTATGATATGGGGATTGCTTCCTATATTACTGATGTCGCTTAGATTTGAGTTGGAAGAAGTGGGACTTATTGCCGCAATTTATCCTACAGTTTGGGGGATTAGTCAACTCTTCACCGGGAAAATGGCTGATATTTTCCCAAAGAAAATCCTGCTCTTCTGGGGAATGCTTGTACAGGGAATTGCGATCCTTTTCCTCGCGCTAGTCGAATCCTACCCCATGCTTTTACTGGTTTCTGTGAGCTTGGGAATTGGCACTGCGGTTGTCTATCCGACATTTCTAGCTGCTATTGCCGAAGCCACTCATCCCTATCAACGCGCAGAAAGCATCGGCACCTTTCGCCTTTGGAGGGATTTGGGATATGCGATTGGAGCGATTTTATCCGGCATTACAGCGGATCTATTTGGTATACCTATTGCGATTGGAGCAATAGGTTTGATTACCATTGGATCCTCTCTGGTCATTCAATTCAGAATGCCTAAAAAAATCAAATTCGAAAATCGATTAAATTAATTCCTTAAATTACAAACAGTTAAAAAAAACCAACCCTAAAACTCAATCGGAAATGAAAAAAGTAAAATCAATTCTTACCCTTGCCTTGGCACTTGGATTTGTAGCTTCATTTGCCTTCACTTCATGTGGTGGCAAAAAAGACGGTGCCGAAGTGACTGTCGAACAAACTGAAGGTGAACACCCGGCAGAAGGAGGAGAACATCCTGCTGACAGCACGGAGCATCCTGCTGACAGCACGGAGCATCCTGCCGATAGCACCAGTAACTAAAATCGAACAACCTCCTAAAAAAGAAAGGCTACCAATTGGCAGCCTTTCTTTTTTTTAGGTCCATTCCAGCTAGCGATTAAGAATCAGCCTTTCGCTGAAAACTAAAAGTGGATTGAGCCTTCACTTCTTTTCCGTCGATTTCCAAATAAGGATATGCCAGAAAGTTAATCGGCCCTGATGCGGGACCGGGACTGACTTGCAAGTCACGGCCACGACTCAATTCGATGCGGTTGGCAGGATGTCTCCCAAAATAATAAGTTGCCAAAGCGGTGTATTTATTGGCTTCGCTGATGTCCACCGGCCACCACTTGCCATCGGCATAAAATTCTGCCCAGCAATGATACCCGTCAATACCGCCTTCGTTTCGGTCAGAGGGAATGGATGCGCCGATTGCAAATCGGGACGGAATATCAACCGAACGTGCCAAGGAAATAAAGAAGGAATGGAATTCAGTGCAATTACCGGTCTTTGTATCACAGGCATAGTTGGAATCCCCACGACCAAAATCCCCAAACTTCATGTAGCGCATGTTGTCGATAATGTAATCGTAAAGGGCACGAGCTTGAATCAAATGACTATCCCTGATTTTTGGACCCAAGGCTTCCTTGGCAATCTCTTCAAAGCGACCTCCTTTTGGCATCAAAATATTGGAAGCCAAGTAAACCTTGGGATCTGGAGTAATTCCCTCATAAGGCCCTTTTTCCTTTCGATTGACAGCATAGCTAATCTCAATAGACTTCCCACTGTCCTCCGGACCCAATTCCAGGTAAAGGATGGTGTTGTCATTCACTTTTTCATCGAGGTTTTTTGATTTACCCGCAACCTTCATCTCCAAAACCTTCACTTCCTGAAAGTCATCCGACTCTGCAATTGGAATCCACATTTTTGCCGGACCTGTCAAGGCAGGAACCTGTACTGAGTAATAAAATTCGAAGGAATCTTTCCCTTCCACTACTCCAAGGAGGCTGTTGTTTGATTGTTCTAAGGGCACGCGATACCAGGTTTTATCTTCTTTATTCTGCTTCCAACTGTAAAAAGGTTTTCCGTTCAATTTATGAACGGTGGTCTCAGTGACGGTCATTTTCTCTGGTTCCCCTTCCATAAAAAAGTCCACATCATACACATCCCCACTCTCATCGACCAAGTCTACACAGGCAAAGTGGCGCTTGGGACCAAGATTGGAAAGGTACTCAGTATGCACCCGGACCAATTTCATTTTGAGATCATGGTTTTCATCTTTTACAGGAAAAATTCCGTTGCTTTCGGCTGTTTTGGCGGCGATGAAATCCTTGATCCCCAGCTCGATCTCAGCAATGGAGACTTTTTTTTGGGGGATTGCTGTCTCTTCTTTTTTGGCTTCAGTCTGGCAGGAAAAGAACAAAGCGCCAATACAGCTAGCCAATAACCAATTCAAGTGCTTATTAATCATACATTTTTGGATTCAGTTTCAAAGATAAAAAGTCAATTGATGATAAAAGGCTTTTCTTTATCAGTATAAGAGAAAAGGGAAGTGGTTGGTACGGACACCAACCACGGCGTGTAGGAATTCCGACCAAGACGGTGGCCAACTAGAAAAAAGGTTTGGGAGAAATAAGGGGAAATGAAAACTAAACCCATCCTCACCTTCTTTTCGGGCTTTGGATTGGGTACAATTCTTACCCCCGTATTCGTCATCTTTTTCCCGATTGATCTGGCAATTGCGCTGACCGGTGTAGTCCATTTCTTCAACAATATTTTTAAGCTCTTTCTGGTAGGGAGAGATGCTGATAAGTCAATCTTGATCCGATTTGGGATTCCGGCAATCTTTTCTTCATTTCTTGGCACCTCAGTGGTTATCGGTACCCTCATTGACTTTTCCAGACTGGCAGTCTATTCCACCCGGTTTTTGGAATCAGGACTGATCGATAATTTACCACTTGTGGCAATCGCTAAATTCTCCGCCATTTTGGGAGCTTTTTTGGGTAATAAACTCCTGAAAAAAGTCACCCTGAAATTCCTTCAACAATTCATTGCCATACTCCTGATTCTGATTTCAATTGCCTTGGGGGCAGGCTGGATCTAACTAGTGCTGATTTGACTTTTTACAAAACCATCTCAATCCTTCTTGTTTAATAAATCAACTCCCTCCTCCATCATCAGTTCAAGCCAAGTCCTTTTCCAATTCCTCCAGCGTCTTCCCCTTAGTTTCGGGTAAAATCCACCAGATCACCATAAATCCTACGGCACAGATCACCCCGTACAACCAGAAATTATTGGCCCAACCCAAGTTCTCCTTGATGGCAGGGAAAGAGTAAGTCAATGTAAAATTCCCGACCCAGTGGGCCAATGCTCCGATGGAAATAGCCGCTCCCCGGATTCGGTTCGGGAAAATCTCCGACAGCAATACCCAAAGCAAGGGGGCCAAAGAAATGGAATAAAACATCACATTCAACAGGACCAAGACCACCACGGAAGTACCGCCCAAATCTGCATAAAACGAATAGCCCAATCCCGTATACAGCAGAGTCATCGCCGCAAGGCAAACCAGCAGAATCGATTTCCTCCCGTACCTATCCACCGTGGCAAAGGTTACAAAAATCGAAGCTACCATCACTCCTCCGATCACTACAATATTGAGCATCATTTGCTTCAGTGTAAATCCCGCAGCTGTGAAAATATCAGCGGCATAGTAGATGACCACATTGATACCGCTCCATTGTTGCAGAAATGCAAGAAAAATCCCGATTCCCAAAAGCTTCAAAACGTTCCTTTGAAGCAATTCCCTGAAATTGACAGCACCCAAATCTTCTTCCTTGAGAGTTGACAGTGTTTCGTACAGCGAGTCTTTGGCATACTCCTTCCCTCCGATTTTTGTCAGAACTTCCACCGCTTTCTCCTGCTGCTTATTTTTTATCAACCAGCGGGTACTTTCAGGCACAAAAAACATCAGGATAAAGAAAAGCAAAGCAGGCACTAATTCTGCCCCAAACATCCAGCGCCAGCCCTCCTGCCCACTCCAACTTGCAGCGATGGCAGTGAAATCCGCATCTTCAGCCAACGCTGTATCCAATAAGGATATCTGCCAGTTGGCGATCTGTGCGAGCAAAACACCAATCATGACGAGGAATTGGTTGATCGTCACCAAGCGACCCCGCTTCTCGGGTGGAGCCAGTTCGGAAATGTAAAGTGGAGAAAGATTCAGCGCGATACCCATCGCAATTCCTCCCAAAATTCGGTAGCAGTTGAACCACCAGAAGGTATCAGCTAAGGCTGTCCCGATTGCTGAAAGTGAAAACAGAAAACCGGAGAAAATCAACAGGCGCTTTCGGCCGAGTTTGTCGCTCAACAGGATACAAAGTATTGCCCCAACCATACATCCTACCAGAGCCGAACTCGTCCCCCAACCTTGATCGGCAACGGATGTGATGTTGAAAAACGGTTCGTAGAAAGGTTTGGCACCTCCGATCACTACCCAATCATATCCAAATAAAAATCCGCCCAAGGCCGCTGTCATGCTTATCAGCCAGATGTAGGTTTGGTTGTAAGGATAGTTAGGTGCCATAGGAGATAGGTGAAGTGGTCGGTGAGGGCACCGACCACGGATAAGGATTGAAATTGGATCCCAAAAAATACCTGAAATTCTGAAGGAAGCAATCCTGCTTTGGGAATTTTATGCAATGAGATGATGGTGATTTGCCTCCAGCTTTAGCTGGGTACTGAATCATGACCACGAAGTGGTCAAACTTTTGAATAGCCCTAGGTGAAACCTAGGGTATTGAGGATTAAGGTGGTGGACGACAACCCTGAAAGGCATTGGCGTTAACTTAAGGCTTATACCCCTATTAGAGAGATAGTTCCTCTCTTATTTTTTAGCCTTCTTCTTCAGAAATGATTCTTTTTTAATTACCCTTTTCAAAACAAAGGTATTCCTGTCCTCTATCTCCCATTCCAATTCTTCTGCTTTTTCTATATCACAAGACTCTGCCAGAGCCGCAGGAAAATTGATATAATAGGAACTGGTTTTTCCTCTTTCAACTCTTTGAATTTTAACTTTATAGCCCATATTTTTTATGATTTTATAATAGTATATTTACT
>NZ_FMXE01000014.1 GCF_900103735.1 Algoriphagus alkaliphilus | reverse complement strand
GAATACTACACCCAAGAGAAATGGGTTTTGATGTACATCGAGCGTTGGCTGAAAGCCGATGTTGTGAAACAGGGAACAGGAGTGACTGAAAGACGAGAGAAGGGTACTCCTCAGGGAGGGGTTATCAGTGGACTGCTAGCGAATATGTTTCTCCACTTCACCTTCGACAAGTGGATGGCGAAGTATTTTCCGAAAATGCAGTTCGAGAGATACTCGGACGACATCATTGTTCACTGCGTAAGCAACAAGCAAGCAGCATTCATGAAAACCCGATTAGGGGAACGACTGAACGAGTGCGGACTGTCAATGAACGAAGCAAAGACAAAGATTGTCTGCTGCCGAAATGACCGAAACAGGGAAAACCCAGAAGCGGCATCCTCATTTGACTTTCTGGGTTATTCGTTTAAGCCCCGTTATTGTCCGACAAAAGATGGGCTGAAACTGATCACCGCTGCGTGTATGAGTGAGTCTTCTAAGACCTCAGTCAGGGATAAACTCAGAAAATTTTCGATAAGGAAATTCAGAGGAAATATCCAAGAACTGTCATCTGCTATCAATGTCATGTTAAAAGGCTGGATTAACTATTACTGCAAGTTCCATAAATGGACTACGGTAGGATTGTGGTTTTGGCTGAACAGGAAATTGATAGAATGGAAGATGGCTCAGAAACGGAGACTGGGTAAAAGGAAGGCTATCAGGTGGTTGGTAACAGTTTACCGGGGAAAGCCAAATCTTTTTGCTCACTGGCAACTGGTACCACCAACTCTTGGTAAGAAAAGGAGGCCTAACTTTGGAAGCGTCCGCCGCGGCGGAGAGACTATCACGCACGGTGCTGTGAGAGGTTTGGGGTGAAATTCCCCTTACCTACTCGACTTTTGATTCAACTTTTCAAAATTCTAAACTTTGGAAAAGATTTTTAAACCAAACCCGCTTTGGAAGCTAAATGAATTAATGCAGCAACATTTTTTGCTTCAAACTTGATCATCAGATTTTTGCGGTGAGTATCCACAGTAGTGGCACTAATAAATAGTTTTTCGGCTATTTCCAGATTTGTTAAACCAGCCGCAATCCATTCAAGGACTTCTTTTTCCCGTCGGGTTAAAATCGGTAAATCCTTTTCAGAATGGCTTCTCAAACCTTGGACCGCTTCAAAACTCAAATAGGTTTTAAAGGCTTTTGCCGCTTGAATAGCCTTGAGTAATTCTTCCTTGCTGGCATTTTTTAATACATATCCACTTGCACCATTTTCAATCATTTTCTCAACAAAACTTCGTTGGTTGAAAGTGCTGAGCCCAAGAATACGGATTCCGGGATAGTGGCTTTTAACCTCTTTGCAAAGCTCAATTCCCGACATTCCAGGCATACTGATATCCATCAAAATCACCTCAGGTTCCTGCCGCTGAAGGAAAGCAAGGCAAGATTCACCATTGGTGGCATGCCCCATCCATTCGATATCTTCCTCCTGTTGAAGTAGAGATCTGATTCCTTCGATGACCATGTAGTGGTCGTCTACGATAAAAAGCCGCGTTTTCATGGAATTTGCACTTCAATATGTATGCTGCTTCCCTTTCCCGGGGCGGAGTCCAAGGTGACTTTGGCATTGAGGTATTCGAGCCGGCTTTTGATATTGGTCCAGCCAATTCCTGTACTGAGTAACATTTTTGAATGCTCAAAACCCTTCCCATCATCTTCTACATCCAGCAAGATCAGATTTTCGGTTTTTGTGAGTTGTACCAAGGCTTGTTTTGCCTCAGCATGTTTCAAAATGTTATTCACTAGTTCTTGGATGATTCTGTACAGTGAAATTGCGATAGTTTGATCGATTAGCTCATCCTTTAGCCCGATCGAAATGTATCGGAGTTGAATGACACCGCTTAAATTGATGTCATCAAAAAAATCTCTCAAAGCAGAATCCAAACCGAATTTGATCAGATTTTCAGGCATCAAATTATGGGCGACTCTTCTCATCTCTGAAATGGAAGTGTCTAGCATGTCCAAGCTCCGTTCGAACAGCTGTGCATTTTCGGGGGTTAATACTAGGTTGCCCTTCATGGTTTGAAATGAAAATTTAATTCCTGAAAGCATTCCACCCAAGCCATCGTGCAGGTCTTTTGCCAGTCGACTTCGTTCTTGTTCTTCTCCTTTCAGCACAGCTTCTGTTGCGGTGAGTTGTTTTTCTGTTTCAAGCTCTTTTATTTTTTGGATTTGGAACCGCTGTTTATGCTGGTTTTTTCGGATGACCAGCAGAATTATAGTTGCTAGTGAAGCTGCTAAAAGGATCAAAATCCAGATGGTGAGCTTTCTTTTTTGAATGATAACCTGCTGTATCGCATTTTGAGCTTCCAGCTGGAGAATTTGGTTTTGTTGTTTTTCAGATTCGTATTTCTTTTCGAGTTCGAGGGTTTTGCCTTGGATTTCTTCATTGATCAGCCTATCTCCCAAAAGCTCTGATTGCTTCATCGCCTCTCTGGCCCGAGGAATATCCTGCAAGGCAAAATAGACATTGGAAAGTTGCAGGAGAGACTTCTGCCGTTCAAGAGCGTACTTGGTTTCCGAAGCCAAATCCACCGATTTTTTTCCCAGATCTAAAGCAGAAGACAGATTTTTTTTGTAAAGCTGAACGATACTCATGCCCCTCAAGGCAATGATTTCTCCTTCTTCAGATTCAAGTTTCCGGAAAATCTCTAATGCGTTCCTGTAGGATTGCTCCATATTTGGATAGTCATTCGTCTGATCATAAGAGTCTCCGAGATTTAACAAAACGGTTCCCTGCATGTTGAGATCATTGGTTTCGTTTCCGATTTGTAAAACTTGTTGATACATGGAAATAGCTTCAGCAGCTTTTCCCAATTTGGAATAGGACAATCCAAGGTTATTCATTACTGTTCCGATCATTCGTTGATCTCCGGCTTTTTGATAAAAATTTAAGGCTTCCATGCCCACTTCAATTGCCCGGTCATGCCATTTTAAATCAGAGTAAAGCACCTGAAGAAGATTTAAGATAAAGCCCTTCATGCCTTCATCACCGATTTTTTCGAAGATCAACTTTCCTTGCTGATAATATTCCGCGGCCGTTTCGTAGTCAGAAAGATAGCGATAGACAGAACCTGAATTAAGCAAGGCTTTTCCCAGATTAACAGAATCCCTGATCTCCCGTGCAAGCGCAACCGCCTTCAGATTGTAATAAAGGGAGGAATCAAATTGACCCTGAACATTAAGAATATAGGTGTAATTATGGGCAAATTTGATCTCCCCGGTATGGTATCCGATTTTTTGACTAAGGTTTAGGGCTTTTCGATAATAGCTTTTGGCAAGTTCTGGCTCCGTGTTTTCATATTGTTGACCGATTTGAATGTAAAGTCCTACTTTAGATATTTCCTCCTTGGCCTTAGGCAAAAGTCTAAGCAGGCTGTCCAGATCCAAAACCTGTTGGCCAAAAATGGACAAGGGAAACAAGAGGAAAAGGAAGAAAAGCAATCTTTTCATCGGAAGTCTTGGGATTTTGTTTAAAAGGGCCTAATAATCTACTCAAATCCTTCAAAGAATCCGCTGGTAGCAACAGCAATTGTTTCTCCCAAACCTATTTGGTTTTTTCCCCGCAATACATCCCTGTTTTACAGGATTTTTCGAAAAGAAGAAATATCCTGTTTTTACAGGATTTCGGAATTGCGTTGCCTCTCCTAGGTTTATTTTGATTTTAATCTAATCCACTCCTCCTATGAAAGCCTTGATGATACCAATTCTCGTTTGTTTCCTTCCATTTTACATCATGGCTCAAAAAAATGTGATTCCAGCTTCGCGAATTCCAGCTTTGAATCTTTCGCTACCCGATGGTGCCAAACAGGACAAGCGATTTCTAATCACACTAGCAGCAGCAACCCTGCTAGAATCGGAAGTTCAGGATCCCAAAATTAACCTCACTGATGTTGAGGTATATTTCCTTCCACCGGCTTCACAGTCTGGATTTAATGGGGATGTTCTATTGAACAATCTGGAAAAATCCGGTTTTCAAATTCTCCCAACCAAGGATGAGAAAATGGCTTGGTTGATGAAAGGAGCCACTACATTTCTGATTTATTTCTCCATGGATAAATCAGAAACCAGTTTTTATTTGGCGAAGTCCAATATGCCTCCCAAAGCTCAAAATCAAGGAACAACTGCTCCTACACCAGCGCCAAACTCACAGGCGGGAGCCATGACTGTTCCAGCACATATTCCACCTTTGCCACCTGGTCGGTCAGCTACAACTCCGAGTTCGGTCCCGACTCAGCCTCAATCTTCAGCGCCAATACAAACTGCCCCCACTGAGAAGCCCTCGCCAACCGTGCAGAAACCCTCATCTCCCCCTCCAACTTTTTCAGGTTATCAATTTAGCACCAGCAATTTTGATGACGGCTGGATTGCCAGTATCCAACCGGATGGGGTGGTAGTGCAAAAAGGCGAGACAAAAGTCTATCTGTTTTTTGTGCTTCCTTATCAGAGCGAAAACTTCTCCGGAACAGGTGTGATGGATCGGGATTATTACTGGGACAATCACATTACTCCGCTTTTCAAAACAAGCTCTAAATCCTATCAGGACGGAGGGGAGTTTATCAGTTCATTGCAGCCAAAATACGTGGAAGGCTGGGGGCAAGATCCTCAAACAGGTCAACGACGCTTTATTGGAATGTTTCTCACCGTTTCACCCAATGCTGCTATGCTTACGGTGGCCAGTTCTTCTGATGAAGCAAACTTTAGACAGACCTTCCCGAAAGCTGCTGATCGTTGGGATTCAGACCTTTTAAGGATGAGTAGCTACAATAAGTTTGCTGTGGGCCCAAATGACCTGAATGGCACCTGGCAAAGTGGCGGATCTCAAATGACCCAATGGTATAACACTGTAACAGGAGCGTATGCCGGAGCCACGTTTGCGGCTTCAAGTGCGACCTTTTCCTTTTCCGGAAACACCTATTCCAGCATCCACAATGGTGCAACAGGAGCGGTAGGAGCGATGAATACCTTTCAACAGGAATACAAAGGAAACGCTACAGTCACCAATTGGAGTATCATAATGACGAATCGTTACCAAGGAAAAACCCAGCAGTTTGATGCGCATTTTCAAGCGGTGAGAGGTGGGCGATTACTTTATTTAAATGATCGGTCAGGAGGGGAATATACACTTGTGAAAATCAAGTAACTTAATTTTTGCCTTTTCCCTTCCCTTTTTGTGGTTCAGCCACTCTGCGGAGATCTTTCATAGGCTGGGCCTTTCCTTTAGGCTGGGGCTTAGTAGGATCTTGGACAGTAAGTTCTGGTGCTGGTGATGGTTGGATATCTAGTATAGACAATATTTGAATAATCTCATCATTGCAAGAGGCAGAGTTCGCTTCGTAAAGGAAACCAGTGGTTTCATTTGAATTTGAAAGTGTTATCATAAATATCAAATTATACTGAGGATTGTTATGGGCTATTAAAGTTCTAAATATAATCCACCCTTCTTGTTCAATTTTCTCAACAGGGTAATGGGTGAAATTCTGGGATCTCAGTTCGTTGATTTTTTGACTCCCTAATTCAAGAAATTCCTCTTCTGTGTCTATGATGGTTTGGGTCGTGGGAAAAAAGGCTATCCTACATCCGGGGTTGGCTGGATTGAATAGGACCAGATTGCCGGAAACCTCTGCAACTTCCCAATGATCGGGGATTTGGTAGGTCAGGATTCCGAATTTATTCTGGGCGAAAAGATTTCCGGTGAGTACCAGAATCAGGCAGGCAATGGCAAGTGTTTTCATAATGAGAGTGGGTTTTTGATTTCCCAATTATTCCCAATTATCTCCTGCCTTTCTATCCCTTAAAAGGAGGATTTTTTTATGATTGGATTTTGATTTATAAAATATTTTGTCAAGGCAAGCTGGGCATTTCCAAAAATCCCCTTTTTACAGGATGTCGGGACAGGTTGAGATCAACTAGCTTTCCCATGTTATCAAAGGCTCTTCCAACCCAATTTCTGAGCAATGAAAAATCTGACTCTAGCCGCTTTAATGATCTTCTTAGGGCTTTTTCTGTTTGATCCTGTCAAAGTTTCAGCCCAGGAAAAACCTCCCACCAAGGAGGAACTGAAAAAAATGGTGGAGGAACTGGATCCTGAGGAGCTGGAGATGATGAAGAAAATGGGAATTGACGTGTCCCTACTTGGCAAAATGGACTTATCCGATGCTTATAATGAAGATGAGGGGAAAGATTTCCCAGAAAAAGATGAGGCCCGAATTGCACAAGCTAAAAAAACGACTCTAAAAAGTGCTGAATTGGCTCCCTATTTGGCAAAAGTTCATGCGGGAGTTTCCTCCAAATTTGGATTAAAGGCCACATCCAATGCCCAAGAACTTTTTGCCTTGGCCGGATCTCCGGCAGAAAAAGCACAACTGGCAAATGGGCTTTGGATGTTCGGTTCTACCGCTTATGCGATTTTGGTGCTGGGAAATGCACTCAAGTCTGAACCTCAAAACGCCGATTACCTGAATAATTATGCGGCATTTTTGACAATGGCAGGAGCGGAGGAAGCTGCGCTTCCAATCCTGAAGTACCTCAATTCGACGTATCCCAAAAATAGCACCGTGTTGAATAACATGGCTCAGGCCTGGTTTGGATTGGGAGACATTCTAACGGCCGAAGCCTACATCGACAGCACACTGATGCTCTATCCCGGTCACTCCCAAGCCAATTTGACTAAAAGTGTCATCGAGGAGAAAAAAGGAAACAAAACCGCTGCTGCCTTAGCCATGAAAAAAAGCATCAAATCCGGATATAGTCCTGAGAAAGAAAAAAAGATCAAAGACTTCGGCCATAAAATCACCCCAAATGATTTGACGTTTTACCCACCCCTGAATGAAGACCCGATGGGTCTGGTGCACATGAATTGGCCTAAATACCCTAAAAATGTCTTTGAAAGTGAGGTATTGGAGAAAGAGTGGATTGCCTATCGAGAAGGTATAAGTTGGATGTCTGATAAGATCTCTGCAAAGATGGATATGCTTTATGAGCAGTTGGAAGAGGAAATGGATAAGCAAATGGAAAGTTTTGTTCCAATGGGTCAAAATGCAGAAGGTTCATTCACTCAGTTGATTTTTTCTCCTAAGATCCGCGCACTTCAGGAATACTATGAGGGAGAAAACGGAGAATTGGAGGCCAAAAAGTACGATGAAATCGTGGAAGCGGGTTATCTCCTTCAGGAAAAAGCCAAAAAAATCGAAGATGATTATGGAGACAAATTGGCTGAATTGACTGAATCCATGGGGGATCGTATCGGAGAGGGTTCAAGCAAGGCAGACATGGAGGCCTATTGCCAATCAATGAATCAAATAAAGAGTGAATACCTGAGGGAAATCAATGACCTTTTTGAAACCGAAAACTTAAAATCCATAGACTATTGGAAAAAGTCGCTAAGCTGGAAAATGAATTACTTTCAATTCAGTTTGATGCCAGATCAGTTTGAATGGGAAAAACTCAAAGCACACGGGATTTGGCTAGGAATGATTAGTGGTCAGGAAGTCCGGTTTGGCAATCCCTGCGTCTATGTGGATGATGAGGAAGAGGAAGAAGCCGAAACGGGCGAGCTGGCAGATTTTTACGAAATGACCTGCACGCAAAAAAGCGTATTGAATTTAGGGGTAGGCACCATCACTATTGAATGCAACAAGATGACCACCAAACTGGACTCGAAATTTTTCAAATACACGGTCAAGGAAAACATGGATACAGATCAGATAATCAAAGGTTCGGTAGAGTTCGGCTTTGATGCTGACTTGGCGGAACCCGCCAAATGGGGACCGGTAAAGGCTGAATTGAAAGGGGAGATTTATGGGTTTGTTGAATTTGATGCAAATGGAATTACTGACGGAGGGGTGAAAGTTGGTGCCAAAGCAGGGGCAAGTACCAATTTGGTCAGCGATTCCAATTCAAAGGCTTCTTTAGGTTTCGCCGATGACCAATCCTCCACCTTTGTCGGTGCAGAAGCACGATGGGGCTGGAATAGTGGGCCATCTATGGAAGGAAAAGGAATTCTTAGAGGACTATCTACCAAATAATAATCAAGTAATGGAAACCTTCATCAAACGCTTCGTTTTTTTGCTCTTTTTCTTTTCTGCAAGTACCGCTGGAAAGTCTCAGGACTGTGATCCAACTCAGCTCGCCACCATCCCTGGAACCTTTAAAGCTGGCATAGCCGGTTCGGTTCAAAATGTTAGCAAAACGGATCTGGTTAAGGAAAAGGAAACCCTTTCAAAAATTAATCAAAAAATCTCTTCCGATTTTTCTCCGGTCGGTATGGAGATAACCTATTCTAATGCCTTCGGATACAATGAATTTTACGGAAAAAACTGGGTTGCAGACCCCTACATCTATTCATTATATTTCTTAAGGTATGTATGTGGAACCAGTGCCAAAAACAATAGGAATTATCAACCTGAAATCTCCAGTAATACCCAAGTTTATTTTCAAATCAACAAACTCTCCGGCCAGGGAGGAGGAATCGAATTGTTTGCTGCCGAAATCCCCGATGATCGGGAGGAAAAATATTTCAAAATAAAAGACTGGCCCGAAAGAATAGAGAGTGGGGTCTATCAATGGATTATAACTGAACCTCAGGGAAAGGAAACGCGAAGAGTATTCAATTTAATCATTACCAAGAATGATAAACTACCATTCCGGGCTTTGACCAAAAAAGAGTTCATTCTTTTTCACTTGCCAGGGATGAATCGGTTTTTAAAGGAACTGGAGCAACTTCGAGTCCCAATTGACCCCAAAGCAGATGAGGAGAGCGCAGTCCAATATCAAATACAAACCCAACGGATTAATGAACAAAAAAAGATAATCGAAGATTTTGAGGCCTTGTTGACCGATCTTTCTCCGGAAGAACTCGAGGAACCAGCGATCGTCGAAAAGGGTCAGAGTTGGTATGAATTTCTGGGTTTCAAAAATGTTGGCGATACTAATATTCTACATCTAGTGGTACCTGATATGGGTTATTTTGATAAAAGTCTTCCGAAGTGGAGACCTCAATTTTTTTGTATCAATTTCTTTTATGAAACTAAAATTCAGGTCTATTTGACCAATATCAACTCATTAATAGATGATTTGGATATTAAGTTTTTCCAATCCTTGCTTGAAAAACCTTAACCCATCCATACCATGAAACTACTTCTTTATATCTGCTTTCTGTTTTCATTTTTGCCACTGTTGGCTCAACAAAAAACTCCCATCTCACCCTCAAAAAGCAGCATCGATGTCAAATTGAAAGACAGTATTGATGTCAATTTGAAGCCAGTTTATGACCTAGACAGCAACCGCTACGAAGTCATCAAAATCGGGAATCAGTATTGGTTTAAAGAAAATCTAAGAACCACCCAATACCGAGACACGACCCGAATTGCAAGCGGATTGAATGCTCAGGAATGGAAGGAAACCAAACGTGGAGCTAATGCGGTCTATGAGGATAATCCCAGGAATCGGCAAAAATTCGGTCTGCTTTACAATGGCTATGCGGCCGTTTCGGGCAAGCTTTGTCCGCTTGGTTGGCATGTGGCCACGGACAAAGACTGGAACGAGTTGGAGAAGTTGCTTGGAGTACCGGTTTCTGAACTGGAACGAACCGGAGAGCGGGGGGAAATAGCTCCCAAATTGAAAGTTTCAGAAGGCTGGAAAGCCTCCAGTTTCTCAGGAGACAATTCAAGTGGTTTTGGTATTCTTCCGGCAGGTTCAAGGCTGGACAATGGAGAATATACCACCCTAGGCCAATATGGGAATTTTTGGACCTCGACCGTTTATGATGACCGCTATGGTCTGCTTTACCTCTGGAATCACCACGCGCATTATAACACCAACGCCGTGGGAAGAATCTATACCCTAGCCACCAACGGCTACTCTTGCCGCTGTGTCAAGGACCCTGAAAAACCTGAACCCAAACCCGCAAAAAAATGAAAAAGCTCCCTTTAATTTTCATCGCTTTACTAGTTGGTTTATCCTATGCTCATGCCCAGATCAGGGTAAGAACCACCAAACCGGTAACAACTCAAGAAATCACCAAAACCAATAAAATAAACACTTCTGGAACCAGTTCTACCACTCTTGGATCTACGAGTACAGTGTCGCAGCCACCTTCGATAACTCCCCAGCCGGATTCTTTTCATCCTCCCTACTATGTTCAAAATAATTATGCCAAACGCCTTATTGAAGTTAATCCCACCTCAAGAACCTTCGGGTTTTATGCAGTGGATTACAATGGTGATGGAATAAAAGATATCGCCTACAAGGATTTTTACCTGGATGATGTTTTAGGTTGGTTTTTTCAGAGTTCGGATGGCTTTTCCATTCAATATAAATCTGCTCACGAATGGTCTCTTTATAGTTCAATAGGGTTGCTCGGCTATTTGACGGTGGAGGCAGATGTCAATGGAGACCGAAGGCCCGATCTTATTGGAGCAAGTCCGGCACATCGAAAAATTGGGATGATTTCTTCTATTGCGCCATTAACCAATACTGGATTCCCAAACTATCAATTGGCAAATTCCCAATTGTACTCGGATCTCCCTGCGCATTTCAGCGATCAGTTTCTCACTTTTCCAGGCGATTATAATGGTGATGGACTTGGAGATATGGCCCTGTGGTTTCACCAAACCGGTGAATGGCAAATCGCACTTTCCAAAGGGACTTTTGTTGATTTTACACCAAATGCCTGGATCAGCAATTGGGGACTGGGAATTTCCAATGCTCAACCCGTGACGGGGGATTTCAACGGCGACGGGTTTACCGATATTGCGATTAGGGACAACCAAAAAGGAACCTGGTCTGTGGCTTTAAATAATCGAAATCAGACCTTCAGTCCGGTCAATGGCTGTGAAGGCGAATTTTGGATGCAAGGTTGGGCAACGGATTTCAATATGATTTTTCGCTCAGGAGACTTCAATGGAGACCGCATTGATGACCTCGTCTCTTTTCACCCGGAGACAGCAACTTGGCAATATGTTTTGAATATCGGGAATTGTTTTCAGGGCTTCTCCAAGCCACTTGTCATGGGAGATGTGAATACCTATCCATTAGTCACTGATATGAATGGAGACGGAAAAGCGGATTTGATAGGCGGTAATATTGGCCCGGTGAGCAATCTATCCCTTGCAATTCTTCATATCTCCCTAAATACCGGACAATAAATCGTGTGTTTATGAGACTTTCGCTCACCCTTCTTTTCTTGATTTTCTCAGCGGCACTTTCTGCCCAATCAGCCCAATCATTCGATATCGTGACCTTTTCTCTTGCCCCCTCATGGAAAAAGGAAGCGCAACAGGATTGGCTGGCGTATCGGATAGAAAACCCTGCGAAGAAAACCTACGCGAGGATTTTGCTCTACCCCAGTTTGCCTTCTTCCGGGAATCCCGAGACTGATTTCCAGAAAGAATGGAATGACCTGATTGTAACTCAATACAAACCGGGAACGACCATTAATGAGAATCTTTCAGATTATAAAGATGCTTGGAAGGCGAAGATTCGGGTGGCTCCTTTTCTACACAATCAAGTGAACCAAGCAGTGATTTTGTTGATGCTAACCGATGGAAAAAAGAAAATGAGCTTCATTTTCCTAACCAATTCCGAAGAGTTTGAAAAAGACTTTGAAGACTTTGGGAGTTCATTGGTGTTTGGGTCTGCGCCCCTTAAGACGACAATACCACTACAAAACATGGTGAATAGCCCAAATACTTGGGTGCAAATTGATAAAATGGTTGTTGACTAGAACCCCCTTTGATGAGCCAAAACTTAGCCCAAAGCAAATGAAAACCGCATTGCTCCTTGTCCTTTTAATAGTTGCACCGTTTTGGGCATATACCCAAAGCTCATGCGACCCTGATCAATACACCTTAGCTTGGTCGAAGGCTACGGATTTTTATGAAAGGTCTGGACCGAATCAGGTCAACAAGCAACTGACGGCCAATTTTGATTCGAAAAAAATGCAGCCCAGAATGGGTACTGCTCTTGGCTGGCTTCAACGGAAAACTCAAGGATTGGCAGGAGCAATAAGCACCTCTTCTTACCAGAATTTTTATCCGGGCAATTCCCATCCTGACGCACTTTACACCAACGCTTGGTATCAGGCTACCGGAAGATTGGGGTATTATTATTTGAGAACCAGTAGTCATTATTTGACCTGTGTAGACAATAACCCCATCGAAATTCCCGGCCCTGCCTGGATAGACATCCAGTTTAATTATTTCAATCAATTTGCAAAACCAGTCCAAACCACCGACAAAGAAGGGGTGATTGTTCCCGTACAGTTAGATGGCCGTCCTGTTTTTTCGGTTCCTGAGAAGCATTCATCAAACGGCAGGATCGACAATTATGAGTTTCCGGGGGAAGTTCCTGATTATGTAGTCGATTATTCAAGGATGTGGTTTTACCATGCCTTTGTGCTGAGAAACAGCGACAAGCCACTTTTTATTTCAGTCACCCAGCGTGACTATTTGAATTATTACCTTAAGCAAATGGAGCGGTTTTATCTGGATTTCAAAAAGATCCTCGGGCAAAGTGTTCCTACAAATAGTCTTCAGGATATTTTGGCGGAAAAAGATGCAAGAATTGCCGAAATCAAGCGGTTAACTGAGGAAGGTGCCTATGGATATTCTAAAGATAATCTGGCTAACCGACTTCAGAAGGCAGAGGAATTTTATCAAACCAAACTCGAGGAAGAGAAAAGTAAAACTTCCGGAGGTAATTCTGAAGTGGATCAGGAATATCAGGAAAGTGTACGTCTGATTGAAGATTACCTTAATTCAGAGCCGGAATCAATTCTATCCAAAGCTATCAGTGAAATAGAAACCAAACCAACTCATGAAATCAGTTTAACTGCGTCAGTGTTGGAGAAACTGAAAGCTCCGAAACCTGAACGGGGATGGAGCAAAAACACGCAATTCGCATTTATCAATCCAGAGTATTTTGACAAATCCTTGGCCCCGGATGTACCGCAATTTATCGCAGTAGAGATTACCAATAATGAAAATCGGCACAAACATCTCAATGAACTGGCATACCGATTAAGAAAGGATTGGGACTTTGCTGAGCTCCTGCAACTTCTCGGAAATACGGGTCCTCAGACCTTTTTAGCAACTGCCGAAGCCAAACCTAAAGGAGGCGATAATTTCCTGGACAAATTAGATGAACTTACCCCTTTGGGTTTTGTACTTCCGCCACTGAGCATGCCAATGGGCGGGATGCTTGGTGACGTTTTTCCCAAGCGATCTTATTCCTCCCAAAAGCTCACAATCCAATTCCCCGAACGCTCGCCCGCACTTGATGCACTTCCAAAAGATCAAACCCAAGCCGAATACATCAAGTACCTGGAATCCTTGAAGACTTCGGTTGAAGGAGCGATGTCTGGGCAAAGCCTTTCTGCTTCAGATAATTTGGTGAAGACCCAGAAAATCAGCACATCGGAAGATTACTCAAGGAATGCGATCGGAGTTTGGCTTTCGGGTAATCCTTCTATCGCTCTTCATTTGCATAGCAAGGCTTCACTGGTAGATCCTGAAAATGGTCTTTCTGCCAATAATTTTGCCGTACACCTTCAAAAAAGCGGGTACCCCGAAAAGGCTTTGCCGATTCTAAATTATTGGTTGAACCGGTACCCCGAAAATTCCCTGGTATTGGGCAATGCGGCCAGTGCATATTATTTCTTGGGAGATATCCAATCAGCAATGAAACTGGCCCAAAAAACAGTGGAGCTTGATTCACTTCATCCAAATGCCAACAAAATACTTGCCTTTGGGCATTATCGTGCAGGGAATAAAAAACTATGTGCGGGTGCTTTGGGCCGAAGCCTCAAGAGCTCCTATGATGAGGAGGCCGTAGCTTTACTCCAGGAGGTAGATCCGGATTGGGATATTTCAGACTTGATCTATGAAGGCCGAAAAAAGAAATCGGCCCTAAAGCTTTTGGATGAGTTCAGGCTTCCTGCACCGATCTCTTCCCTTGATGAAGCTGAAGATCAAGCCGAAACCATCGAAAAAGCCTTGTCGTCGATTGCCGGAACTTTGGAAGGTATTCAGCGGCAAAAAGAGAAAAATGAACAGGATCCCACCAAAGCACCTTTTGATTTAAGCAGGATTGCACAAGCGGTGATGAATCAGGGTTCTTTTACCGAGCTTCAACTTTTGGCTCAAACAGTGGTCACCGAGAGCTGGAATACCTACCAAAAACAATACGGGGAAGAAGGACAATACCTGGAGAAAAAACTCGAGCAGGATTATTCAAATTTTCAGGTTGCCTTGGGGGAGATCATGAAGAAGAGAAACCAGCAAATGGCTAATCTTCAAGGCGGAACGCCGGAAGAGGAAACCAAGCTCATGCAGATTCAAAAAGAGGCGTGCATGGCACAAAATAAGATTGTGAATGACTACCTGAACGCAACCTATCAAACTATCCGGCCTTTTGCTTCCCGAATGGAACTCATCAGTCGGGAGCATTTCAACACCCTGGCATATTGGATGCCGATCTGGATGCAGTCGACTGAGGCAGCAGATGTTTTGGGGCTTCAGTACAATTACTTACAGGACATACGCAATATTTTGGTCCAATACCCAATTTACTTCCCTCAGGATTGCGATATATTTTCAACAGATGAGGAGGAGGAAATACTTGGTCCTTTGATGGTGTGGGAGGATAAGTTTTGTCCCATCAAATTCGTGGTGGGAATGGGTGTGGCTAAGGCGGGACTCACCTGCAATACCATCTCCATCAGTGGTGGAGAGGGGATACAGGGAGAGATTGAGTTCAAACTGAATGAAAATTGGGATTCGGTGGAAGAAATTACAGTTGGAGGTGGCATAGGTGCCAGTTGGAATTTAGGTGCAAGAGGAATTTTCGAAGTGGAGGCTGGAGTGGGCAATAAGGGCTATTTGAAATTTGGTCGTAATTCAGCCACGAAGGAATGGATGTACACACCTATCGATATTGGGGCAAAAACTGAAATCAATGCAGTAGGGAAAGTCGCAAAATACGAACTCGAAGTCAAGGTAGTGGAAATGTCCATTGGTCTGAGATCGGGAGTGAAAGCAGATGGGTTGATCAGTCAGTTACCGATTTTAAAATAGTTTGTTATGAAAGCAAGACTTCGTGTATTGAGAGGCAAGGGAATGAAATTCCTCTTTGAAACAATCATTTTATTTAGTTGGGCGGGTATCACCTATGCCCAGACACCTTGTGAAAACAATCAGATTATTCCGGTGTGGAATAGATTGCAGGATGTTCAAAATATCTACGGACCAAACTATCAGTCTGGGCCAAAAGCATTTCTTACGGCTGGATTTGAGCGCAAAAAGATGACTCCTAATCTGGAAATTGGGATCAACTGGTTGAAAGGGTATTTCCAGAGTATATCCGGTTCTAGATATGCAGATTTCAGTTTTCGATACCTGAAGGGGTTTACTCCGGAGGAGAATTTAAAAACCAACGAATGGTATCTTTCCACAGGTCTGGTAAGTAGTTATTCCACTCGGATTTTGAGTCCATATGTCTTGTGTTCAGAAGGGAAAATGAGGGAATTGGATGGGCCATCTTTGATTGATATTTCTTTCAATCGACTAAATCACCTTGCAGAACGGCTTGTGGTTAGTGTTAATTCCATTGACTACCCTTATCTTATTAATGAAAAACCAGTATATAAAATCCCCAAGATAACCCGAAGTCAGGGTAGGATAGATTACTACCGTTATCCCGGTTCACCACCCGAGAATGTAACGAATTTTGCCAACTGGGATTTTTTGGATGTTTACATCCTTCGCAATTCTGACAAACCACTGTTTATTCCATTTACTCGAAAAGAAATTCTTGAAGCGAAGGTTAAGGATCTGGGTAGAATTTATGAAGAAAGGAAAAAGCTGATCATTGAATATACCCAAATCAGACCAGAACATGAATTTGACCAAGAACTTGCAGATCGAATAGCAGAGATTAAAAAAAACACTGCTGAAGGCGCGTGGGGTTATTCCAAAGAAAATATGGAAAATAGAATCCAATTGGCCACAGAAAATAACCGGCTTGCCAAAAAGGAGGAAGCTAATAAATTGCACTCTGAGCTCGATGTCCTCGAAGAAGATTATAACGAGTCAATTCGAATGATTCAGAATTACCTTGCCAATCAGCCTGAATCTGTATTAAACAGACCTGTGAGAGAATATTTTTCAGTGACTTTCGGAGTAGAAATGGTTGACCGGATGCTCGAAGAATTTGACAGGGATTTAACTGATAGTGACTGGGGAAATAATACCGTAATGGCCTATATCAATCCGGACTATTTTGATACCAAGGCGCCCTTGGATGTGCCTCAATTGATCACCGTGGAGTTTGTCAACTTGGAAGGTGCACATAAGCATCTCAATGAGGTGGTGGATAGAATCAACCAAAAGATGGACTTCAAAGCTTTGCAGGCGCTTTTTCCCAATGTAAATATGGCAGGTGCGGGACCTCCTATTTCCCAACCCATACAGGTAAAAACCAAAAAACCGGGACGCTACCTTGACAAATTGGAAGAATTGGGGCCTGATCCTTATCCATCCTCCCAATCGAAAGCCAATACTGTCACCTTGAATTTTGGGGGCCCTGGATTTAATGCCGCACCGATTCAAGTTAAATTTCCTGAGAAACCTTCAGCCTTGGGATCGATTGCCAATCTTTCGGATCTACTTTTATATGATTCCTTCCTAGATGAGCTCAAAAGTAAGTTTCTGTCCCAACTTACCTCTGAGCAAAAAGGAACTTATGATCAATGGATCCGCGAATATGATCTGAAGACTGTCGAGGATTTTACCCAATTGTCCATGCTCTCTTGGATTAATTCCAATCCCAAAGCTTCCATTTACCTGGACTTTGAAGCAGTAAAACGATTTCCAACTAGCGGACTTGCGGCAAATAATCTTGCCGTCCATTTACTAAAATCAGGTTATCCCGATAAGTCTTTGCCGATTTTAAACTATTGGCTGAAGGAATTTCCGGACAATTCCCTTTTACTCGGCAATGCTGCTACTGCCAACTATTACCTGGGCGAGGTGGAAAAAGCATTTCAACTGGCCAAGCAGACGGTAGAACAGGATTCTCTCCATCCGAATGCGAACAAGATTTTGGCATTTGTTCATCATCGAAAAGGAGAAAAAGAACCCGCAAAGAAAGCCTCAGAACGAAGTCTCGAAGGCAGCTATGACGAAGAATTAGTGGCACTTCTACAGGAAATCGACCCGCAAGCTCCGATAAGCAAAATCATTTATAATGGCAGAAAAAGGCCCTATACTCCTCAGTTGATGGATAAATTCAGGATGCCTGGAGCTATTCAGGGAACTGATGATGCTGAAGATCAGTCCGAAGTTATTCTGGAGGTTCTGCAATCCATCGAGATGACTGTGGCGGCTATTACCAAAACAACTTCGGAAGCCATTATTGAACAAGCGGCCCGTAAAAACATCCGGCAGGTGATGACCCAAGGCGGAATTCCTATTATGCAAATGCTTGCCCAAGCCATATATTTCCAAAGTCTTCAAACCTACCAAGAGGATTACAGCCGGGAAAAGGAACGGTTCTTTAAAAGCTTAAATGAACTTGGTAATAATTATAGTTGGAAGGTGAATACTATCACCAAAGGATATGATTCTGAAATGTCCAAAATCGAAGGTGGTGCAGATTGGGAAGGTGAACGTAAACTTGCTGAGCTTGCGAAAGCAAAATGTGCAAAATTAAATCTTGCCTTGGATGAATATTATATGGAGACGGCACCTTTGATCAATCAAATGGTGGTTAGGCTCGAGTTAATGAGTAGAGATCATCACAGTACGCTTTCATATTGGGCCCCCATTTGGCTTCAATCCAAGGAAGCGGCAGATTTTCCGGGCATCCAGCTAAATTACCTCCGTGATATGCGGGAAATTCTAAATAAATATCCAATAGAATTACCATTAGATTGTGACAGGTTTACTATCAAAGAAGAGGAAGTGGTAAGGGGGACTTTGATGGTCTGGGAGGATCAATATTGCCCGGTAAAGGTTACTGCAGGAGTGGGGCCGATTAAAGGAGGAATTAACTGTAATACGTTTTCGCTCAGCGGAGGGGAGTTTTTGGTTGGGGAAGTGGAAGTCAAAGTAAACCGGGATTGGGACTCGATAGAAGAAGTGACTGTCGGTGCAGGAGTTGGACTTACCTTGGATGTTGGTTTAAAGAATAAAGCAACAAAGTCCGGGGCGGGTTTCAGCGCAGAATTAAGTTCAAAAGGATTTGTAAAGCTTACTAAAGACCCGAAAACCTTGGAATGGAATTTCCGGAATACTGATGCAGGGATAAAAACCGAGGCAACGGTTGGTGCGGATATTGGTCGTTTTGGAGTGGAAGTAAAACTTGCAGAGACCTCCATGGGATTCCGGTCTGGAATTACTTCAGATGGAATGATACCCAAGATGATCGATTCTTTTTAGTCAAGAAAAACTTGTCCAAAGTTCTAAACTTTGGACAAGTTCAAGTTTTGAATGTTTCCTACGAATAATCTCTGATCTCGGAAATTTTTTTCTCCGAAAATCGAAAAATAGACTTTCCATGTAGCCGGATTTCCTGTCCCTTTTTAATTCCATTTTGAAGATCCATTGCCGCGATCGCCCGATAGGAAATATGAATTTCACTTTCATCTTCCCTGTGAGTAAAAAACTCAAGAGTTTGCTTTCGTTCTGAACAATAGTCCAAAGCTTCCTCTGCTTGCTTGCGAAAAGCGTCAAGGCCGTGCAGTTCGTGGGTTTTTTCTCCTGCCGAATAATTCTCAAAAAGGATATCCTCATCCAACACCTCTAGCATTGCATTCACATCCATCTCATTGTAGGCTTCCAGATAGTGATGAACTAGTTTTTCACGTTCGATTGAATTCATAGGCTTTAATAAAAAAGGCTGAAAGTCCCTTTCCAGCCCAATCTCAAATTTCGAATCTCCAATCCGTCAGATCGCCACTGCAGCTTTGATATGTGGGTGAGGGTGATAGCCTACCAACTCAAAATCCTCATACTTGAACCCGAAAATATCCTTCACATTTGGATTGATTTTCATCTTTGGAAGTGGTCGGATTTCACGGCTGAGTTGAAGCTCGGTTTGCTCCAAATGATTGGAATACAGGTGTGCATCTCCGAAAGTATGTATGAAATCTCCCGGCTCCAGATCACAAACCTGAGCGACCATCATCGTAAATAAAGCATAGGAAGCGATATTGAATGGCACGCCTAAAAACACATCCGCACTTCGCTGATAGAGTTGGCAGGAGAGCTTGCCATCTGCCACATAAAACTGGAAAATGGTATGGCAAGGCGGCAGGGCCATGTGATCCACATCGGCCACATTCCAGGCACTGACAATGTGACGACGGCTGTCCGGCTTGGTTTTGATCTGATGAATGAGGTTCTTGATTTGATCGATTTCCCCGCCTTTGCCATCTGGCCAGTGTCTCCACTGATAGCCATAGACCGGTCCCAAATCACCGTTTTCGTCAGCCCATTCGTCCCAGATGGACACGCCGTTTTCTTTGAGCCAGGTGATATTGCTTTCACCTCTGAGAAACCAAAGCAATTCTACGATGATAGAGCGTAAATGGAGTTTTTTGGTGGTGACAACCGGAAATCCATCCGCCAGATTGAATCGCATCTGATGTCCAAATACGCTAAGGGTACCTGTCCCGGTTCGGTCTGTTTTTTTGGCTCCTTCATCAAGGATTCGCCGCATCAAATCGTGGTACTGCTGCATGAATTTTCTGTGGATTTCTTTGTCGGCAAGTTAAGTGATTCGAATAATTTAAAAACAATTTGAGTGCATTGCTTTTTTAAAAAAGTACCTTCATGTCCAAAACCAACTCCTCCTTTTCAAGCGAATGTTCAGGAAATCTACAGCGTTAACTCTTCTCGGATTTGGGATTTTTTTAAGCATCATGATTCTGGTTTTCCCGCCGGTTCCTTCATTCAACTATGACTTTGAACAGTTTTTCCCACAGGATGATCCGGACTTGGCTTTTTACCAACAGTACGAAAAGGACTTTGAGAGCGATAACGATTACCTTTTGATTGCACTTCAAAATCCAAGTGGTAGCCTTACCTCCGTTGATTTTTTGAAAAAAAGTGATCTGCTAAAAAAAGAAATCTCAAACCTCGACGGAGTCGATACTTTGATTTCCATACTTGATTTGGAAATGCCTGTGATCGGACTTTTTGGAATTAGTTTTAACAAAGTGCTGGATTGGGAAAGTGCTGAAAATCTGGAGTATTCCGGGCCTTCTCTAAAACAGTTTGAAGGCTCATTAATTTCAAAAGACGGGCAAAGTCTGCTATTTCTGATCAGAAATAATCCCAAGCTCAGCAAAGAACAGGGAGATACTTTATATCATCAGATTAAGGAAGTCTTTTTACAAAGTGAGCTCAAACCACACGCAGTCGCAGGAAAAATACAGACTCAGGGTGATTTTGTTACCTTGATGCAGGAGGAGTTTAGTCTTTTTTTAGGTGCATCCCTAGTGTTGATTTTAGTGATGCTTGTATTGATTTTCCGGACTTGGTGGGGCGTACTAGTACCTGTTTTGGTTTTGAGCATTGGGATTTTTTGGGCTTTTTCGGTGATTTTGTATTCTGGAAAATCACTCGATATCATGTCTGTGATGCAGCCTACTATTTTTTTGATTGTGGGTTTGAGTGCGCTGGTGCATTATTTCACGCATTTGATAAAAAATATAAGGGTAGGTAAAGTAAAGGAGGAGGCGGTTTACGAGACTTTTCGTGAACTTACTTTTGCGGTAAGTTTAACGATCTTCACCACAGCAGTCGGTTTTTTCTCACTTTACTTCACGTCCATTCCGGCATTGAAAGCATTTGGACTTTGGACTGCCATTGGGATACTTGTTCTCTTTTTTGGGTTGATTGTGATCACCCCCGGATTACTTTATTTATTTCCCATAGCAAAAGCGAAAGCCTTTCAGAAACCTGCAAGCCTATTTTGGCAGCGCCTATTTTCATGGATTATTTTGAAAAGGAAACTTGTGCTATATACATTTTTGGGGATCACTTTGCTATCTCTTTTTTTTGGACTTCAACTCAAAGTCAATGGATTTTTGCTTGACAACTTACCTCTCGACCATCCTATTCAGGAGGATTTTGCTTTTTTTGACGAGCAGTTTGGGGGCTCTAATCCCCTGGAGATTTACCTTTCGACAGGGGATAGTGCCAATTCCCTTTTTGATTACGCGGTACTCCGAGAAATAGAAAAATTGGAAACAAAGCTGACCGAGTCTTTTGGAGAAAGGCAGCTCATCTCTCCGGTAAGTCTTGTCAAATCATTAAATCAAGCTCAAAATCGAGGCAATATTGCTGCCTACAGTTTTCCATCTCAGGGTCAGTTTCTTCGAATGAGCCGGTATTTTGATCAGATTCTCAAATTGGATGGACCGAAAGTGATCAGTTCGAACCAAAAAGCAGGCAGGATCAGTGGTCGAGTAGGTGATTTGGGAAGTTTAGAAATGGGGAAAAAGCGGGCGGAGCTTCTCGACTTTGTCAAAAAAGAAATTAACCCGGACTTACTGCGGGTAAGATGGACCGGTACAGCCTTTCTTATAGATCATGGACACGAATCCGTGACCCGACAAATGTTTCAAGGCTTGCTCTTTGCTTTTGTAGTGGTGGGAATAGTTGCGGGATTTTTATTCAGATCATGGAGACTTTCCTTCATTTTGCTGATTCCCAATGTCATTCCATTGGTTTGGATGCTGGGCTTAATGTATTTGCTTGGAATCGAATTTAAGCTTACTACCTCCATTCTGTTCACAGTTGCCTTTGGGATTGCGGTGGACGATTCCATTCACTTTATGACAAAACTTAAAACTGAATTGGATCGCGGAAAAAATCTGCTATATGCAATCAAAAGAACATTTATGGAAGCGGGTCGGGCAATACTGCTTACTTCGGCAATACTGGTAGCAGGTTTTGCGTTGCTTAGTTTCAGCCAATTTGGAGTCACCCACTTTACGGGCTTGCTGATTAGTTTTACGCTTATTTTTGCACTTTTGGCAGATTTATTTTTGCTGCCCCTGTTGCTTTTTCCTTTGAAGAAGGTATGGGACAAAAAAACCGAATCCAGATCTAAGGATTAAAACTATCCCAGGTAAACGTAGCAGTGACAGGATAATGATCTGAGTAATCAACCTCCCGATGGGTATTAAAATGAACGGGTTTTAGACTGGGATCAGCAAAAATGTGATCGATTCTTAGAAAGAATAGGACTCGATTGTAGGTGAATTCAAAACCCCTTCCGGCCTTTTCAAAGGCATTGACGAGTTTTTCGCTTGTCTTAAAATAGGCGTATGAATACGGAATCTCGTTAAAATCGCCCATTAGAATTACGGGATGAGGACTATTGCTCAGGTGTTCGTAAAGAATGGATAACTGTTGTGCTCTGGCAAGACTGCCGCGGTGCAATTTCCCTAAGGTTTGCCGATATACCAATTTTGCCTTATCGTAATTATCCAGTGATTCGGCCTCAATCGCCATGGATTCCAGGTGGGTATTATATACTCTAATTGTGTCTCTTCCCACCTGAATATCAGCAAAGATCGTCCCGTTGCTTCTTTTGTTGTCAAACACCACTCCTTCGTTTACAATGGGGTACCGAGAGAAAATGATCATTCCAAACGATTTTCTTTTTTCATTCCCGTCTACTATGTGATAATAATGTTCATAGTCTCCATTTTTACCAATGATTTTGATGGCATTTCTTCCAGCAGAGGTATTATCCTGGTAAAACTCTTGGAACACTTTCACGTCAGCTTGGTGATCTGCAAGCCAGGTAAAGACATTGTCATTATCGTCGGTACCCATGTCCCTGTAAAAAAAACCATGGGCATTGTAGGTCAGGACTTTTAGCCCTTTGGCATCTTCATTTCTCGAATTTAGCTGGAAAGAAATAAGGATAAATTTATATCCGATTAGTAGTGCTAGAAGGGGGAAAAAGGCTGATCTTCTCCATGCTAATGCCAAAACGGCAAACAAAAAGAAGTTGCCTATAATAATGACTGGAATTAAAAACGGAAGCAAACCGGCGTAAGCAAATACTTCCGGTGAAAAATAAACACTCGAGAATATGATAAGAGATATTAAAAATACCAGTCCGACTATAAATTTCATTTAGGTTGGGTTGAGAGCATCAAATGAACCTGAACCCAAAAGTGGCAATTTTCGATCCAATTTCCCCATCAATTACAGCAATTGCACTTTAAAGATCCGCTATGGGCAATGAAAAAACGTAACATAGCAGGCTATTCGTCTATCAATAATAAAAAATATCAATTTTAAATTGAATAGTTGGAATGAGACGATTTGGATTAATTTTACGTACTCATCCTTTAAATTAATCATCTACCTAATGAAAAAGCTGTCCAATATTTGGTTGACTACCCTGATCTGCGCAACTTTTTTCGCTTGCCAGCCCAAGGCAACCCAAACTACAGAAGATCAAAATTCAGAAAGCGCTACGGCCCAAGCAGCAGCAGCAGAGCAAAGACCAAGTCCGCTCGAAATTAAAGAAGGTCAAATCGCCGGTAAGACGATTAAAGTTTATTATGGCTCTCCTTCAGTGAAGGGACGTACAATTTGGGGGGATCTTGTGCCGTATAATGTCGTCTGGAGAACAGGAGCAAATGAGGCAACCTATATTGATATTCCCCAAGACATCGTGGTTGAAGGTAAGACTTTACGAGCCGGCAAATATTCTCTCTTTACTATTCCAAAAGAAAGCGGATCATGGACTGTGATTTTTAATTCAGATTGGGAATTGGAACACGGACATTTTCAATATGATGAAAAGAAAGATGTTTTAAGAGTTGATGTTTTGCCTTCTTGGGAATCAACTTCTTCTGAAAGGCTTACTATAAATATCGAGGCTCCCGGCTTGGTAATTCGCTGGGAAAAGCTGAAACTTCCTATCAAGATTCAATAAAAAAGCAATCTTGGGCTCCCTAGTCGAACGGCTGGGGATTTTTTGTGTATTTTTTTATTTAATTCAACTTATGATAAAGTGCTTAAGGCACAAAGTCGCTAGTGTATTTATTCTAAACGCAATAAAGCTTATCTACCCATGAAGTATTTTTCATTCTTTCTGGTTTTGGCCATTACCATTGCTTTAGCGATGTTGGTTTCGAGACCTATAGGACAAATTCCCCCTTTGGCTCCTCTTTTGGATCCAAATCATGGGTTTTGGCAAAACACATTAAGCGAAGATCAGCTTGCCGAGGAAGAAATAAACATTGAAAATCTCAGTGCTCCCGTCGAGGTTGTATTTGACAAAAATCTCATTCCTCACATTTTTGCCCAGAATGAACTAGACCTGTATCGGGCTCAAGGTTATGTTACTGCTCAACACCGACTTTGGCAAATGGAGTTTCAAACAATGGCTGCTGCAGGTCGCGTTTCTGAAATCGTCGGGCCGATTGCTTTAGAACTTGACAGAATGACCAGAAGGAAAGGTTTGGCTTTCGGGGCGGAAGTTGGGTTAAAATATATCGAGGAAAACGATCCCGAAACGCTCCGGCTGGTGGAAGCTTATACAGATGGGGTCAATCAGTATATTTCAAAGCTTTCGGATGCAAGGCTCCCTGTAGAATACAAGATTCTGAATTATCGGCCAGAGCCATGGTCTGCCTATAAATCCCTGCTCCTTCTTAAGTATATGTCAGATATGCTGGTGGGAGATCGGGATTTGGAATATTCCAATCTTCGAAAGATCCTGGGGGATTCTAAATTGAACAAACTTTTCCCCGATTTTCCAACTGAAAACGATCCCGTAATCGAGTCCGAAAAAGTATGGGATTTCACGCCGATTCCAGTAAATAAACCCGACTCCGTTACTTACCCCGATGATGCACTTCTTCTCGATCCGCTTAGTCAACCTGTCGAAGGAACTGGATCTAACAATTGGGCAGTGGCAGGAAAAAAGACTCAAAATGGGAATCCTATTCTGGCAAATGATCCGCACCTAAGCTTGAATTTGCCTTCGCTGTGGTTTTCGATGCAATTGAGTACACCCACCTATACCGTAAAAGGTGCTACCCTACCGGGGGCCTTGGGCGTGATTTCAGGATTCAACCAAGACATTGCATGGGGTGTAACCAATGCGACCAAAGATGCCCGGGATTGGTACAAAATAACTTTTCAGGATGAAAGTCGAAAAACATACAAATTCGGAGATGAATGGATAGCAACTGACTTTCGAATTGAAGCGATCAAGGTAAAAGGGCAAGATACTTTTATCGATACTGTAGTCTACACCCATCATGGGCCTGTGGTCTATGATAAAAGTTTTCGAAGTGAAAGGCAAGACGTGAATTTTGCTTTGAAATGGACAGTCCACATGGGGTCCAATGAGCAACGAACCTTTATTCAAATGAATAAGGCTAAAGATTATGCGGACTATAATGCAGCATTGGATTTTTATGCTTCACCAGCTCAAAACTTCGTATTTGCTTCCAAATCCGGTGACATTGGGATGAGGATTCAAGGTAAATTCCCTTTGAAATGGGAGGGACAGGGTAAATTTTTCATGGATGGAGCTGATCCCAAAATGGAGTGGCAGGGATTCATCCCCAATGCACATAATCCGGCAACCTTAAATCCTGAGCGAGGTTTTGTCTCCTCTGCAAATCAGCATCCGGTAGATCGATCTTATCCCTATTATGTATTTGACAATTCATACGAACACTACCGAAACAGACACCTCAATAGGAAGCTCCGAGAAATGAACCAAATCACGGTAGAGGATATGAAGATGCTCCAGTTTGACGATTACAATCTTCAGGCTGCTGAGGGACTGCCAGTTTTGATTAAACTTCTGGGAACTCATATCACTGAATCTCCGGATGCTGAGAAATACCTGAATGAACTTAAATCCTGGGATTATTTCGCAGATCCAAATCAAAAAGGGCAGACTTTGTATGCGATTTGGTCAGCGGAAACATTTGAAAGTATCTGGAGGGAGTTTATGAATGGCCCTCCGGTGGCCCGGCCAAATAGTTACCAAACTGTGGAATTGTTAAACAAGTCACCCAAAGATTCAATTTTCGATGTCAAATCTCAGGAAGGCATTCAAACGGCGGAATACCATGTTAAAGCAGGATTTGATTCCATGCTTGTAGCGATGAAAAAATGGGAAGCAGAGGAGGGAGATTACACTTGGGCAAACTTTAAAAAAACCACGATACAGCATTTGGTGCCTAATTTTAAGTCTTTTTCCGCATCAAATGTCTACACCGGCGGCGGTTCGGGAATGTTGAATGCAACAGGAAGCAGGCACGGAGCGAGTTGGAGAATGGTTGTGGAGCTTGGACCGGAAATTCAAGCTTTTGGGGTATACCCAGGTGGACAATCCGGCAATCCGGGAAGTAGATTCTACGCTAATTTTATACCCATTTGGGCAAATGGAGAATACCTGAATTTCAATCTAAGATCGATTGAAAATCAAGAAGATGTGCTTTTCAAAACAATACTAAAATAGAATATTTATGAGATTTATATTTTTAACCATTTTGACAGCAATTGTAGTTGTTTTTCTTAACCCAATTGCTCCATTTTGGTTGGTAATGATTGGGATAGCAGTGCTAAGTGCCTTAGTTTATCCCAATGGTATTGGTGGGTTTTTAGGGGGAGGTCTTGGGATGGGATTAACCTGGCTTGGCCAAAGTATCTATTTGGGAATCACCTCTGCAAGCTCCCTTCCTGACAGGATGGGTGAATTGATGGGCTTGGGTTCTGGAATGACTTTGGTTGCTGTAACTGGGATTATAGGATTTATTCTTGGGGCTTTTAGTGGTTTGACAGGGGTTTTATTTCGTGATTTATTGCAAAAGTCCCCTAAAAACGTGTACAGGGGGTAGGCCAATAGCTCTTAAAAAATCCTTTTTTTTTATTTGAAAAGAGCATTTTTATTTTTTCGATTAACACGAATGAGTACCTTTGTTACTCATTATCCAAACATTTTTTATGCTTGAATCCCTCATTACGTCAAAGACCCGATTACGTCTTTTGATCAAGTTTTTTGTGAATTCAAAAAACCATAGTCATTTGCGCGGTTTGGCTGACGAATTTGGTGAGTCAACCAACGCGATTCGAAAGGAGCTTAACAATCTGACAAAGGCTGGGATTTTGGTCAAGCATTCCGATAAAAATAAAATCGAATACCAAGCCAATATCAGGCATCCATTTTACACCAATATTCGGGACATCATCAGGAAATATCTAGGCTTAGATATGCTTTTGGAACAAATACTGGAAAGAATGGGTAAGGTGGAGCAGGTCATACTTACCGGTGATATAGCAAGAGGTAGCGACACGGGTACTATTGAGGTATTGGTTACTGGAGATAATTTAAATACAGAATATATCAACCATCTCATCACCCGAATTGAGGAATTAATTGAACGAAAAGTGATCTTTACCATGGCATCCGGACGAATTTCCACCGGGGGATTGATCCTTTTTGACCGAGAGGCAGGAATTTAATTTCTACTTCTATAAACTATATATTTTGCTAGGCACAATTTGTGACTGAAAGGGCGAAGCTGCAAGTTTTGCAAGAAATTACAGTAAAAGGTGTGATTTTAGCGGCGCAAAATGTGAATCAATAATTTTCGATAAAATAAAGTGAAAGACTCCAACATACGTTACTTCTCAAGGGTAGTATTTCTCTGGATTATTTTCTTTCTGTTTATAGGTTCAGTTTGGGCCCAGAATTTAAGTAATCTGTCTACGCTGAAGGTAGACAATCTCTCGGATGCTCAGATTGAGCAATTGATCAAACGAGCTGAGTCCAGTGGATTGACTCCATCCCAATTGGAAGGAATGGCTAGGGAACAGGGACTTTCCCCGATTGAAGCCAATAAATTAAGGCAAAGGATCATGGGTTTACAAAAAACCACTAATCCACAGAGCGCACAAAATACAACATCAGGAATCAGAGAATCAACAAGCCAAACGCAAAGTGACCTGTTTGATTCCTTGAGAAGGTCAGATCCCTATTACGATCTCACTCCCTTTCAGAAAAAGATTTTCGGGTATAAATTATTTCATAACCGGGATTTGGATTTTAATCCAAGCTTAAATATTCCTACACCGCAAGGGTATATTGTAGGGTCAGGAGATCAGCTCTTAATTGATGTTTACGGGGCTTCCCAAGAGTCTTTTGACCTCAATGTTTCTCCTGAAGGAAGGATATTGATCCCCAATGTTGGTTCTATCCAAGTCGGAGGAGCCTCAATAGAGGCAGCCACTTCTAGATTAAAATCCTCACTTGGACGCATTTATTCAGGGCTTTTAGGCTCAAATCCCAACACCTTCATACAGGTAAGATTGGGGAATATCCGTTCGATTAAAGTTTCGATGGTCGGAGAGCTTTCCCGGCCAGGAACTTATACTTTACCGTCATTCGCTTCGGTATTCAACGGACTTTTTGCCGCAGGCGGACCAAATGAAAATGGGTCTTTCAGGAATATTCAGGTTTACAGGGATAGCAGGCTTGTGGCCACTGTGGATATTTACGAATTTTTATCAAAAGGAAATTCTCAATCCAACATTACACTCCAGGATAATGATGTGGTGATAGTGCCTCCGGTTCAGGCAAGGGTAGAAGTAGTCGGGCCAGTGAGACGGGAGGGATTTTTTGAAGTAAAACCCGATGATACGCTTTCAGATTTGGAATTGTACACGGGAGGATTTACAAGTCAAGCTTTCAAAGACCGTCAGACGATCAGGAGAATTGAAAATAATGAACGAAAAGTCATTGATGTTTCCAGAGAGGATTTTAGCACTTTTAACCCAAAAGACGGGGATGAAATTCTGATCGGGGTGACTTTGGATCGGTTTGTAAACCGGGTTCAGATTTCCGGTGCCGTTATCAGGCCTGGAGAATATGCGCTTGAAAATGGGGTTTCTGTCAAGAATCTGATTGAAAGGGCGCAAGGACTCAAACCGGAGGCTTTTGTAAATAGAGCCACATTATACCGGACAAGCGAGGATTTGACTCTTGCCGCAATGCCATTGGATCTGAAAGGTATTATGGACGGAACTCAAGCAGATGTTCAGTTGAAAAATGAAGATTTACTGTTTATTCCAAGCCGGTATGATATTCAGGAGGAAACGTATGTGAAAATTTCCGGCGAGGTCAATATCCCCAGTACGTATCCCTATGCCTCCTCTATGACAGTAGGTGATTTGATCCTTCAGGCCGGAGGTTTGCTTCAATCTGCCTCAAATTCCTCAATAGAAATTGCACGCAGGGTAAGAGATGCAAGCTCAGGCAAGTTGGCTGAACTGTTCACGATTTCAATAAATCCGGATTTAAAGCTTTCTGAAGAAGAAAGCAGGTTGCCATTAATGCCATTTGATCATGTTTTCATCAGGAAAAGTCCGGGATTTGAGCGGGAAAAACTGATCAGGGTGGAAGGTGAAATAAATTATCCCGGGGAATTTGCAATTTCATCCGCGAATGAACGGATTTCAGACGTGATCAAGCGCGCAGGTGGACTTAATCAATTTGCATATCCAAAAGGTGCGAGTTTGGTGAGAAGGACTGTCTATTTCAAAGATGTAACCCCCGAAGAAATTCAGGAAAAAAATCTCAGAACAATCCGGGAAAAAGTGGATCCTGAGCGAAATCCCCAACTTAACCAGGCCGAATTGTTACTTTTTGAGCGTTTGGATGGCAAAATCAACGCCATTGAAGAAAAAAAGCTGATCGAGGAGCAAAGGAAAATCATGGAGAATCTTAACAAAAACTCAATTAGTGATTCCCTTTCAAGAGATTCCCTTTTTAACAAGGTTAGGTTTAAAAAACAGGACGTGATTGGAATTAATCTGGAGGAAATTTTGCGAAATCCAGGGACTGGTGAAGATTTGATTCTTCAGGAAGGGGATATTTTGAGGATACCTAAGGAGCTTCAGACCATTAGAATGGTTGGGGAAGTATTAATGCCGACTACTGCACGGTTTGTCAGAAACAACAATCTTAGAAATTACATTTCCCAAGCTGGAGGCTTTACTGAGGAGGCAAGAAAAAGTAAAACCTATGTTATCTACGCGAATGGGGATGCACGAAGAACCCATGCTTTGCTGATGTTTAAATTTTACCCTCAAATAGAACCCGGAGCGGAAATCGTAGTTCCGAAGAAACCGCAAAGAGAACGATTGTCTACTGCAGCATGGCTTGGAATTGCTTCGAGTTTGGCAACGCTTGGAATTCTGGTTCAGAGTCTGGTTAATAGTAATTAATAGTTTATGAAAATCGCAGTAATTGGAACAGGTTACGTTGGATTGGTATCAGGTGCATGTTTTGCAGATGTGGGAATTCAGGTAACCTGTGTGGATATTGACCAAAAGAAAATTGAGAAGCTCAAGAATGGCATCATGCCGATCTATGAGCCGGGTTTGGAAGAATTGGTGGTCAGAAACTACAGAAGCGGAAGGCTTAAATTCAGCACAGATTTAGGAGAAGCTATACAGGGTGCAGAAGTTGCGTTTATCGCTGTGGGTACACCTCCAGGAGAAGACGGATCTGCTGACTTAAAATATGTCCTGGCAGTTGCAGATGAAATCGGGAGAAAAATGACCGATTACATTGTCGTGGCTACCAAAAGCACTGTACCGGTGACTACAGGTGAAAAGGTAAGAGCCGCCATCAAGGCTGCCTTGGAAAAACGAGTCGCTGATCTTCCGTTTGCGGTGGCATCCAACCCTGAATTTTTGAAAGAGGGAGCGGCTGTGGAAGATTTTTTGAAACCTGATCGAATTGTAATCGGGGTTGATGATGAACGAGCCGAGCAGATCATGCAACGCTTATATAAGCCCTTCCAATTGAGTGGAGACCGGATTATTTACATGGATATTCCTTCTGCCGAGATGACCAAGTATGCCGCCAATGCTATGCTGGCGACCAAGATTTCTTTTATGAACGACATTGCCAACCTCTGTGAGAAAGTTGGAGCCGATGCCAACATGGTAAGAAAAGGTATTGGTTCCGATCCTCGTATCGGAACCAAATTCATTTATCCCGGAGTGGGCTATGGAGGATCGTGTTTTCCCAAAGATGTAAAAGCTATCATCAAAACGGCAAGGCAATATGGCTATGAACTAAAAGTACTCCAAGCTGTGGAGGATGTAAACGATGCCCAAAAGCATGTACTCGCCAATAAAGTAAAAGCATATTTTGGGGATGACTTGACTGGACTGACCTTTGCAATGTGGGGTTTGAGTTTCAAGCCAAATACGGATGATATGCGTGAAGCACCAGCAGGGGTAATTATCGATGAACTGAGAGCGGCAGGTGCAACTGTCAAAGCCTATGATCCGGTAGCAATGGAAGAAGCCAAAGCACATTACATATTTGACAAAGTAACCTATTGCAAGGATGCTTACGATGCATTGGTTGATGCGGATGCCCTATTATTAGTGACCGAATGGTCCGAATTCCGCATTCCAAGCTGGCAGGCAGTAGGTAAATTGCTGAAGAATAAGGTTGTATTTGACGGAAGGAATATTTATGACAAAAATTACCTGAAATCCTTGGGCTTCGAACATTACGGAATTGGATCCAAGTAAAGCAAACGTTTGTCCTCCATTTCATAGTGACATCTACTAAAAAGATATGGTGATAGCAGGAGCCGGAGGACACGGAATGGAAGTCTTTGAAGTATTGAAAAAGTTAAAATTCGGAAATTTCATTTTTTTCGATGAAAATCCTTCAAAATCCTCTCCTTATCCAGAAATCCCCTTGATCTCGGATCAGGAGAATCTGAGGGAGTTTCTAAATCGCGACCCCGATTTTGTATTGGGGGTAGGTAATCCTGAAGCAAGAGAAAAATTATTTACTTTTCTAAAAAGCAATGGAGGAACGTATAAAAACCTAGTCTCGGACAGTTCACACATAAGTTCAGATCTTATCTCAAATGGATTTGAAGCGATGAAGTTCAGTTATATTGGCCCTAAATGTAAATTTGGAACTGGAGTACTAATAAATACTAGAGCCAATGTACACCATGAATGTGAGATTGGATCATTTTCTGAAATAGGGCCAGGAGCCATACTTCTGGGCGCGGTAAAGGTTGGCGCAAAGTGCAGAATTGGAGCAGGAGCTGTGATACTTCCCGGCTTGAAAATAGGAGATAATGTGGTAGTAGGTGCCGGTGCGGTAGTCACAAAAGACATCGGGGAAAATCAAACTGTAATTGGAATCCCGGCAGTATCACTTCGAAAAACATAAGAATGGAATCGAATTCTAAAAGCAATTCGCAGGATCAAACTTTTAATTATCTGAAACTTGTCCAGTCAGTTTTTAAGGATAGGAAGAGTTTGTGGATTTTCTCAGTAGTTGGTTTGGTTTTGGGAATACTGATAGCCTTCACCACACCCAAGGAATATCAGTCATCCTCCTATATTTTACTTGAATCGGAAGGTGGAGGAAGTAGTCCTTTAGGTCAAATGGGTGCCTTGGCAGGTTTGGCGGGAATTAATATGTCCCAATTGCAATCGGGCCAAATGGCGCTCACCGCAGAAATTTTTCCGGATGTGATTCACAGCCGTGATTTTTTGAGAGAAATCTCTAAGGAAAAGTTCAGGTTTGAGTCAAAGGAAGGTCAAATTCAAAGTTTGGAAGAATACTATTACCAAGAGCAACCTTCCAATGTAGTCAAGAAGACGCTCAGTTTTGTGATCAATATTCCTGCAATGATTGTGGGATGGTTTGCCAGTCCTGACCCTCTTCCTGCTGATCTTGGCGAAGCTGTGGAAAAGCAGGAAGATTACCTCAATCTCACCGGTCAGGAATTGTTTGCTGTAGGTGAATTGAAAAAAAGGATTTTGATTGAGCAGAAGGGAAAAATGATCCGTCTGAATGTTTCCATGCCGGAGCCGGTGATTGCTGCTCAGGTTAACTCCATGGTTTTGGACCGTTTGATCGCCTATGTGACTGAATACAAAGTAGGAAGGCAAAAAAGAAACATGGAATTCATAGAGGAGAGAGTCATTGAAACAGAAAAAAAGTTTAATGAAGCCCAAATGAGATTGGCATCTTTTCGGGATTCCAATCAAGGTTTAATTTCCAGAAGGGTGAGTACCAAAGAGGAGCAACTTGAATTTGAGTTCAACATAGCCTTTAACATTTACAATTCGCTGAAGCAGGAGATGGAGCAGGCTGCCATTCAGCTCAAAAAAGAAACTCCGATTTTTACTGTTTTGGAAAAAGCCGCCATACCTTTGGGAGCTTCAAAACCCAATAAGCCTTTGATTCTTATTTTCTCGATTTTTTTGGGATTGTTTGTGGGAGTTTTGGTCAACCTTTATAAAGTTTTAATAGAAAATATCAAGTCGAATTAGTGATGGCATCCATTCAAATGGTAGATCTCCGTGCGCAGTACGAGCAGATTAAAGCAGAGGTTGATCAAGCAATCCAACAGGTATTAGACACCACTGCATTTATTAACGGTCCGGATGTTAAGGCCTTTTCGGCTGAACTTGCGGACTATACCGGAGCCAGATTTGTTATTCCCTGTGCCAATGGTACCGATGCGCTTCAAATAGCGATGATGGCCTTGGGTTTTCAGCCAGGGGATGAAATCATTGTGCCTACTTTTACCTATGTGGCTACTGTGGAAGTTATTGCACTTTTGGGGTTAAAGCCCAAATTTGTTGATGTCCTCCCCGATACCTATGAGTTGGACCCAAAGGCACTCGAGGAGTCCATGGGGCCCAGAGTGGTCGGGATCGTTCCTGTACACCTCTATGGACAGTGTTCCAATATGGAATTCATTTTGGATTTTGCCCGGAAAAATAACCTTAAAGTAATCGAGGATACTGCACAGGCGATAGGAGCTGTTTATACATTCTCTGATGGACGTAAAGCACAGGCTGGCACCATGGGCGATGTAGGGACAACCTCTTTCTTCCCCTCCAAAAATCTGGGTTGCTATGGAGACGGAGGAGCGATGTTTACCAATGATCCTGTCTTTGCTGAAACACTCAGAATGATCGCCAATCATGGTCAAAAAAAGAAATATTACCACGATTCAATTGGAGTTAACTCCCGATTGGACACCCTTCAGGCAGCCATATTGAGAGTAAAGCTCCGGCATTTGGATCGGTATTCGGCCTCCCGAAACGAAGTTGCGGATCGGTACGACAAAGCTTTTGTGAACCATCCCAATATTAAAACTCCCAAGCGGGCCGCCAATTCGACCCACGTGTTTCATCAATATACAGTTCAGGTGGAAGGTGCCTCAAGGGACGAATTGAAGGCTTATCTTCAGGAAAATGGAGTACCCACTATGGTTTATTATCCTGTCCCTTTACACAGACAAAATGCCTACTTGGAATATGGGTACAGCGAAGGGGATTTTCCAATTGCTGAATCGCTATGCAATAAGGTTCTGTCTTTACCGATTCACACTGAAATGAAAAGCGAACAACAAGATTTTATAATCAACACTATTAAGTTTTTTTTTACCAAATGAAGGAATATTACGCACATGAAACAGCCATCGTAGATGAAGGCTGCGAAATCGGAAAAGGAACCAAAATTTGGCACTTTTCGCACCTGATGCCCAACTGCAAGCTGGGAGAAAACTGTAACATCGGACAAAACGTGGTGATTTCTCCTGAAGTAGTGTTGGGTAATAATGTGAAAGTTCAAAACAACGTCTCCATTTATACAGGTGTTACTTGCGATGATGATGTGTTTTTAGGTCCTTCGATGGTTTTTACAAATGTGATAAACCCCAGAAGTGCTGTCAATCGCCGCGGACAATATTCCAAAACCCATGTCGGTAGAGGTGCTTCAATCGGAGCAAACTCGACAATTGTCTGTGGACATGACATTGGGGAGTTTGCTTTCATCGGTGCAGGTGCGGTGGTCACGAAGACAATTCCATCCTATGCATTGGTGGTAGGAAATCCGTCCAAACAGATTGGCTGGATGAGTGAGTATGGTCATAAATTGGTTTTTGGCACCGATGGCATTGCTATTTGCCCCGAGTCAAATGAAAAATATCAACTCAAAAACGGAGTTGTTTCAAAAATTAATTAAACGAGTTGTCACCCATCCAAAAACAGACTTTTTCAGATGGACTTGGCACCAATGAATTTCTAACAACAGTAAAATGAAAAATTTTGCATTAATAGGTGCAGCAGGATATATCGCTCCACGCCACATGAAAGCAATAAAAGATACTAAAAATCAACTTTTGGCTGCTTATGATAAGTTTGACAGCGTGGGAGTGATGGACAGCTACTTTCCTGATGCCGATTTTTTCACGGAGTTTGAGCGATTTGACAGGCATGTGGAAAAGCTGAAGCGAAGTGAGCAGAAAATTGACTATGTGAGCATTTGCTCGCCCAATTACCTGCACGATTCACACATTCGATTTGGTCTGAGAGTGGGTGCCAATGTGATCTGCGAAAAGCCGTTAGTGCTGAATCCCTGGAATATTGAAGCACTCAAAGAGGTTGAAAAAGAACATGGCACCCGGTTGTTTAATATTCTTCAATTGCGACTCCATCCCTCGATCATAGCCTTGAAAGAACGGATTGCCAATGGTCCAGCCGATAAAATTTACGACATAGATCTGGCCTATATTACCTCAAGGGGGCACTGGTATTATACTTCTTGGAAAGGAGATGTAACCAAGTCAGGAGGTATTGCTACCAACATTGGGGTTCATTTCTATGATATGCTTACCTGGGTTTTTGGAAAAGTAAAAACCAATGAAGTCCACATTCATACCCATGACCGCGCCGCGGGATACCTCGAACTGGAAAAGGCCAGAGTGAGATGGTTTCTGAGCATCAATGCAGATACACTGCCCGAATCGGTAAAAGCCCGTGGAGGAAGGACCTTCCGATCACTGTCCATGGAAGGGGAAGAGATTGAATTCAGTGATGGGTTTACAGAACTTCATACCCACAGCTATCAGCACATCCTTGATGGAAATGGCTTCGGTCTGGATGAAGCGATGAATAGCATTCAGTTGGTACATGACATCCGACACATGAAGCCTTTAGGCCTCAAAGGCAATTATCATCCTCTCGCCGCTGGTGAGTTGGCAAAGCATCCATTTGAAAATTAATCTGAATAGAATATGGAATTGAAAGATTCAAAAATCCTTGTGATCGGTGGTGCCGGATTTATCGGCAGTTTTGTTGTTTCCGAGCTGTTGAAAGAAGCCGTGGCTGAGGTGGTTGTATATGATAATTTTGCCAGAGGTAAAAAAGATTATTTGCAAGAACAGCTCAAAGACCCAAGATGTACCATTTTTCCCATTGGAGGAGATGTCCGAGAAATCGACATCTTAAATGCTGCCATGAAGGGCAAAGACTATGTAATATGTCTGGCAGCGATGTGGTTGTTGCATTGCAAAGACTATCCAAGGACTGCCTTTGAAGTGAATATTGCAGGAACATTCAATGTACTTGAGGCATGCGTGGCAAACAATATCAAAAAGCTGATTTGGTCATCTTCTGCTTCTGTGTATGGTGATGCTGTTGAACTTCCAATGACTGAAAGCCATCCCTTTAACAATAAAAACTTCTATGGCGCAACAAAAATTGCAGGAGAAGCTATGGCTGCTGCTTTTCATGACCGATATGGACTAGAAGTAATTGGTCTGAGATATATGAATGTCTACGGCCCGCATCAAGACCAAACCGCAGCGTACACAGGTGTGGTTCCGATCATGCTCAATAAGATCGAAGCCAATGAACCGCCCACCATCAATGGGGACGGTAGTCAAGCCTATGATTTTATCTACGTAGAGGATGTCGCCAGATGCAATGTTCAAGCTTTGAAAAGCAACACGAAATTTGGCATGTACAATGTAGGTACGGAAGTCCAAACCTCCATTCGTGAGCTATGCAATCTAATTTTGGAATTGAAAAATTCTAATTTGGAAGTGATATATAAGCCTTATTCTGCTGATGATGCCAGAGCATTGGTTCAAAACAGAATTGGTTCCAGAAAGAAAGCAGAGGAAGAATTGGGTTTCCTTTACCACTACGGCTTGAGAGAAGGATTACTCAAACTGATTGAATGGAGGATTACCACAGGAGTGGATAGAGGCTGATTAATTAATAAACAGATAATTCAGAACTGATGAATTTAACAGAAAAGCGAAATATACCCATTTCGCTACCTATGACTGGAATTGAAGAGTGGGAGGCCACTAAAGAGCCTCTGATGAGTGGTTGGATAACCAGTGGTCCAAAGGTGCGTGAATTTGAAAAAATCTTTGCAGAACGTCATCAGGTTAAACATGCCTTAGCAGTGACCAGCGCGACTACTGCCCTGCATTTGGCTTTGGTCGCATTGGGGATTGGTCCGGGAGATGAGGTAATTGTTCCTGCATTCACATGGGTTTCTACCGCCAACGTTGTCCTCTATTGCGGAGCTAAAGTTGTCTTTGCAGATGTGGATCCAGTGACTTTTAATATTGATCCGGTCGATCTCAAAAAAAGAATTACATCCAAAACCAAAGCGATTATTCCTGTCCATTTGTTCGGCTTATGTGCTGATATGGATGAGATTAAGAAAATTGCAGGGGCTATTCCTTTGGTCGAAGATGGAGCCTGTGCAGCGGGAGCAGGATATAAAGGAGTTCCTGCGGGTGCTTTAGGCACGATCGGATGTTTTTCTTTTCATCCCAGAAAATCAATCACGACCGGTGAAGGAGGGATGATCACTACCAATGATGACAGATTGGCGGATCTGATGGGAATGCTAAGAAATCACGGTGCTTCCATTTCTGAGGAGCAGCGCCACCATGGTCCACGTCCCTATATCCTACCAGATTTTAATCTGATGGGCTTCAATTATCGAATGACAGACTTGCAGGGGGCTGTGGGTGTAGTTCAATTGAAAAAATTAGACCAATATATTGATGAGCGCGAAATCTGGGCTGCTTATTACAAAAAAGAATTGGCGTCAGTTGAGTGGCTGCGCACACCAAGCTTTGGAAAAGATTACAAACATGGCTGGCAATCCTTTGCCTGCTTTGTAGATGAAAGTAAAGCTCCTTTTTCCAGAAATGAAATCATGGAAAAATTGCAGGAGATGGGAATCTCCACGCGTCCCGGAACCCATGCCGTTCATATGCTGAATTTCTATAAAGAAACATACCAAATCAAAGCGTCTGATTTTCCTGGTGCCCAAGCTGCCAACGATTATTCCATGGCCATTCCTTTACACAATCGAATGAGCAGTGAGGATTTTGAATATGTGGTTGCGGCAATAAAGGCCCTCTAAATTTATGTGCGGAATAGTAGGGGTCTATAATCTAAATGGAGAGCCATTTGGGCTGAGTGCCTTAAAGAAAATGTCAGATGCCATAGCCCACCGAGGACCGGACGGAGATGGTTATTTTACTGAAAATTCCATTGCCTTGGCACATCGTCGCTTGGCAATTTTGGATACTTCACCCAGAGGTGCCCAACCCATGACCTCGAAAGACGGTAATTGGGTAGTGGTGTTTAACGGGTGTATTTATAATTTCCTCCAACTTAAGCAGGAATTGAGGGCCAAAGGGCATGAATTTGTCTCTACTACTGACACCGAAGTTTTGGTGGAAGGTTTGGCTGCTTATGGTCCTTCTTTTTTTGAAAGACTGGATGGTATGTTTGCTGTAGGGGCATGGAATAAAGCCGAACAGGCCTTATATCTTTCCCGTGATCGCTATGGCGTTAAACCTCTCTATTATTGGTTTACAGGAAGAACGTTGGTATTTGCCTCTGAAATAAAAGCCATAATTGCTCATCCCTCCTTTTCGACAAAACTAAATCCTGAGGCACTGAATGAGTATTTCACCTTTCAGAATATGTTCAGCTTTCGGACGCTTTTTGCGGGAGTAAATATGCTACCGCCTGCCAATACAGTCAAAATTGATGCGCATACCGAGTCCATTAAACATCACTCTTGGTGGGATTATGACTTTACCAAAACTGATCCAAGTTTAAGCTTTGAGGATGCTATTTCTACAACTGAAAAGTTGTTCAAACAGGCTGTTTCCCGTCAAATGATAGCCGATGTGCCTGTAGGATCATATTTATCGGGGGGAATGGATTCAGGTTCGATCACTGCCCAGGCTTCCAAACACGTAAAGCGGCTTACCACATTTACCTGTGGGTTTGACATGAGTGAAGTCACGGGTGTGGAAGCAAATTATGACGAAAGGAGAGATGCGGAGTTAATGGCAAATTATTTCAAAACCGAACATTATGAGCAGGTTTTGAATGCCGGAGACATTCGATGGTCTTTGCCAAGGGTGGTTTATCACCTTGAGGACTTAAGGGTGGGAATGTCCTATCCCAACTATTACATATCTCGATTGGCCTCCAAGTTTGTCAAAGTCTGTCTTCAAGGGACTGGTGGAGATGAACTTTTCGGTGGATATCCGTGGAGGTATTACCGAATTTTTAAATCGGTAAGTCAACGGGAGTTTTTCGACCTCTACTATGAGTTTTGGCAAAGATTAGTTCCTGATCAACAGCGGGAGGAGCTATTCGTTCCCGAAATCCGAAAGCAAGTTGACTTTTCCGATCCCAAAAGAATCTTTGAGCGGGTTTTTACTTTTAATGATAAGCTCCAATATAATACCCCGGAGGATCATATCAACAACTCATTGTATTTCGAAGCAAAGACCTTCCTTCCCGGTCTTCTGTTGGTGGGAGATAAGCTGAGTATGGCCAATGGTTTGGAGGAGCGCTTCCCGTTTTTGGATAATGAATTGGTCAATTTTGCCCAAAAGATTCCCGTAAACTTTAAGCTGGGAAATCTTGAGCAGATGCTCACAATCAATGAGAATGACTTTAGAAAGCGCAGCAAATCCTATCAGGAATTTGATGACGGTAAAAATGTCCTGAGAAAGGCCATGCTAAATTTCATGCCCGAAAAAATTATCAACCGTAAAAAACAGGGATTTTCTGCCCCTGATGAAAGTTGGTACCGTGGGGAAAATGCGGCCTACATCAAAGAACTCTTACTGGATAAAAAGACTGTTTCCTCGGAGTTTATCAACCAAGAATACATACGTAAAATAGTGCATGAGCATATTGATCAGCATATCAACCACCGATTGCTGATTTGGAGTTTTATGAATTTCGAATGGTGGTGCAGGATTTTCCTCAACAATGAGAAAATTGAATGAATCGTAAGGAAAAACTGAGTAATACACCCCAAGAATTGGACTTACTCAAGAAATTGGAGACACTCAAGGGTGAATTGGATCAGATGTTCAAGTCAGATTTAAACCGGTCACTTCCCTTTAATGAGTTATTGTTTGATCGCTGGGAGAGAGCAAAAAAACTCGGATTTGGCGAAGGTTCATCAATTTATGATTCCGCATATGTTTTCGGTAATGTGCAGGTGGGAGAAAGAACTTGGATTGGACCTTTTACCATAATTGATGGAAGCGGACGTTTAGCTATTGGATCGAATTGCAGTATTTCAGCAGGAGTTCAAATTTACTCCCATGACACCGTACGATGGGCAGTCAGTGGGGGAGTAGAACCTTATGAATATGCTCCGGTATCAATTGGTAATAATTGTTATTTGGGACCCAATGTGGTTATCTCTTCGGGTGTATCTCTTGGAGATGGGTGTATCGTGGGTGCAAATAGCTTTGTGAACAAAAGCTTCCCTCCTGGAAGTAAAATCGCCGGAAATCCTGCAAAAGAACTAATAACATGATGAATTTCGCTGAATGAAACTCCTCAAAAAGTTGGTTACCTCGATAGTAACCTTTTTTTGGATCCCCCTTTATTTTATAGTGGCAACCTGTTGGGCAGCTACAATCGGGTTGAGGAAAAGAAGACAAAAACCTGCTTTGGTATGGGGTTCCACGCCTATAATAAATAATAGCTATTGGGCCCGAGCCATGAAAAGCAGCGGGTTTATTTCCGAAACTTATACCACTGATTTTTACTCAAGTATCAATAAGCGGGAAGACTGGGACAGATTGTTGTCAGAAGAATTTTCATGGGCTTTGCATCCGATGAAGCCCTATTTGGGTTTTCTCTCAGGTTTGTGGAGCTATGATTTATTCTTTTTGTCCTTTGATGGATTTTTTCTAGGGAATACCCCATTTCAATTTTTCCAGAGCTTTTGGTTTCGTTTGGCAGGTAAAAAGGTTGTGGTGATGCCCTATGGTTCTGATTCTTATGTTTATCGAAATATCAGATCAACAGGATTGATTCATGGTTTGATGATGTCCTATCCAAAAGCAGCTTTAAAACAAGACACGATTCAAAAACAAGTTTCCTATTGGTCTAAAAATGCGGATGTTCTTTTTAGCGGAATTATGGGGCCAGATGGCTTTGGAAGGTGGGATGTATTGGCACCTACCATTCTTTACATCGATTTGGACCAATGGAAACCCTCCAACCGCAAGAGTAATGCAGATGGGGTAAATGGTTCAGTTCGAATCGTTCACGCCCCAAATCACAGAGGATTCAAAGGTTCAGAGTTTATACTCGATTCCATTAAAAAATTGCAAGCAGAAGGATTGAAAATTGAATTAATTCTGCTTGAAAAGCTTCAAAACTCCAGAGTAAAAGAAATTCTGAATGAGGAAGCGGATATTTTGGTTGAGCAGCTTATTGCTACCGGTCATGGGATGAACGGATTGGAAGGGCTAGCCTCTGGAATTCCGGTTATTTCCAATATGGAGGATGAATCCTACATTCTCCCGCTTAGAAGATGGTCCTATTTTGAAGAATGCCCTATAGTATCCGGTACCCCTGAAAACCTTGTAGATGTACTGAGAAAATTGATCACTCATCCACAATTGAGAAATCAACTCGGGGATGCGGGAAGGAATTATGTGGAGAAATATCATGGTCTGGATAGTGCCAGATTTGTATTCGGGGAGATTATAGAATTCCTTCAGGGAAATCGGGAATCACTGATCAATCTTTTTCATCCTCTCCTCGGGGAGTATCCCAACAGGAGTCCAAAGATTGTCCATCCCTTAGTTAAAAACAGAATCGTAGATTGAATGTAATCAGGCAATTAGCCAAAGATTCTGCAATCTATGGTGGTGCTGATTTGATTTCCAAGATCATCAGCTTTTTCACTTTTCCATTTATTGCCAAAGCTCTTTCACCTGAATCGTTCGGTTTTCTTGAATTGATCCTCACTTCTTCGGCTTTACTCGGAGTGATTGCAAATTTCGGGCTTAACAACGCTGTTCAACGCTTTTATTGGGACACGGATGTCACTGAAAACAGGAGGAAAGAGATTGTATCCTCGGGTTTGGTGACACTTTTTTTTACTGTCACAAGTGTTTTAATTATCACTTTTATCGGAGTGATGTCTACAAAAGTTTTTTGGAAAATAGAAGTGATTCCTTTTTCCAATTTTGGCCTGACAGCGGCATTGCTTCTGATGGGCGGAACACAATGGACTCAGTTTATCCTGGATGTGATCCGACTTCAATTTTCTCCCTGGAAGTTTTTGATCATTTCAATGACTTCGAGAGTACTTTCCGCCTTGGCAGGACTTTATATGGTCGTATCCTTGGCTTTGGGTATTGACGGTTTGCTGGGTGCCCAAGCTATTGTTGTTCTCTTGGTTTTGCCTATGGCTCTGAATTTTATTCGGAAAGATTTTTCGATCGGGAAGGTTTCCAAGAAATGGTCGAAGGAGTTAATTGAGTTCGGCTATCCCTTTATTTTTTCCTCCTTGGCGTACTGGATTTTCTCCTCCCAGGACCGTTGGATGCTTGCTTCCATAACAACGGTGGAAGAGGTTGGCATCTATTCCGTATCATTCCGATTTGCATCCGTCATTTTGTTTGTATCAGCAGCATTTGGTCAGGCATGGAGTCCGGTGGCAATAAAAATCCGTACCGACAATCCGGAGAAATACCGAAAAATCTATGGTGATGTGCTCATACTTTTGGTTTTTTCCATAGCGGCACTTGCAGGTGGGCTTGCCTTGTTTTCCGGTGAAATCATCCATTTCATCATGGGTAATGATTATTTGAAGAGTGCTTTACCGATGGCAATTTTGGGATTTGCAATTGTTTTTCAGGCATCGCAACAAATTACCGGTATCGGGATCTCCCTTGAAAAGAAAACCAAATTGTTTGCACACCTCTCCTGGATTACTGCCGGGGTTAATTTTGGATTCAATTGGTTTTTAATTCCCATTTTCGGAGCATTGGGAGCAGCTATAGCGACAGCTTTATCTTACCTTTTTCTTTCCCTTGGGTATTTTTTCTTCACTCAGCGGTATCATCCCATTCATATTTCCTACAATCGGCTGATGGTCTTGATTTCTTTGATGGGGATTGTACTTGTTCTTTCTTTTTTAATGCAAAATGCTTCGATAGAGTGGAAATCAATAGTATTGAAACTTGGAATTCTTGCCAGTTTTGTGGGATTTGGATGGTTTTTATTGCCTATTAAGAATTTTAAAAATGTCTAAAAAAACAAGTGTTTTAGTCACAGGTGCCAATGGACTTCTCGGACGGGAAGTTTGTAATTTATTGATTCAAACTGGACATCAAGTTTTTGGAATAGTCCATTCTCTTCCCAAAATACCTCTCGAAGAAATGAATTATATTCCGATAGACCTTGAGACAAATTGGTCTTTGGAAATTCTTCCTGAAAAAGTAGAGGTGATAATCCATTTGGCACAATCTGCCCATTTCAGGGATTTCCCTGCAAAAGCACTGAGTGTGTTTCAAGTCAATATAGCCTCCACTGCAAAATTGCTCGACTATGGCGTAAAAGTTGGATTAAAATCATTCATATACGCTTCTTCGGGTGGAGTTTATGGAAATGGGGAGCATGCATTTCACGAAAATTCCGCAATTGTTCCTCCTGGACAATTGGGATATTATTTGGGAAGTAAACTTTCCGGTGAGGTATTGTCTCAAAGTTATTCTTCGGTTTTTCAGGTCAGCGTACTCAGGTATTTTTTCATTTATGGTCCAAATCAAAAGAAAGGGATGTTAATCCCCCGTCTGATGGACAGCATAGTTAGTCAAAAACCAATTTTATTACAGGGAGAAAAGGGCATCCGAATTAACCCGATTCATGTAGAAGATGCTGCGGCGGCCACAGTTGCTTCATTTGCAAAGCACAAAAGCGCTACCTATAATATTTCAGGTCAGGACACACTTTCAATCAAAGAGATCGCTGACCGCATGGGGGAATTTCTCGGGATTCAGCCCGTTTACCAATTTGTTGAAGGGGAAGCGAGGGATCTAATCGGAGATAACTCAGCCATGAAAAAAGACCTGCACTTTCCGGAGAAAAGGCTTTTCGACAATTTGAAGCAAATAAAGGACTTGGTCGAAAACCAGGATAACTGAGCGTTTTTTTTAAATCTTAGCAATGAAAGTACTTCACCTGCCGACAACTGTTGGAGGAAACCCGCAAGGCATCAGCAAACATCTACGCATCTTGGGAGTAGATAGTCAGACTTGGGCTTTAAGGCAGAACTATTTGGGTTATCCAGTAGATAAAGTTATTTGGAAGGATTCGGATAATTTTTTCCAACGGGAATGGAAAAGACTAAAAGCATTGGCCTACGTTTTTCAAGATTGGGATGCTATTCACTTTAATTTTGGAACCACCCTATTTATCCAGGAACCTTACATTCCCACTTCATCTCTGGCCCGAAATCTGTTTAGAAAATTCTATGCGGGATATTTGGATCTAATGCAAGGCATTGAACTTCGTGTGTTGAAATGGCGTAAAATTCCACTGTTTGTTCAATACCAAGGTGATGATGCGAGGCAGGGAGATTTTTGCCTGAGAAACTTCAAAATAACAGCAGCAACTCAAGTGGGTTCAGAGTATTATAACGAAAGAACTGACTCCCAAAAAAGAATACAAATCGAACGTATGGCTCGATTTTGTTTTAAAGTATATGGACTAAATCCGGATTTGCTATATGTACTACCTTTAGGCGCTGAGTTTTTACCTTACTCACACATTTCATTTGAAGAATGGAAACCTCATTATACGCAACTGCAGAATCGACCACTTCGGATTGGACATGCTCCAAGTAATAGAAAAGGAAAAGGAACTGATTTTGTAATTGCAGCTTTAGAGGAGCTCAAATCCGAAGGATATCAATTTGAATTTGTACTTATCGAGGGAGTATCCAACGCTGAAGCAAAATTAATTTATCAGGATATTGATGTATTGGTAGATCAACTGTTTTTTGGATGGTATGGAGGATTGGCAGTGGAAGCCATGGCCTTGGGTAAGCCTGTCTTGGTTTACCTAAGGGAGGAAGATCTTTACTACATTCCAAACAAAATGAAAGAAGAACTTCCTTTCATAAATGTTCATTCTGAGAGTATCAAAGCAGGACTTAAATCCGTCCTAGAACTACCGAGACAGGATTTGTTTGAATTGGCTAAAAAAAGCAGGGACTTTGTCCTCAAATGGCATGATCCTATTGCCATTGCAAATCGTTTAGTGGAGGATTATAAATTGGGTAAACTAGAAAAAGAAAAGTAAATGTGCGGAATAGCAGGAATTCTTTCTGAAAACCCGAATCTGATCAGCAAGGAAAGGCTCAAGAAAATGACTGATTCAATCATCCACCGAGGTCCGGATGGCTCAGGTCATTGGATAAGTGATGACGGCAGAATTGGTTTTGGTCACAGAAGATTATCAATACTGGACTTAACTGAGTCAGGTGCCCAACCGATGCATTACTTGGATCGATATACACTCACTTTCAACGGAGAGATCTATAACTACCTTGAAATCAAAGCCGAGTTGGTTAAAAAGGGCTATAAATTCAGAAGCAATTCTGACACAGAGGTCCTTTTAGCTTTGTATGATTTAAAAAGAGAAGACTGTCTTCAGGACTTGGATGGAATGTTTGCATTTGCGCTATATGACAACCAAACAGGTGAGGTCTTTTGCGCTCGAGATCGATTTGGAGAAAAGCCCTTTTTCTTTACTCAATTTCAGGAGGCTTTTTACTTTGCCTCGGAAATGAAAGAGTTTTGGGCAGTGGGAGTTGCAAAAAATCCTGACCCCGAAATGATTTTCAATTACCTGCATTTTGATCTTTTGGATAATCATTCGGATCTGGGGCAGACTTTTTTTAAAGGAGTAAGAAAACTAGCCCCTGGAAATTACATGATCTGGAAAGAGGGTAAGATTTCCATCAAAAAGTACTGGGAAATCAATCCTCAATCTCAAAAAAGCACGGTTAGCTTGAACGGGGCCAAAGAGCGTTTTAGAGAACTCTTTATTGAATCGGTCGATCGACGACTACGATCTGATGTCTTGGTGGGCTCAAGTCTGTCCGGAGGTATTGATAGCTCCCTGGTAGTCTGTGTGATGGATCATTTGCTAAGGGATCATCCCGAATCCATTCAAAACACATTTTCTGCAAGATTTAAGAATTTTCATAAAGACGAGGGATACTTCATACAAAAAGTAAGGGAAAATACGCGAATCACTTCACACGAGGTGTACAGCGAAATGGACGATTTGGAAGGAGTATTTGACAAGATTTGTTACCACCAAGAAGAGCCTTTTGGCTCGGCCAGCATCTTAGTCCAATACCAAGTATATGAGTTGGCAAAAAAGAAAGGAGTAACGGTACTCTTGGACGGTCAGGGTGCCGATGAGATTTTGGCAGGATACCATCCCTATTTCACCACTTTTTTCAATGAAATTCGGAAGCGTTCCGGGAATCAATTCGAGAAAGAATTTTCTGCCTATGCGCAGCTCCATGAGGAAAATACCATCAATGCGAAAATTCCCAAGCCTGGATTTAAGCAAGCAATTGCTGCTAATTTTCCAACTTTAGTCAATAAAGTAGGAAGGAAAGTGTTGAATACTAAGATGAAAAATTCAACATTGATGGCAGATGACTTCTTCTCCGCTTTTCGGAAGTTTTCGCATAACGACTTCAACTTTGACTTGGGTCATTTGAATAGCCATTTATATTTCTCGACTTTTGAAATAGGATTACCCACGCTATTGAGATATGCTGACAGAAATTCCATGGCACACAGCAGAGAAGTAAGACTTCCATTCCTGTCCCATGAATTGGTGGAATTTGTCTTCAGTCTTCCTTCCGATTTGAAAATCAAGGATGGTTGGACCAAATATTTGATGCGGGCTTCTTTCGAGGATTTACTTCCGGAGGAAATCGCATGGAGGAAGGATAAAATAGGTTTTGAACCACCTCAAAAGTCCTGGATGGATAATCCCAGTACTCAGGATAAAATTAAGGCATCCAGAGAAATTTTGAGCAAGGAAGGAATTTTGAAAAAAGGGGCGGAGAATTTACCCATTCAGTCGCAGGTGGCTCACAACAAAGGGGATGGTAGCTGGAATCATTTAATGGTAGCTAATCTTTTCTGATATTGAAAAAGCGGGTCCTCATCTTATCTTTTTCCCGAATGCATTCTGATCCAAGAGTGCTTAGACAGATTTCTTTTTTTGAAAGACATGGATTTGAAATTGTGCTTAGTGGCCTTGAATACACCGGAGAAAAGTCTTTTTACCCACTCACCAAAGCAAAATCTCCCTTCTTCCGAGCCTTGAAATTAGGAATCATGGTAGCAAGATTGGCTCGAATTCGCGTGAAAGAATTTTTACGGCATAGCAGCCTGAAGGATTTGAGTTTGTTGCAGCCAACTTTTAATCTGATTTTGGCAAATGATGCCGAAACTTGGCCCTTAGCCGTGGCTTTAAGAAAATCTCATCCTCAGGCCAAAGTGATATTCGATGCGCATGAGCAATATGCCAAAGAATTTAGCGAGATGTTGCTCTGGAAATGGTTTCATAAACGATTTGTGAATTTTGTTTGTAAAAAATACATTCCCATGGCGGATAAGTTTATAACCGTTTGTGATGGGATCGCCCAAGATTATGCAAGAGATTATGGCGTCGAGGCTCACCTGATACTTAATACCCCGGACTATGAACCTAACTTGGAGCCAAGTATTGAGAAGGATAGAATTCAAATTGTTCATCATGGGATAGCCAACCGGAGCAGGAAAATTGAGAAAATGATCCGCCTTATGGACCATTTGGATGATCGTTTTGAATTGAAATTGATGCTAATACCCTCAGATCCTGTTTATTTTCTAGAATTAAAAGAATTGGCGAAGGGAAGACGAATTGAGTTTCTGGCCCCGGTTCCTACTCAAGAAATTTCTTCATTTATCAATCGCTTCGATATCGGTCTCTTCATTTTGGAGCCTGTCAATTTTAATTATGCGAATGCACTTCCCAATAAATTTTTTGAGTTTATCCAGGCCCGCCTGGCAATTGCTATTGGCCCTTCTCCGGAGATGAGTAAAATAGTCCTGGAAGAGCAAAATGGGATAGTAGCTCATTCATTTGATGAAAAAGAATTGGGTGAGGCTTTGAATGCTACCTCCTTGGAAGAGATTAGAGAAATGAAAAAAATCTCTCACCAAATCGCAGGGAAATATTCCAACCATCAAAACGAAAAAGTTATGGAAAGCTTACTTCAGGACTTAGGCCTATTGAATGCAGAGCCTTCTTTGGAATCGATTAATTTATCGAATTGAAAAAAATTCTTTTAGTTTCTTTTTATTTTTCCCCTTGTACACTCACACCTGCACAAAGGCTAACCTACTGGGCACAGAATTTTTACAAATTCGGATTTTACCCTATCGTTGTAACGCGTATATGGACAAAAGACCTGAAAACTCATCAGGACACCAAAGTGCCTATAGGTGATAAAGTAATAATCGAAAAATTCCCTAATTACGAAGTTCATTATCTCCCTTTCAAACCGGGAATTCTTGATCAAGCTTATAGACGATTTGGTGAAGGTGTTTTTCGTCCTCTATTTTTGATCACGAAACTAGTGGACGTTCTTTTAGCTCAGTTCACCCTTATTTTTACTTCTTTTTCTATTTTTTCACCATACCTGCAAAAGTTGGTTATGCAAGAAAAGCCGGAAAAACTTCTTATTTCAGGCGAACCGTTTTACCTGTTTCGATTAGGATATATGCTGAATAAAAAGCTGGGTATATCTTGGATTGCCGATTATAGAGACGACTGGAGCACTAATGAACTTCAGATGGAAAAAAGCGGTGGTGCTGTTAGAAAATGGATTGCCAATATTGAGTCCGCTTATGAACGAAAATGGGTCGGAACAGCAAATTCGGTAATTTCGGTTTCCGCCCACTATACAAAAAGAATCTGTGATTTTTTAAATAAGCCCGGAATTACAGTACAAAATGGCTTTGAAGAAAGCCTTTTGGATTTGCCGGAACTGCCACTTTACGATCAGTTTACGGTGATGTACAGTGGCGTACTTTATCCATCACAGGATATTAGGCTTATTTTAGATGTTCTAGAGATGTGTCATAGAGAAGGAAGGCCATTTCGTCTGATTTTTTTGGGAGCTGGATTTGATGTCAAGGAGAAAAAAAGAATTGAATCTTTGGTTCCAAATCACCTTAAATCTTTCGTAGAAGTGACAGATCGGTTTCCAAGGTCTGAAGCTATCGCAATGCTACAAAAAGCCCATGTTTTATTGGGTATAGCGTATGGCAATATGAAGGGAATCCCATCCTCCAAACTGTATGAATATCTGGCAATTGGAAAACCGGTATTACTATGTCCAACCGATGATGATGTAATGGAAAGGATATTAAAGGATGTGAATCTAGGATACTTTGTGAAGTCTCCTGAAATAGGTTTTTTAATATTAAAAACTTTACAGGAATCCTATGAAAATCCAAAGTTCTCAGAAGAGTTGAGAACTAATTCCAGATTGAATATCCTTAAATACAGTAGACATAATCAGATGAAAAAGTTGGTTGAGCAATTCAATTAAAATGATGTTGAGTCCGTTTCGAGATTTTTCATTAATAAATAAAAGAATAGATAGCATCCTGATATTTTTTATTTGTTTCGGTCTGCTATGTTCAGGTCTTGGAATAGATAAAGTATTTTTATTCGGGTTTATTTTATTTTCTTTATTTTTTAAGTATAATCAAATTCAGTTTGATATTAGAAAAGCAATTTTCATTTCTTTGGTTATTTCGTATATTTTTATGATAAGCGTTTTTAATGGTTCTTTTAAGCCAATTGTATTTTATCCCTTTTTTGGGCTCATTTTTATTGAGGCCTTTCAAAGTACTAGAGATAACATTAGAGTTTTTAAAAAAATGTTATTTATTTATATTCTGATTTCACTTTTTTTTGGCATAGCTTCCTATTTTTTTGGTGGAAATATATTTGTCACTACTTTAGCAGAAAAAGGACTTCCATTTATTAAGCCTATTCTTGGACTGACTACCACTGTTCAAACCTTTGGCACCTTATGTGTTTTATGGTTGTTGATAAATTTTGAATCAGAAGATAAAAAAATTTCCTATAAATTTTTTTTAGTTGCCTTTGCTTTATTGATGACCTTCAATAGGATATCTTATATATTGTTTTTTGTAGTTTTATCTCTGTATAGTAGGTTTTTCTTACTTTCCTTTTTCTTAAGTTTTATTATAATTTATATTTTGTTTTTCGAACTTATCAATTCCTTTATTTTTAACGCTTCGACATTGACCTCAAGATCAGAGTTATTACAAGGATTTTATATTTCTTTCTGGAACGATAATTCTTTCCTCGGTTATCTTTTTGGAAAAGCTGATAATTTTTATTCACCAGATGTTATGAGGCTTGTAAAGTGGGATCATAGAGCTGATATAGAGAATATTTATGCCATGCTGCTTCATACATATGGATTTTTAGGCTTGTTTTTTTATTTGGCCTTATGTTCATCTTTTGTTTTAAATTTGGCCATTTCGGGGTATGTTAAATTCTCCCTAATTACGCTTTTTTATTTATTCTTTACTCAGTTTTTTACTCAAGAATTCGTGACAAATAATTTTTACCTATATATTGCAGTTATACTATCGCTAATAACATATAAAAATGAGAGTAGTAATAATTAATTCAACTACTGATCTCTACGGTGCCAATCGAATTTTGTCACAGTCAATTTTTGGATTCCCGAGTTCTTGTGAAATTGAAATATGGTTGCCAAATCTCGATGGCCCTCTTCTTGATTTACTTAGGGAAACTCACCCGAATATAAAAATCAGATCTTTTGAAAATATTCCCATTATTCAAAGAAAAATGTTTACTCCACAAGGAGTATTTTTTCTTTTATCCTTAATTTTTAAATTTTATAAGATCCTGAAATATGAAAATAAGAAGGAAAAGATCAATTTGTTGTACGTGAATACTCTTTCTAATTTTTTTATATTACCGATTTCTTGGTTTTTAAAAATTCATACACTTGTTCATGTTCATGAAATTTTGGAAAGTCCTCGATTAATTGGAGGACTTTTCTCAAGATATGCGGTTTTTTTTTCTGATCGTATTTTGTGCGTCTCTAATGCTGTGGTTAAAGGCTTGAAAAAGTGGAGTTCTCCAAAATTTGATTACAAAATTTCTTGTATTTATAATGGTATTCCAGATCTATATAATCCTGAAATAAATAAAGCACCTAATGAGACAAGTATTTATTTAACCTTAATCGCAAGAATTAAACCAGAGAAAGGTATTTGGTTTTTTTTGGAGGCACTTAAAGAAATGGAGCATAAAAATTTGGTTTTAGCAAGAATTATTGGTGGCCCAGCTCCATTTGGAGATTCTTATGTTTCAAAGTTGAAAGATGATATTAAAGATTTCCCATTGTCCATAGAATATATTCCTTTCTTAAAGGATATTTCTTGGTATTTGAATCAAACGGATGTTTTGGTCGTTCCATCCCTTATGAAAGATCCCTTTCCGACCACTGTTTTAGAAGGAATGGCCTGTGGAAAAGCAGTTATTGCTTCAGATACTGGTGGCGCAGCCGAAGCCATCAGTCATTTCCATACTGGTATTTTAATTTCAAGTTCTGATATTAAGTCCTTTGCTTCCTATCTAGATCAATTAGTCATTGATCATTCGTTTAGGCAAAATTTAGGGCATGAAGCGAGAATTTCATTTTTAAAGAATTTTACTGAAGTTATTTTTCGAAAAAATCTTAATGAATATTTCTCAAAAATTCTTTCTAATTAGACTAGGATGGCAGATAATACAATTTTTATTCAGATTTCTGGCAGTTTCCTGTTTCAATGGCTGACTATTATCAAATTAAGCCTTGGTCTGAAAAACATTGGGAAATTGTAGGGATAATGTTTGATCAGCTCGATCAGATCAATCAGCATTCTATTACGACTTCAGTATTCTGGGACTTGTATAACACCAAAATTCGTCCTTTGGATGAAATGATGATCCAAGTGAGCAAATCAGTAAACGGGACTTTTTCGTATGACTATTCGGTTTTTGATAAGTATGTAGAAATGGCTCATAGTAAGGGGATAACTAAACAAATTTCTGTTCATAATTTATTTCCTTGGAATAGTTTTCTTTTTTATTTCGATGAAGCTACATCGACAATACAGTCAATTCATAATCAGCCCGGTACGCCAGAGTACCAATCATTCTGGAAACCTTTTCTCTTGGATTTTTTCAAGCATTTGATCGAGAAAGGGTGGATGGAAATGACCGTTTTATTCGTTGACGAAAGAGATCCAAATGTTACGCTTGAGTTGGCAAAATGGGTTAAAAGTATATCTCCGAGTTTTAAAATGGGTTTTGCCGGGGATTTTTACCCTTTTCTATCAGAATGGATGGAAGACTATTCTATGCCTGTAAATGTGGTGGTTGATCCTGGGGAAATGGATAAAAGAATCCTGTCATCCAAAAAAACATCTTTGTATACTTCTTGTTTTGAACGTCCCAACCAGCCAAATGTGTTATTGACCTCAGATTTAAGAGATATCTTTTTTATCACTCAATTATCTAAAGCTAAGGGGTATGATGGAATGTTATGATGGGCCTTAAATCGTTGGTCATCCCAAATTATGGATTCGGCCATTTATGTCGATGTTCCATCCGGGGATGCGCATTTAGTTTACCCCGACGGTCAGGTTTCTGTCAGGTTCTTGGTTTTGATAGATGCAATGGAGGAAATAAGTAAACTAGAGACCCTATCCCGGATACAAAATCCAATTGAAATGATGAATGCAACTAATCGATATTTCCTTATCAACAGTGAGGCAGAACGATACCAAATGCTTCAGGCAATGAATAATTATCTAAATGATTAAGAAGAAACTCGCAATCCTTGGAATCGTGGGAGTTCCGGCCAATTATGGTGGCTTTGAAACCTTAGTTGACAACTTACTAGATCTTCTTCCCAAATTTTTTGAAGTCACAGTGTTTTGTGAAAGTAAATCCTATCCAGACAAACTGGAGAGCTACAAAGGGGCCAAGCTCATCTATGTCAATAAGAAAGCAAATGGAGCCCAAAGCATAATTTTTGATTCTGTTTCGCTTTTGAAATCCTACAAAAACCAGGATTACATCTTGCTGTTGGGCGTTTCGGGAGCAATTATGATCCCTCTACTCAAGCCTTTTACCAAAGCGAAGATCATCACCCATATCGATGGATTGGAATGGAAGCGGGACAAATGGGGATGGTTTGCTAAAAAGTTCTTGAAGTTTTCCGAGTCACTTGCTGTTAAATACTCGGATGGCGTAGTAGCTGATAATAAGCACATTCAGGAATATATAACTTCTGAATATGGTAAAGATTCCTTTCTAATCGCATATGGGGCAAACCACGTAAGTCCCGTAGAGCCGGATTCTTACAGGAAAAAATTCTCATTTCTGGATTCGCCTTATGTGTTTACAGTTTGTAGAATCGAACCCGAAAACAACGTAGAAATGCAATTGAGGGCATTTAAGGAATGTGAAATAGGCATGCCTTATGTTGTGGTAGGAAATTGGAATGCCAATGACTACGGGATGAAACTTTACCATGAGTATTCCAAAGTCAAAAACATCATTTTGTACAATCCTATCTACGAAATGGAGGAATTGAACGTCTTGCGGTCAAATTGCTTCTTCTATTTGCATGGACACAGTGCAGGAGGAACAAATCCTTCGCTGGTGGAAGCGATGTATTTGAGATTGCCTGTAATAGCCTACGGTGTCAATTACAATAAAGAAACCACATTTGGAAAGGCTTTGTATTTCAATGGTTTTGAGGAACTAAAGATCTTGCTATTGCAGATCAGAGAATTGGATCGGGATCAAATGATCGAAGATCTTTCCAAGCTTGCAAAGAAGAATTATTCATGGAAAGCAATTTCGAAGAAATACGTTAAAATGTTTGAGTCGTTTTGATCTGTCAATGGTAATATGAGGGGTTGTAATTTTGTGTTGTGGATATTTATTGTGGTTCTACCTGGGGTAGTTTCTTCCCAGACTTTGCCCGCCGGTTTCCCGGTTTGGGAAGAAACCGCAAGAAGAAGTCAGCTACTTGGAACTGGATACCACAATTATTCTTTTGCTTCGCGACCATTGGTTTGGGAACAGGCTGTTTCAGATTCTTTATTTTCTCTGGAGGCGAATGATTCGGCAAGTGACGCGCTTTTAAAAGGCAAAAAACTTGAAGTAAAAATTCTCCCTTTATTAAACACCACGATATATAATTCCAATCGTCCCTTTGGCTGGGGCAATTATGGATTGCAGAATGGACGGGGGCTACAATCTTTGATTTCTCCCGGAGCTTTTTTCAAATTCCATTTTTTGGAAATCCAATTGAGACCTGAATTAAGCTTGAATCAAAATAAGGCGTTTAATGGATTTTCAGATCAATTTTCAGATAATTCGATATTCGCAAGGTTTAGGTATTGGAACTTTGGAGACAATCCGGAGCGATTTCAAGGCGATTTCAATCGGTTTGCGACATGGGGCCAATCTTATGCTTCATTCACTTTCGGGAAAGCAGAACTGGGATTCAGTACCCAGAATATCTGGTGGGGTCCCGGGCAATTTTCATCATTGATTTTTAGCAATAATGCCAGAGGAATGAAGCATTTTTTTCTGAAGACAAAGTCACCTGCCAATATTGGTATTGGATTGCTTGAAGCGCAAATGATTTTTGGAAGAGCAGAGGATTCCGGATTGGATCCCACACAGAATGAAGTGCTCAACGCTCAGTATTTTCGTCCTTTCTCTGGCGACTGGCGTTATGTAAATGGAATTTCCATTTCATACCAGCCTTCTTTTTTAAAAAATCTTTCACTGGGATTCAACCGCACTTTTCAACAATACAACGAAGACGTTGCCGAAGGATTACTGGCCAGAATCCCTGTTTTTGAGGCTTTCCAGAAGGAGAGATTATTTCAAAACGGCAATTCGGTAATTTATGACCAAGAAGCTCAGGATCAGCAGGTTTCGGTGTTTTTCAGATTCAAAAGTGTAAAGGGTAAATTTGAACTTTATGGCGAGTTTGGAAAGCGAGATCACAATTTCAATTGGAGAGAATTCATCCTTAATCCTGAACATGCCAGGGCATACCTTTTTGGGTTTCAGAAATTGGTCCAGTTACCAAGTCCGGAAAAACTTATTCAAATCCGAGGGGAAATAATCCATCAACAAGAATCCGTCAACCGATATATCCGCTACCCAGAATTGGGAGTAATAAATACCAGTTGGCAGACCCACTATCAGGTTCGTGGATTTTCAAATTTCGGTGAATCCATGGGTGCAGGAATCGGAGTGGGGGGCAACGCTCAGATTTTGGAATTTTCATATCTCAAAAGGCTTTCCAAAGTGGGGCTATTGCTCCAGCGGATAGAAAATCATCAGGATTTCTTCTATGAAGTCCAGGGAGAGATTCCCAGTCAAGTTCCATGGGTCGATTTTTCGGCAGGACTATTGTTGAATTTCCAATTGAAAAATCTGCTGATTAGCACAAAAAACCAGCTAATCAATGCTACAAATTACCAATGGACAGGAAATTCAAGTAGCACGGTGGATTTCAAAGGAGGAAAAGACAGTTTTACTTATTCCTCAACCGTCAATTTGATTTATAGTTTTAACTGAATTGGCTTGATGTATTTCGAATAAATTTTTCCATTCCATGCAAATGAGTAACTTTGGTACTCACTTTGATCCTGCTAATCGATCAGTCATTTAAAAGGTCAGTGGGATGTGTTTTTTATTTAAAAAAAGTCAAATTACTAGGTCTTTGTGACTGAGAGGGCGAAGCTGTGTACAAAAGAATTGTTTAAGAATTAATGATAAATTCAAATTCATGTTATTATTACCGAATAAAGAGGCCAAGATTGCCATTATAGGCCTAGGATATGTAGGGCTTCCTTTAGCTGTAGAATTTGCAAAGAAATTTCCCGTTGTGGGTTTTGATATTGATCAGAGGAGAATTGAAGAACTCCATTCAGGAACTGACAGAACCTTGGAAGTAGAGGATGATTTGTTACAGGCGGTTTTGTTGGGCGAAAATCCTAAACTGGGCACTAAAGGGCTTTTTCCGACTTTTGAGCCCGAAAGTTTGGCCGACTGTCAGGTCTATATTGTGACTGTTCCGACGCCGACTGATAAACATAATCGGCCGGTTTTGACTCCTATGCTCAAGGCGTCTGAAAATATCGCAAGATATCTTAAAAAGGGAGATGTCGTAATTTATGAATCGACTGTATATCCGGGAGTTACGGAGGATGAATGTGTGCCTGTTTTGGAGAGGATTTCCGGGTTAAAGTTTAACGAAGATTTTTCAGCAGGGTATTCTCCCGAGCGGATCAATCCCGGAGACAAAGAACATACAGTGTCGAAGATTCTTAAAGTGACATCCGGGAGTACACCTGAAGCTGCGGAGTACGTTGACCAACTGTATAAAACTGTAATTACTGCAGGAACTCATAAAGCCTCTTCCATCAAAGTTGCCGAAGCGGCCAAGGTGATAGAAAATTCACAGCGGGACATCAATATTGCTTTTGTAAATGAGCTTTCGAAGATTTTTAATCTTTTGGGAATTGATACCCATGAGGTTTTGGAAGCAGCCGGAACCAAGTGGAACTTCCTCAAATTCAAGCCGGGACTTGTTGGTGGTCATTGTATTGGTGTAGATCCTTTCTATCTTGCGCAAAAAGCTCAAGAAGTTGGCTATCATCCTGAAATTATTCTTGCCGGTCGTCGGTTGAATGACAGCATGGGTAAACATGTTGCGACAGAGGTGATCAAGCTGATGATGCGAAAGGATTTAAAAGTAATCGATTCTAAAGTATTGATATTGGGCTTTACCTTCAAGGAAGACTGCCCGGATGTAAGGAATACACGCGTAATTGATATTTACAAAGAACTCCGATCTTATGATATGGAAGTCGACGTGTATGATCCTTGGGCTAATCCTGCCGAGGTAAATCACGAATATGGCATTGAGATTATTTCTGGTAGAAAAGTACCACCTTTGGAAAGTTATTCAGCTATTATTCTTGCAGTGTCACATAAGCAATTTTCCACTTTGAATATTCATAAATCACCTTCGAAGGTGGTTTATGATGTAAAGGGATTTTTAGATAAAAGTAGGGTTGATGCTAGACTTTAACGAGATTGGAATCACATATTTGAATTTTTCTTTAGCTAAAAAATGATTTACTTCACGCAAAAAATGAAGGTACTCAAAATGAAAAAACATTCTTTATTATTCTTTGCCTTGGTTTTGTTGGTTTTTTCCTCGTGTGTTTCTAATAAGAAATTAATATATCTGCAGGATCTTCAATCAGAAGGCCCAAGAGTGTATTCAAGCGAAAAATTTCCCTATCAAGAAGAATTGTATCGGCTCCAGAGCTATGACATCGTTGATATAACGATAAAAACAGCAAGTGAAGAGTTAAATAAAATCTTCAGCATAGTATCTGGTGATCAAACCAATATGATGGCTATGAATATGGGACAAAATGGAGGGGATCTATTTTACATGAATGGATACGCACTTGACCAAAATGGAAAGGTAGATCTTCCTTTAGTAGGGGAAGTAAAACTTGTTGGATTAACTGCTGAAGAGGCTAAGAAATTGATTGAAGAGAAAGTAAAGCCTTTTGTCCCGGATGATTTTTTTGTCAGGGTTAGGCTTGGAGGAATTAGGTTTAGTTCATTAGGCGAATTTAACGCTCCGGGAAAAGTTACTATTTTGCAAAATAGAGTGACTATTTTTGAGGCAATAGCAGCATCGGGAGACATGACCACAATCGCCAAAAGAGACGAGGTAATAATGTTGCGCCAATATCCCGATGGGTCTCAAATTCATAAAATCAATTTGAATGATAGAAACTTGCTTTCATCAGAGTATTATTTCATAAGGCCCAATGATGTCCTTTATGCCGTTCCTTTGAAAGTTAGAGAACTTGGAGCAGGTACAAACTTTATTCAGACACTTGCTTTGATTACATCAACTGTGTCAACATTTGCGCTGATTGTAACCTTAATTAGATAATTAATTAATATGAATTTTGAAAGTAACGAGAATGACTTTTCTGTTGAAGATTCATCTTTTGAATTAAAAAATATCTACAGAAAAATCAGTCAAAAATGGTTATATATAGCTATTTCGGTTCTTTTTTGTTTGGCTTTAGGTTGGTTTTATACTAAAATTTCAAGTCCGCTTTATCGAGTAAATAGTCTTTTTTTTATAAAAGAGAAAGAGAATCCTCTGGCCTTATTTGGTCCTACCTCATTGGTCGATAATGCAGGAATGGGGTTACAAAATGAAGTGATTATTCTGAAATCGCGACCAATCGCTTTGCGTGTACTCAAAACATTAGATTTTCAGGTAGAGTATTTTCAGGAAGGTTCTTTCACCAACACAGAAATTTATCTTAATAATCCTATTGTAGTTGAGGTTGATTGGAAATTTCCTCAAACAACTGATGGACTAATTAAAGTGAAATGGGAAAACGACCAAGAGTTTACATTAGAATACATTGATGAAAAATATAATAAACTTCTTCCTGACGGAAGCAAGGTTGGATTTGGGTTTCAGCCAGCACCGATAAAGGGAGTTTTTAATGAATGGATTAATAATAATGAATTAAAGGTAAAAATTCAGAAAGTTTCTCCTGATCAGGAAGGATCAATACTCATTAAACTAAGGGATCTAAACTCTTTAGCAAACTCCTATTCTGCATCTTTAAACGTAGAGCCTGTTGAGCGAGGGGCTTCAATAATGCAAATAGGTCTCATTTGTTCTAACCTAAATAAGGGCGAAATCTACCTCAATACTTTGATGGAATCGGTGTTGGAAATGGAATTGGAGCAGAAAAATATTTCCGCCAGCAAGACTGTTGATTTTATTGATTCTCAGGTTGCAGGAGTTGCTGATTCTCTTCGTTTTTTCGAAAATCAACTTCAAAACTTCAGATCTGACAATAAAATTTACAACCTTAGTTCTGAGAGTAGCTCGGTTTATGAACGATTGATTGAATTCGAAAATCAGTTAACCCAAGAAAAATTTAAAAGAAATTATTATCAAAATTTAAAAAAATACCTAACAAGTGAGAATTATTCAGAAGTAATCGTTCCCTCTGGTATTGGCATTGAAGATCCTTTTCTTAATGGGTTAATTAAAAATCTCTTGGAATTGCAAACAGAAAAGTCAAGAATGTTAGCAACTCAAACAGAAGCTTCGCCAGCTGTAAAAGAAGTTAATAGAAAAATAGTTGATCTTAATAAGTCAATTATAGAGAACCTTGAAAATGTGGATATCAATTCAAGGTCCCTAATGGCTGATATTCAAGGTAGAATCAATGAAATTGAAAGATCTTTTAAAAGTTTACCAGAGACTGAACAAAACTTAATAAGAATTCAGCGGGAATTTTCACTAAGTGAGAATATATATAATTATCTGATGGAGCGTCGGGCAGAAGCGGCCATCTCAAAAGCTTCCAATGAAGCCAACAACAAAATTGTTGAACCTGCAAGAGGTGGAATTCAAATCAGCCCAACTCCAGTGAAAAACTATTTATTTGCATTACTGGCTGGTCTTTTTTTGCCAATATCGGTTATTGCCACTAGAGAGCTATTCAGGACTAAAATAGAAGATGCCCAGTTTTTCGAAAGTAAATTGAAAATCCCGATGCTTGGTACGGTTCTAAATAATAAATCAGATTCAGATTTGGTTGTTTTTGACAGTAGGAAGTCTGGTATTTCTGAATCGTTCAGATCTTTAAGAGCCAATATGAAATTTGTCCTACCTAAAGATAAGCAATTGACGTTCTTGGTGACATCCACTATTTCGGGTGAGGGAAAAACATTTTGTGCGATGAATTTGGCTGCAGCCTATAGTTTGACCGGAAAGAAAACTATCCTTGTGGGTTGTGATATGCGAAAACCAAAAATCTTCACAAGTTTTGATCTTACAAATGAAATTGGACTATCTTCTTATTTAAGTGGTCAAGTAGAAACATGGGAGGAGATTATTTCGACAACGAAATATGCTAATCTGGATATTATTGTCTCGGGTCCAATACCACCTAACCCGGCGGAACTGATGTTTGCTGATGGATTTGAAATTTTGATCAAGAATCTGAAGGAACTATATGATGTTGTAATCCTCGATACGCCTCCTGTAGGATTGGTCAGCGAGACTTTGGATCTGATGGGGATGGTTGATTGCAGCTTGTTTATTTTTAGACAAAATTATTCACAAAGATCATTTGTGGATGCTGTAAATGGCCTGAAAACCAATAGAGGGCTAAAAAATATATTCGCCGTGTTTAATGGTGTAGAATCAACCAATGTCACTTATGGCTATGGATATTCTTACGGCTATGGTTATGGCTATTATGATGATGATAAGAAGAAATAACAGAGAAAAATCAACAGAAAAAGGGTATTAACAATACCCTTTTTTCATCTTATGGATCTAAAAAAAATAGTAAAAAAGAATTTTAAGTACTTCGCTTATTTCTTCGGGTATCTTAGATACAAAATATTGGTTTTGATACTCCTGAGTGTTCTAGTTGGCGTTTTAGACGGATTTGGTCTAGCATTGTTTATCCCTCTTTTTGAGGTAGCTGTTGATCCAGAACTTAATTCGACTTCAGAATCACTTGGAGAGTTCGCCTTTTTACTTGATTTTCTGGCGAATAGGGGGATAGGAATAACTATTGGAAATATTCTGATTTTTATGACCTTTCTGTTTTTGGTGAAAGGGTTTTTTAAATTCCTCGACTCTTATTATAAAATCTCACTCCAGATCGCCTTTGTTAAGAAATTAAGGTTTCAAATGTTGGATGGTCTGAGTCATGTAAGTTATCAGCACTTTGTGGGTTTGGATGCTGGCAGAATCCAAAACACACTTTCGGGTGAAGTCTATAAAGTAACCGGTGCATTTATCAGTTACTTTAATACTCTACAGCATGCTGTGCTATTGTTTGTTTATACCGGTTTGGCATTCATCTCGGATTGGAAGTTTGCCCTTCTGGTCAGTTTTGGTGGATTTCTCTCCAACTTGGTTTTTAAAATCCTCTTCAAGAAAACTGAAACAGCTTCCATTAATATCTCAGAAAAGGGACACCTTTTTCAATCTTTTTTAATCCAGGCAGTTCAGCACTATAAATACCTAAAGGCCACTTCCTACTTTGGGAGATATAAAAACAAGTTAGTCAACCAAATCCATGACATCGAAAATCTTCAAAAGCGGATTGGATTTTATAATTCCCTTTTAAATGGCTTAAGAGAACCCATCATTCTGGTCATTGTAGTCATTGTGATCATTATCCAAATCAATTTTCTGGGAGGCACATTATCCAGCATTCTACTTAGTTTGATGTTCTTTTATCGTGCACTCAATTATGTGATCAGCATCCAAAGCAGTTGGCAAATGTTCATTTCCCAATTTGGAGGAATTGTGGCCACTACCGAAATGATTCAAATGTTTGATGGAGGAAAAGAAGATGTGAAAGTCTACGATGATTTTACCAGAATCGGTGAAATCAGCCTCCAAAGAGTAGGATTCAAATTCAAAGATGGTGTCGAAATCCTAAAAGATATATCAGTCACCATCCAACCCAAAGAAGCCATAGCCTTTGTTGGTCCCAGTGGAAGCGGAAAAACGACATTGGTCAACTTGATAGTCGGACTATTGGAGCCTACCGCGGGACTTTTGACAGTAAATCAAACGGATCGGTCAAAGATCAACATTAATGACCTAAGAAAAAGAGTGGGGTACATTACCCAAGAACCTGTAATTTTTAATGATACTATTTTCAATAATGTCACTTTTTGGGCTGAAAAAAATCAGCCAAATCTAGAAAAATTCGAAATGGCAATTCGCCTTGCCAACCTGAATGAATTTATAAACAACCTCGAATTACGAGAGGATACTCCACTTGGTGATAATGGAGTCCGAGCCAGTGGAGGTCAAAAACAGCGGATTTCTATTGCCAGAGAATTATTCAAAGAGGTCGAAATTATAGTTTTCGATGAAGCAACTTCAGCTTTGGACAGTGATTCGGAAAAAGTAATTCAGGAAAATATCAATTCACTTCAAGGTAGATATACTTTGCTCCTGATCGCTCATCGATTGAGTACCATTAAAAATGTCAATAGGATCTACCTAATAAAGGACGGTGAAATTAGCTCATCCGGAGATTTTGATTCGCTGATCCAAAATGACGATTATTTCTCCAGAATGGTCAAGTTGCAGGAGTTTTAAGAATGAAGTCTAAAGTTCTGTTAGTGGGGCCCATTAATGATCAAGGTTTGGGCGGAAGGTTTGAAGAAATGCGGGTTTGGGCCAGGTTTTTGGAACAGGAGCAGTTCGAAGTTTCTGTCTTTTCCATGTTTAACAGCCGATTTGGCTTGGAAAATGCAATAATGGTCGAATCGGTTCATTTAGTTTTTCCAACTCTTTGGAGTTGGTTCCCAAGACTTAGAAATCTCGTTTTGAGAGTTTGGTCTTCAAGATTTTTTCGAAACCAGCGGAATGATTTTTATAATTCAGAAAAGTGGTACGCGTTTGCTCATTCATTTAATCACCTAGTCTTATTCATTACCCATCAATCCAAGGAAATAAAAATTTTTGAGTCATCCTTACCGGTACCGGTTTCAATCCGATTTACAGGAACTGTCCATGATTTTTCAGCTTTGAAAATTCACCACAAGAAATTAAGTAGTGTAGCCAGGAATTATATCATTCATGCTCCTGGATTGTTTCATGGATTTGAAAATAGCATCCCAAAAGTATTCATAGATCAAACCACACTCGCTGAAAAATCTCTTTTGGATTTGAAAATCGATTCAAATCTCAAGATTTTTGCCATGATTGGGCTCTTCATGGAAGTAAAGCAGATGGAGCAGGTGATCACTGTCTTTGCCAATCTTCCGAATTTAAATTTGATCATTTTTGGGACCGGTGCACTTCAAACTTCTTATCAGGCCAAAATCGATGCCCTTGGTTTGTCTAATGTGAAAATCGCTGGCTTTATAGCTCCGGATCAAATTTCACAGCTTTACACACAAATTGACGCCTTGATAATCAACAGCGCCGAAGAAACAGGTCCTATGACAGGAATAGAAGCTATGGCCTCAGGGAAACTCATTTTCTCCAGACCCGTGGGAGCCATGCGGGAGAGGCTTAGCGACCCTGAAATGATTTTTGATAATACAGAAGATTTGACAGAAAAGATCAGAAGATTTTCGATCCTGCCACCTGAAAGAATTATTGAATACAAAACTACTCTTCGCAAGAGGTACTTGGAGAATTATTCCAATCTGGAGGTGAAAAAACAAATAAAAAACATGTTGGAAGAAGTGTCCGATACATGAGACAAGGAATAAACCCCTCAAAAACCGATAACAGGATTCATCTTGATTCCACGCATCGGGTAATACTTTCTGTTTACATTCCCAATCTGGAAGAGGAATACTTTAAGCATGCCAAAGAAGTATTTAAGCTTTGTCTTGAATCAGTATTGTATACAAGTCACGAAAAGACACGAATTTCTATTATTATTAACGGTTGCTGTAAAGAGGTAGAGCAATTGATTTATTCCTATAAAGAAACCTATCCTCTGATAGATCAGGTTTTTTATACCAAAGAAAATCTGGGAAAAATAAATGCCATTTATTCGATAATCAAGAGCAATTTGGAGCCCCTTGTAACCATATCGGATTCTGATGTTTTATTTCTGAAGGACTGGCAAGATGAAACTTATGCCGTTTTCAAGAATTTTCCTGAAGCAGGAATGGTCTCCCCGGTTCCCAGTAGCAAAGGATATTTATATAGTACTGGGAGCACTTTGTACTATGGACTTTTCAAGGGTAAAATCCGATTCAGGGATGTGCAAGATCCTGAAGGAATGGATAATTTTCAAAAAAGTGTCGGCTCAAAACTTTACGATCCCATTCACCTTCAAAAGTATTTGGTCATTGCCAATCCTAAAAATCAAGAAGCAGTAATTGGCTGTGGACATTTTGTAGGCACTTTTAGAAAGGAAGTATTCGAAAACAGTCCCACCAAAGTATGTGAATTCAGGGTGCAAGGAGGCAGTGAAGAAGCTTATTTGGATGATCCAAATGATCGTTCAGGGTTTCTTAGGTTAGCGACCATAGGTAATTTTGCCTACCATATGGGGAATACTCCCGCAACCTGGATGTGGGACACACTTTCCGATTTAAAGTCTATTGAAAAATCAAACATCGAATCGTATTCCATCCCTCCAGCTCAGCCCATCTCAAAGTTGGCTGTCCTAGTAGGACAGTTTCTGTGGGTCAATCTTTTTTACAGATTCAGAAAGCAATTCTTTGGGTTTTTGGGGATGAAAGAGAAATATTAAATGGCACTATCAGACAAAATCAGACGTTTTTTACAGCGGATATCCAAACCTACCTATACAGTAGGAAAGGGAAATCAAGTCTCTTTCTGGACCACCGGTGTTCATCATGTCCAGTTTGGTGGAGGCAATTTGATCCCTGAGAATTGTGCTTTTGCGGATAGAACCCAGCTGGGTTTCCGCACCACTTTAGGGACAAACAATTATTTCGGAGGTAAAGCCATTCTTGGTAAATATTGCCAGATAGGAAGAGATGTCGCTTTCCATTCTACCAATCACCCTATTTCCCATTTAACCACTTACATCAATAGACAGCTCTTTAATGGAGAACTGAAAACCTTGAAGACAGAACAGCTCATCCGTATCGGGAATGATGTATGGGTAGGCCATGGAGTTATAGTTTTGGCTGGGGTAGAAGTCGGGGATGGGGCTATTTTGGCTGCAGGTTCGGTGGTTACGAAAAATGTGGAACCTTACACTATTGTAGCCGGAAACCCGGCAAAACCTATACGAAAACGGTTTTCAGATAAAATTGTAGAAGAGCTGCTGCTCCTTAAATGGTGGGATTTGCCGGAAGATCAAATTCTGAAACTCAAACCACTTTTTCTTCAAAATTTAGACGAAGTCGAGTCAATCCAAGACTTCTTAATCCCCCTAAAATGAGAGTTTGTTTTTTGATCCCTGATGGAGTAGGTATTCGAAACTACCTGTATTCGCCTATTCTGCCTATTCTCAATGCTGCCGGAGCAGAGATTGTAATCTGGCATGGCTTGGATCCGGAGGTCATCATCCAGTCAAAAAAACTGCATGTAGGATTGTTTCCCGGTGAATTCCCATTTGTTAATCATCGGGAGGACCCTATTGCTCAGCTTTTGCGTGACAGTGTCAGCTATGCCCGACTGTCACTTAATTCCAGAAAATTGGCCAATCCAACCATAATGGACAATTGGCTACCAAAGAAAACAACCAAAGGGAAAGTGTCGAATTTTGTAGCTGCGCTGCTTGGTAAAACTATCAAATCAGATAAGCAAATCATTGCGGTTGAGAACATAGTCAAATCCAAAAACCGAAAATCCGACGCCTACTTTAGATACAAAAAGGAACTCGAAAATATTAATCCGGACATCCTTTTCTGTACCCACCAGCGGATGCCAAATGCCGGTATTGCCATGTTGGCCGCTCAGGATTTGGGCATCAAAACGGTAGCAGCAATATTTTCCTGGGATAACTTGCCCAAAGGCCGACTTCCTGTGCGCGCGGATGACTACTTGGTATGGTCCGCTTATATGAAGGATGAATTGGCAATCTACTTTCCCAATATAGACCAGCAACGTGTTCATATCGTTGGAACACCACAATTTGACTTTTATAAAAATCCGGAGGTTTTCCAGTCTCGGGAAGAATTTGCAGGAAGTAATGGATTAGATCCTCATAAACACTGGGTTTGTTTCTCAGGAGATGATAGCCTGACTTCTCCTCATGATCCACTTTATCTAAATGATCTGGCAGAAAATCTAAAAGCGCATAGAAATATTCAAATCCTATTTAGACCTGTGCCAGTTGAAGGACATCATCGCTATGTGGACATCTTAGAAAAGCACCCCAATATTGTATTGATGCAGCCAAAATGGAAGCATGGAAAGATGTGGAACACTTTCTTTCCATACTATGAGGATATCGCGGTATTGGTAAATCTAGCCCGACATAGCGCCGCGGTCATCAATGTAGGATCAACCATGGCATTGGATTTTGCTCAATTTGATAAGCCGGGTCTTTATGTCAATTACGATGTAAAACCTGACCATCCTTGGTCTGTCAAACGCACTTATCAATTCCAACATTTCAGGACCATGGATGGCTTGAATCCTGTCGGGTGGATCAACTCTCCGGAAGAGATAGAATCCAAAATCATTCAGGCCATTGAGCATCCCTACCAAGTAGGTCCGGATCGAAATAAATGGAAAGAAAAAATAGTGTTTGAGGAAGAAGGAATCTTAGCATCTCAAAAAATTGCTGATTGGTTAACTCAACTTCAAAATAGTAAACAATGAATATCTGTTTTTTGACGCATGAATACCCCAAGCCTGGTATTAGCCCAGGAGGAGTCGGCGTTTTTTTGAATACTTTTCTTCCTGTACTTGTCAAAAAGGGTATTCAGGTAACTGTTTTAGGAGCAAATAACTCGAATGCTTTGGAAGATAATGTAGTCGAGGGAGTTAGAATTATCCGGATCCCTAACCCTAAAATAAAAGCGATCAACTGGTGGTTTATTGCAAAAGGATTAAACCAAAAACTTCAAGAAATTCATGCAAAAACCCCCCTGGACATTGTGGAGGGATCTGAGTTGGCTTTTGCTTTCTTGGAAAAACCCAAAGGGGTAAAATTCATAATACGACTTCATGGAGGGCATCACTTTTTTGCAGAATCCGAAAATAGAAAAATAGAGTTCTGGAAAGGCTTTCAGGAAAAACGATCTTTCAAAAAAGCAGATGCCTTTATAGCTGTTTCTGAATACGTTAAAGCACACACAAATAAATTTTTAAGTTTTAACGACAAACCTGTTATGAAAATTAGGGGAGGCATTGATTGCGAAAAATTCAGTTTTTCACCTGATTCTGTAAATCCCAACCCACACAGCTTGGTATTTGTCGGCACGGTTTGTCAAAAAAAGGGAGTAAAGAATTTAATTTTGGCAATTGATCAGGTCAAAGACCAATTTCCAAATGTACATCTGGACATCTATGGCAAAGACTGGTACTTCTCAAATGGTGACTCATACAAAGAGATGATCCGGGAGATGATTAAGGGGAGACTGGAATCTCATATCCAACTTCACGATCCAGTACCTCATGATCAAATCCCCGGAATTTATGAAAGTGCCGAAATATGTATTTTTCCGTCCTTCATGGAAACTCAGGGATTGGTAGCACCGGAGGCGATGGCTATGGGTAAGATTGTAATTTTCACAGATAAAGGACCCGGTCCTGAAACAATTCGGCATGGCATAGACGGATTTCTGTGTAATCCTTTGGAGGTTTCAAGTATTGCTGAGACGATCAGGGAGGCGTTTGAAGCGCTGGGAAGAAAGCAGGAAATATCGCGGGCCGCCAGAAAAACGATTCAAGAAAATTTTGGATTTGAACCCGTTCTTCATGAAAATCTAAGCTTTTACAACCAAGTAATTAATGCGTAATTTTTTAATCATTACCTGTGTCCATCATTATGCAGAAAATGGGAAATACTATGGGTATGGACCCTATGTAAGAGAGATGAATCTTTGGATTCGAAATAAGGAAAAAGTTACTGTCCTCGCCCCATTGATCAGTTCTCAAAAGCCCGGAAAGATCGATTTGGCTTATGATCATCCCAACTTGGAATTCGAATCCGTACCAGCATATCATATCCAGTCTTGGTCAGCCAGATTCCAATCACTTGTACAAATACCCTATATTCTCATTCGGACTTTTATGGAAATGTGGAAATCTGACCACATCCATATCAGAATCCCGGGAAATATGGGTCTCTTGGCGATGTTTGTTCAGGTGCTCTTTCCTTCCAAATTCAAAACCATTAAATATGCAGGAAATTGGGATCCGGAATCCATCCAACCCCTGACCTATAAAATTCAACGTTGGATAGCTAATTCAACTCACTTTACACGAAATGCTAAAGTGCTGGTGTATGGTAATTGGCCGGATAATTCCCCCAATGTAGTTCCTTTTTTTACAGCCAGTTACAGGAAAGAAGAGGAAGAGCCAATTAAGAAAATTTCTCTTAGACAAAAGTTGAAACTGGTTTACATCGGAGCCATTTATGATGGGAAAAATCCGGAAATCGGAATTTACTTAAGTAAAATACTAGTAGACCAGGGAATTAATTTTGAGTTTACTTATTGCGGAGATGGCGTGATGCGTCAGGAACTGGAAGAACTTTCCGGTGAAATGGGACTTTCAGACCATGTTAGTTTTTTGGGGAATGTCACCGCAGCTGAAATCAAGGAAATCCTTAAAGAGTCTCACTTTTTGATTTTTATTTCCCGAACAGAAGGATGGCCCAAAGCGGTAGCCGAAGCCATGTTTTGGGGGTGTGTGCCGTTCACCTCCGCGGTAAGCTGTGTACCTGAGATGGTCGGTAAAGACGGTGAACGAGGAGTCCTACTATCTAAGGATCCTGAGAAATTATATCAGGCCTTGCTCCCTTTTTTGAATGATGAATCGCTGTTCCAGCAAACCAGTATTGCAGCCATGTCTTGGGCAAGAGGATTTAATTTAGAGAAATTTCAGACCGAAATTGAGAAATTTGAATGAGAGTCGTTCAATTGATTGACTCGCTCGATATCGGGGGAGGGGAAAGAATGGCTGTGAATTTGGCAAATCTCTTTAGTGAGAAAGGAATTCCAAATTTGCTCGTTGCCACTCGAAAAGGAGGCCCTTTGGGGGTGTTAGTCAAAGATCAGAGTTCATTAGTGATTCTTTCTAAAAAGCGAACTTTGGATTTCATTACATTTTTTGACTTGCTAAAAAGAATTAAATCGTTTAATCCTTCCGTAATCCATGCACATGACTCCTCTATTTTTTGGGCCACAATTTTGGGGGGTTTCCTGCCGAAAACTCAGGTTATTTGGCATGCACATTATGGGGGTTTTTCGTCTGACAATGGTCGGTTCGGAAAACAGGTGAAATTTATCCAAAATGGAATAGACAGTGTTATTGCAGTTAATTTGGATTTGTTGGAGTGGGTCAAAAAAGAACTTCCTCGCATTCCCAAAAGTAAATTTATCGGGAATTTCCCGGATAAGATTTCTGATCAGGCAGTTGACCGAAGCAGTAAGAATTGGATTATTTCATTGGCAAATCTCAAAAAGCCTAAAAATCACAGAAATTTAGTTCTTGCGTTTTCGAAAGTAGCCAAAACAAATCCTACGCTTAAGTTAGCCTTGATTGGAACCTGCGAGGATGAAGAGTATCTTCGGGATCTACAAGGATTAATTCAATTAGAAAAATTGGAAAAAAAAATTACAATCACAGGACCTGTAATTGCACTGAAAGACTGGTTTGACCAAGCACGGTTTGCGGTACTCTCTTCTGATGTGGAAGGGCTGCCTGTTTCTGTTTTGGAGCTCGGACTTAGTGGTGTCCCTGTTTTGTGCTCTGCAGTAGGGGCCTGTCCTGAGTTGCTGGGTGAGGGACGTTTTGGATATTTGGCCTCTCCAAATAATCCGGAGTCGTTAGAGAGCCAAATGATTAAGATAATTGAAAAACATGAGGAGGCATTTTCCAAATCACTACTCTTTAAAGAAAAACTATTGTCCGAGTTTGGGGGTGACAAATTTTTTAAGGAGTATAGCACTTTATTTAATTAGGACTTAGGAATGAGAGTTTTTTTAACAGAGCTTAAAAAGTATAAGTTTTCTTTTTTCTGGTTCCTAATCCATGCTTTATTGGGAGGGGCTTCTACTATCAATAAGTTCCCTGTAATTGGATTCTTTTATTTGGCACTCTTGTATTCATCTATTAATCTTTTCAGTGTCAGTTCCAAAGATCGTCCAAGACTAATTGCTGAAATCATCATTTATTTTGCCTCATTTGAAGCTTTGGGAAGGTTGGCACAAGCAGATCCCTTTTTACCCTATGAGTTAGGAAAATACATTTTGCTTTTTCTATGCCCTCTAGGGTTGATGATTTCCAGAAATTATACGGTAAAGGGAAGTCTGGGTCTTATTATTGTTATTTTGGCACTCCCTGCGGCATTTTTCGATGAGAGCGGTAGTGTAGAATTCAATGATGTCAAATTCAATCTTTTGGGCCTTTTGAATATTGGATTTGCAGTATGGTTTTTCTCTTCCTTAAAAATCAATTTAAAAACGCTCATTAGTTGGTCCAAACTCATGCTTTTTCCAATCATATCTGTTTTGGTTTATACTATAATCAAGACACCTGATTTGGATTCGGTAGAATTTAGCCTTGGAGCTAATTTTGCAACTGCAGGTGGGTTTGGTTCGAATCAAGTATCTACAATTCTTGGCCTAGGAGTTTTTTTGATGGCCTCATGTATCCTTTTGAGCTACCGGGTTACAGGATACAAAATGCTGGATATTGTAGTCCTCGCGCTACTTACCATACAAGGTCTGCTGACTTTTTCCAGAGGTGGAATGATTGGAGGATTCTTAGGAATCTTAGTATTAATGTATTATCTCGCAAGACTTTCGATTAAAGATCGGAGAAGATTGGCCATACCTAATTTTAAAAAATATGTGATTCCTCTTGGGATCATGCTTTTTTTGGTAATGATCGTCGCCAACACTATAACAGGGGGGATGCTTTTGCTCAGGTATCAGGGGGAAACTCAGGGGACCTTGGCTGGTAGTGCCGATAAAAATCTGAACAAAATTACCACGAATAGGTCAGACATCTTCCTCGAAGATGTAGAGCTTTTTGCTGAATATCCGGCAATGGGAGTAGGGGTAGGGGCTTCCACATTTTTGAGAGATGACTATAAAGGCTATGCTCCCCATGTGGAGCTCTCCCGACTTTTGGCTGAACATGGTTCCTTAGGATTGATTATTTTTCTCCTTTTCTTGGGGATTTTTTTTCTCAATAGAAATGGAACACCCGAAAATATCAGTAAAGGTTTATTGGTTGCCTGTTTTTTGATCGGCTTTTTGGCAACGTTCCATTCAGCGACCAGAACCTACATCACACCACTTTTGATGGGGATTTCCTGTGTGGGAATCATTCAGGCAGCCAAACCAAAGAATCTATCCGGACAGCAAAAAGACCAACCAGCCAAATTTTTGGAAATTCAATAACCCGGTAGCTTAATTTTCCGGTTTAGTTCTATGAAGATTTTTGCTTACAACGATTTTATTCTCAAAAAAAGGAATGGTTCTATTTATGGAGACGATTCTCACATTCTTTTTATAAAAGCTACCTGCCAAGATCATTTTGAAAGTTTTAAGTTAGGTTCTAGGCTTTCTCCTGAATCTTCCGAAGGATTTTACTTTTTTTCGGATCAAGCCAATCATCTTCTGGAACTCCCCTATTATTCCAGTGTGGCTGATTTCCTGAAGAATCCTGGACTTCTTTGGAAATCCTACAAGCTCTTGAAAAGTCACCTGAAGGATTTTGACCTGTTTTGGCTTACATGGCCGCATCCCATCAGTTTTCTAATCCTTTGGATGTTTGGCTCGAACAAACCTGTTGTCCTTTTTGTTAGGCAAAACTTGGAAGCTCTGATTCAGGTCCGGTATAGCGGAATCCAACGGGCAATCGGAATTTTGTTCACTCGAATGGTCTATCGATACGCTTCTTTTTTTCATCCTAAAGCTATATTGGTTACAGTAGGAGAAGAAATGTATCAAAGACTTTCTCCTGACTTCAAAGCCTCCACCTTCATAAGCGATTCCATCGTTCCGGAGGAGTTTGCAGTTTCGCCCAGAGTGGGACAGAATTTTGACTCAGTTAAACTATTATTTGTAGGCAGACTCGAACCGGAAAAAGGATTGAATATCCTGATTCAAGCTGTAAAATTGATCGCTCAAAAGAAAAATGTTAGTCTTAGCATCATCGGTGAAGGCGTCTCAAGAGAAGCAGCGACAGAGCAGGTTAAATCACTTGGATTAAGTAACCTAATCACATTTGAAGGCTATGTACCTTTCGGTACTACGCTTTTTGATGCTTACAAAAACCACGACCTCTTAATGATATCTTCCTATAGTGAAGGACTTCCAAAAATCATTAATGAAGCTCGAGCCTTCGCTTTACCGGTGGTTTCCACCGAAGTAGGAGGTATAGCAAATGAACTTAAGCATATGGAAACCTGTCTTTTTGTGAGATCCGGAGATCCTAAGGAACTTGCTGAAGCGGCCCTCAGACTCTCCTCTGATCCTGAGCTTTATTCGCGAATTAGCAAAAACCTCAGTGAGGAATTTCAAAAAAACTCCCTTCAATACTGGAGCAAAGCTTTTGCGGATTTTGTTAAAAAATCCATAGAAATTCATACAACTAAATGAGTCAAAGTCCCTTGATTTCTGTAATCGTTCCGGTATTCAATACCGGTAAATTTGTCGGGATGACGATTGACTCGGTTCAAAACCAAACTTATACCAATTGGGAGCTACTGTTAATTGACGACTGCTCCTCTGACAATTCTATAGAAGTCTGTAGAGGATATGCGGACTCGGACCCAAGAATCAAAGTCATTTCCCTAGATCGAAACAGTGGCGCTCTGGCAGCCAGAAACCTCGGGATTAAAACCGCAACAGGTAGATTCCTGTGTTTCTTGGATTCAGACGACACCTTTGAGCCAGAAAAACTAAGCACTCAAGTGGCCTTTATGCTTGCTGGAAATGTACCGGTTTCCTTTACCATGTTTCAGCGAATAACTGAGGACGGAGACTTCATGGGCAAAGGCAATGTCAAGTTTCAGGAAGAAGTCAGCTACAGCCAATTGCTTGGAAATCCCGCGTTTTCAATTATCACTTTGATGATCGATAGAGATCAAGTTGAAATCCCAATTGTGGAGGCAAATGTGGTTAAAGCCGAAGATTATGTGTTTCATCTTAGAATTTTGAAACAGGGATTTAAAGCCAAAGGAATAAATCTTCCACTTTCAAATTATCGATTCAGACAGGGTTCACAGTCCACTTCGTTTTTTGGAAATGCCGCAGACTTATGGAAAGTCTTGACGGAAATTGAAAAAATCAATCTTCCAAGTGCCGCTTTTTATTTTGGGAGATACCTTTGGAAGGGTGTAGGTAAAAGGCTGATCTTACTCAAACAACTATCTGATTTAAACAAATCGAACAATTGAATTTCTTCGATAAAGTAAAAGCTAAATCTGCAACCTATACTAAGGCTATGATTACCCGATATTTTCGGGTTTTAAATCGATTTTATCCTGCTTATTTCAATCTCTCGGAACGGAAAAAACACATCCATCCTTTCGGCTATTCTTTTCCTGCTGAGCTTTTTGTGGATGCTATTCCCTCAAAGGATAAAGTTTGGGCTGAAGTTATCCCCGGATTTAGAGAAACCTACAGGTTTGAATCAGAACAGGCTTATTTTGAAATGTACCAGTCTGCACGGTTTGCATTCACCTGGAAAAAAGGGGGTTGGGATTGCTTGAGACATCTTGAAATCATAGCCAATGGATGTTTACCTATATTTCGAGACATTGATTCCTGTCCTGAGGGGATCTTGGAGAATCTCCCCAAAAAATTACTTAAGCAGGTTAATCGGGACTTAATCCCATGGAAAGATACCCAAGAACAGAAAGAACGATATCAGGAATTAGCTTCACAAATCTTGGAGTATTCCAGAAATCACGCTTCTACCGAGGCTATGGGCAAAAGGGTTTTGGAAATAGCAAAGCTTCCAACTCAAGCTAAGATACTCTTATTGACTTGTGATCCTCGTCCTAATTACTCAAGAGAGTTTACCTTCATAGGACTCAATCGGGTTTTGAAGGAATCAGGGGGAGTCTGTATTTCCTATCCTGAATTGAAATTTAGTTATGAAGATTTCATGGAAGAAGAAGCTTCAAAACTTTATGGAAGGGGTTTTGGCTATACTAGGAGACTTCAGCGAAATCATCCGGAGGAATTGATTGATTGGTGCGATGAGGAAATTAAAAGTTCTATTTTGGAGAAAAAGTGGGACTTTATCCTTTTTGGTAAAATTGGAGTAGACGAACCCTCCTTAGGAAGTCTCCCTGATTTACCTTTTTGGAAGGAAGTCAATCAAAATTATTCCCAAAACAAGATTGGATTTCTATACGGCGGTGATCATATTCAGGATTTGAAAGATGCAGGAAGTGCGCATACCCGACATTTAATCCATCATTCCCGCTTTGGAATTTGTTATGTTAGGGAGCTTAAATTATAATCAGATTATAAATTTGTTTGTATATGCTCTTGCTCACTAATAACAGAATTTTCTTGTCTATCGTCTGTGGATGATTATCCGCAACATCTAAGATACAACCGTAACTAATTGGCAGAATTATAGATAATCACATAAATGTATTTGATTTTTTGCCCTATAAGGTTGCCTGATATGGCAGTTACAATTAGATTTAAATGAAACAATAACTCACCCAAGTCTAATGACAGTAAAAAAAGATCGCTACTCAAATTTCAGAAAATTAAGTGAGGAGTTTAAAGAAAATTATTATAAGTGGCATACTGAGGGTCAATATCAAGGTTCCTATGAAAGTAGGATTACACCCAATCAGCTATGGGAGAATCTTCCTGACAGAGAATTAGACAGTTATTACACTACTGAATTGGAAGTGATTGACCGTTACTACCAACCATTAAGAAATGCATCTATTCTGGAAATTGGTTGTGGAGATGGTAACCTTACGTGGAAGTTAGCTCAAAAATGCAAAATGCTGGAATCCTGGGATGTGGATGCCGGAGCAGTAGAACTCACAAAAATCAGATTGCAAAATCTTGACTTGGAAAACAGTTCGGTCAAAAAATTTGATATAAAGGACATTGATCCGGAAAAAGTTGATAAAAAATATGATGTTGTTTTTTTTATTCAAGTTCTAGAACATATTCCTGGTTGGGATCAGGAAGAATATTTTCGAAAGGTTTTTTCACTCGTAAAAGATGATGGAGGGATTCTTTTTATAAGTACACCTAATCGCTGGACTTTTAGAGATCACCACGACACAGGGAAATTATTTATACATTGGTTACCAAGATTTCTTAAGGTACCCATTGCCAAAAGGTTCGGTTTTGGACTTAGCGACCATGATCCTTCCTGGCCTTATCCTCCTATCTTGCACGATTATGTCTCCTTCTCTTGGATGAAGTCCAAAGCAAAAAAGTTTGCTGGTAATACTACTGTGAGAGTTTCTAGGATGGAGTTTTACCCTAATATGGATGTTTGGTTTCAGTATAAGAAAGCTGGTGGTAAAGGCAAAAGAAAAATACTGTTACCACTAGTTAAACATATTGGTAAGATCTTGAATATCAATTATTACTTTGGGGCAAAAATCATCATCCAAAAAAATAATCCATCATGAGAGAGTCGGGTGAATCAACCACATCGAATAATTTTTCAATCGGCACGTTCATTAAAATTTTTTTGAATTGATTCGAAAAGAATTTCCTATACCGATTGTATTTTGCGCGGACGGAAAGTTCAAAAACTATGCAATAGTCACCATGATCTCGGTGATGGCAAATCATCCAGGCTATTTCTTTAAGTTTTACTTATTTTGCTCATCCCATGATAAAGATTGGACTGAAAAAGTAAACCGTAGGATAGTTTCCCAGGGATCTGTGATTACCGTCATTCCTGTAGAGGACTCCACTTTTTCTGATTTCCCCATTTTACACCATTTTTCACCTGCCAATTATTTTAGGATTTTGATCCCTCAATTGATTTCAGACCCTAAGTATATTTATTTGGATTCGGACATCATTTGTCATGGATCTCTTCTTCCGCTCCTGGATATACCCCTCACGGACCAAATACTTGCAGCAGTGGAAGATCCCATATTCAAGTGGGAAAAGGAATTGGGAATGAGTGTCGGTGCTAGGTACTTTAATTCAGGGGTAATGCTGGTCAATTCCGAAGCTTGGAAAAAGCAGGAGATAGGTTCCAAAGCCATAGCATTCATCTCCCAAAATCCCGAGAAAATCAGATTTGTGGATCAATGTGCCTTAAATGCTGTTTTAGATGGAAACTGGCAAAGGTTACCGCCGGCATTGAATCAACAGCCCATTGTTTACAGAGAAGACTTTGACTTAAATAGTACAGACTGGACAGCAGAAGAAATCCTTGAGGCTAAAAACAGCCCGATATTGATCCATTTTACTGGACCAAATAAGCCATGGCACTATACCAACCCCCATCCAATTAAATCATTGTATTGGTTCTATCAGAAGGATTCGCCCTTTGCTATGAGGTTTCCCGAAGGAATGACTCCATTGGATCGTATCAAAAGACTTTTCCCGAACAGTCTGAAGCAGAATATGAAAGAATGGATTTTTCAGAGAAAGGACTGAAACACTTCCGTATTTTGAATTAAGGTAACATACCTGTAAAACCCGTAAAGGCTTAATGCAAGCAGAGTTAATTGATTAATTAAGTCCATTTGGACAGGGACCTGCTTGGACCGAATACTTTCTTGCAGTCCAATCAACCCCATAATAAATACAGGCGCTAGCCATCGGATTTCGACATAAGAAATTATTATAAATGAAATAGCGAGCATCAGAAACAATTGTGACAAACTTAGATATCCAATCCCTTTGTTTCCTGATTTAAAAAAGAGCCATATCCCCAAAACTGGAAAAAACACGGCTAGACCACATTGTCTGAATCCCGAATAAATCATGAAGCCAAAATCCTTTATAAACTCTTTAAGAGTCAAAATGGGATCAAAAACAAGCGCTTCTAAACTGGTCCTTGGAAGACTTTCCTGGCCATTTTCCTGAACGTACTTATAGGTTTCTTCCCAAGTGACATGGCTAAATTGAGGAATTTCACCTTCATTGGCTGAAAGTTGGGAAAGATATTGTCTCTGAACCCATGTCATTCCCAATTGTGATTTAGTGTCTTTGTTATCGAAACTGATAAAACCATTAGCTTGAATAGAAGGTAGGTTCAACCCAAACCAAAACAGCGAAGAAACTATAATGGCTTGGTATTCTTTCCAAAAGATTTTCTTTCGGAAATAAACCAAAAATAAACCGGCTAAGATTACTGGGAGATAGATCACGGCCATCTGCCTGGTAAATAAGGCAGTAACCATTGAAATTAAGGCATAACGGGGAACTCTTTCCTGTCTTTTCACCAGTACTAAATAAACTTCGGTAAAAAATACAGTCAATAGGCAAAATAGTAAGTTGTCATTCGTTCCCAAGAGAAAAGAACCGGAAGAAAGGTAAAACAATAAATGGATTCTGAAATTTTTTGATTTGAAATTCAGTGCTTTATCGAGGTAAAAATACAAAAATACTGCTCCGAGCAAACTGCTGAATCTCAGAGCTAAATAACTTGGGAATAAAAGGCTTAACGGATATGCAAGTAATGAGAATGGGATAGAGAAATTTCCTGCCTGGATAAGCCAGTAAAAGCCTTTGATCTTCGATTCATCTAGGTATAAAGCCATCAAACCTTCATCTCCATCTCCGGGCGATAAAAAAAATATCCAATATAAGGCGGCCAGTAAAGAATAAATCAACGCAGTAGGTTTCAATACTTTGCCGGCTAAAGCAGTATCAATCATTCTAAATAGTTAATAGTCTTTCCACAATAATATTGGTTTAAATCAAAAAAATGGAAATTTCCTCTCAATTTATAATTCAAAAAATCAAGCTAAGTTGAATACTGCAGTCAATATTATAGTGATAGGCTTGGGGTCTATTGGAGTTAGACATGTTTCCAACTTGCTGTCTTTAGGTTACAAAAACATCACCCTGATCACCCAAAGAAATGTTTTTCCCTCTCATTGGCCTGATTTCCCCGTTTATTCCAAGTTTGAAGATATTCCTGACACGATCGATTTCACTCATGCACTGATTTGTTCTCCTACAGCCAGGCATTTGAATGATTTGATTCCTGTAATAAAAGCAGGAATTCCCTCAATTTTTTTGGAAAAGCCTGTCAGCCACACTTGGGAGGGGATGGAGGATGTGATGAGTATTCTCCAACCTCACCAAAATATTTTCCTGGGTTTTGACCTCCGTTTTGATCCCGGCCTCAATAAAGTCAATGAAATTCTGAAAGCAGGTGGAATTGGTCGTGTACTGAGCGCAACAGCATTTGTCGGTCAATACCTCCCGGATTGGAGACCTCATGAAGATCATCGGCTTGGCAGCAGTGCCCTCAAAGCAAAAGGAGGAGGAGTGCTACTCGACTTAGTGCATGAGTTTGATTACCTCTTTTGGCTTTTTGGACCTGCCTCGACTTTAGGTGCATTTTATCAGTCTAACCCCGAACTTGAAATAGAAACAGAGGATCTCGCTGACGTTCTGATTAAGTTTGACTCAGGTCTGACAGCAACACTCCATCTGGATTATCATCAGCGTAATCTGACCCGATATTGCCACATTACAGGGACTCATGGATCACTACTTTGGGACCTTGCAACAAAAAAAGTGCTTTGGACTGACGAAAAAGCAAATATTCAAACCTTTGATTTTATCGACTTCGAGAGAAATGACAGATTTTTGAGGATTATTTCTGCTTTTATACAAAAGCAGGAGGATGAACGGTTAACTGGTTTTCAAGAAGGATTGGAGACTTTAAAAATGGTCTTGGCTGCAAAGAAATCTTCAGAATCCCATACTTTTGTCAGGTTGTAATTCCCCTTTCCAAACTGTAGACTTTAACTTTGACATTTAACCTTATTCTTCCCAAAAATTACGTGCTGTTAATTGGCAGTAATGAATGTCTGAAATTTTCCTTGTCTTTTCCAAAGTCCTTTTTATCAATATCCCCAATTCGAAATATTAAATGATCCTTGCTACAATTTGTTGCCGGGGAGGCTCTAAAGGCGTTCCTGATAAAAACATCAAACTACTTGACGGTATTCCTCTCATAGTACATTCCATACGTCAGTCGCAAGGCTGTAGCTTGATTCAGGATTTAATTATTTCGACAGATGATGAACGAATAGCGCAGATTGCATCGGAAGCTGGGGCAAAAGTCCCTTTTAAAAGACCTGCAGACTTGGCTTCGGATACTTCGAGTAAATGGCCTGTATTTATTCATGCGCTTGAATTTTATGAAAAAGAATATGGAGTTCAAGTAGACTATTTGGTGGATTTGGATGTCACTGTACCACTGAAATCCTCCCAGGATATCGACGGCGCCATTCAATTGGCCTTGGATCATCCTGAGACGGAAGTGGTCATCACTGGATACGAACCGGAAAGAAATCCATATTTCAACATGATGGAAGTCAGACCGGATGGTTTGGCTGAAATCGTCAAGAAATCGGAAAAACCAATAGTCCGAAGACAGGATGCTCCTGAGGTGTACAGCCTTTCTCCTGCAGCATTTGTGATAAAAAAATCAGCGCTCTACAACTATCCGCATTGGAGCAAAGCGCCCTGCAGAATCTATCCCATGCCCAGAGAGCGGGCAATTGATATAGATTCAAAATTGGATTTCGAATTGATAGAATTTTTAATGCATAAAAAATGAGTAAAGATCTGTTTGACTTGTCAGGCCGAGTCGCTCTGATTACAGGAGGGGCTGGATTGTTAGGCCCTGAGATGGCTTCTGCATTAGTAGAGAAAGGTGCCAAAGTGATATTGGCAGATCTTTCTCTGGAAAAATGTCAAGAAACGATCGATAAACTGGGAATCTCCTCCGAGATAATCAGGCCTATCCGTCTGGATGTGGCTTCTTCCACGTCCTGGAAAGAAGCGCTGACTCATGGGATTGAGCATTTCGGAAAAATTGACATCCTTGTCAATGGAGCTGCCAGTACCAACCAATCCAAAACGGCAAACTTCGAAGCAGGATTCGAAAATTTCCCTGAGGAAGATTGGGATCGAATCATGGATATTAACCTCAAAGGTACCTTTCTGGGCTGCCAAATAATCGGTCAGCATATGGTTCAAAATGGAGGGGGTTCGATCATCAATATCGGAAGTCTTTACGGCGTGGTAAGTCCAAATCATAGAATCTATCCGGGTACTGGTATTTTTCAACCCGTAGCTTATGGAGTTAGCAAACATGCAGTTATCTCCCTGACCAAGTATCTGGCAACCCTCTGGGCGGATAAGCATGTTCGTGTGAATGCGCTTTCGCCGGGTGGAGTTTGGAATGGTCACGAAGGCTTGTTTTATGAGCGATACAAGCAACTCAATCCTTCAGGAGACATGGCCAACAAATCTGACATGAATGGAGGAATTGTATTTTTGGCCTCTGATGCTTCAAAACATGTAGTTGGACACAATTTAATCATCGATGGAGGTTACTCTGTCTGGTAAAAGAAAAAGAACATGACTAATCCATTTATAGAAATAGCCGGTCGAAAAATCGGATATGACTACCCCCCATTAGTAATTGCCGAAATTGGGATCAATCATGGAGGGTCCCTTACCATCGCCAAAGAAATGGTTGATGCCGCCAAAAGAGCTGGTGTAGAAATGGTTAAACATCAAACCCACATCGTGGATGATGAAATGAGCAGCGCCGCTAAAAATACAATCCCGGCACATACCAAGGAGAGTATTTACGAAATCATGCAGTCTTGTGCGCTTTCTGCCTCAGATGAGCTTGAATTGAAAAACTACGTCGAACAGCAGGGAATGATTTTTATCAGCACCCCATTCTCAAGAGCAGCTGCTGACCTGTTGATCTCCTGGGATGTGCCTGCCTTTAAAATCGGATCAGGTGAATGCAATAACCATCCCCTGTTGGAGCACATTGCCTCATTCGGTAAGCCTATGATCCTTAGTACAGGTATGAATGACTTGGAGAGTGTTCGTAAATCTGTCAAAATCCTGGAGAAGCATCAGGTTCAATTTGCACTGCTGCACACGACTAATCTTTATCCAACACCTGATCACCTGGTGAGACTGGGTGCGATGGTTCAGATTCAGCAGGCATTTCCCCAAACCGTGGTGGGATTGAGTGACCATACGCAAAGTAATCATGCCTGCTTCGGTGCTGTAGCCTTGGGAGGATCCATTCTCGAAAGGCATTTCACTGACCACATGGAAAGAATTGGCCCCGACATTGTATGTTCCATGGACGAACAAGCCTGTCGGGAGTTGATTGAAGGTGCCAAAATCCTGCAATTGCAGCGGGGAGGAGAGAAGAAACCTGTGGCAGAAGAACAGCCTACTATTGACTTTGCATTTGCTACAATTTGTACCATCAAGCCCATTGCTGCCGGCGAAGAATTTACCAGGGAAAATATTTGGGTAAAAAGACCCGGAAAGGGTGGGATTCTTGCCGAACATTACGAATCCGTTTTAGGCAAGAAAGCATCCAAAGCCTTGGAAGTGGATATCCAGGTAGTCTGGGAAAATATTCAATAGAAAAATAGAACTGAATTTTCAAAACTGTTTAATAACTAATAAATGAAAGTATTTGTATTGATTGAGCGAAGAGCCGACTACAGTAGATATAAGCCTATTTTGGAAAAAATGAAGGCTGATCCTTTTTTTGAAATCTACCTGGTAGTCACAGGCATTTGTCTTTTGGATTTACATGGAAAAGATGTCAACTATATCGAAAATGATGGCTTTACCATCGATGCCAAAATCCCCATGTTTGATTCTAATGCCCCGGATTCCGGTGCTGAGATGGTTAGATCCATGGCTAGAGTACTGAGAGATGTCACCTTCGAGCTTGAAAAATCCAAGCCGGACCTTGTACTCTCAGGGTTTGATATCGGAGGCAATTTCGCAGTGACAGTAGCTGCAGCCCACATGAATATCCCTGTAGCTCACATTCAAGGAGGAGAAGTCACTGGCAGTATCGATGAATCCATCCGGCATGCCATGTCCAAATTTTCCCACATCCACTTCCCCGCAACAGAGGACGCACGCGATAGGTTGGTGAGATTGGGTGAAAATCCAAAGGACATTTATGTAGTGGGTTGCCCATCCATTGATGTCTTGGTCAATACCCCGAGCATGGACCCTAAAGAACTTGAAGAGGAATTTGGGCTCGATTTTGCTAAGCCATTTGTGCTGGTCATCCAACATCCGGTGACTACAGAAGCAATGTCTTCCATTGACCAGATTAGAGAAACAATGAAGGCGCTTCAGACTATTGAAGCTCAGGTTGTATTTCTTCTTCCCAATAACGATGCAGGACACTCCAAAATCATCGAGGAAATCAAATCCTCCGGCTTCACCTGGATCCCTTCGTTACCTACACTCAAGTTCGTTAACTTGTACCGAAATGCCTGGGCATTGGTAGGTAATTCCAGTTCCGGAATTCACGAAACCCCAACCTTGAAAATTCCGGCAGTAAACATCGGGAACAGACAAATGGGAAGGGAACGTGCAGCCAATGTAATTGATGTCCCCAACGATGCATCCCAAATACAATTAGCTATAAAAAAAGCGCTTTTTGATCAGGATTTCCGAAAGATGGTCAGCCAAATTAAAAACCCATATGGGGAAGGCCAATCAGCTGATCAAATTGTCCAAATTCTAAAAAACCTGGACCTTGCCACTGTCAGTATTCAGAAAATCTTTTACGAAGGAAAGTAAAATCCTCCTTTTGGGTGGAGAAGGGTACATCGGTTCCCATCTTTTCCAAAAGTTAAATACCCACGGGTTTTCAAGGGTATACTCCGCCTCCAGGTCCGCAAAAAATCCCGGTAGCCTTAGGGTCGATTTAGAACATTGTCCTGATTTTGACCAAATAAGGAATGCGAAATTCGATGTTGTGATCAATTTGACAGGTCAAATTACCCGGCCTATCGAATCGTGCCTTGCGCAGAATACAGTGGGTATTCAGCATTTGGTTTCGGCCTGTGCAGATTCCACCGTATTGATCCAGCTTTCAAGTGTTGGTGTTTATGGATCCGGAGATTTTGCGGAAGAAAACTCTCCCTGCAACCCGGAAACACCCTATTCCACGCTTAAATTGGTAGCGGAACGATTGATTCTGAATGGTTTACCGGATGACAGGAGGTTAATTCTTCGGCTATCAAACATTTATGGCTCCACCCAACCCAAAGGGGTATTCGCTTACCTCAAAAGAACGGCAGGATCAGATCGGGTTTTAGATTTCAATAACGATGGCTCTTTGTTGAGATTCTTTCTGCATGTGGAGGACCTTTGCCAAGCTATCGTTCAGGTTTTGGATAACTATGACAAAATCAAGGATCCTATCCTAAACATTATTGGAAAAGATAAATTCAATATCCACCAACTGATAGACCTTTTTGAAGAGAAATTTAGGGTGAAATACCAGCGCAACTTTGAGCCCGTCAAACCTTATGATAACATGCGCTCAATTTCTGATGATCGTTTTAGAAATTTGACCAATTTTGAAGAAATGTTTACGCTGGAATCTTATGTAAATGAATTGGTAAACTATGCTCATTGATAAAAAAAGGATGGAAGAATTCATTGCATTCCCTTCCAGTACAGTAAGAGAGGCAATGGGGAGAATCGAAAAAAACAAGAAAGGTTTGTTGTTTGTAGTTGACCCCGAGGAAAAGCTCATTGGTTCTGTAAGCGATGGGGATATCCGAAGGGGGATTTTAAATGGTGCTCAATTGGACGAACCCATCCTTGCTTTGATGAACGCTCATCCATTCTTTATTTCCACCCACGAACAAGCTTCAGTTGATCTGAAATTTTTTGAAGAAAAGGGGTTTAAAATGATTCCGGTATGTGATCAGGAAGGAAAGGTTTTACACTTGCTTTCTCCCGATCCAGAAAAGAGCTTCCCACCTGTCGAAAACCCCGTTGTTCTCATGGTAGGAGGGAGAGGAATAAGACTGGAACCACTGACCCAAAACATCCCTAAACCCCTGCTCAAAGTAGGAAATAAGCCTATCCTTCAGACTATCCTGGAGCGACTGCATCTCTTTGGCTTCCGGAATATTTTCCTTTGTACCAATTACCTTTCTGATCATATCGAAGAGTTCTGCGGAGATGGATCTGAGTTTGGTTTGAACATCCGCTATTTCAAAGAGGAGATCAAACTGGGTACAATCGGTGCAGTCAAATATTTGGAAGATCAGTTGAGTCTGCCTTTTCTGGTTATGAACGGTGACCTACTCACTTCCCTTAACTATAAGACAGTCCTGGATTTTCACATGGAGCAGCAGGCTGAGTTGACCATAGGAAGTGCTTCCTACAAGACCAAAGTTCCCTATGGTGTCATCCAAACAGAAGGACATCAGGTGACATCTATTTTGGAAAAGCCCACTTATTCGTTTCGGATCAGTGGAGGAATTTATGCGTTGAGTCCCAAAGTTTTGGAACTTATCCCAAAGGGGACTTTCTATGATATCACCGATCTGATGGAGAGTCTGCTGCGAAAAAATCATCCTGTGGTAGCATTCCCAATCGAGGAATATTGGCTCGATATCGGGCAACACCAGGATTACGAGAAGGCTAATTTGGATTATAAAAATCTTTTTAATTGAAGAAAAAATGAATTATACAGGTAAAAAAGTCCTAGTAACTGGAGCAGGTGGCTTTATAGGTAGCCACTTAACCGAAGAACTTGTAAAAGCAGGTGCCGATGTCACTGCATTGGTACACTACAATTCAAATTCCCATATCTCTAATTTAAGATTCCTTGAGAGAGACGTGCTTAATTCCATCCGTATTGTCTTTGGTGATATTCAGGATGGATTTTTGATGAATAAGCTCTCTGAAGGAAAGGACATCGTATTTCACCTTGCAGCCTTGATCGGAATTCCCTATTCCTATGTGGCACCTGCAGCATATGTCTCTGCCAATATTACAGGGACATTAAATATGCTTGAGGCAGCACGCTCACACAAGACCGGTAAGCTGTTGGTGACTTCCACCTCTGAAACGTACGGCACAGCACTCTATGCCCCTATAGACGAAAAACATCCCATGCAGGGACAATCCCCTTATTCTGCCACCAAAATAGGTGCAGATAAGATTGCTGAGAGCTATTTTCTTTCTTTTGGCCTTCCTGTATGCATCTTCAGACCCTTCAATACATTTGGCCCCAGACAATCCACACGAGCCGTTATCCCTACGATCATTTCCCAAGTCCTCAGTGATGATTCTCCGGCAATTCGCCTGGGCTCTTTAGATCCAGTAAGAGACATGCTCTATGTCAAAGACACCGCAAGAGGATACATGATGGCAGCCTTGGCAGATAATACTTCCGGTGAAGTGGTCAGTGTCGGCACGGGTAGAGGAGTGACTATAGGTGAAATAGTGGAAATGGTCCAAAAAATCTGTGGAACCAACAAACCTGTCATCGAAGAAAATCAAAGAATCCGTCCTGAAAAAAGCGAAGTGATGAAGCTTATCTGTAATTATTCCAAGGCTCAAAGCTTATTTGCCTGGGAACCTCAATTCTCACTTGAGCAGGGGCTTTCCAATGCAGTGGAATTTATGAGGGTCAACAAACCTGAAATCGACCCATCTGTTTATGCAGTATAATCTCCATTCCGGGGATAGATACTTTTCAACTTTTGATTCCTTTATAAGAACCATAACTTGTTAAAAAGAAGGAGTTTGTAAGTTTGAAGGACAAACAAAAAGGGTTGCTACATTCATGAATGTAGCAGCCCTTTTTGTTTGCTTTATTTCCGCTTCCCTCTTAACAACTAGTCACTTCAACGATTAAACAGTTTGTGGTACTTAGTCCTTAACTCTTATAATCTACTAAAAAATCTACCATGGATTTTCCAAATCTGCGGCACTATACTTTTTATTTATTACTTGATAAGCTGACTCTTTCGGTCTCTTTAATAGAAACGAGTCTTTCTTGGCAAATAAGGAAGCCAAAAAGGCAATTGGGGTAAGAAATAAAAAGAAGATCATGCCCAACAAAATATTGGGAACGATCAGACTTAGCAGATAGGTAAGTTTAAACCAAACCCACTCTACCTTCTTGCTGACCCATGTAGAAAGGATACTCAAGAGTCCCAGTCCAAATGCCAAGTAAAGAACCCAGCGCAGATCAAAAATAAAATAGACCAACACCAAACCGGTACAAATGACCAAGACTGTTTGTGCAGGATTACTTTTTAAAGGTTTCATGTATAGCTTGCTTTAAAATAAGGTGTAGATAAACGGAGCTAATGCACTTCCTCCACCAAAAATAATCAGTACTCCCAACAGCAACAGAATGAAGATCACAGGAGCAAGCCAAAACTTTTTCCTTTCTTTCATAAATGACCAGAGATCTTTGAGAAAATCCATATTAATCAGTTTTAAAATTTAACACTATCGAAGCCGAAATCAATTCGGCACTTTTACTAATTCCACCTTTATTAAAATGACAGTCGTCATAGAAATAATCGGAAGTTTTGGGAATTTCTTTTTCGAGATCCAACACAGGAATTTTTTGCTCTTCCGCAATACTAAGCAAAATCCCATTAATCTGCCCCAAGGCCACGGCTAACTTTGATTCGGGATACCTGACATCTCCCACACCGACCATCCAATGATTGGATTTAAGAAATTCATCTGAAATATCACCCCAGGTGTGGGTTTGTGTCAGCAGTAGCATGTCCGTGCCCTGAGCTTTTAATATGCCTGCAAAACTTAAAATATTCCTTCTAAACATCCCAAAATCCGCATCCGGAAGCTCCTCTACCAAAGGCAATGCCATTACCTCTTTTACCTTATCGGCATAATTTGTCTTAAGAAAAATAGAAGTCCGTGCATCTGGTTTTTCTTGATTGAGTACGTTGATCAATCTCCTAAACAATTGGAAATTGCTCAGGAAAAACTTTAAACTTTTCAGGATCGAGGTTTTTTCCGAAGCAATTCTGTTTGGAAAATGTAAATAATCATACCCCCCAAAAAGTCGATTTAAATCATTTATTCCGGGAAATAATACTACCAAGTCAGGTTGTAAGTGTGTGAGCCGATGGGCTAACATCGCCAGATGATCCGGACTTCCATCACCTGATTTTCCCGCATTGTAAACCTTAACGATTTTAGATTTTAAAGAGTCCTGGAGCGCCTCCTGAACTTTTCTTTCCAGGCCCCAAGAATCATCGATGAATAAATTTTCAGTGGTGCTTCCACCTACTATGAAAATTCTGTACTCTTCCTGAGGTTTAGGCAGAATAATAGAATCTCCTCTAAAACCCATATTGTTTGTGGTAAATATCACCACCGAATCCATATCAGGTAGTCGTTGCTCAATTTCAAAGGTGAATTTGGAATTGGGCTTAAATTGAGACTCAATGTAATTCGACTGCGTTTGATCCGGATTCTTGTACCTTTCAAATGGATCAGCCACGGGAGCTACCCAAGTCAAGATAATTTCCACGATGATTAACATCACCAAAATAGTAGGCAGCGTAATCAAGAAAAAAGACCGAATATCTTTCTTATTTACAAGTGACATTTTAGTCCATTTTGAAATTTACAACCCATTTTTCCCGATTTTCCCAATCTGGCTGCTCCTGCTTCATAAACACAAAATCATTGATGACCAGCACGTCCATTTCAGTACTCATAAAGCAGCGATAGGCATCATGTGGAGTACAGACGATAGGCTCTCCTCTCACATTGAAACTGGTATTGACAACTAGTCCATAATTGGTCTGTCGCTGAAATTCCTTAATCAATGCATGATACCTTGGATTGGTTTCCTCATGCACAGTTTGAATTCTTGCAGAAAAATCCAGATGCGTTACGGACTGAATATCACTGCGCTCATGATAAAGCCTTTCCCAAAGCCCCAAATCGTGATAATTTGTAGGCAAGGTAGTCCTTCGGGATTCCTTAACTGGTGAAACCAACAACATATAAGGTGAAGGTTTGTCCAAATCAAAATAATTCCCTACTTCCTCCGCCAAAACAGACGGGGCAAAAGGACGAAATCCCTCTCGGTATTTGATTTTTAAATTGAGCTTCTTTTGCATTTCAGGATTTCTGGCATCCCCCAGAATACTCCTGTTTCCCAAGGCACGGGGTCCGAATTCCATTCTTCCCTGAAACCATCCCACTACCTGACCTTTTGCCAGTTCACCTGCAACCACCTCATTCATCTTATTGAGATCGGTAAAGTGATGGTAGACAGCTTTCACCTTTCGGATGACTTGAAGCACTTCTTTGTCAGAATAGGATGGGCCTAAATAGGAACCTTCCATAGCATCCGGACGGGTGACTTTTCTTTCTTCTTTCGAAAAATACAAATGATAGGCAGCCAACGCTGCACCCAATGCCCCTCCCGCATCACCCGCAGCAGGTTGAATATAAATCTCATCAAAAATCCCGGCTGCCTGAAGCTTTCCATTGGCTACACAGTTGAGCGCTACTCCACCTGCCATACAAAGATTCTTGGAACCGGTAAGTTTTTTGGCTTCTAAAGCCATTTTGATTACGATATCTTCTGTCACACGCTGAATGGCAAGGGCAAGGTTGCAGTGGTGCTGCTGGAGCTCATCTTCAGAATCCCTTCGATCAAAACCAAATAGGGTTTTCCATTTATCATCCTTGACCATACGAAGCCCGGTAGCATAATTGAAATAGCTTTGATCTAGCCAAATGGAGCCATCATCGAAGATTTTAATTAGGTTATCTTTAATGAGCTGCTCAAAATCAGAAGTTTCCTTAGCCTCAGGATTACCATATGGCGCAAGTCCCATCAATTTGTATTCGCCGGAATTCACCGTAAAACCTAAGAAATAGGTGAAAGCGCTATAAAGTAATCCGACTGAATGAGGAAAGTTTAACTCTTTCAACACTTCTATGGATGAACCTTTTCCATGACTAATGGAAGCCGTGCTCCATTCTCCTACTCCGTCAATCGTTAAAATTGCTGACTCCTCAAACGGCGAAGGGTAATAGGCACTTGCACTGTGAGAAAGATGATGCTCGGGGAAAAGTAATTTTAGGTTTTTGCGGCTGTAAGGCTCAATTTCATTAAGCCCATCTCGTATCATTTTCTTTAAAAACATTTTTTCATTTAACCACACAGGCATGGCCTTGGCAAATGAAAGAAATCCTTTGGGAGAAAACCTATAGTAGGTTTCTAACAACCGCTCGAATTTAAGTAGCGGTTTATCATAAAAAACTACTGCATCCAGCTCATCTATGCTGAAACCAGATTCCTCAAGGCAGTAGCGAATTGCCTCTAAAGGAAAGTCAGGGGTGTGTTTGTCCCTGGTGAATCGCTCTTCTTGAGCAGCTGCAATAATCTTCCCATCCTCGATGATGGCAGCAGCAGAATCGTGGTAGAAGGCTGATATTCCCAGTATTTTTTTTGAATGATTGTGCATAGCAGTGAGTTGCAAAAAGTGGTTAAGCTTTTTGATTATTCATCTTAGTTAGCTGTTCTAAAGTGTCTACAGTAAACCATTTGTCAGGTAAAACTGAGGAACTGAAGAGTTGATTAATTTGGATTAATTGTGACCACAAGTCACCGAAATCCTCCATTGGTTCTATTAATTGATTGATTTTGAATGGGTTAATCACCTGAATACCTGAGCAATAGGTGGGGGCTGGATCATTTCTGTCCAACTTCAAAACCAAATTCCGCTCATGATGAATAAAATCACCAACAAGGCCTTCAATTGGGACCACGGGTACAACCATACATGCAGGTTGTCCTAGTCTTTGGTATTCATCTAGGATCAAGTCGATATTGAGATCAGTTACATTATCGGAGGTCAAAACTAAAACTGGCTCATCAATTTTTTTCATCAGGGTATTGAAAACCCACCAGGAATTTCCTTTACCCTCTGTATTGAATACCGAATGTACCCCAAGCTCAATCACGTGTTTGGCTAGCTCGGCCCCTTTGTAACCAACAGTAATGTGTAGCTGTGGGACATGAGGCAATAGTTTTTGAATACCATTGGCAATCAGCGTGGAGCCCCATAATGGGGCCATTGGCTTAGGAATGATATTGGTAAGAGGAGCCATTCTGGTCCCTCTGCCCGCTGCCATAATTAATGCATGATGTAATTTACTCATCTAATTATCTTTCCTCTATTGGGGGATTATTGATGATAGACAGAATTTCTTCTCTGCTCAACCGTTCCGTGTTGGCGGACGAAAGCCCAAAAGATATTGGATTTGCTACCTTGTCGTTGAAGGAAATTAGATAATGCCTGATACCGCCCATCATTACTTCTTCAGTGTAAGGAAGTTCAAGATCGCCAATTAGAAACTCATCGTCTCTTTCGCCTGGTCGGCCATCTATTTTTTCCCATGAACCACCTTTTTCTTCGATCCATGTTTGAAGAATGTCTTCAATCTGCGCGGCTTTCATATGTCTTGAAAGAACCTTGCCTTTGACAAGATCAATGTTATCCATAGCTGTGATTACCAATTGAACTGCCTCGTCGACACTGAAGAAAAATCTTCTCATTTCAGGACCGGTAGTGCCGATAATCCCTGTCTCCTCATGCATTTTTTTCCAGATAGGTAATACAGACCCCGTGGACCAAGCAACGTTTCCGTATCTCACAGCAGTGAATTTCGTAGTCGTTTTTCCGTCCATAGCACAGAATATCCGTTCCATTACACTCTTGGACATCCCATAAATGTTACGGACGGGAGGAGCAGCTTTATCAGTGGAAATCCCGATCACTGAAGGAACTGCTCTTTCTACAGCCACTCTAGCTACATTTTGAGATCCCAAGACGTTTACATCCACACATTCCATCGGGTATTTTTCGGCAAGATCTACAAATTTTGTAGCAGCGGCATGGATGACAATATCCGGCTTAAATTCAACAAAAACGTCCCGTACTGATTCAATATTGGTAATGTCTAATGGTGCAACTTGGCAGCCTGTATACTTGGTGGCAAAAAGGTTTTGCTTATTGTTTCTACCGGTCAAAATTACCCGATACTCGTTTTTAAGCTTTAAAGCGAGATTTCTACCTAAAAATCCCGTACCGCCCGTAATTAAAATTGTTTTCATCTAAGAATTTCTTTTATATTTTTTCCAGTGCAAATCTAATCAATCACAGCAATTATAGATTCCTTCCTCCGTTTTTCTTCTTTAAACTAAGCAAAGCCAGGATTTATTTTTAGCCAGTTATGGCTTATGGTTAGGTTTAATAGAAGCTATATTTTAGATTTTATCTGTAAAATATAGCTCTAAGGTTATATTAAATATGATTCGGAATTTGGCATTGCTATATGCAGAGCCGTATCAAAATGAAATGTGAGATCGTGATCTCAAGAAACACGAAACTTTCAAGCAAATATGTCTTTACTTCTTTCAAATGGAGTCTGAAGGGGGCCATTTAAAGGTCTTATACACCCATTTGTTTCTGCCTTATATTCTACTTTTTTTCCAAAAGTGCTTAGATATTTTGAAATGGAGCTTCATTCGGCTAATACTCTTCTTAAGGAAAACAAAAACGAATCCATCCAAAACGTAGGTTGTGCAGAAGAATATTATGCTGTGTGTTTCGCCAGGATGTTTCCTTAGTCAAAAATTCAGGCATTTGAATTTTCACAGGGTCAGATAGAATTTTTCACCGAAAAAAGATCTGCTCAAAAGGAGTGGATCGTCTGTACATCACTAACTTTAAACTCTTAAAATATTGGATTCAGTTGAATTGAATCAAAGTGGTGCTATTTTTGATAAGATTTGGTATTGAATCTGAAAGGATAAATTTATAGAGTTGTTAGTCAGGAGGTAATACTACATGCAGGTAAAGGTCTACAAAAAAATAGCAGTCTTAGCTGCCTTACTTTTTAGTGCTTGGGGAGCAAGTTTTGCTTTAAATTCTGTGCTGACTGGTATATTTCCAATTTCAACATTTTTTACAGAGAATACTTCTTCACTTTCCTTAAAATCAGTCGATTCAAAAGTACAAACCGCAGATACCTTAGTCCAAAGAGAAAACGCCCGAATTCTCAACCCTAGCGATATCGTGATTCCAATTCGTGAAGGATTTCCTTTTTGTGAGACTTTTGTAGGCTTTGATCCAAGACCCAATGCAATTTGGAATGGAACTTTGATGGGGGGAGCGCCTAATCCTAACGTTTTACTAACAGGAAATTCGCTACAACTGACATCCAATAATGAAAATGAAAATGGTTATGTTTTCGTGGACATTCCATTTTCATCTGCATTTGGTCTTAAAGTTTCTTTTGAATTTTCAAGTTGGGGTGGGACCGGAGCTGATGGATTTAGCTTTTTTATGTTTGATGGATCAATTACATCAGGCGAATTTGAGATTGGGGGAACTGGAGGAGCTCTTGGTTATACTCCCGTTAGATTTGGCGTTGAAACAAATCTAATTTCTCAAGGACTTAAAGGAGCCTACTTAGGTATAGGTTTTGACGAATTAGGGAATTTTGGAAATTCCAGAGATGGAAGGAATGGAGGAATGGAAAATCCTATTGATGGTCCTAATACTCCAATGAGACCTTTATTTAAGCATTCGGTAGTAGTGAGAGGGCCTTCAGATGGAGACCTTTCAGTTCCTTTAAAGAATAGAGACAGGGAAAATGCATGGAAATCTGGAATTGCATTTGTAGGTCCGCGTTGGGATTCCTATAAATTTATTGATGGAAGAATTTTTGACCCTGCTTCTACAGGGATATACCAAATATCGGGTAGTCCTGATTTGTATGCGGATGCTACTCCCTATCTCCATCCGGATAGGTTTGAGTTAGATACTGATTCATTTTCAGGTTCATGTCCAGATGAGGGATTTAGAAAGGTTTTTATCGACTTAAACCCTATTGACATTAATGACAGAAGTCAGGGTTATACAATTGAAGTTCAAATTTTGGTAAATGATTCAGGTCTTGGAGGGATTAGGTTGATAAATGTTTTCAATGGTCCCATAAATTATCCTTTTCCAGCCCCAGAGCTTTTGAAAGTTGGTTTTGCTGCAGCCACAGGAATTCAAACAAATTTTCATGAAATTAGAAACGTAACTGTCCAAGTATCCAATGAAGATCAATTGGAAAAACCGATTGTTGAGCCATTGAAGGAAGAGGTTTGCGAAGGGGAAATCAATACTTTTGAATTGGATGTAGAGCTTCGAAATGATGCGGCAAACGCATTTATCCGATGTTTACAGCTTTACTACGATATCCAAGAAGCACTAGATGTGGTTACTGCAAGTGGGACTAGTATACCATTCCCAACTTCCCCTCTGTCCACTCCAACGGTCTATTGCCCTACTGGTAACTGTATTGACTTGCTTTGCCGTCCAGAGAGGACAGCAAGACCAGCTTATGATGATGTCACCGGTGAATTGGCGGGGCAGTTCGAGGTGCTTCTTGTCGAGGAAAGTGGGATTGAGTTACCTAAGGTTAGGTTTGTTCCTCAACCTGGGTATTCTGGTGTGACTACCATGTATTACACCGCTACGGACAATTTCGGTCAAGTTTCTGATCCTAAGCCCATCACAATTATTATCAATCCTCAACCTAATCCTATAATTACTACGCTTGATCCCTTAGTATGGGAACAACAGGAGGTTGGAAATGTCAGGGTTTTATTGGAGTCCAGTGAAACTAACCCGGCTTATAGTTATCAATGGATTCGAAATGGAGTGGAAATCCCTGGCGCTACAAATACAACTTATCTGGCTACCCAAGCTGGTGATTATGCGGTTGAGGTCACTACAACACTCAGCTGTATCGGAATTGCGCAAGAATCAGTAATAATCAATATCGTTCCAAATCTTAATCCTGATTTTCAAGACACACCTTTGCCTGAGACTTGTGCCGAATTGGGTATTATAAGAGTAAGGCTAAATAATCTTGCAGTCACAGGTGTGGCTTCAAATGGTACAGCAGGTAACGAGAAATGGCGAATTCTTTCTTCAGCAGGGGCAATTGTAGTGGATTGGACTTTCCTGACACCGGGTCAAAGCGAAATTATACAGGGTGGATTAATTGCTGGAGATTATATTTTTCAATTGGGAGATGAATTTCGGTCTGGGCAAAATGGTAGCGATGGACTGCCTTTATTCAGACATGTGATTCCATTCACTATTCTTCCTATTCAGTCTCCGCTCCAAATCTCGGGAATAAGTGTAAGTCCAGAACTCTGTTTTGGAGAAGGAGGAAAAGTGGAATTTTCTGCCTCTGGGGGAGAGGGAACAACATCTTATACATTTACACTTGTAAATACTGCTAATGGTCAGATTATTTCTCCTTCCTCGATTAATGCGGGCACTGCGGTTTTTGAGGGTGTGCCACAGGGTAATTATAATGCGATAGTCACTTCGGCAACCCGTTGTACAATTCAACAGCCGGTTACCCTAACTGGTCCTTCGTCTCCCATAACTCTCGCTTTAATAGCTTCAGATGGAATATCCTGTGGTATCAATGATAGTGGATTTATCACTTGGGAAGCAAGTGGAGGGACACCGCCTTATACTTTTGAAAATTTGACCAGAGATGGTGCTGTCGTATCCAATCCTATTTTAACTCAAACCCCAAATGCTAGTTTTGCCTTTACAAAACTCACTGTTGGCCGATATGTCTTGACTGTATCTGATGCCAATGGTTGCGAATTCAGTTCTCTTCCGGTTGATTTGACAGAACTTCCAAATCCTGTTTTTGAAGTAGATGATTTGATTATCTGTGAAGGGGAAACAGCCATTGTTCAACCTCAAATCATTGAATTAAGTAACTCCCAACCCGTATTCACATGGACCAACCATCTGGGAAATGTTCTGACGGGTAATACCACAATTGCTGGTATCACCTATACCTTCCAAGATGACGGAAATCCCCAGACTCCACTTGAGTTACAAATTTCCGGCTTAGCACCAGGTACTTATGAGTTTATACTTTCCATATCAGGAACAAATATCTGTACACAGCCCGATCAGCGAGTTGAAATTGTAGTATCTCCTGATCCGGTAATCGAAAAGGTGGAAATAGCCAATCTGACCTGCTATCAAAGTGGGGATGGAGCGTTGGAAGTTATTATGGCTACAGGTTTGGATCCGGCGGATTACACCTATGAACTTCTTGGATATACCGGAGCACAGGATTCGAACATATTCGAAAATTTACAGGCAGGGACCTATCAGATCCGAATAGTCGATAAGGTAAGTAATTGTGATACTGTGGTGGCTAACTTGGAAATTACCGAACCGCAGATTTTGGAAATTATTGATCTCGATCAGAACAACCCGAATTGTGACCTTGATAATGGTTCTTTTTCATTTACAGTTCAGGGTGGCACTTCCGGCTATACTTTGATGATCAACAACACTCCAATTGCCGACTTTGACCTTACGAAAACAGGAGAAAATTACCTGATAGAAAATTTGGCGCCGGATAGCTATGTCGTTCAAGTGACTGATGCGTCGGGTTGCGTTTTCAATTCCCAACCACTAATTCTAGTTAACGATCCACTTGATCCTGTCACCATAGATCCAATGGATATTCAGATCTGTGTAGGTAATACAGCGACGATAATACCCCAGATTGCTACGGCTGGATCTTTCCAGATCCGTTGGTTTAAAGATGCCTCTGCCACTCAGGAAATTATTTCGGGACAAACTGACGCAGACGGAGTTTCTTACCAAATCACTGCTGGAACTGGCACTCTGAGTATTACTGGACTTCAGGTAAATCCAGCATACCAGTATTTTATGGAGGTATCGGGTCCACAGCTATGTACTATAATTGAATTGGCAGAAGTAGAAGTTTTGTCAGGCATCACTGCAAGCATAGATGTAAGTCCAATTACTTGCTTTGGAGACACTAATGGTTCGCTGACAATTAATCCTACCGGAGGAAATGGATTTTTTGAATTAAGTATTAACGGTTCACCTTTTACTCAAAGTTTGTCGTATTTGAATCTGGCACCTGGAGATTATATCATTGAAATACGGAATGATATTTCCTGTACATATACAACAACCGTAACGGTAGAAAGCCCTACAGAACCGATAGCTATCAATCAGCCCACAATAGAAAGATCTTCCTGTAATCTTAATAATGGGAATATCCGGGACTTAGTTATTTCGGGTGGTTGGGGAGGATATCAAGTGGAGTGGAGGAAGGGGTCTGTGAATGGTCCACTAGTTGCCGGCACTATTACCCAAGCATTGGACTTAGCCCCTGATACTTACTACTTAAAAGTGACGGATTTGCAGGGTTGTGAGGCAATTTTCGATTTTTTTATTGAGGAATCCTCCGATCCTGTATACCAACTGGTACCACCTATTAATACTTGTACTGTGGATCCTGTAAGGATTCGTCCGGTCCATTTAGCTCCTGATCCTTCCTTGCCTCCGGCAGCTGCAACCGAGGTGAGATGGTACACGGGGCCCGGGCAAACTGGACTTATCCAAAACGGACCTGATCCCGCAAGGCCTGGAGTAAAATATACAATTGATGATACAGATTGGTTAAATCCTGAATTGGTCATCGAAGGTCTGCCAGCAGGGGATTATAGCTACTACTTCTATGTAGTCTGCACAGGAGCGGAACTGAAAGTTGAAATTTCTGTATTTGAGACACCTACAGTTCAGGTTGTGACAGATCCTATTGTTTGTTTTGGTGACTCCAATGGTAAAATTAGAATTTCAAATGAATTACCAGTTTACACATTTAGCTTGAACTCAGGTGCTCCTACCACAAAAGCAGCAATAGAAGCCCTCAATCTGCCTTTTGGTAACTATACATTAATAGTTAATACACCTGCCGGAACTTGTGCTCAGACCCTTGCTTTTGAAATCGAGGGACCTCAAGGCCCCTTGGCTGCAACTCCACTTACTAAAATAGATCCGGGATGTGGCGCACCCAATGGTAAACTTGAACTCACAATCACAGGAGGATGGGTACCATATACCATAGAAGTTTTCAAAGATGGCCTAAGTCAAGGCTCTCAAAACACTACCCTTTCCAAAATCACACTTGATGGATATCGTCCTGGCACCTATTATATCGTAGTCAGAGATAAAGAAGGCTGTTCTGTAACAACCAATAGTGTTACTATGGTTGATGGCCCTACTCAGATACTGGTTGATAAGGTGGAGATATGCTTTGGAGAAACAGCGGTTTTATCCCCTGAGCTTGATCCGTTAGCACCTGGAGCTGTTTTTCAATGGTTCTTTGATGCAGCTAAAACATTGCCGATCAACAGCAGTCCAGTACCCGGCCCTAATGGCGTAATCTATCAGATCAATCCAGCAAATGGACAGCTTACGATATCCGGACTATCTGCGGCAGCATCTGATTACAACTATTATGTCACAGCCTCTGGAGCTGGTGTTTGTCCAGGGTTCACAGGTATTGGTGCTGTCAAGGTTCACGAAATACCTACTGCAACCCTTCAAATAGCCAATGAAGTTTGTTTTGGCGATGGGGGAACAATCCAAGTAAATGCTAGCGGGGGATCAGGAATTTATTCCTACAGCCTCAATGGCAGTGCTTTTGTCAACTTTAATTCCTTCAAAGTTCCTACAGGTATTCATACTTTAGAAGTAAGGACTGTTGAAGGATGTAGTGTAACTTTAGACAATATCGTAGTCACAGGTCCTTCAGCAGCTTTGGTAGTGGAAAACCTTGCTTTAGATAATCCATCTTGTGATACCGACAACGGAGAGGTAAGATTCGAAATTAAAGGAGGTTATGAGCCGTATTCCATTGCCGTAATTCAAAATGGTAACTTAATCCGGACCCTGACTCTTAATTCACAAGGCCTTCTTACTATTTCAAACCTTAGAGAAGGAGTTTATAATTTTGAAATCACAGATGATCAGGGCTGTGTTTACAAAGTGCCGGGTTCTCTGGATTTGAATGAGATACCAAGTACCATCAGCGCTGCTGATGACGTGATCTGTGAAGGCGAAACTGGGTTGCTGACACCTACTTTGCCATCCAATATTGCTAATCCGGTCTATACTTGGTCTTTTGATGCAGCAGGGAATAATCAGATTTCCAATGGAACAGTAAGCAATGTAACTTATAGTATTTCTCCAAATGGGCAATTAAACATTGAAGGCTTGCCAGCAGCCAATTCTCCTTATACTTATTACATCATGGCCACAGGTCCGGGTATCTGCGGAATTTCTCCGAAGCCTGTGCAAGTTACAGTACATGCTATCCCCAACTTGAGAGTTTCAAATCCTTCCATAGTTTGTGATCCTTTTGGGACAGTAGATTTGACAGATTACATTGAAGGGTTCAACCCCGAAGTGTACGATTACAATGTGGTGAGCCCATCTGGAGTTTCAATGAGACTTGATGAAATTGACGAAGTGAATTTTTCAGGTGACTATAGAGTAAGTTCATCATTAAAAGGAACTGGCTGTTGGAATCCGAACCAGAGAATCAGAGTCGTAATTGCCGACAAAGAAATTGTAGCGAATTTTGAATATAAATTTGATTTGGGTGATGGAATTTTAGTTCCAAATACTATTGTTCAGATTCAGGAAGATGTGTTTTTTGAAGATCTTTCCGTTGGAAATGTTTTGATTTGGAACTGGGATTTTGGAGATGGAAATTCAAGTAGAGAACAAAATCCAACCCACCAATTTCAAGAAAAAGGCAAGTATATTGTTACCTTGACGGCTATTGATACGATAGGGTGTATTTCAATCTACCAAACTGTAATCACCGTAAATGCTGACTATACCATTATGGTTCCCAATGCTTTTACTCCAGATGGACTAAAAAATCAATATTTCAAACCTTATCACCGAGGTGTTTCTTCAATGGAGTTTTATATTTTTAATACCTGGGGGGAATTGATTTATAAGGCAGAATCACTTGAGGATAGAGGCTGGGATGGTTTTCATAATGGCAATCCAGCAATTAATGGAAATTATGTTTATAGAGGTGTTTTCATGACTAGGGGGGGAGATAGAATTGAGAAATCAGGAGTCTTTATATTGATCCGTTAACTGTTTCCAATTATTTATTTAAGAATTCGTCTCTATCTATAAATCTCCAGAAAAGGAACTCGCATATTAATTTGGGTCAATTTTGATTTCGTTCAATTAGACCAAATCTTAAAATATTGAAATGAAATCGAAAAGTTTTTGTGTTAGTTCGTACATATGATGTTGAGTAATTCCCTTGTTTTCCTGACGATTTTATTGGTTGGATTAGTCTATTTACGACTGGCAAGAAGATTTAATATTATTGACAAACCTAATGAGAGATCCTCCCATACCATACCCACAGTCCGAGGAGGGGGTATCCTTTTTCCTGTAGCAGTTGTTCTTTGGTGGGTATCTTTTGATTTTTTGAACACCTGGATGGTTTTAGGCTTAGTTTGGATTTCGGTAGTCAGCATGATGGATGACATGTTCACACTCTCCAGAAAACTTCGTTTTGGTGTTCAATTTCTGGCACTTTCTATGGCTTTTTATGATTTGGGAGTCTTTGATCAAAAAGCCTGGTGGGTTTTGCCCATCTTATATTTTGTGTCTTTGGGTATTATTAATGCCATCAATTTTATGGATGGAATTAACGGAATTACCGGACTGTATGGTTTGGTGTTTTTTGGATCCCTTTTGGCCATTCATGAATATATGCCTGTTTTTGATGAAAGTCTGATTCAATATATTGTTTTGGCAATTTTGGTATTTCTTATTTTCAACCTGCGTAAAAAAGCAATTATGTTTGCAGGTGATATAGGAAGTATTTCTTTGGCATATTTGATGATTTATTTTTTAGTGCAGTGGTACTTGGCTTCAAATAACTGGACCATTATCCTCTTCCTTTTGGTATATGGAGCAGATAGCTTCATCACGTTGGGACAGCGTCTAATTCGAGGAGAAAATGTTGCTCAACCCCACAGAACGCATCTCTACCAAATTTTCGCAAATCAATTGAAAAAGGATCATGTCTTGATAGCCTTAGCTTTGGCATTTATTCAAATCTGTGTTAATGTGATTTTTTTCATTTATCCCCAATCTTATCCTACATCATTAGTAGCAGCTGCCATTCTGATAGCAACAGCCCTAATTTACTTGGCGATAAAAGTTCCACTTATTAAAAAATATCAGGTATTTGAAAAATAGGAATTCCTGAGCAATTGGATTGAGCATGAATGGCTCCTGATGGGAAGATTATTAACCTTGTGAGAAGGTTTTTTATGACCTTAAAAAATAATTGAAAAAAAATCTCTCATTGTGTTGATCGCTTGAGTTGATTTTTCACAATCTGTTTTTAGTTTTCGACAGGTAATAAAAAAGGCCTCTGGAATCCAGAGGCCTTTTAGTTTGGCTATTGCCTGATTTAAAACTTAACACGCCCCAAAGGTGGATTAAAAAAATTAGGATGTAAATACCCTATATAGGGTATTTTTTGAATGTTTTAAAAACTTAGGATGCCTTTTTTGAGTGAAATAAACGTATCCCTCCGACCAACCCATATTGTAAGTTAAAAAAAATCATATAGGTCGGTATTTCTTCCAGTTTGAGGGTAACAGTTGGTAGAGGCTTTTGTGGTTGATGCTCTGGATTCTTTCAAAGACATTTTTGAGCCAGTCAAATTCATTGAGGTTATTCTTTTTGCAGCTGGCCATGAAGGAGTACATCGCTGCGGTCATCTCAGTAGCCTCAGCCAATTCGATTCTGGAAAACCCTGCTTGAAAACCAGGTGAGTCGGTTTTGGTTTCAAACTTTTTGCACCAAGAATAAAAACTCACTTTTGAAATCCCCTCTCGATCCGCAAAAGCAGCTTTACTCAATCCTGATCGCTGCCATCTGTAAAACAGCTCATAGTAGGTTTCAATACTTGTCTTTTTCATCCCGCAACTTTAGCTCATAAAGCAAAGCACATCAAGATGTAGTTCCTCGGAGGGATACTTTCAATACTTGTCTTGTTCATCACGCAACTTTAGCTCATAAAGCAAAGCACATCAAGATGTAGTTCCTCGGAGGGATACAATTGCCAGCGAAACGGAGATGGATTTTCAGCAGACCTGTTTATCAGCCCTGTCAAGATTAATCCCCCAAGCTTGGATCCGGGTCACCCCCACAGCGGACAACTGCCTGCTCTTGACCAAATCCCAAGCCCTCAACAAAACCCAGCTAAACCGTCAAAAGCCGACTTTTTGCTTTTTCTCCCATTCCTGCCATCGACAGAGACTCCATCCCATACTGCTCACGCAACTTCTGAAAATGCTGGATCAACTGACCCAATTCCTTCATACTTTGATCAGGGGCATTTCCGAAATTGTGGGGATGCCACCATAAATGATAGACTTCATTATGCTTTGCGGCAAGTTCCATTTCTCTAAAAATCCTTCTTAAGCGAACGGAATTAAAAGGCGGGTTTAGTGGGTTTAAAGGTCTGAGAATCCGCGAAGCAGGAAGGATCAAAGGCTCATTGTCAAATTCCCGGATCTCATCAATTCCAAAAGATGATTTTTCTCCCACCTCGAAAAAACAATCCGCAGACCGAAATAGCTTTTTCTCGAAACTTTCATGTTGGGTCTCCTGCCAAAACCAGTTTTTGGGATTTCCCCGGACATAGTCATAGCCTTCTTCAAGGCAAATCCCCAGGTATAGCTCGTTTATGTGGTTTCGGGGAAATACCAGGGACTTCATCCTGAGTCCAAATTTATCCTCGGCGATTTTTTGAGTGGCCCTGAGGTCTTGCCGAAATTGTTCCGGGCTTTGGCCCCGCATCAGCGTGTAATAATGGGCATAGGTATGCGAACCCAGTTCCTGAAAAGGTGTAGCTAAGATTTGGCCAATCAATTCCGGGGCAAAATGAACCTCCGGACGTATTCCGTTAAGCTTGGCCCATTCGTATGCCGATAGCTTTTTGTCCCGGTAGGAGGGAAGGTAAGCCGGGGAATAGAACTTCCATTCCTCTTCATTTTCGGCAAACAACATGCCTACAGTCGCCCAGGTTACCGAGATTCCATTGCTGCCAAATAGCTCCAACATATTGGGGATGATCTTACGGGTATTCGAAAAATACTCTGGCTTGTACCGCGCACCAACCTTATCAAATATTCCCCAAAGAAGTTCGAAGTCAAGGCTAATGGTAAATATTCCGGATTTCATTTTTGGCGAAAGAATAAAAAAGGGCAGTGGATGAAGAAAGCGTTCGAATATTAGTGATTCATTATTCGAGACGCAAATATTTCCATAATCCGAACTGAATGATTCCCCTGTCCCGATTGGCCCAAGTTTTCAAACTTGTGCCTACGATAATGCAGTCTTCAGATTTATCTACCGTAAGGCAATAGCCGTCAGTTTAGCGAGCTAAAACCTTGTTGGTGAGTTTGATTGTGAACAAAACGTAGATACTCATTGGGGTCTTTCTTCCTTTTGCTCATATTTTTATCTTGTTTTTTAGTTTAAAAAGGCGGTTTATTTTGCGGTTTATTGCCTTTTTTCTTCTCCAAAGACACGGATATTTTGGAGTTAAATAATAGAATATCAATTTTTTATACAGAAAAAAGATAAAATTTTAATCAAAAAATTCTTCTCTGTTTTCAACACGAAATCCGTTGACAATCTCGCCCGAGAAGCTGGTTTTAGTGTCCGGTTGTCCAAACTTGACGGATTCAGTTTTTTTGCTCAGCCTGATGTTTTTCTATCAGAAAGGAAAACACTTTAGCCTTCTGGAAATTACATTATTTCTTTTTCGCAAGTTTGGCATAAGGATTACCAAGCAATCGCTTCACTGAATCTTCTTTTGAATTCTTAAGAAAATGTCTTGATGCAGTCTTATCTCAGAAGATTGGGTTCTCTGGCGATAAGGCTGCCTTTCAACCACGATTCAATCGGATACGGATCAAGGACTCCACTAAATTTGCCCACCCTGATGAATTTTCGGGCATTTATCAGGGATAGGGTGGAGTACTTCATCGTTCCTCTTCCATGATCAGTATCCAGTACGAATATGATTTTTTGAGTGGACAAAGTCTGGATTTAGGATTGACTCCAGGAACTCAGGATGATCAATCAGACTCGGCAGATTTTACAGACGATATCCAGATGAAGGATCTTTTTATCAGGGACCTGGGATACTGTACTGTCAAGTACATGGACAAGGTTCACCGAAACGAGGCTTATTTTGTCAATCGGCTGGGATTCCTGATCAATATTTATCAAACAAAAGATGCTCAAGATCCAATTGACATTGACATCTACCTGAAGGAACCCGGCAAAAACAAACTCGACTATATGTATGAAGAGGTATTCTTAGATTTTTATTCCAGAAGATGAGGATACTGTTTTTAATCCATGCCAGGCAATCCAGAGGTCAGGAGATCTTTGCCTGTCAATTGGCAGGTCACTTGGAAAAGCTTGGTCATACCCTGAAAGTGATTTCACTTTATCCCGGTGAATTTAATCTTCCCTTCCCGGTAGTGCATTTTGGATTGACTTCGACAAAAGAGATTTGGAGTCCCGGATGCTGGAGGAAATTCCAAGCATTTATCACTGATTTCCAGGCTGACATCATCCAAGCTAATGGTGGGGATACCTTGAAATTTGCAGCCTTGGCCCGAATACTATATCCTTATCGGGGAAAATTGATTTTCAACAATGCGGGAGTGCTGGGGTATTATCTTTCCAATTCGGTGCAAAAGGCATTTTACAAATTGCTTCTCAAAAATTTTGGAGGCCATGTGTTTAAAAATACCTGTTATAGCCTATGGAGTAGGAGGAATTCCGGAAGTTTTAAAGAATGGGGAGCCTAGCTGGTGCATACCTCCAAATGATCAAAATGGGTTTGAATCGGCGCTAGAAGAGGTATTGGCACTGGATGCCAAATCAAAAGAAACTATTCTTTCAAATGCTCGTAAATTAGTTCTGTCTGACCATACCCTCCAAAAAGTCACCCTTCAATTTGAGGATTTTTACAAAAGGCTTCTGGATTCCCCGACTGGAGTGTTCTTTAAACTGTCTCAGTTTGGTTAAAACGATCTTCAGAGTAAGCGATCAGATCCTTTCGGATCGAAGGCCAGGCGAAAATAGTACCCTTCCATTTTGTTTGGATATTTATGGTTGCCAGATAAATCTGTTTTAAGATAGCATTTTCTGAACTGAATGAGCCTTTGGTTTTGGTGACTTTTCGAACCATTCTGTGGTAGCTTTCAATGGGATTGGTCGTATAGATCAATTTAAGTAGTCAATACAGATGATAATCCAGTTCACCTTCCAAGGCTGATTCGATGATCATTTTAAGCAATGGGGTTTAAACTCCGTGTTTACCCGCCAGTGGCTTGCCTGCGTGTAGAGCATCTCCCACTTGCTTGGCATTTTTCTCAAAATTCTGATTAAATGTTTAATATTCAAAAATTAAAAGTCCTGAAGTCATTCTAAACTGACAGATTCGGATTAATCAATTATCTTAATTGATATAAAGACCGACCAACCCTTATATGTAGAAACTTATACTTGCAGGAGTTTTCCTGACACTTTCACTTTCTGCTTTTGCACAAAAAACCCTAATCCATTCGGGTCGTCTGATAGACCTTAAAACTAAAAAAATCCTAAGCGAGCAAACCAATCGCACTTTTTGGTTTTACTGCCTATTTCAAAGAAAATCCGGAAAAAAAAAATCGCCTGATCCTTTTGCCTTCAGCAAAGCTTTTCAGTGAAGATTTGAAAAAATTTATTTAATACACTCTAAGAAAATAAATCATGGGACACAGCATCTTTTCTATTACACTGAACAATTTCATCAAGATCCTCATAGGATTCGGTGTGTTCTTTGTGTTCTCCTGTGTTGAGGCTCAAAAGCCCAAACCAGTCCCGGTACCTAATTTGTATTTCCCCCCAAATGAATCCGCCTTATGGGAAAAGATGCCATTGGCAGAACTCGGTTGGGACCAGATGGCTTTGGCTGAATTGCTGGCTTGGCTTCCGACTCAGGATACCAGGGCATTCATCATTTTGAAAGATGGAAAAATCGTCGTGGAGGAGTATTGGGGAAGGAAGCTCACGGGGGCAGGGGAGATGGACCAAAACTCGCTTTGGTATTGGGCCTCGGCTGGAAAAACGCTCACTGCGGCACTAGTAGGTCTGGCCCAACAGGAAAAGCTGCTCAGCACCAACGACCGTACTCAAAAGTTTCTTGGTGAAGGCTGGACTTCCATGTCCCGCAATCAGGAACGGGAAATCAGATTGATTCACCAGCTCACTTTTACCACAGGGATTGATGACAAAGTTGCCAATCTGGATGATACATCACCGGCCGGTCTGAAGTATTTGGCAAAGCCCGGTTCTCGATGGAGTTATCACAATGCCACTTATACCTTATTGGAAAAGGTAATGGAAAAAGCCTCAGGCAAACCCTACCAAACATTTTTCAAAGAGAAACTGGGCGATAAAATTGGGATGAAAGGCTTTTGGCAACAAACTGGAATGAATAATATCTTCTACTCCGATGCGAGGTCTTTTGCCAGATTTGGATTGCTGTTGTTGGCAAAAGGAAACTGGAACGGAACTTCCATTTGGTTGGGTGATTATTTTGAAAAATTATCCCAAGCTTCTCAAAATCTGAATTTGAGTTATGGCTATTTGACTTGGTTGAATGGCAAAGCCTCCTATATGGTTCCCGGGTCACAGGCTGTGCTTCCGGGATCACTAATTCCTCAAGCTCCTGCCGATATGTATCAGGCAATGGGAAAAAACGGCCAATTTTTGATGGTGATTCCTTCTCAGAATCTGGTAATCATCCGGATGGGAAGTTCAGGAGGGGATGCATTAGTGCCTTTTCTACTGATGCGGGATATTTGGCAGAGACTTGATCAAGTGATCAAGTAGATAGCCCCTAAGTATATCTTTCCATTTGCCCGTTGATTTTATCAATAGTCAGGGGCTTTTCCAGAAATCCCGAAACGATCGAATATTCATTTGCCCGCTGTCGGTCTTGGAAGTCAATTGAACTAGAGAGAATCACAATTTTGTCCTCCCGATCAGGAAAAATTTCACAGTATCTGTCTAGAAACTCCCAACCATTTATCACCGGCATATTGATATCCAAAAAAATCAATAAGCTGTCATTGGGATTTAATTCACTGATTTTTTCCAAAGCTTTCTCACCGCTTAAAAATTCGTCTATTTGATCGCCAATCCCCACTTTACCCAAAAGTCTCCTATTGATAAGGTTGTTTATGGGGTCATCATCCACTAAAAAAATGGCATCAAAGTGAATCATTAAAATTTTAAGTATGTGGTCGAGGTCTGTTAGTCATCCAAAATACAATTATTCCTCTACCTTAGAAAAGTATTTCCCTCCTTTTTATTTTTTTCATTGATATGGAGCCTATAAATCAGGCCAATAAAAAAGGAGGCCCAATGGACCTCCTTCGTTTTTTGTGGAATTTGGATTACATCATGCCACCCATTCCGCCACCGCCCATAGGAGGCATAGCAGCAGAATCCTCTTTTACATCCGCTACTACACATTCGGTGGTCAATAGCAACGCTGCAATAGAAGCGGCATTTTCAAGTGCCAAACGAGTCACCTTGGTAGGATCGATAACACCTGCTTTAAACAGATCTTCGTAAACGTCTGTTCTTGCATTATAGCCATAATTTCCTTTGTTATCTCTGATTTTGTTGATCACTACAGAAGGCTCTCCACCTGCGTTGGATACAATTGTTCTCAATGGAGACTCGATTGCCAAACGGATGATGTTGATACCTGTGTCCTGATCTTCATTTTCACCTTTCAGATCGATAAGTGCTTCAGCTGCTCTTACTAGTGCTACACCACCACCTACTACTACACCTTCTTGTACTGCAGCTCTTGTTGCATGCAATGCATCGTCAACTCGATCTTTTTTCTCTTTCATCTCCACTTCAGTGGCAGCACCGATATACAGGATGGCTACACCACCGGAAAGCTTGGCAAGTCTTTCCTGAAGTTTTTCTTTGTCGTAATCAGAAGTAGTCTTCTCAATCTGAGCTTTGATTTCAGCTATTCTGCCTTTAATTGCAGCTGAATCTCCAGCACCGTTTACGATGGTTGTGTTGTCTTTGTCGATGTTGATCTTCTCAGCCCTACCCAACATATCCAGCGTTGCATTCTCCAATTTGAAACCTCTTTCTTCAGAGATTACAGTTCCACCGGTCAGGATAGCGATGTCTTCCAACATAGCTTTTCTTCTGTCACCGAAACCAGGAGCTTTAACTGCAGATACCTTCAAAGCACCTCTGATTTTATTTACTACCAAAGTTGCCAATGCTTCTCCGTCAACATCTTCGGAGATGATCAACAAGGGCTTGCCTGACTGCGCTACCGGCTCAAGAACAGGAAGCAATTCCTTCATGGAAGAAATCTTCTTGTCATAGATCAAAATGAACGGTTGATCCAATTCTGCTTCCATTTTCTCAGTGTTGGTCACAAAGTATGGAGATAGGTATCCTCTGTCAAACTGCATTCCTTCTACAGTTTTCACATCAGTTTCAGTACCTTTTGCTTCTTCTACAGTGATGACACCGTCTTTTCCTACTTTGTCCATTGCGTCAGAAATCATCTTACCGATTTCTTCGTCGTTGTTAGCAGATACAGTGGCTACCTGCGCGATCTCCTTAGAAGTAGAGATTGGCTTGGAGTTTTCTTTGAGTCTAGCAACAACAGCTGCAACAGCCTTATCGATACCTCTTTTAAGGTCCATTGGGTTTGCTCCTGCAGCTACGTTTTTAATACCTACGTTGAAAATAGACTGAGCCAAAACAGTCGCAGTCGTAGTTCCGTCACCTGCATTATCAGCAGTCTTGGATGCTACTTCTTTCACGAGCTGGGCACCCATGTTTTCAATTGGTTCTGACAATTCGATTTCTTTTGCTACTGACACACCATCTTTGGTGATCATCGGAGCTCCGAATTTCTTGTCAATGATTACATTTCGACCTTTTGGGCCTAAAGTTACTTTTACTGCGTCTGCCAATGCATCAACGCCTTTTTTCAGACGATCTCTCGCATCTGTATCGAAAAACAATTGTTTAGCCATAATATTTAATATTTTCTGGTTTTGATTCAGGTTGATTGATTAAAGGATAGCGAAAATGTCAGACTCTCTCATGATGAGGAAATCCTTGCCTTCTACGCTAAGTTCAGTACCGGAATATTTTCCGTACAAAACGGTGTCTCCCACTTTTACAGTCAAGGGCTCATCTTTTTTTCCGTTGCCTACTGCGACTACTGTGCCTTTCTGAGGTTTTTCTTTTGCAGTATCCGGGATATAAAGTCCGGAAGCAGTTTTCTCTTCAGCTGCAGCTGGTTGTACCAAAACTCGGTCTGCAAGAGGTTTGATGTTCACGTTTGACATAGTATTAATTTGTTTAAGGTTAGATTTTGAATTAAATGCTACTGCCCTAATAGCACTTCCTGTGCCAAGGGCTTTTGTGTCAAAAAGGCTGACAAATCGGCTGGGAAAGTCTGAGGTTGACGGGAATTGTTGTTACTTTTTTGTCAATAAAGTCTGTCATTTTTTCCCTCGGCCGTGTAAAAAATGTCAGAAATTACTATTTTGATACAAACCAACATTACCCATTTAAACTTCGCTTCATACCCATGAAAACATTGCCTAAAAACTGGATCACCGAAGGGTTGATCGATTTCGAATACAAAAAGTACCAATTGCTAGCCTACCTGCAGGAAGCAAACCGGGAATTTCAGGCCGTCAAACTCTATCCCGTCCTTTCGGATCTGATTGATCATCACCGGGTCTTGCACGAGTTAAATTCCGGAAAAACTCAGCTGAGTAACCTTTTCCCAAAAGCACTTAATGGCATTGATTTTCAAAGTGTCCAACTTCAGTACCAGCCCAAAGTTGAGGACGGTGAAGTAATGAAAGAAATTTCACAGATTACCGATTTTGCCCTGCCTCGAATCACACGGCAAATCGAAGAAGGAAAATCCATTTATGATTTTGTGGAGGAACAAGTGGAATTTGAACCGGTTGGTATTTTGCCAATCTACAATCGTGAAGGATTTGTGCTGATGACAAGAGAGTCAAGCTCCGACGTGCATGCTTTTCGATATAAATCCAATATGCTGCAGATGGCGGGTGAAAAATTCAGAAGCATTACCTTTTGGTTGCTTGGCATTTTTCAAAAAAACCTTGTCAACACTCTCGAAAAGCTAAAAATGCAACTGATTCGTGAAGTTAAAGAACTCCCGAATCCAGCGACCTGGAGAGTCCACAGCCCTCATGTTTTTCCAATAGAGGAGACCCTGATCCCGCTGAGTAAAAGGCTTTTGCTTAAGTCTGTGTCATAATTTACCTGCCTCAGTGAGTACATGCCTAAAGAAGGTGCCTCAGTGAGTGTCCCCACTCACTGAATTCCTGTTGCGAGTGGAGACACTCACAACGGCGCAAAAAAAGTCTGACCTTTCGACCAGACTATTCAATCGATTATTGTCCCGCCTCAGTGAGTGTCTCCACTCACTGAACTCCTGTTGTGAGTGATGACACTCACAACGGCGCAAAAAAAGTCTGACCTTTCGACCAGACTATTCAATCGATTATTGTCCCGCCTCAGTGAGTGTCTCCACTCACTGAACTCCTGTTGTGAGTGATGACACTCACAACGGCACAAAAAAAGTCTGACCCTACGGCCAGACTTTTTTAGCTATTTCCGGTGTTTGACTTAGTTTCCTGTAGTATCGCCTTCTACCGGAGTCTCTACTGCCGGAAGAGCATTTTGTGGTTCTCCAAATGCAGGTGCTACTACTTGCTGTTTTGCACTTTCAATATTTGGAGAGGAGAATTGGTTTGGCTGACTGGTAGTGTAGAAAGCTGAAGATGCCAAAGACAATACCAAAATAGAGATTGCCAAAACCCAGGTAGCTTTTTCCAAAACATTTCCTGTTCGGGTTACCCCCATGATTTGGGAAGCACTGCCTCCGAAAGCCGCTCCGGCGCCACCTTTTGAATTTTGACCCAGAATTACTAAAATCAGTAATACTGCAAGGATTAAGATGATGGTAATTAATACGGTAAACATATGGTTTATATTATTCTTTCAGTTTTTCAATTAAGTCCGCAAAGTAAGCCCTTTTCTCGGGAAACTTCAAAGCCAGCTTCTCATATATTTCCTTAGCCATCCCTTTTTTGCCTTGCTGGGCCAAAATTTTGGCAAAGGACTCGGAAAGTAGATTTTCGTGAAGTTTGGTGCTGGTCTCCGCCAAGTTTTCGGTATTCTTGTTTGCCTCGATTTCTTTGATTGTTGCCAGCTTGAATTCCTTCTTGCTGAACGCCTTGATCATATCAATCTGCTCTTGCTTCTTGGAGTCAATGATTTCCCGCTTTTCCTTTCGTTTGATGGTTTCGATCAGATCGTCTTGAGGTGGCTTTCGTCTTTTAGGTTTTGGCTTTTCGACTATCGATTCATCCTCTACAGGAACTTGTCCTTTCAGTTGAAGTCCCAGATTTTTCAGGGACGCTGTTCTTTTCGCAGCATCCAGTCCGCTTTCAGATTCTTCAGGAAGAAGGTCGTCATTGACTTGGAAGGATCTGAAATCTTCAGGGACCTGCTTTTCGATGAGTTTTTTAAGCCAAATCCGATCCGGGCTGGTGATAGCTGCCTGAGCTAAATGTTGACTTTTGGCACCCTTACTTTTCAAAAACTCATACCTCGCTGCCAACACATGGGGAATCTGAAAGTAGGGGAAGTTCTCCTGGACTTTTTTCAGTTGAAGATAATCCGCCTTTTCCAGGTGATCTGCTTTTTGGATTAAGTCGAGGAATTGGGTTGCGTTCACTTTCCGGGTTTTGGATTGAAGATAGTAAAATTACCAATTGGCAACTGTCGCAGTGAAGATATCCTGGATAATTACCTCGAAAATTTCTTCCACCAATTGATTTTCAACATCCAATAAGGTCACTGTTCGGGGGTCGTAATCTTTGAAAAAGGAAAAAGTCTGTTTTTTGCTTTCCTCCTCATTGCTGAGATTAATGTAATCTACATCTACTACGATTGTCAATCGCATCTGACCTGCACGGTCAGGTAGATTGGAGTCACCACTGGACACTGCGGCCTGTGGCGTAAGTGAATACCTGCTGATCGCCCCTGAAAACTGCAAATCCCCATTATTCCGAACCAGTTCAAGTTGGGTGTTTCGCTGATAGTATTCTTTGATTGCTTCTGTGAAGCGCTGCTCCATATTGGCAGGTCCTCCACCCGAGTCGTTGAAGAAATTTTCTACTGAAAAGGTCTTCACCAACTCATAGTTTATGTTAGTTCCAGTGAAGCTATATTTGACAGAGCATGACTGGAAAAGGAAAAGACTCAATCCTGCGAAAAGGGCGAAAAACCTATTCAATTTCATATTGTTTGATTTTTCGATAAAGCGTACGTTCTGAAATCCCCAAATCCCCCGCTGCATATTTCCGCTTGTTGTTGTGTTTTCGCAAAGCTCTGAGAATCATTTCTTTTTCTTTTTTCTCCAGAGAAAGCGAATTATCGTCTTCCTCATGAATGATGTCTTCGATAACGTCCTCTTCGTAGTCCTCATTGTTGTGTGATGCGTTTTTCTGAGATTCCAAGACTAATGGAACCTTGTAAGATGAACCGCTGTCTGTCGATTCATTCTGAGAATAACCCGTCTCCAGATCTTCAAAAAGTCCTTGATGCTTCTGCATTATATTGGAGTTGATGCCACCGCTTTGGTAGGATTCCAACACAAGTTTTTTGAGATCGTTCATATCCTTTTTCATATCAAAAAGGACCTTGTACAGAATGTCCCGCTCTGAAAAATCAATATTCTCAGATCCCGAACCATGGTTTAAGGCCATTGGAAGTCGCGAAGAATCCGCCGGAAGGTATTTTGCAAGTGTCTGAGCATTGACTTCCCGGGTTTCTTCCAGCAAAGAAATCTGCTCCGCAATGTTTTTCAACTGGCGGATATTGCCCGGAAATGCATATCTCATTAATAAAACCTGAGCTTCCGAATTGAGAGAAATCGGGCGCACGTGATATTTTTCAGAGAAATCGCCGGTGAATTTCCGGAACAAAAGCACCACATCTTCCCCACGCTCACGAAGTGGCGGAACATAAATAGGTACTGTGTTTAGTCTGTAATAAAGGTCCTCCCGAAATCTCCCTTTTTCCACAGCCTTGAGCAAATTCACATTCGTAGCGGTGATGACTCGGACATTTGTTCGGAGCACTTTGGAGGAACCCACTTTGATGAATTCCCCGTTTTCAAGGACACGAAGTAGGCGGGCTTGAGTTCCAAGTGGTAATTCTCCAATTTCATCCAGGAAAATGGAACCGCCGTCCGTGACTTCAAAATAACCTTTACGGGCTTCGTGCGCTCCGGTAAATGAACCTTTCTCATGTCCGAAAAGCTCCGAGTCGATCGTTCCCTCAGGTATCGCGCCACAGTTGATGGCGATGAATTTGCCATGCTTTCTCAAGGAAAGCGAATGGATGATTTTCGAGAAACTTTCCTTTCCACTACCACTTTCTCCTGTGATCAATACAGTCATGTCGGTTGGAGAGGCCTGCATGGCTACCTGGATGGCGTGATTCAGCAAAGGACTGTTTCCGATAATCCCGAAGCGCTGCTTGACGCTTTGAATTTCTTGAGGTGTGATCATGCAAATCGTGGTTTTACAGGAAAAAGATTGCCTGCCTGTCCGGAAGTCAGGCTTCGCTTCGCTCGCAATGAAGTCAGGATGATCATATCAAGACAGGATTTACTTCCAACACCTCACCGAATAAAGTTGCCTGAGAAACTTCAGAGATTCTTACCCGCACATAGTCGCCTTTTTTGGCTTGGTCAGCAGGAATGATCACCACTTTATTCGCAGTGTTTCTGCCCTTTAGTTGTTGATTGGATTTCTTGGCAAATCCCTCAACCAGTATCAATTGCTCCTGATGGAGATCCAGCCTATTTCGCCCGAAGGAAAGTTCTGCTTGCTTAGAGATGATTTCAGCAAGCCTTCTTTTTTTGATTTCCAAAGGGATATCATCTTCGTATTTCTTCGCTGCCAAAGTTCCCGGACGTTCTGAATAATAGAACATGTAGGAGAAATCATACTTCACAATGTCCATCAAAGACAGGGTGTCCTGATGCTCTTCTTCTGTTTCAGTACAGAAACCGGTGATCATATCGGATGAAATTCCGCATTCCTCACCGAGAATTTCACGAATTGCCCGAACTCTGTTGAGATACCATTCCCGATCGTAAGTTCGGTTCATCAAGTCCAGGACACGGCTGTTTCCACTTTGCACTGGCAGGTGTATGTAATTGCAGATGTTGTCGTACTTTTTAATGGTATGCAAGACTTCATCAGTAATGTCTTTGGGGTGTGAAGTGGAAAAACGTACCCTGAGGTAAGGGCTGATCTGTGCAACCATCTCCAACAGATTGGCAAAGTTGACGACCTGAGTCACTTCGTCTTCCTTTTTGTTTAGCCTTGCCTTATTGTTTTCTTCAGGAGACCATTTGTAGCTGTCCACGTTTTGACCGAGAAGGGTTACTTCTTTGTAGCCTTTTTCAAAAAGGTCTTTCGCTTCAGCGAGGATGGAATAGGGATCACGGCTTCGCTCTCTGCCTCGGGTAAATGGTACCACGCAAAACGAGCACATATTGTCACAGCCGCGCATGATGGAAATGAATGCGGTGACACCGTTGGAATTCAGTCTAACCGGCGCGATGTCCGCGTAGGTTTCCTCTCTGGAGAGGAAAGTGTTTACTCCTTTTTCCCCGTCTTCTGCTGCCGAAACTAGGTTGGGTAGGTCACGATACGCATCCGGACCGACGACTATGTCCACGATTTTCTCTTCCGTCAGCAGGTTTTCTTTCAATCGCTCTGCCATACAACCCAAAACGCCAATTGTTAGCTCTGGCTTATTCTTTTTGGCCTTTTGAAATTGGCTGAGTCGCTTTCGGACTGTCAATTCGGCTTTTTCGCGGATCGAGCAAGTGTTTAAAAAAATCACATCAGCTTGCTCAAAATCCGAAGTGGTGTCAAAACCATTCTCCTTCATGATTGAAGCGACGATCTCGGAATCAGAGAAATTCATCTGACAGCCGTAACTTTCGATGTAGAGTTTTTTTGTTTTGCCGGTGTTTTCGTCTGCTGTGGTCTTGAAGTCGCAGGCTTGTGCCTCCTCAGCAGAGATAATGTCAATATCTTTAATCAGATCCATGAACTGGAATTTTCTTGTCTGTTGGAATAATTTTCAAGTTTGGTGATTTTCAAACTTGAAAGTGCTTAATGAAGTTGCGAAATTACGAAAATGCGGACAAAATGGCAGGGTTGACTGGTAATTTTCTTAAAATCAAAAAAGAAGAGACATAAGCTTTCTAAATCGAAATAACTAAAAGAAGGAATTCAAAAACTTAGCATACAAAATCTAATATCTTGGACTAAACTAAATTGAAGATGGAAACTGCCGAATTGAGAGAAGAACTTCATTCCTTGATCGATCGTGGGGATGCAGATTTCCTAAGAATACTTTTGGACTTTGCAAAAGAACTTTCTGCGGAAGATTTTTCAACTTATGGATTTCGTATTTCTAAAAATGAATTGATAGAAAGAGTTCGATTAGCAAAGGCTAGAATCAATGCTGGAAATTTCCTGTCTAAGGAGGATATGGAGGAAGAAATTAAAAAATGGTAGCCCATTCCAGAAAAATACTTTGGGATCAAAAAGCAGTTGATTCAAAAGGTATCCTCAACTGTTCCCCAAAATGAATTTGTTCTTCGGTGACATTCAAGTTGGATAGCCCGAGTCCCAAAAGCCGGACGGACTGCAAAATCTCTTCTTGATGAAGTAATTCCAGCGCAATTTTCCAAAAGGTTTTTTCATCCGGATATTGTTCCAATGTTCTACTGCGAGTCTGTAAAGTAAAATCGGAATGCTTGATTTTCAAGGTGACTGTGCGTCCTTTGATTCCATTCCGCTCGATACGTTTGATGACTTCCTCAAAAACAGGCCGGAGATTTTCTTCCAACTCTTGAAGCGTGATCAGGTCTTTTTCAAAGGTGTTTTCAGCACTCAATGATTTTCTGACCCGGTGTGGCTGGACTTCTGACAGGTGGATCCCCCGTACAATATTGAAATAGTGGAGGCCCGATTTGCCAAACTTTTTGATGAGAAATTGAAGTGAATATTCTTTGAGATCCTTACCTGTGTGGATGCCCAGATTTTGCATCTTTTCGGCAGTTACTTTGCCGATACCGAAGAATTTCCCGATGGGCAATTTTTCCAAAAATGCGGCTGCTTCTTCAGGAAGAATTACAGCCTGTCCGTTGGGTTTGTTGAGATCTGAGGCGGTTTTTGCCAGGAACTTATTGTAGCTGACACCCGCTGAGGCATTGAGCCCTGTTTTTTCCTTGATTTTGGCCCTGATTTGCCTAGCGATCAGAATTGCAGATTTCAATCCCATTTTATTTTCGGTGACATCCAGAAAAGCTTCATCCAAAGATAATGGCTCGACTAAGTCCGTGTATTCGTAGAATATCTCCCGGATCTGATTTGAAATCTCCTTGTAGCGATCAAACCGTGGCCTTGCAAAGATTAGATTTGGACATTTCTTTACCGCCAATGCAGAGGACATAGCAGAATAGACACCGAACTTCCGTGCTTCGTAGCTTGCCGCAGCTACTACACCCCGTACTTCATTTCCTCCCACTGCAAGCGGTTTTCCTCTCCATTCCGGATGATCCAACTGCTCCACGGAGGCATAGAATGCATCCATATCCACATGGATAATTTTGCGAATAGAGGGGAGGTTTTCTTGATTAGTTTCCACGAAGCAGTTCCAAAATGGCTTGGGCTTTCAGCTCGCATTCTTCATATTCCTGCGCTGCTGACGCATCAATGGTGATCGCGCTTCCCACTCCAAAATAGAGCTTTTTTGCTTCCGAATCAGCAATGATAGAACGGATGATCACTGAAAAATCAAAGTCTCCAGATTCATCAATCCAGCCAAATGCTCCCGAAAACCAGCCCCGCTTGAAGCTTTCCTCCCGTTCAATGATTTTCATCGTGCTGATCTTCGGTGCTCCGGTCATACTTCCCATCGGAAACGTTGCCCGGATGATTTCTTTGAGCGAAGTATCGGGATTCAGTTCTGAGCACACCGTACTGATCATCTGCAAAACTCTCGGAAAGGGATAAATCCCAAAAAGCTCCTCTACTCGGACTGTGCCTGTTTTGGAAACGCGTGCAAGATCATTTCGCATCAGGTCAGTGATCATCAGGTTTTCGGCTCGCTCTTTTTCACTTGCCAACAATTTTTTACGATTTTCCGAGTCTTGAGACGCTGTTTCACCTCTTCGTATTGTCCCTTTGATGGGTTGTGCGATCAGCGATGACCCGGATTTTTTTAAAAAACGCTCAGGTGATGCTGACACCAGCCAGTTGTTTTTGGCCTTAAAAAGTGCTGCAAAGGGCATTCTTGAAAGTTGATTCAATCTCAAAAATGCAGCAATCGGACTCCATGTTTCAAATTCCCCGGAGTAGGCCTGACAGAAATTGGCTTCGTAGGTATTACCTTCCGAGATTTCATTTTGGATGTTTTGGACACTTTTGAGGTAACTTTCTCTGGTAATCTGCGGAGAAATTTTGCAGGTGACGGATCCCGTTTCCGGAATGACTTGAGTCTCGATTTCGCTCAAAAATTCCGCGGAAAGCCTGCTTGAGGCATAAATTCCTTCTGAATCAATTTTGAAAATCAACTCAGGCACAAAAAAACATAGATCAGGCAAACTGAAAAATTCAGGATTGTTGCTTTCCAATTTTTCAATTTGATTTTTGAAATCATAGCCAAGGACTCCAACTTTAAAAGCTCTTTTCTGCCATAAATCATTTTCCGACAGCTCTTTATTGCCCGCAAAGAAACAGGAGTCAAAAGGATTCTGAGGATAACTGTGCTCATTCCCTTGTGTAAGTGCGAAATAGGAAAACCTGCTATCAGCCCAGTAGAGTAATTTTTCCTTCCATTGCGGAAAGGCCATCGGATAGAAAAAGGGATATGCGCTCATTTTGATACAAAAAAAGGAGGAATCCCGTAGAATCCCTCCTATTAACATTGGGTTTTGGTATTTATTGAGCAGTTACATCCAATACCAGGGATACGGTATTGTAGATAAACTGGTCTTTCGCTTTGTCAGCAGCAGTAGCTTCGTCACCGTAAGCAAGACCCCAAGCCGTTCTGTCTATGTTGAAACCTGCCTTTGCTTTTACAGTTCCGTCAGCAATAGTAACTGCAGCAGGAAACTTAATGTTTTTGGTAGTACCTCTCATGGTCAGGTTTCCGCTGATCCAATGTGTAGGTGCCTGAGGAGACAAAGAACTTGCGGAGCTAGGTGTGTTCGCAGAAGTGAACTCTTCTTTGCTTTCAACCACATCAGTGGCAGTAAATGGCTCAGCACCTGTAATTTCGAAAGTAGCTGTTGGATGATTTCCTGCATCAAAGAAATCCGCAGACTGAAGGTGTCCATACAATTTGCCGTGATTTTCTGAACCTGCTTCCAAGTCTTCAATAGTCAGACCTGTAATATCAAAGGTTACAGTGCCTCCTTTGATTGTTCCGTCGGCTACTACAAGAGAACCTGTAGTGGCTGGGATTTGACCAAAGTGTTGGCCTGTTGGCTTATAGCCTCTCCAGGCGATAGTTGATGCATCTGTTTTTAGTGCCAATACTTGACCTGTGGATTCTGATACTTCTTGAGCATCGCCAGTTTTTACAGTGTCACTTGGAGCGCCACAGGCAAATGCCATCATTGACGCGGCTACGAATAGTCCGATTTGTTTGGTTAATTTCATTGTGTTTTTTTTGGATTGATTTCTCAATTTTATATGTATATACACGTAAAACCCGGTAGGAAAAAAAAAGTTCATTCAGAAGGAAAATAATAATTCAGATTTGCATTAAGGTTTTGTTAATAAGAAGATAAAAAAATTGAATCAATGGCATTAATCATGAAAGTAAAGGGCAAAATGCCTGAATTTGGAGAAGACTGTTGGTTGGCTCCTAACGCAACTGTAGTCGGAGATGTGGTGATGGGAAAAAACTGTACTGTTTGGTTTAATGCGGTGGTACGGGGAGACGTACATGAAATCCGTATCGGCGATGATACCAATATTCAGGACGGGGCCATCATTCATTGTACTTATCAAAAAGCGCCAACCCATATTGGAAGTCAAGTTTCAATAGCGCATAATGCTTGCGTCCACGGCTGTACGATCCATGATCGAGTGCTGATAGGAATGGGTGCCATCGTAATGGATGGGGCCGTGGTTCATTCAGGGGCAGTGATAGCTGCCGGTGCGGTGGTACTCGCAAATACTGTGGTGGAAGCTAACTCGATCTATGCAGGGATGCCTGCAAAAAAAGTGAAAGACACGGGTACTGAGATGGAAGCGGTCATACTCCGGACGGCCAAGAATTACCCGATGTATGCAGCTTGGTTTAAGGATGATGAAAAAATATTTAAACTGTAATTCTTAGCCGGTTTTTCTGGAACGTAAGGTTTGACTATTTTTTTTGTGAGATCGATAAAAAAACAAAAAAATAGTTTGAAAATAACTTGTTTTTTTTGACCTTATCCATCGAACCCAACGTTACATCACCCATGAATTCTGTTTATGTATTCCTCAGCAAGTGGAAGAATCTTCTGTTGCTGTTTTGTCTTTTTGTTCTTGCCAACGTCCTTCTTGGTCAGTTTATGCCAAAAGACCACGCCTTGGATTTGATGTTTGCCTATTCTGCCGATGATGCTTATGCTTCATTGGGCCAATTGGATGCAGAACAGCGGAAGCTGTACAGTTTTGGACTATGGGCATTGGATATGCCGTACCTGTTTGTCTATGGCCTATTCTTTTCCGGAGTTTTGATAAAGCTTTGGGGTAGGAGGGGATTTGTCTGGATTCCGATTTCCATTATGATTATGGATTTTTTTGAGAATATTTTAGCCTTGAATATCCTTTATTATTTGCCTGAAAGACACGATAGTCTCGCCTTTTTAGCATCCATTTTTACTACTTCCAAATGGATTCTTGTTGGAGTTTTGGCCATTGCAGTCATTTTGGGACTGTTTTGCCTGAAGATTCCCAGGTTATTTTCAAAAGAACCTTCAGTGAAGGCAGGTAATTGACGATTCCTTCACAAAGCCTTTTCGTTCATTCTTTTCTTTTTAATGAATTTTGACTAGTATTTGGAACAAGTATCAACATCAGGGTTTTTAGTCAAAATTAAACAGATGAAATGCCCATGATCCCGTAGGTACGGGATCACACAGGGGAA
>NZ_FMXE01000044.1 GCF_900103735.1 Algoriphagus alkaliphilus | reverse complement strand
AAACAGATATTCAAAAATACGAGAAAAGGCGGTCTTTCTCTGAGAAGGTCTCAGTCTGCACTTCGGTTTCGGAAATTGAAATTTATTAAGACCTTAACGAGGAGTTTCAGTGCTAAAGATTAATTTTTTGTCAACGGACCACAGTCGACAGGCAATCGCTGTGGACCGTGGTCTATCGACCGTTGACAAAGAAATTCAAGCCTTAAAAGGCAACTCGTAATTCCGCTTTCCTGTCAACTTATAAATCGCATTTGCCAAGGCAGGAATAAATGGCGGAACAGGTGGCTCCCCTACTCCTGTGGGCTTCTCCATACTTGGAATAATCTCAACAAAGGTCTTTTTGGGAGCTTGCGGCATCCGGATGACCTTGTAGGTGTCAAAGTTGTTTTGCTGGACCTTGCCATTTTCAAAAGTGATCGCCGAAGTCATCGCCAAACTCGTGGCAAACTGAGCTCCTCCTTCAAACTGGGAACGGATACGATCTGTATTTACACCGATTCCACAGTCCACCGCATAGTAAACTTCCGGAATGATGAGGTTACCCGCAGCATCTTTTTCCACCGTCACCACACAGGCCACATAGGTCAGGAAGCTTTTATGCGCAGCAAAGCCAACAGCTTTGCCATCCGCAAGTTTCTGCTTCCAATTTGACTTCTCAGCTACTGTCTGGATGACTTTTTTCATTCGTCCGGTATTCCAGGGGAAATCTTCGATTTTCTCCCCGTAGTTTCCGTAATCTCCTATCATTTCACTTGCAAAAGCCAGGTCCTTGTCCTCACCCAAAAGTTGGATGGCCTGATCTATCGGATCCATCCCGCGGGTCTCGGCAATCTCATCCAGCATGGTACAGATCGCAAAGGCATGGTGAATGTTGCTCACCGAACGCAGCCAACCCACCCGGGTATGCGCAGTGGATTCATGAGCTTCGATCCGGATGTTTGGCACATCGTAAGGGAAATCCCGACATCCCAAATCCAATTCCCCATCCGAAGGAAGGGCGGGGCTGTTGGTTGATCCAATCGCAGGAAAAACAGTATGGTGATTCCATCCTGTCAGATTGCCGGTGCCATCCAGGGTAGCGACAATACGCTGTGCACTGTGAGAGTGGTAATAATCATGGTGAAGGTCGCATTCTCTGGTCCACTGAACCCGAACAAGAACTCCGGCTGCTTTGGAAAGCAATGCTGCTTCCACGACGAAATCCGGCTTGGACTTTCGCCCAAACCCTCCTCCGAGCAAGGTGACATTCAATTTGACATTTGAAACATCTATTCCCAAAGCGCCAGCCACAGCACCTCTGGCCCACTGTGGATGCTGACTTGGTGCCCAGATTTCTACCGAGCCATCCGCCTTCACATCGGCAATGGCAGCTGGTGGCTCCACTGTTGAGTGTGCATAAAAAGGTGCCAAATAGGTCTTTTCCATAATTTTTCCGGAGGAAGACTTTGCCTGATTGAAGTTTCCCCGCTCTCGCTTGACCGTGCCTTTAGCCGCTGTACTTTTCAACATACTTTGCAATTGATTGGCGGAATTGTAGGTTTGATTTGGACCCAAATCCCATTCAATCTCCAAAGCCTGACTTCCTTTGATCGCTGCCCAGGTATTTTCAGCCAAAACAGCAAGGCCTTCCAAAGGCTTATCCAATCCCGCCGGCAGCCCCGGACCCTCTATTTTTATCACTTTTTTAACTCCCGGAATCGCCAAAGCTTTTTCATCATTGTAGGATGTCGCCTTTGCTCCAACTACAGGACTTCTTTGGACAACGGCGATCAGCATATTTGGGAGATTCACATCGGCTCCAAAAACCGCCTTACCCGTAGCGATATCTTTCGCATCATAAATGGGAACGTCTTTTCCAACCAGCTTGTAGCTTGAAAAATCCTTCATCTGAAGATCCTCCGGCTTGGGTATTTCCATTTCCTTAATCTGAGCGACTAGGTCACCAAATGGAATCTTTTTGCTTGAACCTTTTAAAATCACATGGCTTGCCTCGGTATCACATTCGGATGGATCGACTCTCCATTCTTTTGCAGCAGCCTGCACCAACATGTGCCGGGCAGTGGCTCCAGCCTTTTTCATAGGTTCATAAAACATGCGGACAGAAAAGGATCCATCGGTGTTTTGGTTGCCGAACTTGTCTTCGTCCCCTTCGGCCTGAATGATTTTCACCTTGCTCCAGTCCGCTCCAAGCTCGTCTGCAACAATCATCGGCAGGGAAGTCCGGATACCGGTTCCCATCTCAGATCGATGCGCAAGGATAGTCACGATATTATCCGAACCAATGTTCACAAAAACATTCGGTGCGAAAGTGATCAATTCCCCTTTCGGTCCGCTGCATTGGAAATTCACACCCAACACAAATCCTCCCGCTGCAAGCGAGCCGATTTTGAGGAAATCCCTTCTCGAAGCTCTAAAGATCTCACTGCGGTCAACCGGATTGGAAGTTGAAGCGCTTGTCTTGGACTTTGTCAAAAATGGCAATTTAGGTAACATAAGTTCGCTGATTTAGGGTTTAGAGGGATTTGGAAGCGGTGGCAATGGCATCTTTGATACGATTGTAGGTACCGCAACGGCAGAGGTTACCTTCCATTGCAGATTCGATTTGGGATTCCGATGGGCTTGGATTTTTAGCCAGAAAAGCTGCCGCATTCATGATCTGACCCGATTGGCAGTAGCCACATTGCGGAACCACGTGCTGCACCCAAGCTTTTTGAAGCGGATGGTCTCCGTCCGCTGAAAGTCCTTCGATGGTGGTGATTTTCCCGCTTCCTACCTGAGAAATCGGCAGACTGCAGGATCTTACGGCCTCACCGTCCAAATGAACCGTACAGGCCCCGCAAAGCGCCTGACCACAGCCGAACTTGGTTCCTTTCATGTCCAATAAATCCCGAATCACCCAGAGCAGGGGCATGTCTTCGGGCGCAGTGACATCCTGCGATTTTCCGTTGATCGAAAGTGTATAATTTTCCATAGGATTGGATTTATCTCATTTTGAAGAATTTGATTATCCGCAATCCTGCCAGTAAGAAAGATTAGGCTATATAAAGTTGCGGATAATCGTCCACAGACGACTGTCAACAGTCCACAGCTCGTTTTTTGGAACTTCAAACCTTATTTTATTTTGCTACTGGCAAGAAAGCGGACATACATATTGAAGAACTTAAATTAAGAAAAAAAATGGAATCAAATGAAAGAAACAAAGATTCCCTAACCTGAGGATTGTGGCTTTGACAGAGGAATTTTGCCGGAACACGGAAAGACCCGGAATTGAGGACAGTTGCGCCGGTTTGTCAGCACATCCTTGGCCTTAAGTCTATAAAGTGAATCCTGTTTTAGCCTTAATTTTTGCTTTTTTACTTTCTTTCAAAAAATAAGTTCCTGAAATAGAATCAGAAGTAAGTCAAATGTGCTCGAAACAAAGATTTTTTCAAAAACTGATTTGGAATAAAAAGGGGATGCACCTACATTTGCAACACGATTTCCAAAAGGGATTTCAAAAACAAAGCAAATTCCTCCTTAGCTCAGTTGGTTAGAGCACATGACTGTTAATCATGGGGTCCTAGGTTCAAGCCCTAGAGGGGGAGCAAGTTAAAAAGCCTTCAGATTCATTTCTGAGGGCTTTTTTCGTTTCTCGGCAGCTTAGTTTGTTCAGACAACCTGTGTCAAAATGACCGAAAAAAAGAGGTTTTTGAACAACTACCTGCAAAAAAACTGCAAGTTTTTCCTGGACTGCGAGGCCATAAATCAACACTTATGGCAACACTCAAAATCACACTTGATGAGCGCAGAACGAAGAAAAACGGGACTTTTCCCGTAGTAATTCGGATTACCCACCAATCCAAAAGCAGAGATATTACCACGGGTTACACTGCAAATTCCAAGACTTTCTCGAAGGCCACAGGCACATTTCGAAAGGACGACGCTGCAAATCTGGAGCTTTTCAAACTCCTGGAATTGTACTCCAACAAGTTAAAAGCTCTTCGTGCGAGCGGACTTGAACACTTGTCGGTTCAAGATCTGAAGGAGAAGCTTCTTTTAACCGAATCGACTGGAGATCTGACGATCTATGACTTCTGGCAAAAGGAGATCTGTCACCTCAGATCTGTCAATCGGTATGGAAGTGCCACAATCTACCAGAACACGCTTGGTGTTTTTGAACAACTGGTTTCCCTGAAACTGCCATTTGAGACATTCGGCTACAAAGGACTTCTCGAACTGGGGCAGAAACTGTTCGCCGGGAATCGTAAGGTAAATACAGTGGGTGTGTACATGCGAACATTTCGAGCAATCTGCAACAAGGCTATTCATCAGGACTTGGTCGCTCAGGACTGGTACCCCTTCAAGAACTACAAAATCCGAAAATCCAAAACTACTCCGAGGACGCTGAGTCTCGAAGAGATGAGAAGTTTCTTTCAACTCGACTTATCAAACGATGAAATGCTCTACCCCTATTGGTGCATAGGGAAACTGATCTTCTTACTCAGGGGCATCAATCTCAACGACCTGCTTTTACTGAAGCCTCAAAACGTCCCAGGTGATCGGTTGATTTACAATCGTGGCAAAACCGGGAAATCTTACAGCATCCAAATGTTGCCAGAGATTGAATTCCTTCTGAGCCAGTTCCACTCCAACCACCTACTTCTTGGGCAGTTCTCAAAAAGTCAAATGGAGGATCCTGTAAAATGATGCACGAGAAAACAACGAAGACCCCATGATCCTTTGCTCCACTTTAGTGCAAGAGATACATTTGAATGTTGCTGTAGAGGTTTCTAGATCTCTACGAGTGCCTGTGCTGCAAACCGCCTTGTACCACTGAGCTTACGGCAACAAATTAGGTGCGGTGTATGCTGGCACGGCGGTAAGGATGTCCACAGCCCGGGGAGTAACTACCTCGGGCTTTTTTTTAAAGTTACCGGATCAGGTTTGAAATCCGTATATTTGAAATGTGAGACATGCACTTCATCTAAAAGCCTACAGTATGCTAATTATCCTCTGGATGATGTTGATGCACACAGCTTTGCCGCATGTGCACCACGAGCATGAGGAACATCATCATCATGGGTCACTTGAAACCCACACACACGAACACCAAGAAAAATCTAATCCCAAAAACGCGGAAATTGACTCCATTTTTGATTTATTTTTTCAAAATCACACTCACACCAACCATTTACCCCAGAGCATCTCGGTAAATCAGGAAAAATCAGATCTCGTCAAACAACAACAGAGGAAGATTCTCCAGGACGCTGTTTTCTCGAATGAAAGCCCACCCATTTCGGGGGAATTTAACTCGGAAAAGCTGAAAAGTACGGGGCCACCTGTCATTAAATCACCTTTTTTTAACAGTAAATCTCTGCGGGGGCCTCCCGTCTTAGGTTAAAAATCTGTGTGGAAGCCCACACTGTTCCGCTCATTTTCTTACGCGCAAAATCTCGGTTTTGCTTAAATCACACTTATATGCTAAAAAACATCCTGTTCGCAGGTTGTCTGTTTCTGCTTTCCTGGCGAGGCTTTGCCCAGACCGGGATGGAAGAAATATTACAGCAGGTCGAACAAAACAATCTTGAACTCCAGGCTTTAGCTTCAGCATTGGAGGGGAAAAGATTTGAACTTCAATCAGGCAACAACTTCCCTGATCCAGAGGTCGGAATCTTTTACCTGCCGTTTGGAGATCACACCGCAGGTGACTATACCGAATACCACATCACTCAATCTTTTGAGTTTCCGACCGTCTATGGCTCAAGGAAAAACCTGATCAACCAACAGATTAGCCAGTACGAACTTGGGTATAAATCCCGTCGACAAGAGATTCTCCTATCAGCACAGGCTTACGCATTGGAGTTGATCCTGATTTCCAAAAAGCTAAAGGTCTTTGAAACCCGAACTGAACAAGCCAAAACAGTTCTCGATCAAGTGAATCAACTTTTCCAGAAAGAGGAAGTGGGAATTCTGGAGCTGAACAAGTCCAAAGTCGTATGGCTGCAACAGCAACTCGCCGTCCCGCAACTTGAGAACCAGCTTCAAAACCTAAGTGAGCAACTGGAAAATCTGAACGGAGGAAAACCAATTGGTACTACTCTGGTGGATTATCCTGTCTTTGTGGGATTGACGGATGCTGACAGCATCTGGATGGAAAAACTAAGGGCAGAACCTCTGCTTCTACAGATCCAGCAAGAAGAAATTCTTGCCCAACAAAGTCTTCAACTGGAAAAGAACAAGGTGTTACCCAACCTGGCAGCAGGATTTAACAGGCAGGGAGTCATGGGTTCTTATTATTCAGGGATCTACGGCGGGTTGACAATTCCGCTTTGGGGAAGTCGGGGCAAGGTAAAAGCTGCCCAATCTCAGGTGGAATTCCAAACCCAAAACAACTTGTCCAAAGTCAATCTGGCAAGGGTTCAATTTGATCGGGAATTCAGGAACTACACATTTCTCCGGACAAAATTCACCGAGTATCAGAATACTATGACCGCACTGGATTCGGAAGATTTACTGCTTCAAGCTTATCAACTAGGAGAGCTATCGTTTCTTCAGTACTATCAGGAAATTCAGTTTTATCGGCAGGCCTTTGACACCTTTCTGGAAATGCAACATCAATTATATCAATCACATACTTCTTTACTCAAACATCAATTGTAAACCTTCAAACAAAGACACTATGAAAATCTCAAAAATTCTTATCGCATCAACACTAGTACTTGCCCTTTCTTGTGGCAAAAAATCAACCGAAGAACAAGGCCACGAACATGGACCTGACTCACATGAACACGTAGAGGAAACGCATAGCCACGGAGCCGAAGGAGATCATTCCCATGATTCTACTTCTCAAGAAGAATTCACAGTGGTAGACTCTACTGCTACCGGAACTCATAAACATGAGGACGGGGAAACACACACCGATCACTAAAAACTCAGAGGTATGCGATTGATATATACGATGACAATTCTTCTGTTGATGGCAGGTTGCAAGTCAGCAGAGGAACAAGAAGCTCACAGTCATGAAGATGGCGAAGAGCATGTTCATGAAGAGGGTGCAGTCCCAGCTTTGAACTTTACTATTTGGACTGGACAGACGGAGCTATTTGTTGAGTTTCCGGCCTTGGTCGTAGGAAAACCCAGCAGGTTTGCCGCACATTTTACGGTAATGGATCAGCATCGGGCAGTCCGGGAAGGGTCCGTTACCGTCAATCTGATCAAAGACGGGAAAGGGATTCGAAGCACAGCTGAAGCCCCTTCATCTCCCGGGATTTTCACACCCACTTTACAGCCAAAAGAAGCAGGCAATTACCTTTTGGTTTTTGAGCTGAAAACTCCAGAATACTCCGACCGAATAGAAGTAGGCACCGTGCAGGTTTTTTCAACGGTGGAAGACGCAGCACAAAGTGTTCCTGTGGTAGCAGAAATCCCCAACGCAATTTCATTTCTGAAAGAGCAGGCCTGGAAAATGGACTTTCAAACCGCTCCGGTGGTAGAAAAAGAAGTCCTTGAGGTCATTTCCACCTCGGGAATTTGGAAAGTGGCTCCGTCTGATTATCAAACCTTGATTGCTCCTGCTACTGGTAGAGTGGCCTTTTCTAAAGTTATGCTTACAGAAGGCAGTCCTGTCAAAAAAGGCCAAGTTCTCATGACTGTAAGCGGCGCGGGACTGACGACCGAAAATCTGGGCAATGAAATCCAAAAAGCCAAAGTGGAGTTTGATCAAAGCAAATCCGAATACGACCGTAAAAAAGAACTATTTGAGGCTAGGATCACACCCAAATCTGAATTTGAACGAGTCGAACAGCGGTACTTGATTGCCAAAGCCAACTATGAAACGCTAAGTAGTGGTTACACCGGATCTGGAAAACAAGTCATCTCACCGATTGATGGATACATCAAAACCATATCTGCTCAAAGCGGAGAATTTGTCAACCAAGGCAAAGCCCTTTTCTCGGTGACCAGCCACAAAAGCAGTTTGCTTGAAGTCAGAGTTAGCCCGGCTTATTTTGCCCAGCTTCAGCAACTTCAGGACATTTTCTACCAGACCAGTCCGGGTAACTGGTCCAGTCTCAAAGAAAAGGGTGGGAAAATCCTCTCTGTTGGCAAAGAAGTGGAATCTGATCAGCCCCTTCTGTCAGTCTATGCTGAGGTAAACGAAGGAGTAGAAATGCCGGAAGGCAGTTTCACTGAAGCACAATTGGCTGTGGGTATTCCTACCAGTCGACCGATGATGCCTTTGTCAGCACTTTTGGAAGATTACGGGCAGTATTCTGTTATTGTACAACTTTCGGGAGAAAGTTTTGAGCGTAGAAATGTTCAGATCGGCAAGAAAAACGGATCCGAAGTCGAGGTTTTATATGGGTTGATGCCGGGTGAGGTAGTAGTCACCAGAGGAGCTTTCCAGGTGAAAATGGCTTCGATGTCAGGTCAGGCACCAGCACATGGTCATGCGCATTAACCGATCTAATCAATGTTAAACAAGATTTTATCGACCTCCCTGCAAAACCGCTTTATGGTTTTGTTGGTAGCAGTTTTACTAAGCGTTGCGGGAATTTATTTGGCCCGAACGATGAATGTGGATGTTTTTCCGGATTTGACAGCACCGACGGTGACGATCCTCACCGAAGCACATGGCATGGATTCGGAAGAAGTAGAAAAATTGGTGACTTATCAATTGGAAACTGCTCTCAACGGTTCTCCAAATGTTCGGAGAATCCGATCCTCATCTGCTCCCGGAATATCCATCGTCTGGGTGGAGTTTGAATGGGGAACGGATATTTACCGAGCAAGGCAAATCGTGAGTGAACGAATTCCAATGGTGCAGGAAGTATTGCCGGAAGGAGTCGGTACACCCACTATGGCACCGATATCCTCGATTATGGGGGAAATCATGCTTTTGGGGATTCGTTCGGACAGCCTTTCTCCGATGGAATTGAGAACCTTAGCTGATTGGACGATCAGACCCCGAATCAAGTCAATCGGTGGGATCGCCAACGTAGTAGTAATCGGCGGTGATTACAAGCAATATCAGGTATTGGCAAATCCCGAAAAGCTGAAATACTACAATATTGGCTTAGTTGAGCTTTTTGAGAAAGTCAGAGAAAGCAACCAAAATGCTCCAGGTGGATTCCTGAATGAGTACGGCAATCAGTACCTGATCAAAGGAAATGGTAGGGCTTATTCAGTCGATCACTTGGAGGAAGCCGTGCTGAAACAGGTCAATGGTCAGACCATCCATGTGAGAGATGTGGCGGAGGTACAAATTGGAACTTCTGACAAAATCGGTGATGGTTCGCTCAATGCCGAATCCGCGGTGATTTTGACGATTTCCAAACAACCCGAAGTCAATACCTTGGAACTGACCGAGCGTCTTGACGCTGCTATTGCAGATTTGAGTTCTGTTTTGCCAAAGGGTGTAGAAATCCAAAATCAGATTTTCCGCCAGTCAAATTTCATCGAGGCCTCCATTTCCAACTTGAAAAGGACCTTATTGGAAGGAGCTTTCTTCGTAATCGTCGTGCTTTTCATCTTCCTGATGAATTGGAGGACAACTTTGATCTCGCTGCTGGCAATTCCGATTTCCCTGCTTGTATCGATCATCGTCCTTAACCTGTTAGGCTATACGATTAACACGATGAGTCTTGGAGGGATGGCTATTGCCATTGGTGCATTGGTGGATGATGCGATCATTGATGTGGAGAATGTCTTCAAGCGGCTTCGGGAGAATATCCGAAAACCCATTTCGGAGCGACTTCCAGTCATCCAAATCGTCAAAGATGCATCCATGGAAATCCGTAGTTCCATTATCATCGCTACCCTGATCATCATCGTGTCGTTTGTGCCGCTTTTTTTTCTAAGCGGAATGGAAGGAAGGCTGCTGCAGCCACTTGGGATTGCATTTATCACCTCGGTTTTGACTTCCTTAGTGGTTGCGGTGACGGTTACCCCGGTGCTGTGCTCCTATTTGTTAAGGGATGAAAAAGTGCTTTTAAAGCAAGCCGAAGGAACAAAAGTTGAACGCTGGTTGCGCAAACAATATGCTCTTGTACTTGAAAAGGCTTTAGCTTTTCCAAAACTGGTACTCGGTCTTACCATAGGTGCGTTCCTTCTGAGTTTGGTTCTATTTGCACAGCTGGGAAGAAGTTTCTTGCCTGAGTTCAACGAAGGGTCTTTGGTGATTTCGGCTGTTGGCGTACCAAGTATGTCCTTGGAAGAAAGCAATAAGGCCGGGAAAATGATTGAAACGCTGCTTTTGGAAATGCCGGAAGTGGAAGTAGTAACTCGTCGGACTGGTCGTGCAGAATTGGATGAGCATGCCCAAGGGGTAAACGCTGCCGAGATAGATGTGCCTTTCACGTTGGACGGGAAGACAAAAGAGGAGTTTTTCGAAGAAGTGCGGACTAAGCTAAGTTTGGTTCCAGGGATAAACATTACGCTCGGACAGCCGATTGCGCACCGAATTGACCACATGCTCTCCGGTACACGGGCCAATATTGCCATCAAGGTATTTGGTGACGATCTGCCTAAACTGTTTGAGATCGGGAAAAACATCGAAACCCAGATCCGAACGGTAGAGGGCATCGCTGACGTGGCAGTGGATCAGCAAATCGAAGTTCCTCAGATTCGGATTACACCAAACCGAACAATGCTATCTGCGTACGGGATGACCGTTGGTGATCTTATGAATCAGATAGACGTGGCCTTTGCCGGAGAAAAAGCAGGTGAGATCTACGAGGGTCAATTTTATTTTGACCTCATCGTACGCTACCGAAAAGAATCCAGAAACTCGATGGATGCTATCCAGCGTGCTTTGATCCAGCTACCGGGAGGAGGGCAATTGCCCTTAAGCCAATTAGCGACGGTGGTTTCAGTCAGCAGTGCCAATTCGCTGAGCAGAGAAAATGTTCAACGCCACATCGTCATAGCTGCCAATGTCCAAAACCGTGATCTCCGAGGTGTAGTGAATGATATTCAGGAAGTCATCGCCTCAGAAATTCAACTGCCCATCGGTTACCGGATCGCTTACGACGGTCAGTTTGAAAGTGAAGAAAAAGCTTCCCAAATGCTGTTGATTAGTGCATTGATGGCACTTTTGGTGATCTTCTTGTTGCTGTACTATGAATTCCAAGACGCTAAACTCTCAGCAATTGTGCTGATCAATCTTCCTCTGGCTTTGATCGGGGGGATTTTGATCCTGTATTTCACCTCAGGTATCATCAGCATCGCAGCCACAATTGGTTTTATCAGCTTGTTCGGAATCGCCACTCGTAATGGGATCTTATTAGTTTCCCGCTATGAGGATCTGAGGAAAGAAGGGCTACAAGGCTGGGATTTGCTGAGGATCGGTGCATTGGATCGGCTTAACCCAATTCTCATGACCGCTTTTACTACAGGCTTAGCTTTAATTCCGCTGGTTTTGAACAGTAATGAACCAGGGAACGAGATTCAAAGCCCGATGGCTGTGGTGATTTTGGGTGGTTTGATATCGGCCACTGTGTTGAATCTGATCGTAATTCCTTGTGTGTATGAGTTGAATAATCCGACCAAGAAAGCTTAAGCCTTCAAAAAAATTCGGTTGGACCTTGGACTAGTCAAGCTAAATAACCTGGCGAGTGAGAACTTCTTTTTCGAACGTGTCTCCTCGCCCTTTTTTTAGCGAATAATGAGGGTGGGTCTATCTTTAGGTTTAAAAAAAACGCCTAGGATTAGAAGAAGTCCAGTGCAACTATTGGGGTATTTCTAGGTTCTATATTGGTGGAGGGAAAAAGAGATTGTGAAATTTACAGGCTATGTTTCCCAACACAACAGTGTAATTCAAGTACAAAATGCCTCACAAGCCACTCATTTTCTCAGAGGCTGCCCCAATTGGGATTACTTTAAAACTTATGTTATGAATCGCAAAGACTTTCTCAAGAAAACAGCCATCATCGGAGGTGCTTCGATACTAACTGTCAACAGTGTTTTTTCTGCCAGTATTCAAGAGAGCGGAATGGATAAGCTAACCGATGCAAAGGGAAATTTGGCCTTATAGTCCCTACCCCACAATGGAAATTTCTGGTGCCCCACATGGATCAGGAGACCTTTCACCTGCATTATACCTTTCATCATGGAGACGAAGTCAAAGCCGCCAACAAGGATCTTCAGATGATTCAGACGGCAATTGATGAAGGTAATGTGGAAACTGTGGATTACTGGACAAAGAAATTATCCTTTCACCTATCTTCTCATATTCTTCACACCATCTTCTGGGCCAATCTGACCAATACGAAATCTGATCCCAAGGGAGAACTGCTCAAACAGATTGAAAAAGATTTTGGATCCTACGATAAACTTAAACTCCTGATCTCGAAAACTTCAAAAGGAGTTGACGGAAACGGATGGGGCATTCTTGGCTATCATCCGTCTACAGGAAAACTTTCGGTGATGCAATGCGAATACCACGAGAAACTCACTCAATGGAGTGTAATCCCAATCTTGGTGATTGATGTTTGGGAACATTCGTACTACCTGAAATACCGGAACAGAAGAGCGGAGTTTGTGGACAATCTCTTCCCGATCATCAACTGGGACAATGTAGCGGAGCGATTCAGTATCGCTGGATGGATTGGGTAAATTGGGTGAATGAAGCGTAATCTGACACGGGCAGCAACCCTGCTGTTTTTGCAAATCTTGCTCATTTTTAATACTTGCTGTTTTTCTTAGGCACCGGAACTGGCAAATGTGATAATTGCTCTTGAAGGGCTGAGATTATCAGGTAAAAAAAATGATTAATACGTTTCTCTGAGCTTTTTCACCCCCGCCCCTTTGCCTTTCCACCGAAAAACCTATTTTTAAGCATCCAAATATATTGCCGGAAATCCGTTTTACCGGATCCTGTGTCACTGATTTTTTCAACCGACCAGACCACCAACGCCAAACAGGTTTTCAATGAACCCAAAACTTTCTATGTCTGAAGATCAAAAACGCCAACTGGAAAGCCAGCTCTGGGGAATTGCCAATCTGCTAAGAGGAAAAATCTCCGCAGACGACTACCGGGACTACATCCTGGGCTTTATCTTTTACAAATACCTGTCCGAACGACAGAACAATTACGCCAACCCGCTCCTCGAAGGGGAATCCGTGGAGGATTACCAGGAGCTGAAGGACCCCGAACTGCTGGATGCCATCAAGGAGGAATCCCTTCAGACGCTCGGGTATTTCCTGAGACCAGATCAACTCTTTTCGGCCATCGCTGCGAAAGGCAATTCCGACACCGAGTCTGAGAGCAACTACATCCTGGAGGACCTGAAGTCTATTCTCAACCATATCGAGCAAAGCACGATGGGAACGGATTCGGAAGAGGATTTCAACGACCTCTTTGACGACCTGGATCTGAACTCTACAAAAATCGGCAGAACTGTGGCTGCAAGAAATGCGATCATCGTCCAGATTCTGAATTACCTCAACAAGATCGACTTCCGTCTGGAAGACATTGAGTCTGATGTGCTTGGAGATGCATACGAGTACCTGATCGGTGAATTTGCAGCAGGTGCAGGAAAAACAGCTGGGGAATTCTACACACCACAGCAGGTTTCGAAGATTCTGGCAAAAATCGTCACCACAGGAAAAAAGAAACTCAAATCCGTCTATGACCCGACCTGTGGCTCGGGATCGCTTTTACTCCGGGTGGCCAAGGAAGCCAAGGTCAGCGAGTACTATGGGCAGGAAATGACCCGAACGACCTACAACCTGGCGCGAATGAACATGATCCTTCACGGGGTTCACTATCGGGAGTTTAGCATCAAGCAGGAGGATACGCTGGAGCATCCCCAACACCTGGACCAACGATTTGAGGCGATTGTAGCAAATCCCCCGTTTTCCGCACACTGGAAGGGAGACGAAAATCCGATCTATCAGAACGACCCGCGATTCAGCCAATACGGGAGACTGGCACCCAAGACCAAGGCGGACTTTGCATTTATGCAGCACATGTTCTTCCAACTGGCCGACAATGGCATCATGGCAAGCGTCTTCCCGCATGGGGTGCTTTTCCGCGGGGCAGCCGAAGGAGTAATCCGAGAGTACCTAATCCGTGAGCTAAATGTGCTCGATGCGGTGATCGGACTTCCGGCCAATATCTTCTACGGGACTTCTATCCCGACCTGTATCGTGGTGCTTAAGAAGTGCCGGGAGCAAGACGACAACGTGGTCTTTATCGATGGCAGTGGTGAAGGGAACTTCATCAAGGTCGGCAATCAAAACAAGCTTCGTGAAGAAGACGTGGAGCGAATTGTGGAGGCTTATCGAAGTAGGAAAACGGTGAAGAAGTACAGCTATGTGGCAACCCTGGCCGAAATCGCCGAAAACGACTACAACCTGAATATCCCCCGCTATGTGGACACCTTCGAAGAAGAGGATGAAATCAACCTGGATCAGGTGGCCGAGGATCTGAGAGCCTTGGACTCGGAACTCAAGTCCAACGAAGTGTCGCTGATCGGCTTTTGCAAGCAGCTGGGAATTTCAAGACCGTTTTGATGGTTGCGCAAGTGCAAATAAGGGATTTCTTATTTGCAGAAAACCGACCAAATGCAATTATAAATTGTTATAATTGCAGAAAACGCACTAAGTGCAATTATAAAAACTCATGATTGCCGCAAAACCATGAAAGATCTCAAAGAATTCAAAGCGGGAAAGTGGATTAAGCGGCTGGAATACCAGAGCTTCAGTCCCGAAAAAATCAACGAGGAGTGGCTTATAGCAGACCCGGCATTGATGACACTGCTCAGCAAAGCTGACCGGAATCTGGGTAAGCTGGATGCCTTCTCGGATCTGATCCCCGACATTGACTTCTTCATCAAGATGCACATCACCAAAGAAGCCACAGTCTCCAGCAAGATAGAAGGAACCCAAACTTCTTTTCAGGAAGCCTTGGTAAAAGAACAGGATCTGGATCCTGAGCGCAGAAATGATTGGAACGAAGTCCATGCCTACATCGATGCCATGAACCAGGCGATGGAAGAGATGCAAAGACTCCCGATTTCTACACGTCTCATCAGACAAACCCACGAAACGTTACTTCAGGGAGTAAGAGGCAAAGAAAAACTGCCGGGGGAATTCCGGTCCAGTCAAAACTGGATAGGTCCTAGCCTCAAGCATGCGATATTCGTCCCTCCCACGCATGATGAGATACCCGAACTCATGAGTGATCTGGAGCATTTTATCCACTCGGATCAAAATGACCCACCCTCACATGTACCGCATCTGGTTAAAATCGCCTTGATTCACTACCAGTTCGAAACGATCCACCCATTTCTGGATGGAAACGGCAGGATCGGACGACTGTTGATTACGCTTTACCTGCTGGACAAGGGGCTGCTACAAAAGCCAACCCTGTACCTGTCCGAATTCTTCGAGCGGAACAGACGGGATTACTATGACAATCTCATGCGGGTCCGGGAGAAAAACGACTTGCGAACCTGGCTTGAATTTTTCTTGGTGGGCGTGATAGAAACGACCGAATCCAGCATCTCAACCTTCCAAAAAATCATTGAATTACGGGATCGGATCGAACTCACACAGCTGATCCGCCTGGGCAAAAAACAGCAAGATGCCAAGCGACTGATCAACGAACTCTACAAGCAGCCGATCGTCGATACGGCCTATGTGTCGGAGCGATTGGAGATCCATGCCTCCACAGCTAATCGGCTGATCAAAGACTTCCAGGATATGGGAATCTTGGAAGAACTCACCGGGTATAAAAGAAACCGAATCTTTGCTTTCAGTGAATACATCAACCTTTTTAACCAATCATGAGCGAAAACAGAAACGTGCCGAAGTTGCGGTTTGCAGAGTTCCATGAAGGATGGTTGGAACAAAATCTGGGACAACTGTTGCAATTTAAAAACGGGTACAATGGCTCAAAAGAGAGTTATGGATCTGGTGAGAAATTCATCAACGTCCTTGACATCATTGAAATGAGATAATCACACACGATAAAATTCTCGGCTCAGTTGTACTGTCGGAAGCCGAATTCGAAAAATACAAAGTGGAATATGGAGACATCCTATTTCAAAGAAGCTCTGAAACCCGTGAGGAAGTTGGTCAGGCCAATGTTTATCTTGACAAAACCAGACCAGCTACTTTTGGGGGATTCGTTATAAGAGGAAAAAAAGTTGGTGTTTATGACCCATCGTTTTTGAACTACCTCCTGAAAACTCCAAGATCAAGAAATGAAATCACTTCCAAGAGTGGAGGAAGCACAAGATATAACGTTGGCCAAGAAACACTTTCCCAAGTTCCAGTAATTCTCCCCATCCTAACCGAGCAGCAAAAGATCGCCGAGTTTCTCACAGCCGTGGACCGAAGGATCGAGTTGCTTCAGGCCAAAAAGGAAAAGCTGGAAGCCTACAAGAAGGGTGTGATGCAACAGATCTTTTCTCAGAAGCTCCGTTTCAAAGCCGACGACGGTTCCGACTTCCCGGATTGGGAGGAGAGGAAGTTGGGGGAGGTAGCAAAGTTTTTGAAGGGAAAAGGGATTTCAAAAGCTGATATCACACCCTACGGGGACTTGGAATGTGTCCGGTATGGGGAGCTTTACACCGACTATGCAGAGGTTATCGATCATGTGAAGTCCAGAACGTCACTTGATCCGAAAACTTTGGTTTTAAGCCAAGCAAACGACGTGTTAATTCCTTCTTCCGGTGAAACGCAAATTGATATCGCAAGAGCCGCTTGTGTTCTACAAGCAGGTGTGGCTTTGAGCGGAGACCTGAACATCATACGCTCTTCATTAAACGGAGTCTTTCTTTCCTTTTACCTGAACCACCGGAAAAAACAGGAGATTGCAAAAATGGCTCAAGGCATTTCTGTAGTCCATCTCTACAACAGCCAGCTTCAAGAGCTTGAAATTGAAATTCCATGCGCTGAAGAGCAAAGAAAAATCGTCCAATTTTTGACAAGCTTAGACTGGAGTAGCGAGAACCTGAATCAACAGATCACCCACACGCAGACCTGGAAGAAGGGGCTGTTACAAAAGATGTTTGTGTAATGAAATAGGCTCATTTTGGTGTAAAAATCTTAAATTCAGTCAACCATTTTTTTCTTGAATGCCATGCGATACTTAAACAAATACCGGATCGAATCGCACCGCAGGCCGGGATGGGATTATGATACTGATGGCCTCTACTTCATCACTTTGGTGACCCAGCACCGGATATCCAATCTGGGGGAAATAGATTCTGATAATCAAATGATTCTATCAGATTTTGGCAAAATCGTGGAAACGGAATGGCTACTATCATTTGAAATACGGCAGGAATTGATCTGCGATGAATACATCATCATGCCCAATCACCTACACTCGATTATTATCATTGATCAATCGGGATCGGGGAATCAATCGAAATTGGATGGGGGGATTGTATCGGATTCGCAATCTGTACAGACGCACGGCCGCGAGGAGACGCACGGCCGTGCGTCTCTGCGGCCATCGCAATCGCAATCCATACGATTACCGAAATCCATTTCATCATTTTTGGCGGGATTCAAATCGGCCGTAAATTCCAGAATTGACGATTTCATTGATTTACATCACCTAAAAATCCCCAAATACAATCGAAACAACCACTTTTTCCAACCCAATTACCACGATCACATCATTCGCAATGATGGGGAATACCAACGGATTAAAAATTACATCATCCAAAATCCAAAAAAATGGAATGACGATAAATTCAAATCTTAATCGCTGTACACACCACGCTACCCATCAGATCAGCGTCCCAGGGCGTGTCTTTTGCTTTTTAAGGGAAGCAAACTTCTTGGGTTTAAACCAAATCTGTTTAAACTCACGGAGTTTTCATGGAGATTTTTATCAGAACCCAATGCATTTTTTGCGATGAACTTTGTTTCGGTTATTGCGTTTGCTACCTTAACAAAATCAACCAAAATTTCCAACATCATGCCTGTTACACTCAAAAACCCAACCGCAAAAGAGCAAACCGAGGCCAAACTGTCTGTGGCTGCGTTGAAACAAGTGAGAAGTTCTTTAGAAGGAAAAAAAGCGGTGGTTTTTGAGGTCGAAGGAAGAAAGATCGAAGTTCCGAGAAAAGCTTTTTTGCTAATTGAGAAAGTGTTGCACGAAGTGGCTGAAGGAAAATCCGTAAAAATCAGCGTTGTCAATGAAGAACTAACCACCCAGGAAGCCGCAGACCTCCTTCAAGTATCGCGACCCCATTTGGTTAAATTACTCGATACTGGAAAAATCCCCTCCAAGAAGGTCGGGTCGCATAGACGGGTAAAGCGTTCTGATGTATTGAAATATGAGTCAGACCTGAAAGAAATCAGGAGGAAAGGATTGGAGTTTCTTGCTAAAGAGGCTCAAGAAATGGGTTTGGGATACTGATTTTCAAGTCGTGAAAATCAAAGCATTGTTAGACGCTTGCGTGTTGTACCCCATGACAATTCGCGACCTTCTTCTAACCTTCGCTGATGAGGAATTATTCAAGCCGTTCTGGAGCGAGGAAATACAAAAAGAGTGGAAACGAAACTTACTACTAAATCGGCCTGACTTAGATCCTCGACGAATTGAACAGACAAGTTTGGCCATGGATGAATTTTTCCCGGATGCTTCGGTGGAGGATTGGCAGACATTTTCAAACCAAATAAGTTTACCTGACAAGGACGATCACCATGTTTTGGCCGCAGCAATTAAATGTGAAGCTGATTACTTGGTCACTTCCAATTTGAAAGACTTTCCAACAGAAGTCCTTGAAAAGTTTAACATCAAGCCTATCCTTCCTGATGAATTTTGCAGTATGCTGATTCAACTAAATCAAAGACCCGCCATCAAAGCATTTCTTAAAATGGTGGGGAGACTCAAGAATCCTTCGAGATCCATAAGTGATGTTTTACTAACCCTCACAAAAACCGAATTACCAAAAACTTCCTCACTTCTTACAAGCTTGACCAAAAATCTTCCTGATCCTGAAACTTCAATGTGAGAATTCAGCAGTACTTGCTTTGAACCTAACAACTAAATCCACATATTAGCATCAACAGTACCCGAGTAGCATACCGTAAGATCTGCTCTCGGGTCGTTTTTTTTACGCCGTTCATGACTTCACAACCAGAACAGACACTTGAAAACCACTTAGTAGACCAACTCGAAAAGCTCGGGAACAAGAGAGTTCTTATCAAAGGCGAGGCTGACCTACTTCAAAATCTCAAGTCTCAGCTCGAAGTTCACAACAAGGTAAGTTTGAGTACCAACGACTTCACTCAGATCCTCAACTTCATCAACAAAGGGAACGTCTTCGAACGCGCCAAGATTCTGAGAGACCGAATTCCCTACACCAATGATCTGGGTGAGTTCAAGACTATCGAGCTGATCAATCAACTCCACTGGTGTCAGAACCAGTTTCAGGTCACCCAGCAGGTGTCGATAGAGGGCAAGTACAAAAACCGCTACGATGTCACGCTTCTTATTAATGGTTTGCCTCTGGTTCAAATCGAACTTAAACGACGGGGACTGGAACTGAAGGAAGCCTTCAAGCAAACTGACCGATATGGAATTCACTCTTACGGCTCAGGGCAAGGGCTATTCCAATTCATCCAGATCTTCGTAATCAGCATCGGGGTAAACACCAAATACTATGCGAACTCAGCTCTGAAAGACCGATCCTTCAAGCAGACCTTTTATTGGAGCGACACCAAAAACAAGCTGGTCACCCAGCTGTCCAACTTCACCGATATTTTCCTGGAGCCCTGCCATATCTCCAAGATGGTGACGAAATACGTCGTGCTGAATGAGTCCCAAAAATCACTTATGGTGCTCCGCCCCTATCAGTTTTATGCGGTGGAGGCAATCATCGACCGGGTGAAGACTACTCCGAAATTTGGGTACATCTGGCACACGACAGGTTCGGGCAAAACGCTTACTTCATTCAAGACAGCTCAGATCCTGACAAATTTGCCACAGGTTTACAAAGTCGTTTTTGTGGTAGATCGAAAAGATCTGGACTACCAAACGACCAAGGAATTCAACAGCTTCAGCAAAGGAAGCATTGACGGAACCAACAACACCCAGGCGCTTGTCAATCAATTGGCTGATGACACAAAGCTCATCGTTACCACCATTCAGAAACTGAACACGGCAATCAGCAAAGCCCGACACATTGCCAAGATGGAAGCGCTGAAAGATAAGCGGATCGTATTCATCTTCGACGAGTGTCACAGAAGTCAGTTTGGCAAAACCCATGAGGATATCAAAGGCTTCTTCGAAGGTTGTCAGATGTTCGGTTTTACTGGAACACCGATTTTTGAGGAGAACGCCGGATCAAACTCATACGGCAAGCGAACCACCACCATGCTTTTCGGAGACTGCCTCCACAAATATGTGATCACCGATGCCATCCGGGATGAGAATGTGTTGAAGTTTTCGGTGGAGTACATCAGCACCTTCAAAAAGAAAGATCACATCCTGGACATCAACATGGAGGCCATTGACGAAGAGGAAGTCATGAGAGCCCCACAGCGACTGAACAACATTGCAGATTTTATCATCAACAATCATGGCAGGAAGTCTCACAACCGTGAGTTCACTTCAATCTTCTGCGTTTCCAGTGTTCCCACCCTGATAGACTACTACAATAAACTACACAAGAAGAAACTGGCAGGAGAACACAACCTGACGGTGGCGACCATCTTCTCATACGGTGCAAATGTGGACCTGATAGACAATGACAGCTTTGAGCAAGACTGGGAAGAGGGCGAATTCGGCATTGCGGCAGACAATCCGAGGGATGAATACGGAAACCCGAGCAAGAAGCATCTGAGGGAATTTCTTGATGAATTCATCGGACATTACAACACCAAGTTTGCCACGAATTATTCTACCAAGGACAGCCAATCGTTCTACAACTACTACAACGACGTGGCCAATCGGGTCAAGCACAGGCAGGTTGATATCCTTCTTGTCGTGAACATGTTTCTGACAGGCTTTGATTCCAAGCACCTGAACACGCTCTACGTGGACAAGAACTTGAAATATCACGGTTTGATTCAGGCCTTTTCCCGTACCAATCGAATTCTGAACGAGCTGAAATCACAGGGGAACATCGTGTGCTTTAGAAATTTGAAGCAAGCGACCGATGACGCGATCACACTTTTCTCCAATATCAACGCCAAGGACGAAATCATCATGCAGCCGTATGAAGACTACGTCCTGAAGTTCAACGAGGCATTCATCAAGCTACTGCAAATCGCTCCAACCGTAAACAGTGTGAACGACCTGCCAAGCGAGGTAGAGGAACTGGAATTTATCAAGGCTTTCCGGGAGCTGATGCGTATCAAAAACGTGCTTGGCACTTTTACCGAATTCACCTTTGAGGATGTGTCCATGCCCGAGCAGTCCTTTGAGGACTACAAGAGCAAATACTTAGATCTTTACGACAAGGCAAAAGGTGAAAACCAAAAGGAGAAGGTTTCGATTCTGGCAGATGTGGACTTTGAGCTGGAGCTGATCCACCGAGACGAGATCAACGTGAGCTATATCTTAAAGCTGCTGACAAAACTGAAGGACGCACCGGAAGAAGAAAAAGAGAAGCAGCAGAAAGCTATCGTTGACCCGATGGTTGGTGAATCTCAGCTACGAAGCAAGCGAGAGTTGGTGGAGAAATTCATTCGGGAAAATTTGCCACACATCGAAGACTCAGAACAGATCCAGGATGAGTTTGCAGAGTTCTGGACCAAAGAGCGAATCGAGGCAATCCGAAAGTTGAGCGAAGAAGAAGGACTGGAGTCCGAGCGGCTGGAAGATGTCATCTCACGCTACATCTACACCGAGAAGGAACCGCTCCGTGATGAGGTCGTTTCCATCATGAAAAACAAACCCGGCCTATCTAAACGCAGAACCACAGCCGAGCGAGTGATCGGAAAGATCATCGACTTCGTGGACACTTTTATAAGTGGGATCGCGGCGGCTTGAGGCGACGAGGTTATGAGAGATCTGACGATTGGGGAAAAGCAAATTTACCACTAGCTCTCCTAATCCGCTTAAGAAAACAACTCCAGCATTCCCTCCCGGTCCAGGCTCGCCAGAATCCCCTCTCCTTCTCCGATGATGTCTTTGGCTAATTTGCTTTTGGAGGATTGGAGTTCCATGATTTTTTCCTCGATGGAATTTTGGCAGATCATCCGGTAAGCGACCACGTGTTTTTCCTGACCCATGCGATAGCACCGGTCGATGGCCTGATTTTCAACGGCAGGATTCCACCAGGGATCTACGATGTAAACATAATCCGCCGCGGTGAGATTGAGTCCCGTCCCTCCGGCCTTGAGGCTGATGAGAAATACCCGAACGGATTCATTTTCCTGAAACCGCTGCACCTGACGCTCCCGCTCAGGCAGACTGGTTTTTCCGTCGAGGTAGCTGTAGGTTATGCCCTCCTGATCCAATTGCTCCCGAATCAGTTCAAGCATTTTGACAAACTGGCTGAAGATCAAAATCTTGTGATTTCCTGTTTTTTCCAGAATATGCTCTTTCAGCAAGTCGATTTTGGCACTGGAAAGCAAGTCTGTGTCGCCGGTCAGCTTGGGGGAATCGCAGATTTGTCGCAGTCTGGTAAGCCCTTCCAACACAAACATTTTGGATTGACCGGCTCCTTCCTCGTCGAATTTTTTGAGCAGGTAGTTTCGGTATTCTTCCCGCTTGGCTTCATAGACTGCGCGCTGACTTGGACCCATTTCACAGTATAAAAACTCCTCGATCTTATCCGGCAATTCGGTCAATACCTCCTTCTTGGTTCGGCGAAGGACAAACGGCGTGATCTGATTTTTGAGTGACTGGACCACTTCCGAATCTCCCTTTTTAATCGGTGAGAGGAAATTTTCTGAGAAGTGATTGAAAGTCTTGAAAAATCCCGGATTGGTAAAATTCATCTGGGCATAGAGCTCCTGAATGCCGTTTTCGATCGGAGTCCCAGTGAGTGCGATCCGCTGCTTTCCTTTGAGGCGCATCATCGCTTTGTACCGGAGCGAACCGGTATTTTTGATGGCCTGAGATTCGTCCGCCACGATGAGATCCCATTCTATTTCACGGAGCATTTCCAGGTCATTGATCACGAGTCCATAGCTGGTCAGGACGAGCTGATGCATGGAAAGCTCCCCGGCAGTATCATAGCGGTCTCCATGGTGAACCCAGTAATCCAGGTGAGGCGCAAATTTTTCCAGTTCTTTTTTCCAGTTGAAAAGCAAAGTCGTCGGTGCTACGATCAACACTTTAAGGCTGGGGTTTTCCTCCGCCAACTGGCAAATGAGAGTGATGAGCTGGATCGTTTTCCCCAACCCCATGTCATCGGCCAAAATCCCTCCCCATTGAAACTCTCTTAGAAAATTAAGCCAGTTGAGTCCGGTCTTCTGATAGGGTCTCAGATCCGCTTTGAGTTTTGTGGGAATAGCCGCTTCCTGTATTCCCGAGAATTGAGTCATTTTTCGCTTTTTCTCCTCCACTTCCTGCTGAACTTTTGCAAATTCAGCGCTTTCTTCCCAATCCTCCAGCAGGATAAAATGCAACTTCGAAAGCCTGACCTCATCACCCGTCATTTCTCCAGCCCGGAGCAGTCGGATCATTTTTTTCATCCAGTCTTCCGGGATTTTGCCCAGACTTCCGTCGCCGAGTTGGACAAATTTCTCCCCGTTTTCCCAGGATTTCCGAATCTTCAAAATCGAAACCACCTCTTGCCCGTAGCTCAGCTCGGTATGAACCCCAAACCAATCCTGGGTAGATGAAAACTGCGTGGTAACTTTAGCCTGGAACGGTGAATAGCGCTTGATTTTAATACTTTCCAGACCGTATGTTTTGACTCCCCGATCTTTCAGCTTTTCAAAAGCTTCCAAAAACCACATCCCTTCCGCAAATTCGGAGGCCGAAAGGGTAAAGAAAAATTTGGGTAACTCTTTCAGAAATTGTGGGTGCAAATCTCTGATAAAATCCAGAAACAACTGCTCCTTTTCCAAATCACGCTCCACAAAGTCACCCGTTTCTGGATCACACAGCATTGACGGATCCAGCGGATTGATGCTAACGCTGTGCTGATAGATCACTTTGGGAACAAAGGAAACCAAGCCTCCTATCTCTGTGATGTACAGTTCTTCGTGGATTACTCCTTCACTTACCACCCATCGAAGGAGATTTTGGTTATCCTCGAAAGGCAAAAAGGCACTCAGTGGCTGAATAACCCGGGAAACAACCTGATCGAGTTGAGTTTTGGGGAATTTGAACGGAAGAATTTTCCTTAGACTGCCCACACCTTCTGCTTGTCTAAAATCGGTGAAGAAGAGCAACTTTTCATCTAAAAACCCAAATCCGGATTTGAGTTTTAGGTTTGGGATAGCTGAATCAAAGGCATACTCCTCCCCATTCATAAGTAGCACCAGCTGGAGTTCATAAAAAAAACCGGACTCCTTAAGTTTAAGTTTTGCCGTGGTTTGGTACGGGTAAACCCGCTCATACAGATCTCTGGCGGAAATTTTATTGAAATTGGTATGGTGGGAACCCATGGTGTACATAGGATAATTGAGTGCCTGCCTGAAAAAACTCATTCCGGTTTTCCATAATTCCTCTTCCTCATTGGATTCGCCGTTTCGATTGAATGTATTGACCAGATAGATTAACTCGGTCAATCCTTCCGGTTTTGCCAGTCGAATGTCTTTGGAATCTTTCAGCAGCTCCAGTCGGGTGTACAAGCCTTCCGGGTCATCTTTTTTTCCTTTACCTAGAATCGGCAAAAGACTTAAACTATAATTATATTTGTTAAATATAATTCCAAACCCCAAATTGTATTTCCCCGCTTCTTTGGCGCGATCAGAATCCTTTAACCTTTGGATCACCTCTTCTTCTTTGGCCTTGGGGAAAAGCTCCATTAGATTGGCCTGAATTTCATTGAGATCTCTCAATCCGGTAAGCTCTCCAGAGAATCGAAAATCCAACCTGTCCCCAATAAGGTCAATGGTCATAGCTGTTTTTGCATCCTGTACCACTGGAAGCAAATTTCTATTTTCCAGAAAATTCTCAATGGATTTTTGACGGATTTCATCGGTCAGAAAATTTTGATCCTTATACTTTTCCGAAAATCGCTCTTTTAGAAATTGGAAAATATCAGCATCATATTTTTTCCAGGACTTTGGATAATCAACCTTAAATACTTCTTTTTTGCCACTATAAGTTACTCTCACATCTATGGGAAATCCCCCAATGTAAACCCCGTATTCAATACCATATGCCAAAAGCTTTAGAGAGCGGACCGGATATCGGGAATTACTCTTGGAATGACCGGGCAAAAACTCTCCTAGTCTTGAAATCTCTTCTTTGGGCACCGAAAATTCCGTGAGAGGCTCAGATTCAGGCATAATAGTTTTCTTTGGAATAACAGGTTTCAAAAAAGAATCAGACCAAAGTCCGAGCTGAGGCTGCACCACTTCCAGCGTTTCCAAAACACAAAATGCAGCCGCAATGTGCTTACACTTCCCATAGTCTGAGTAATAAGGGCAAGAACAAAAGGTTTGATTTTCGGGCTGAGTCTTCCTTCCGCCATCATTGCTTGGAGTGAGATCCACATCCACTTGATACGTAGCATTCCTTGAACCCAGCACACTGAAAAAAAACTCATTTTCATCCTCGGATTGTTCAAAAAGATCAATCTTCTCGTCCCAAAATAATTTTTCTCCTCTTTCCAATAACACCTGAGGATAAAGATCAATCATTTTAGATAGTACTTCAGACTGAATTTGGGTGATCGTGACCATGTGCAGTTTTTATCAAAATCCAAAAATGCTTTTTTATTGAAAAATACATTCAAAAAATCTGTAGAATTTGAAGCAAGCTGTCAGGAATTGTCGAGTTACTTCTTTGTTCGGATTCCAAAGGAGCTACTTCTATCCAATCGGATATGATTTATGATTGCCAAAAAATCCCTGGAATGAACTGATTTTGAACTCAATCCACTGTCAAATCCAAATTTCAGGTTAAATTCCTTCAGATTCTATCCATTTGCTCATGAAATCCTTTCAGTCAACATGAAAAAAATCCAATCTGGACTGATAACGCTTTTGGCAGTAATGCTTTTATTCAGCTGTAATCCAAAAAATCATGAAACTGATTCCCCAACCGGATTTACCCTTTCCGAATCCGACCTTCCCGATTACGAAAAGAATATCGACCACAAAGGACTCCTTACTGCTTTGGATGACCGACATGACGAGTCGATACGAACCGGGGAACACATCTACAACAATATCTGCTTCAATTGTCATGGGAATCCCGATCAGGTGGGATCTATTCCCACGGCTTTCAAATTTTGGGAGGATCAATTTAAAGTGGGAAATGATCCCTACTCGATCTATCAGACGCTCACCCGTGGCTATGGGTCCATGCCTCCACAAGTCAACCTCACTCCTGTAGAGAAATATGACATCATCAATTACCTAAGGGAAACATTTATCCAAAAGGAAAATCCAGATCAGTACTTCGAGATAGATTCTACTTACCTGGCAAGTTTACCAGCTGGTACGACTACAGGCCCTGCCCCAAAGGAATTTAAGCCTTGGGCAGAGATGGACTATGGAAACTTTTTGATCAACACATACGAATTGGTGGGCCTGAACCCAGCACCTAGAGAAAGGTCTACTGGCCCTGCACCGCTTAAGGATGAAAATCTGGCTAAAGCCAATTTTGCCTACAAGGGCATTGCCGTTAGACTGGATCAAGGACCTGGAGGAGTTGCCGCAGGCAAAGCTTGGATGATGTTTGATCACGATTTGATGCGGGTAGCCGGGGCTTGGACAGGAGATGGATTTATCGATTGGGAAGCGATCCTGTTTAATGGAAAGCATAATATCTCTCCTAGAACTGCTGGAGACCTGCATTTTCAAAATCCCGTCGTACCTGCTTGGGCAAATCTGACAACAGGAACTTTTGATGACCCGAGATTTACGGCTAGAGATAAACGAAAGTTTGGGCCCCTTCCGCGGGAATGGACGCATTTCAAGGGACTCTATCAATTTAAGGACCGGGTGATCCTTTCCTACACCGTTGGCACTGCTAAAATTCTCGAAACATTTGGACTGGAAACCGTGGAAAATCAACCGGTGTTCACCCGAACACTGAATATTTCCCCTTCAGATAAATCCCTGAAAATGCGGGTCGCTCCAAGCGGAACTTCCGTGGTGCTCGTGGGAGAAGGCGCGACCTTGAAGGAGCAGGGAGGATTTACTGTGATGGAGATGGCCCCGTCCAAACCTATCAAGATCAAACTGCTGCTGGGAAAACCTGGAATGAAAGGACTTCAGCAATATACCAAAACCTCCAGCCCCCCCGAGGACTTAGATCCTTTAATCAAAGGTGGGCCTGCCAGATATCCCCAAAAATTAACTTCAGAAGTCTCAGAGGGAACACAGGAGGGCCCCTTTCAAGTTGACATCATGAATCCGCCTTTTGACAGTCCCTGGAAAAATCAGTTTAGATTAAGCGGGCTGGACTTTTTCAAAGATCCCAACAAAGGGGTAATCTGTTCGACCGACGGGGACGTGTGGCTGGTGGAAGGATTCACCAAAAATTCCGGCAAACTCACCTGGCAGCGGATTGCTTCGGGCCTATTTCAGCCTTTGGGAATCAAAGTAGTCAATGAGGAGATCTTTGTCACCTGCCGAGATCAGCTGATCAAATTGCATGATTTCAATGGGGACCGAGAAACCGATTTTTACGAAAGCTTCAACAATGACCATCAGGTGACGGATCACTTCCATGAATTTGCCATGGGACTTCAGACGGATAAAGAAGGGAACTTCTACTACGCAAAAAGTGCCCGGCATGCCCGAGAGGCATTGGTTCCTCAGCATGGCACCTTGATCAAAGTGAGCAAAGACGGGCAGAAGACCGAGATCATTGCCACCGGCTTTAGAGCAGCCAATGGGGTTTGCCTCAATCCTGACGGCACCTTCATCGTAACCGATCAGGAAGGGCATTGGAATCCGATGAACAGGGTAAACTGGGTGAAAAAGGGCGGATTCTACGGCAATATGTTTGGATTTAATTCCCCTGCCGACAGCACCGAAAAGGGGATGGAACTCCCACTCGTATGGGTGGATCGGGAGCGGGATCAATCTCCTTCCGAAATGCTGTGGGTGGATAGTAAAAAGTGGGGAGCCTTGGACGGAAAACTTTTGAATTTGTCCTACGGCTACGGAAAAGTATTCGTGGTTCCCTTTGAAAAAATCGGAGAACAGGTACAGGGAGGGGTTTTTGAGTTGCCCGTGCCAAGATTTTCCACCGGAGTGATGCGAGGCAGATTCAATCCGGGAGATGGACAATTGTACTTATGTGGACTCTCAGCTTGGGGATCCACCCAGCCACAACTGGGAGGGCTTTACCGGATAAGGAAAGTGGATCAGCCCATGGTCATTCCTGTGGGAATCAAAGCAACAAGCCAGGGAATTGAGCTGAACTTCACTGACGAACTGAATGCAAAAAGTGTCGCGGATACTGCACACTACACGGTGAAGACTTGGGACCTTTTGCGATCCAGAAAGTACGGATCCAAACACTACAATGAACAAACCTTGACCGTCACCAAAGCAACCCTTGGAAAAGACAAAAAGTCCATCCTGCTGGACATCCCACAGATCAAACCAACCTGGGGAATGGAAATCCAATACCAGGTTAAGGATTACAGAGGAAAAGATGTAGTCGGATTAGTTCAGAATACAATTCATCAATTGGGGGAAGGACGGGAGTAAGGTCGACATGCTTCAGCTTGTGATGAACTTCAAATAATATCTAGTCGAGTAGGTAAGGGGAATTTCACCCCAAACCTCTCACAGCACCGTGCGTGATAGTCTCTCCGCCGCGGCGGACGCTTCCAAAGTCAGGTCCCCTACTTTTTACCAAGAGTTGGTGGTACAAGTTGCCAATGTGCGAATAGATTTGGCTTTCCCCGGTAAACTGTTACCAGCCACCTGATAGCCTTTCTTTTACCCATTCTCCGTTTCTGAGCCATCTTCCATTCTATCAATTTTCTGTTCAGCCAATACCACAATCCTACCGTAGTCCATTTATGGAACTTGCAGTAATAGTTAATCCAGCCTTTTAACATGACATTGATAGCAGATGACAGTTCTTGGATATTTCCTCTGAATTTCCTTATCGAAAATTTTCTGAGTTTATCCCTGACTGAGGTCTTAGAAGATTCACTCATACACGC
>NZ_FMXE01000049.1 GCF_900103735.1 Algoriphagus alkaliphilus | reverse complement strand
AAAAATCCATCCCTAAATTAGCCAACAGATCCACCGGTAAAGGGGTGGGTCAGTTTAGAGCGAAACACATGGGTCAGTTTGAGTGAAATAATCATTATTACGAAAGGTGCTATCCTCTCATATTGTTTCTCCATTTCTCTCGGGAGTTGTAATAGCGTGTTAATTGTATCAAGGATTTCGTTTTTAGACATTAGTCTAAAAAATTGATCAGTTAACATGGAACACGAGTTGGAACGGGTATATCTGGATGGTGGCACCAAAAAAAGTTTGGACCTACAATAAGTATAAAACCATCTTATCCACCTTAAGCAAAGTGGTGTTTGAAAGATTGGATACCAAATACCTGCCCCTTTCCAAACTAAGAGATTTAGAAACTATTCGTCAAATCACGTTAGGTTTTGAGGTAATTTTCCAAAAAAAAATCAAATCCACTGCAATGTTTACTGCAAGGTTGGAGTTTTTCCACAAAAAAGTGATGATTCTCACCTTTTAAGTGATTGATAATCAATATAGTAGTCCCGACGGGAATCGAACCCATATCTAAAGTTTAGGAAACTTCTATTCTATCCATTGAACTACGGGACCATAAATAAAGAATCTCCCTTTTGGAGACCAAAGCAAATTTCAAAGTTTAGGAAACGCTTGTTCTATCCCCGTCCGACTGGCGTCAGCCGGGCGGGCGTTGAACTACGGGGCCATTTCAAATGATTTTAACCCATGCCAACTTCACATCAGGAAAGGCTAAACCAAAGAAAGATTCGCAAGATAAAGTAATTCTAAACTTTCTGGCAAATATTCTGAACTCAACTTGTGGCTTTCCAATCATTTAAGCTATCTTTGCACTCCAAATTTAGGATGGACGGGTTCCATCCAATCACTTAATCTAAACAATTATGTCTGTAAAAATCAGATTAGCACGTCGAGGCAGAAAGAAACAAGCCATCTATGACGTCGTTGTAGCTGATGCTAGAGCTCCACGAGATGGACGCTTCATCGAAAAAATCGGAACTTACAACCCGAACACAAATCCCGCTTCCATCAACATCAACAATGAGCGCGCTCTTACCTGGTTGTTGAATGGAGCTCAGCCTACTGATACTGTGAAGGCAATGCTTTCTTACAGAGGTATCATGCTGAAAAAACACCTTCAGATCGGTGTCTTGAAAGGCGCAATCACTCAGGATCAGGCAGACGCTAAATTCAGCGCATGGTTGGGCGAGAAGGACTCTAAAATTGCTGACAAATCCGACAAATTGGCTACTGCAAAAGCAGATGCTCGTTCTAAGGCACTTGCCGCTGAAACTGCTAAAAATCAAGCTCGAATTGATGCCAAGCAGGCTAAGGAAGATGAGCAAAAGGCGTTGCTTGCTGCTGCTGAGGCTGCAAACAATCCTGCTCCTATAGCTGCTGTTGAGGAAACTGTAGCAGCTTCTGAAGAAGTGGCTCCTGAAGTGACCTCTGAAGAAGTGGCTCCTGAGGCTGCACCGGAAGCTTCTGCTGAAGGCGAAGAAGCTAAAGCATAATATAATCTCCCCCATGAACAAGGAGCAGTGCTTTCAATTAGGCTATGTAGCCAAAGTTCATGGACTTCGTGGTGAAGTGAATGTGATGCTGGATGTAGATTATCCTGAGGATTATGAAGATCTAAAGCATCTATTTCTCGAACAGAAAGGCAGATTAATCCCTTTTTTCCTTGAGCACTTTGTGCTTCAACCCGGAAATAAGGCCCTGGCAAAGTTTGAGGATTTGAATACCATCGACCAAGTAGAGGGGCTGGTTGGATCGGAAGTTTATCTTCCGCTTACCGAACTTCAGGAATTGGATGAGGATCAATATTACTTTCACGAATTGATTGGTTTTGAGGTCTTTGACGAGACCAGAGGACTGATCGGGCCTGTGCAGATCGTATATGATCTGGAAACACAGGATCTCCTCGGAGTGACTCACCAAGGCAAAGAAGTGCTGATTCCGATTCAGGATGGCATCATTACCAAGGTGGACAAGGCAGCAAAGAAAGTTTTCTGCCAGTTGCCCGATGGCTTACTTGAAATTTATCTGGAAGACTAATCCATGCACATTGACATTATCTCTGTGGTGCCGGGCTTGCTCGAAGGGCCTTTTTCACATTCTATTCTGAAAAGAGCAGAAGAAAAAGGACTGGCCAGCGTTCGGGTTCACAACTTGAGAGATTATGCCACAGGCAAACAAAAGCAAGTCGATGACTATGCCTTTGGTGGTGGAGCCGGGATGGTCATGATGATCGAGCCTATCGCCCGATGCATCGAGGCACTTCAAAAGGAAAGAACGTACGATGAAATCATCTACATGACACCGGATGGAGATACCTTCGACCAATCCATGGCAAACAGACTTTCGCAAGTTGAAAACCTCCTGATCCTTTGTGGTCATTACAAGGGAGTGGATCAACGGGTGAGGGACTTGTTCATTACCAAAGAAATCAGCATCGGAGATTTCGTTCTTTCGGGAGGAGAATTGGCAGCAGCGGTAGTCGCAGATGCCATTATCCGATTGATCCCGGGAGTATTGAACGACGAGACCTCCGCCTTGACAGATTCCTTCCAAGATGGCCTTTTGGCACCGCCTGTTTACACCAGACCCGCTGAATACAATGGGATTGGAATACCGGAAGTGTTGCTTTCAGGACATGAAGCCAAGATAAGCGAGTGGAGATTTGAAGCATCGGTTCGCCGAACCAAAGAAAAAAGACCTGATCTGATGAAAGGCACCGGGTGGGAGTAGGCGAGACAAGATTTTAAAAAGTAATTCATTTAAGCCACTGCGGTGGCAAACTGCGAAAGCATAAAAACATAAAGCTATGAGCGATCTAATGAAAATTGTAGAAGCGGAATACAGCGAGGCGAGAGCCAAGTTCCCTTCTTTCAAAGCCGGAGATACCATCAACGTACACGTACGAATCAAAGAAGGTAATAAGGAGCGTATCCAGCAGTTTCAGGGAACTGTGATCCAAAGAAAAAACCCGAACACAAACGGAGAAACTTTCACTGTACGTAAAATTTCAAACGGAATCGGCGTAGAGCGTATCTTCCCTATCATCTCTCCTGCGATCGAGCAAATCGACCTGCTAAGAGAAGGTAAAGTAAGAAGAGCTCGTCTCTACTACCTTAGAGGACGTCAGGGTAAGGCTGCACGTATCAAGGAGAAAATCAGACCAAGAAGGTAATTCATGTTCGGTTAAAAGTCCAAAAAAAGGAACTCAGCAATGGGTTCCTTTTTTGTTTTGGCTTGGCTGGATCGAAAGAATTGATTCAAAAGACTTCTTGCAATTATGCTTAAAAAAAGCCCAAATCTCACGACTTGAGCTTCGTTTTTTAATTCATAGATCGATCAGTTCCTAAGAATGCTGACTCAATCACCCGACATCGGTCATCCAACATCTCTCACTTCTTGCTTTCCGTCACCGCATGATGTGCAGCCCTCGCCGCAAATGCCATATAGGTCAGTGATGGATTTTGTGTGGCAGTGGAAGTCATCGAGGCACCGTCGGTCACATAGACATTCGGAACGGCATGCAGCTGATGGTTGGCGTTGAGCATCGATGTTTTTGAATCTTTGCCCATTCGTACACCGCCCATTTCGTGGATATCCAGTCCGGGAGCGCGCTTGTCATCCCGTGTCCGGATATTGGTAAATCCTGCCTTAGTAAACATCTCAGACATTTGTTCGATGTAGTCTTTGATCATTTTTTCGTCGTTGTCGTCGTATTCCACATTGATTTTGAGCTGAGGAATTCCCCACTCATCTTTCAGCGTTGGATCCAAGGCAACATAATTACTTTCCTTGGGAATGGTCTCGCCCATCATGTGCGAACCCACATACCAAGGACCGTATTCACTTGGATTGAGGAGGTTGTTTTTCAACTCTATCCCGATGCCTTCCGAATTGGTTCGGACACCTCTTCCGGCCGAAAAGCCTGCAGCGTATCCTCTCAGGAAGTCAGTTTCCTGCTTGTACACATTTCTGAATCTTGGGAAGTAGCCGCTTGTCGGACGTCCACCTGAAGTGGTATACTCTGAGTGTCCTTCATGTTCGGCAGATACACCAGCGCGATAGTTGTGAAATGCAACGTATTTGCCCAGCACTCCACTGTCATTACCCATGCCATTTGGGAATCGATTGGAGGTGGAGTTCATCAAAATGAGATTGGAGTTCAAGGCCGCTGCATTCAGGAAAATCACATCGGCATAAAACTCCTCTGTTTCCTTGGTCAGCCGATCTACGATTCGGACTCCGCTGGCTTTTCCTTTTTCCTCATCATAGATGATTGAATGCACGACGGCATCTGGTCTCATCGTGAGATTTCCGGTTTTTAGGGCCCAGGGAATGGTGGAGGAATTGGAACTGAAATAGCCTCCAAAGGGACAGCCCCGCTGGCAAAGGTTTCTGTTTTGGCATTTTGCCCTGCCTTGCTGCGCAAAAAAATCCAGATTGCCATTGATGTGCGCGCAGCGGGAAGAGATCATGTGGCGGTCATTGCCGTAGTTTTTCTTCAGTTGCTCCGCAAAATACTTTTCTACCACATTCAATTCGTACCCGGGAAGAAATTCTCCATCCGGAAGATTTGGTAAGCCATCTTTGTTGCCCGAAACTCCCGCAAATTTCTCCACATGGCTGTACCATTTTTCGATGTCTTTGTATCGGATCGGCCAGTCTACTGCGAAGCCATCACGTGCGGGACCCTCAAAATCAAAGTCAGACCAGCGCTGTACCTGTCTTGCCCAAAGCAGGGATTTTCCCCCAACTTGGTACCCACGAATCCAGTCAAAAGGCTTCTCCTGCACATAGGGATGCTCGGTATCTTTAACGAAAAAGTGCATCGCATCCTCCCGAAAAGCATAGCATCGACTGACGACCGGATTTTCTTCCTGAATTTTTTGAGGCACCTGACCCCGATGCTCAAATTCGTATGGAAGCATGTTTGTAGTCGGGTAGTCCTTGATATGCTCCACGTTTTTTCCGCGCTCCAGCATAAGCGTTTTCACTCCGAGATCGCAAAGTTCTTTTGCGGCCCAAGCACCACTGATTCCTGAACCGATGACAATGGCTTGATAGGTTCGTTCTTGTTTACTTCGGATATTCAGATTAGCCATTAATGCGGGGTTTTTGTAGGTCGGAGATCAGCACAGCACCATTGTACTCGCCGGGAATGAGTGAATAAGGAATTACTTCGGTTTGGATGTATTCAGAGGCCATATAGCCTTGGATGGTTAAGCGTTTGGTGGAATTCAGAAAGTAGGAAATGCTTGCCCGTTCTTTTCCCTCTGGCGTATCATCTCCTTCTAGTTTGGTGCCGGTGAGAATTAATTCCTCTTTTTCCTTGGTGGAAAGCCCCTTAAATTTCTTTGCAGCGGTTTTTTGCACATAGTCAGGAAAGGCGGTAAGTCCGGCTGTGAATTTTTCCTGATTTTCGGTGGTAAAGCAGTCATTGACCATGACAAGGATAAAGTCGGGGACTTCCAAATTGAGAGCTCCTTTGATCTCTCCTGCAGGGATTATCGTGTCTGAAATTGATCCCAGGAGGGTTTTTTGAGAATCTGTAATTATTAGATTCTGATAGGCGGCAAGGATGTCATCGCTGCTGAAATCACAGGAAGGAATCAACACGAGTCCTCCGGAGATCAGGGCGAGATGCCGCAAGGCGATCCGTCTGTTCATATAAGATAGGTTGGGTTTAAAGCATTTGAGCCCAGAAAGTAGGGAAAATTATGCGAATTCCACAGCCAAAGGTATAAAAGACATTGAATGATAATCTACCGAGTCAAAACTCCGAATTCACCGAATGTTGCAGGATTTTCATCAATGGTTTTTAGGGATTTTAGTTTTATAAATCTGGCCTGAACTGATTCAAACCGAACGATTTGTTCGATTGGGCTATTTTGGATATTTGAAAATTCTCCACGCCTTACGGTGTTCCATTTTTTACCGTCATCACTTATCTCAAATTGATATTCGGAAATAAAGCCACTTGGATATCTTGCCTGCATGGGTAAATAAGTAAACCCACGCAGCGAAATTTCTTTTCCGAGATCTATCACCAGTTCATTACTTGTCGAAGTCCAATAAGTCTGAGATTTTTCGTCAATAGATCTTACCACATTCGAATCAGAGGTAATTGGTTTCCAAGTTCCCTTTGCCAGATCAAAATCAACTCGTGCGACCTCTGAGCTTTTTCCAGATTTTGAATCCACCGCAAGAGCTTGAACAGTGGTTGCTTCCAGCACTTCAAATTCACTTAAAAAAGGATTTTCGCCCACTTTCGGCGCATTTCCATCCAAGGAGAAAAAGATTTGCTGGCTATCCTCCGCTGCTGTGATGCTGACTTTTCCTACTGGCGTGCGAGTGATTTTCGGAGGGAAAAGCAAGGCTGGAGCAAAGTAAACCCCGATTTCAGAAATAACAGGAATCCCTTTTGCCTCCAGGAAATTGATGCGGATTTTTCGGGCCTCGGTATCCGGGAATCTCAAAATCCGCCTGAAACCTATGGTGCTTCCTCTTGCCACAATCTCCCATTTTCCATTGACTTCTTTTTCGAGGGAAAAATCTTTGACCCGCTGTCCGAGGTTGACAAATTCCTGGATCAATAGGCGGTTGAAGGAAACTGATTTTCCGAAATCCAATTCCACAAATGCCTGAATCTGTCCATCAGGTGTGGACCAATAGGTATTGAAATCTCCGTCATTCAAATTTTCCACGCCATAACCTTCACCCCGGCTGAAAGAAGATTTAAAAGAAGCCTCCTTAGCCAGGTTGACAGCAAAATCTTCTCTGATTTTGGCAGCCATCTTCAAAATCGCTTCTTCGTCCTTCTCATGAATCAAGCCACGGGTATCCACAGGGAAATTGATCAGTAGCGAGCTGTTTTGCCCGATACTCTTATAATAAATTTCCATCAGCTCGGGCAAGGTTTTTACTTTGTGATCTTCATAAGCATGGTAATACCATCCCGGACGGATACTGACATCCGACTCAGCTGGCACCCAATGTGTGCCGTTTTCCTGTCCGGTAGCCCATTTGTCAAAATCTGGCATTCCTGCATAGACCGAATCCCGCATCAGATTGGACCAGGTAGTCTCGTATGCTAATCCATGTTCGTTTCCTACCCACCTTACATCCGGACCGGCATCGCTGAAAAGCATGGCATTGGGTTGAAGTTTTCGGATCAACTCAATCGTCGTCGGCCAGTCGTAATAGCTGAATTTATCGACTTTTCTTTCCTCCTTTGCGCCTCCATACCAGCCTGTGCCTCCATTGGCTCCGTCAAACCAAATCTCAAAAAGCTCCCCGTAATTAGTCAGCAATTCCGTCAGCTGATTACGCATATAGGTGATGTATTCCGGCTTGCCGTAGTCGGGATGATTTCGGTCCCATGGGGAATAGTAGATCCCCACTTTCAGTCCTTCTGCCAGGCAGGCATCTACAAATTCCCGAATCAAATCGCCTTTTCCATCTCGCCAAGGGCTGTTTTTCACGGAATGCGCTGTGTAAGCCGATGGCCAAAGTACAAATCCGTCGTGGTGCTTGGCTGTGATGATCAAGCCTTTCATCCCTGCTTCCTTTGCTACACGAACCCATTGTTTTGCGTCGAGCTCCGTCGGATTAAATTGCCAAGGTTTTTCATCACCAAATCCCCACTCCCGGTCTGAAAAAGTATTCATATTGAAGTGGACAAAGCCGTAATACTCCAGCTCCTGCCAAGCGATCTGTCTTTCATGAGGAATTGGGAGTATCGGTTCCGGCGGAGCAGCTTTTTCCTGACAATTACTGAGCGCGAAAGCTAAAAGTGGCCAAACAAACTTCTTCATAAAATAAAATTCAAGATTGCTGTTTTTCAGTTGGGTATGGAAATCTAAAACAAATTAAGATTAGCTGATCCCCAATCAAAACCATTGGCCTGGATTGTTGCTTTTGTCTGCAAGTTTCCTTGTATTTTTCGGCCATGAAAAATGCCATCATCCTATTTCTATTGCTATTTAGTTCCTCCCTTCAGGCCCAAATTTATGTGCGTGTATCAGATTTTGAATCTAAAAAGCCTTTGGAAAAAGTCTTGCTTAAGGTTAATAACTCAAAAGACTATTTAACTGATAAGGAGGGTAAGGTAAGGATAGAGGAGGAAAGCCCTGTTAGTGTCACTTTTTTCCTTGAAGGATATCGATCACTTGTCGCAGAGTTTCAAGATGGGTATTTTGAAATTGAATTAAAGCCCATTTCAATCTCACTCTCTGGTGTGACCGTCTCCGCTTTCGAATCAGAAAGGCCACTTTTGGAGCAATCAGCTGCCGTCAGCGTGGTGACGGAGCGAGATTTCAACCGGTTCAATGAAATATCTCCAGTTAATGCCTTCAACCAGAAAGCAGGAGTACGAATCGAGGAGCGTGCTCCGGCCAGTTACCGGGTTTCAATCCGCGGAAGTTCGCTTCGTTCGCCCTTTGGAGTGCGGAATGTAAAAGTCTATTGGAATGAGGTTCCGTTCACTTCACCGGACGGGACGACGGCTTTGAACTTGCTCGATCTGGCCAATATCAAAAGAGCGGAAGTGGTCAAAGGGCCTTCCGGAAGTATTTACGGGGCCGGAAACGGCGGTGCTATTTCTCTTTTCAGCCAACCAAATCTGACAGAAAATCGGATTGCCACAGAATATTTAACCGGGGATTTTGGATTAAGCCGGTTCAGGTTCGGGCTTTCCCAGCAAGTAGGGGAGGGTGGTGTGGAGGCTTCTTTTGTCAGCCAAAAATCAGACGGCTACCGGGAGCATTCGGCGGTAGATCGTCAGGTATTTCAGTTGGGTGGGTTTTTTCCGATTTCTGAAAAGCAGGAAATTCGTACCCAGTTGCTGATTTCTGACTTGGATTACCAGATACCCGGAGCCTTAAATGCCGCACAAGTGGAACAGAATCCCAAGCAGGCACGACCGGGCTCGGTTGCTCAAAACAGCTCTATTTCCCAACAGACAGTACTGCTTTCATTGGGACATCTGTATCGATTTTCTGAAAAGACCAACAACAACACAACCGTTTACCTCAACACTAACGACTTTGATAACCCGTTTATTCTCGATTACAAGAAAGAGCTGGGCTTTGGGTATGGCCTAAGGACGAGGTTTACGCATGATGGAGAATTGGGAGGGAAGTCTTTGCGATTGATAGTAGGAGGAGAATATCAGAATGGATTGACTGATGCGCAGAATTTTGGCAATCGGGCCGGAGTAGCAGATACGGTTCGCTTTTCGGACAAGCTCAGAACCTATCAGGGCTTCTTCTTTCAGCAGGCTGAATGGAATCTGAATTCCAAATTGCTGTTTACTCTGGGATTGTCTGAAAATTTTTCCGGCTATGAGGTAGATAGACAAATCGATGCCACGCGCAAACCTACAGGACTACAATCCAGGAAATTTGATCCTGTAGTAATCCCAAGAGTTGCCTTAAACTATCGAATGAATGCCTTTAGTTCAGTGTATGGATCGGTCAGCAGCGGATTTTCTCCCCCTACTATCGATGAGGTTCGAACCAATGAAGGAAGTTTAAACTTTGCTTTGGAGGCAGAAAAAGGCATGAATTACGAAGTGGGGTATCGATTGGGCAAAGAGAAATTCAACTTCGAATTGATTGGCTATTATCTCAAGTTGGACGAGACCATCACCACTTTCACCAATGCAAACGGAGTGGTATTATTCAGAAACGCGGGCTCAACAGATCAAAAAGGAATTGAGGCGACAGTAGATTATGCCCTTCTGAAAAATTCAGAGGGATTCGTCAGAGACATACTGCTGGGAACAGCCTACACCGGGCAGTTTTTCAAGTTTGATGAGTATGCCAAGCAAGCCAACGACTTTTCAGGAAATGACCTGACAGGAGTGCCAAAGCATAATCTGGTCAGTCGCCTGGATCTGAGAACATCCATTGGCTTTTACCTCAATTTCACACATCAGTTTACTGATAAAATTCCGCTCAATGATGCCAATACCGTCTATCAGGAATCGTATGACCTGGTGAATATGCGATTTGGGTATGTACGCAAGATTGGCAAGTTTGACCTGGAGGTTTTTGCAGGTGTGGATAATCTCCTTGACGAGTCTTACTCTTTGGGAAATGATCTCAATGCCTTTGCTGCCAGATTCTATCAGCCTGCTCCGACCAGGAATTGGTATGGAGGAGTGAAATTGGGATTGAACTATTGAGGGAAAATAGGGTAGAAAGATACTGCGCTTTGTTCCAATAGGCATGCTTTTGTCCTGAAGGACATGCCCTTTAAACGTTCTGTTAAACAAAAAAAAGCGGTCTTTAGACCGCTTTTGCTGTTTCCATTTGATTGATGATGTCCTCGTAGTCGAGCTTGTCCCAATTTTCGGTAATTAGGGGGCTTGCCATTACTTTATTCATAATTGCTTCCTGAAGTTTCCCCTGTGCATAGGCTTCGGCATAGCCCATATCTGTAAATGTCACCATCGTATAAAGCGGAATCCATTCTTTAGGATAAAGTTCATGCAGTTTGGCTTCGATTTTTTTGCGAAGCAAAAACTTGGGGTCAGCCACTGAATCCCGCATTTCGATGAAATTCTCCATCGCAAGTTGACAAATCGCATCGGTATCCGGCTTTCGCTTTTTCTGGAATTTTTCAAAAACCAAATCCCAAGCATTCGTTCCCAGTTTTTCGATCAACCCATTCAAAATAGAGCAATCCTCAAACCCACAATTCATCCCCTGACCATAGAATGGAACCATGGCATGAGAGGCATCGCCCAAAAGCAGGGCATTTCCCTGAACCCAAGGATAGCATTCAATATTTACCAAAGCTGCGGTCGGATTTTTGAAAAACTCAGTTTTCAGATCCGGCATCACCTGATAGGCATCGTCGAAATAAGCTCTGAACACAGTTTCCAGGTCCTTTTCATCCTGAATTTTCTCAAAGCAAACTTTGGTGCCCTGGAAAGGCAGAAACAAAGTGCAAGTGAACGATTTGTCAGGATTTGGCAAGGCGATCAACATAAACTTGCCTCTTGGCCAGATATGCAATGCATTCGGATCCATTGCAAATTCCCCCAAAGGAGTTGCCGGAATGGTCAATTCCTTATAGCCATGGGAAATGTATTCCTGTCGATAGTTGAAGCGGATTTGCTTCTGCATGGACATTCTCAGCGCAGAATATGCGCCATCGGCACCAATGATAACGCTTGGAGTCAATTTCTTCTCTCCCTCGGGAGTATCAAAGATCACCTCATCAGTTCTGAAATTCACATCGAGACACTTGTGCTCAAAGTGGATTTCGGCACCCAATCGCTCCGCCTCCTCTACCAATAATTGGTTGAAATTTCCCCTGGAAATGGAATAAATTGCCTGATCAGCTTTGCCATAAGGCACAAAAGCAGTCCCGCCATGCTCGTCATGCACGCGCCTTCCGTACATCGGAATGGCAAAAGGAAGGACTTTATCCTTTAAGCCTACTTGCTCCAGACTTTTCCACCCTCTATGGCTCAAGGCCATATTGATGGATCTGCCAGCTTCGGAATAGGGGATTTTGCGCCTGTCAGGTCGCTTGTCGTAGATCGATACGTCCAGCCCTTGACGCTTGAGATATATGGCCATCAAACTGCCGATCAAGCCGGCACCTAAGATGGTAATGTCGTTTTTTTTCATCGGATAGATTTACCCACGCTTCTTTAAGCGAATTTTTTCAGGGATTGTTCCAAAATCTTTGCAAATCGGAACACATCCAAGTAACTGTTGTACAGTGGAGTAGGCGCAAGACGAATCACATTTGGGTTTCTCCAATCACCTACTACTCCTTGATTATACCATTCATCGAAGACTTCCTTGCCCCCATGGTGGATCAGCAAAGATAACTGACAGCCTCTTTCAGCCGGATTATTTGGGGTAATTATTTCCAAAACCCCTGATTCACCGCTGATTTCCCCGATCAGAAATTCAAGATAGCCGGTGAGTTTTTCGCTTTTTAACCGAAGGTTTTCCATTCCTGCTTCCTCAAAAATATCCAAGGAAGCCTGATGTGCGGCCAATGCCAAGACATTGGAATTGGCCAACTGCCAACCGTCCGCTCCATACATTGGTACAAAACCTTTTTCCATCTTGAACCGCTCGCCTTCGTCATGTCCCCACCAACCTGCAAACCGGGGTAAATCAGGCCGCTCCGCAAATCGCTCGTGAACGTATATTCCTGAGACATTTCCGGGACCGGAGTTCAGATACTTATAGCTGCACCAAGTCGCAAAATCCACATCCCAATCGTGAAGCTTTAGCACTGCATTGCCTGCAGCATGCGCCAAATCAAATCCTGCCAAGGCCCCAACTGAATGGGCAGCTTGAGTAATCGCTTTCATGTCAAAAAGCTGCCCTGTATAGTATTGCAAACCAGCCATATTGACTAGCGCAAGTGAGTCACCCTGCTTTTGGATTTCGGCTATGATGTCCTCCGTTCTCAGCGTAAACTCTCCTGATCTTGGTGAAAGCTCCACCAAAACATCGGCTGGATCCAAGCCGTGAAATTTGATCTGAGTCTCCAACATATACTGATCTGAAGGAAAAGCTCCGGCCTCCACGATGATTTTTTTTCGCTCTTTTGTAGGTTGATAAAAAGAAACCATCAAAAGATGAAGATTGACCGAAAGGTTATTCATCGCCACCACTTCATGCTCTTGCGCTCCAAGGATTGCGGCAAGTGCAGGTTTTGACTTTTTCCGAACATGATACCAGGCATCTTCTCCGTGAAAATGCCCATCCACAGCCAAATCTGCCCAGTTGTTGAGTTCTTTTTCGAGGTAATCTTTGACCGATTTTGGCTGAATTCCCAATGAATTTCCGCAGAAATAGATTGCTTCCTTTCCCTTGACTTTGGGAAAATAAAATCGGGATCTGAAGTGTGAAAGTGAATCTTTTGCGTCCATTTCAGCTGCGAAAGATTCGGAAAACTGGTATTTGATTGGGTTCATATTTTTTCTTGTCAACGGTCGACGGACCACAGTCCACCGCCAGAGAAAATAAGGTTTGAAGTCTGCTTTTTCCTGCTGTCGACTGTCGACAGTGGACTGTTGACTTTACTTTTCCATATACATACCACAAGATTTACAAGTCCTGAGGTCTTTGCTCGACCAAAAACGCTCCATGATGGGAGGAAGTTGAGTCACGATATCGGTCAGTTCGACATATTCTTCATGAAGCCGATTTCCGCAGTTTTCACAGTGCCAAATAAAGCCGTCCTTTTCTTCTGCTCTTCGGTAGCGCTCGATCACCAAACCAATCGTATTGGCAGGTCTGCGTGGAGAGTGAGGCACTTTTGCAGGCAAAAGAAAAATTTCCCCCTCCTTGATTTCAATGTCTTTAGGTTTACCATCCTCTATAATCTTGAGCACAATGTCGCCCTCCAATTGGTAAAAAAACTCTTCGCCTTCATCGTAGTGGTAATCTTTTCGGCTGTTTGGCCCGCCGACTACCATGACTATAAAATCGTCGTTTCCTTTGTACACCTGCTGATTGCCTACAGGCGGCTTGAGCAAATGACGGTTTTCATCGATCCACTTTTGGAAATTGAAAGGTTTGGCGACAGACATGTTTGATTCAGGTTTGAGTAAAGATTACTTCCAAATATAGGTATTGAATCTAAAACCAGTTGTGAATTAGTTTTTGAACAATTACCCAACTTAATAGGTGAAAATTCTGAGGGTTTTTCCAAAGGTTAAGAATTATCTTAAATCTTTGAGGTTCTTCGGACCCTCGTAATTCGTACTTCGTAAATCGTACTTTTGTTTATAAAATCTCCAAAACCTATGAATATCCCCATCGCCGACCTACACTGTGACCTGCTTTCCTTTTTGGCGGCAGTTCCCCGTGCAGATGCATTTTCCAAAGACCAAATTGCCTGTGCATTTCCATGGCTGCAGGAAGGTGGAGTCCGAATGCAGGTGATGGCGATCTATACCAATGTGGACGCTTCCAGCATGAGAATGGCCGGAAAGCAGGCCAAGATTTTCTACGACTTGCTGCGCAAAGAAGAAACGATAGTCCGAAACTTTGATGCTGATTTCCTCAAGAATGAAACTTCTGATAATCGAATCGGGATCATCGCTTCGGTTGAAAATGCGGCCGGATTTGGAACCGAGAAAGCTACTTGGCCGGAGATCTACAAGCAGTTTGACAGGATGCTTACAACCGTCGGTCAACTCGCCTACATCAGCCTGACTCACCATACCGAGAATCGCTTCGGAGGAGGAAATTATGTCGAGGGAGTTGGGCTGAAAGAGGATGGAAAACGACTGCTCGACTACATGGCTGGAAAGCATATCCCAATTGATCTTTCCCATACTTCCGACCTCTTGGCAGAGGGAATCCTGAATCATATCGACCGGCACAATCTGCCGATTCCGGTGATCGCCAGCCACTCCAACTTTCGGACACTTTGGGATCACAAGCGGAATCTGACAGATGAATTTGCACAGGAAATCATCAAGCGAGGAGGAATCATTGGGGTGAATTTCCTACGGGAGTTCTTGGATCGGGATGTGCCGGAGCGACTTTTTGAACATATTTTGCATGGTATCAAAATGAATGAAGATTCCATCTGCTTTGGTGCGGATTTCTTCTATACCAAGAATTTTCCCGACCAGAGCAGGCAACCGTTTTATTTCCCTTTGGCCGAAAATGCCGGAAAATATCCATCGATTTTAGAATCCTTGAGCAAAACCCTGAGTGAATCTCAGCTCAAGAAACTGGCTTCTGAAAACGTGTTCAACTTCTACCAAAAACTCTGGAGCTGATGTCAAGTCATCATTTTGTCAAGGAGCAGCAGGAACCAGCGGTGATTATCCTCAACACAGAAGGACTAAATTTCGATGGCATTTCTCCACTTTTGGAGTGGGTTCCGACGGTTTTGGTTTGGCAGGAATGCTTGGATACCGTGCTGAGTTGGGGTATAAAAATCGACGTGATTCTGGCCACGGAAACCTTCCAAAAAGAAAATCTCCAACTGCTTGAAGAGCAGTATCCTGTCAAGTTTCTAACCGCTTCTCCGGAAAACACACTAGACGAAGGACTTCAATACCTCTTGGCAACCAAGCATCCTGCGGCGCATTTGGTTGGGGTTTCGCATTTGAGGTGTATGGATTTGGAGGGAAAGCTGCATTTGTTTGACCTGACGATCATGGATGCAGGATGGAAATACTATCCTGTAAAAAGCGGAAAATTCAAAAAGTGGTTTGCCGAAAGCACAATTCAAATCCTCGGTCGAGAAGGAATGCCCGTCGAGATCTCCAATGAAAACGGCAAACTGATGCTTCCACTGATTTACCTGACCCAGTTGGAAGTCCTGGAAGGGATTACGGAGATTTTGGGGACTGGAATTTTTTGGGTGGGAGAGAAGGTGAATTCTGAAAGTTGAAGTGAGAAATCTGAAAAGAGAAAAATCCTTTTTTCCGGATCATTATGACTAAAATTTGATTAGAATTATAAGAGGATCTGACAGTTAGTGACTATGGATTTTTAAATGCGGTTTTTAAGGCTAATTGGTATAAATTTGATTGAATATCTTTAAAATCATTCCTCCAACTATGTTTAGGGGAGATTTTGACTTTTCATTATGCGAACCCAAATCCTCGATTTTACAGAAGAAAATGGTCTAGTTCTGTGCGGCAAAGGAAACACCGCACAGAATAACTATGAACGCATGTATATTTCCGAGGTAAAAAAACTTGGAGCTTATGCAGTTTTTTTTAGACGATTTTTTAAAACCAAGGAGGATACGGTAGCTTACAAGTCTGAACCTGTAGTCTGTGTTTTCCAAGAGATTGACCTTCCTAATAATAGTCCCCGGCATAAAGAAATTCATGCCGCACTCTGGAGTGAAGGGAAAGTAGATGTTTATATTATAAAAGGGAAAACGAGGTTAGATATTTACAATGTTAGAAAGCCTGCCAAAAAGGTCGGGAAAAAAGAACTTTCGGTCGAGGAGCTAAAATTCACCTCGAAAGTAGTTGAAGCTCTCGACAATGAAAATAGCGCAGCACATTTATTTGGGACAGGAACTTTTTGGGAGCAAAAAGAATATCAGAATCAAATCAATATCGACAGGAGCCCATATAAGCACCTGATTGATTATCTGATGAAAGTCAGAAAGGATTTCAATGAAAGAATTGAACAATTAGAACCGGAAACCATAGACAAAATATTGGTTCTAAGTATTTTAGTGAAGTTCTTGGAAGAGAAAAAGGACTCTGATACTGATCGATCGACTCTTGATGAGATATTTTTTAATTATAAAGTAGATAGCTTTGTTGAAGCGGTAGAAAAGGGAAAGTTTTTGGCTGTTTTGGATTCACTTTCCACGGAATTCAATGGGAGAATTTTCGATCAATTTACTCATTCAGAAAAAGAGCAAATTGAAAAAACTGATTTGACCTTATTAGCCCAGTTTCTTAGAGCTGACAATGATATTGACACAAAGCAGCTTTTTTTGTGGAGACAATATAGTTTTCAACATCTTCCTGCTGAGGTAATTAGTGCTATTTATGAAAACTTCATTCAGGAAGAAGCCCAAAGAGATGGAAAAGGCCGTGAAAAAGGTGTGGTTTACACTCCTATCCATTTGGTTAATTTCATGGTGGATGAAGCGATGCCTCTGGAAAATCCACCCTCATCTTTTATTGAAGACGGTATCTACAAAATCCTCGATCCTACATGTGGGTCTGGAGTTTTTCTCGTTGCTGCATACAAAAGGTTGCTACAGTGGTGGGCAATCGCTAAAAGTGAAGAGACTGGAGATATTCAATACCCAGATGTATTGACTGCTCAGAAAATACTGGAAGATAATATCTTCGGGGTTGATGTAAAAAGCACCGCAATACGTGTGACTATATTTGGTCTTACCACAGCCTTATTGGATTATCTTACCCCCAAAGAAGTCTGGGGAGAGTTGAAATTTCAAGACCTAAGTACAAGAAATATTGTGGAAGCCAAGCCACCCATTGGATTTTTCAAATGGGCACTGGATGCTAAAAATGAAGGAAACCATTTTTCTCTAGTCATCGGGAACCCACCATTCAATCCTGAGAAAACTCATTCAAAACTAACAGTGCTAGACCATGAGGTTCTCAATTCTTTGGACTTGAAGCATCCAACCATACCGAGAAACAACTTTGCGCTACATTTCTTTGAGGCTTCCATGTTATTGACAGATCGTATTTGTATGATCATTCCCGCAAATGCACTTTTGTATGACAAGTCGGCTGGAGACTACAGGAAGGGGCTATTTACAGATTTCACCATTTCTGATGTTTATGATTTTACTCACCTGAGAAGAGGACTTTTCACAAGTGCAGATACTCCCGTAGTTGTACTAATGGCAAATAATCGAATTTCAGAATTTCAACCAATAAATCATACGGTAATCAAACGTACCATTTCCGTAGAGCAGAAAGTCCGTTTTGAAATTGATGGGTATGACCGACATCTAGTAAAATGGGACTGGGCAGTTGATCCAAAAAAGCAATTTGTTTGGAAAACAAATCTTTTGGGCGGTGGAAGATTGTTTCATTTGATTTATAGGCTCAATTTGTTTTTTAAATTTGGCCAGTTAATTTCCGATAAAAAGTGGATATCAAGTATTGGGTATAAGTTAGAAGGAAAGGGAAAAAAGGCGAAGTATCTAACTGATAGAGAGGTAATAAAATCTGATACCTTTGATGAATTTGAACACTTTGATACTTTTATTGAAACTAATACAGATTTTGCAGAACCGAGAAATGAAAAAATATATAATCCCCCACACTTAATTTATAAAATAGCTTTTAGCCCAACCAATATTCCCATACACTATTCTGAAAAACATTTAGGTTTCAGAGCAAGGTTAGTAGGTATACATGCGCCTATTGAAGAAAAAGAAGACTTAATATCTATCTACAATAGATTCAAAAATGAAGAATTCAGGCGATTAGCCCGGTTTTGGATCTTGTCTACAAGTTCCGAAGCTTTGGTTATGCTAGAAACCTCATTCAAAAAGGAAGATGTAGATGGGTTACCATTTCCAAAAGATCAAAGTGATATTTCTTTTTCTCAAAGTGAAAATATCGTTTTGAAAGATGTTTTGACTTATTACGTTCATCTGGGCAAACAAATCACCAAAAATTCCGATGGAGCCATCCTACATCATCCGGTAAAAGAAAAACAAATCAAAGAATATGGAGAAGTTCTCTGCTCAGAACTCAATGATATATATGCTAGGGATGGCAATAGCTGGCAATCAGGCAAGATTTATCGCATGCCTTCTTATACAGTTTATCAAATTGGATTTGGAGTCGATGGTGGGATGAAGCAAGAATTTGTGAAAGATCAATTAGATGATTCGGTTCAGAAACTAATCAATAATGACACTGCCAACCAGGGCGCTGCTTATAAAAGAATTGTTCGACTATACGATCATGTAGATGGATTTGATTGTGTTTACTTTATCAAGCCGAATGCCCTACGTTATTGGTTAAAGTCCATAGCATTACGAGATGCTGACGAAACTTTTTTGGATTTTAAAGCTGAGAATTATTAATTATGTCAGGTGTTTCTTCTTTTAAAAATCTTCAGCCTTCTCAGTTAGTAAATGATCTAATACTATACTTAGAAACCGAATTGCCTAACTTCCTGATTTCGGAAGAATTTGTTGAGATTCTAGCTGTAAAGAAAAATGAAAATCAGCACTCAACAGCATTTTGTGTGTATATGACCAATAAATGCGCCTCAAGATTTTGCTTTCAAAGGGAAAATGCTCAAAAAAGGAGCAGCACAGTAGACATCGGCATTTATAAGGGGGCAAATTTACTTTTTACGATTGAAGCCAAAGTCCTTCCAACGCCCAAAGACTCAAAAAGGGAAGATCATGAATATGTCTTTGGCAAGGGCGGAGGCATTGAACGATTTAGGAAAGAAGATCATGGATTGGATAATAGGAATAACTTGTTACCTGAATGTGGCATGATTGCCTATGTTAAATCCCAAGACTTCAACTACTGGTTTTCAACTATTAATCAATGGGTATCAGATGCAACTTGGCCTGAAAATGAAAAGCTAGAGATAGTCAATTTTGATAAGATTGCCCGATTGAAATCAAATCATTTAAGAAAAGGTGGTTCAAATGTTACATTGCACCATTTTTGGACTAAAGTGAATTAAGTGTCTTTTGTTGAACATAAATCAAAAAAAGGAAGGCTTTCACCTCCCTTTTTCCAATAACTCAATAACAATTAACTCTCCTACTCCCTAATCCACCCCACTTTATCTCCAATCGGTTCGCGCTTTCCGGCAGGCCAAATGTCAGTAGCAGGCTTGGCGACGTAGAAAAAGCCCATCAGCATATCTTCTCCTTCCAGTCCGAAATCTTCTCTGGCTTCCTCCCAGAACGTCGGACCGCCAGTTCCCAAGTAGCAGGCTAGTCTATGTGCACAGGCAGTGAGATACATATTTTGTATCGCCATAGCTGTGGCGACGATTTCTTCCATCACCGGAATGCCCGAACCTTCGGTTCGCTTCATCAGAATCGCGATCACATGAGAGGCTTTCAAAGGCTGCTCCTTAAATTTCTGATAAGTCGCTTCGATGAAGTTGGTGCCGTTTTTCTCGGCGCGCATTTTATACATTTCAGCCTGGTAATCTGCGAATTTCTTCAGGCCTGCACCAGTGTAGACGATAAATCTCCAAGGCTGAGTCAGCTTGTGAGTCGGTGCCCAATTGGCATTTTCCAGCATTTCCTCAATGATGGAGTCGTCCACGGGATCATTTTCTTTGAATTGAGCGGGAAACATGGATCGGCGTCCACGGATGATTTTGGTTACTTCTTCGGCGTTGAAATTTGGCATTTTGTGTAGTTCAGTTGATGGTAATATTGGGAAAGCGATTTTTAGTCTACAAAAGTTTCCTTGATCAGGCTTTTTAGTGATTCAATTTCGCTGGTTGACAGGCGATCCAGTAGTTTTTGAACTCTTAATTTGTCTATGGATCTAATTTGATCCAGAGCAATCATTCCTTTTTTGCCATTATGTAAAACGGGAATTCTGCTTGGGTAAGATTTTTCCGAGCTCGTCATCGGAGCAATGACGATTGTTTTTAAATATTGATTCATTTCATTGGGAGAAATAACTACACATGGACGTGTTTTCTTGATTTCGTACCCTAGAGTTGGGTCAAGATTTACCAAAACAATTTGATATTGAATTATTTCCATTCTTCAAAATCTTCATCTTCAAAAACATCCGGAATTAAAAGTTCATCATCTCCATTTTCGTGCATTTTTTTAAATGCTTCAGCCCAACCTTGACGAGGAGTTTTAATTGGCTTGAGTACAATTTGATTATCTTCCAAGATAATCTCAACCTTTTCTCCTATTTGGTATTTTTCCAAAATGGTCTTACTCAACCTTACACCTTTAGAGTTTCCGATTTTTATAACGTTTGTTTCCATGATTCTTAAAAACTGTGATCACAATGTAATAACAAAAAATAGATTTTCCTATTTCAACATCCCCTCCAAAAATTTCCGCACATCCTTTGCCAGCGCATCAAAGTCCTCCTGTCGGTTATACATCATGTGGCCTGCTTCGTAGTAGGTCATTTGAATTCTGTCCTGTGGAAAATCATGTCTCGCAAAGGTAAATTCAGCATCAAAAAACGGTGTGATCAGGTCATAGTAACCGTTGGCAACCATCACTTGGAGTTGGGTGTTCCGATGCATTACTTCGCTGAGCGATCGGGCTGTGCTTACATAGCTTGGCTCATAGTAAGCACCTTCCGGCACGGGTTTCCAGTTCCAACTTCCGCCCATTCCGGATGCAGAGGAAAGGTAAGGTCGATCCATCTTTACTTTCAAATCCCGCATTAAGTAATCGTTGAAAACAGCGGTATAGGCAGCACTTGTCATGTAGTCACTCGGATCGCCGAGCATCGGACCTTCGGATGATTTGTCTGTTTCCAAAGCCAAAAAACGTCCATCCAATGTTCCAATGGCTTTTCCTTCGGCTCGCAATAATTCCTTTTTGAACCGGTGCATCAGGATCTGATTTTCGGATTGGAGGATGTATTTTTTATCCAAACCTGTGAAATAGGCGAGTCTCTCAGCTGTAGCTTCTTTCTGGGCTTGCGTTTGCTTTTCACCTAAGAAAAGGGATGGCAAATACTCACTGTATGCAAAATCTCTGGCTTCCTTTGCGAAAGCTTCAATCGTCTTTCCCTGCCCAGCTTTCCCGTGGTACCAAGCAGTTACGGCTTGAGATGGTAAATAGGTGAAAAATGAGGTGAGGTTATCTGCCCAACTCGACGAACCTGCATAGTCCAAAGCTTGGGAGATCAGGATGATGCCGTTCAGAGCCATGTTTTGTCCCCCACCTTCGAGTACTTCGGCCACTTTTGCGGCGCGTGTGGTGCCAAAACTTTCTCCAGCCAAAAACTTTGGGGCTTGCCATCTTCCGTTTTGCGTTACCCAAATCCGCATAAATTGAGCAATTGATGCTGCATCTTCGTTTAGCCCCCAGAAATCAGAAGTCTTCCCAATACCTTCAATCTGGCTGAAACCGGTTCCGATCGGATCGATGAACACCAAGTCCGTCAGATCCAACAAGGCCTGATTATTTTCCACAAACCGATAAGGCGCAACTCCGTCATCTTGCTTCGCCTCGGTGTCAATTTTTACAACTTTAGGGCCAAAGAAACCCATGTGAAGCCAAACTGAAGCCGAACCCGGACCTCCATTGAAAACAAACATTACCGGTCTTCTTGAAGAGTCCACACCTTCTCTGACATAAGAAGTAGACCACATGGCCCCAGTCACTTCGCCTTTGCTGTTTTTCAGAAATGTCTCTCCGACAATCGATTTGAATGTGATTTTTTGCCCGTTGAAAGTCCCTGAATGACTTGACTCGAACTTTTGAGGATCACGGGGAATCCACTTGGCCTCGGCTTTTTCTTCTTGAGAAAAGGAAGAAATGGCTATCAAAAATGCGACAATAAAGAACAGGTATTTTTTCATTTTATTGGTGGGGTTATGAATTAGGATCAATAAAATTGAGCCTGCCTGTTTTCCACAGGGATGACTCAATCGTCACCAGAGGACGATTGTAAACAATCAGGCTAGGGTAGACGTCGTCAAAGAAAAACAAAATATTATAAAAATGAGGGGCAACAATGGGTAATGGCTGCTTACGGACCCAAGAATTGGTTAGAAGTTTCTGTAGGAGGAGTTTTTGGCTATGAAAAATCCGAGCAGGAAAACACTGCTTTTTCCTACGCCTTACCCCTCGTACAGGGTAAATTTTTGTTCAGGGAATATGAATCCGGAAAAGGGCCGGGATTTGGAGCTGTCTTGGGAAGTTTTTTCCCGACCGGCAAGGGTGCTTTCAAGCCGGAAGGATTTGGAACTTTTGCCTTTGCCACCATCACCCAATGCTTTGGTGAGAATGAGGATGTACTTATCCATGCAAATGTGGGTGGAAATTATTTGCATATAGATCAATCAGGAGATCTTTTGGGTACTTGGGGCTTTGGTTCGCAGGTACGGGTGTTTAAAGGAATGCATTTAGTCGGTGAAATATTTTCGGGAGATCCTTATGTTCCCGGAGCAGGAGTTTCCTAACAGGTAGGATACCGCTAATTTTTCAGTGTGCTGCTTCAAATAGACACGACAGTAGGAGAGGGAATGGGTTGGGATCAACCCTTGCCTTTTTGGTTTAGTGCGGGAGTAAGGATTGTTACGGAAAGGTTTTTGACCCTTAAAAAACGGGGCTCTTGAAACTATCTCTGTATTTCTTTAATCAATCTGATAACAGCAGCGACTTTTTCTTTGCTAATCTGCAGAAAACCCTGAAAACCTAAAATTTTAGTTTAGATTTTTGTGATTTAGGATTTAGTTTTTATTTTAGAGATAGATAGCTTACATATAAACCCAATTTTCCATGAGAACATGTCTTTTAGTGCTATATGCGGGACTCTTTTTTACCTCATGTTCTAAACCCTATGAGGTTTTTGACATTTTTGTTCCTGAAATAAATACAGAATACGATTCATTATTTTTTCAAGAATTGATAACTGGAAAAGTTTTGGGGAAAGTACCCCTGAATTCCTCTCAGAAAAGTTTTTCCTTCCCTATTGAAGGACAATTACTAGCAAGCATTCAGGTTAAAGGAAGTGACAAGTCTTACTTAACAATCCTTGGTCCAGGAGTATCCAAAAGCCTGAAACTTAGCGGGAACTTTTTTGTGACAGAAGAATCACCGGCAGATTCAATGGACAATGTTATTTGGCATTCGACAAATGAAATGTTCTCCCGCTATGCAGGATTAATTTTTAGAGTTGACCATCCTGAATCGGTCAAAGAAAAGTTTGATAGCTTAATCAATGCCAGAGATAAGGTCATAAAGCACCTTGAACCAAGAATAAGTGATTCAGAGAAAGCACTTCTCAACTATCAAAACCAAGCTAGGGCGTACAATTTCTTGATGTATTATGGGAGAATTATTAAAGGGTTTGAGGCACAAGACCCCTATTTCGATTTTATCAAAAAGATCAATTTTTTCGATTCAGAAGCAAAATCTTTACCGGATATGCTCCTATTCAAATATGAGATTGAGCTCTTGAGAGAACAGGATTCCATTCAAGATATCCAAACTTTTCTTGGGGAAATCGAAAAAAAGACCGAAAACCTTGATTTACAAAATTTCTTGAAGGCGTACTATATAAAGTCAGTCATTGAACATCCATCCTATTGGAGACCACATGAGCAATTGTTTACGTCAGACAAAATTACTGAGGCCCTGGAAGGAGAGAAATCCAATCCATATTCATTATTGATTAATAGAGCATCAGATTCCTTTTTCTCCTCGATGGCTGGAGTTGAAGCATTTAATTTTAAAGCAAAAAAGTCGGACAATTCTGATTTTGATCTGTCCAACCTCAAAGGTAAGGTTATCCTTATTGATGCTTGGGCAACCTGGTGTGGACCCTGTGTAAAACACCGGCCAAATATTATAGCTATTGCTGCCAAATACCAAAATGACCCCCGCGTTGCGGTTTTAATGGTTTCAGTAGATTCTGAACTTGATCGATGGAAAAATTTCGTGTCCCGAACCAACCCTCAGGGTTTTGGAATTGAGGTCAATATCCCAAATGGAATAAATGATATCTTTGGAGATAAATATTTGGTCAAAGCAATCCCAAAGTATTTTTTGATTGATCCGAAGGGAACTATAATAAGTTCTGATTTGCCTGAACCTTCTCTTGGAATGGAAAAAATGATTGAATTCGAACTTGAAAAAATGTAAATAAAATGGTTCTACCCTTAAGTTAGTGGGGATATAGGTCTAATCCACCGTTAAAGAATAAAATAGCACTTCTAAAGTTGGCGAATGTTCTATATCCTCTTCCCACTGTTTTAAGTTCTTGGATCTTACCATTAAGCCGTTCGGCCATGGCATTTGAGAGTCGCTGGGTTAAAGCGTTTAAAACGCCACTTATATGGTTTTTGAACATATCTACCACCTTATCTATTTCAGCGATCTTTCTGCCGTAGGCATTGGTTATCCATTTATATAAGGATGAAGTTGCAAACAGGTCGGATATACCG
>NZ_FMXE01000059.1 GCF_900103735.1 Algoriphagus alkaliphilus | reverse complement strand
TATACTATTATAAAATCATAAAAAATATGGGCTATAAAGTTAAAATTCAAAGAGTTGAAAGAGGAAAAACCAGTTCCTATTATATCAATTTTCCTGCGGCTCTGGCAGAGTCTTGTGATATAGAAAAAGCAGAAGAATTGGAATGGGAGATAGAGGACAGGAATACCTTTGTTTTGAAAAGGGTAATTAAAAAAGAATCATTTCTGAAGAAGAAGGCTAAAAAATAAGAGAGGAACTATCTCTCTAATAGGGGTATAAGCCTTAAGTTAACGCCAATGCCTGCAAGGGTTGAACTTGAAGGGAAATAGAATTACTCTAGGCAGAGAAAAGTTCGACACCTTTTGGGCCTGACCGAGGCGGGAAGTCGAAGGGCTTACAATCTTTCGAGATTTAGTAAAATAACCTTACTTTTAAATTTATGATCACACGCTCCAGCGTTCGCCATCTCCGCATTCCGTTTTCATTGTTTTTGTTACCGGTTTTTCTGTTCGCTTTGGCCCTTACTCCAAACTTAAATGGGGACCGATTGCTGTTGGTATTTCTTGCGCTTCACTTATTTTTATATCCCAGCAGCAACGGATATAACAGTTTTTTTGATCGGGATGAAGAAAGTATCGGCGGATTGAAACACCCTCCTAAGGTCACCCCTGATTTATATTGGTTGTCGCAGGGGTTTTTTCTCATTTCCTTAATCCTCGGCGCAATGATCAGTTTGGGTTTTGCCGGCATGCTTTTAGTTTATGGCCTGGTAAGTATGGCTTATTCCCATCCGCGGATCAGGATCAAAAAGTACCCTTGGGCAAGTTGGATCATTGCGGGTTTTTTTCAGGGATATTTCACCTTTGCCATGGCCTATGCCGGATTGAGTGACCTGGGCTGGGATGTGATAGTCAAGCCACACGTGATTATTCCGGGGCTCTTGACCAGCCTGATGCTTTGGGGAAATTACCCACTTACACAAGTCTATCAGCATCGGGAGGACTCCAAAAGAGGAGATTGCACCCTGAGTCTCAAACTGGGAATCAAAGGCACCTTTCTCTTTTCCGCACTTTTCTTTGCACTCACCGGAGCAGCATTCATTTGGTATTTTCTGGATCGTGGCCAAGACCAGATCATTTGGGTCTACCTTGGAGCCATGGCTCCGATCATTCTGTTTTTTCTAATCTGGTTCGGATTTGTAAATCAAAATCCCGAAAAGTACGCCTCCTATTCCTGGGCGATGGGGATGAATAGTTTATCGGCTTTGGCATTGAATGCCTTCTTTATTTACTACTTCTTAGAAAACACCCAAATTCAGCAGGTTTTCGGATATTAATCAGAAGGGACTCCCATGTGTATTTTTGATGATCTGCTTCGCCAAAAATGGAATATGGTCGATCAGATTTCTTGCAAATACGGAGGCTCCGCCTGATCCAAAAAGCCGCTGAACATTTCTCCCTACCCATAATCTTTGGCGGAATTCTGCAGTCCAGGTTTTAGCATAATTTGACTCAACTTCTTCCCGGCTACCTCCGGTCAACAGGGACTCAGCGGCGAGTTTTCCTGAATGAATTGCCATAGCCATCCCATTGCCACAAAGCGGTGTAATCAATCCGGCGGAATCTCCTGCCATAAGGATGTGGTTTTCTACCGGCTCCTTAGATTCAAAATTGATCTCATTGATCACTTCGGGTTTTTCGAACAGAAACTCACTTTCTTGAAAAATCTTTTTCAAAATCGGGTTTTCCCATAAAACCTGCCGCTCCATTTCTTCTACCGAACCAAACTGCCGGAGCTGATCCCGACTGCCCAAGTAGCAGAGATTGAATTTTCCAGACTCGATGGCATTCAGTCCGCAGTAGCCTCCATGGAAATTGTGCAGCGCTACCGTATCGTGTTCAAAGTCTCCATTCACATGGTATTTTACACCGATATATGGACTCCTTTTTTGCATAAAGGAGCGATTCATGACTTTATCCAATTTGCTTCGCTTTCCAAAAGCACCTATGACATAATCCGATTCAAGGATGGAATGATCGGATAGCGTCAACTCGAATTTCTCGGCTTTTTCATTATAATCAACAGAATTGACTTGAATTCCTGCCCTAACTTCAACACCTGATTCTACGGCTTGCTTCACCAGCCATTCATCCAACACGAACCTGCTGATTCCAAATCCACCGAGATCCAAGGGAATTTGGACGGTTTTACCTTTGGTGTCACTGAACTGAAAACGTGTAATCTCAGGAAGCTGCAAATAATCGGGATATAGTTTTTTCCTTTTCAAAAAACCGAGTACCTCATTGGATATGTATTCCCCACAAACTCGATGAAAAGGGTACATCTTTTTCTCTATGAGCATTACATTTCTATCCTTTCTGGCCAAAAGAATGGATGAAATCAAGCCTGCAAGTCCTCCACCGATGACAATTATTCTTTTTTCTGATGCTTTCAAGTGCCTTTGATTTGATGATTCAACCGCTTATCAAAAAATAAGTTTATTCGCCCGCTTATCCCGCAGTTTGGAAGTTACTTTATTTCAGGAATTCAACTTATCTATATCATGAATAAAACCCTGCCCAAATTACTCAGGAGAACAGCCTTTGTATTGGGAGTGATGGGATCGCTGCTCACTGCAGAGGACTCATTTGCCCAAAAGAAAAAGAAAAAAGGCGAAGAAACACCTGCAGACGCACCTGCTGCACCACGACCAAGTACTCCCCCTTCCAACGGGCCAAAGCCCTACAAAGAGGTAATCACGGCAAAAGCCAAGACCAAAGAAGGACTTTTTAAAGTTCATCAAATTGAAGACAAGTACTTCTATGAAATACCGGATTCACTTTTGGGAAGGGACATGCTGATGGTGGTGAGAATCGCCAAAACAGCTGATGGAATTGGATATGGAGGCGAAAACACCAACAATCTGATGGTACGTTGGGAAAAAAACAATGACGACATTCTTCTGAAAGTCGTATCGGTTAACAACTACGCCGCAGATTCACTGCCTATATCAATGGCTGTCAAAAACTCAAACTTAGAGCCGATCCTTCAGAAATTTGCGATTAAAGCAAGAGGAACTGACTCAACCGGGATTGTCATCGAAGTTACCGATCTGTTCAACAAAGACAATCAGGCACTGGGACTACAGCGCAATAGAAGAACGGAATACAAAGTTTCCAGACTGGACACGGATCGCTCTTACATTGTTCATATCAATTCCTATCCGATCAACATTGAGAATCGCTATGTCTTGACCTATGCCGCAACAGATCCCCCTTCAAACAGCTCCACGGGATTGATCACTCTGGAAATGAATGCCTCAATGGTATTACTGCCTAAGGAGCCCATGAAGCAACGCTTGGCTGACCGCCGGGTAGGTTGGTTTGCACGATCCTACGTAGACTACGGTGCCGATGAGCAAAGGGCCACTTCACGTCGTTACCTGGATCGCTGGAGATTGGAAGTAAAGCCAGAGGATATGGAGAAGTTTAAGCGTGGCGAATTGGTAGAGCCTGTCAAGCCTATCGTATATTACATCGATCCTGCCACTCCTACCAAGTGGGTTCCCTATCTAAAGCAAGGAGTGGAAGATTGGCAAAAGGCTTTTGAAGCGGCCGGTTTCAAAAATGCAATCCTTGCCAAAGAAGCCCCTTCGGCTCAAGAAGATCCAACCTGGAGTACAGAGGATGCGAGATTTTCAGTCATTCGCTACTTCGCTTCTGACATTCAAAATGCATACGGACCACACGTATCTGATCCCCGCTCAGGAGAGATCATCGAATCCCACATTGGCTGGTATCACAACGTAATGAACCTATTGAGAAACTGGTTCTTCGTCCAGACTGCAGCGATCAACCCGGATGCCAGAGGGGTGAATTTCTCGGACGAAACGATGGGTCGATTGATCCGCTTCGTATCTGCGCATGAAGTTGGCCACACCTTGGGCCTTCCTCACAACTTCGCCTCATCTGTGGCTTATCCGGTAGAAAAACTCCGCGATCCCGCTTTCACAAAAGAATTTGGCACCGCACCTTCGATTATGGATTATGCCCGATTCAATTACATAGCGCAGCCGGAAGACAAGGGTGTAAGCCTAATGCCTGACGTAGGACCATACGACAAGTACGCAATCATGTGGGGTTATCGTCCAATCCCGGAGGCTGCAACGCCTGAAGCAGAGCAGCCGATATTGGATAAATGGATTTTGGATAAAAAAGGAGATCCCATCTTCCGATACGGTCGTCAGGGAAATAACTATGACCCGACTACTCAATCCGAAGATTTGGGTGACAATGCGATGAAAGCTTCCGAATACGGAATCAAAAACTTGCAACGCATCATGCCAAACTTGATGGAATGGACAGCAGAAGAAAACAAACCTTATAAAGATTACGCAGACTTATCAGAGCTGTACGGTCAGGTGATTGGACAATTCAACCGCTATATGGGCCATGTGAGAACCAATGTGGGTGGAGTGGCAGAGGTGTATAGCTCAGTCGGTCAAAATGAAGCGGTGTACACTCACACTTCCAAAGAAATGCAAAAGTCTGCCGTAGACTTCTTGAACAAGCAGCTTTTTGCTACGCCGACTTGGTTGATGGATGACAAAATCATCGCTCGAATTGGAGATTTTGGTGCATTGGAACGAATCCGAGGCATACAGGTGACCACACTCAACGGAATCCTGGAGTGGGGTCGTCTTGGCCGTGTAATCGAGAATGAGGCAATGAACGGGTCTAATGCATATAAAATCACCGAATTATTTGATGATTTGAGAAAGGGAATTTGGACCGAACTCTCTGCCGGCAAATCAATCGACGTACAGCGAAGAGCTCTTCAGAGAGCACATATTGAGCGACTTGAAGTATTGCTGACAGGCAATGAGCCAAATCTTCCTACACAGTTCAGAGCTTTTGCTGGACCACAAATCAATGCATCGCAGTCAGATATCAGACCAATGGCAAGAGGAGAACTCAAAACCCTGCAAAGCCAAATCAGAGGAGCGATCGGAAAAACATCAGACCGAATGTCAAAACTCCATCTTGAGGATGCGCTGGCAAGAATTGAAAAAATTCTCTCAGAAGAATCCGGAAAATAACCCCAAAAAAGGCGCTGATCTCAGCGCCTTTTTTTTCACTACCATTTTTTGAGTTAATTTGACATTCAAACAGAAGTCATGCTTAACCCTCTTTACATACTTCAATCCCATAAACTCCGGATTACCGACTGTCGATTGGACATCATCCAGGAATTCTTGGATAAAAATGTAGCCCTTTCCCATTCCGACTTGGAGGATAAGCTCAATCAACAATTTGATCGGGTAACCATCTACCGCACTTTAAAAACTTTTTTGGACAAAGATCTAATCCATAAAGTTCTTGATGACAGTGGCGCAACTAAGTATGCACTTTGTGCTCACGGAGAAACCAAACATATGCACAACCATGAGCATGTACACTTCAAATGCGAATCCTGTGGAGAAACTACCTGTCTGGAAGAAATCACATTGCCTCAGATCAAACTGCCCTCAGGATTTGAGAAAAAAGAAATGAATCTCCTAGTACAAGGGATTTGTGACAAATGCAATTAATATTCAGCCGGCTCAGGCACTTTTGATTTTTTGGGAGATTCTGAGGGCCAAATGACCCCGGGGGGCAAGTCAATTTTGGGAGGTGTGAGATTCTCAATCCCTCCATCTCCATCGTCATTACTGCTATTTCCCCTTCTTAGTGAGTTTTTAGTCATCGTTGCTACAAAATAGATCAGGATGACGTAAGCCACACCGCACATAAAGAGATCAATAATCAGACTGTTCATGGCTAAAAATTTTCAGATAAGTTAATCGAATACATGTTCTAAATCAACCGATTAATCCTTTTGTTTAAATCCATGTGCTGTATTTATGATTTTTTTCGACTTGCTAAATCACTCGGATAGGTGGATATTTGCGCTCGCTAATTTGTATCCGATGATTATCAAAACAAAAAAATATCAGCTTCCCACTGGAACTTACATCAAAATGGGATTAAAATCGATTCTTATGCAACAATGGTGGGTCATTTTGATAGCTCTTTCCATTTGCTTTGGATACCTGTGGATCGCTTCGATTTGGTGGTTTATTGGATCCCTGATTGCCTACGGTCTCTATGTTTTATTTTGGACTATTCAGTTTGCAGGAGTTACTCAAATGGAACAGAATAAACCCATCTTTCAAAAAATGGCTTACGAAATCGACAGCAGACAAATCCTGATGAAGATAAATGCCCGAGAAGGAATGCCCATTCAGTGGAATATGATCAAGCGGGTGGAAATCACCAAAGATGCCTTTGTCTTGTATCTTTCCAAAGCCCAATTCATTCACTTGCCCTTTCGTATTTTCAATACAGAAAACGAGAAGAAATTCTTGGAGACTATCTTGAAACGCAAAGAACTCATCTAAATTGAGTAGGAAGATAGGGATTAGTTCCCTATTTGTCCTCTCACACCACCCTGCGTACCGTTCGGTACAGGGCGGTTCCTTAAGGTTTATCATAACCTTTTGGTAGTGGTCTGACAAGAATAAATAGCCTGCTTGCCTAAGTCTTTCCGTGGTAATGGTGGTATTTAGAATGAAGCTTTTGGCGATGTGCCAGTTACCCTTCCTAGTATTTGCCCACTCCCGAGCCTTGGATTTCTTCACCCCCAGCTTGACAAGATTCATCAGTTTGGTACTTATACGTTTCCATTGTTTCCAAGTGACCATCCTGATTCGCCTTCTGTACCATTCGTCTATTCCCAGCAACAACCTTCTCATATCTGCCAGCTTGAAGTAGTTAACCCAACCAGTAATGTACTGGCGGAGTGTTTCCTTCCTGCGGTCGTTGCCCCAGCCATTGCTACGTGATGTCAGCTCCTTAATCTTTGCTTTCATCTTTGATACACTCTTCGGGTGTACCCGCAGTCGCCCTTCCCCTTTGGTTTTGTAAAAGGAGTAACCCAAGAATTTTATCTTGGATATCGGGGCTGTTTGGCTTTTATCCCTGTTCACTTTTAGGAACAGTTTCCCCTCTATGAATCGGATAATCGATTCCATTATCCGCTCTGCACTCCGTTTGCTTTTGCACAGTATGACCATATCATCTGCGTATCGTACAAACTTGTGCCCTCTGCGCTCCAACTCCTTGTCCAGTTCATTGAGCATAATGTTACTCAGCAAGGGACTCAGTGGACCCCCTTGTCTTAAGCTAACACTCCCTACTGCCAAGCGTGTTCGGGACTTTCACCCTAGAGCTATCGCCCATGCCGGGCACACAAC
>NZ_FMXE01000042.1 GCF_900103735.1 Algoriphagus alkaliphilus | reverse complement strand
ATGCCCATGATCCCGTAGGTAAGGGATCACACAGGGGAATGATTATAAAGGGCATTCCATGTGACAGCTAAAAAACAAATTATAAACACATGAAAGAAGAATATTTTAAGTGGCATTCACAGTACCTCAACCGGGATGTTGAAATGTTGGTTTTTGGGCACGCCGGCTATCCGATCGTGCTTTTTCCAACCTCCAAGGGATCATTTCACGAAAATCGGGATATGGGATTGATTGGTTCTGCCCATTGGTTTATCGAGCAGGGATTGGTACAGATCTTTTGTCCTGAGAGCAACGATGCGCAGAGTTTCTATGACAAGGGCATCCATCCTCATCAGCGCATTCAAAATCATGTCGCTTACGATAAGATGATCTGCTACGAAATCGTAGAGCGAATTCGCCTGAATACCCCTACTGCAAAAGTGGCTATGGCGGGTTGCAGCTTTGGAGGATATCATGCCGCCAATTTTGCCTTTCGCCATCCGGGATATGTCAGTCACATGTTCAGTATGAGCGGAGCTTTTGACATCAGGAATTTCATGGATGGATATCAGCACGATGATATTTATTACAATAGCCCACTTGAATACCTTCCCGGTCTTCAGGATCAAGAGCTTTGGAATATGAAAATTGTGTTGGGGACTTCCAATTGGGATATCTGCTATGATGCCAATATCAAACTTCATCAAGTGCTGGAAGGCAGAAACATTCCGCATTGGTTTGATGTAAGACATGAGAAAAAACACGATTGGCCTGCATGGAAAGAAATGTTTCCACACTATTTATCTACAATCAAATTCAATTAAATCGGATCAATTATAATAGACGAGGATTATGAAAAAAATCGGAATACTTTTCGGCATGGAGGATACTTTTCCTCATGCCTTTGTGGAGCGTGTAAATCAAATCGCCGGGAATGGAATAATGGCGGAATTTGTCCAAATAGACAAAGTTGTCCAAAATAAGCTGACCGAATATGCAGTGATTATTGACCGGATTTCTCAGGATGTCCCTTTTTACAGAGCATATCTGAAAAATGCCGCACTTACCGGTACCGCGGTCATCAATAATCCATTCTGGTGGAGTGCTGACGATAAATTCTTCAACAACTGTCTGGCGGATCAATTGGGAGTTCCCCTGCCCAAGACAGTGTTACTTCCCTCTGCAAAGCACCCGGATGACACCACCGGAAAGTCATTCCGAAACTTGGTCGCTCCCTTGGACTGGGAAGGAATATTTAATTACACCGGCTTTCCTGCGTATATGAAGCCCTACGCGGGAGGGGGTTGGAAGCATGTGTACCGTTTGGAAAATAAAGAGGAGTTTTTCCAAAAACACCCCGAAACAGGGCAATTGGTCATGCTCCTTCAGGAAGAAATCCTGTTTGACGAATACTTCAGAGTGTATTGTCTGGGAGGGAAGTCTGTGAGAATTATGGAATACGAGCCGCGTAATCCGCATCACCTGCGCTACGTTGTTGACAAAGCTCCCGCATCAAAGAAATTACTCAATAAAGTGAAAGACTATACCGTCAAGCTGTGCACAGGTTTGGGTTACGATTTCAATACGGTAGAATTTGCGGTACGGGACGGATTCCCGTATGCGATTGATTTTGGCAATCCCGCACCTGATGCCGATATTAACTCTGTAGGGCAAGCGAACTTTGACTGGGTGGTGGAAGAAGCGGCAAAAATGGCGATCGCTTACGCAAAAGCCCAAAAGCCCGGAAAGATGAATTTGACCTGGGGTACTTTTATGAAGAATTCAGTCGAAATGGCTAAGAGATTTTAAAACACAGCTTATGGCAAACTTGCAGAAAAAGCTCCCGCAATTCACCTTGGGAGTAGAGGAGGAATACATGATAATCGATCCCGTGACCCGGGATCTTCGCTCACACATGTCAAAGATAGTGGAGGGGGGAAAAATCACTTTGAAGGAACAAGTCAAGGCTGAAATGCACCAATCTGTGGTGGAGGTGGGGACAAATATCTGCCAGAATGTGGCTGAAGCTCGAAGGGAAGTAGCCTTGCTGCGCAATAAGATATTTGAGCTTGCATCAGCCCAAGGCTTGGTGGTCGGGGCCTCGAGTACTCACCCGTTTGCCAAGTGGCAGGATCAGGAAATCACCGATGATCCGCGCTATCACATGATTGTCAACGAGCTAAAAGATATCGCACGCTCCAATCTCATCTTTGGTCTGCACGTCCATGTGGGAATCGAAAACCGAGAGACTGCCCTTCAGTTGATGAATCAGGCCTGCTATTTCTTACCCCATATTTATGCACTGACGACAAACTCCCCTTTTTGGGAAGGAAGGAATACGGGGTTTAAGGCATTTAGAGCAAAAGTCTTTGCGAAATTTCCGAGAACAGGCTTGCCGGAATATTTTGATTCGGTCCAGTCTTACGACAATTTTCTGGAGACTTTGGTCAAGACAAACTGTATCGATAACCCGAAGAAGATCTGGTGGGACCTGCGCATGCACCCCTTCTTCAGCACCATTGAGTTTCGCATTTGTGATATGTGTCTGACAGTCGATGAGACGATCTGTATAGTGGCATTGATTCAGGCTGTGGTAGCCAAACTTTACAAGTTGCTGATGAGCAATACCAGCTTTAATATTTACAGGATCGCATTGATCAGAGAAAATAAATTCCGGGCCGCAAGAAATGGAGTTGAGGGGCTTTTGATTGATTTTGGACGAAAAATAGAAGTTCCAACCAAAGAATTGATCATGGAACTGTTGGATTTTGTGGAGGATGTGGTAGACGAATTGGGCAGCAGGGGAGAGATCAACTATGTCCACAAAATCCTCGAAAGAGGTACCGGAGCGGATCAGCAACTCGCTGTTTTTGAAAAGACAGGCAGTCTGGAGGCCGTGGTTGATTTTATTACCGGAAAGTTTACCGAAGGGATATAAGGGTTTGATTACCTTTGTGACAAACGAATCGATCAATTTATTGTGGGAAATAAAAAAGTAAATCTGGCTATTTTGGACATGTATGACGGCGAGCCCAATCAGGGAATGCGCTGCATACGTGATATTCTATCCAGATTTTCCGATGAAATCAGTTACAGGGAATTCGATGTCCGGGGAAAAGCCGAAATTCCCGATGTGCGGAATTTTGACATTTTCATTTCCACAGGCGGACCGGGAGATCCCACTGAAGGCGATGGTCATTGGGATCTTTTGTACAATGAGTTTTTGGATCAAATCTGGATTTGGAATCTTAGCAATTCCCGAAAGAAGCAACTGTTGCTCATCTGCCATTCCTTTCAGATGGCCTGTAGGCATTTTGGTTTGGGGCAGATTACCCAACGAAAATCCACCTCTTTTGGGGTGACCACTATCCATAAGACACCTGAGGGCATGCAGGATCCACTTTTCCTGAATTTATTGAACCCTTTTTGGGCAGTAGATTCCAGGGACTACCAGGTGGTGCAGCCAGACAAGCGAAAGTTAAAATCATTAGGTGCAAAGCTCATCGCATTGGAAAAAATACGCAATCATGTGGAATACGAGCGGGCGATCATGGCCATTCGCATTTCGGATGAAATAGTAGGCACGCAATTTCATCCTGAGGCAGACGCAGTAAGCTTTTTAGAACATTTGAAAAAGCCGATGGTTAGGGAAAAAATCATTGAGCTTAAAGGGAAGGCAAAATTTCGAAACATGCTGGAAGACCTCGTTGACGAAAACAAAATTTACAAAACCAACGAAACCCTGATCCCTAACTTTCTGGGGCAGGCAATCCAGAAACTCCGATTGTTAAATACTCCATCGTTGATCTGATTATCCATGATTGAATCCCTAAGAAATCAATTCAACACCAATTTTTCTCAGGAAAAATATCAGACATTTCTAGATGACATCGCCTCTGACTTCGACTATAGGCCTACATTTCGAATTGCAGAAACTCCGTTTTTCATCCCAAAAAGTCTGAAGAAACAGATTTTCGAAGCGAGTCAGCAGGTGATCGAGTTTATCAAAAGACCCGATTTCAAAGCCTTGACGCAACGATCTGTTGAGTTGAATACATCAGTTCCCGGAGAGGATGCCCACACGCAATTTTTGGCAATTGATTTTGGGATTTGCGAAGCGGAGGGTCAAATTATTCCCAAGCTGATCGAAGTGCAGGGATTCCCTTCTATTTTCAATTTTCAGTTTAACCTTTACCGGAAGATTCTGAAATATTATCCGTTTCTAAGCAGTGTTTCACCCTATCCGGATGGAGTGGACGACACGGTATATCTCAGTCTTTTGAAAGAAGTGGTATTTGGCCGCTTTGCCCCGAATGAAGTGGTATTGTTGGAGATCGAGCCTGAAAATCAAAACACCAAAATAGACTTTTACTACGCCCGTCGTGACTTGGGGATTCCGATTGTTTGTGTGTCTGATGTCATTAAAGAAGGGCAGCAACTTTTCTACAGAAATTCTGAAGGTGAAAAAATCAGGATCAGAAGAATCTACAACCGGGTGATTTTCGACGAGCTGAATCTCAGAAAGGATTTAAAGCTTGATTTCAGTTTTGAAGAGGAGTTGGATGTGGAGTGGGCCGGACATCCCAATTGGTACACGCGCATTTCCAAATTTATTTTACCATACCTTCAGGGACCGTATTTCATCGAGTCTACCTTACTCAGTGATATGGAAACGATCCCCGAGGATCTGGAAAATTACGTGCTTAAACCACTTTTTTCCTTTTCAGGAGCAGGTGTAATTTTCCATGTCAGGAAAGAAGACGTGGAAGCTGTCACCGACAAAGACCTGTATATTTTACAGAAAAAAGTACACTACGCGCCTGTAGTCAAATCCCCCGACGGCAACGTGAAAGTTGAAGTCCGGATGCTCTGTCTTTGGCCGGAAAAGGATGAAAGTCCGACGATTGTGGGCAATTTGGTCAGATTAAGCAGGGGAGAAATGATTGGTGTCAAATTCAACAAAGACAAGGACTGGGTAGGCGGTACCCTGGGCTTGTTTGAAAAGTAAAAAAGCCGGAATTCCCGGCTTTTCTTTGTCTGACTGCGCGGAGTCGAAGTCTGTTTTTACAGTTTAAGCAACAGTATTATTTTGCTTAGTTTGATCGCTAATTTAAAGTAAACCGATAAGTTTTACTGTCCCCACCCTCCAGGATCTTTTCGCCACTCTTCGAGTGATTCCAGCGTTTCGGGGGTAATGTATTTCATTTTCACAGCCATTGGCAGCAGTGCATCATAGTGACTCAGGCAGACTAATTTGATGCCTGCATCCGCGAAGTTTTTGGCTGCCACATCAAATCCGTAACTGAATATAGCAACCATACCGAGTACTTCAAATCCTGCGTTTTTGAGATCCTCTGCCGCCTTGAGCGAACTTCCTCCTGTAGATACCAAATCCTCGACGACAACGACTTTCTGTCCCGGTGTCACCTTACCCTCGATCATATTTTCCATTCCATGTCCCTTAGGTTTGGATCGAACATAAATAAAAGGGAGTCCAAGTTCATTGGCTATCAAAGCACCCTGGGGAATCCCTGCGGTAGCAACTCCTGCTATGGCCTCTACCTCCTGAAAAAAATGACTGACGCACTTCACCAAGTGATCCCGGATCAGATTTCTGACTTCAGGAAAAGAGAGTGAAAGTCTGTTGTCACAATAGATGGGTGATTTCCAGCCGGATGCCCAAGTGAAAGGTTTTTCAGGTTGAAGGCGGATCGCTTGAATTTCGAGTAGTTTGTCTGCCACGTCGGCGGCAATGCTTTGGTCTAAAATTTCCATGGGCTCAAAAATAGCAGATTCATTTGCCTTAAGATTGTACTGCCTGATTTTTTTATGCATTTTTGACCACAACACGTTTGTTATCCAGTATCAGTTATGAAAATCTTTGTCAATGACAAGCCGGTAGAGTTGATCAGTTATGAGGAACTTGATCCAGCTAAGTCCTATGATTTTATTTTTTCAAATTTGGAAGAGTTGCCCACGGATATCAATTGGGAGGAAGATCTCCTGTTTCATGAACCCAGTCATGACACGATCATCCGCCTTCTATACCTGCTCCGCACTCGAAAAATGAAGGAATTGGATTCAATTACGCTGGTGACCAAGGACAAAAAGGCAATGAAAGACTTTATCAAGAGTCGTTTCATGATTATCAAAGCCGCGGGGGGGATTGTCTCCAAGAAGGATAAAGTCCTGATGATTTTCCGCTTGGGAAAATGGGATTTTCCGAAAGGAAAATTCGATAAAGGCGAGGCACCCGGTGATTGTGCCAAGCGCGAGGTAGAGGAAGAAACCAATGTTAGGGTAAAATTGGGTTCCCATATCTGTAACACCTGGCACACCTATACCCAAAATAGAAAGAGTATTTTGAAAAAGACCTATTGGTTTGCCATGGATTCGGTCAATGATTCAGCCATGAAGCCCCAAGAGGAGGAAGGAATTGAGGAGATTTTATGGTTATCTGAGCCTGATGCGAAAACTGCCCTGATCAATTCCTATCCGTCCATGAGATACTTATTCAAACAATACCTCAAAAATCAAATTAAGATCTAAATCGGGAAAGGAAGAAACTCGCTGACATCGCCACCATAGCGGTGAACCTCCCTGATGACGGTAGAACTGATGGCTGCATATTGCGGTGAAGTGATCAAAAAGACTGTTTCCAACTCCGGGTTAAGGTAGCGGTTCATCTGACTGATGGTGTTTTCGTATTCAAAATCAGTCGTGTTTCTGAGTCCTCTGATCAAAAATTGGGCACTGTAATTTTTTGCCAGGGTAGAGGTCAATTCGTTGTAAACAATCACCTTGACCCGAGGCTCATTCGTGTAAACACCTTTGATTTTAGAAACCATCAGATCTATCTCAAAGTACCGGTTTTGCTTGGTGGAATTATACCCGACACCAATGATCACTTCATCAAAAAGGTTGAGACTCCGCAACACAATATCGTGATGCCCCATGGTGAATGGATCAAATGAACCGGGAAAAACAGCTATTTTTTTCATTATTAGTCGTATTGCCAATAGGTTTCTAGGACGTTTTCTGATTTGAGGTGTTTGAAACCGTGCGAATAATTTTGGTTGGCATGCGGATTTTGCAATTTGAAATTTTGAAAATAGCTTTTTCCCCAGGCCTCGGTAATTCCACTCGGTTCAGTTGCTCCAAATATGCTCACCCGGACATGGTTTCGATCGTATTTGAGCTGGTCCATGGCGATCAGGATATACTTGAGAATATCATCCTTTCCCGAAATTTCAAAAATATTGAAAAGACTCAAATCCTGATCAGTAAATGAGGCAAGGTAGATGTGAGATCTGAAATAGTTCACCAATATTTCCTGACCTATAAGATTAAACCTTTCTTTGAATAAATAAGAAAGAAAGGTACAGCCACCATGATGCAGGGTAACTTCTGAAAACCGGGCATCCAGATTTTTTTTGAGTTTGGAGGAAATAAAACTAACGATCTGGAGATTGTTACTATCCAAAGGAGAGAAAAAAAACTTGGCATCATCAGGTACTTCCTGAGCAAATTTTAGGTACTCTTTTTCTTTTCCAGGCTGAAAAAGTACTCCCGGAACTAAACTGAATCCGGACTGATGGAAGTAAAATTTTACCGGTACATCTTGTCTCAACAATGGATCGATACTAAAAAGGCTTTCCAAATCAGGTAATGAAAATTCATTATAATGATGGATAACGATGTTTGCCTGATTTTGATCTTTCGCGAAAATAAAGAGTGAACGGGGGTAAACAAAAAGTGATAAGCCCGATATGTCATCCACATCAAACTTATCACTTTTATAGACCTTAAGGTTGTTTTCCAAAATCCAAGGGGATTATTTCCAGTTGCCCTCGGTAGATGCGTCAGTTCTGGAACCTACCTTCAATGCTTTTTCGTTGTTGTTAGCTCTTCGTTTAGGGTTTATCGGTGATGGATCTCTGATTTCGAAGACGTTGACCAAATAACCGCCCGTCTTTTCAACTTTATCTGCAAAGAATTCAAACTGCTTTCCTCCAGAACCCGGAACAACAGGCAATAAATCAATATTGAAGTCAGGGTATTTTCTTGCGTTGAAAAGCGAATCCATTACGCCTACAGAACCCAGGGTGTCAAATTTAACTGTGATTTGTTCTGCTCCGTAGTCCAACAATTTTGTGGTTTCCGTTCGTTGTACCAACCAGATTGTTCCACCTTCAATAAACATTCTCAACGAATCCCAAGAACTTGCATATTTACCGTTTGAAGCCTGATAGGCCAGTTGGGCATCACGAAGCATGGTTAACTTTTCGATAGTAGCGGCTTCAAGAAGTGCAATTCTTTTCTTGGTTTCAACCACATCATCGACACCCTTCCAAAGAAGGTAACCAAAAAACATGGCAACAGCAAAGAAAACTACTGATAGAATTTTTGTAAGATTCATTTTGATAGAGATTTAGAAATCTGATTAAGGTTGAGGTTTGTTTAACGTGCTATTTTATGGAAATATTTTCGAAATTAAAATATCCTTTCCACAATCCCAGCTCCGAAAAGGATTTAATTCCCCAAAAGACCCGATGTAAGGAATCATTTGGGATGGTATTTATTTCTGAAATGGATTTCCAGGAAATTTCGAGCAGAATTTGATTGTTAACCGAAAGCTCGGGGTCTTTTCCCAATTTCACATTGCCGTTTATCCTTTTTACTTCAAAAAAATGTTCCATGGCATGAAGGGGAGGGTGGAGGTACTCGTAAACGAATAAGTAGTTGCCCACCGCTATATGAAGATGAGTCTCTTCAAAGTATTCCCGTTTGAGGTTTTCGGTGGCTGTACTACCAAAATTCATCCCGCCGCCCGGAACTGACCACAGTATTCTGCCGTTGCCCATCTGATGCTTGACCATCAGGAGTCTGTCATTTTCAATGAGGATTCCGTTGACTCGCGTGCGGAGTTGGTTTCCAAACTTTGCTTCAATTTCTTTGCTGATTTCGTCTTTTGGCATTTACATTCGTGACTATGGGTAAAGATAATCAGGCTGAGTTTAAGCCTTCGGTACTGCTTGGTAAATATTTTCCGTTTGCGCCCACGCTAGGGCAAGCCGAATTTTTTAAGCGGATGGATTTTTTTCTTTTGAAAAGAGCTGAGGAAAAACCCGTATTTGTGCTGAAAGGCTATGCAGGCACAGGGAAGACCTCGCTAACCTCTGCCTTGGTCAAAGTCTTGCCAAAAATGGAGCTGCGGTCTCTTCTTTTGGCTCCAACAGGGAGAGCAGCCAAAGTCATGAGCAATTACTCGGGACGAGCGGCATATACCATCCACAAGATCATTTATAAGCCAAAAGGTGACCCCGGCACAATGGGAGGAGGATTTATCCTTCAAAAAAACTATTACAGGGACACCGTATTTATTGTGGATGAATCTTCCATGCTGGCAGATGATGGAGGTATGTCCGGAAATCTGCTTTGGGATTTGATTCAGTTTGTCTTTTCGGGAAAAGACAACCGACTCCTCTTAATCGGAGATACTGCCCAACTTCCGCCTGTCGGGAGCGAATACAGTCCTGCCTTGGATGCAGGCTATTTGCTCCGGCATTATCGATTGGAAGCTGATCAGTTGGAACTCTCCGAGGTAATGCGGCAACGCTTGGAATCCGGAATTCTTTTCAATGCCACAGCCTTGAGAGATCAGCTTTTGCTCGAAGAGCCGAAAGTGAAAATTCAGACAAGCACTTTTCAGGACATTTTTAAAATGACCTCAGAGAGACTGGAAGAGGGGCTTCGGTATGCCTATGGTAAATATGGAACTGAAAACTCAACGATCGTGACCCGCTCCAATAAGTCTGCGGTCCAATTCAATCTTTACATCAGGCAGGTCATTCATTTCTATGAAGAAGAGATCAACTCAGGTGATTTGCTCATGATTGTGAAGAATAACTACACCTACATGGCCGAATCTGAAAAAGTTAATTTTTTGGCAAACGGGGATATGGTGGAGGTGATGAAGATCCGAAATTTTGAAGAGATGTATGGACTTAGATTTGCGACTTTGGAGCTCAGACTGCTGGATTATCCCGAAGAACCTTTTTTCGAAGCCAAAGTCATTCTTGATACACTTTACTCCCCCAGTCCCTCACTGACGAGAGAGCAATACAGAAGCCTCTATGATCAGGTTTCCCAAGATTATGCAGATGTAGCCAATAAGACGGAACGGATGGAATTGATCCGGAAAGATTCCTATTTGAATGCCTTGCAAATCAAGTTTGCCTACGCGTTGACCTGTCACAAGGCGCAAGGAGGGCAATGGAAAGCTGTATTTGTAGATCAGGGATATCTGAATGATGAGCAAGTGGATCGGGATTTTGTCAGATGGCTCTACACAGCCATTACGAGAGCCACAGAAGAGTTGTATTTAGTGAATTTTTCACCTACATTTTTTGTAAAACCAGCCGCCAAGTCCCCTGAGTAATGGTTTTTGCATTTGTTCACAATATTTAACGGGGAGTAACTTTTATATTGGCATGTTATTTTCACATTTGGAATCAAATCATGCAGCTTTGCGTTGCTTTGATACGAAAAGAAAAATTGAAATATTTGAAAATCAATATTTATAACCAATCATGAAAAAACTAGGATTTCTACTGACACTGTTTGCATTTGCACTTGTATTTCATGCCAATGCACAAGATCAAGCTTCCGGGCCGGTGATTACTTTCAAAGAAACCTCCATTGATTTTGGTGATATCGTACAAGGAGCCAAAGTGGAACACACCTTTGTTCTGACCAATTCAGGCACAGCTCCTTTGGTGATTTCCAATGTGGCTGCTACTTGTGGATGTACTGTCCCAAGCTGGCCAAAAGAGCCTGTGGCTCCCGGTAAATCAGCTGAGATCAAGGTTTCTTTTAATTCTACCGGAAAAATCGGGAAACAAAATTCGGTGGTGAGAATCTACTCCAACGCCTCCGAGCCGATTGAAAAAGTTTCGCTAATCTCCAACGTCCTGCCAAAGACAAATTGATTCCCTCAATTTGAAAATGATTGAACCTGTCCTTTTGGGCAGGTTTTTTTTTGCCCGAGCTGTTAAAATGCCCTCACCGTTTTTGGTGCATTTGAAATGCCTGTGATCCCGTATTTACGGGATCACACAGGGGGATGCCCCGAGCTATCGGGGCAGGGCATTCTCCCGATGAAAGATCGGGACAGGCTATCTGACCAAAAAAATCAAATTATAAACAGATTAAATCAGTTCAATAGATTGAAGGAATCTTTTTTTTGATTATCCGCAATCCTGCCAGTAAGAAAGGTTAGGCTATATAAAGTTGCGGATAATCGTCCACAGACGACTGTCAACAGTCCACAGCTCGTTTTTTGGAACTTCAAACCTTATTTTATTTTGCTACTGGCAAGAAAGCGGACATACATAATCTTTTTTTTAAATCTGAAAATACCAAAAAAGGACAAGCTTAACTTGATTGCTATGATAGTCAGTTTTTTAGGGGTAAACTGGAGCGAAGAGAAGCAGAAAATGAACTGTTTTTGACTTTCATGTTTTCTTCTATTTAAATTGACTTCAGCAACCTCTCACCACTGCCTATTTTTCATGAATCAGACAAAATCAAAAGTCACCATGGGTCAGGTCTTCAAGACCATTATCTGGCCCAGACGAAAGCACTTATTTTTGGGACTATTTCTGATAATCATCAGCCGACTAGCGAGTCTAGTCCTGCCTGGGGCAAGTAAATACCTCATTGATGACGTAATCCCGAGCAATGACCTGAATATGCTCAAATGGCTAATCATAGCTGTGGTTGTGGCGATCATCATTCAGTCAGTCACTTCCTACAGCCTCACGCAAATCCTGAGTGTAGAGGCTCAACACCTCATCGCCAAGCTTCGGTCTCAGGTACAAAAGCATATTATCAAGCTTCCAATCCGATACTTTGACAATGCCAAAACAGGTGAGTTGGTCTCACGGATCATGACCGATGTAGAGGGGGTAAGAAATCTGGTTGGGACGGGATTTGCCCAAATGGTGGGAGGGGTTCTTACGGCAGTGATTTCGCTCTTTCTCTTGATTAATATCAGCCCGATGATGACACTTTATGTGCTGCTTCCGGTGGTTGTTTTTGGATTGGTTTCCCTGAAAGCTTTCGGGAAAATCCGTCCGATCTTCAGAGAACGGGGAAAAATCAATGCGCAAGTGACCGGCAGACTCACCGAAACACTTGGAGGAATCCGCGTGATCAAAGGATTCAATGCAGAAGCCCAAGAGATAAAAACGTTTGAAAGAGGCGTAGATGAGCTATTCCAAAATGTAAAGGCAAGTCTCACTGCAACAAGTTTTGTGACTTCTGCAGGGGCACTCCTATTGGGCTTGGCTTCTGCCGGCATCATGGGAATCGGAGGCTATATGATTATGGAAGGGGAGATGACTTTCGGGGATTTCCTGGCATTTACCCTTTACTTGGGTTTTATGATTGCACCCATAGTTCAAATGTCCAATATCGGCAGTCAGCTGACAGAGGCTTTTGCCGGTTTGGATCGGACAGAGGAAATCATGAATACGCCTCTGGAAGCAGACGATCGCAAGCGAACCCAAGTAGTGGATAAAATCGTCGGTGATGTGGAATTTAGAGATGTTTCTTTTGCCTATGAGTCCGGAAAGGAAGTGGTAAAGGGAATCAACTTCAAAGCTCCTGCTGGCTCAGTGACTGCATTAGTGGGGACATCAGGCTCTGGCAAAACAACCATTGCGGGTCTTGCTGCCACTTTTTTAAATCCAGATTCGGGCCAAATCCTCCTTGATGGTCATGATCTTCAATCTGTTACCTTAGACTCCTTCCGTTCTCAGTTGGGGGTTGTTTTGCAGGATGACTTTCTTTTTGAAGGGACAATTCGGGAAAATATTCTTTTTCCACGGCCTGAAGCCACGGAGGAGGAAGTCCAGAAAGCGGTGAAGGCTGCGCATGTACAGGAGTTTTCCGACAGATTTGAGAAGGGATTGGATACGCTGATCGGGGAGCGTGGCGTAAAGCTTTCGGGTGGGCAAAGGCAACGGATAGCAATTGCAAGAGCAATCCTGGCAGACCCAAGAATATTGATTTTGGATGAAGCTACCTCCAATCTGGATACGGAATCAGAAACCCTGATCCAGGCAAGTCTGAAAGAATTGATGAAAGGAAGAACCACCTTTGTGATTGCGCACCGATTAAGTACAATTCGGCAGGCAGATCAGATTTTAGTTATTGAGCAGGGCAAAATCGTGGAGCGGGGAATGCATGACCAACTCATCGAATCAAAGGGAAGATATTATCAACTCTATACCTATCAGGCAAGAATTTAGCCTCTCTTCTATTTACTTGTTTTAATTCTTCCAGAAATCCCCAACCTTTAATTGGTATTTCAACCATATATTGCTAAATTTTAGTATAATGATTTTTAACAAATGATCCATATATGAATCTGATTATTGCGGGAGCAAATAAATTGGGCGAATACATAGCAAATAACTTTTCACAATTTCGACTCCGGCATGAATTGCTTGGATTTGTTGACGATAATCCCAAGTTACATGGAAAAGAGTTTGCAGGGCATCCTGTTTTGGGGTCGATAGAGGCTGTGTTGGCCCATGAAAAAATCGCTCTGGTATTGGCTGTTCAGAGTCCTTCCGAAAAAATCGAAATCGTGCGGAGGTTGCTTTATCACCCCTCCATAGATTTCCCCAACTTGTTTTCCAGTGATTCATGGATCTCCCGGGATTGTATTTTTGGAAAAGGGAATCTGATATTGGAAGGCAGTCTAATTAATTTTGGGACCATGATTGGAAACTTTAATCTGATCGGGGAAAATTGTTCGATTGGACATGAATCTGTCATCAGCAACTATTGCTATTTGGATCAAGCTGTAAATTTTGGTGGCTACAGTTTTTTGGAGGATGAAGGTAAAATCGGAAAAGAAGTAACGATTTCACATGGTGTCAGAATCGGGCGGGATTGTGAAATAGCTTCAGGGGTACGAGTGGATGAGGATCTTCCCCCCGAATCCCGGGTTAAAAAGTAAGTCCTTTACTATTTGACAGGGAATGAAACATAAAACGTCGATCCCATTCCTGCTTTACTGGCAAACCAGATTTCCCCGTTTAATTTTTTTGTCAATTCCTTGACAATATTTAATCCCAAGCCTGTCCCCTTGATATTTCCTACATTTTTTGCCCTGTAGAATGATCCAAAAATATGCTCCTGGTCTTCTTTTGGAATTCCCATGCCATAATCCTTGACGGTAACTTCAAAGTAATTTCCACGGAATACCAGGTGAACTTCCGGTTCTAATGCATTCTCGGAGTATTTCAGCGCATTCAAAATAAGGTTTCTGAAAATATGGGTCAATAGACTTGGGTCTGACTGAATGATTTTATCCGCTTCCGGCCCAGAATAGTTAACTCTTCGCCGCTCAAGATTTTCATGATTGATAACATCCACTACTTCCTTAAGAAAACTGGAAATTTGGATTTTTTTCCGCAGGATTTTAGTGTCGATTTGGATACTTTTTTCCAACAGGAGTACGTCGCTGGTGATGTTTGTCAGGCGGTTTGTCTGTGCTATTATTTTTTTAAGGTGATTTTGAATTCTTTCTTTAATCTCCGGGCCAAAGTCTTTCTGCAAAAGAATTTCTATCAGCATGGTACTGCTGAGAATCGTGGCAAGCGGTGTTCTGAACTCATGCGAAGCCATGGATACAAACCTGGACTTGAGTTGATTCAATTCCTTCTCTTTGAATGCTGTGTCTTTAAATTTCTTCAGGGATAGTTCACGGTCTGTGACATCCTTTCCGATGGCAAAAATTGCCTGAATAGTACCCGCTGCGGTGTAGATCGGCTTAAACTGAAATTCAATCAGATATTTTTGTTTGGTAATTGAGGTGATCAAAGGAATCACCATTTTCTGATTGGGTTTCATCAGCGGCAGGGAGGGGAAATTTTCCATTACGCTGTTGATTTTTTTTCCGATAAAATCTGAAACTTCAATTTCGAGCATGCTCTCCAGCGATTGAGAAACATATTCCAAGACCATTTCGGAATCTGTCAAAATCAAAATATCCTCAGAGTTTTCAACAAACAACTGAAGAATCTCTTCCTCAGTGATTCCGGAGGATATGATTTTCTTTATTGAATTTTTGGAAGAGGTATTCAAAATATGGGAATATGAAGGATTAAGAAGAAAGAAAATAGGACAAATTACAACGACTCCGGTGGTAATTTAACAGCTCAGCCTTGGCTATCGATTCGAAATTAGGCTGCTTGAGTTTGTTTCCAAAATCAGCGTAGTACCGTACGTTTACTTTTGTCTGCACCTTGATTGCATTTGTTAATCATTCGCTTATCAAACCTGAAATTCTTGGCACAAGTTCTTTAAATTGGATCATGAAAAAAATACTGATTGTCGAAGACGAAGAAGAACTTGCCCACAACATCAGTGAAATTCTTTCCAATTTGGATTATAGAGTAGCTGCAATAGTAGACAATGCCAAAAGTGCACTAGACTTTTTGGAAGAATATGAAGTGGACCTCGTATTGATGGATATTTTGATCCATGGAGATTTGGATGGGATAGATTTGGCCTACAAGATTCGTGAAAAGTATAATCTCCCGATTGTATTCAGTACTGCCTATTCAGGGACGGAATATTTGGAGCGGATATCTTCGGAAATCCATGAGGGATATTTACTGAAGCCATTTACCCTGGACAGCCTAAAAACAGCTGTTTTCTTTGGTTTGAAGCGTCATATGGAAAAATCGGGAAAAGAAAAAAAGCCAAAAGGCTCGCTGAAAATCATGGATAAGGGATACCTCGTGCCCGTCCCGCATTCGGAGATTGTGTACTTAAAGGCCGACGGACTCTACACCAAGGTATATACCAAAGCCAAATCCTACATCGTGCGGGATATTTTAAAAGGCTTCGAAGAAAAATTACCCCCGGCGCAATTTCTCAGAGTTCACAAGTCCTTCTTGGTCAATACGGCTTACATCGCATCATTCAATGCCAAAAAGGTAAACTTGGGAGAAACGAGTATTCCAATCCGTCGGGGATTGTACAAGGAATTAATCGAAAAATTGAATGTGTAATGCTAGCTATGTGATAAAATACTTAATTATGGGTAAATAAAGCATTTTATAATCCTTGAAATGCCCATGATCCCGTAGGTACGGGATCACACAGGGGAATGATTATAAAGGGCATTCCATGTGACAGCTAAAAAACAAATTATAAACAGATGAAATGCCCATGATCCCGTAGGTACGGGATCACACAGGGGAATGATTATAAAGGGCATTCCATGTGACAGCTAAAAAACAAATTATAAACACATGAAATCATTATTCGGATAAAATTGGAAGTTATGAAGAAGTTTAAAGTGTTGATGATTGAGGATAACCCGGGGGATGTGCTTTTGACATCAGAAGCACTCAAAGAAAGTAAATTTGTGGTGGACATTGAGGTCGTTAATAATGGGAAAGAGGGTGTTGACTTTTTGTTCCAAAGAGGTGATTTTCAAACTAGTATCCGTCCCGACTTGGTCTTGCTGGATATCAATTTGCCACTCAAAACCGGACATCAGGTACTCCAAGAAATCAAGGCAAATCCTTCCACTCGGGATATTCCGGTGATCATGCTCACGACCTCTTCTATTCAAGATGATATTTTGACAAGCTACCAAGAGCAGGCGAGCTGTTACATTGTAAAGCCTTCTGAAGCACACCAATACCTGGAGTTTATTCAGGTATTTGATAGGTTCTGCGGGACTTTGGCTGATTGATTTTAGACTTTTGTCTTTTGACACCATTCCACTGATGGGACTAGCTTCAAGAAGAGATTTTTTAAAGACAAGCGCGCTTTCAGTATTCAGCATGGCTATCCCTGAGCCAGTCTTGGGTCTTTTTTCCGGGCGGGAAAAAATAAAATTGGGACTTATTTCCGATCTGCATGCAGATATAATCCACGACGGAGAATTGAGACTGCAAGCCTTTTTGATGGAGATGCAAAAAGAAAAAACCAATGCGCTGATTCAAATGGGTGATTTCGCAATTCCAAAATCCGAAAATTCCCAACTCATCCTCAGATTCAATTCTGCAAATCCCATATCATTCCATGTGCTCGGAAACCATGATATGGATGAGGGATTTACCAAAGAAGAGGTGGCAAAAGCCTATGGGATGCCGGCACTTTACTATGCGGTAGACCTTGTGTCCATCAAAATGATTGTATTGGACGGAAATGATCCGGACTCTGTAAATAAACGGGGTGGATACGATTCTTACATCGGTCCAAGCCAACAAGCTTGGCTTCTGCAGGAACTGGAAATGGCTGATAAGCCGGTATTGATTGTTTCTCACCAGCCCATCGCCGGAATTTACACCATCGACAACGCACTTGAAATCCAGGAAATCCTGAGCCGATTTGCTTCAAAGATCCTACTCGCCATCAACGGACACGCCCATGTGGATCAGCACGTTTTGCTAGGGGGAGTGAATTATCTGCACATCAATTCCGCCTCCTATTATTGGGTGGGGGAGAAATTGGCGCACGAAAGTCTTTCGGCAGAGATTCATCAAACTAATCCTTCGCTCAAGTTTACTTGCCCTTATTTGGATCCGCTTTTTGCCTTGTTGACTATTGATCCTAAGCTTGGAAAAATTTCCGTTCAAGGCCGAAAATCAAAATGGATAGGCCCATCCCCATTGGAATTGGGGTATTCGATCCTGAATGAAGCGGAACAGCAGCGCTTTGTAAACCCAAAAATCAGTAATCGAAAGATCGATTGAACTAGGCGGGTTTGGGCTCTTTGTTTTTTGTCCCCAAAGTAAGCAATACAACCGTCAGCAGAATGAACAGCGTCCCCAGCCAGTCCATCGGTCCAAAGTAGATCCCCAGCCAAACCACTGCTACTCCGGCGGCAGCCAAAGGTTCGACACTGCAGAGTAAGCTTGCGGTGGTTGCTCCGATGATTGTAACGGATTTCAGAAAAAAGTAAAAGGCAAGTACGCTTCCAAAAAGAATAATGTATGCAAAAGCCAAAGTGGCTTCCATATCCCAAATTCCCTGCATTTCCCAAGGCTGAGTAAAGGGGGAAAATGCAATTCCTCCAACGAGCATTCCCCAGCCGGTGATGGTGGCCGGTGAATAGGTGCGGAGTAAGCCTACAGGCTGAATGGTGTAAAATGCCAAAGCAACAGCTGACAAAAATCCCCAAAATAATGCGGCCTCGGAAATCACCAGGGTGTCAAATGAACCATGCGTCACCAACAGGAAGATCCCGACTAAGGCCAAGGCTAATGATGCATATTCCACAAAAATCGGCCAGCGTCTGTGCTTGATGGCATAAAATGCGACGACAAATAAGGGTCCCGTGTATTGCAAAACCGTGGCTGTGGCCGCATTGGAAAGGGAAATGCTGTAAAAATACGTGTATTGGACCGCTACCATTCCCAAAATGCTAAACAGGAGCAACTTGATCACGTCCATCGGCTTTTTCCAGATCCGGAAGGTGTCGGGATCTTTTTTGCTCATGGAAAACAGCACCAAAATGAATCCAGCCAGCAGCATTCTCCAGCAGACCAGCCACCCGGGATCGAAGCCTTTCTGCTCAAAAAGAAACTGCGCACAAGTCCCCGAAATCCCCCAAAATATGGCCGAACCGACAGCCATGATCAAGCCGGGAATTTTCTGATATTTGGTAGGTATGGACATGGTGGGTGGAGGCGGTCAATAGATTTGCGAAGATATTGGCTATTTTTAGATTTCAGTTTCGCTATGGCGAAAATCAACTTTTATCATTCCCCCCAAGAGTTGGAGTAAAGCACCTTAATATGACCTTGAATTTTAGACTTGCGTCTCCCTCAGATTCGGAATCACTTTGGGAAATCATCGAACCGATCATCCGGGAGGGGAGTACGTATGTTTTTTATCCTGATTCCTCCCGGGAGAAAATGTTGGGATACTGGATGGATGCCGACAAGGTAACGTATGTGGCTGAAGTGAATGGGGAGCTGGTAGGGACATTTTACCTCAAAGCCAATCAAGAGGATCGGGGATCCCATGTCGTGAATGCCGGCTATATGGTATCTCCACTAGTTGCCGGCAGAGGAATCGGTAAAGCCATGGCTGAATTTTCCTTTTTGGAAGCTAAGCGAATGGGCTTCCATGCTATGCAGTTTAACTATGTGCTGAAAAGCAATATCGCGGCAGTCAGGCTATGGCAAAAGCTCGGATTTGAGCTCGTCGGAGAGATTCCGGAGGCTTTTTCCCATCCAAAAACAGGCCTGAGCAGTGTCTTGGTCATGTACCGGAAGCTTTGAAAAATGAGACTCAAGAAGCTAGATACAAGAAGCCAGACAAGGGTTGAACCTCCCAACTCCCCAACTCCCAACCTCCTACTTTCCTGAAATTTCCTTTGTAGCTCTGATCATTCGGAGTTAATTTCCACTTTCAATTCCTAATTCTTAAATCCTTATGCTCTCAAACCAAAAACCCGTTTGGATGGGTGTGGCCCTGATTTTTTCGGTCCTGTCTGTTCAAGCTCAAACCAAGCTTCAGCTTTCTTCCTTTGAAAACAACAGGGGAAGTTGGTCTGAAGTAGCCAAAGTATGGGCAGATCCGCTACAACCCAATCAGGTACTGCTTTCTGAAGGAAAAGGAAGCATCATCCTCAACGCCCCAGATAAGAAAAAACCCGGAACTGACATCGTCTCCAGGGAAAAATTCGGAGATGCCGAAGTGACCCTGGTTTACATGATGGCTCCCGGCTCCAACTCCGGCCTGTACCTGCAGGGGCAATACGAAATCCAACTGCTCGACAGCTGGTCCAGAGCAGAAGTGAAAGCCGGAGACAACGGCGGTATTTATGAGCGTTGGGACGAAAGCAAGCCCGATGGGCAAAAGGGCTATCAAGGCTATGCTCCCCGTCAAAACGCCAGCAAGGCTCCTGGAGTTTGGCAGACTTTGAACGTGCAATTCAAAGCACCGAGATTTTCCCCGTCAGGAGACAAAATAGAAAATGCACGGATCGTGTCTGCTACCTTGAATGGGGTGACAATCCACGAGAATGTGGAGCTTTTTGGACCGACAAGAGGAGCTATGTCAGGAGGAGAAGTGGCAGAAGGGCCGATTCGGATCCAGGGAGATCACGGGCCGATAGCCATCAAGTCTCTGGAAGTAAAGCCATTTGACAGGCCTGCGCCTGAATTTAAGTCGATTTCCTATCAAGTCTTCCCTGGCTCTTATACTGAATTACCTAATGAAAGTACCCTGAAAGCTTCCTCTTCAGGAAAAATCGCGAGTTTTGATGAGTTTGTCGCAGGACTGTCCACTTCCTCACTGAGCAAATTTGATGGGACGATCTCCGTGCAAAAAGCCGGAAATTACACCTTCCGAATGGCCGTGCCAAGCAATGGACTGGGCGCCATTCAGATTGGGGATGCTTCAGAGCCCATGCAGCTGAGGCAGGGAATGATCCTCGCTGCAAAAGCACTTCAGCCGGGAGAAGTTCCCTTTGTGATTTGGGTTTCCAAGCCCACTGACTGGACAGCGCAGGGATTTTACCTGACCGCAAATTCAGACGCGATGTGGCAAAAGACCTACAGCGAACCTGCCGGAATGGATTTTTGGGCGAGCGATCCGATCCTGGTGGACACCCGCGAGACTCCAGTTCTTCGCTCATTTATCGAGTTGCCCAACAGGCAGAAAGTTTCGCACGGCATATCGGTTTCCTCCAAGTCGGGTTCGCATTTCTCCTATGATCTGAATACCAATCAGCTACTCCGGGTCTGGAGAGGGGGATTCCTCGATGCGACTCCGATGTGGAATGACCGCGGAAACGGAGTTTCTAGACCCTTGGGAGCCGTTACCGATTTGAGTCTGAATACCCCATTGCTTCATAACCCTGATTTTAGCCCGGTTTCCAAGGAATGGCAGGCCAAAGGCTATCAGGTTTTGGGAGATGGTGGGCTGAGTTTTTCCTCCAAATCCGCTGATGGAATGGAGTTGAAAGATCAGATTCAGGTGAAAGCTGACGGAAAGGGAATTGATCGCAGCGTGTCGCTTTCGGGAAATTCCGCACCGATGATGATCCGTGTGGCACCAGGAAAAATTCTTACTCCTGTTTCTGACACCTTGTACTGGATCGAGGACTCCGGACTTTTTCTCCAGGTGAAAGCCTCCGGGCAAAAACCTCAAGTGGGTGCAGAGGGGATCTTTTTACCCATCACCTCGGCCTTGAATTATAGTCTCCTGTTTTAATTTTTATAAGAAAGAAAAGATATGTTTCGGTTGAATTATAAGTTGAAATCATTGACACTGAGTGCGATCGCACTGGGAATGAGCCTTTCTTTGATTGCTCAGGAGTCACCCAAAGAAGAGGACTTTTTCAAAATCCTCAAAGTACCCGCACCGGAAGGTGCCTTGTTGGAAGTCGGCGGACTGGCCATGCTTCCCAACGGAAGTTTGGGCGTATCTACGCGTAGGGGGGATGTATTTATCGTGGACAATCCCACTTCCCAGCGGCCCTATTTCCGGAAGTTTGCCTCGGGCCTGCACGAAATCCTCGGACTGGCTTACCACGAGGGATCGCTCTACATGGTGCAGCGGGGGGAATTGACCCGGCTGACCGATCTGAATTCTGATGGCAAAGCGGATTGGTATGAGACAGTGGCAAGCTGGCCACTATCCGCCCACTACCATGAGTACAGCTTTGGGCCCAAAATCACCCCTGACGGTGCATTTATCGTCACGACCAATGTCGCCTTTGGCGATCAGGAATGGTGGAGAGGGGAGAGTCGTGTTCCCTACAGAGGATGGACCCTGAAGATCTATCCTGACGGCAAGATAGAACCCTATGCCACCGGCATGCGCTCTCCCGCAGGTCCGGGAGTCCTGAACGGAGAAGTGTTCTACACCGAAAACCAGGGCGACTACATGGGTTCGGGCGGATTGTGGCATTTGGAAAAGGGGGACTTTTCCGGTCATCCTGCCGGACTCAGCTGGTCAGAATTGCCCAATTCCCCGGTGAAGATGACCACGGCCCAGTTTAATGCGGTCGTCGATCCGATGAAAAATAAGGATGCAAACGACCGTTTTATCAAGCCTGAAAACGAGGTAAATGCCTCCTTTATCACCCTGGCTGAAGCCAAGAAACTCCTTCCTTCCATCAAGCTTCCGGCAGTGTGGTTGCCTCACGGGATCCACGGCATTTCCAATTCCGAGCCGATTGTGATTCCTGAGGGCTATTGGGGGCCTTTTGGAGGTCAGATTCTGGTCGGGGATCAGGGCCAAAGCAAGATCATGCGGATCATGCTGGAGAAGGTGAATGGAGTGTATCAAGGCGCATCGATAGATTTCCGAAGCGGTTTCCAGTCCGGAGTTTTGCGGATGGTATTTGCAGAGGATCAATCACTTTTTGTAGGCGAAACCAACCGTGGTTGGGGTTCGGCCGGAGATGCCAATGAAGGCTTGCAGCGCCTGGTTTGGAACCGGGAGGCGCCGTTTGAAATGCGCACAGTCAAAGCAAAGCCGGATGGTTTTGAGATCGAGTTTACCAAGCCGGTGGATAAGAAGTCAGCGGAGGATTTGACTTCCTATATGATTTCCAGCTTTACCTATAAGTATTTTCCAGTGTATGGAAGTCCGCCTGTGAAGGCCGGGGAGCATGAGATCTTGGGTGTGGAAGTGTCCGAAGACGGGAGAAAAGTGCGGGTAGCCATCAGTGATCCACAGCAGTATCACGTCCACCGCATCAGCCTATTGGGCATTCGCGAAGCGGTCAATTCCCATGAATTAGTTCATACAGACGCGTATTACACATTGAATGAGATCCCTTCCGGAGACAAAATGCTGATCAAGCCCAAGCCTGTAGTGGCCGCAGCTTCTGCGGCAAAGTCACCACCTGCCCCACCAAAAGCAGCCGCCACGCCAGCCAAACCTGCTGCTCCGGCCATTCCCACCGAAACTGAAATCAAGGCACTGCTGACCAAAAACACCTGCACGGCCTGTCATCAGAAAGACAAGAAGCAGGTGGGTCCGGCCTATGTGGATGTGGCTAAGCGGAACTATACCCCTGAGAAAATCGTGGAGCTGATCTACAATCCCAAGCCGGAAAACTGGCCGGATTATGCGACACCGATGGCCCCGATGCCTCAGGTACCTCGGGAGGAAGCCCTGAAGATTGCCAGATGGATTAATTCATTGAAGTAAAAAGAAAAAAACCGGAGTGATCGCTTCGGTTTTTTTTTCGGGGTAGGTGGAAAGGGGTGCTTTTCCGATAACAAACGACAACAAACGACTACAATCGCTTAACAACCGATTAGTGATTTTTCTTTTTCTAACTAGGCTGAAAAAAGAAAATGGAACAGGTCATATTGTACATTCCGGCCCCAAAATCAGGAAGATTTAAAGTATTTATCCCTTATGCACTTAAATCCGAGCGGGAGGCCTTTAAAAAGTTAAATACCAGTTTTTACCACGCCTCCCAAAAACTATGGAGCATGGTCAATACCCCGGAAAATATCCAGCGGGTACAGGCACTCTTTGGCGAAAAGCTGAAGATGGATCAAAGGGAACAGGTTCAAGATTCTCAACCCACGTTTTCATTATCCGAACAAAGTCAGTTGGCTATGGATGAACTCCGGCAGAAACTCACGCTTAAGGCCTACAGTCCTTCGACGATAAGCAATTATGCCACTGCTTTTGCCAAGTTTCTTCGTTTCTTCGATCAGCGTGAACTTACATCCATCACCAAGGAGGAGATAGAGGGTTTTGTTTATCACCAGATCAGCAAGTATAAAATCTCTGAATCTGCGCAAAATAGTCTAATCAATGCCGTTAAGGCCTATTATGAACACGTATTAGGCAAACCCAGAGAATACTATGAAATCCAGCGACCCAAGGCTTCCCAAGTGCTGCCAAATGTTCTTAGCAAGGAGGAAATAGCCGGGATAATTCAGGCTACTTCTAACCTGAAGCATCGGACGATACTGCTGACCATCTACAGTGCCGGACTCAGAATCAGTGAGGCTATTCGGCTTCGCGTCAGGGATATTCACTCCGATGAAGGCTATTTGTTTATCAAAGGATCCAAAAACAAAAAAGACCGCAAGACTGTGCTATCGCCTGTTTTGTTGACTGAGCTGAGGTGCTATTATCGGGCGTATAAACCCTCCTATTGGCTTTTTGAAGGGCAGGAGGGAGGTCAGTACTCCACCAAAAGTATTCAGAATATTTTCCGGGCAGCCATACAGAAAAGCGGCGCAAATCCCTGGGCGACAGTGCATACGCTGCGTCACAGTTTTGCGACCCATTTATTACAAAACGGCACAAATCTCCGGATAATCCAGGTTCTGCTTGGCCACTCCAGCAGTAAGACTACAGAGATTTACAGTCATGTGTTGGCAGTTTCCAACAAAAATGTGGTTTCACCCCTTGATCAAATCACCGAATTGCTTAATTTGAGACCAGAAACAGCCAAGAAATCCACTCCGCACACAACGGATATACACGACACCACAAAGTGGAGTTAGATTTATTGGGATGTTACCGGTCATGCTAAAAGACGACAGTGCAACAATTAAACGAAAAGACAAATGAACATAAAAGTCAACGCTTTAGCAAAATCAAAAGAGCTGCAACCCATCGCACAGGCCGACACAGTTGCAGCACATTTGCTTTTGCCCAACCGCACAGCTAACAATACAATGACAGACAAAATTTAGAATTACATGGCGACCGACATAAATATAAAAAGCTTATTTCCAGCATTAAGAAATACTCAAGTTGCTCGACCTGCGACAGACATTTTTAATACATCATTTATTGGAATCGACTTTGGAACTTCAACAACGGTTGTTTCAATTGCTACAATTGACAAAGGGACAAAGGAAATTAGCACTAAACCAATTTGGCTTAATCAAAAATTAGATGATGGTGCAATAATGTCATCAGAAAAAATCCCAACTGTAATAGCTTGGTATAATAATCAGCTTTTGGTTGGTAAAGGAGCAGCCGACTTGAAATATCAGCTTAAAAAGGGGGTAAATGTTTGGTATTCTTTCAAAATGGAACTTGGAGAAGATTTAGGCTCCAAATATTACAATAGCGAACTTGATAGAAATAGTAGCTCTCCTATTCTCAACCCAAAAGACGCAGCGAAAGTCTTCTTTCAATATCTCAAAGCACAAATAGACAGATATATCAGGACAAACAATTTGCCGACAAACATGCAGTTTGCGGTAAGTATACCCGCTTCATTTGAAGCAAATCAACGTAAAGAACTAATCTTCGCTTTAGAACAAAATGGAATTTCCATCAACAAACAATCTCTCATTGATGAGCCAAACGCAGCGTTTTTGAGCTATGTTCAAGTTTCATCAAGTGAAAATAATCCTTTGACTTTACCAGAAGGAGATAATCCCAAGGTTTTAGTATTTGATTTTGGTGCAGGAACTTGTGATGTTTCAATTCTTGAATTAGGCAAAGACTTAAATGGCATTTATTCAAAGAATCTTTCCATATCGAAATTTGAAAAACTTGGCGGTGATGATATTGACAGACTTATAGCTATTGATTTTCTTTTTCCGCAATTGCTAAAGGAAAGCGGAAAATCTCATGAAGACTTTAGAACCCCCGAAAAAAATCGAATAGTAACTCAATTGCTTAAACCAGCTGAGCAACTGAAAATAATGATTTGTGAGAACATTTCTTTAAAAATGAGTAACCGCATTCTGCCCAACGAATCTATAAGTAAGGATTATGTTTCGGTTGGCAACAGAGTAGAAATTGATACTAGGAAAGGATTATTAACTCTCTCAGAACCTAAGCTGTCATATGCTGAATTTAACGAAGCTATGAAGGCATTCTTAAAATCAACTTCCCTAGTTCCATACCGAACAAAGAATGTGACAGATGAATTTGCAACAATTTTCAGTCCCATTCAAACAGCGTTAAAGAAAGCCTCTTTGTCCAAAGACGAAATTGATTATGTTCTTTTCATTGGTGGAAGTTCAAAAAACCCATACGTTCAGGCTGCATTAAAGGAACATTTCAAAGAATCTGAACTTTTGATACCGAGAGATTTGCAAACACACGTTTCTGCGGGAGCTTCAATTCATTCTTTAATTTACAATGGCTTCAATAAAAATATTATACAGCCAATTACCAGTGAGCCATTCCTTGTAATCACCAAAGACGAGACACCAAAAGTAATTCTCAAAGCAGGAACGCACATTCCTTGCGACCTTATTGTTATTGATGACTTAGTCACCAGTCAGGATGGCCAGCAAGCTATTGAACTTCCAATATGCCTTGGCAACGTTAATAAGCTACTTTACAATATTAAAATAGTTAGTAGCAGTTCAAGTGGATTTAAGCGAAATACACCAGTAAAACTTGAATTAGAAATTACGACAGACAAGTTGTTGCTTGCCAGGGCTACTTCAATTGGGCAATCTGTTATGGTGGAGCCGATAAATCCATTTGCAAATAAAGAACTGACAACCGAACAAAGAATAGTCCTCAAAGCAGAAAGGCAAGCAAACATTGAAGCTGAACAAAATGGCGGAAAACCCACAAAAGCAGGACTTGAAGCACTTTATAAAGCATATGAAAAGGTTGGAAATGATTTAAGAGCAGCTGAAACTCTAGAGCTTTTAAATGAAATATACCCTAGCATTCACAACTATAATCAAATAGGTGTCCTATTTTCTAGTGCAGGTTATGACGAAAAAGCTCTTGAATATTACGAATTAGCGTATCAAAAGGATAAGGATGCTACAACAGCATTCAACTACGCCTACAAACTAAAAAGCAAGGATAAAGCGAAATTTAAAGAAATATTAGAAGAGTCTCTACGATTAGAACCGGATAAACCTCATAGTCTATATGAACTCGGGAAACTCCTTAAAAGAGAGCAAGACCCAAAAGGAAAAGAGATGATTCAAAAAGCATTTGAAAGTTGGAAAAGAAAATTTGAATCCAACCGAATGAGTGAAAGCGATTACAGTTGGCTCTCGTCTGCCGCAGATGAATTGGGAATGAGAGATTTTGCTCAACAAGTGAGAGATTCGAAACCAAAATTCAACGGAGAGAAATTATATAATTCAGAAAACCTAACAATAACTTCAAGAGAAGAAGGAATTATCAAAAAATAAAATTAGAAAACTATGGCATGGATGATAAGAGAAGACCAACTAGACCCTGACCAAAGGGAATTTATAAATGTTGAGTCTAAGAAGTCGGGAAATATTTGGGTTAAAGGATTTGCAGGTAGTGGTAAATCCGTCTTATTGATTCATTCTCTAAAGAATGTATTACAAAAGGAACCAAATGCTAGAATTGCTGTGGTTGTTTACACCCATTCTTTAATTGACATGTTTAAGACAGGAATGAAAGAGCTTAACATTCCCAGTTCAATTCCAGTAATGACTTATATAGAGTTCTGCGATAAAAACTCACAAAGCTTTGATTACATATTTTGTGATGAAGTTCAAGACTTACCAAGTCGTGTTCTATACGCAATGAACAATAGGTCAAGAAAAGTTATTGTTGCAGGAGACTCTAACCAATCAATTTACGATACTGATCCAAGATGGAATGAGCCAGTTGTAAATCCAAGTCAGGTTGGTGACATAATTAATGCAAGGGCATTTTCGTTAAACATGATTCATCGATTAACCAGAAGTATTATTGCAGCAGTTCAAAAAATACTTCCTTCAATGAACATTTGGGGAGCAAAGCGTGACCTTACTAAACAAGACGTAAATATCCGATTATGCGAAGCATCTAGCGAAACTGAAGAAGTAAAATACATTTACCAAGAAGCTCAAAAGGGTGCAAATGTTGGTGATACTTCAGTCATATTACTTCCAACGCTAAACATGATTTCAAAATTTGCAAACCAAGTATTATCAGCAAACAATAAACCTCAATGGAACGAAAAGAAAAATACTTGGGGTAAACCTGATTATGGGGATTTGAATAGACACTTAAGAAGTAATGGAATCAAAATACAATTTATAGGGAGTGGCTATGGATCATTAAGTGACGCAGAAAAAAACAAGGAAGCTATTCTTATGAGCTATCATAGCTCTAAAGGATTAGATTTTGACAATGTATTCTTGCCATATCTAAATAACAGTTTCTATTTACATCCTAGCAATGCTAATACCCTTTTCATGGTAGCCATGACAAGAAGTCGTAAAAACCTTTACTTGACATATTTTGGCTATACTCATGATTTGGTTGACAAGTTCAAAGGGGAATGCACAGAAATTTCCATTTCAGATATTTTGAATCAGCGAACATCAACACGTTCCAATAACAACTTTGACTTTTAACAATGAAGCATTTCTTATCCATACTCTTAAGGAATCAATTTAATCTGTTCTACAGATTTGGATATACATATATTCCAAAATGCCAGCTATTAGAATTTGACGGAGTAATTAACGAATCAACAAAGGAAGAATTAATAAAACTGTTTTCCGAAACAACACCATTCGAATGGGAAGAAGAGTATTTGATAATTCAATTCGATAAAAATGGATTAGTTGAAGGTGAAGTATTCCATTTCCAAATTCAGGATGTCGTTAAGATATATCCGCTTTCAGCTCAAGCGAAATCATCCATAGAAACTAAAATTGATCCAAGAATAAAATTAGAAAGGCCTGTTTTCGAAAACATACTACCTAAAGTTGAACAAACAATTGAAAAGCATGAACTTGAAAAAGCAATTCAAGCTCTTTGGAACGTTTGTGATATTGAAGATGATTTAAATAAATATCTCTCGAATATTGGTTTGGACAATATATTTAGCGGACTTGAAAGAAGAAAAAAAGGAACTAAGGCCAGCCAAATAAAGGACGGAAATTATTGGGAGTATGTCCTTGCTTATGACAGATTCGATTACTTTCCTAATTCGACTTTGGGTTATTTTTTTGATGCAGGTCAGATATTTGCCAATACTAAAGGATTACCATCGTTTGAAGGAAGTGTATTACACAAATTCTTGCAAGACATAAATAGCTCAAAACCTGAAATAAAAATTAAAGAAACTGTAAAGTTACTTGAGACAGAAGAGCAAGGGAAGAAATACGTTTTGCAAACAACTATAAACGAACAACTACAGTATCTTATCACCCCACTTTATTTGATGTTAAAGGACGAAATCCGAAAAGCGGAAGACATCAAAAGCACAAACCTCTTTAAACACCTTAAAACATTAAAGGAGTTTGGAGCCAGTTTTAATTATGCTATTATTTTATTGGGTGCATTTTTTGGTTTTAAGAAATTCTATGATGCTTACTATGACAATCTTAACCTACGTTTTTATAAATCATACCAACCTGTAAAGGATAAGAAAGAAGAACCAGAAAAAATTGATTCTAAAAATCAAACAGAATCTAACGAGTCGACTTCATCAAAAGAAGAACCTGTATCTGATGAGAATCAAGGGCTTGAAGATAAACCAAAAACCGAAGACCATACTATAGCAGCAGATCTACAAGAATTGAAAGTGGAACCTGTAATCCAAGATCAACCTTTGAATGACCAACAAACATTCGAAGAAATACCTGCATCGACAGAACCTATTGTAACTGAAGTTGCGACAAAACCCGAAGAGCAGAAGATTGGAATAAATGACAATAATGATTCTGAACCCAAAGAAAATATCGAATCAAAAACAGAAGATGAGATTTTGCCGACAGATGATATAAAAAGCGAAGTATCTGAAAATCCGATTGAACATCTTAAAAAATCAAATTCAGATACCGAAACAGTCATAAGACTCAAAAATATTATCAACGAGTTACTGACGGATAAAGCTGAAATGAAGCTTACGGATATGGGCGATAAGATAAAAGAAATTACAGGTCAAAAGATAACAAATACAATTATCAAAAACGTAATCAAATCAATGGACAATGTAGAGATTGTGCCTAAAAAGAAACCAGAAACAGCTAGAAAAACAATCATGCAAGACCTTTTTAATAAGCAGGTTTAACTACTGCATTTGGTGGCACATTTGCAAAACCGCACAAGCCCAAAGCTAAAGCCAAGTTTTGCAAAAGAGCCACCAAGCCAACGCACACAGACACTGCAACATGGACAGACAACAACACGACAGAAAAGAAGCACGAACCGGTAACAGGCGTTTGGCTCAATGGCGGGTGACGTGGTTAATTGAACATTCTACCTCGCATCAACATTTGTGGTGTATTGACAGTTTTGTGCTCCGAAATCCGCCACTGCGCCAAGCGCCAAAACGTTATCGCTCAGTGTAAAAAGCCGACCGCACAAACAGCACATTTGGTTTTTGCCGACACACGAGCCAACGCTGAAAAAACCAAAAGAGCTGTTTTTTGCCAACGCACGGACAGAAAAAACTAACTTTGGACTGAAAAATTTGAGAACAAAATAAATGACATTAGACCAATATATTGACAATATAAATAGAAGGTACACACTCGGAAACGCAACCGAACATACTTTTCGTGGAGACTTACAACAACTTTTAGAAAGTTTAGTGCCGACAATCAGAGCGACCAACGAACCGAAAAGACAAAGTTGCGGAGCACCTGACTATATTTTGACCAAAAAAGATATTCCAGTTGGGTTTATTGAAGCTAAAGACATTGGCGACAAAGACCTTGACGGAACAAAGAAAACAGGAAACAAAGAACAATTTGACCGCTACAAGGCTTCCTTAAATAACTTGCTTTTCACGGACTATTTGAGTTTTCATTTGTACCGAGACGGAGAATTTATAACTAAAATTTCAATCGGAGAAATAACAGAAAAGGGAATCAAACCTTTGACTGAAAACTTTGCAAGTTTTGAAAATCTAATAAAAGACTTTTCCTCTCACGTTGGACAGACAATAAAAAGCAGTAAAAAATTAGCAGAAATGATGGCGGGCAAAGCCCGCCTTCTTTCTGATGTTATTGGTAAAGCTCTGACAAGTGATGAAATAAACCACGAAGACAGTACATTGAAAGACCAAATGACGGCTTTCAAAGATATTTTGATTCACGACATTACACCGCAAGGTTTTGCTGATGTTTACGCTCAAACCATTGCTTACGGAATGTTTGCGGCTCGTTTACACGACCCTACTTTGGGAACTTTTAGCCGACAAGAAGCGGCTGAATTAATTCCAAAATCAAATCCGTTTTTGAGAAAACTGTTTGGCTACATAGCCGGACCAGACATTGACGACCGTATAAAATGGATTGTAGATAGTTTGACAGATATTTTCTTGGCTTGCAATGTTGAAGAAATTTTGAAGAACTATGGAAAGTCAACAAAAATGGAAGACCCAATTATTCATTTTTACGAAACTTTCCTAAGTGAATATGACCCGAAATTGCGTAAAGCTCGTGGAGTTTGGTACACACCGCAACCTGTTGTAAATTTCATTGTTCGTGCTGTTGACGACATTCTAAAAACCGAATTTGATTTGCCTCAAGGTTTAGCCGATACAAGCAAAACAAAAATCAAAGTTGATGTTCAAGGCAAAAAAGTAGAACAAGAAGTTCACAAAGTGCAAATACTTGACCCAGCCACAGGAACAGGAACTTTTCTTGCAGAAGTGGTAAAACACATTCATAAAAAATTTCAAGGACAACAAGGCATTTGGAGCAATTATGTAGAAACTCATTTGTTGCCACGCTTGAACGGTTTTGAGTTGCTAATGGCAAGTTATGCAATGGCACATTTAAAATTAGATTTGCTATTAACCGAAACAGGCTACAAACCTACCACAAACCAAAGATTTAGAGTTTATCTGACCAACAGTTTAGAAGAACATCACCAAGACACAGGAACTTTATTTGCCAATTGGTTAAGCACTGAAGCAAACGAAGCGAACCATATCAAACGAGATACGCCTGTAATGTGTGTTATTGGAAATCCCCCGTATAGCGGAGAAAGTGCCAACAAAGGCGAATGGATTATGAAATTGATGGAAGATTACAAAAAAGAGCCAGGCGGAAAAGAAAAACTTAAAGAACAAAATTCAAAATTCATCAATGACGATTATGTAAAGTTTTTGCGATACGGTCAGCATTTTATAGAAAAAAACGGAAGTGGCGTTTTAGCATTCATCAACCCACACGGATTTTTAGACAACCCTACTTTTCGTGGAATGCGTTGGCATTTATTAAAAACGTATGACAAAATTTATACGATAGATTTACACGGAAACGCCAAGAAAAAAGAAACTGCCCCAGACGGCTCTGCAGACGTAAATGTCTTTGATATTGAACAAGGCGTTTCAATCAATTTTTTCATAAAGACAGGCAAGAAAAAACCAAACGAATTAGGCAAAGTTTATCATTTTGACCTTTATGGCAAACGTGATTTAAAGTATGATTTTCTAATCGAAAACAGTCTGAAATCAACACCATACAATGAATTAAAATTATCCGAACCTAATTTCTTTTTCAAAATGAAAGATTATGAAGAAGAAAATATTTACAATAAAGGTTTTTCAATTCCTGAACTTTTCCCATTAAACTCTTTAGGCTTACTTACCAAAAGAGATAATCTTGCCGTAGATTTTAACTCAAAGGATTTAGTAACGAAAATTGAGTATTTCTTAGATGAAAACAAAACAGTCGAAGAAGTATGTAAATATTATGGTTTAGTTGTTAAGGATAAAGACAAATGGGATGCTACTCAAACAAGAGCAAATGTTCCAAATTCTGAATTAAAAGAACAAGTAAGAGATTTTCAGTACCGTCCTTTTGACAATAGAAAAGTTTTTTACAATCCATATTTTGTTGCTCGTCCAAACACTAAAGTCTTAGGACATTTCATAAAAGAAAATGTTGGATTAATTATTTGCAGACAAGGGCAAGCAGTAGGTGGAGAAGAATGGAATGTTGTGTTCACTTGTAAATATCTTGCAGACCAAAATATTTATCGAAGAGGTGGAGGAACAATATTCCCACTTTATCTATATCCCGACAATTCAGGTCAACAAATAATTGAACAAACAACAGAAAGACAGCCAAATCTAAATGCTGAAATTGTTAATCAACTTGCTTTAAAAATTGGCTTGACTTTCACAAATGAAAAGCAAAATACCGAAAACACTTTTGCTCCAGTTGATATTGTAGATTATATCTATGCGGTTTTGCATTCACCAACTTATAGAGAGAAATACAAAGAATTTTTAAAAACAGACTTTCCAAAAATCCCTTATCCACAAAATGCTGATACTTTTTGGCAATTGGTAAAATTGGGTGGAGAAATACGCCAAATTCATTTATTGGAAAGTTCAGTAGTTGAGAATTATATAACTCAATATCCAATAGACGGAGACAATGTTGTAGGCAAAACGAAATACGAAAACGGAAAAGTTTACATCAACGAAACCCAATATTTTGATAATGTTCCGCAAATAGCTTGGGAGTTTTACATTGGTGGCTATCAACCAGCCCAAAAATGGCTCAAAGACCGAAAAGACCGCAAATTAGAGTTTGACGACATTTTGCACTATCAGAAAATTATTGTGGCTCTTTCGGAAACTGATAGGTTGATGAAAGAGATTGATAAAATTGAAATTTAATGATTGATGAACTAAATAAAGAAGCATTTGAATTAATAACCTTAGTGGTTACTAAACCAAAAGAAATTCCTCAAGAACGCACTGAGTTAGTTGGTTCTTCAAAAGAAAGGGGATTTAATGATTGGTCTGATAAAGTTGTCGGTGCAATGGTAGAAAGAACGACTGACCATATAGGTAACACAGTCGAAATTTTTTTAGTTGATGAAAAGGGCAGTTATGGTTTTGATAAAATACAATATGCAAAATTCAACAAACTTATTCAGAATCTTCACTCCACAGAACAGCTAAATCTAAAGGTTTCATTAAAATTTATTGAAGCAGAATCATTTAATTGGGTTGTTGAAGTTTACAAGAAACAACAAGCAGATAGTAGTCTTTATGATTATCTTTTAACAAAATCATACGCAGAAGTAAAGCCACATACTTTTTATTTCCCTATCCTAAACCTTGAAATTGAAAAATCCTTTAAAATTGGAAATGTGGAGTTTACTTATTTTACAAAAGAATATTTTGACGATTTATATCTGAAGCTAAAAGCAAAAGACGACTCATATACAGAAGAAACATTTCAACAGATATTTAGAAGAGATTTTCAAGGTCAAGTGCTTGCAAAAGTAACCGTAACAGCAGAAAGAGAGAAAGCAGAAGAAATTGCCAAACAAGATTCAGAAATTGCAATTGATGTCTTAAAACTTTATAGTGAATCAGCAATTGTACCTGAAAGAAAAACAATGTTTGACCTTAACTATAAATTAGGTTATCAAGTACAATCCAATTTTCTTACACAAAAGCCCAATGAAAGTGAAAGTTTAGCGATTAGCATTCAATTCAACAACCATCCTTTAAATGTCACAGAAAGACTTTATCAATCAGCTTATCAAAGTGGTTTAAAAATATTTTCAGATTACATTTCTCAAAGAAAGTCGGATGAACTTCACGAAATAATAATCCAATCAATACATTTATTTGGCTCGGCTATATCAAATTGGGATTTGCATTTAAGATGTGTGAATTTGATTACAATTTTGGAAAGTATTTTTCTAAAAGCAGATGAATCCAATGATATGGAGCGTAAGACAAAAGCGAGACTTGCCAAAGCATTAACCAACCAACATCAAGAGAAAGAGCGATTAAAGACAATTTTTTCAAATATCTATCAGGTAAGACATAAAATGATTCATAAAGCCAGAAGGATTGAAATTAATACTAAGGAATTATCAGAAGCACAAATGAATATGGTAAATCTATTTCTTAGACTTATTGAGTTAAATTCTAAATTCGGATTTAAAGACAAAGAAACATTAATAGAAAAATTAAACGAAATAAAAAGCTAAATACAATGCCAACGCTTCACAGCCACACACATTGCCAAGTCGCACCAGCCCAATCACAAGCCAAAACTTGGCAAAGAGTGTGTCTGTCCAACCGCACGACCAAAACATCCGACAAACCAACGGACGAAAAAGAACACCGAAGCGATAACATCACCTATACGCAAGCAGGGGTTTCGAGCTTCGTAGGACAGGAAAGTACTATATTTGAAGTTCAGCTCTTCTTAGGAAGTTCAGTGGTTAAAATCCCTGCCTGCGTATAGCTGAGAACCGTTAGCTGCAACCTTACGACACGACACTCAGACGGCTTGACAGAGTAACAATTAGACGTTGAATGACTGTCCCCTTTCGTTTTTTTTTGCAGACTTTGACGTAGGTTTTTAGAGTTGTGCTTTTTCATTTTGTTCGGTTTCGGGGGACAGTAAATCAACGTCTTACGGACTTAGTTAAACGATTTGACAATCATATCGCAAGACAACAACTAACATTTCGCAAAACGAAAAAAATATTTTTTAAATTTGAATACTTACAGATAGCAAAATGAAATTGCACGACTTAGTAAAATCATACAATTGGCTTAGTGTTGAGCTGACTTTGCTACGACTGTATCCTGACCAAGAGAAAATGCTTGACGAATACAGAAATGTGTTTGAAAAATTAAAAATTACTGAACCAGCAGAATATGACGAATTAGAAATAATATTAACTGAATACGACAGCGACCCAAACTTTGAAACCGACCAAGAAACATACGTTGACGTTTCAGGACAGAAAAAAATTCCAGACCCAAACGCAATTACAAACGGTTACGCAATAGAGTTTTTAGAGTGGGACAAATGGCTCGGAATGGACTTGGCGACAGAGACAACTAAAAATTTTTCAGACTTAGAAATAATAGCTCATTGCCTTTACGAAATGACTTTCATTGACTATGACGAAGAAGCAATTCAAGAACAATTTAAATCACTAAATGACAGAGTAGAAGAATATAAACAGCTAACAGACGAAGAAAGGGAACAAAAAACAATTTCGCTTGACGAACTTAAAAGACGACTTGATGAAAAGAAAGGCAGCAGCTAACAACTAAGCTTTCGTTGCGTGCGGAGCACGAACAATGAAAGCACTGTTGCACGAAACCGGTGAGGTTCTTATGGGGATTGAGTCGGAAATTT
>NZ_FMXE01000006.1 GCF_900103735.1 Algoriphagus alkaliphilus | reverse complement strand
GCTGGTAACAGTTTACCGGGGAAAGCCAAATCTATTCGCACATTGGCAACTTGTACCACCAACTCTTGGTAAAAAGTAGGGGACCTGACTTTGGAAGCGTCCGCCGCGGCGGAGAGACTATCACGCACGGTGCTGTGAGAGGTTTGGGGTGAAATTCCCCTTACCTACTCGACTTCTTTTTTTGATTTTCGGGAAATAGGCCAGGATACACCAGGCGTTTGATTGATAGTACTGAAAAGTTGAGGTAAGCTGTGGAATTAAGAAAATCGGGAAAAACCAATTTTTCTCCATTCGTCCAATTAACAAAGTGTTAATCTGCTGAATGGGGTATATTTTTATCTTTGATAAAAAAACAGAAGTATCATGCGAAAATTATTGGCTCTGGGAATATTGCTTTTTGCAGTGCAACTTGTCGCTTTGGCACAAAGTCAAACGGAACGTCCTAAACTGGTGGTGGGAATAATCGTCGACCAAATGAGGCAAGAATATTTTTATCGATTTGGAGAAAGATTTGGAGAAGGTGGGTTTAAGCGGTTTACTGATCAGGGATATATGATGACCAATGGGCATTACAATTATATCCCCACCTATACCGGACCAGGTCATGCCTCAGTTTACACAGGCACAACGCCGGCAACACATGGAATAATCGCAAATAACTGGTACGTGAAGCAGTTGGGCAGGGCAATATATTGCGCTGAAGATAGCACCGTCACCAATGTGGCAGGTACTCCTGGAAATGGGGAAATCAGTCCAAGAAACATGCTGACCACAACCATTACAGATGAATTGAGATTTGCCACCAATAAACGATCAAAGGTGGTAGGGATTGCAATAAAGGATCGGGGAGCAAGTCTTCCGGCGGGACATACCGGTGATGCGTACTGGTATGATGATGTGAATGGCGATTTTATGACCTCTACGTACTATTATGACTCCCTGACTTTGCCAAAATGGGTTTCAGGTTTCAATGCCAAAAAACTACCAGACACCTATTTGAAGCAAACCTGGAATACACTTTTTCCAATCAACACTTACAAAAACAGTATTGCTGACAATAACGACTTCGAAGGGCCATTTGTCGGCAAGTTGACTCCTACGTTTCCCTATAACTTAGATTCACTTAAGGCTGATAATGGTGGCTATGGCTTGGTTTCATCAACACCTTATGGAAACACGCTTACGTTTGACTTTGCCTATGCTGCCATCGAGGGAGAAAAGCTGGGACAGCGCGGGGAGACAGATTTTCTGGCGGTGAGTTTTTCCAGCCCGGATTACATCGGTCACAGATTTGGTCCCCCCTCGATTGAGGTAGAAGATACTTATTTGAGGTTGGACCGTGAGCTGACTAAATTCTTTGATTATTTGGACAAAACTATTGGAAAAGGACAATATGTGGCCTTTATCACAGCCGACCATGGTGTTGCGGAAGTTCCTGCCTATATGGTGAGTGAAAATGTCCCCGGAGGAAATTTCAATTCAGGTATGGTCATGAATCAGTTGAGAGGATTTGCTTTGGCGAAATATGGAGAAGGGAATTGGATACTTAATTTTTCAAATGAACAGGTATTTCTGAACAGAGACTTAGCGAGGGAAATGAACATTGATTTTGTCCAAATGCAGCGGGATGTAGCTGAGTTTTCACTTCGGTTTAAGGGGGTAAAGGAGGCCTACACTTCCTTTGATCTTCGTACTCAAGAGTATACAAAGCATCAAAAAAGTCTGCTGCAGATGGGTTATAATCATAAGGCTTCCGGTGATGTATTATTGGTATTGGAGCCTGCTTGGCTTGCCGGTGGTCAGCGAGGGACGACTCACGGTTCTGGCTACAGCTATGACACTCATGTACCGGTAGCATTTTATGGATGGGGGATTAAGCAGGGTAAAAGTGCTGCCTATACTTCTGTCACTGACATCGCGCCAACCTTATCCATACTTCTCAAAACCAGGATGCCAAATGGAACTACCGGTCAGCCGATCAAAGAAATACTGGATTGAGACTCGCGATATATCCATAAAACCCGAAATGAATCAATCAGATCGGGTTTTATGGTTTTTTCCAAGTAGGATAAGGGGATTTTCAGCTTTACTGTCAGGAAGTTATTCAGTCCAGCTCATTGGGTAGTTATTATCGACAAACTCTAGGGCATCGGTGGTTATGAACAAGGGACGATGTGTGTCCAACATGACCGCATATTCATGCGTCTCCTTTGCTCCGATGGATTTTTCTACTGTTCCCGGATGGGGACCATGAGGCAATCCTCCCATGTGAATGGTAAATGAACCCCGATCAATGCCTTTTCTGCTCATAAATTCTCCCTCGGCATAATATAAGACTTCGTCGGAATCGATGTTGGAGTGGTTATAAGGTGCTGGAATTGCCAAGGGATGGTAATCGAATAGTCTGGGGACGAAAGAGCATATTACAAAACCCCAAGCTTGAAAGGTCTGATGTACAGGAGGCGGTTGGTGTATTCGTCCAGTGATTGGCTCAAAATCATGTATGGAAAGTGCATAGGGGTACAGGTAACCATCCCATCCCACGATGTCTAAAGGACTGTGTCCGTATGAATATTGGTGAAGAAAGCCTTGTTTTTTGATTTGAACCAAGTAATCGCCTTTTTCACGGTCGATGTGCAATTCATGCGGCGGTCGGATGTCACGCTCACAATAGGGAGAGTGTTCCAGCAGCTGCCCAACTTCATTTCTATATCTTTTTACAGTTTCTACCGGCCCGTGAGATTCGATGACTAGTAGCCTCAGAGGCCCTTCCTCATTGAATTCAAATCGATAAATTGTAGTTCTTGGAATGATTATGTAATCCCCTTTTTTCACTTCCAACTTGCCGAACTGTGAGTAAAGAATACCTTCTCCATCATGGATATAAATGATTTCATCTCCATCAGCATTTTTGAAGTAGAAGTCCATCTTTCGCTTTCGGGGTGAACAAATACCCATCATCACATCATTGTTCATCATCAACATCCTCCGGGCGCTGAGGTAATCTTCGCCTGTGATATCGACTCCGGATGTTTTCAAATGCGTTTGATTTAGGCCATGCGCTTTTGCAGGTTCCCAGCTGTAGGGTTTTGGAGTACCGATTGATTTGACCTCATTGGGATTATAGATATGGTAGAGGTTTGAATAAATTCCGGAGAAGCCTTTGGAACTGACCAATTCCTCTTTATAAAGGCTTCCGTCAGGCTGAGGGAATTGGGTATGTCGTTTAGGTGGTATTTGTCCTAGTTTAAAGTAATAAGCCATATTTTTGGGTTTATTAAAGCAAGTTACGATTCTCTTTGGTTCGTTGAAACCTCCGAAAGCAAAAATGGCCGGTTTGAGGGCCGACCATTTTTCAAAAAGTTAGATTTGGGATTAATGCTGCACTTCTTTGAAAATCATTTTTCGAAGGCTTTCGATATTTTCGCCCGTTTTTTCCTGAAGTTTTCCAAGAATTTTGTCTTCCTGACCTTCTTGGTACAACAGGTCATCATCAGTTAGCTCACCAAATTTTTCTTTTAATTCTCCTTTTATCTGATTCCAAGTACCTTTAAGTTGTAATGATATAGTTTAAAATTTTAGATTTATGAATAAAACAATTTACTATATGACACGATTAAAATTGAATATAGTTTCAAAACTAAGTAAAATTAAATCAAGACTAACGCCTGTATTATTCATAAGTTTCTGGTTAGCTGTGTTTTGTGGGCAAGAAACTTTTTCTCAAAATTTAATCTGGTCAGATGAATTTGACAGGGACGGGCTTCCGGATCCTAAAAGCTGGAGTTATGATGTCGGCGATCATGGCTGGGGAAACAAGGAGCTTCAGTATTATTCTAAAAACGACTTAAAAAATGCCCGTACCGAAAATGGGATTTTAATCATTGAGGCGCATGCAGACTCCAGCCATCCCAAAGGCTATACCTCGGCTCGATTGGTTACCAAGGGGAAAGCAGCGTGGAAATATGGTTACATTGAAATCAAAGCAAAACTACCGGAAGGAATAGGGACTTGGCCTGCAATCTGGATGCTTCCAGAAGAAAACAGGCATGGAGGCTGGCCAAAGAATGGAGAAATCGACATCATGGAACATGTCGGGTATGATCCGGGAAAAGTTCATGGGACGGTTCACACTGAAGCATTCAATCATTCTATCGGAACGCAAAAAGGAGCGCAGCTTATGGTTTCGGATTTTCAGAATGACTTCCATGTTTATGCAATCGACTGGACCGAAGAAAAAATCGATTTCTTTATTGACGGTCAGAAATACTTTACTTTCGAAAATACTGGAAATGATTATAAAGAATGGCCATTTAATCAGCCTTTTCATCTAATTCTGAATATTGCTGTAGGGGGGAATTGGGGAGGAGCTAAGGGTGTGGATGCCAGTATTTGGCCTCAGCGTATGGAGGTCGATTATGTGCGGGTTTATGACAAAAAGCCTTGATTAGAGAATTTGAAATGAGGAAACTTATCAAACTCGGCTCTGTTGTTTGTAAAGTCTGAGAATGTATCTTACTTAGAGCTGGCTGTTACAGTAATAAACCCATATTATGCAAGATTCCATCCTTAAAAGAAGAAAAATCCGGGCTCTGATCATTATCGGCATCTTATTACTACTGTTGTACAGCAAGAATCTATTGGAAAGACAATCCTTTCGAAGTATCAGCAATACTTTTACTGAAGTTTATAATGACCGGCTGGTCGTCGAGGGTTATATTTTTCAGATATCAGAAAATCTGTTTCAAATCCAAAAACTGGTTGACCACTGCAATATTGACTATGATTATTCAAAAGTGATCGATGAAATAGCGAGTAACGAAAACTCAATTCTGGCGATAATCTCCGATTTTGAGGCGACTAACCTCACTGAACAAGAGGCCGGATATCTCACTGATTTCAAAAAAATCATCCAAACCGACCTCAATATCAAAAGCTATGATTTGCTTTTTTCTGATTCTGCAGGGATCAACCGTGCTCAGGTCAAAATCTATGATGATAAAATTTCGCTGGCCCGAAAGGATTTGGATAATCTGAGTAAAATCCAGATGGAGGAAGGTGAAAAATTAATCAGCAAAGCCAAAGTTCTTATAAATCGATCCCAGATTTGGGCTCAGTTTGAAGTGGCTTTGCTGATTATTTTGGTTGTGGTGATGTTCCTGCTTTTGTTTAGAAAGTCAGAAAGTAACCGGGGGATGATTTAATATTGCAATGCTGACAAATACTTTGCATTCGTCTCTGCAGCTTCCATCGGTGTGCCGGAAGGGAATCTTTCCTGCTCGACAATAAAATACTCCATTCCTATTGCTTTGGATTGTTTGATCAAATCTGCGTAGGGAATTTCGCCTGCTCCCAGCAGAACGCCACGCTGATGTGGATCGCCTGTTCCACTTTCCGCATCTTTGAGGTGACAAAGTCTGAATCGCCCCGGATATTTAGCGAGATACTCAGCAGGTTTTGCATTCGCTACATGCACCCAGTAAATATCCATTTCGAAATCTACCAGTTCTGGATCAGTATTGTCCATCAAGATGTCCTGAGGGATGGAGCCTTCTTGATTTACAAAGGTGTAATCATGATTATGGTAGGCAAATCGCAATCCAAAGGACTTTAGCTTTTCACCGATCTGGTTAAATTCATTTGCCTTTTTCTTATAATCATCCAAGGATTTCTGAGGTCCGATCCAAGGACATATCAGGTATTTCATTCCAACTTCGGCTGCCTGCGCAGCTTGGGCTTCAAGGTTTTCGAATACATTGGCATGAGAGGCGACCATTGTAGTGCCAATTTCTGACAGCAGCGATTTGAACTCTGCCGGTTGCATTCCCCACAGTATTCCCTTACCTCCGTCAAATCCCTCAAATTGCTGATAACCGAAGCCTGCCAAGGATCTCATCGTCGCTTGAGCATCTACTGCCATATCTTCCTTGACAGAATAAAGCTGAATACCAAAGGCACTCAGTGTTGATTTGACGGGTTGATCCAAGTCCCCTTCTTTCTTTTTTGGAGCCGCGCAGAACTGTAGGGGCATAAAGGCCGCACCCATTCCAAGCATGGCTCCCATTTGGATAAATTTTCTTCTTTGGTTCTTCATAATTGGGTTGAATAAAAATGCCTGCCTTAAGTCAGGCAGGCAGATAAAATTTATAGCTGACGATGATTAGATCGCCCAGGCTTTGTCGCCCTTCTTATACTCTATGCAACCATCGTATCTTCCTGGAACTTCCACATAGTTGAGTGCTTGTGTAGCACCAATTTCAGAGGTAAAATATCCCAAAAGAGTCAAATCACGCAGCATGTTGATAACAATAGGTTCTCTTGCGTCGCCACTTGCCTTGAATTTTTCCTGCATTCCATTCAGGAAGGCAAGTCGCTCTTCTGCACTGGCTTTCATGAAATCAGTGCCTTTTTCAGTTTTGAAGTCTTTGCTCAACTTATTCAATCCGTCGACGAATGCTTTTTGCTGATCAGAATCATAAGTGTCTTTCACCATCATGATCATGAATTCACCGATTTTGGTTGCTTTTGCACCTGGAGTATCTGTGGTGGGAATTATGGTTTCTCCGATTTCATCCAGAAAAGCGAGATCTTCCGGGCTAAAATTGAGGTCTTTCAGCTGTCGTTCGGGTGAACAACCGGTCAAGATGGCTGTGGCTCCAATCATAGTGCCTCCCATCATCAGGGCGACGCTTTTCAGCGCGTCTCTTCTATTCATTACAGTCATTTCTTTCTCGAATTAGAGGTTCATCTTTTTCAATTCATCCACTGCGAAAGCTGCCGCTCTTGCAGTCAGCGCCAAGTAAGTCAATGATGGGTTTTGAGCAGCCGCAGAAGTCATGCAAGCGCCGTCAGTGACAAATACATTTTTCGCTTCCCACACTTGATTGTTTCCATTCAATACAGAAGTCTTTGGATCACGACCCATTCTAGCTGTACCCATTTCATGAATTCCTTGACCGAAAGTATAGCCAGCATCATATGTTTTGACATTTTTGAATCCGGCTACTTCAAGCATCTCTGCCGCATCAGCCATCATGTCCTTACGCATGTTGATTTCATTTTCTTTAATCTCGGCACTCATGACAAGGGCTTCCATTCCCCACTTGTCTTTCACGGTGTCAGAAAGTTTGATCGTGTTGTCATGATAAGGTAGAATTTCTCCGAAAGCAGTGAATCCGACTCCCCAAGGTCCCGGTTCGGTCAGGGCACCTTTCATTGGCGCACCGAATCCCAACTCCGCCACGTCTCTACTCCAGCCACTTCTGCTTGCACCCCCTTGATAGCCAAAGCCTCTGAGGTAATCACGCTTTTCGCCATTCAGATTTCTGAATCGAGGGATGTAAAGACCAGTCGGTCTTCGACCAAAATAGTACTTGTCTTCGTAGCCTTCCATGGTACCGTTGGCACCCAAACGGAAATGGTGATCCATCACATTATGTCCGAGTTCTCCAGACGAAGATCCCAATCCACCAGGCCAGATGTCGGTGGCAGTACGCATCAAAATGGCGGTTGAATTAAATGCAGAAGCACATAAGAATACGATTTTCGCATCGTATTCTACCGTTTGGTTGGTCTCAGCATCGAGTACTTCTACACCGGTAGCTTTTTTGGTGTCTTTGTCATAGATCAATCGACGGACGATAGACCAGGGTCTCAAGGTCAAATTCCCCGTAGCTTGTGCAGCAGGAAGGGTCGACGCTTGAGTACTGAAGTAGCCTCCAAAAGGGCATCCCAAAGAACATTTGTTTCTGTATTGACAGCCCGGTCTGCCGGGAAGTGGTTCGGTATTATTCGCCGGACGACCAATCGTCCAGTTTCTTGCCCCCTTGTAGTGTTCTTTGATTTTTGCAGCAGCATCTATTTCGACACAGTTCATTGGAACTGGCTTTTGGAATTCTCCATCAGGCAAAATTGCCAATCCGTCTTTGGAGCCTGAAACCCCAATGAATTTTTCTACATAGCTATACCAAGACGCTAGGTCATTGTATCGGATTGGCCAGTCTACAGCAATACCTTCTTTGGCATTCGCTTCAAAATCAAGGTTGGCCCAGCGATAGGACTGTCTTCCCCAAAGTAAAGATCTGCCCCCGACTTGATATCCTCTGAACCAAGTGAATGGCTTGTCCTCCACATAGGGTGAATCACTTTCGTGTGCCCACCAGTCCAGGTTAAGTTCGTTGAGAACATAGTCTCTTCTTAAGTTTGGATGATTTTCAAGTTGTTCTTGCGTTCTTCTACCTCTGTGGGGTACTTCCCAAGGAGGAAGAGTAGCACTCTTGTAATCCTTTACGTGCTCAACCATTGGGCCCCTCTCCAGGAGCAGTACTTTCAGCCCCTTCTCCGTCAGCTCTTTAGCGGCCATTCCGCCGCTAATTCCTGACCCAACTACGATTGCGTCATACGCTTCATTTGCCATAGGTATGGTATTTTTGGTTTAATAAATTACACGTCACAGACCTGGACTGCCTGAGCCAGCGCGGCGATTTTGTCTTCAGATTTCGGGATGAATTCATGTGAAACATACCCTTTATAGCCAGTGGCTACAATGGCCCTCATGACAGCAGGATAGTTGATCTCCTGATTTTCATCCAGCTCATTTCTACCGGGATTGCCGGCTGTATGATAATGACCGAAATATTGATGGTTTGTTTGGATGGTTCGGATGATATCACCCTCGTCTATCTGCATGTGATAGATATCATATAGCAACTTGAAGTTTTCGCTCCCTACAATTTTACAAAGTTCTACTCCCCAAGCAGATAGATCACACATGTAATCTTTGTGATTTACTTTGCTATTGAGCAATTCCATCTGTATGATCACGCCGTGTCTCTCTGCTAAGGCCATAATTTTTTTCAATCCTTCTGAGCAGTTTTTCATCCCGACTTCATCGTCCATCCCGTTCCGGTTTCCAGAGAAGCAAATCAGGTTTTTATATCCGTACTTGGCTACTTCGGGGATCAGCTCAGTGTAGTTTTTTATGAGTTGCTCGTGGTACTGCGGATCATTCCAGCCTTTGGGAATTCCCAATTCTGCACCATTGCACATCGAACATTCCACACCGTGAGTTTTCAGCGTATCCCAACCTTTAGGGCCAACCAAGTCGATGGCATTAAAGCCTATTTTTTTAATAGCTACGCAAAGCTCATCCAAGTTGAGTGAGGGCATAGTCCAGGCACAGACGCCGTGGTTGATATTTCCTTTGAGTTGGAGGGGAGCATTGCCTTCTTTCCAGTCGAAAGATGCCAATGTTCCCATTGCGGCTCCTCCGAGGATCATTTTTTTGAAGGAAGACCTTCTACTTGAATCGAAATTCATTGGTGTTTTGGGTTTAAAGGTGAGGCTTGACTTTTTCTTCTTTGAAAAAAGAAATGAAAAATAGTAAAACCAGAACGGAAATACCAGCAGGAATCAACCAAATTGACTTCCAGAAGTGAAGACCGGTCTCAGCAAGGTAGTAATTGGAGATTTGACCGGCCGCCCAGAAGCCAATTAGCATCCCAATGCCGTAGGTGGCCAGCGTGATAAGTCCCTGAGCAGATGACTTGAATTTTTCTCCGGCATGGGAATCCGTGTAGATCTGTCCGCTCACGAAAAAGAAATCATAGCAAACTCCATGGAGCACAATTCCTACCAACAGCATCCAAACCCCCGAGTCTTCATCACCAAATGCGAAGAATACATACCTGATTGCCCATGCCAACATGGCCACGATCAGGGTTTTTTTGAATCCAAATCGAGATAAGAATAGGGGTAAGGCCAGTAAAAACAACACTTCTGATACCTGCCCTAAAGCCATTTTTCCGGTTGAATTTTCAACGCCGATTTCAGTCAAAAAAGGACTGGCATTCTGGTAATAAAATGCCAGAGGAATACAGATCAAAATGGAGGAAAGAAAGAAAATCGCAAAATTTCTGTCCTTTAATAGAGAAAGTGCATCCAAACCCAAAATCTCTGAAAGCTTAAACCCTCCTGTGGATTTTGCTCTTGGTGGGGTGGAGGGTAAAGTGAAGCTGTATATTCCAAGAATCAAAGAAACGGCTGCAGCCATGACCCAAGTGTTTTTCAACAGACCACTTGCCAGCCCGGCCTGACTGTCCCATGCCAAATAGGAAACCAGTAACCCGGCTGCAATCCAACCAATCGTTCCCCATATTCTGATAATAGAAAATTCCTTGGCCGGATCTTTCATCTGATTGAATGAAATCGCATTGACCAAGGCAAGTGTTGGCATGAAAAGGATCATGTAGGCCAACAATACAGGGAAAAATCCCGAAAAATTTGTTGCTGAATAAAGTAAATACATCAAGACAGCCCCGATCAAATGGATTACCCCCAGAATCCGTTGTGCATGGAAATAGCGATCTGCGATTAAGCCTACGATAAAAGGAGCGATGATAGCACCAAATGATTGGGTGGAAAATGCCAGCGAAATATCCTGATCTTTTGCCTGAAGGTTGTTTCCAAGAAAAGTCCCCATCGTAACATACCAGGATCCCCAAACAAAAAACTCCATAAACATCATCAGAGAAAGTCGAAACTTAGTGGGGAAATTCATAGGCGATTAAATTGGGTTTAAATATGGAAATTAAGATTTGAAATTTAGAATTTGGGCTTTTTGCCGTATTTTAAGCATCTCCTTTGAGATTCTGAAAAAAGGAGCTAAAAAGTTTTGCCCAAGCCGTTCATAACCCAATGATGCAATTTGTCATATTCTGGCTTTCCAGCGCTGAGGAACCTCGAAATTCCCATTTAGAAATTATTTCCAACTCAAAATAACCTAATAAACTAATCTTTTGACCAATGTCAACAGCTAAAAAACTGAAACTCGGACTTGTAGGCGGAGGACCGGGGTCCTTTATCGGAGCGATCCACCTCAATGGCGCTTTGATGGATGGGATGTTTGATCTCGTTTGTGGTGCTTTCAGCTCCAATCCGGCCAAATCCAAACAACGTGGTGAGGAGCTCATGCTCGATCCTTCCAGAGTATATGGATCCTATGATGAGATGTACGAAAAAGAATCCAAGCTTCCTGAAGGTGAGCGGATGGACGTGGTTGCGATTGTCACCCCAAACAATGTACATTTTGATCCGACCGTAAAAGCCTTGAAATATGGTTTTCATGTCGCTCTGGACAAACCTTTGACCTTGAATTATCAAGAAGCCAAAGCGCTCTATCATATTGTTAAAAACTCAACCCCGCGGTTTTTACTCACGCATACTTATTCCGGTTATCCGATGATCAAGCAAGCAAAGCAGATGATCGCTAATGGAGAAATCGGAAAAGTCCGAAAAGTCTATGTCGAATACCCTCAGGGTTGGTTATATAAGCTTTTGGAAACGGAAAATAATAAACAAGCAGAATGGCGAACAGATCCTGCCAGAAATGGCTTGGCTGGATGTATGGGTGATATTGGAACCCATGCTTTTCACATGGCAGAGTATATCACCGGTGAAAAAGTATCGCAAGTGTGTGCGGACCTTTACATCAAGATTGAAGGAAGACCGATTGATGATGACGGAGTGGTTTTGCTTCGATTTGAAAATGGCGCTTCAGGTGTCCTAATGGCTTCCCAGACTGATACAGGCTGCGAAAACAACCTCAAAGTCCGGGTTTATGGAGAAAAAGGGGGGTTGGAATGGGAGCAAGAGCTCAATAATTCCCTGACCGTTCGTTTTCCTAATGAGCCTGCAAGAATTTATAGAGCAGGCACAGGATATTTAGGCTCTCTTGCCCAAGAAAACACCCGAACTCCGGCAGGACATCCGGAGGGGTACATTGAGGCATTTGCAAATCTTTACCGCAATTTTGCCAGATGTATCTATGCGGACCGAGCAGGAGAAAAACCTAAGTGGGAGTGGGAAGATTATCCGGGAATCGAGGATGGCATTCGGGGAATGGCCTTTATCGATCATGTATTACAAAGTACTAAGTCCGACTTGAAATGGACGCCATTTATAGTAGAGAAATAATTCTTGCTTAAAACTCAAACCCAGTAAATCCTATGAAATCGAGCATGAAGGATGATTCTCATCGTTATGAGATTATCAACTAAGCGAGATTCCATATGGCCATTAAAAACAAATTATAATCATATGAAAACTATCAAAGGTCCGGCAATCTTTTTGGCTCAATTTGCCGATGACAAGACCCCTTTTAACAATTTGAAAAATATCAGCAATTACATGGCTGATTTGGGCTACAAGGCAGTACAGATTCCAAGCTGGGACGGCAGGTTAATTGACCTCCAAAAAGCAGCCGAAAGCAAAACTTACGCGGACGAAATAAAAGGAGTCGTGGAAGATGCAGGAATGGAAATTTCTGAACTTTCAACCCATTTGCAAGGTCAGCTTGTGGCCGTACATCCTGCCTACAACGAGCTATTCGACGGTTTTGCTCCTGCGAATTTAAAAGGTGACCTGAAAGGAAAATCAGCATGGGCCACTCAGCAGTTAAAATATGCTGCTAAAGCTTCTGCAAACCTTGGTTTAACAGCGCATGCGACATTCTCAGGTGCATTAATGTGGCATACGGTATATCCTTGGCCACAACGACCTGCGGGATTGGTAGAGACAGGTTTTACCGAATTGGCAAAAAGATGGCTACCGATTTTGAATGAATTCGACTCTTATGGGGTAGACGTTTGCTACGAACTTCACCCAGGTGAAGATTTACATGATGGCATTACATTCGAGATGTTTCTTGAAAAAGTAGGCGGGCATAAGCGGGCAAATATCCTTTATGACCCAAGCCATTTTGTACTTCAATGTTTGGATTATCTCCAGTTTATTGATTTCTATCACGACCGGATCAAAATGTTCCATGTAAAAGACGCTGAGTTTAACCCCACCGGAAAGCAGGGCGTATATGGTGGGTTTCAGGGTTGGGTGGAACGTGCCGGAAGATTCCGTTCCCTTGGTGATGGACAGGTTGATTTTGCTGGTATATTTAGCAAACTTTCGCAGTATGATTACAGCGGATGGGCAGTCTTAGAGTGGGAGTGTGCAATCAAGCATCCTGAACAAGGTGCGGCAGAAGGAGCACCTTTCATCGAAAGTCATATCATAAGAGTAACCGAAAAGGCGTTTGATGATTTTGCGGGAACTGGAGCTGATGAAGCATTCAACAAAAAAATATTGGGAATCTGATTAAATTAAAACAACTACTTAAAAATGAAAATCAACAATTTATTGAACGTGGGACTGATTGCATTGGCCGGGTTGACCTTTGCATGTGGAGGAGGAGAGAAGGCAGCCCAAACAACTGCGGAGCCTGTTGCAGCTGCACCAGCAAAAGAAATGAGTCTGGAAGAGAAATACCAAAATGATCCGATTTATATCAAAGGATTGGAAAAGGTAAAAGCCTCAGACTGTACTTCTTGTCATATGGTAGCACGGAAAATTGTAGGACCTTCTTACGCAGAGGTAGCGGAGAAGTACGAAAATACCGAAGCAAACGTGACTTTGCTTGCAACAAAAATAATTCAAGGGGGAGTGGGCGTTTGGGGAGAAGTTCCAATGCCAGCGCATCCGGGACTAAGTGAAGAAGACGCTAAAGATATGATTCGATACGTTCTTCTCCTTAAAAAATAACCCATGAGGAAGAGCTATTTGGCAATGTGGGCAGCGGCAGGACTTCTTGCCGCCTGTTCCGCACCTAAATCTGAAGAATCCTCGAGTGCGGATTCTGTAGCGATGGGAGCACCTACTGAGGAATGGATATCACTATTCGATGGCCAGACATTTAACGGGTGGTCAAAATATGGAGGAGGTGAAGTAGGAAAGGCCTGGAAAATTGAAAATGGAGCACTTTTTCTTGACGCTGCCAATAAAGATGGTTGGCAGACCGGTGATGGTGGTGACATTATTACAAATGAAGAGTTTGAAAATTTCCACTTTAAGTATGAATGGAAAATTGCGCCAAATGGAAACAGTGGAGTAATCTTCTTAGTCCACGAATCTCCGCAATATCAATATCCGTGGCAAACAGGGCCTGAAATGCAGGTTTTGGATAACAATGGACATCCTGATGCCAAGATCATCAGCCACCGCGCGGGTGATCTTTATGATTTGATTGTAAGCAGTCAGGAAACAGTAAAGCCTGTCGGCGAATGGAATCAGGCTGAGATTATAGTCAATCAAGCCAAACTAGATTTGGTCCTCAATGGAGTGACTATCGTGTCTACGTCTCTTTGGACACCTGAATGGGATGCTTTGATTGCGAAAAGTAAGTTCAAGGATATGCCTGGATTCGGGAAGTACAAAAAGGGAAAAATAGCCCTCCAAGATCATGGAGATGTAGTCCACTACCGAAATCTTCAAATCAAAAACTTATAACGCCAAAAGCCTCGAGATTCTCGGGGCTTTTTAGTTTTCTGGTTGATTGAATCGGAAGTTTAAAGTCTAGTCACGTTGTCTTTGCGTATGTATGCAATCTTTTCTTTCCATTCTACCTCATACCAGATGTCCTTGGATGATTTGATTTTTACGCGATGTCCCGGTTCTACCAAATCAACCAATTCGCCTCCGGCACTTGGTTTAGAAACAATTAAAGTCGGACTTTTTGTTACTAAAGCTGCATTTTGAGCCTTCAGAAAATTGTTGGTAGCAAAAATCAAAGTTATCAACAGAACGGATGGCCAATAAAATCTGGCTTCTGTCAGTTTGTTCCCTTTTGACCAGAGGAATATCAAAGAAATAATCAAAATCAAGGTTAATGCACCGACGATTATTTCCTTGAACTCCACAAGAAAAAGTACGAATCTCATTCCGTCACTCACTTCGTATCCTATCAATTCGGTTTGGCCCGTTAAGCTCTTTATTTTTGTTATGGTTTGTGGATTGGGGCTGAGATCATAGAACTTGCTGAGGTAAAGCGTAGCGTTTTCTTTATCTCCGATTCCCTCGGTGATAAATGCCATTTTGAGTAACATCGAAGGTGAATAGATACCCAATTGGTAGTTTGTTTGATAAATTTCCAGCGCTTCCTTATAACTTCTCTGTGCGAACAAAGAATCTGCGACCAAAAGTTGCGGTACATTGGCCTGACAATGAATACTTTGTAGGAACACGAAAAAAAATATGGAAAGTTTTGTCAGAAAGATTGAATTGAGGCTTGGCATTTAGAATTCAGAGTCATAAATTTGCAGTCCAATTACGGTATTGATCTGGCAAAAAGCAAGTCTGATTAGTCAATTTGGAAGATTTAAGAAAGCTAAAAGAAGTTTTCAATTTGTGAAATAAATGATTCTGTAGCTCAGCTGGTAGAGCAATACACTTTTAATGTATGGGTCCTGGGTTCGAATCCCAGCGGGATCACAATTTTAATTCGCAAGGAGTTAAAATTCTCAGTGAGTTAACAAACTGGTTGGAAGTAAGTAAGAAAAAAAAGTCTTCGGGGTGTAGCGTAGCCCGGTATCGCGCCACATTTGGGATGTGGAGGTCGTAGGTTCGAATCCTGCCACCCCGACTTAATTAATAACTAGAAGTAGTTATCCTGGTCCGCTAGCTCAGCTGGATAGAGCAACTGCCTTCTAAGCAGTAGGTCTTAGGTTCGAATCCTAAGCGGATCACAAAAGAAATGAGCGGAATTCGTTCCGCTTTTTTGTTTAATTAAAATATGATTCTGTAGCTCAGCTGGTAGAGCAATACACTTTTAATGTATGGGTCCTGGGTTCGAATCCCAGCGGGATCACTAAAGCAGACTAGAAATGGTCTGCTTTTCTTATTTTACATTAAAAATTCAAGGGGTCTAAATACTTGTGGTGTCCATTTAACTTAATTTTTTCTTTAGCGCTTTCCACTGCTTTTATTACTGGGATCATTCGCTTGAAGTGATTTATTAAAAAATTCGTTCTTTCACTTTCTGATTCCATTTGAAGAAGTTCTAGCTCTTCTTCCAATCGCAATCCAACCTTATGGGCAAAGGTGAAGGAATTGACCAAAAGATGGTCATACTCCACTTCAAAATTCAGCAGGTGAAGCATCTCCTTCAGGTAAAAAATAAACTCATGATGCTGTACATCTGTAATCTTTGGGTCGTCCTTGAGAAAGTCCACTTTTCCTCCCGAATAGAGTTTACCGCGCATTGGATTGTCAAAGGTCAAAATTTTGAATGCTCTCAATCCTCTCGTCTGAATATCCAATCGACCATCATCATAGCGCTTGTTTATTTTTTCCAATATGACTTCAGTCCCATAACCACTCAGTTGATTGGTAAAAACACAAATACCAAAACTTGTTTTATTCTCTTCTACATCAGCTAGGAGTTCCTGATACCTTGGCTCGAAGATGTGAAGGTTTAATTCTTCGCCCGGGAAGGCAACGAGTTTGAGTGGGAAAAAAGGGAGGTACATGTTGGATCTTTTAGATGGTAACTTTTCAACAACTATTTGGTTGCCGATTTCAATCCTTCTGCAGCAAAAAAGCCCCGAATCTCTTCGAGGCTTTTTAATTTATTTATTCGCGATGTAAGCGAGAAGCTCTATCACTTTGTTGGAATAACCCCATTCGTTGTCATACCAAGACACAATTTTGACAAATGTGTCGGACAGTTGAATTCCTGCTCCCGCATCAAAAATAGAGGTTCTGGAATCTCCAAGGAAATCAGTGGAAACGACCTCATCTTCGGTATATCCCAAAACACCTTTCATGGTAGTCTCAGACACTTCCTTCATTTTAGCACAGATTTCAGCATATTTTGCCGGCTTTTTCAGTCTCACCGTCAAATCAACGACAGAGACGTTAGGAGTCGGCACGCGGAATGCCATACCGGTCAATTTCCCGTTCAATTCAGGGATTACCTTGCCCACCGCTTTAGCGGCACCGGTAGAGGATGGTATGATATTTTGACTGGCTCCACGTCCACCTCTCCAATCTTTGGCAGATGGACCATCCACTGTCTTTTGAGTGGCTGTAGTCGCGTGAACGGTAGTCATCAGTCCTTCTTCGATGCCCCAGTTGTCATTCAACACCTTGGCGATAGGAGCCAAACAGTTGGTCGTGCAAGACGCGTTGGAGACGAACACCATATCAGAAGTGTATGAGCTTTCATTTACACCCATTACAAACATCGGTGTATCGTCTTTAGATGGGGCAGACATGATTACTTTTTTAGCACCTGCATCAATATGACCCTGAGCAGTCTCTTTTGTAAGAAAAATTCCCGTGCACTCGATCACATAATCGGCTCCAACTTCACCCCACTTTAGGGCAGCAGGGCTTTTTTCTGCAGTCACTCGGATTTTATTTCCATTCACGATTAAGGATCCATCTTTTACTTCCACTGTTCCTTTAAACTGACCGTGAGTTGAGTCATATTTTAGCATGTATGCCATGTAGTCTACATCGATCAAGTCATTGATAGCTACTACTTGCATGTCTTCCCTTTCTTGCGCTACGCGAAAGGCGAGTCGTCCGATTCTTCCGAATCCGTTGATTCCTACTTTAATTTTGCTCATAAGTATTGTTGATTTTGAATATAGGTTTGATTTCACAAACTTGGTCCGGAAGCCACGTTTGGCTAAAATATCCTGACTTTTGGCTAAGTTATTACAAATAAACGGTTAGCCCAAACTTCTTGCAGGTGGTTACAGATCCAAATGCTATTTGGATAATTTCAATCGATTTCGTGCTAAAATATTTTTAGAATCAATTTGAAAGTTGATTCTTTGGGAAATAAAGAAGAGTTTAAAAATCAATTAACGCTAGCCCATGTTTGTAAATGCCATACAGCGAGTCGCCGGATTTACTCGTGCAATTCATTCCATTTCAAGAAATTTCGGAAGCACCAAAGTCGAGCGGGGAGCTGCTACACTTTTTTTTGTAAATCAGGAAGGATGGGCCTTGACCTGCAAGCATGTCGCTCAATGGCTTACTCAAGCCGACGCCATCAATAAAAAATATGAGCAATATCAGAATGAATCCAAAAACTTAAATACTGGGCAGAAGAAGGCTTTGGCTAAAAGAATGGGCTTGGATGAGTCAAAAACTGCTGAGATGAAAGTGACCTTTGTCGATTGTGTGGATCATATTTCCAACATTCGTTTTTTCCTTCATCCCGAATATGACCTTGCAGTTTTGAAATTTGAAGGATTTCAAAAGGTTTCTATTTCCGGGAATCCACTCTTTTTAAAAGAAGATCAAAGTGCTCAGCCAGGTGCGATGCTCTGTCGATTGGGGTTTCCATTTCCTGAGTTTTCCAACTTTCAACTTAATACAGAAAAAGAGACCCTGGAGTGGACAAAAATTGGTCAACCCAGATCTCCCCGCTTTCCCATTGAAGGGATGCTGACTCGATTTTTGGGAGATAAAGCCGGAAAAGTATATGGAATAGAGATGAGCACACCGGGTCTACGGGGCCAAAGTGGTGGTCCTTTATTTGATCCGGAAGGTAGAATAGTAGGAATGCAAAGCCGTACAAAGCATTTGTATTTGGGGTTTGATATCGAAGAGAAAGAAGTGATTGCCCATGGTAAAGTCAAAAAAGTAAATGATTATGCATTTATCCATTTAGGAGAATGCATTCACGTTTCGGTGATCAAAGAGTTTCTCAGGAAAAATGAAGTAAGCTTTGAGGAAGGGTAATAAAAAAGCCGGATCAGATAGACCCGGCCGATAGTTGATTAAATCAAGGAAGTTAGGATTTCGTTGAAGGTCTTACTTGGCCGCATGGCAATGGAGGTTTTGGATACATCTGGTCTGAAGTACCCCCCGATATCCACCGGTTTACCTTGAGAGCTATTGTACTCCTCTACAATCTTGGCCTCATTTTCTTCCAAAGCTTTCGCTATTGGGGCAAATTTCGAGCGTAGTCCTGCATCTTTCTTCTGTGAGGCCAATTCCTCTGCCCAGTATAATGCAAGGTAAAAGTGTCCGCCTCGATTGTCTAATTTACCTGCCACCCGTGCCGGTGACTTGTCATTTTCCAGCCATTTTCCGGTTGCCTTATCAAGGGTTTCAGCTAGTAACAGTGCTTCGGGATTATTGAATGTCTGACCTAAATGTTCTAGGGACACTGCAAGTGCCAAAAATTCACCCAAAGAATCCCATCTCAAGTGACCTTCTTCGGTAAATTGTTCCACATGCTTCGGTGCAGAACCGCCCGCACCCGTTTCGAATAAGCCTCCCCCATTCATGAGTGGCACGATGGAGAGCATTTTAGCAGAAGTTCCAACTTCCAAAATCGGGAACAAATCCGTCAAATAATCTCTCAATACATTTCCGGTTACGGAAATGGTATCTTTTCCTTCTTTGATGCGCTGGCAGGAGAAAATGGTCGCTTCTACTGGAGGCATGATGTGAATCTCCAAGCCTGTTGTGTCATGATTTGGCAAATATTGATTCACTTTATTGATCAATTCTGCATCGTGTGCACGCTGTGCGTCTAGCCAGAAAACAGCCGGAGTATTCGAAAGTCTTGCTCTTGATACAGCTAACTTTACCCAATCCTGAATTGGAGCGTCTTTGGTCTGGCACATTCTCCAGATATCACCTGCTTCCACTTGGTGTGAAAGCAAAACAGTTCCTTTGTCATCAATTACTTTTACAGTTCCGGAGAAAGGAACCTCAAAGGTTTTGTCATGCGAACCATATTCTTCCGCCTTTTGGGCCATCAAGCCTACATTGGGCACACTCCCCATCGTGGCGGGATTGAAGGCTCCGTTGTCTTTGCAAAAGTCAATCGTCGCCTGATAAACTCCGGCATACGATCTGTCAGGAATCACCGCTTTAGTGTCTTGCAGTTTGCCGGTCTTATTCCACATTTGACCGGAAGTACGGATCATGGCAGGCATGGATGCGTCGATGATTACATCGCTTGGGACGTGAAGGTTAGTGATTCCTCTGTCAGAATTCACCATCGCCACATCGGGGCTTTCTGCATAGCAAGCCTCGATATCTGCGAGAATATCCGCTTTCTTCTCGGCCGGTAGCTTTTCCAGATTGGCTAAAAGATCACCAAAACCGTTGTTCACGTCCACTCCAAGGGAATCGAACGTTTCACCATGTTTTTCAAATACCGGCTCAAAAAACACCTTTACCGCATGACCAAAAATGATCGGATCTGAGACCTTCATCATGGTAGCTTTTAGGTGCAGTGAAAAGAGAACACCTTTAGATTTTGCATCAGCTTTGGCTTTTTTAAAGAAAGCTTTTAAAGCAGAGATACTTAGCGTAGCAGCATCGACTACTTCACCCTCCATTAACTTTAATCCGGCTTTTAAAGTCTCTTTTTTTCCATCTTCACCAACCAACTCTATGTTGACCGATGTGGCAGAAGCTGTGGTCAGTGATTTCTCGCTGCCATAAAAATCCCCCTCTGTCATGCTATCCACATGTGTTTTGGAATCTGCAGACCACTTACCCATAGAATGGGGATGCTGTCTGGCGTAGTTTTTCACAGCCAAAGGTGCCCGTCGGTCGGAATTCCCCTCGCGCAGGACAGGATTTACAGCAGAGCCTTTGATCTTGTCATATTTGATTTTAATATTTTTTTCTTCTTCCGATTTTGGCTCTTCGGGATATTCAGGAAGCGCAAACCCTTGGGATTGAAGCTCCTTGATTGCAGCTTTCAACTGAGGGACAGAAGCCGAAATATTTGGAAGTTTTACAATGTTGGCCTCGGGAGTGGTTGCGATTTTCCCCAGTTCAGCGAGATCGTCTTTGATTCGCTGTTCTGGTTTTAGGTTTTCTGAAAAAGTCGCGATAATTCTTCCTGAAAGAGAAATGTCACGGGTTTCCACCTGAACTCCGGCGGATTTGGTGAATGCTTGAACAATAGGCAGAAGCGAATACGTCGCTAAGGCTGGAGCCTCATCGGTCAGCGTGTAGAGGATTTTTGGAGTTTGGTTACTCATAGTTTAAGGAATGCTAAAAAGGATTGGCCTGTTTCGCTTTTTGGAGGTTTGGCTGGACAGCCATCAGGTGAAAAGGATAACAGGGTCGAAATTTATGGGCCTAAAATACGAAAATTAGGTTTGTTTCAAATTCCGCTTAAGGAAAGGTTCGGTGTTAATTGTTTTCTGATCTAGAGGATTTGAAAGGAATCCGCATCTCTCCATGCCGGAAATTTGGAGCGGTATTCGTCCAACTCGTTGGCTGAAAACGAAACAATTTCAATTTTTTCTTTTTCTGCTAAATCTAGAATTTTCTCCCCCTTAAAATTATAAGCGGCGGAATGTCCATTATAAGAAATCCCCTTTCCATCGATGCCTACTCGATTCACTCCAATGGAAAAGGATAAGTTTTCAATAGCCCGCGCCGGCAAAAGAGCATCCCATGCCGAAACTCGGGAAGCGGGCCAAGAGGCGACAAAAAAAACAATGTCATACCCAGCGTTTCCCTGATCCCAACCATTTCTTGACCAAACCGGAAATCTCAAATCATAACAAACCTGAGGGCAAAATTTCCAGCCTTTGAGCGAGAACACCGGTAGTTTTTTTCCGGCAGAAAATGTTTCCTCCTCCTTGGCCATTCGGAACAGGTGCCGCTTGTCATAATGCTCCACGATTCCCTCCGGATTTACCCAAAGCAGCCGGTTAAAAAACTTTCCCCCTTCGGAAATAATCGCACTGCCTGTAAGCGTAGCCTGAGTTTGCGCCGCGAGTTGTTTCATCCATTTGCAAACAGTCAGATTCATCGGTTCTGCCAGTTTTGAAGCGTCCATGCTGAATCCGGTAGGAAACATTTCCGGAAGGATGATTAGATCTGCCTTTCCTTTTAATCCCCAGATTTTCTCCTCCAGCATGGCCAGATTGGCGGTTTTGTCCTCCCAGTGTAGGTCAGTCTGGACCAAGGCAATGCGGATTTCGGGGATTTTTTCCATTATCTCAACGGATAGATCATGCGGTAATCTGTGGATATTTTTCCTTTACTGACATCTATAAGCTTAGACTGGATCAGCCGTTTTTTCAGTCCTTTCAGATAGTCGATAAAAAGTATCCCTTCCAAATGGTCGTATTCATGTTGGATAACCCTTGCAGTCATTCCTGAGAACTCTTCTTCCTTGAGATTCCAATTTTCATCGTAATACTCGATGGTCAATTTATCTGGTCGAATGATTTCTGCACGGACTTCGGGAATACTCAGACATCCTTCCTCGAAGCTGTAGTCATCCCCATATTCATCCAGAATAATCGGGTTAATAAAGGCCCTTCGTATTCCTTTTTCTTCATCTTTTTCGTCCAGCATCAAGGTGCTGTCAATGACAAAAAGGCGAACACCTTGATTGATCTGCGGAGCAGCCAGTCCGACGCCATTTGCAAAATCCATGGTCGCGTACATGTCATTGATCAGGGCTTTAATATCTGTGCCTTCAGCAATTTCTTCCGCTTCTTTTTTCAGGATGGGATTGCCGTAAGCAACTATAGGGTAAATCATTGTCTTTCGAGATAGGATTGTAAGATAATTGCTGCTGATACTTTGTCCAGGTTGCCGGCTTTTTCGATTCGGTCTTTCTTTTTGCTGCCCATGGCAATCATGCTTTGCATGGCAATTTTGGAAGTGAATCGCTCATCCACCAGGACTATTTTTTTCTCCGGAAAATTTTTTTCCAGCTCTTCTTTCAGTTTCATTACTCGTGGAGTCATCTCATTATCCTGACCGTTGAGACGGATGGGAAGACCGAGGACAAATGCCTCAACCTCTTCCTTTACACAGTAAGCTTTGAGATAGTTCATCAGTTGACCAGTCTCGATTGTTTCTAAGGGATTGGCCAGAATTTTCAATGGATCGGTAACAGCCAATCCAGTGCGCTTAGTTCCAAGATCTATAGCAAGGACTCTTGGCATCAGTTGGTCTGGATTTTCTTTCGGATTCTCCGAAGGGCTTCTTTTTCTAATTCAACCGCTTTTGGAAAAAGTAATTCATCTTCGATTTTAGCATGAATAGAAAGTTCCCGCTCGAAGTTTTGAAGTTCATGGAATAGGACTTTCATCGTCAAGGGTGCATTTTCTTCCAATACATAGTCTTTGGTCAGACGGCGGATTCCTTCCATTTCGTCATCATGGATTTCATGCTGGTCAGCTAGCATGTGAATGGGGTCTTTTTCCAAAATCGTCAACGCGTCCTGTATTTTGAAATGGCCATCTTCTATATCCTGAAGAAGCTCAATTCGCTTGAAGAGACGACTTTCTTCTTCATGGATGTGATGAATAAAGTCGTCGACAAAAAGTGGAAACATAATCTTCAAGTCGGCTAGCAAGGCTCCAAATTCCTGTTCCGGCTTAATGCCAGAAATGAGATTGGAAAGAAAAGGGAGTTCTTGGCGGACAAAGTAGTAGTGCTTCTTTTTTAAGTAGGCGACCAGAAGCTCGATTGGGTTCAGGTAGAGTTCTTCCGGGGTAGGGTCTTTTCGTTTTGCCCAAGATTCCAATTCGGAGATCAGAACTCTAGGCTCGACTTTATGTTTTTTACAAACTTTCTCCAGCGAATCTGTAGGGTACTGATAAAAACTGATTCCGAAATAGTGTAAAACAGCTGCAAGAACGTAGTTTTCAGAAACTAATTCCCCCACTGAAGTCTTTTCGAAATCCCGATTCAAGTACATTGCACAAAAATAATTTTTTTTGAACGAAAAAAAGGGAATTAATCTGACCTTTATCTAGACCTGTCGTATAAACAATCGTTAATTTTATCTAAAATCTGCATTTCGCAAGATCATTTTGCTGTAGTTTGAGTTATTGAATAAAAATCGAGAAATAGTGAGCGAGACCAAAAACACAAAATCACAAATCCGTCTTCCAATCATTCTTGCCTTAGCTATCTCTGCGGGGATTTGGATCGGAGCGACTTTTGCTGAACCTAAAGGCAACCAAAATGATCTTCGGGCGGCATTGTACAAGCTCCAAGAAATCATGACCTATATCAATCGTGACTATGTGGATAGTGTCAACACGAATGAATTGGTGGAATTTGGTATCACCAAAATGCTTGAAAATCTCGATCCCCACTCCAGTTACATTCCGGCAAGGGATGCCTCATTGGCACAATCTCAATTAGAGGGTGAATTTGACGGTATCGGAGTAGAATTTGGAATTATCCGAGACACGATTTATGTCGTCGCTCCGCTAACCGGGGGACCGTCTGAGGCGCTTGGTATCCAGTCGGGTGATCAAATCATCAGTGTGGATGGAAAAAATGTCGCTGGAATTGGAATCACCAACCGGGATGTGTTTGACTATCTGAGAGGTCCAAGAGGCTCAAAAGTATTGGTGGAGATCAAACGTAAAAATCAACTCAGTCTGATACCGTACGAAATCACACGGGATAAAATCCCGCAATACAGTATCAATGCGTCCTACATGATCAATAATGAGATCGGTTACATCAAAGTGACCCGATTTGCAGCAACGACTTATGAGGAATTCAAAACTTCGCTGGCGCTATTGCAGGGTAAGGGGATGAAAAAGCTGATCATAGATCTCCAGGGAAATCCCGGCGGATACATGGGTGCGGCCATTAATATGGCAGACGAATTACTTGGAGATCGGGACTTGATCGTTTCTCAGGTAGGTAAGGTGAGTCAATATAGCCAAAAGGCTTATGCCTTTAAGCCAGGCATGTTTGAAGAGGGATCTGTCATTGTTTTAATTAATGAAGGTTCGGCTTCAGCATCGGAAATTTTAGCCGGCGCCATTCAGGATAATGATCGTGGACTGATTGTAGGAAGAAGATCTTTTGGAAAAGGCTTGGTTCAAATGCCGATTGATTTGTCAGACGGAGCTGAATTGAGACTGACCATCGCGAGGTATTTTACACCATCAGGAAGATCCATTCAAAAACCTTATGACTCAAATTACGGAGCGTATGAAACAGATCTTCTTAAGCGGTATGAGCACGGGGAGTTTTTCTCCGCCGACAGTATCAAATTTAATGACAGCCTAAAATTCCAAACCAAAAAAGGACGGACAGTTTATGGCGGCGGCGGCATTATGCCGGATTATTTTGTGGCCTTGGACACGACGATGAACAGTCCTTATGTCAACAGGCTGTTTAATACCGATTCCTCCCGGGAGTTTATCCTTGATTTTGTCACAAAAAACAAGGCTGATTTTGCTCAAATGACCTTGGATAAGTATTATACCGATTATAAGGTAAGTGATGCGATGTTGATGGAATTGGTTGAATATGGCAAAAAGAATAAAGTCGAATTTGATGCTAAGGGATTTAACAAATCAAAAGAGTACCTGAGGGTCTTAGTGAAAGCTCACCTTGGTCGTCAAATCTACGATGATAATGCCTTCTATAAAGTGATCAATGATATCAACGAAGTCTATGTTCAGGCGATGAATCTTTTTGGTGAAGCGGATCGAATTTCGATGGCAACCAATCTGAAAGTCGAAGGAGTAGAATAATTTTCACTTAAAATTAAATTCCAGAAGCCAATCCATTTCGGGTTGGCTTTTTCATTTTGAAGAAAAAGGCCTATCATTAAATACATAAACCCAAAAGTCTATGAAAAGCTTGCTTACAATTTCATTATACTTTCTTGTCATGAGCTCCTTTGCACAGATCAAAGTCAACCATATTGCCGTCCATGTTTCCAACCTGAAAAAGAGTATGTCCTTCTATCAAGATGTCTTGGCACTCCAAGAAATCGAAGAGCCTTTCAAAGACGGCTTACATGCCTGGTATGACATCGGTGGAGGGGCTGCGCTACATTTGATCGAGGCACCAAATATCCCCAAGACAGTATCTAAAGTGAATCACCTTTGCTTTAGTATTCCGGATATGAAGGGATTCATAGAAAATATGAATGCTAAAAGTTATCCTTTCGAAAGTTGGGCGGGCGTCAAAGGAGAAGTGACTAATCGGGTGGATGGAATCAAGCAGATTTACATCCAAGATCCGGATGGGTATTGGCTGGAAATCAATGATGACTACGGGAAATAATAAATTTTAAACCCCAATCCTGAGTAGGGCTCCAAGTTCAAAAATTTTGGAGTTCTTCAATTTATTTTTCAAAGACCAATTCCTGATATGGTATTCTGAACCGCGCTCCATAGGTGCCCTCAGGTAAGCCTTTTCCACAGCCGATCACCATGCAAATTTCGGATGGATCAGGTAGATCCAGAAGTTTTTTGATGCGTTTGGAGTCAATTCCCTCCATCGGACAGGTGTCATATCCAGCTGCCTTCATTCCAAGCATGAAAGTCATAGCTGCAAGTGCAGCACTTTTATGAACAGATATTCTGACATCAGTCTCCCCGACTTCCCTGACCATCGGTTTTTTCATTCCAATCCACCAAGCGATGATTTTTTTCAGTAAAGACCAACCTGGATATTTTCCATAAAGTTTGGGAATGAGTACCCCGTAATAGCTCAGTGCTTGCTTCGATTTTTTGTCGGGTTTCCCCTCGTAGATACCTTTGATGTATTTGTAATTAGCCAATGCCCGCGATTTCCAAAGGTCTCGGCGGGTCACCACTACGATAAGCTCGCGTGCTGTAGTAGCCGCTTTTTGATTCATGCACAGGCTGGAAAGGGAATCCTTCAAGGGAGAATTTTCCGGCACCCGGATAAAGTTATACAGTTGAAGATTAGAACTGTTGGGTGAAAGTATGGCGGCCTCAAGACATTTCCTGACGATATCACGATCAAAAGGCTCATTTTGGTCAAAAATCCGAACTGATCGCCTTTGATTTACTGCTTCGAAAAATCCTAACTCCTGTATCATAATCTTCATTTATCCTTTTTTGGGCGTAAATCTTCAAAAATATTTCAAGGTTTAAGCATACTTTGCAGCAAGTAAGAATATCTATTTAAACTCAAACATATGTTTTTTACACTTATCCGATTACAATATTTAAAGAGTTTGCGCTCGACTTCCTTTGCAAAAAGCTTATTGACAAATATCCTACTCGGATTTTTGATGTTAGTCCTCTTGGGATATGTCCTTGGTTTGGGGATTTTACTCAAATCTATTCTGGATATAGCTGCACCCGGAGATGATCATATTGCACTGATCAACAGTTTTATGATTTACTTTTTCCTTGCAGAGTTTCTCTATCGCTATTTTATTCAAAAGCTCCCGGTAATCGAACTGGAAAGTCTACTGCACCTTCCGATTGGGAAGAAAAAGATAATCCAAATGCTCTTGCTGAGATCCTTTGTTTCTCCGCTAAGTATAATTGCGATTTTGCTTTATTTACCATTTACCGTGGAAGTGGTCAGTGCACAATATGGTGCAATGGGAGCCTTGACCTGGCTTGCGGCAATCACCTTGACCAGTTGGACCATTCATTGGTTTATGCTTTGGTTCAAGCAGCGATTTGAGGATAGCCTGATTGGGTTATTTGTCATTTTCCTTGTCCTGGTATTGGGCGCAGGCTCGAGCTACATGGGTTGGTTTAATCTGGGAGAAATCATGAAGCCAGTATTCGACTTTTCCCTGACAAGCCCAATACCATTGGTTGGAATGTTGGCGGTGATGATAGGAGCCTATTTTCTCTGCTTTAAATTCTATGTCTCCAATGCCTATTTGGAAGATTTGTCTGAGGAAGAGGATGTTCGTTTTATCAACCAGTCTATTGGGTTTTTCTCCAGATTTGGTCTCGCAGGTGAGTTGGCAAACTTAGAGTGGAAACTGATTATCCGACATAAGAAGAGTCGGACTTACCTGATGCTTGCCGGGTTCTTTTTACTTTACGGATTGATTTTTTACAAAAATCCAGCATACTCCACAGAGGGTACAGGCATTCATTGGATGTTTGTTTTTGTGGGGATTTTCATCACGGGAATTTTCATGCTTCAATACGCACAGCTTTTTTTGAGTTGGAATTCCGCGAATTTTGATTTTTTCATATCAAAAAAGCATGGCATCGAAGGCTTGGTTAGAGGGAAATACCTCCTTTTTATGGGAGTTTCTTTTCTTTGTCTCCTAGCCTCAATTCCCTACACATTTTTTGGCTGGCAGCTTTTGTTGCTCCACATATGCTGTTTTTTCTTCAACGTTGGGATTTTGATGCATCTGATCATTTACTTTTCCCTTTGGAAACCTAAACCCATGGATCTCAACAAGGGTGCAATGTTTAATTATGAGGGAGTAGGGGCGGCTCAGTTTCTGATGATTCTCCCCATGTTTTTGGCTCCTTATGCAGTTTATTTGCCTTTCGCTTATTTCATTAATGACTATGCAGGATTGCTTGCCTTGGGTATTATTGGCTTACTGGGCTTAATGGCCTTTAAGCCTTTGTCCCAAATCAATATCAACAGAGTACTCAAAAATCGATACGAAATTTCATCTTCCTTCCGTCAAGAATTATGATTCAAATTAGCCAACTTAAAAAACAATATAAAGAAGCTGTCGTCCTCGATGTCGCTACCTTGGAGATTCCTAAAGGGGAATGCTTTGGACTGGTGGGGAATAATGGGGCAGGAAAGACCACCCTATTTCGTATAATTCTTGATCTGGTCAGAGCCACGTCGGGTCATGCCAAAATCAATGGCGAGGATGTGAGTAAAACCGAAGATTGGAAAACTAAAACCGGTGCATATCTTGACGAACACATGCTGTTGGCCTATTTGACGCCAGATGAGTATTTTGAGACTCTGCGAGTGATCTATGGGATGTCAGTCGCAGACCTTAAAAATCACCTCGACCGATTTACCGAATTGTTCAATGATGAGGTGTTGGGCAAAAAGAAATACATCCGCGATCTGTCCAAAGGGAATCTGAAAAAAGTAGGAATAGCAGCGGCCCTGATGGGAAATCCTGAAGTGGTCTTGCTGGATGAACCCTTTGAAAATCTTGATCCGAGCTCTCAGATTCGGCTGAAAAAATTGATCTTGAGAGAAACCGAAAATTCCAAAGTCACCTTTTTGATTTCCAGCCACGATCTCAATCATGTCACGGACATCTGCGAGCGGATTGTACTTCTGGAGAAAGGAAAAGTGATCCGGGACCTCAGAGATAAATCCGAAATGATGGCCGAATTGGAAGCGTATTTTACGGGATAATCGTTTTTCGATTATTTACCGAAGAAAAAAAGTTTCATCGTCACAGATCCGCATGGTCTTGGATACGATACACCCCTTAAAAATATATTCTCCGGGTTGACTTCCTTTATATTTTTTGAGGGATGAGACCGTGCCGGCTTTGCCGCTTACTTCTTCTGAAAACACCACCTGACCATTGATTTCCCAAATCATATTCCATTTGTTAGTAGGTGGAAGGCCTCTGACCACGAGTAAAAGTCCGACACTGTCTTTGAGATTTTGATTAGGTCCTCCTACCACTGTTACCTCTTCCACAGTAAAATCTGAGGGCTCGGGAGGAATAATATTGCAGCCTAAAAGGATAAAAAATAGTAGAGGTAGTTTTTTCATAAGGATATGCCTGAATTTAGAAAGTAACACGCAATGAGAATAAATGGATTTGAAAATTATTGAATTTGATTATCCGCAATCCTGCCAGTAAGAAAGATTAGGCTATATAAAGTTGCGGATAATCGTCCACAGACGACTGTCAACAGTCCACAGCTCGTTTTTTGGAACTTCAAACCTTATTTTATTTTGCTACTGGCAAGAAAGCGGACATACATAGTTATTGAAATATTGTCCTGGAAAAACAAAAAACCTCTCAGAATAACTCATAATGAGGGAGAAAATGTCTTTGTTTCAATCCAAAAGCATTGGGGAAAGTCTTGGATAGGAACTGCTCCGATTAACGTTTTGAATTCAGTTTAATCTGGATACCCTTTCAAGATGCGTCCATTTTTTTTTAATAATCTGGACACGTAGGCAAAAAGTGTCCATTTCGCGGTCAAAAATACCAATTCAGGATTCCGATCGCCGGCTTCTCAGACGATTATAAAAAGGGGAAATAGTGAATTTCGATCCGGAGAGACTATTTATACTCCTCCAAGAGGAGAAAAGCTACTACAAGATTTGATGATGAATTGGCTGACCTATTTGAATGATAGCGAACAGTTCTCGACAGATCCACTACTAAAAATGTGCATTTCCCACTACCAATTTGAGGCCATTCACCCATTTTCGGACGGAAATGGGAGGACAGGTCGTATTCTGAATCTACTGTATCTGGTGCAGGAGAAGTTGCTGAATGTCCCTGTTCTTTACCTTTCAAAATATATCATAGTTCACAAGGAAGACTATTACTATCACTTAGCTGGAGTTACCCAGCGGGGAGATTGGAAAAGTTGGATTCTATATATGTTGGATGCCGTGGAAAACACGTCGATCCTCACACAAGAATTGGTAGAAGGGATTTTTAATCAAATGGAAGCCACGCTTGACTATGGGAAAAGCAAAATCAAGTGGTATTCCAAAGAAGTCAATGAATTGATTTTTTCGCAACCGTACCTGAAAGCCAAGTTTTTGGGAGAATTGTTGGAGGTAAATTCTAGAACCACGCTGACCAAATACTTCGCTGAACTGTCAGATGCGGGAATTCTCTCGCCTAAAAAAGATGGCAAAGAGGTGTATTATGTCAATGAAGAGCTGGTGAGGATTTTAGGGAGGTAAAATCATTGAAATCAATAAAAAAACCTCTCAGAATTATCCGAGAGGCTTTTTTGTGGAGCTGGCGAGATTCGAACTCGCGTCCAGATAAGGAAACACCGTACCGTCTACATGCTTAGTCACCTGTTGTTTTTTCGATCAGAATATGCTGGATGACACACCTCACGCTGACTTAGCTATTGGTCTTAGGCCTGCTTAATAGCATCACAGGCAGCAGTCCGATCAAGTCGACACCCCTTGATCCACCCCGAAAGGACGGGGGGCGGAGGGATGTGGCTGGGGAATCACTCTCGTGACTCAACCCTTTAAGCGATCTATCCTAAGAGGTTAGATTAAGCAGCCATGGCGTAAGAAGTTTCGCCATTTATCGTTCGTATGAATCTTTTAAGGCCGTACATACTCCAGCCTGCATGCGAGCCCGATCTTTACACTTACTGTCAAAACCGGTCAGCCCCATTTTGTTGGGATGACAAAAGTAATTCAAATTTGGTTCAATGTTTGAAAATTTACGAAGTACGAAATACGATTTACGGGTTCATTAGGTAAATCTTCAACTTGAAAGGCTCATTTGACCTCAATCAATTTTCATGGTTTTAACTAAAAATCGAATATCAAACGCTGAACATCGAATAATGAATTAAAATCCCTTCCTCCCAAAATTTTCCAATATTTCAATTTTTCAATTTTCCAATCCCATTTAAAATCAAATCCTTATCTAAAAACTTTCCAAAAGCCTCTTTTTCTGGTCGCCGGAATATCCACTTTTTTATATCTTGCAGCAATGGAAAACTTCGTCGTCTCGGCAAGAAAATACAGACCGGCTGATTTCAAAAGTGTAGTGGGGCAACAGCACATCACCACTACGCTTCAGAATGCGATCAAAAACAATCACCTCGCACAGGCATTTCTCTTTTGCGGACCTCGTGGTGTGGGCAAGACCACCTGTGCCCGGATTCTTGCCAAGACGATCAATTGTGAAAATGTCACCAATAACGAGGCTTGCGGCAAATGTGATTCTTGCGTTTCCTTCCAGAATAATGCTTCTTTCAATATTTACGAGCTTGATGCCGCCTCCAACAACTCGGTAGATGATATCCGTAACCTTGTCGATCAGGTTCGTTATGCGCCTCAAAAGGGCCAATACAAAGTCTATATCATTGACGAAGTTCACATGCTTTCGACTGCGGCCTTCAATGCCTTTTTAAAGACCCTTGAAGAACCCCCGAAGTATGCCATCTTTATTTTGGCTACGACCGAAAAACACAAAATTATCCCCACGATCCTGTCTCGCTGTCAAATTTTTGATTTCAACCGAATTCAGATTAAGCACATAGCCGAGCATTTGAGAGAGATTGCCGAGAAAGAAAAGGTCGATTATGAAGACGAAGCCCTGCGCCTGATAGCCACCAAGGCGGATGGTGCATTGCGGGACGCGCTTTCTATTTTCGACTTAATTGTCACCTATTCTGCCGGCAAAAAAGTCACCTACAAGGAAACTATCGAGAACCTGAACATTCTCGATTATGACTATTACTTTAAAGTTGTGGATGCATTGTTGGCAGAGGACTTGTCCGCAACACTTTTGATTTTTGATGAAATCCTGAAGAAGGGTTTTGACGGTCACAACTTCATAGTGGGATTGAGCGAGCACTTCAGGGATTTGCTGGTTGTCAAAGATGAGGCTACAGTAGAACTACTTCAAGTATCTGAAAGCGCCAAAGAAAGGTACATCCTCCAAACTCAAAAATCCTCCGTTTCTTTTTTGCTTTCTGCCCTAAACATGGCAAACCAGTGCGATATCCATTATAAGGCCAGTAAAAATCAACGATTGCATGTAGAACTGGCCCTAATGAAAATGGCAAAACTTCCGCAAGCCTTTCGACTGGCGACACTATCCAATGCTGAAGCAAAAAAAAAAGCCTGAGTAAACAAGAAGAGGCTGAAAATCCAGAACCTGCATCAATTCAGGCCATAATTCCTGCTGATTTTTCAACTGCGAAAAAAACTCCTTTAAAGACCACTATTTCGATTCCAACCAGTCTATCCCAAACCAAAAAATTGGTGGATGACAAGGCTAGACTGACAGAGGAAGCTGCCGAACGTAAAAGTCAGGAAAAAATAGAAGTTAAGCCGATTGGGACTTCAGTCCCCTTGACACAACTGCTGTTCGATGCACATGTTGTGTCAATTCGGGAGCATTTCAAAAAAAGTGACAAGAATTTTGAGTTGGCAATCCTGGATCAGGAAATCAGAGTTCTTGACGGTGGAGAAGTAGTACTCGAGGTAGTTGGGCACATGCAGGAGGAAATTGCAGGTAAAATGAAATCGGAGTTGGTCGGATTAATCCGTCAATTCACAGGAGCTGATCGCGTTTTGATCACTGTGGAAGTAAAAGAAGAGGTAGAAGGCGGCGTCCCAAAACTTTATACCAACACTGACAAATTCAATTATTTAAGGGAAAAATATCCTGCACTGGCAGAGCTTCAGCAAAAGTTTGGGTTGGAGGCAGATTTTTAAAAATCCAATGAAATCCCAAAATTGATCAGATTTTGAAGTTGAATTGCCTGTTTTGAAGTGCCATCATCCTGCCTGACAAAAACCTCTTCATCGTAAATAAGTGCAGTTTCAATACGGGTGGATATGTATTTATTCACCTTAAGTCTAATGATCGAATTGAAATTTACTACCAGATTGCCAAATCGCTCATAATTGGAGAAGAGATTAAGATCAGCTTTCCAAGTCACATTTTCCATCAATACAAAATCCGCCACTCCTGCGGCAAAAGACATCCCTGCTTCCGCCCGTACATTTTCTCCCGGTGTCACACCAAATGCGCCAACCCGACTGAGAGAGTCATTCAAAACGATTGTAAACCGGCCGGTGAATGGAGAAAGGATAACTGAAAATCGGCTTTTGTTTTGATAGGTTTTCCTATAGTTCAGACCGGTGGAAGATTGCAGGTATCCGGGAGAAAGAAGGTCCGAAATTTTAGTACGTATTTCAAATTCACTTCCCGGTGGGCGGGAATATCTAAATCCTGCCAATAGCTGAGTCCTTGCATCCAACTGTGTGGTCAAATACAACACATCAGAGAGTTGCCGTCCATAATTACTGACGAAAACGAAGTTATCGTTTGATTTTCTCGTTTCGAAATCCCGCTCCCCCTGACGGTTAAATCCCAAGTTTACATTTAGTTGCGTGTCCCAAACTTTGTTGTCTTTCTTGTAGTTGGCAAACAATGCAAAACCCGAATTTAGAGCAAATGAACTTGTTCCTCCGGCTGCCCAATTGCTGAGGGTGACTTGTTGAATATTGAGATTATAATTTCCGCCGGTTTTCCAGAAAACCTCCTTGACCGGTTCATTGACCAAAATCGAATCCCCAAGCATCAGTAAGGTGTCTCCATTGATCAACACTGTGTCGGGAATGATTAATCTATCCTGAGCAACAGCAGAAAGGCTCAGAATAAAAAATAGGATTCCTGTTAAATGAAGATTTCTTAGCATTAATGGGAATTTTGACGAACTGATCAGGGTTTTAAGATAACCAATTTTTGACCTACACTGATGATGTTTTGGCTACCAATACTATTCCATGATTTCAGATTTTCAACGGAAACTCCGTACTTTCTGGAAATAGCAAAAAGTGTTTCTCCTTGAGCAACGGTATGAGTAATCCGTTCTGGTTTATTTACGGATGGCTTTTCCGGCTGTGGCTCCGGCACCATCTGTCCAGGTGCTGTGGTGGCAATTACAGTTCTTGTTTGCGGTGCTGGCTGAGCGATCGGGATGATTGGAATAGCTTCCCCGCGTTTTCTGGGTTCGCGTAGATTCAGAAGCATTCCTGCTTTTAAGTCAGCATCTTTTCTGATCCGGTTTTTGGACTTCAGTGAGGCTAGCCGAACGCCGTATTTTTGTGAAATGGACCAAAGTGTTTCTCCCGGCAATACCAAGTGATTTTCAACTTCCGCACTGGTTTTTTTCTTTTCGGTATAATAGTATTTACCGGTTTCGATTCGCTCATCTGAATTCATGTCGTTCAGACGAAGGAATTTTTTCTCCTTTAATCCTATTTCCTCCGAAAATTTATCTGGAGAAGTACTTTTTGCAGCTAATACACCATCTAATTCATTGACTGTTATTTGGTTCGGCTGGTTTGCATTAGTGGTATTTCCCGAAATTCTCGGATAAGAATTTGCCTGTTTATAGACAGGAGAATTTTTTTCAGCAGCTGTGTAAACGGGTGTTTTCTGAGGGGTATCCTCCGATTTGCTTATGGCAGGTTCCATCGGAAGACTTCCTGCTTTAATGTAAAAAACCGTAAATGTTCCCGCTGGCACTTTTCCGTTTCCAGCCCATTTATTGTACTCCCTGAGATGTTCTTCACTTACGCCTAATCGCTTGGAAAGTGTGGCCAAAGTGACTGGTCCCTGTACTTTCATTTCTACTAACTGTCGGTTGGAAACGAACATTCCAATTTGATTCTCAAAGGCTATTTTATGTGCCAGAAATTTTTTGAAATACCAATGCGTATTGCGATCGACTTCAATGACTTTCTTCCCTGAATACTGATTTCCGAAGTAGGCTTTTGCTCCACCTAGCCCCATTTGATAAGAAACCAACGCCGTCATCCAGTTGTCGAGAGAACTATTGTGCTTTCTGAGATATAGAGCAGCCCCACGGGAGGAGGTTGCTATGTTTTTGCGATCGTCTACCTGTGCATCTACCCGAAGTCCTACCTCCTCTGCCGTACCTTGCTTGAACTGCCAAAAGCCAACCGCATTTGAAGTTGAAACGGCATCAGGTATCAACCCGCTTTCCTGGATCACAAGGTACTTTAAGTCCTCCGGGACACCCAGACTTTTCAACTCGCGCTCCACTATGGGCATATAGAGGTTGATTCGGTCTTGTTTTACTTTGAAATAGGTTGGATTGCGGTATTGAGCATCCACGTCCAATTGGATTTCGCGTTGCGCTTGCGGGGTAATCTTTACAGTCAAGTCTGCAAATTCAAGTTGTGCAGGAACTTGTGGAATCTGAGCAAGTAGCGAGTGCGTACAGAGCATTAAGAAAAAAAAGGATAACAGTGTGAATTGCAGGAATTTCATCGAAAGGGTCTTTCGTTTTATTTACCCCTATTATGCAAAAATGATTCCCTTTTTGCAGCAATCAGAGTTTTCTGGCCATGAGTACTCCGTCCCGGATGGGAAGCAGGATATTTTCAACCCTAGGATCGTCCTGTATTTTTTGGTTGAACGCTAATAGAGCCCTGGTGTCTTTATCTATTTTCTGTCCCTCTTCGACGAGGATTTTTCCTGACCAAAGCACATTGTCAGCCAAAATGATTCCCCCACTTGGGACTTTGTCAATGATCAAATCGAAATATTCCGAATAATAAAACTTGTCGGCGTCAATGAACACCATGTCAAATGGGCCATCTAAAGTGGGGATGATTTCCCGGGCATTTCCCAATCGATAATCGATTTGATCTGCCAGTCCACTTTCTTCGAAAAACCCCCTCACCATCGACTCTAGCTCATCATTGATATCTAAGGTGATCAATTTTCCTCCGGATTTTAGTCCTCTCGCCAGACAAATCCCCGAATAGCCGGTATAGGTGCCAATTTCCAGAATTGTCTTTGGGCTGAGCATTTTTGCGAAAAGCTCCAGCATCTTTCCCTGCAGATGCCCTGATATCATGCGGGGCATCAGGACTTTGGACTGAGTCTCCCGGGTGATTTTCTTCAAAAGCGGATCTTCAGAACTGGTGATCGATTCACAATATGCCAGAAGTGCCGGGTCAATAAATTCCATTTTTTAATTTGGGGTATAAATCAAATAACTGAGCTGCTCAGGACTGAAAATATCCTGTGCGATCTCCTGAATTTCTTCAGCCGTAGTCGATCGTATTTTTTCAAAGATCAAATCCAAAGGATCGATTTTTCCATGATCGATCAGGCTTTTGCCATAGACCAACATGAGTGCAGCATAGTTTTCCTCAGCCATTGCCATCTGCCCGATGGCTTGTTCCTTGGCCATGTGAAGTTGTATGTATCCGAGTTTTTTGTTTCGGAGCTTCTCCATTTCCCGATGAACAATGGTCAGGGATTTTTTGAGCGTCTTTTCTTCGGTGCCAAAGAAAATGCCAAAGAATCCAGTGTCTGAAAAGGCCTGATAACTTGACTCAATGCTATACACGTATCCGTGATTTTCCCGCAGGGAAAGATTCAGACGGCTGTTCATCGTGGGTCCACCGAGGATATTATTCAGGAGGTAAAGCTTGAACCGATTTGGGTCATGAAGTGAATAGGCAGGTCGACCGATGGCGCAAAGGGACTGGGTGACATCCCGCTTGACAGTTTTTCGCTTAGGATGGTAATCATGAAATCCGCTTCTTACATACAAAGTGTGCTTTGGCTTGATTTCATTTAAAGCTCCTTCAATTCCTTTTAGGGCCTTCTCAAACGTGATATTTCCAACTACCGAAAACACGATTTCGGAAGTGTCCAATCGGGAGGAAATGAATTCGAAGAAATCCTGCTGGGAAAATCTGGATACGGTATCCTCTGTGCCAAGAATATTTCTGCCCAAGGCGTGATTTTCAAATACCAACTCGTCCAGTTCATCCTGAATTGAATCATCCGGAGAATCCCGGTACATCGCCATTTCTTCCAGGATCACCTGACGTTCTTTTTCGATTTGCTTGGCAGGGAAAGTACTGTTGAACGTAATGTCAAAAAGTAATTCAGCCGCCTTGTTGTAATGTTCTTTTAGAATTGAGGCGTAAAAGCAGACTTTTTCCTTAGTGGTATAGGCATTCAATTCTCCACCGAGTGATTCGAGACGGTTGATGATGTGGAATGTTTTACGCTTGTGGGTGCCCTTGAAGGCCATGTGTTCCCAGAAGTGCGCTAATCCCTCCAATTCCTTATCCTCATCTCTGCTTCCTATATTCAAGATAAAGCCACAGTGAACCACTCGTGTGTGTGTAACTTGCTGATGAACAATACGAATCCCGTTGGATAGTTCTTTGATATTTAACTGCATGCTGTTAATCTGTCTCCTCTTCGGAAAATACACATAAATGCTAAAACTGTAATGATGGGAATTTAATTCAGGAAAGGTGTGAATTGTTAACTTTAGGCTGAAAATAATTGATAGAAATATTCTCCACAGACTAATGAAATATTCTCCATTACCAAAAGATCTCTATATCCGTAACCGTGCAAAGTTCGCTGCAAAATTGGCAAAAAACTCAGTAGCAATTTTTAATTCCAACGACATCATGCCGACTAATGCTGACGGCACGATGAAATTTCGCCAAAACAATGACCTGTTTTATTTGTCTGGGATAGCTCAGGAGGAAACCATCTTATTGATTGCGCCTGATTGTCCAAATCCTGCAATGCGGGAAGTGCTTTTTCTGAGAGAAACGAATGAGTTGATTGCTGTCTGGGAAGGACATAAGTACACCAAAGAAGAGGCTGAAGCGGCGTCAGGAATTAAAAATATTCAATGGCTTTCGAATTTTGATCAGGTCTTGAATACAGTCGTTTCTCTTTCTGAGCGGATTTATCTGAATACCAATGAGCACCTTCGAGCGGGAGTCGTTGTAGAAACTCGGGATGCTCGATTTATCAAAGCTTGTAAGGAGAAGTTTCCGCTGCACGTCTTTGACCGGGCGGCACCGATCATGCATGAGCTTCGTGGGAAAAAGGAAAAAGGGGAAATTGATCAGCTCCAAATCGCCTGTGACATTACAGAGAAAGGTTTCAGAAGGATTCTTTCTTTCGTCAAACCGGGTGTGACCGAATATGAAATCGAGGCAGAATTTCTACATGAGTTTGTAAGAAACAGAAGTAAGGGTTTCGCCTACGAACCGATCATCGCTTCCGGTGCCTCTGCCTGTGTACTTCATTACATCGAAAACAGCAAAGCTTGTCTCGATGGAGAAATGCTTCTTATGGACGTAGGAGCGGAATATGGAAACTACAATGCTGACATGACTCGAACCATTCCTGTCAGCGGGCGATTTTCGACAAGGCAGCGAGCTGTTTACGATGCTGTATTACGTGTTCAGCGTGAGGCTTCAAATATTTTAAGACCAAGCACCAATATTCAGGATTATCATAAGGAAGTTGGCTTGATTATGCAGTCGGAATTAATCGGATTAGGCTTGATCGATCAAACTGATATTCAAAATCAGGATCCTGCTTTGCCAGCTTACAAAAAGTACTTTATGCATGGGACTTCCCATCATTTGGGTTTGGATGTGCATGACGTGGGAACAATGTATAATCCAATCACACCGGGAATGGTGTTTACCGTAGAACCTGGGATTTACATACCTGCAGAGGGAATCGGGATTCGATTGGAAAACAATATTGTGATCCAAGAAAACGGATTCTTGGACCTGATGCGCAATATCCCGATTGAGGCGGGAGAGATTGAGGAGTTGATGAATTCGTGAATATAAATACATTTAGACTTATTACCCTTCGACTCCGCTCAGGGTAACAGTCGTGTCAGACTGAGCGGGGTCGAAGTCCACTTCAAAAGTTGAATTAAAAAACCTTTTGTAAGTTTTGAAATGTAATTCTAAAAGACGTATTAAACAGAAAACCCTCTCAGATCGCTCCGAGAGGGTTTTTTATTCGAATGTAATCGGAAAAATTAACCGATTGAGATTCTCTTGAATGCATTTACAGTCATTCCTTTGCTTACACCATCAAGGTATTGAGCAATTGACTTGGAGCTGTCTTTCACAAACTGCTGGCTCAACAACGTGTTTTCTTTGTAGAACTTCTGCAATTTGCCCATCGCGATTTTTTCAAGCATTTCTTCTGGCTTGCCTTCCGCTCTAGCTTGCTCCTTACCGATTTCGATTTCACGCTCGATTGTAGAAGCATCTACACCGTCTTTGTCAACAGCAACAGGATTCATTGCAGCAATCTGCATTGCTACGTCCTTACCTGCTTCTTCTACGTCAGTTCCGGAGGTATTCACAAGTCCTACCAATACACCCAATTTACCATTGGAGTGAACGTAAGAAACTACAGTCTCAGCAGTAATGATTTCGAAATGAGAAATATCGATTTTCTCGCCGATTTTTCCGGTCATTTCGATAATCTTTTCTGCGATAGTGATATTTTCAAAAGGAAGAGCTAATGCAGCTTCTTTGGAAGTCGCGCCATTTGATACTGCGATATCAATCAATGTATTTGCAAAAGCTCCAAATTCTTCATTTTTAGCCACGAAGTCAGTCTCACAAGTCAAAGAAAGAAGCGTTCCTTTTGCACCGTTTTCAGTTACGCGGGTTGCTACAACACCTTCTTTGGTCTCACGGTCAGCTCTGGATGCAGATACTTTTTGACCTTTTTTTCTGAGGATGTCTACTGCTTTTTCGAAGTCGCCTTCAGCTTCAGTCAAAGCTTTTTTGCAGTCCATCATACCGGCACCGGTCATTTGTCTCAGTTTGTTTACGTCTTGTGCAGTGATTGCCATTGTTGTGATCTGTTTATTTTTTTAAACTGGATATTTTCGTTGTTCTGGATAAAACAAAAAATTGAACATCGACCTAGGCCGGATGTTCAATCTTTTACTTATAAAATCAATTGTGGATTATTCTTTTGTTTCAGCGTCCACAGCTCTTTTTGCTTCTTCCTCTTCAGTGACTTTAGCATCGTCTTTGTCTCTTTTGCGCTCAGACAGTCCTTCTTCGATTGCAGCACCAAATGCTTTTACCAATAAAGAGACTGACTTGAATGCATCGTCATTGGCTGGGATAGGGAATTCCACCTCGTTCGGGTTGGAGTTTGTATCAACCAATGCGAAAACAGGGATGCCAAGCTTTTGAGCTTCAGCGATAGCGATGTGTTCTCTTTTGATATCCACAACAAAGAGGGCTGCAGGAAGTCTGCTTAGATCAGCAATACCGCCCAACACGCTTTCCATTTTCTCTTTATCGCGACTTACCATAAGACGCTCTTTTTTTGCCAAGTTCTTGTAAGCATCTTCTTTCATCAATTTATCGAGGGAAGACATCTTTTTCAATGACTTGCGTATGGTAGCGAAGTTGGTCAACATACCACCTAACCATCTTTCGGTCACGTAAGGCATATTCAGACGCTGAGCTTCAGCTGCTACTAAGTCTTTGGCTTGTTTTTTCGTAGCGACAAACATGATTTTTTTGCCGGAACGAACGATTTGCTTCACCGCGTTGGATGCTTCTTCGAGGCAGGCGAGCGTTTTGTTGAGGTCGATAATGTGGATACCGTTCTTCTCCATAAAGATATATGGAGACATTCTTGGATCCCACTTTCTCGTCAAGTGTCCGAAATGGACACCAGCATCCAGTAAGTCTTTGTATTCGATTTTTGACATGAATGAAATAGTTTTCTATTGATTGAAGTAGATTCCGATTAACGCTTGGAGAACTGGAATTTCCTTCTTGCTTTTCTACGTCCTGGCTTCTTACGCTCGACCATTCTTGGATCACGGGTAAGAAACCCTTCTTTTTTCAATGCAGGTCTGTGTTCTGCATCGAATTCGCACAAAGCTCTGGAGATAGCCATACGGGCTGCTTCTGCCTGACCTTTGATTCCACCGCCGTCTACATTGATCTGAATATCGTAGTTACCGTCCACGCCCACTAGGGTCAATGGCTGCTTCACCACGATCTGATGCAGATCAAATGGGAAATAAACTTCCAATGCTTTGTTGTTGACGGTAATTTTGCCATTTCCTGGTCCCATATAAATACGGGCTACAGAGGTCTTTCTTCTACCGATTTTGTTGATCATTTCCATGATTTAGGAGATTAAAGTGTGATGGCTTTAGGCTGCTGTGCTGCATGCGGATGTTCCGCACCTTCATACACGTACAGATTACCGTACAATTTGCTTCCCAATCGGTTTTTAGGCAACATGCCTCTGACAGCTTTCTCAATCAAGATTGTCGAAGACTTCTGCTTCAACATTCTGGGGGTTGAGATTCGCTGCCCACCTGGGTAACCGGTATGACGCACGTAAACTTTTGCGTCCCACTTGTCACCTGTTAGCCTGACTTTGTCAGAGTTAATTACAATGACATTGTCACCGCAATCAACGTTAGGAGTGAAGCTAGGCTTCGTCTTTCCTCGCAAGATTTTTGCTACCTCACTCGCCAATCGTCCTAGAATCGCAGCTTGGGCATCCACTACCACCCACTGCTTTTCTACTGTGGAAGAATTGGCTGAGATGGTTTTATAGCTCAGAGTATCCACTGTGTAACTGTTTAATTTTTAGCTTGTTATTAATTTATCGACCCCAAAAAGGGACACAAAGATAGAAGTATTTTATTTTTGATGCAAACTATTTCCAATCCTAAGTCCTAATTTTCATGGGATTAGGAAAATTGACCCAAATGGAATTTGTTTTCTTGGAATTCAAATTGCTTTTTTAGGCGTTCTTTTCCAACTGATGTACCAAAACCTGAAAATCCTTCGGGTAAGGTGCCTCCACCTTTAATGGTAAATTGTCCAGTCCTTCAAACGTGATCGAATAGGCATGCAAAGAGACCCGCTGCATGATAGGTAACTCTTCGGTTTCTTTCTTCAAATTGAATCGGCGCTTAAGCGAGGAAAGATAGAGTGTATTTCCACCATAAAGCGTGTCGCCACAAATAGGTGATTTGAGATAAGCCAAGTGAACCCGGATCTGATGCAATCTACCCGTGATTGGTTTGCATTCCACAAGCGTGTGCTTGTAATAGGTTTTAAGGGTATTGAAAATCGTCTGTGCAGGTTTGCCTTCCTTACTTACTTTGGCGATTCCTTTGTTGTTGGATAGGAGATTTTTATCCACTAACTCGTTTTTGAAATCCTTGATTCCTTCCACTACCGCATGATAGACCTTTTCCACTTTCCTGTTTTCAAACTGCATAGCCAAGTGCCGATAAGCTACAGGGTTTTTGGCGATCACCAGACAGCCGGAAGTCTCCTTGTCCAGTCTATGGCATAGCTGAGGGTCAGAAGTGTACATCCTTGCTAAGTCGAGGATATTCTGAGCCTCGTGCCTATCGTCTAAGCTTGACAGGTAGGGGGGCTTGTTGATCACCAGGTAATCCTCGCTTTCAAACAGAATAACTTTTTGAAAATCTACTTTCTTCATCGATAAATCGCCTCAATTGAAGCGGCTGCAAAAGTAGGCATTTGACGAGTCGGAAAAAAATGGGGGCAGGAATTGACTTTACAGGTGAGGAAAATTTAGGATTTGCAAATGAGGAATGACTGTTATGGACCGCGTCATTGCTAGGGATCTTTTTGTTTGTTAAATCATTTTTCAGGTCTGTGATCCCGAAGCAATCTATTCAACACCATCATTGGCACTCAGAAAAATCTTCCAACCTCCGCCTAGCTTTAAGCACTTTTTTTAACCGCAAAGATTGCGCAAAGAACATAGAGCAATGGCAGAATCAATTGCTAAAAGAACTTCAGAGATTAAACAGGAAACAAGCCTTTCCAAGAGCGCAAAAAAAAAGCTAAAGCTTTTTTGGAGCACATCGGTCATTTCTGCTGAGTTTAAAAGAGAAATATCATAAGTCTTTCATTGGTAAAAACACAAGTAGATATTTCTAAGCTTTCAAGCCTTTTTGAAGTTTTCGGCTTTTCTTTGTTTCTATAAAAGTTTGAAAATGTCGAATACGAATTCCCTTTACTCCCCACGCCAAGTCAATGTCACACGCTATGTCATGCCGCTGCGAGAAGGCGGCTCATTGCCGGCATTGGCTGAAGCGGATGACGGATTCAATTATGTGCTCAAATTCAAAGGTGCCGGACAGCGGGAGAAAGCCCTGATCGCCGAGGTGATCGGAGGGGAGCTGGCAAGACGGGTTGGGTTCAAAGTGCCGGAGATAGTGTTTGCAAATTTGGATTCGGCATTTGGCAACTCAGAAGGAGACGAAGAAATCCAGGATTTGCTCAAAAGCAGTCAAGGCTTGAATCTAGCACTCCACTTTCTGTCCAAAGCTATGACATTTGATCCCGGAGCATCAAAAGTGGATGAATACCTCGCTTCCCAAATCGTCTGGTTTGATGCTTGGATTACCAACGTAGATCGCACCTTTCGCAATACCAATCTGCTGATCTGGAATCGGGAACTCTGGTTGATCGACCACGGAGCTTCTTTGGTTTTCCATCATTCTTGGGACAATTGGGAGAAGCATGCGCTGAGCCCATTTGCGATGGTCCAAGATCATGTGCTGCTTCCAAGAGCTTCTGAGCTGGATCGAGTAGATGCTGAAATGAAGTCCCTGATTACGCATGAAGTCATTGATCAGGTTTTGGAACTGGTGCCGGATGAGTGGATTCTGGCATCACGTGATACCGAGACGGCCCAAGAAGCCAGGGAAGTGTATGATTCCTTTTTGAAGATGAGACTGGCCCATTCCCACGTGTTTTTAATTCAAGCCAACGATGCAAGGAAAGCACTTATTTGAATATGCCATTGTCCGTATTGTACCTAAGGTGGAGCGGGAAGAATTTGTCAATGTAGGGGTGGTGGTCTGCTGCAAGCGGCAAAATTTCATCCGTTGTCAGATACGCTTGAATGAAGGCAAACTTCTGGCTTTGGATCCTGATGCTGATTTTGATTTATATCGTAGCTATTTGGATTCCTTTGAGAAAATCTGTGCAGGGGAAAAGGGTGGAAATCCGATTTCGCTTCAGGACGCTGCGTCTCGGTTTCGCTGGCTGACTTCCATCCGAAGTTCCATGCTGCAGACTTCCCGTCCGCATTCAGGATTTACCTTGGATTTGGAAGAATCCTTGGCAAGTCTAATGGAGGAGTATGTTTTTTAAGGAGTGAGTGATTTGGATTCGGCCAATTCCCTTTCCAAGGTTTTCTTGTCTTTAATCAAGGGTAGCGAAAAGCTAAACATTGAGCCTTTACCCACGGTCGAACTCACTGATATTTTGCTTTGGTGGCCTTCTAGAATATGCTTGACGATCGCCAATCCAAGACCTGTTCCGCCTTCTTTTTTGTTTCGGCTCTTCTCCACGCGATAGAATCGCTCAAAGATCCGCTTCAGGTCATCCGGAGGTATACCATGTCCATCATCTTTGATGTCCACCTGAATATTTGTTTTGCTGGCTTTGAGGGAGACTTTTACTTCTCCTCCGTCATGATTGTATTTGACGGCATTGTAGATCAGGTTTTGACAGACCCGGTAGATCTTTTGGTGATCGGCTTTGGTGATGTAGTTTTTTTCGTGATCGAAAGTGAAATCAATCTTAATTTTACGTTTGCTGGCTTTGTGCTCCAGTTCCTCGATGACTTCTTCGATGAGTAGTTTCAGATCAAATTCCGTGAAAATAAACTTGATCACCCCACTTTCCATCTGATTCAAGGTCAGCAGATCCTGGACCAGCACGTCAAGCGAATCCAGGCTTTTTGCGGCACGCTTCAAAAATTTCAACCGCACTTGCTTATCCTCAATTGCTCCATCAAGGAGTGTATGAATGTAGCCCTGCGCTGAAAAAATAGGTGTTTTCAGCTCATGGGAGATATCAGCAATAAATTCTTTTCGAAATTCAGCGGTTTTTTGCAGCGTTTCGATCTCTTTTTGCCTTGCCAAAGCGTACGAGTTGATCACGGAATTTATTTTCCGTAAGGGAGAAAGAGAAGATGATTTGATGGATTTATCACTGATCTCGAAGAGATCTTTTTTCTGGATTTTTTCTAACAGAGAGTAAATGTTCCCGATTTCACGAAAGACCAGAAATTCAAGTGTAATCGTAATTAATAAGTACGATACGGAAAAAGAAAGGCCCCAAGCAACCACCAAAATGGTCAGATTGGTGTCAGGCATCAAAGAGAGAAATGCAGCCACAAGGGCAGAAATGGCAAATGCCAAAATCAATGATATTCCCCTAGAATTTGTCAGCATTTTATCCCAAATCGAACTTGTATCCTACGCCTTTCACTGTAGAGATATAGTCTTCACCGATCTTTTCGCGGACTTTTCGGATGTGTACATCGACCGTGCGGGCCAATACAAACACATCGGAACCCCAGATATTGTGAAGCAATTCGTCTCTACTGAAAACCATATTAGGGTTTTTGGCAAGGAAATACAACAGTTCGAATTCCTTCTTGGGTAAAGTGATCGTTTTGCCTGACTTATCGATGGTATAGCTTCCCCGGTCAATAGTCAGGTCTTTGACTTTTATCTGAATTTGTTCTTGCTCTTTTTTTGATTCTCTTCTGAACAGTGCCGAGATTCTGCTCATCAATGCTCTTGGCTTGATAGGTTTGGTGATGTAGTCATCTGCACCAACATCAAATGCTGCCACCTCTGAGTATTCTTCCATTCTGGCAGTCAGGAATATGATGAAGGTATTTTTCAATTCCGGAATTTGGCGGATTTGAAGACAGGTTTCCACACCATCCTGATTGGGCATCATGATATCTAGCAAGATTACATCAGGCTGAAACTTTGTGGCGACCTTGACGCCTTTGATTCCATCTTCTGCCGTGGCTACTTCATACCCTTCTTTTTGAAGGTTATATTTTAAGATCTCTACGATGTCCGGTTCGTCATCTACAATGAGAACTTTAATCTTTTGCTTTTCGCTCATGGAGGAATTGCTTTTAATGTTCGTTTAAAATTAGTGAATAAATGAGGATTGGAACCAAACAAAAATTGGCAAATCACTTAGGATTCCTAAGAATTTCAAGGAATGATCAACTTTATTCCCGCAATGTTACCTGAATATTAATTGAATGTTAATTAATTATTCCTCAATCCTTTAGCTGAGGAGATGTCCATATTCAAGGAGCCTATAAAAAGGTTGGCTTTGATCTTAACAGGTATTTTGTTTTCATCCTTCGTGACCCATACTTTGACGGGATAATCCCCTCGAAAGAGTTTATTTGGGGGCATTTGTGGAGAAAAGATATAGGTTTCCTTCAAGCCGAGGCTGGTTTGAATCTGTTCGGTACCTTCGTATATTAATTTTAGGTTATATATTTCTTTATCAAAAAAACCCGTGATTAAAATCTGATGTCCTTTTTTCAAATTGGTGAGATCCATGGTTCTGAGAAGGTAAAACCCACTCACCAAATCCTGTACTTGTCCGGGTAAATTATACAATTTGGTTTCTTTCAGGGTGCGATTATCCCGATCATAGAGTTCCATTTTAGCCTTTTTATTTTGCTGATCAAAAAAGACCTTTTCATTTTTACGGTATTTTCCTTCCTCTATGAATCGATAGGAAAGTGAGGGAAGAAGTGTGCCAGTGTCTAAATGAGTACCCCAATTGTCATTTACACGACCGAATATGGTCGCAGCTCCTTTCGTTTTTCCGAAGGCATCTATTTTATAATGTGGGCGGGAATTCTCATTTACCACCCTTCTGTGGATCTGTAGTTTGGCTTCGGCTAAATTTAGCCAGCCATAAGTCACATCAAATTGCAATTCTTCTCCAAAAGTGAATGCAGTGTTTTTTTGGCCACTTTGACTAAAAGAGACGGTAATCGTTGCGAATAAAAGAAAGAGGATGTTGAGACAGGTTTTCATTAAATGTTTGACAATACCTGACAATTTTTGGTCGATTTGAAAGGTATTACGAAAAAAAGAATCATTCGACTGAATAAAAGTACGAATTTGGCTATCTGAAACAATAGCGTATTCCATTTTGGTTATGCCTTCGTCTTTCGTTAATTTCAACAACATTTGAATCTTTTACAATTTTGAACTTATGAGTAACAACGCAGAAAAACTGAAAGCTTTACAGCTTACAATCGATAAGCTAGAAAAGACATACGGAAAAGGCACCGTAATGAAGCTAAGTGATAACAAAGTTTTAGATATTCCTGCGATTTCTACAGGTTCCTTGGGTTTGGATATGGCCCTTGGAATTGGAGGAATTCCTCGTGGACGAGTTATCGAAATTTATGGACCGGAGTCTTCAGGTAAAACTACTTTAACTCTTCATTGCATAGCTGAGGCCCAAAAGGCAGGAGGTCTGGCGGCATTTATTGATGCCGAACATGCCTTTGACAAGAGCTATGCAGAGAAACTCGGGATCGATACCGAAAATTTGTTGATCTCTCAGCCGGATAATGGTGAGCAGGCACTTGAAATCGCCGAACACTTGATCCGATCCGGGGCCATCGACATTATTGTGATTGACTCTGTGGCAGCCTTGGTTCCAAAGGGTGAATTGGAAGGTGAGATGGGCGAAAGCAAAATGGGATTACAGGCGAGATTGATGTCTCAAGCCCTCAGGAAGCTTACCGGAGCGATTCACAAGACCGGATGTTCTTGCGTTTTTATCAATCAGCTTCGTGATAAAATCGGAGTGATGTTTGGTAGCCCCGAGACTACTACAGGTGGTAATGCGCTAAAATTCTACGCATCCGTCCGTCTGGATATCCGTCGTGTGGGTCAGATCAAAGATGGTCCTGACAATATTCTTGGAAACAGGACAAGAGTGAAAGTGGTAAAAAACAAAGTTGCGCCACCGTTTAAAGTAGTGGAATTTGACATCATGTATGGTCAGGGGATCTCTAAAGTGGGGGAGATTATTGACCTGGGTGTCGAGTTTGAAATCATTAAAAAGGCTGGTTCTTGGTTTTCTTATAATGGAGAAAAACTTGGACAGGGAAGAGATTCAGTAAAAAATCTGCTTTTGGATAATCCGGAGTTAATGGAAGAGCTGGAAGGAAAGATTAAGTCGGCTTCAGGCCTCCTTCCCACCGAACCAACCATTTCAATCGAAGAATAACTCAATCCAGATATCAATCAAAAAAGGAGGCAAGCGCCTCCTTTTTTGATTACAATTATCATATTTTTTAGGTTGTCCGGATAGCCTCGACGGGATCCATTCTTGCGGCAAGTGTAGCAGGTACAATTCCAGCTACCACACCGATAATGGACGAAACACCCAAACCCAGAATTACATTGTTAACCGACAAGATCAATTCCAGACTTCCAAGTGGGATAAAGCTTAATATGTAAACCAGAAGAATCCCGGCAATGCCTCCTATCAAACTCAAGCAAACCGCTTCAAATAAAAACTGAAAGAGGATGAAATAATTTTTTGCTCCCAGTGATTTTTGGATTCCAATGATATTGGTTCGCTCCCTTACGGAGACAAACATGATGTTGGCGATCCCAAATCCACCTACCAAAATAGAAAATCCACCTATAACCCACCCAGCTACTGATATTACGTCGAAAATAGATCCTATGGCATTTTGGATAAATTCTGTTTTGTTAAGCGAAAAATTATCCTCCTGACTGGGTTTAAGGCCGCGCTTGGCCCGGAGCAAACCTGTGATTTCATTTTCAAGTGCTACCAACCCAATGTCAGTTTCCAGTCCTTTGGCGGCAATGGTTGGCTCAAGTCCATTTCTGCCGGTGTAATACATTTTATTAAAAGCACCATAGGGAATCAGACAAGCCTGGTCTTTGGATGGGAGATCAAGAAAACCTTCCCCTTCCTCTTCAAAAATCCCGATTACAGTAAATTTCATTCCTTTGATTTTAACCTCCTTCCCTAAGGCCGGTTGGTTTGGATAAAGCGAATTGGCAATCTTTTTCCCTAAAATCGCCAGATTTCGGGATGCATTGATTTCGGACTCCGAAAAATACCTCCCTTCTTCCAATGCAACTTCAAAAACGTCTTGGTAAGTGTATTCAACGCCAGTTAATGACATGCCCTCAAAGGCATTACTTCCTGCCTGAATTGTAGCATTGGATGAAGCGGATATGGTTACTCCTTCAGCGTTTTTTAGTCTGGGGGCAATGAATTTATACTCAGCCAAGGTTGCAGGGGGTCTGCGAAAATATTTCCACCAAGGGTAATTTTGAGGTCCATTGGCAAATGGAAAGCGATCTACCCGGATCACATTTGTTCCTAAAAAGGCAAATGATGATTTTATTTTCCCCTCTAGGGAATCCACCAAAGTGAATACTGCAATAATTGCGAAAATACCCACTGTTACGCCCAATAGGGACAGAATAGTACGGGTAAGGTTGGATTTAAGGGCGGAGATGGCGAAGCGAAAACTTTCCCATGTGAGTTGGAAAAACAGCATGCTTTTAATAGTTGGTTAAAACAATTTGTCAAGTTAGCTGAAATTGGGCATTATTGTTATTAACTTTGCATTTTTTAAAGCAATTCACAGAGTCACAATATCGAGTAAGATTCCTAAAGCTCCAATATGAAATTATCAGACTTCAAATTTGACGTCCCCAAGAAACTAATTTCTCTTTATCCAACTGAAAACCGAGACGATTCACGTCTTATGGTGGTTCATCGGAAGACAGGCCAAATCGAACACAGAATTTTCAAGGACATTCTTGAATACTTTGAGGAAGGTGACGTATTCGTAACCAATGATACCAAAGTGTTCCCGGCCAGATTGTATGGGAATAAAGAAAAGACCGGTGCCAAAATTGAAGTATTCCTATTGAGAGAACTCAATCCGGAATTGAGACTTTGGGATGTATTGGTAGATCCTGCCAGAAAAATACGTGTTGGAAATAAGCTTTATTTCGGTGACAGTGACTTGGTGGCTGAAGTTATTGATAATACGACCTCAAGAGGCCGTACGATCCGATTCCTTTTTGACGGCAATCACGATGAATTCGAGAAAACGATCGACACACTGGGTGAGACTCCTCTTTTGAAAGATATCATCGAGCGAAAAATCGAGCCTGAAGACAGAGAAAGATATCAGACTGTCTTTGCAAAAAATGTTGGTGCCGTAGCTGCGCCTACTGCAGGACTTCATTTTACGCCGCAATTGCTGAAGAGACTGGAACTGAAAGGTGTTGAAGTGACACCAATCACGCTTCACGTGGGATTAGGCACTTTCCGTCAGGTGGACGTGGAAGACCTGACCAAGCACAAGATGGACTCCGAGAATTACAACATTCCAGCTAATACGGTAAAGTTGGTGAATGAAGCACTCGATGCTAAAAAGAGAGTAGTTGCAGTTGGAACGACTTCACTGAAAACCATCGAATCTTCTGTTACAGCCGGCGGAAGACTTAAAGAAAGCACCGGATGGACTGATAAGTTTATCATCCCTCCTTATGAATTCAAGATTGCTAATTCATTGATCACGAATTTCCACTTACCGGAATCCACTCTCCTCATGACAGCTTCTGCATTTGGAGGATATGATTTGGTGATGAAGGCTTACAGAGAAGCCATCAAGGAAAAATATCGTTTCTTCTCTTACGGAGACGCGATGTTGATTCTCTAAAAAATAAAAAGCTCCGAAAGGGGCTTTTTTTACGCTTTTATTATTTCCGGGGATCTGTTAAGAAAATGACAAAGATTCCAACAGGATATAAAATCAAAAAAAAATCTCTTTGGGTTTTGACCAGTTTTCAAAACTCAGGTTTGGTCATTACCTTCCAATTTCTTTTTGATTAATTTTAAAAACCCCCTGATGAATAGAGCAGCAGTTGTGGTGGCCGGAGGAAGAGGTAGCCGAATGGGTGGACCTGTTCCCAAGCAATATTTGCCTATAGGTGGGAAACCTGTACTGATGCATACGCTTGAAAAATTCTATGAGGCTGATCCCAGCACTTTTTTGATTTTGGTTTTACCGGAGAGTGATTTTTCCATTTGGAAAAATCTATGTGATAAATTCAAATTTTCACTTGTACATCATGTGATTGCGGGTGGGACTTCCCGATTCCAATCTGTTAAAAACGGGCTAAATGCACTTCCATTTGAGGATGGGTTGGTAGCTATTCACGATGGAGTTAGACCTTTTGTGAAAAATGAAGTGATCATTGAAAGCTTTTCGCGGGCAGAGAAATCCGGAAGTGCAATTGCAGTAGTGGATCTGAAGGATTCACTTCGAAAGGTATCGGGAAATGGAGCCAGTAAATTTCAGGAGCGACAATTGTTTCGTTTGGTTCAGACTCCGCAGACTTTTCAGATCGGTAAGATCAAAAAGGCTTTCGAGGTGGACGAGCTACCCAAATTTACTGATGATGCCACAGTGTATGAACATCAGGGATGGAAAGTAAGCCTGATTCAAGGCAATCCCGAAAACATCAAAATCACTACTCCTGAGGATTTGGAGTACGCGAATTTTTTGCTTTCCAGGGAAAAATAGGATCGGTGAAAACCCGAGCTGCAATTTTACCGACTAATTCTCCTACTTCACCGACTTTTTTTTAAGCTTTGCCTATTGCTTATTCCGGCTGAATACCGCTTGCTGTACTTTTGATCATCATTTTAACACAAAAGCCATGAACGAATTTAAGCCTAAAAACAATGACGGAAATATCGCTTTCGGATTCATTATCCTCGGAATAGGCATCATCCTTTTATTGAGAAAAGCAGGGGTTTTTATCCCGGGTTGGGTTACTACCTGGCCGATGATTTTAATAGCAATCGGCACTTTTGCAATAATCAAACATGAGTTTAAAAGCTTCTTTGGATTTGTATTGCTTTTCCTTGGAGCCTATTTTTTATTGAGGAATGAATTTGACTTTGACTTTGGGCTAAGCCAATACATTTGGCCTTTGGGATTGATAGCCTTGGGTATCTACTTGATTTTCCAAAAGCAACGGGAGAACAAAGTGCTGGAAAACGTCCGACGAGATTGGGAAAGTAAGCGACAGGCTAACACGGGATATTCGAAAACTTATGTTGAAGAAGCTAAGGTTGTTGGAGAAAATGAACCCTCTTCTTCTTTTGCTCAGGGAGCCAAATCAACTTCAGGATTTACCAGGACTACGGGTACGGCATTCTCCGATCGTTTGAATATTGATGCGATTTTCAGCGGAGTGAACAGGAAGTTGATGACCAAAAATTTTGAAGGAGGAAAAATTACCGCCGCATTTGGCGGGATAGATTTGGACTTGACCTCAGCAGATTTCAATGGAGTGATCACCATTCAGGTAGATATTATCTTTGGAGGTGTGAAAATGGTCGTACCGCCACACTGGGATATCCGTACTGAGATTACCAACATTGCCGCAGGTATTGAGGACAAGCGATATTTCAGAGAAGGTGGTGTAGATCCGAATAAAGTCGTGGTTCTGAAAGGCACGATTCTCTTCGGAGGTTTGGAAATCAAATCCTTTTAACGTTATTCAAATCCTCTAAAAACCACTACTACCTTGTTTTTTAACGCTTTTTCAAATCCTAAACTTGGAAAATGGATCATCCCCGGAACCGGAGTCATCTGGTTTTTGGGATGTTTTCTTTTATTGATGAATTATGAAATTGAAGGAGAACTGGCGTTTTATGATTCTTTTGTCTTTGCCCTGATTTTTTTGGGTGGGGTATTCGTACTTGATCGGGTATTCAGTCTTTTTGCACCGAAAGGAAAAAATATCTGGTTGCTTTTCACTGTTCCGATAATCCTAAGCTGGATAGGAGTGATGGTTCATGGGTATGTGCTTAAATGGTGGCTTAATGATACCCCCTATTTGGATTTTCTGACCAACAGTTTTTATCTGAGATGGGCAATTTTAGCTTTGGCGGATCAGTTGATTTCAGTTTTGGCTTTGGTGGTGTCGCAGCTGGAGCGACAGGACGAAATTCAAAAAAGAGAAGCTCAAATGCTTCAGTTGTCGAAAGACGCCGAATTAGCTCAGCTTCGTCAGCAGTTGCAACCCCACTTCTTATTCAATAGCCTCAATTCAATCAATGCCTTGGTTATTTCCCAACCGCAAAAGGCTCGGGAAATGGTCCTGCAGCTATCAGATTTTCTCAGAGGTACGATCCGAAAAGATTCTCAGCAATGGATCCCGCTGGAAGAGGAATTGAATTACCTGAAAATGTACCTTGACATCGAGCGGGTAAGGTTTGGACATAGACTTCAGGTTGATTTTGAGGTAGATAAGGAATTCTATCAAGTCAAACTCCCACAGCTGTTGATTCAGCCACTGGTAGAAAATGCAATCAAACACGGTTTGTATGGGGTGACAGGAGAGGTGAAAATTGAAGTGAAGGGAAAGAAGGAAGGAAGTTATTTTCTCATTGAGGTCATCAATCCTTTTGATATAGAATCTTCAGTGCCGGAAGGAACAGGCTTTGGATTGAGTTCAGTCGAGCGCAGACTGTTTCTTTTATTTGGACGAACCGACCTACTGGTATCAGGAGTAGCCGGGAATCTTTTCAAAGTCAGACTTAAAATCCCACAATACCAATGATACGGACCATAATCATCGATGACGAACCGCTTGCAGCAGGAATTGTGCAGGAGTTTTTGGCCGACTTTCCTCAGTTCGAAGTTCTGGGGGTTTGTCAGGATGGATTCCAGGGACTGAAGGCGATTCAGGAGCATAAGCCAGATCTTATTTTTCTGGATGTCCAAATGCCGAAAATCACCGGATTTGAAATGTTGGAATTACTCGACACGCCTCCGGCAGTGATTTTTACAACAGCATTTGATCAGTTTGCATTGAAAGCCTTTGATGCCAAAGCAATGGATTACTTGTTAAAGCCTTTTTCCCAAACCAGATTTAAGCAGGCAATTGAGCGATTTTTGAATAGCTGGGGAAAAGCTCAGGAAACTGAAAGAGTTGATTCAGGCCTGAGTCAGCTCGCCGAAAAAAGCAACCGATTGGTAGTGAGAGTTAAAAATGACATCAAAATCATTTCGATCCACGAAGTAAATTATTTTGAGGCAGAGGATGATTACGTGATCATCCACACGCCTGGAGGGAAGTATCTCAAAAAAATGACGATGAAAACGCTGGAGGAGAGTCTAGATCCGGCGAAATTCGCTCGCGTGCACCGATCCTACATCATCAATTTGAACGGAATCACCGGGATCGAACCCTATGAGCGGGATTCTTATTTGGTCAAATTGCGTGCTGGAGAACAGATTCCTGTCAGTAAGGCAGGGTATGCCCGGATTAGGAAAGTATTGGGGCTTTAAGTTTGGCAGCCCTCCAAGGGTTTAAATCCCTTGGAGGGTTGGGTATAAAAAAGTTCCCAGCTAGAAGTTCTGGTCTGTGGGGACACAGACCGGGGCGTTTCTTGGAGGGTTGGGTACAAAAAAAAAATCCCGCGACTGCGGGACTTCAGTTTTTAATATTCGTCTTCATTAAAGAAGAAATCATCCTTAGTCGGATAATCAGGCCAAATCTCTTCGATGGTCTCATAGGGCTCTCCGTCGTCTTCGAGCTCTTGGAGATTTTCCACTACTTCCAGTGGAGCGCCGGATCGGATAGCGTAGTCAATAAGCTCATCCTTGGTCGCTGGCCAGGGTGCGTCCTCCAGATAGGATGCTAATTCAAGTGTCCAGTACATAGTGTTTATTTTAAAAGGTATTCTTCAATTTTTTAAAGTTGCAAGATTAGTGAATTTTTGAATAAGTAGTGTCTACTTATATTTTGGGAGAAAGTTGCTTTAAAATGTAATTTTTTACATCTACTTTTCGCCTGAGTCCTGAAAGTTTTTTCCGTATCATCATTTCAAAGTCAGGAGTTTGTACTCGGAAGTTATCCGAATTGTTTTGCATCGTCTCGAGTTCGCTTTGATCCCGGTGAAGTAAGTCTTTGATTATCGATGACTTAATTTGGTTTTGCTCTAGAACAGGCAGCGAATCAAAGTCAGCATATTTGTTATGTGCCAGTTTTTCAAGGAATGATTTTTCGAAAATAATATCCATAAAAAACTGATAGGATCGCGCAGGTAAGTTGGCTTCTTTTGGTTTTCGCATAGGAAGTTTTTTCCAGTTTTCCTGAATTGCCTTTGCTCGGCTGGTAATCGCATAGCTACTCGGTTGGTGCGCCATCTTTTTCAATTCATCGACCATTTCATCGATTTTGCGCAGGACTTCCCTGGGATGCATCTCAGGACCTGGATTTAGACCGCGCTTATAGCGGGAAAATATCCGGTTGTTCAGTTTGGAAAACTCATCCCAAAGTGGTTGACGCTTCTCTGCAGGAACCTTTCCGGCTTCTTTCCATTCTTTTTGGATTCGTTTGCTGATTTCAAAAGCCATTTTGGCGTCAGGGAAATCATGTGCTTCCCTGGCCTGAATGACTAAAGCCTCATATATTTTGATGTTTTCCTCGGCCTGCAGTGCCATTCCTTCAAAGAAATGCCTTCTGTTTTCGAAAAAGGTCTGAATTGAGCCGTTGAACTCCTGCTCGATTTCTTCGTGAATTTCCTTTTCCACCGGCCCGGTTTTGATCCACCGCATTTTCAATTCTTTGAAAAATTCAGCGGTATTTTTCCAGTCCGTATCATTTTTCATCGCCTCAGCTTCGAGGATCAATGCCTTCTTTACCTCTAGATTTTTGGAGCGGTTGGATTTAATGATTTCATTCAAAAAAGCCTCTACCTCATTCAATTCTTCGATCAATGGAATGAAATCTCCCAAAGCGTCAGATTGGAAAAGTGAATCGCGCAAGTGAATCAATTTCATCAGGAAGGAACCCTTGTTTTGGTTTCCCTGAATGTCAGATTTTAGCTTGGCGACTTTTTCTTTGATTTGCTCAAAACGGGCCTCAAAATAGCTGATTGTAGAAGCCTCGTCTTCCTTCACCTCGCCAATTTCCCTATCCTCTTGCCCTAAAAAACCTTTTAAAAAGACTTTGTTGTCTTTGATATATCCAAACGGATGATCCATTTCATTACAATAGGTTATAGGTGGTCGTTTTCAACTTTCCGCAAATTAATTAATTCAAAAGCACTTATCCTAAGAAAGGGCTTTTTTTGCCATCTTTGCCGATCAAGTCAAGTTTTACGGAAAAATTAAAGCATGAGCTCAGAAAAAATCATCTTTTCCATGGCTGGGGTTTCAAAAATCTACCCACCTCAGAAAAAAGTCCTCAAAGATATTTACCTCTCGTTTTTTTATGGTGCCAAAATCGGAGTCCTCGGTTTGAACGGTTCCGGAAAATCGTCCCTGCTTCGGATCATTGCCGGGATGGACAAGGAATTCCTTGGTGAAGTGGTCTGGTCTCCTGGCTTTACCGTCGGCATGTTGGAACAGGAGCCTAAACTCGACCCGAGCAAAACGGTCAAAGAAGTCGTCGAAGAAGCGGTGGCCGATACTGTCAATTTGCTCAAGGAATTCGAAGAGATCAATGAGATATTCATGGACCCGGCACTCATGGATGATCCAGATGCGATGGACAAACTGATCACGCGTCAGGGCGAGGTTCAGGAGAAGCTTGATGCCGCCAATGCATGGGAACTGGACGTGATGCTGGACAAGGCCATGGATGCCTTAAGATTACCTCCAAGTGATGCAAACGTGGCGAATTTATCCGGTGGTGAAAAGCGACGGGTGGCACTCTGCAGACTATTGCTTCAGGAACCGGACGTCCTGCTGCTTGACGAACCGACTAACCACTTGGATGCGGAATCAGTGCATTGGTTGGAACAACATTTGCAGAATTACAAAGGGACCGTCATCGCCGTGACGCACGATAGATACTTCCTGGACAATGTGGCAGGCTGGATTTTGGAACTGGATCGGGGCGAGGGTATTCCCTGGAAAGGAAATTATTCTTCTTGGCTGGATCAAAAACAACAGCGATTGAAGCAGGAAGAAAAGACCGAGTCCAAGCGTCAAAAAACCTTAGAGCGAGAGTTGGAGTGGATCCGGATGTCACCCAAAGCCAGACAATCCAAAGGAAAAGCGCGACTTTCTGCCTATGACAAATTGGTCGGCGAGGAATCCAAAGAGCGGGAAGCCAAGTTGGAGCTTTTTATCCCGCCGGGACCAAGATTGGGAGCCAAAGTCATTGAAGTAAATAATGTGTCCAAAGCTTTTGGGGATAAGTTACTGTTCGAAAATCTGAGTTTCACCCTGCCACAAGGTGGAATTGTGGGAATTATCGGGCCGAACGGTGCGGGTAAGTCCACCCTGTTCAAATTGATCACCGGACAGGAAAAAGCCGATTCCGGAAACTTCGAAGTTGGGGAAACCGTGAAGCTTGCCTACGTCGATCAAGAACATGATTCTTTGGATCCTAACAAAACTGTGTATCAATTGATCTCGAATGGTAATGAGCTGATGAAGTTGGGCAACAAAGAAGTGAATGCAAGGGCTTATGTATCCAAATTCAACTTTGCAGGCTCGGATCAAGAGAAAAAGGTAGGAGTGCTATCCGGTGGTGAGCGAAACCGGGTTCACTTGGCGATCACACTCAAAGAAGGTGGAAACTTGTTGCTACTCGATGAACCGACCAACGACTTGGATGTGAATACACTTCGATCACTGGAGGAAGCCTTGGAGAATTTCGGTGGCTGTGCGGTGATTATTTCCCACGACAGATGGTTCTTGGACAGAATTTGTACACATATTTTGGCTTTTGAGGGAGATTCCCAAGTGGTCTGGTTTGAAGGTAACTTCTCCGATTACGAAGAAAACAAGAAGAAGCGATTGGGCGATGTGATGCCGAAGCGGATAAGGTATAAGAATTTGAAGTAACCTTTGAGGTCTTTTTGACCTTGAAGGTTGGTGCTAACAAAGTAGGTAGTGGCTGTTTGCAGTTTTTAGATTGTTAGCCTCACACTTCGACTTCGCTCAGTGAGACACGAGTCGAAGGTATTAATTCTTGAATTCTGAAAGAAAAAGTGAGAAAGCTGAATTTTCGACATTAAACAAACAGATATCTTGAGTTGTAATTTCTGAAATCGATTTTTCACTTGAGTTATAGTAGGTACTCTTTGGTCATATTAAAAACTCCGAGGTCTGTTTGGTCTCGGATTTTTTTTTAGAATTTCAGAAAATAATATTTTGATCAAGAAAGAATCTTTTAGGGGGAGGGGTAGAAAATTTCGTTGTTTTTAGTTTTGAATGTTTTGACACTCCTGTCAATAACCTGTGTATTCAAACAAATTTTTGGAAATAAAGTATTGATTTTAGTTATTAAAATTTCAAAGATCTTTTTAGACCGTTGACGGTAAAAGTTTTTTTTTGAGACTGAACTGAAAAAGTGTCAACATTTAATCGGAAGCAATTTACTAAGAGGCTTATTAGGAAATAATCATTTTTTATCGCTACTGAGGAAGATAGGTTACATCAAATACCAAAAGTGTCAATTCCAAAAATTACGCGAATTCGCTACTAATTTCGCTGTTAAATTCAAAAAATAAAACCCTAACTCTCAGTAATTTAGATAGTTAGGGCTTTGTCTTGCAGAGGAGGAGGGATTCGAACCCCCGGTACCTCACGGTACAACGGTTTTCAAGACCGCCGCGATCGACCACTCTGCCACTCCTCTGTGCTGTGTTCGCTCTTTTCGAGATCGCAAAAGTAAGGGGATTCTCTTTTTATCCAATCAACTCACCCACTTTTTCTTTTAAGTGTCTGATTTTTATGGGTTAAATTTTTTCGCTCCCCCTTTCAATTCTTTCCATTAAGCTTTTTTAGAATTCTAAACCAAGCATTCAATTTCGGCAGCGACGTATTAACCTTTAACTATTTAACTCTTAACAACTATTCGGTTTCGACTCTCCACCTCGGCAGACAAGCTAAACTTGACAACCTGCCTACTGTGACTGACCACTTTAAACGGCTTCGACTCTCCGCCGCGGCGGACAAGCTGCTCAGCCTGACAAAACTGCCAACTGCGACTGAAAACTACAATCCACTTACCTCTTACTCTTTACCACTTACAAGCCTCCCACTTCCTCACCTCCAAACTTCCAAACCTCTCAACCTCCCACTTCCTAACTTCCCTTCACCTCAGCAATCCACTCCTTCACCACTTTCTCCAAAATATCCAAAGGCAAGGCCCCTCCGCCCAAAACAACATCATGAAAGGCTTTTAAATCAAATTTGTCGCCCAACTCCGTCTCTGCATGTTTGCGCAGCTCCTGGATTTTCAGCATGCCGATCTTATAGCCCGTAGCCTGACCGGGGATTACCATATAGCGTCGCACCTCCGCCTGAATCGCTCCCGGAGCAATGGAGGAGTTTTCTGAGAAGTACTTGATCGCATCGGCCTCTGTCCAGCCTTTGGCGTGGAGACCGGTATCTGTCACAAGTCGAATCGCTCGCCAGATTTCATTGACCAAGCGTCCAAAGTCATAATAAGGGTTTTTGTATTGCCCCATTTCTTTTGCCAAAGCTTCAGAATACAAAGCCCAACCTTCTACATAGGCATTGAAACCCATCTGCGTGCGGAATTTGGGTACAGACTCCAATTCCTGTGCGATCGAAATCTGCATGTGATGCCCCGGGCTTCCTTCGTGATAGGCTACGCCTTCCATGGTAGACTTGGGCATAGCCTTCATGTCCGATAGGTGGACATAATAGGTACCCGGCCTGCTACCATCGGGCGTGCCTTGATTGTAATGTTGCGGTGCGCCATCTTGCTCACGAAAAGCTTCCACCCGTTTCACCACCAGGTCTGCTTTGGGTAAGATGCCAAAATACTGTGGTAATTTTTGTTTGATCTCATCCAGAAAAGCCGTGGACTCGTCCAGATAGGCCTGCCTGCCTTCGTCGGTATTGGGGAAGAAAAACTGTGGGTCACTGTTCACAAACTTGAAAAATTCCTTGAGATCTCCTTTGAACCCAACCTGATCTTTGATAGCAAGCATTTCCTGCTGAATTCGCTTCACTTCGCTCAGTCCGATCTGATGGATTTCCTCAGCAGTCAGATTGGTAGTCGTAGAGGACTTGAGTTTGTGGGCATAGAAGGCATTTCCCATTTCATGCCGACTCAGGCCCGTTGGTTTCTCCTCCAGATTGGGGAGTTCGGTTTTCAGCCAGTCAATCAATGCTTCATAGGCTGGTTTGAAGCTTTCCAGCAGGGCATTTTTGGTGTTTGTCCTGAATTCTTCTGCCTGTTCAGCGGTGATTTTCCCGTCTTTCTCCAGCTTATCGATTTTCCCCAAAGCATCTGTCCAAAGTGGGGCGTTATTTTTTCCAGCTGTAAATGGCTGTCCCTGAATCAATGCCTCTGACTGCTGGATGACATACTCATAGGCGAATTTCGGGGGTCTTATGCCGGATTCGGTCTGTAATTTTGCCCGTTCCAAAAGTTGGTTGAGGGCCCTACCGGATTCCTTGATTCGTGACACCAAAGCTTCCATATCTGAGGCTTCATCGACCTTATGAAAATTGATCAGCATGGTCGGAATCATCGTATGCACACCTCCCATCTGATTGAAAACGTAATTCATCCTCCGAAACTGCAGGTCGCCCTTTTCCATCTCGTACTGATATTTCCATAGATCGTAGGAGACTTTGGACTGAGGGCTGAGGAGGGTGTAGTCAAATTTCGACTCCATTTCCTTCACACTTTCTTCCATCCAAGCCAGCTTTCTGTCTTCTGCTTCTTCGCTCATGTCGTCGATTTCGCCGTAGCGGTCTTTTCTCCCCTGAGTGGTCAGTTGCAAAGGACTCATTTGAATGAGTTCTTCATATTCTGAGTCAAACCATGCGTTGATCTCAGAATCCGGGATGACTTTGGGTTCAGGTTTACTGCATCCCTGTAGAAGAGTCAAGGCAAATAAAATGCTGATGGGAAGGATGTTGCGATTCATAGTTTCTCGTTACCTGTTTTGTGATCAAAAGTATAAGATTCAGCCGGACAATAAATAAGTTTAAGCTTTAAGCCTGAGCATCAGTTGTTTTTTGGGCTTCCAGTTGCATTTTTCGTCGATTTTCTCGCTCGCGCTGTTTTTCCTCAGCCAAATCCAAACTCACATTGACCTCAAAACAAACCAACACAATCAGAGAGGTAATCCAAAGCCAAAGCATCAAGGCGATGAAGGTCCCGATAGATCCATAGAGTTTGTTGTAGCTGGCAAAATTGTTTAGGTAAAAAATAAACGCATAAAAGGCCACGGTAATCAGGAAACCGGAGAGCCGGGCTCCCACTGAGAAAAATTTCCACTTATCATGGACGGCAGGGGCGAGTCGAAAGATGAAGGCTGAAGTGATGTAAAAGACAAAAAGAAGGATTAAGAATTTAAACGTGTTGAAAAGAAAAATCATGAAATTGGTGTTGAAAACCTGCATTTCATCCAGTGCATTGATCAGCAGACTGCCAATGATCATGACCGTACTGGCAGTGAAAATGGTCAACACCAATGCAAACACGATGCTGACAGCGACGATTCTGGCTTTCAAAAAGCCACGGTTTTCCCGCGTTTTATAGACGGAATTGAAGGAAGCCATCATGGACATGACACCCTGCGTGGAAGCGAAAAGGGCGAAAAAGAAACCGAAGGATAGCAGGCTTTGCCTTGGCTTGGACACGATGTCCATGAGTGTGGTTTCGATGTTCTCATAAATTCCATCTGGCATGACTGTCTGCACAAATCCAAAGATATTCTCAGTGGTCACCACAGGGAAAAAATCCTGGAGATAGGGGATCATATTGAGTAAAAACAGCATCAATGGGAACAGTGCAATGGTGTAACTGAAAGCCATCGCCCCGGCCCGTTCGCTGATGTCATCTTTTTTGAGTTGCTGGATGAAGATCCTGACGACGTCGTAGAGATTTTTTTCGGGGCTGCCAAAGTGAATTTTCTTCAAATGCCTTGCCTTCAGTTGAAAGCGTAATCTCCATTTGAATAGTTTTTTGTTGACCACGATAGATTGTTTTACTCAAAAAATGGTTTCAATAAATCTAACAAATTCTTTGGAGGCCGGGTGGGTTGATGGCTGTCTTTTTTGAGAAAAGTCAAGGTTGTCCAACCTTCAGTGATTAATTCTTCCTCTTCATTGAACACTTGGTACTCAAATCTGATCCGAACACCGGGCATTTGTGGAATGGTTGTTTTGATCCTTAGGAGCTCGTCATACTTCCCCGGTTTCAGGTAGCGAAAGTGGCTTTCCAGCACCGGCATCATCACTCCGTTTTCTTCCATTTCCCGGTAGGAAAAGCTGGCCGACCGCATTGCTTCCACCCGGGCTACCTCAAAATACATGGCGTAGTTGCCGTAGTACACATACCCCATTTGGTCTGTTTCAGCGTATCGCACACGGAGTTGGGTTTCGGAATGGAACATACTAGAAGATTTTGGCTGCATTCAGCGCTGCCTGATAGCGGCGCGCATTAGCCATATGGTCGGTGTAATTGCTGGCAAAGGCATGGTATCCCGAGAAGTCTTCCTTGGCGCAGAAATACAGGAAATCATGACTTTCGGCATTCAAAACAGCATTCAGGGAGTTGATGTCCGGTAGATTGATTGGACCCGGAGGTAGTCCGGTATATTTGTAGGTATTATAAGGGCTGTCTATTTCCTTGTGGATGTTCAGAATACGCTTCAAAGTGAAGTCTCCAGTGGCATAGACCAAGGTGGGGTCTGCCTGAAGTGCCATTCCGATTTTCATGCGGTTGAGGTAAACACCGGCGATTTTTGGGCGCTCATCCGATTTTTGACTTTCTGCCTGCACAATAGAAGCCAGCGTACTTACTTCCTTTAAGGAAAGGCCCATTGCCTGTGCTTTTTGCTTTCGCTCTTCAGTCCAAAAGGTTTGATATTCCCTGTACATTCGGTCAAAGAGCGCCTCAGGACTGGTGTTCCACCAAAACTCATAGGTATTGGGGATAAACATGCTCATGATGGTTTCCTCTTCGAAATCGAACTTTCGGATGTACACCGAATCCTGAAGCATACCCAAAAACTGCTCCGGCGTCACCTCCAGATTTGCTGTGATTTTTTCCGCCAAGTCTTCCTTGGTACGTACATTATTAAAGGTCACCTTCACCGGAACCTGTGCGCCTGACCGCAGCATTTTGACCAAGGCCAGATTATTCATTTTTGGTTCGATCTTGTACAATCCGGGTTTGACGTCATCCTGATAGCCCAGCACTTTACTGACGAAAGCAAAGCTGATTGCGTCATTGATTACCCGATCGTCATAGAGTTGATTGGAAACCGTTTTGAAAACGGCGTTGCTGGGAATTTTCAGCATGTAGACACGATCCGAATCTACCATCGTATTTGGGCTGAAAAAAAGTTGGTAGAAATAAAACGTCAGGGAAATAACCAGTACAGAACTCGAGATGAGCAAGACCAGAAAGAGTTTTCTTTTTTTCTCAGTAATCATAGGGGACAAAAATAAGGAAAAATGATAGAGATATGCTCCCTGCGGTCGCGAAATAGGCTGTGCGAAATACGCTTCGCGAGATAAGCTCCCTGCGGTCGCGAAATACGCTTCGCGAAATATACCTCTCCTTCGTCGAGGTGAGATAGTGGGATTCGCAAGAGATTCATTGCGATTGTGAGAAATTAAGCGCGGACGCTCCGTTTTTTATTTATTTTAACTAACTTTAATTTCACTAAATTCTTCGGCTATGAGTAAAATCTCTATTCTGAGTTTGTTGTTGTCTCTTTTATTAGTCTCCTGCGCTTCTGAAAAGTCTCCTCAGGAAGTATTTGAGGGCGCCAAAGAGAAGGTGTTTTCGGCAAATCGACTTTCATTTAATCAATTGATGCTTTGGGAAAGTCCAGAATTGGGAGAGATTGACACTTTTTCGATGGATATCATACTTCGAAAAAATCTTGATGTTGATTTAGGCTTTGATTATTTGGGAAAAAGAGAAGGATCTGGCTATAACTATATTGAAGGGGTGCTCTCTAGCATAAGTCATAAAGACAGTGTAGTGACCTATTATCCTGAAAAAGAAATCCCAATGTTGATTCAAAGCAGTATGTATTTAACAAATAGTCCTATTAGATTATTGGAAAATGGCCCCTGGAGCTATTTGGGGGATACGGCAATCGGTGGCAAAACTTACAAGGAATATCTCTGGATAGAAATGGATACGACCATCACGGACAAAAAAGTGCTGCTCAAAAACCATATTTTCATCAATCCATCAAATGAATTGGTGGATCATTATTCCCGCAGATTATTTCATGATGGGAAGAAAAGTCAGTTTATTGAGGTGAAATATTCGGAGTATGATTTCGCTGATTTGGGAGAGAAATTGGCCTATGACGTGCCTTCTGGATATTTATCCAAACAGTGGGGGCAAAAGGAACCGGATGCCGCTCAAGTTTTAAAAAAAGGTGAAAAAGCACCTGATTTTGAATTGACAGATGAAAAAGGCGAGCGCGTGAAACTATCTGAATTTCGAGGAAAGAAAGTTCTGCTGGATTTCTCCATGATCCATTGCGGCTGGTGCAAAATCGCCATCGATCAATTCAATAAACCCGATTACCAGTTTGCGGAAAATATCATCCCGCTATACGTCAATCCGGTAGATTCAAAAGAAAAAATGGATAAGTACCGAGCCAAAGTCACTATTCCATTTCCTGTTCTAATCAATGCCGGGGAAGTTGGGAAAGCTTATGGCGTTACTGGCTATCCTACCTTTTATCTGATTGATGAAAATGGAAAAGTGGAGGATGTCGTTGTTGGTTTTTCGGACGAAAAGATTTTGGAATGGAAAAAAGGGGATTGAGATATGCTACGCGAAATAAGCTTCGCGAGGTAGGCTCCCTGCGGTTATGAAAAACAACCCTTTCTGTCGTGAGATATAAGTTTTTACACAATCTTGAAAAAGAATATGGCCCTCGCTTGATTTGAGGGTAGTTTTCATCGCTCATCGCTCATCGCTCATCTGACATCTGACACCCGACCCTTACCAAAATAAAATTCGCCTACCGGTGGAAAAGCGGACAATCCTATTTTTTAAATCTTTATTTCGTCCGCGTTAGCGGACTTATATCAACCGTATTTCCCTTTCATTTTGTATTTCTCTATCTCAGCTTCAGCTATATCTTTAACATACCTGCGCAGCTATCTTTATTTTAGCATCATTCTTAATTTTCTGTTTTTATACCTTGTACTTGGTACCTTGTACAATGAAAACCATCCCCGTCACCTGCGCCATTATCTTCCATCAGGGCAAAGTTCTCGTGGCACAGCGCTCCCTAAACATGGATTTGCCTGGCAAGTGGGAATTTCCCGGAGGAAAAATTGAAGAATCAGAAGACCCGAAAGTTTGCCTATCCAGAGAAATCAAAGAGGAATTGTCAATTGAAATTGAAATTTTTGAAACGCTTAAGCCTTCTGAGTTCACCTATCCTACCAAAACCATCCGGCTTATCCCTTTTGTGGCTACCTGGAAAAGTGGAGAAATCGATCTTTTGGAACACGAGCAAATTGTTTGGTTGGGAGAAAAAGAACTTTTTTACGTGGATTGGGCAGAAGCAGATGTGCCGATTGTGCACGATTTACAAGAGAAATGGGTTAAGCTTGTACCACAAATCAAAACTGCAACGTAATGGCAGCTGAATTTATCCGGCTATATGAGCAAAATCCTGATCCCAAGCGGGTGAGACAGGTGGTCGACGTACTTCGAAACGGAGGCATAATAATCTACCCTACCGATACGGTCTATGGAATGGGCTGCGATATTTCTAATCAGCGTGCCGTCGAACGAATCTGCAAAATCAAAGGCATCAACCCGAAGAAGCATAATTTTTCTTTCGTCTGTGCCGATCTCAGTAATATTTCCCAATATACCAGAGTGATCACCAAGCCGGTATTCAAAATGATGAAAAAGAGCCTTCCCGGACCTTTTACCTTTATTTTGGAGGCGAGTTCATTGGTGCCGAAGATCCTTCACAGCAATAAAAAAACAGTTGGTATCCGTGTCCCGGACCATTCGATTTCCCGGGCAATTGTGGAGGAATTGGGTCAGCCTATACTTTCCACCTCTATCCGTGATGAAGATGAAGTGATCGAATACAGTACTGATCCCGAGTTGATTTTTGAAAAATATCAGAATTTGGTGGATATCGTCATCGATGGAGGCTATGGTCAAAATGTGGCTTCCACCATCCTCGATTGTACCGGTGATGAGGTGGAAATCATCCGACAGGGACTTGGCCAATTGGAAGACCTTATGTGATGGGAGCTTGTTGAAATGGGATGGGGCCTAATTTTCAATGGCCAATTCTCAATTTTCAAAAAGGGCTTTTCATTTAACTTTTAACCATTAACTCAATTCTCCTTTGAACCGAATTGCTGCCGATCTTCACTTTCTCCCTTGCTTAGAATTTTTTGCCGCAGTTGCAGATGCAGAGGAAATTTTGCTTTTCCCAAAAGATCGCTACCAGAGGCAATCCTATCTTAATCGGACAAAAATTCGACTTGCAAACAAAGTGGAGACACTGAGTATTCCGATTCAGGGCCGCCGCCCGAGGCTGCCAATGGATCAAATCAAAATTGACCACACTCAAAATTGGCAAGCAGTACACCTGCGTGGACTCCAAAGTGGCTATGGCAAAGCACCTTTTTTTGAATTCTATTTCCCGTATTTCGAGGGGATCTTTGAATCCGCGGAGGAAAATCTATGGAATTTTAATTTGAGTCTGCTGACAATGTGTCTGAAACTCCTCCGATGGCCTGCCAGACTTACTGTGTTTGACGGAGAGCAAATTCCGTCAGATGTGAGGGACATAAGAGCTCAGATAATGCCTGGAAGGCCCTTTTTGGATAGAAGTTATTACTTCCCCAGCCCCTATACCCAGCTTTTTGGCTTAGACTTTGAGCCTAACCTCAGCGTTCTGGATTTGTTGTTTTGTGTAGGACCTGAGTCAGACCAAATCCTGAGGGATTCGATAAAAAAACATTGAACAATCGTTAAAAGGATTGTGTTTTTAAAACAAATTCGGTAACATACGTAAGGTTTATTATACAATCAGAAAGGATTTAAATGGAAGCGAAATTTTCAAATAGAGTCAAAGAGGTGATCTCACTTAGCCGGGAGGAAGCACTGCGGTTGGGACATGATTACATTGGCACAGAGCACCTCTTGCTTGGGATGATTCGAGAAGGAGAAGGTGTTGCTGTTTCCATTCTTAAAAAATCGGGCGTTCCTCTCGATGAGCTTCGCAATGCGATCGAACGGGCTGTCAAAGGTACCGCAAATCACAATGTGAAAAACATGGCCAACATTCCACTGACCCGTCAGTCGGAAAAGGTCCTGAAAATCACTTACCTAGAAGCAAAAATTTTCAAAAGCCAACTGATAGGAACTGAACATTTACTTCTTTCCATACTAAGAGATGAAGACAATATTGCCACTCAAATCCTTAATAAATTTGAAGTGAACTATGATTCTGTCAAAGATATGTTAGAGATGCAATCAGACGCGGGCACCGCTACGAGAGCTAAAGCAGAAGCTGAAGATGGGGATGACGATGGGTCCAAGCTCTTTGGGTCATCCGGTAGTGGATCAGGCAGTCAGGCAAAGCCCGGTGTTGAAAAATCCCGAACTCCTGTTTTGGACAATTTCGGTCGTGACCTGACCAAAATGGCTGAAGATGATAAATTGGATCCTATCATCGGCCGTGAAAAGGAAATTGAGCGAGTAGCTCAGATTCTTTCCAGAAGAAAGAAAAACAATCCGATACTGATCGGCGAGCCGGGTGTTGGAAAGACAGCCATCGCTGAAGGATTAGCGCTCAGAATAGTTCAGAAAAAAGTCTCTCGAGTTCTTTTCAATAAGCGTGTGGTGACTTTGGACTTGGCCTCCTTGGTGGCCGGGACAAAATATAGAGGGCAATTTGAGGAGCGGATGAAAGCCGTCATGAACGAGCTTGAAAAATCTCCAAGCGTGATCCTTTTCATTGACGAGCTACATACTATTGTGGGGGCAGGCGGAGCTTCTGGTTCGCTGGATGCATCCAACATGTTTAAACCTGCTTTGGCACGTGGAGAAATACAATGCATCGGCGCCACCACGTTGGATGAATACCGTCAGTACATTGAGAAAGACGGTGCCTTGGCCCGTCGATTCCAAATGGTGATGGTGGATGCGACTTCTCCCGAAGAGACCATTCAGATTCTTGAAAACATCAAGGATAAATACGAGGATCACCACAATGTAATCTATACTCCGGCAGCAATCGAAGCCTGCGTGAAGTTATCTGACCGCTACATCTCCGATAGATTCTTGCCTGACAAGGCGATCGATATCTTGGATGAGGCCGGTGCAAGAGTTCACATCAACAATATTCACGTACCGGAGGATATTCTGAAGCTGGAAGCAGATGTAGAAAACATTAAAATAGAAAAGAACCGGGTAGTCAAATCTCAGAAATACGAAGAAGCAGCCCAGTTGCGTGACAAGGAAAAGAAACTCCTGGAGCAATTGGAGATAGCGAAAAATCGCTGGGAAGATGAAAGTAAGTCCAAGCGTTTTGTTGTTGAGGAAGACAACGTAGCTGAAGTCATTGCCATGATGACCGGGATTCCTGCCAAGCGGATTGCACAGAATGAAGGAGCTAAATTGCTCAATATGAATGTGGAATTGGGAGGAAAGGTAATCGGTCAGGAAGAAGCGATCAAGAAATTGACTAAAGCGATTCAGCGCACACGAGTAGGTTTGAAAGATCCTAAAAAGCCAATCGGCTCTTTTATTTTCCTTGGTCCTACAGGAGTTGGAAAAACTGAACTGGCAAAAATGCTTGCTACCTATCTCTTCGACAAAGACGATGCACTGATTAGGATCGACATGTCGGAATATATGGAGAAATTCTCCGTGTCCCGATTGGTGGGAGCGCCTCCAGGCTATGTTGGCTATGAAGAAGGGGGGCAGTTGACTGAAAAAGTCAGAAGAAAGCCGTATTCAGTAGTATTGCTTGACGAAATCGAAAAAGCGCATCCGGATGTATTTAATATCCTCCTTCAGGTGCTGGATGATGGTATTCTGACCGACGGATTGGGAAGGAGAGTGGATTTCCGAAACACCATCATCATCATGACTTCGAATATTGGAGTTCGTGATTTGAAAGATTTTGGTGCCGGTATCGGTTTTGCAAGCAAAGCAAAACCTGAGGGCATTGATGATATCATGAAGTCGACGATTCAATCTGCGTTGAAGAAAGCATTCAGTCCTGAATTCTTAAACCGTCTGGATGATGTAGTGGTATTCAATTCCCTTACCAAAGAGCATATCTTCAAGATCATTGACATCAGCTTGGGTAAACTCTTCAGAAGAATTACCGATCTGGGATATAAGATTGAATTGACTGACAAAGCCAAGGACTTCCTGGCTGAGAAGGGCTATGATCAACAGTACGGTGCCCGTCCATTGAACCGGGCGATCCAAAAATACCTGGAAGATGCCATCGCAGAAGAGATTCTAAAAGGTGATCTTTCTGAAGGGGATGTGATTACCGCGGACTATTCCGGGGAAGGTTCCGAACTCACGATTTCGGTTAAGAAAAAAGAAAAAGCCGCCGAGTAATATTCAGCGGGAAAAATTAAATCAAAAAGCTCCGGATGTGAATTCCGGAGCTTTTTTTGTGTCCTTGTCAGGGATATTTTTTGGTTCTCCTGTAAATAGGATTGTGGCTTTGGCCCATTCCTTGAAAATTAATAGCGCGATCGGGCTTTAGCCAAATTCCATTTCTCAATACACCGCCTTGTAATTAACCTCCACATCCAAAAGTGTCCATTCGTTTTCCTTGACCGTCACAGGCTGCACATTTCCTTCCCCGTCGAAGATATTCGCAAAGTGGCCATTCTCTTCCACTATGAAAACTGAATACCTTCCCGGACTGAGTTGAATGGAATATTTTCCCTGCTTGTCGGATTCTACCTCGGTGATTGGTTTTGAAGCGATAGCAGTGAATAGACCATCTTCCATTTTTAAGTCAGAGAATTTAGTCAGTGGATAAATTCTTATTGTCCTTTTCACAGGTTTAGGAGTCGTTTTGGGAGCTGCTTTTCCACTTTCCGTAATCATGGGCATTTGATTCCCTTCTATCCAAGTGACTGTGCCGGTGATCCCCTGACCTTCAGGTTTTAAGGGTTTGCAGCTCAGAAACAGAAATCCGGCAGAAAGAAGCGAGGCTAAAAACAAAAATCTTTTCATTCCATTATCTATAAGTGTGAATATCCATAACCTTAGGAAGCTTTAAATTGTCAAGGGTTAAGATCGAAACGCAGGAATAAGACACCTTCCATCTTTCGTCTCCGGTCTACTTACTCCTTTCGCTTATAGAAAGCTAATTCCATCCCGGAAAACCTCATCACCTAGTGACTCCTTAAATTCCCTCGAACAGCACAAATGATTCCAAATATTGTGGGACTATGGTGTTCCAGTCTAATTCATCCTTTAATTTCTGGGCTAAAGTCTCAGCGCTAAGCTGCTCTCCATGCACAATAAATACCATTTTGGGTTTCTCACAAAATCCCTCAGCCCAATCCATTAATTCGGCTTGATCGGCATGAGCGGATAGCCCTTCAATAGGATAGATTTTCGCCTTGACGGGGACCTCATTTCCATAGATTCTGACAGTAGGCTCTCCATTGAGTAACCTTCTTCCGCGGGTTCCTTCCGCCTGATATCCTGCTATGATTACTCCGTTTTTTTCATGCGGCAAGTGATGAAAAAGATGGTGGAGTACACGTCCTCCTGTTGCCATTCCACTTGCTGATATAATGATAGCCCGACCCTTAAACTCGTTCAAAGACATGGACTGCTCCCGTTTTTGATAATAATGGAGTTGAGGATGCTTATACGCATGCTCATGTTCCTCCTCAATCATAGCTGAGAGGCGATGGTCGGTATGGAAATCCAAGTAAAGCTTGGTTGTATCGATGGCCATAGGACTATCCAGAAAAATCGGCACTTTGGGGATTTTACCCTTTTTCATCAATTGGTATAAGTGATACAGTATGAGTTGAGTCCTGCCGACGGCAAAGGCCGGAATAATCACCAAACCATCTCTGTCGAACGTGTCTCTGATTGCGCGGGCTAGCTCTTCCTCAGGCTTTGTAGGTGGGGCGTTTCGATCTCCATAGGTCGATTCCATCCAAACAATATCTCCTTTGGGAATACGTGTTGGAGGGAAAAGTAAGGGGTCATGATATCTTCCCAAGTCTCCGGAAAAGACCAGTTTTTTGGTTTGAGATTCACCCTTTAAGACCACCTTAACGATGGAAGCTCCGAGAATATGCCCTGCATGGAAGAAAGTCACATCGACTCCGGGGTGAATCGAAAAGGCCCGATCAAAAGGTTTGGGAGTAAGCATAGGAAAGACGGCTTCGGCATCTTCTATGGTGTATAGCGGCTGCGGGTCTTCATGGCGGGAATAGCCTTTCTTACGGGCAAACTCTGCCTCTTCTTCCTGTAGCTTACCTGAATCCAAAAGAAGAATTTTCGCCAATTCTTCACTGGCTTCCGTGCAATAAATTGGCCCTCTGAATCCCTGCTTCACCAATCGGGGCAGATAGCCAATGTGGTCCAGGTGAGCATGGGTCAATATGATACAATCCAACTCGTCCACCGGTGTGGGAAATTTGTCCCAGTTTCGATCTCTGAGTTCCTTACGTCCTTGAAAAAGCCCACAATCCACCATGAATTCAAAATCTCCCAAGTCGATAAGATATTTAGAACCGGTAACGGCTCCGGAGCCGCCCAAAAATCTTGCAGTAACGTCCATTTCTTTTTTGTTTAGAAGGTACAAAAAAAGAGGCACCTAATGGCGCCTCTCTCTTATTTATGCTTTCGATTAAGTTAATCTTTCATAAAGAATGCATCAGCAAATTTTGCCCGGGTTGCACTGTCAATTTTAGCCTTGCTCAGAGAGTCCAGTTGTATATTATCCTTTTCTTCCCTGTCCCAATCTTCGGTGCTATTGTCTTTTCTCCCGCAGGTAAGGCAAACCAGACCGGCTTCATTGAACACCCAAACTGTCGTGGATCTTACGTCTGAGGAGCGGTATCCATTGGTGTAAATGGTGTTTCTGAGAATGTCAAGAAGTGAACGTTCCATAATGAATGGACGCTCATATGGAATCTGAAGTGTCAGGTTTACCTTTTGGTCTCTGAACTGATCCAAACTGCTGATGTCAAATCCTTCGTCGAAAATCACCACAGAATCCATCACTGCATAGGAGTACTTAAAACCCTGTGCATTGGCCAAAGCCTCGGACTTGGTTCGGCCCCTTGAGAAATATTCCTCTTTAAGCGTGACCAAGGAATCTGCTTTGCCTTCGATTTTGAGGTTGACATGGTTAAAGGTTGGATCATCTTCCGCCTCATTCAGCTTGAGGATCAAGGTGCCGGGCGTGACAGAAAGTTGGCTTTCGGTTTTATACCAATTGTCTTCCTTAAACTGTGCTACAATTTTTGGAATCTGGAAAAGAGAAATTCCAACACAAAGCAGCCACAATCCCAATGCTACCAAACCAAATCTCGCTCCGATGAGATTCTTTTGCGCCAGCACACTTAGACCCAGCAGGAGAATGATGATACCCGGAATGATGATCAATCCCATGCTGGAGATGACCAGCCAGAGTGGAACCATATCTGTGAACAATTCCACCGGGAAATTTTCTATCAAGGCTCTGTAATCAGAGTCTGAGATCCCGAAGTATGCGGCCAATGCTGCGAGAGGAGCTATGGTCAAGGAAAGCCCAATGAAGAAAATGATCAAGCCAAAGATGATTCGAATGACCGTTCCGATAAAAGTCCCCAAAGGTCCCAAGGCTGATCCCAGAGCGTCTATTACTTTTCCTAAAACCCGGAAAGGTGCCATCAGAATTTTTCTGGCTTGGGACTCAGGCTGCGGCGGAACAGGATTGATGCTCTCCTTGATCGTGGAGTCAATGCTGTCCAGCGTGATTTCTCCACCTTTCATTTTGATCCGCTCTGTGATTGAACTTGCCACCGGTGTGATGATCCAGAGAATCAGGTAAATCAAAATCCCCGATCCTCCTGCAAAGGCCAATAACACAAATGCAAGTCTTACATAAAGAACCTCTACTCCAAAATAGGCTGCCAAACCACTGGACACTCCTCCCAAAACCTTATCGTCGGGGTTTCTGAAGAGCTTTTTGATTTTGCTGTCTTCCATCAGCTCATAAGAAACCGGTAGGATGACCCACAAGACGATGTAGGCGACTATGGCGAAAAAGCCAAAGCCCAGATTGAACCGGAAGTTGTCAAAAGGGAGGATGTCAAAAATGCCAAATTTCAAATTGAGGTTGCCGCTGAATAAAAGCAGAATAGCGATCAGCCTGATCCATAGGGGATCTACAGCCAAATAGTTGGCGATTCCCGCACACACGCCGCCGAGTATTTTCTTGTTTTCCAGTCGCTTGAGTTTTTTGTAGCCGCCGGGTTCGCTGCCTGGAGGGGTTACATACTTATAGAAGTCGTCCTCTCTATGGGAATTTTCTTCGACAGGCGCCTCCTTTTCCTCTTCCACTGCCGTGAAGTCAGCGATGGTACCCATCTTTTCAATGAGTTTGTCGACATTTTCAGCGGTGATGACCTGTTTGTTGTTTTTCAGATTGCTCAGGAAAATTTCCGCAATTCTGTTTTCGATGTCAGAGATGATTTCCTGATTGTCTTTATAGCTTGAAAAGTGCCTGTTGATTGCATCCAGGTACTTTCGCAAGGTGTCGTAGCCGTCTTCTTCGATGTGGAAAAGGATGCCGCTGATGTTGATGCTTATCGTCTTTTTCATTTTAATTCTGTTTTTAGGGTTGCTTCAGGATCAATTCTTAGCCATGATTTCAGTTGTAGAATTGACCAATGAAGTCCAGGTTTCCGAGAGGGTGAGCAGGAATTTTTTTCCTTCTTCGGTGATCAGGTAATATTTTCGAGGTGGCCCGGATTCGGATTCGACCCAGCGATAAGTGACAAGTTCGGCAGATTTCAGCCGATTGAGCAGGGGGTAGAGGGTTCCCTCGACCACGATCATCTGAGCTTGAGTCAGCTCTTCGATCAGATCTGAAGTATAGACCTCGCCCCGTGAGATGATGTGCAACACGCAAAACTCCAGGAGTCCTTTGCGCATTTGAATCTGTGTGTTGGCGACGTTCATGGTATGGTGATTAGGTATCCATTCGGAGAATATTTTTCCTTTCTATTTCCAGTATTCAAAGAAAAATGATACCAATCTTTTCCAAGCTACCTTGTATAACCTGATTCCTTGTTAAAACTATCAACCGGGGATACTGCACTTTCTAAAAAGGGCCTTCAAAATGGACTCAGTTGATATTTTATTTATTTGAAAAAGTTCTTGTGTTTTTTCGACACCTTAGTTTTCTAATATCCAAATCAAATAATATGTTCAGCAATGTGACATAAAAGTGTCCGATGGTGTACATTTCAGTGAAATTGATTGAATTAAAAACACCTAGGCTAGTTCGGGGTTTTTTAAATTGAATTATTTTGGGCTTGTGAAATTGAATATGGTGAAATTTTTATGCGCTACTTGTCTGTTTTGTTTTCAGGTCTTTTGGGCAGGAGAGGGTTTTTCTCAGAGCCTAACCCCAAAATATTCCAATGAATTTCTAAGCATCGGAGTTGGGGCAAGAGCCTTGGGAATGGGCGGGGCGCAAGTCGGGGCGGTTCGGGATGTGACTGCTGCGTATTGGAATCCTGCTGCACTTACCGGTATCCGGCACCAGTATGAATTTTCCCTGATGCACGCGGAATACTTTGCGGGAATAGCCCAATATGATTATTTGGGGTTTAGTACCCCGATAGGGAATCAAAACCAAGTAGCAGTTTCTTTGATCCGCTTTGGCGTGGATGATATCCCCGATACGCGATTTCTTTACGATGCCAATGGCGCACTTAATTACAACAATATCCAGTTTTTCAATGCTGCAGATTATGCCCTGCTTCTCAGTTTTGCAAGGGACATCTCGGATAAGATTAAATTGGGGGCAAATGCAAAGGTCGTTCACCGGAACGTGGGTAAGTTTGCACAGGCATGGGGTTTCGGGTTGGACCTGGGAGGACTTTACATCCAAAAACGCATGACCATCGGACTCATGGTCCGGGATATCACTACCACTTATAATGCCTGGACTCATAATGCGGAATTGGTTCGCGAGGTCTATGCACAAACCAATAATGAAGTGCCCTTAAATACAGTTGAAATCACTCTGCCCAAGGCAATCGCCAGTATCGCGTATGATTGGAAACTTGGTGAAAAATTCAATTTATTGACTGCCTTGGATCTGGAAACCACATTTGACGGGGCTCGAAATACCGTGATTTCATCTTCTGCATTCAGCATTGATCCAAAATTTGGTCTGGAATTGGGCTTCAAACAGCTGGTATTTGTCCGGGGTGGTGTCAGCAATTTTCAATACATCAAAGATTTTCAGGGAAATGAATCGTTAAACTTTTTGCCGGCAGCAGGCATAGGTGTCATTCTAAGTGAGCGGTTTCAGATTGATTATGCCCTTTCAGATTTGGGAGACGTTTCGGAGAGTCCTTATTCCCATATTTTCAGTGTTAAGGTGAGTTTGGAGAAGTTTTCTTCAGACTTCAGAAAATTTAAATCTTGGGAAAGATGAGACTCACAAAGACTTTGCTGACCAGTTTGATTTTGATTTTTGCTTTGACTTCTGTGAAAGCTCAGGAACCTGTATGGTATGACTTCTCCTTGACCTACTATAAGATTCCGACGGCTCAAGACGGAATTTATCGGATTTCAGCCAATTCACTTCAAGCTTCGGGACTCAATACCTCCAACTTGGATCCTCGGATGATCCGGGTTTTTCACCGGGGAAAAGAAGTAGCAATCCATGTGGAAGGAGAAAGTGACGGCAAACTGGATCCGCAAGACTTTATTGATTTTTATGGGATACGAAACGATGCCGAGCTGGACAAAAAACTCTATACCAAGTTTTCTACGATCCCAAATCCGTATTACAATACCTACACTGATACCACGGCATTTTTCCTCACTGTCACGCCTGGTACACCCGGAAAACGGATGAGTCAAAGACCAGTGCCTGCTTCAAACCTCCCTCTTGTTTCCGGTTTCGAAACAGAACAGCTCCAAGTCTTTTCGGATCAATATTCCTTGGGAAGAGCCTATACGCTAGGGTTTAGACTTTCGAGCTATGACATTGGCCAAGGATGGATGGGAGTCCAGATTACCAAAGGGGCAGCAAGGGATATGCCGTTTTCCGGCTTGGGGACCATTAGTAACTCAGGAACTGCCAAACTGGAAATCGGATTGGTAGGAAGGTCTGAAAACCCCCATCTGGTTACGATCAGTGCCGGTCCGCTCACAGGGACTCAGCGCACGTTGACCCAAGCCAGTTTTAATGGCTTTGAATACCCTCAGCTCAGTTTGGATTTGCAGATGAGCGATTTTAATGCAAATGGCTCTTTGATTGTGAAAGTCCTGCCTCAGGGGCCACAATCTGTGGATAATGTTTCGATTGCATACGCCAAAATTACTTTTAGGAAACCTATTCAAGCTGGAGACTTTGGACCCCGTCAAATGATCTTTCCTCCGGGAAGTCAGCGGGCAGTGATCAATCAGGTCCAAAATAATTATGTCGCTGTAGATGTGACTGATCTTCACAACCCCCAAAAAGTACAGGTATCCAAAGTCGGTACAGCCATGAGTTTCACCGCCGCAGTACCCGGGCAATCCAGTAAAATCTGGATTCAGCCTGAAGGAACTGTGATCGCTGTGGGGATCATGCAAAAAGTAAAATTTCGAAATTACCTGACCCAAGCCTCGAATTACATCATTGTAGGTCATAGGGAATTGGAAAAGGCAAGTTCAAAATATGCCAATCCATTAAAAATGTATGCCCAGCATCGTGCCTCTGCCTTAGGGGGTGGATTTGATACGCTTACTGTGAGAATGGAGGAACTCTATGATCAGTTTGGATACGGTGAAAAATCTCCGGTTGCCCTGTACGAATTTCTGAGAGCCTACTATCCTGTCCATAAGCCAACGCATATGTTGTTGGCTGCAAGATCGATCGCTGTTTTTTCCCAGGGCAGACTCAATAATCAGAACGTTTTTTACAGGAAATCTCCGGAGGCCTTTGCCTTCCAGGATTTGGTGCCTGTAGGAGGGTATCCCTTTTCTGACAATGTGTATGTCTTAGGCCTAGATGCCGAAAACCCTGAGGTTCCCGCAATGGCAGTAGGCAGGATCCCCGGCAAAAACGCGCAGCAACTCTCCGATTACCTGGACAAAGCAATCGAAAAAGATCAGGTGGGAGTGAGTGAGCCCTGGCAAAAAGAATTGATCCACCTCAGTGGAGGAGTCTCTGAATTTGAATTGGAGCGCTATTTCAGTTTTTTGAATGGTTTTAAAGCCTTGGCTGAGGGGCCATTTTTAGGTGGAAAGGTGACGACCTATCGTAAGCGGTCCAATTCAGTAGTGGAAGTGATCGATATCTCAGGGGATCTCAATGAAGGGCGATCCATGTTGACTTTCTTTGGCCATGGGGCACCGACGATCATTGATATTGAGATTGGATTTGCCTCTGACCCCACCTTAGGCTATGCCAACAAAGGGAAGTATCCTATTATGCTTTTCAATGGCTGTGACTATGGAAGTGCATATTCTACCGTGTATACACAAGGGGAAGATTGGATTATCACACCGAATAAAGGTGGGGCAATTGTTATGGCAAATACCTCAATCGGCGTGGACGTGTACTTGAGAAGGTATTCCGATTTGTTTTACTCATCAGCGTTTGCAGACAGCACCCTCATCTACCGAACCATCGGTGAAGTGAAAATGGAGGCAGAAAAGAACTTTGTTAACCTCTATGGCACCAACCCGCTCAACTACTCTCACATGGAGCAGATGGTTATGCTCGGAGATCCTGCAATACGGATTTTCCCTGCCAACAAAGCCGACTACGCCGTCAAAGTGGAGGAAGTAAGTTTAGGTACTTTTGACGATTCACCCCTTTCTGCAATTTCGGATAGCCTAAAGCTTTCTTTCCTGGTCAGAAATCTCGGAATTGTCAATCCGGATTCCCTGAATTTCAAAATTGACAGAAGACTTCCCGATGGGACGATGCTAAGCTTTGATCCGGTCAAAATCTCCTCGATCTACAGATCTGATACGGTCGTTTTTTCTATTCCAAACTTCCTCTTGGATGCAGCAGGGGAGAATCAGTTTACCATCGCGTTAAATACCGAGCGCACTGTCCCGGAGATGACTTTTGCCAATAATGTCATCACCTACACCGCATTCATTCCTTTGAGTGGCACAGTCAATTTGTTTCCGACCGATTTTGGGATTGTCAACCAAAAGGAGCTCAAGCTGATCACTCAGGCACCGGGAAAGCTGACGGAAAGCAGAACCCTGATCGTACAAATGGACACGACGATTAACTTCAATTCAGCTTTCAGAAAGGAAATCCGATCGACTACCTCGGGGCTTGTGGAGTGGCCTGTCAGCTTGTTGGCGGGAAATGATTCCAGCACCTACTATTGGAGATCCCGCTACCAAGATCCAAAAGTGGGAGAAACAGATGCTTGGACAAATTCCAGTTTTTCATTTATCCCGAATACAGGAAACGGTTGGACACAGCGCGTGGAAGATCAGCTCGGTCAAAGTCAGCTGGAAAATCTGGAGTTGGATCAGGCGAGGAAGTCATGGCAGTATGTCCAACAGAAATCAAGTATTGAAGTGTTCACGGTAGGCTCAGGTGTCGATTCGCTCAATTTTAGAAACACGCAATTTTATCTTGACAATATCCCGCAGATCATCGACAACGTCAACAATGCCAACAGCCGACTTTGTCCCAATGGATCGATCGGTTTAGTGGCGATCGATCAAAAAACCTTGCTTCCATACCTAGCGGTCCCTGTGCCGGGATTTGATATCCTTGATTCCAGAGCTTGCGGCAGGGTGCCTCAAATGATCCAAAGTATTCAAAATGCCTGGATTACAACTCCGGGGAATACCATCCTGCAGGATTATGTAAGAGGGGTGAAAGAGGGTGATTATGTCGTCATTTTCACGGTTGGGAGTGTCAATTTTGATGCTTGGCCTGATCGAGCCTATCAAAGTTTGAGAGCATTTGGGGCAAATGAGGCGACACTCAGAGCACTGAAAAGCGGTGATCCCTACATCCTCTATGGACGAAAAGGAATGCGGGCAGGCGAATCTATTGAGATCGTCGGCAACCCAAATTTCACCCAACCTGCCTCCAATCAGACCCTCAGCTTTACAACAGCCCTTGAAGGCTATTTCACCAATGGCGTGATCCTCTCTCCGAGAATTGGTCCAGCATCATCTTGGGAGCGATTTTTCCAAAATGTAAATGCCAGAAACTGGATCAATGAGGAGGAGTTTACCCGATTTGATATCCTTGGAGTAGCTGAAGATGGTCAGCAACGGGTCTTGGTGGAAAATACCCTGGATAAAGAAATCGATCTCTCTTTCATCAATCCGCTTAGCTACCCTTATCTGCGGCTGAGGTATTCGATGAAAGATGAGAAATCTACAAAGCCCGCCCAGCTGGACAAGTGGCAGGTCAATTTCGAAGGCGTGCCTGAGGGGGTTCTTTTGGAGAAAAATCCCGGAGATCGAATCCGATTAAGAGAAGGACAGAGCACCAAAATTGATTTTATTTTCAAGAATGTCTCCCTGTATAACTTTTCGGATTCAATTCAGGTGGATTGGAAAATGACGAATCTGACCACTAAAAAACTGGAAAGCATTTCCAAAAAATTCCCTGCCCTGAAAGCCGGAGAGCAGTTGGAGTTTACAGTGGAATTTAACAGTATCGGCAGAGCGGGAGAGACCGAATTGGAGGTTTTTGCCAATCCGAGAATTCAACGGGAGCAAACCTTCCGAAATAACATGATTGACCTGGGGGTGGCATTCGTAGTCGAAGGAGATAATTCCACCTCCCTTTTGGATGTGAATTTTGATGGGATTTATATCATGGATGGGGATTTAGTATCTCCAAATGTCATGGTCACAGCACTTCTTAAAAATGATCAGACTTTACTTTATAAAAGGGATACCTTGGGGATGGAAATATTCCTGAAGAGGAACTGTGAGGGTTGTCAGTTTGCCAAAGTCAATTTCTCCAATCCAAATCTTACTTGGTCACCTGCTTCGGCGAGCGAAAGTTTTAGAGTTTCATTTATTCCGGGGCCGCTTGAAGACGGACTTTATACCTTGAGGATCACCAATGAGGATTCTCCTCAACCCTATGAGATTACATTCGAGGTAGTCAATGAGTCTCAGATCACCAACTTCTATCCGTACCCAAATCCATTCAGCACTTCAGTCCGCTTTGTCTTTACCTTGACGGGTTCGGAGATTCCTGATGAGATCAAAATTCAAATTATGACCGTCACCGGCAAAGTCGTGAGAGAAATTCTCCAAAATGAATTGGGTCCTATCCGTATAGGCAACAACATCACCGAATATGCTTGGGACGGAAAAGATGAGTTTGGTGATCAGCTGGCCAATGGCGTGTACATTTATCGGGTTTTGATTCGAAAGAATGGGCAGTTTATGGAGCATCGACCGACAGCGGGAGATCGGGGATTCACCAAAGGCTACGGCAAGATGTATTTGCTTCGCTAGGCCTTGGAAGTTTTCCAACTGCGATAAAGTCCCCAAAAACTAACCAAAAACAAGAAAGCCAGAATTCCCAATTGGATGGGATCATTCATGGCTTTTTTTGCATCCATAAATGAACTTGCCAAAAGGCCGGTTCCAAAAGCGATCAGGGTCCGGGGAAGCATGCCTGGAATCCCGAAAAGCAGGACTTTTTTCAGATCGATTTTTAGCGAAGCAAAAAGGAAATTGGAAATCGCAAAAGGGATAACCGGACTGATTCGAATAAAAAATATCAGACTTTGCGGGCGTTCAATTCTGCTTTCAATCGCTTGTCTTATTTCAGGTTTCCGTTTGTAAAGCAGGCCAAGAAAATTAGTGTTCAGTACTTTTCCAAGCACATACCCGATCACATTAGCGAATAAGTAACCAAAGAATAATCCAGGAAAGCCAATCCAACCGAAAAAATAACCGCTTGCAAGGGCGGTGAGTGTGGTAGGTAAAAGGGCAAATCCAAGTAAAAGAGCGATCAATCCAGTGAAAAGGATGTGATGAATTACCAGATCAAGTGGAAAATTTCCGGCAAGGTCGGCATTTGACACTAAGACCAAACTTCCGATTGCCGGCATTACCATCACCCAAATCCACCCAAATGCTGCGCTTGGGTGATCCCTAAAGTACTCTCTTAAAGTTTTGAAAATACTGTCCTTTTTTGTCATCTTTGACGTGCTAATGAGGATTCTATTTAGGAATTCCCGGGCAAGTTTAGCACGCAAAATCGGATTTTCACCGAAAATCACCCGCTCCCCATAAATTCCCTACGTCAAGAATATAAACTCAAAGAATAATGAAATTTGGTACCAAAGCCATTCATGCCGGCGTAAGCCCTGACCCCTCTACAGGGGCTATCATGACTCCGATTTATCAGACATCGACTTATGTCCAAAAATCTCCCGGAGATCATCAGGGCTACGAGTACAGTCGTACACACAATCCTACCCGTACAGCGCTTCAAAATAGCTTAGCTGCTTTGGAAAACGGGAAGCATGGAATCTGTTTTTCCTCCGGTCTCGGGGCGATTGATTCGGTGGTGAAATTGTTCAATCCCGGAGATGAAATCATATCCACCAATGACCTTTACGGCGGGACTTACCGGCTTTTCACTAAAGTTTTCGAGCGGTATGGGATCAAGTTCCACTTCGTACCCATGTCCGACCCGTCCTCACTTTCTTCCTATGTGAATGAGAATACCAAAATGGTATGGGTGGAGACTCCTACCAATCCAATGATGAATATCATTGATTTGGAGGCTGTGGCTGCATTTTCCAAAAAACACAATTTGCTCTTGGCAGTAGACAATACTTTTGCCTCTCCATACCTTCAAAACCCGCTCGACTTCGGTGCAGACATTGTTATGCACTCCGTCACCAAGTATCTCGGAGGACATTCAGATGTGGTGATGGGTGCCTTGGTGGTGAATGATGATGAGCTTGCGTCCCGGTTGGTTTTTTTGCAAAATGCCTGCGGGGCGACTCCCGGACCGCAAGATTGCTTTTTGGTATTGCGAGGAATTAAGACCCTTCATCTGAGAATGGAGCGCCACTGCCAGAATGGAAAGACAATCGCGGCCTATCTTAAAAATCACCCAAAAGTGGAAAAAGTCTATTGGCCTGGATTTGAAGGTCACCCAAATCACCAAGTAGCCAAAAGACAAATGAGAGACTTTGGGGGGATGATTTCTTTTACCTTGAAGGGAAACCGGATCGAAGATGCCAAGACGGTGATGGAAAATCTTGAGTTATTTGCCCTTGCGGAGTCTTTGGGAGGGGTAGAATCGCTATGCGGGCATCCTGCCTCCATGACGCATGCTTCGATACCAAAGGAGGAAAGAGAAAAAGTCGGCTTGGTAGATTCACTGATCCGATTGAGTGTTGGCGTGGAGGATGCCGAAGATCTGAAAAATGACATTTTGCAGGCCTTGGCAAAGATTTAATTTATATCAATACTTTTTTGAGTAAGACAAAAGCCTGTTTTTCGATTTCGGAAGACAGGCTTTTCTTTTCTTCCTTTAGTTCTTTGATCCAATCCATGTACTTTTTGGATATACTGGTCTTCTCTGCAAGGAAACCTGAAAGTGTTTGAAATGCCAAATGGTTGGAATACCAAGGTTTGAGTTGGTCTTTGACTTGGGCGATTTCCTCATGGATTGAGGAGACAAAAATGGGGTTGAAGCCAAGTTGAATAAGCAGGTTTTCCAACATGATTATTTTGCGGAGGCTTTCAAACAAATCACGGAATCCCTGACTGCTGATGGGAGCTTTGAGTTCTCGGTGCAGGAATATCAGCTCGTCCTGAAAGAGCTGATTGATTGCGGTATTAATGGTAAGAGGTTTGATTCCTCGACTTATCTTTTGGGCGTTTTCTCTAAAATCATCCCAGGTTTTCAAGGTGCTGCCCACTACCAGATCGAAAGCTTCTTTTTGAATTTTCTTTTTTTGGATCAAAAGATAATCCCGGTAGCTATCAAATTGGAGACCAGATCTTTCTTCTTTTGACTTGAGGTTTCGCTCGACCAGTTTCAGATGATGGGTTTTGCGAAGAGACTTTTTCAGGGGTTTGAAACGCAGAAAAAGTTCATTGCTCAGGCTTTCATTTTCGAAGTGGATCTTTTCCATCAATTCGGTAAAGAGTTCCAGAAATTCGAGTTTGGTCTGCAACTCGATTGCTTTCTTGGAATTAATCTGCTTACCAAGGGCCAAAAAAAGGATTTTAGCTTCTTGGTGTTGCTGTTCAAAAATCAAAAAAACTGGAGAGGTTTTGACTTGCATGGATTAGAAAATTCGAACCAATGTGGCCCCGTAACCCCATTGGTCTTTCTGGGTGTCCTGAAAGTACTTAATATTTCCTAATTGACTGAGGCGCTTGTGAATTTCTTTTCTCAGCACCCCATTCCCCAAGCCATGAATGAAAGTGATCTCATCCATACCTGAGGCCAAGGCCTGATTGAGATTTTTCTCAAAGGCTTCAAGTTGGAGGCGCATTTTTTCAGAATTATTGAGCTTATCAGGATCCGAATGTAGCTCTTCGATGTGCAGGTCGATGGATCGGGCAGGTTTTAGGGCTTTGGTTTGTTCCGGTTTTGGCGTGATTTGGTTCAGTTCGGCATTCAGACTTCGGATGTCCAGTTCTTTGGTCGTCTGCTCCATAGCAAAGAGGTACACACTTTTTCCCAAGATCGGTGCTTTGCTCAGATGCTTGAAAAACTGCGTCGCCTTCATTTTGAGCTGTCGCTCAAAGGCCGGGATAGCTTTTTCCAATCTGTTTTGGATAGGGATGAAGCGGATCAAAAATGCCGGCCATTCGTTCATTTCCTTCATCAGGCGATCGTCAATTTTTTTGCTCTCCCCGGGATTTAACGTTCCGGCAAAAAGTGTCCGGTGATTGCTCCCATATACCTCCGAGCTGTGGGCAAGGTAGGGTTGATGGCTGTCATTGATGAGATAGAGACTCAGGTTTTGATCATTGATCGGGAGGAAAGCCAGGTAAAGTCCCTGATCCTTTGGTGCTGAGATCGAAAGGGGAGCCTCGGTTTCTTTGGTGACTCCTGCATTTTCACCGAAATAATTTTTTTCTGCCTCTGCTACAATGACTACTTCGGATTTCATGGCCGGAATGAGAAAGCCGTCCTCTATTTCTATTTCGAGTCTGCCACTTGAGGAGATTTTGCGTATGATTCCTTCTTCTGTTCCGTGCAGTAATCTTACTTTGTCTCCGATGTTCATGGATTGAGGGCTTGTTTGTAGGTGTCTATTGCTCTTACCCTTGCAAATTTATGATCTACAATGGGTTTTGGGTACTTATCTGTTCCTATTTCAGGAATCCATTTTTTGATATACTTCAGGTCCTTGTCAAATTTCTCTGTTTGGGAATCAGGATTGAATACCCGAAAGTAGGGCTGTGCATCTGTGCCGGTGCCTGCCGCCCATTGCCAGCCCCCATTGTTGGCAGAGAGATCGAAGTCCAGGAGCTTTTTGGCAAAATAGGCCTCACCCCACCTCCAGTCGATCAGCAGATGCTTGGTAAGAAACGAAGCCACCACCATGCGGACTCGATTATGCATGTAGCCTGTGGTATTGAGTTCACGCATCCCCGCATCTACTATGGGGAAGCCGGTCTTACCCTCACACCAAGCCTGAAATTCCATTTCATTGTTTCTCCAGGGAATGAGATCATAGGATGGCTTGAATGCCTGCTCTGTCACTTGCGGGTTATAAGCCAATATCATCATATAAAATTCCCTCCAGATCAATTCGTTGAGGTATGTTTCATTCAACCGAGCGGCAACCTGTGCCAATTTCCGTACAGAGATGGTTCCAAAACGGAGATGGACTCCAAGTCTTGTGGTGCCATTTTGTGCCGGAAAATTCCTGGTTTTATCGTAATGACTGATCAGATCCTCGTCCGTTACTTTTGGAGGGATACTGATGCCGGTTTTCTCAAATCCCATTTCCGCTAAAGAAATCATATCCAATGGAGCAATGGAGTAAAGGTTTTTCCAGTTGGGCGCATCCAGTGTCTGCACTTTGGTGCTTTTGTACTTCTCCTGCCAATTGCGGGAAAATGGCGTGAACACTTTGTAAAACGCTCCCGAACCATTCAGAATTTCCCCCGGCTCGAAGATTACCTGATCTTTGAAACTCAAAAAAGTGACTCCTTTTTCTTTCAGGAGGCTTTCCACTTTAGCATCTCTTTCCTTGGCGTAGGGCTCGTAATCCCGATTGGTATAAACGGACTGAATGTCAAACTCCTGCAAAAGCGCGAGGTAAATATCCTCCGGCTTGCCGTATTTAATCAGCAGGGAACAGCCTTTCTGCTCCAGTTTAGTTTTGATTTCCAAAAGTTGGGAATGGATAAATTCCACTCTTGCGTCTGCCTTGTCTTCCAGCCGATCCAGAATATTCCGATCAAAAATAAAGAGCGGCAGTACGGTTTTTTCTTGCTGAAGTGCGTAAAAAAGCCCGGTATTATCTTCCAATCGAAGGTCTCTGCGAAACCAAAACAAGGTTATTTTTTCCATAAATTCTTTTTTGAAGGAAAGAGAACTATCCCAAGAAATGTTTTAAAAATCTTCTTTTGAAGAGACAATCACTTTTTTTGGTGGGAGAGGAGGGTCTTTTCTCGGTGGAATATCTTCCAGATTCAAGGGCTTCCAATTTTCTTCATCCTGATATTCTTCCCTGAGAAAATCATCGGAATCGATGATATTTAGTTTCTCGGAATTCCTCCCGGTTAACTTTTTGAACAGCTCAGAGAATGAGTTGAAGGACACATTTTGAGTGATGGATGCACCGTAAGTAAGGACGTTTTGAGTTAGGGAAAGTGAAGTGAAGGTATTGTAATTATTTCGGTTGAAAATACGGAGTCGATATACCCCGTCCCCGGTGAGTAAGTATTCGGCCTGCCAGTCCCCGATGATGGAAGCGGCACTGGCATTCCCCTGATTATCTGTAAATCCGCCGTCTCGGGAGACTCTTAGCCTGCCATCCAAAAAGGTATAAGCGACACTTAATTGAAAATTTTCCAGGGTGTTTTGGTCTAGGGTAGCGAGATCAATATTGACTTCGAGATTTTTGTCCATTTGTCCCAAAAAGCTATTCAGTTGTGAGGAAAGCAGGTTTCCTAAACTTGAGGAAATGGTAGCTACTCCCGAAAACTGCCCCTCCGGAGAGAAATTCCGTGTCATGATGACTGAGAATACCTGCCGGTTCATCTCCTGTTCATCTGCTGCCACTCTACCCTGGAAGGCCGATATGGTAGTCTGCACGTCTCCGCTAGACGGGAACTGGCCGAAGTCAAACCCAAACTTGATATTTGGTGAAAGCAGTTCTCCCTGCAGGTCCATCAGGACTTTAAGCGGATAGCGTCGCCGCATCTGGCTGTTTTCAGATGCTGACGAAGAAGAAAGTAGGGGCTGGAGCGATATATTTTCCTCATACACAGCCTTGAGATTCATGACTCCCTGATACGGATCACCAAACCACGTAATCCTTCCTCCGGGCTGTATGGCGAATTCCCGTTTGACGACATTGTAAAGTGAGAAATTGTACTGCCCCTGTGTGATTTCATAATTACCCGTGAGGTTAAAATTACCCTGGGTATCGATGTTCATGGTCAGGATTCCACGTCCTCGGGCTTCCAGGCTTTCTTCGGTTTTCGGGTCAATGATGATTTGGGCAAAAGCATCCGGAGTGATATCCAAAATGAAGTTCATCCTCACATTTTCAATATCCAGCCTGTTGATAGCTGTTGCCAATTGATTGATCCGCACGGTGTCCTGAATGTTGATGATCTGGATAAACTCCTCCTGATATTGCGAATTGCTGCTGGTGAGTGGGATGTAGATTCGAGTATTAGGCTGAGTGGTAGCTCTGGCGGTGACATCCAGATTGGTAGTGCTGCCGCGAATGGACAAGGTTCCTGTGGCGAAGGCAGTTCCGTAAAAGACTTCGTTGTCTTTTGCGGTGGTATTTAATACCTGGAAATTGCTCAGTGTGGAGTTTATATCCAGAAAGATGTTATTAAATCCTGTATGGTTGATTCCACCGGTGAATGTTGCCCGATTCCCGTTCAAATCTTTAAAAATCAAATCTTTGAAGCTGACCTGCCTGGGTTGGAAAAGAATACTTCCGTCTAGGATATAGCTGGTATTGAGAAAGTTCACCCTAATTTTTCCCCGGTCGATTCTACCGCTTCCCAAAACCTCCGGGGAGTTAACCGTCCCTCTGATTTGAAGGTTTCCAGTGACCGTACCGTCCAGATTGGAAATGTAATTGGAAAGAAATGGTTCAAGAATCACCAAGTTTGCCTCTGTGAGGACAGCGTCAAGATCAAGATTTTGAAATTCCAGGCCAAGGATTCCATTGATGTCAATTTTCTTTTGACCGTTGATTTCATTTTCGAGATCAAGAATCAATTCATTGTCTTGAAGTTTTGCAGAAGCAAAGATGTTCCCAATCGGGAATCGGTTGATCTCGGCCTTATCGATTGACATTTCACCTTCGAGACGCGGTTGGTCTAGAAGATTTTTCAATTGAAAAGATCCGTTGGCTGAGCCCAGAAATTCCAGAGTAGTGATGGTATTCAGAATGTCTATTTCAACATTTTCGAAAAACAAGTCAAGAATTTCCCCAGGGTCTTGACTGATTCGACCCTCGACGCCTATAAACTGCCCATCTTTGAGGACACGAAGTTTTTTGAAATCAATATTTCCTTCGGAAATCAGGATTTGATTTTCCGGGTCAAAATTCCAGTCCCGATCCAAGACTTTAAGTAATGAGGGTTGGAAATGTATTTCCGTTCCCAAGGCAGAGAATTTAGTCTCAGCAGAAATTCTGGCCTTACTTTGCGTGGTTAATTGGTCCAGGCTGAACTGGACACCCAAGTTGTTTTGATCCCAAATCGCCTCTAGTCCCAAGTTTTCAAATCCAAGTGCGGTGCCAACTTTTTGTTCCTTGGAATACACGTAAAATGAGGCTAAGATATTAGCACTGTTGATTATTTTGGAAGTATTAAAGTCGATGTTTACCCCAAAAGCGGAGTTTCCCTGGTAGGAAAGGGTATCAATACTGGTGAAGAAGTTGAAAATGGTGTTTTCAGGGGTTTGATAGAAAGCCCCTTCGAGAATGGTGTTTTTGGAAATAGAAATATTAGGCTGAAAGAGCTGGATCAAAGGGTTTACATCATGAAGCCGCACGTTGAGATCCAAATTGTAGGTTTCTGAAAAATTCTCCTCCAAGCTGGCGATGGGTTGTTCTTCATTCAGGAGGATTGAGATATACTGCCGGCTGAGTATGTCCAAGTCACGGGACATCTGGTCCAGGTTAAATTGACCCGAGGCTGCCGCCACGAGGTAATCCGAGTTGATTGAAAGCGTTCGCGTGCCTCCTGCAAAAAGCGACTGAAAAAAGAAATCACCTACATCCAGAAAGCGTTCTTCGTAACCCACTTTGATGTCAGAAAACCTGCCAATCCCCTGAATATCGTCCAATTTGATACCCTTGGTGTCGATATCCAATTTGCCACTGATGAAAGTTGGTTTTTCCACCAAATTAATCTTATCTAAAAATGCGGTGTCAATCTGGACCAACATCCTCACCGAATCCACAGACTCATTCAGGTTAACATAACCTTTTGCCTGTCCTTTGAGGTTGGGGTCGTCAATAGCCAAATTTCCTCTAAACAAATTCAAACCATAAGTAGCATCCGTTCGAATGTTGGTGAAATTATAATTATTCAATCCAATCTGTGAAATACTGGCATTGAGGTCAATCAAGATGTTTTCCAATGAATTCCCTTTAAGGTTCACATTGCCGTCCAGACTTACCTTTTGGAGTAATTCTCGGTCTCCTGCCAAAATCCCCATGTCGAGGTTCTGGATTCTTACCCTGGAAACTATGGATGGTACCCCATTGACCAAATCGTAATTTACCCGCCCAGATATATTGCCGATGCTGGTTCGAAAATTTCCATTCGTAGTAAAGCGGGTGATAAGTCCTGCAAAATCCGCATCCAACCGGATCAGGTTGAATTTGTTGACTTCCTTTTCGAGTTGAGGCGTAAGATAGGGAGCGAGATCTCTTGCAGAAATGACAGAATTTTTGAGTGAAAGGTTGAGGTAAGTCTTATTGATATCCGGCAATCCGTCCAATTCCAGTGCTCCGAAAATGGCGGTTTTCTGTCCCAGTCGAATCAAAAATTCTTTGGATTTAATATCTGAAACAGGTCCGATTAACTCCCCGCTCAGGAATATTTCATCCTCAAACTCCGGTAAGGAAGGAGCGAAAATCCGGAGTTCGCTGAGCCTGATTTTGGTTTCATCCAATCGCGCATTCAGCTTGACTTGATGGAGGAAATCCGAAAACCCATCCGGACCAATGAGATCCATCCGAAGGTAATTTTTGATATGACTCCCTTCTGATTTCAGGCTTAGCTTGTCCAGTTCGAGGAATTTGGGTGCATAGGTCAAGTTGGTCTTTAACTCATGAATTCTTACTCCCGAGGTTTGTTCAATTCCACTTAAGAGTTTGATATCAATCCCGATTACTCCCTTTTTCATTCGGAAATTGTCTGCATTGGCAGTGATGTCCCTAACCCGGATCTTGGTGTAATCAAACCCGGAGCTGACAGGTTCTGCATTGAAATTGACCAATGAAAACTTCGCCTGCCTCAATTCGATAGAAGTAATCGAGAAGTTAACCGGAACTTTTGCGGTGGTGTCAACCGAACCAAATATAGATCCCAGTTCGGTGATCCAGCGATTGATATTCAAAGTCGAATCTCCCTGATGGGTGTAGAAATTCAATTCTGCACGTTCTAATCGAACCGCATCCACCACAAAATCCCCCGGAGGAATTAAGGAAAGAAGGGAGAAATCAGCGTAAGCCTTATCTGCGCCAAGCATCAGGCTGTCTTTGTGATCACGGATAGAAATATTTTCCATTTCCAAAGCATCCCACCAGGATATCCGGATTCGGCCGATTTCAGTTTGAAAATTGGAGTTTTTATTAAGGTAGGTGGTGACCTTGTCGATCAACCAATTTTGGACACTCGTGACTTGTAGTGCCAGTCCAATAAAAATCAGCAAAAGAGTAGTCGAAAAGACAAGCCAAAGGATTACCCGGAAAGCTTTGTGCAAAAAATCCGTAACTTTCGAGTTCTTTTCCAATGGGTAACAAGGATATTTCTATACTAGCAATTGAATCATCGTGCGATGAGACTTCAGCGTCCATTATAGTAAATGGCAAAGTACTCAATAATATTGTCGCAACGCAATCCGTACACGAAAAATACGGGGGAGTAGTTCCCGAGTTAGCCTCGAGAGCGCATCAGGAAAACCTTATTCCTGTGATTCAGGAGGCCATTTTATCTTCCGGTATTTCCAAAGAACAATTATCGGCAGTGGCATTTACCCGCGGCCCCGGATTGATGGGTTCGCTCTTGGTGGGCGTGAGTTTTGCCAAGGCATTTGCGACAGCTTTGAAGATTCCTTTGATTGATATCAACCACATGCAGGCGCATATTTTGGCGCATTTTATCGATGATCCCAAGCCCGATTTTCCGTTTATCTGCCTTACTGTGAGTGGAGGGCATACCCAGCTGGTATCGGTCAAAGATTACCTGAAAATGGAAGTCATCGGCGAGACGCAGGATGATGCCGTCGGTGAGGCTTTTGACAAGACGGCCAAACTCCTCGGATTGCCTTATCCAGGAGGTCCTTTGATCGATCGGTATGCGAAGGAGGGAAATCCCAAAGCGTTCAAATTTCCCGTGACCCGAATGCCGGGATTGAATTATTCTTTTTCAGGAATAAAAACTGCCGTGCTTTATTTTCTCAGAGATCAGCTCAAAGAGAATCCGAACTTTATTTCCGAAAACCTGCCGGACCTTTGCGCAAGCATCCAATACACCCTGATCGAAATGCTCCTGATCAAACTCAAGGAAGCGGCCAAGCTGTATGGAGTCAAAGAAATTGCGATTGCAGGTGGCGTATCCGCAAATTCAGGTTTGCGGGAAACCTTGGCAGAACTCGCCCGGAGAAAAGGCTGGAACCTCTACGTCCCAAAATTCGAATACTGTACGGACAACGCCGCCATGATTGCCATGGCAGCACACTACAAATACCTCAAAGGCGAATTCGTCGGACTCGACGTGACTCCTTTGACCAAAATGAAACTCTGATATGGCTAAGTCCAACCGCTTCGAAAAATTTGTCAACATTAAAAATAAGAAAGCAAACTTCCAGTTTGAGTTTATTGATACCTACGTGACCGGAATTATGCTGACAGGAACGGAGATTAAGTCGATCCGTGAAAGCAAAGTGTCCCTGACCGAAGCCTTTTGCATTTTTTTGGACGGGGAACTCTACATTCGTCAGATGCACATTTCACCTTACAGTATGGCCGCGAGTTACAATCATTTGGCGGTACGGGATCGAAAGCTCCTTTTGAAGAAAAAAGAATTGGAAAAGCTTGAAACTAAGTCGGCTGAAAAAGGGCTGGCAATCATTCCGGTTCGTATATTTATCAATGACCGTGGATTGGCAAAATTGGAAATTGCGCTGGCACGGGGAAAGAAAACTCATGATAAACGACAGGACCTGAAAGAAAAAGATGCAAAAAGAGAGCTCCAGCGAATGGCCTTTGATTGATGCATACGGGATATGTCGTCAGACCATCCTTCCACTTTACCGCCAACCCACTTTTGATTCCGCGCTGGTCACTCAGCTGCTTTTTGGGGAATGCTATCAGATCAATGGTCTGACCTCAGATCGTCAATGGTTTAGGGTGTATCACGAAGACACCGGTACGGGCGGATGGGTATGGGCCAAGCTGATCAAAGAAATTACAGGCGAAGAATATCAGAAATTCCTCAATCAGGACTTTCAGATCGTCACCAGTCCGATAGCCGCCATTGAATACCTCGGTACCAACCTGTACTTGCTTCCCGGTAGTCGGCTACATTTTAGCGAACTCGAACTTTTCAACTGGCAGGATCACATCGGATTTACCGGGAATTATCGGCCCCATGCGCTCAAAGCCAATCGCGAAGAATTGATCGAAATAGGACTTCGCTACCTCAATGCGCCCTTTCAGGCGGGGGGAAGAAGTATTTTTGGTTTGGATGAAGAGCTGGGATTTGCGCTGATTTTTGCGATAGCGGGCTATTCTTGGATTTCAGGAAAGACTCCGGGCAAAAGCGTAACTCCTGAAGAGGCTATTCCGGGTGATTTATTTGTTTTCAGAGACTTGGAGAAGAAAGAGTCCCATTTTGGCTTGTTTTTGGGAGCTGAAGAAATCCTCTGGATGGACAACAAAATGAAAGTTTCCGATCTGGATGAGTGGGAGGATTTTTTGAGAAACAATACGGGTGAACAGGTCGTTTTTGACGCAAGATCGATAGTGTGATAAGGTATGGAAAAGCGGGTATTGGTGCTGAACTTAGATCATTCACCGGTGGCAGTAGTGCCGGTACAGAAAGCCATTGTGCTTTGTCTTTTGGAGAAAGCCAATGTTCTCTCCACATATGAATTATTGAAAATCCGTACCGTGGATCGAAGCTTTGAATATCCTGCAGTGATTCGGCTGACTCATTACAAAAACATTCCATTTCGAGGAGTATTGCTCAATAGAAACAACCTATTCAAGCGTGATAATGGTGAATGTCAATATTGTGGTAGCAAAAGACATCTCACTATAGATCATATCATTCCCAAATCAAAAGGAGGCAAGACCAATTGGACCAACCTCATCACCGCCTGCAATCGCTGCAATGTGAACAAAGGGGACAAAACTCCCGAACAGGCAGGCTTGATCCTCAAATCAGAACCATTCAAGCCATCATTATCCTATTTTTTGGCCGAATATGCCGAACGGCAGGCGGAGGAGTGGTTGCCGTTTTTGTCCAGCCGGATCATGAATTCCTGATTTTCTTCGTTATCCGGTGTTCGGCGTTCGATATTTTGACTTAATACGAGAGTAACAATTACTATTGAATCAAAAACTCTCAGCAATGCTGAGAGAAAGTGAAGCTGATCTTATAAGCACTTTTTAAGGCAGTGAAGTGGTGGAGTATGCTCTAAACAGAAGCCTTTCTCCGACTATGGTGGCTGAATATAGAACACAACTTCCTGACAAGATGCTCCTTCAGCAGAAACTACATGAACTGTTTGGTAATGAATCTGGAGTGAATTAGTATAAATCTCAACAACTATGAGTTTTGAAAAAAAGTGGCTAGATTGATTCATGAAATGCCCATGGGAAAGGCTTCTCACACAGGGGAATGATTATCCAGGGCATTCCATCTGACCATTAAAAAACAAAATATAAACAGATGAAAACTACAATTAATGGAATTTGGTCTAGTTTAGGATTCAAAGCACCTAAGACTAATTGAAATCAAAGATCCCCCAATCTTTTCCACGATGAAACAAGTATTTATTCTGATCCTTTTAGGAGTATTCGTAGGTTGTACAGATACCTCCGATCAACCTCTTCCACTATCCTTGGAAGGAAAGTGGGTCGATCAGCTGACCAAAACCGATACCTTGGAGTTTTTGAGATTGGAGGATGGAAGTTCGCTTTTAAATCTGGCAAGAGGCAGAGAAATGAGAAACGGCAATAATTTGCCGAAAATAGGGTCAGGCTTATACACTTTTTCGCTGGGTGAAACCAGTATTTCACTGCAATATTCCTTGTCAAGCTTTTATAATCCAACAGAATACTACTTTAAGCAAAACCAGTTGGAATTGAAGGTTGGAAGATTTTTTGACTCGGAGAATTCTTCTGATATACTGACTTTTAGGAAGATAAGGCAGTGACAATTTAATACAGATCGCCCCTTCAGGGCTCGGATTAAGATGTTAATTTGGTCACCCCAAATTGTATTTGGTGCTGTCACAGTACGCGCCATCAGCGCTCTTATCCCGAAACCATTTGGTTCTTCTAAGTGCCAACGGCACGTTATGTAGCAGCCCAGAATTCAATTCTGGGTATATAAAATCCCGATGGATATCAGAGTGCTGAAGGCACGACCTGTATTGAAAATCCAATATAATTAACTGGCAAATGCCCAAATTATTTTCTGCCTATATCTTTTCTTTTCCCCACCCAAGTCAACCCAAACCCTACCAAAAATATCGTCAGCGTTCCCATCACGATGGTCATATTCGTATGAAGGGGATTGGCAAATGTTGCAGGAAGGCCATTTTGAATCAGAATCGTCGATAAACTCATCCAACCGATCACCAAAACACCCAAAATCACAGCGTAAACAGCTTGCGGGTTTTTAGCTTTAGACAATAATCCCAAGAGGAAAAGTCCTAAAATTCCTCCGCTGAAAATTGAAGAAAGTGCCCACCAGGCTTCCAATGCGCTGTTGACTCCATTGAATGCCAAGCCGACCACGATGCTCAGCAAACCCATGGTCAGGGACGCAAGCCGCAAAACTCGAAGTGAAAGCTTTTCCGAAGGATTGGGATGGATGTATTTGCTGAAATGATCAGATAGAATTACAGTCGCCGAACTGTTGATGCTCGTAGACACGGTACTCATTCCGGCTGCAAAAATCGAGGCAATGAGCAAACCTGTCACTCCCACCGGAAGTTGATTGACGATGAAATAGGGGAATACTTTATCTCCAGCAAGTCCGGCAGGAAGCAAGTCGGGCAAGGACTGATAGTAGGCGAATAGGGCAGTGCCGATAAAGAAGAAAATCAGGGAAACGGGCACATAAAGCAAGCTTCCCAGCCAAGTGGATTTCTTGGCTTCTGCCTCGGTTTTGGCGGTCAAGTAGCGCTGTACATAGCTTTGATCAATCCCGAAATTCTGCAGATTGATAAACAGGCTATAGACCAAAATCATCCAAAAAGTGGAAGTAGTGAAATCCAGCTTAAAACTCCCCAGGCTGAATTTATCTGCCTCTCCCGCAATCCGGAATACGGCTGACGGTCCCTCCGGAATGCCGAAGAAAATTACCCCTAAGCATGCCAAAGCGCCACCGATCAGGATGATTCCCTGCACAGCATCTGTCCAGATCACGGCTTCGATTCCTCCCCACATGGCATAGATCACCACGCTGACGCCGGTCACGATGATGATGCTTGGTATACTCCAGCCCAGCAGGGCATTCATAGGCAAAGCGAGTAGATACATGATGGCTCCCATGCGGGCAAGCTGGGTCAGAAGATAACAACAGGAGGCGTAGATTCTTGCCCAGGTGCCAAAGCGCTGCTCGAGGTAGAAATAGGCAGATTCACTTTTGAGTCGGCGATAGAGTGGGACGAAGTATTTCACTGCAATCCAAGCCGCCAAAGGAATGGAAAGGCTGAAAACAAACCCATTCCAATTACCGGAATAAGCATTTCCGGGCAAAGCCAAAAAGCTGATGCTACTCACAAAAGTGGCGAAGATCGACATTCCGATGGCCCAAGCCGGAAGTCGGCCTCCTCCTGTGGTGAAGTCGCTTGCTGTCCGCTTTCGGAAAGAAAAAGAAACGCCAAACCCGACAATTGCCAACATGTATATTAGGAATATGACGAGGTCTAGGATAGGCATTTTTTGAAGTTGGGAAGGTTGGAGGTATAAATTTAAAAGTGGTTTGTACCCCACAGATTGGCACGGATAAAATCACAGATTTTCACTGATTTATTCTCGGTTTTTATGAAATCAGGGATTCCTGAACCCGCTCTTTTACCTTGAGAAATTTTTCATGCAACTCCGCTTTTTCGGCTTCAGAATATGGAAAAAGGGGCGGAGCAAAATTTCCCTGACAAAGGCCCTCAAAAGCCATCGAAGCTTTCAATCCCTTGAGATAGCTCGACTGATAAGTTCCGTTTTGATACAGGTTTTTGCTCAGGAAGAGAATGGTTTCCTGAAGCTTTTTGACGGTATCGTATTCCTTGTTTTGGAATGCTTCATAAAGTGAGACATACAGTTTTGGGAAAAGATTTCCTCCCCCGGTCACTCCGCCATGACCGCCCATTTCCAAGGTTTCAGCCAATATTTCTTCCGGTCCCACAAAGATTTTGAACTCGGGCTGATTTTTAAACGCTTGGCAAAGTGCCCTGAAGTTTTCCGAATTTCCGGAGCTGTCCTTGATTCCGATGATATTGGGATGTGCGGAGAGCTTGACCGCCGTTTCTACCTTGATATTGATCTTGGTATGAGAAGGCATATCGTAGAGGAAAAGTGGCAGTTCCACTGAATCGGCCAATTTTTGATAGTAATAGATCAATTCTTCCTGTCCGATATTCATGTAAAATGGCGGAGCTGCAACCAAGGCTTTTGCGCCGGACTCCTGTGCGATGGATGCCAAATCCAAGCTTTCTACATACGAGCAATCCGTCACTCCTACCAAAACGGGAACTCGTCCCTTGACTTGCCGGCAGGTCAGTCGGATCAGATCGCTTTTCACGTCTGAACTCAATCCGGCAAATTCCCCGGTGGTTCCGAGGATAAATAGCCCATGAACACCTCCTGCGATCAGGTGCTCGATGAGTATTTCGGTATGGGCAATGTCCAGTGAAAAGTCGGGATTTAATGGGGTGATCATGGGAGGGAAAATCCCCCGAAATGATGCTGTTTGGTTCATAGGCTTAAGGTTTTCAAAAAAAATCAAAGGCTAAGGTGGATATATTTGATCTTTTCCCGATTGTAAGTGTAACTGATGTGAAGTGTACCGTCTTTGGCTTGAATGATTGCCGGATAGCTGAATTCTCCCCGCTCTTCATTCTCCAAAATCAGCAGTTCTTCCCAGCTAATACCATCATCGGAGCCTAAAAGGACTAATTTGTTTCGACCTTTTTTTAGTGGGTTGACCACGAGGAGATGGGAGCCATCAGCAAGTGTGACTCCATCGATACCCGAGTTGTTATTTTCCAGCTTGGTAGCCACCAGTGGAGTCCAGGTTTTGCCCTGATCAGAGGACCAAGATTCTGCCACTACGCCTTCCTGCGTTCGGCACAGGAGTTGGATTTTTCCGTCGGGATGAAAAAGAGCAGTCGGTTGTATGGCATTGAAAGGGCCCTTCAAGTCCACTTTTTCCCAACCCGTCAAGTCAGGATTGGATATTTCAACATGTGATGTCCAGACGTTGTTGGTTTCAAAGCTGCTTGGATGGAGCAGTTTTCCGTTGGAAAGTTCGACGGATTTGTTCCGCACCGGCCCGAGAAATCCCGGGGGGAGTTGGGTTTCCTTAGACCAGGTTTTTCCCTCATCCCCAGAAACCTTATAGTGTCCCCACCATTCCCTTGGATTGGGGCCTTCCTTGTAGAAAAGGACGATTTTCCCGTCGTTTTTACGGTGGAGAACCGGGTTCCAGGTAGGATTTCTGAACACCTCATTTTCTATCCCATCTGCAGCTAATGCCGGGATAGACCACTCCCCATTTTTCCTGTGAGAAGTGTAAATACTGACATCGGGATGGCGTTCATAAGTGCCTCCAAACCATGCCGCCATGACGCCATCGGGTGTTTCCAGTAGGGTAGAGGCATGGCATGAAGGAAATGGGGCAGTTTCGTAGATGAATCCTGAAAAGAGAATTTTTGGAGGGGATTCTTTTTTCTGAGAAAAAGAAAAGAGGCCCAAGAGGCTTAAAAAAGAAATATAAGACAGCATAGGTCAATTGGGTTGAGGTACAAACTGAGTTTTAACCTAACAAAAAAGCCGGACTTTTCCTTGAAACCGTCCGGCTGTGACCTGTTTAAGAAAGTAAAATGTCTGCTGGTATTTTTAACTCTTTGTGAAAAATTTTTGCCATTTCAAGCGTGAGTGGCTTTCGTTTATTCAAGATTGACGACACATAGCCTTTACTACCAATTTTACCCACAAAGTCTTGGTTTTTCAGCCCTAATTCTTCCATTTTAAGTTTGATCGCCTCTATGGGGTCAGGAGATGGAATGGGGTAAAATTGGTCTTCATAATTTTTAATCAAAACCAAAGCGACCTCAAGTTTCTTTCCTATCGTGGAATTTGGATCTACTTTTTTATCGAATTGATTATCAATCCAGTCAAGTAGATTTTCGTATTCCTCTTCTGTTTTTATTACCGATAGTTCCATTTTATTTTTTAAATATAACAGTGTCTACATCAATTTTATCATATTCTGAATGTGTGCCAAACCATTTGATTTGTACGGCCTTGTATTCAAACACCACTCTCACTACTAATCTGAATTTATTACCCATAATGTTAAAAACTACCCTATCATCTTTAATGATACTTGCGTTTCCGCAAATGGATTTTAATTCATTGAAAGAGTTTATTTCCAATTTCCGGAATTTCTCATACCAATCATAGAGTGCATTTGCGGCATTTGGATGCATTTTCGCGTAGACCAATAATGTTCTTCTAGTTATGATGTTAAACATACTATCTTTTCAAAAAGTTTACTAATAGAAAACATTTATTTTTCCACTTTCTCCATAAACTCCAAAAATAAGCTCCAATCCTCCCAAGTCAAGTCGTGCTTTCCTTCGCGAATGTGATATCCTACTGACTCCAGATGAACAGGTCCTTCTAAGTCTTCAAAACCTTGATCGAAAGCTGCCTTTTTTCCATAAATCTCCGCAGCAACCCGACTTCCCAACTGGAGACCCAAATATTCCCCTTTGGGATCGGCCCATTGGTCACCTTTGGCACTGGAATAATACACACTTCTTGGTGCAATCAAGCCCGGTAGGAGATGTTGATCAATTGGAAGGTCCTCTTCTTTTTCGTTGTATTGATTGAAATTATCGGCAAACCAGTGCGGAAATCGTCTGTTGATGGCACCGACAGTTTCTCCAAATTTCCGCTTTGAAAGAGCCGCACCCCCACAGCCTGATTCATTGGCGTAAGTAAATGCCCATCGGGGATCGTTGGCTGAAGCCCATAGCGCAGCTTTACCGGTTCGGGAGTGACCGACCAAAACGGATATTTTTGAATCTAATTTGCTATGCTTTTCAAAATAATCCATGGCCCGCATCGCTCCCCAGCCCCAGGCACCCAAGGCTTTCATACCATTGGCTTGACCGATTTGCTCAGGGTAAAGAGTGGAAATGACACCATCCTGAAAGGTTTCGGCGATATCCGGAGCGACTGTTTCAGCATGAAAGGAAGCCGTGGCAAAACCGCGTCGAATCAGTTCCTGTACCGGCCAAAAGGCCTCGTCCACCAATGTCCCATCCGCATATTTCGGGAGGTAATTGATCAATAGTATTACCGGAAAAGGGCCCTTCCCATCTTTTGGAAGGAAAAAATTAATCCGCATCGTATGACTTTTCCCGTTTCGTTTCACGGTGATATTGACTTCCTCCAGGTCCGCTATTTCGGGGTAAGGGTTTGCTGTTTCATTGACTTTTTCGAATGAAATTGCTTCAAAATCTGAGGGGATTTGACCATATACCTTATCCTGAAAGAGTCGAACTATCTCCGACCTCCGAATCTTTTCCCAGTCGGTGATGGATTGGATCAGCCTGCCTTTTTCGCTCACAAAAGGATCAGAAAGGATCAAGGCCGGAACCTTGTCTTCGTCGTAGTTTGCCAGGATTTGAGACATGCCATTGATTGGGGAAAGGAGTGGGAAAACGGAGAAAATCAGGAGTAGCTTCTTCATGGTCAGTTTTGTAAATGGTAAAGCGTAAGAGGTAGGCAGCACCTACCACTTACTTTTTTACTATTGGTTAATTCGAGGAAACCGAAGCGGATTTTTTTGGAGCAAAGGGCTCAAACGGATAATCCCGGGGTAATACCTCTATTCCGCTGGTTACTTTAAGCGGGCTAGTGCCTTCATAGGTAAGTTCCACAAAATAACCTCTAAATCCCTCCTCAGGAGTTTTCATCAACACATCCAGTTGTCCGTTTTCAGGTAAAGTAATTTCCTCAGCTACCCAGTTTGGGCCAAAGGCATCGATTCGGAAATCCCTTGAAAGCGGATTGTAGGCAGACCAAAGTTTTACTGATTTCGGTCGGTTTTGCGGATCGGTTTTTATTCTGATTTGATCACCATCGATTTTCCATTCGTAGCTTGGCCTGGGAGTTTTGTTCAGGACAGATTTATAAAAGGAAATGAGATTGGGCATCGCGTCGGAGTCTCCCACATCATGCCCGGAATTGGGGACGTACATCACATGCTTTTCACCCGGCAGTGCATCCCAGTAAAACTTCCAGCTGTCAGGCTGGAAAAATTCATCTCCGGCAGCATTGATCAGCAGTTTGGGCATAGTGTATTCCGGCAGAAAAGAATAGGGCTCCGTGATCTCCATCATTCTGTCAAACTCCGGTGTTCCCACCCAATTCATCACACCCTCACGGACGTAATCTCCCACAGCTGGAGCCCAAAATCCGTAATTCCTCCAGTGATGCTCAAACGACGGCACGAGGTTTAACAAGTCTATCACCACCGGGATGATGGCCACTACGCGATCATCGACTGCAGCTGTGATCCAGGTAGTCCAACCTCTTTTGGATGCGCCACCTACTACAAAGTGCTTCAGCTCCTTGCTGTATTTGTCTTTGACCAGGGCAGTCATGGCATCCATGGCCAGTTTGGCGGCTTTGGTCATGGGCAGGCGAGCCAGCCAGATCGCATCCTCATCTTTTGCACCCCCTTCGAGGAATTTTCTCCAACCATAAGAGATGATTTCGTCCTCGTATCGCTCTCCAAAAGTATCATTGGCGAAGGTGATCGGCTGAAATGGCACATTGTGAATCTGTGCGACAATCGAATTGGTTTGGGTGGATGCGGCTAAAATCAAGGGGTTTGGTTGATCAGGCATTTTGGAATTGGTGCTTCCGCCGCCGATCCATAGCATTCCTGTTTCGTGAGGGGTGTTTTTTGGGACAATGATCGACACCCAATGCCACCATTCAGTCATATCCACAAGATCGGAAGTCAGCCAGTGTTGGGAGTACATTTTCAATACGAAATAGTCCGCTTTCTCTCCCGGGGCGGAGTGTACAATTTCGTAGCGAAAAGTAGAATCCGGCGCATGGACGTAATCTTTGAGCAAAGTGGAAGATGGAGCCTCGACATCTACAGTAGTTTCGGCGGGTTTTTGACAGGAGAAAAATGTGAAGGTGCTAAAAAGCACAAGCCCCCAACTCAACACGGGGCGGAGAAATTGGTGATTCATAGGGAATTGGGTTTAAAATAAGGATGCTAAAAGCTAAAAAATAAATTGGGGAGTGCCAAATCAACTTCCTAAGCCAGCTTTAGATCTGATTTCTCATAGAGGAAAAGATATTTTAAATGTCGTTCCCACGTTTACTTCACTTTCAATTTCTATCTTTCCCCCCATACTTTCAATTTGATTTTTGGTGATAAACAGTCCAACTCCTCTGGAGTCGTGATGGTGATGAAATGTTTTATACATTCCAAACAATTTGTCGCCGTACTTTTTCAAGTCGATTCCAAGTCCATTATCTTCAAAATACAGCGTGACATGCTCGTCAAAGGATTTTGAATATATTTTCAAAAAACTTGCTCTTTCCTCACTTCGGTATTTAATGGCATTGGTGATCATATTGAGGACAATACTGTCAAAATATGCTTGCATGCCTTTCACCTGCAGGTTTGGATCCATGGTATTGATAATCTCAATATCAGCCTGCTTGATTTGTAGGTTAAGACTAGTGATGTTTTTCTTTACGATATCGTGAAGCCAGATTTTGGAATTTTCACTTGTCGCCAAATTAACGCGTACAACTTCTGTTAAATCTTCAACAGTCTTCTGTAGATTTTCAGTGCCTTCAATGATCAGGGCGATCAATTCATTGCTGGCAATTTCAGGATATTCAATCTTTATGAGTTCGAAAAGGCCGGAGATTCCACCACTGTGAGACCTGAGATTATGCGAGACAATGTGCGCAAAGTTTTTAAGCCTTTCATTTTGCTCTTTAGTGATTGCCAGAAGCGATTTAATTTCCTTCTCTACCTTTTTCAAAGCTGAAATGTCTGTCGCTACTCCCAGATAACCAATGATTTCACCTTCATCCGCAATCGCATTGACAGAAAGTAAAACAGGTAAAGTGTTGCCGTCTTTTCTCAGGTAGGTCCACTCTTTAGTCACGGGGAGCCCCATCCTGGCTTCAATTATAAAAGTCTCAAAACCCGTGATTTTATTTTGGTACTTTTCGGAAAGATGCTGGCTTTCTCTTTCTGATTCCTCCAATAGGTGTATAAGCTGGGGAGAATGCAGCCCCACCAATTCATTTGACTTGTAGCCAAGCATTCGTTCTGCGCCGGAATTAAATTGGGTAATCATGCCCTGAGTATCTGTGGCGATAATGGCTACTTGCTGACTGGCATCCAAAAGCGCCTGTAAGTTGCTGATGGCTTCCCGGAGTTTTCGTTCGGCATTTTTCTCTTTGCTGACATCTCTTACAAAGGACCAGATTAATTTTTGTCCTTTGGAATCTTCAATCACTACGCCCTGTAAAGCTACCGGGTAGCGAGACCCGTCTTTGCGGATATATTCTTTTTCGAATTGGTCATAACTTCCTTTTTCTTGCATTTCCCTAACCGCCTCTGCTTCCTCGGACTCAAAGGATCTTGGGGTGACATCCCAATAACTGAGTGCCAGAAATTCCTCCTTGGTGTACCCGGTTGGCTCAACGAGTTTGTCGTTTACATCCAAAAACCTTCCTGTAGTAAAATCATTCAGCGCGATCCCTATTGGGGATAAATCAAAGAGTGCTTCCAGAAGATTTTTGTTGTGCAGGAGCTCATCCTCAGCTTTTTTTCTTTTGGTAATGTTTCGGCCGATTCCAACCAGCCCTGATATTTTTCCGGCCTGATCGTACAAAGGAATTTTTGAGGTGAGTAAGCAGATTTCTTCTCCGTCGGGTCCATTAATGATTCCTTCTTGGTTTAAAATACTTTCTCCATCGACTAAAACCTTTTGTTCGACCTCATGTGTGTTCTTGGTTATTTCATTGGGATAGAAATCATAATCTGTTTTGCCAATTAACTCATCCTCGCCCGCCACACCGCAGTAATTGCAGTCAGCCTTGTTGGCCATCAATTTCCTTCCTTGCAGGTCTTTGACATAAATCGAATCAGGGGTGCTGTCAATTATGGTTCGAAGTAGGGCTCGTTCTTCTAATAGCCTGAATTCAATAGATTTTCTTTCAGTAATTTCCTGAAGGGTGCCGTACATTTTTAAAGCTCTTCCTGATGGAGACCAATCAAAAATTTTCCCCCTTACATTTACCCAAACCCAATCACCGGTTTTAGGAACAAGTCTCATTTCAAGCTCAAAAAAGTTTGATTCTTTCTTAAAACACTTTTCAATAAGATTTTGGGCCTGTTCAAGATCTTCATGGTGCGCATTGGAAAGCCATTTTTCGAAAGTGACTGGTTCTAATTCTTCTAAGGTATAGCCCAGCATTTCGGCAAACCGATGATTAATTAGCACTTCATTGGTTTCAATGTTCCATTCAAATGTGCCGGCTTTTGTCCCATCTATAACTGCCCGATAACGGTTGCGGGTGTCGACAATATCCTGAACAGGCATCCCCTCCGGCACTACAAAAATTACTTTTCCCCTTTCATCGAATATGGGTTTTAAGCTGAAGAGAATAGTGATTGGGGTTTTGTCTGCTATCCAAACAACAACTTCATATGCAACAGATTCTCCAGAAAGCGCTTTTTGAAAATTTAGTTTTAGCTCTTTTTGGGTTTCTTCCGAAATCTGCCACCAATAGCAATTCCAATAAGGTTTACCTATCACGTCCTCATGCGTGATACCTGCCATATTGATGGCCGTATCATTGGCTTCCAGCAAAATGCCATCAGTATCCAAAAAGCCGATAAATGAAAATGTGGAGTTGAATATTCCTTTGAATTTCAACTCACTTTCCTTAATCTGTGTAATATCCTGAAAACTGCCTACAACCTTTTTTCCAATCTTTCTACCTGTACTTCTTACCCATTTTTGCTTGCCTTTTGCAGAAATCAACAGGCATTCAATATCAAATGCTTTGTTCTCAGAGATGCATTTTTCGAGGGCATTTGTGATGATTGATCTATAATCCGGGTGATAAAACTCAATCGCATTGACTTGATTATGGTCAAATCCTTTGGGGACTTCATGAATTAGGTAAACCATTTCACTCCAGGTAGTTTTGCCTGACGCGATTTCCAATTCCCATGTTCCTAACTGATTCGCTTTCTGAGTAGCCTGAAGCAACTCGATATTTTTCCGAAGGGTTTCATTTGTTTTCTTCAGTTCTATTTGACTGCGCCGGAGTTCAAAAAGTTTTAAGGTCTGGTTTGCCAACTTTTTAAGTTGTTGAATCTGATCGGGCTGGAGGTTTTTTGGAGTGTCATCGATTACACATAAACTCCCTAAGGGCAGTCCATTGGGTGAAACTAGGGGCACCCCTGCATAGAATACCACATTTGGATCTCCTGTAGTCAGTGGATTGTCCCGGAAATGATTGTCTTTTCGGGCATCCTGTACGATGAATACCTGATCAGGGTGATTGATTGCATGGGCGCAAAACGAATAGTCTCTTGGAGTTTCTCGGGTTTCAAGTCCATGGTGTGATAGAAACCATTGTTTATCTTCTGTGACCAGACTGATTAACGAAATTTTGGTGCCACAAATCTGTGCCGCCATGGAAGTGATAAAATCAAAATCATCTTCCTCTGCTATTCCTATTAGCTGGTAGGTTTCCAATTCCTTAAGTCTTTCAAGCTCAAGATTTGGGATCGGTGGCTTCTTCATTTTTATTTTTTGCAAAAAGAAGAATAAAAGCAATCCTTGAAATAAAGAAAGCCATTAATCAACTGGATTTATAGATAACTTCTTGTGTTTATAATTTTTTACCCCACCCTATTTTTTACTATTTCTCCCATCGCCCAATTTGTCCGGGCACCGGAAATTCCATTGCTTGGGCATGTTCCTTTTCCAAGGAGCTCGTCCACGATGCTATGGATTAAGGGCTGCTGGATATGTTTGGGGAGCGGAAGGTCGTGGAATTGTGTTTCCTGACCATCTTGGATCAGCTTGAATTCTCCTTTTCCGAAGGTAGGAAAGTGGATCTGCCCCATGTTTCCATCGATGATGATTTCATCCTTTCTCGCAGAATGGGAGGAAGTAAAACACCAATTGCCAGTACCGAGTACCCCGTTTTCGAAAGCAAAACTACCGGCCACCATATCTTCAGCTTCGTAAGCTTTGGCCTGATTGGCCGAAAAGCCGGAAGCATGTGTGATTTTCCCGAAAAAGAAATCCAACAAATCGAGCTGATGGGAGGCAAGGTCGAAGAAATAACCCCCTCCGGCGATTTCGGGATTGACACGCCAGTTATCTGCCAGTTTGGTGATCAGGTCAGCTTCCACTTCCTGTTTGAGATTGATGTGGACTGTGCGGATTTCTCCTATGGCCCCTGCATCAAGGAGTTCTTTGATCCGAACAAAGTGGGGAAGGGCACGGCGGTAGTAGGCCACAAAAAGCGGCACACAGGCTTTCTCACAGACATCGATCATTTCCAGACATTCAGCATGTGTTCTTGCCATTGGTTTTTCTACATAGACAGGTTTACCGACGGAAGCGGCAAGGCGGCTGAGTTCAAGGTGAACATTGGGAGGCGTGGCGATGTAGATGGCGTTTACCTCGGGATCATTAACGAGTGCTACTGCGGAAGTGTACCATTTGGGTACTCCATGTCGACTTGCGTAGTCTTTGACTTTGGCTTCGTCCCGGCGCATGACAGCCACGAGTTTACTGTTTGGGATGAGATTCATGGCTGGTGCGGACTTGACCTCGCAGACATTACCCACACCCAGGATACCCCAACGAACTTCCGAATCGGTGAATTTTTGCATTGCGGAAAGTAGGAAATGATTTTAGGTTTTGAAAATAGTTGGTGCTTTCAGTGTTTCTGTGAAAAAAATCACCGCGAAGTTCGCAAAGGCACGCAATGGATTTTTACCACAGAGTGCTCAGAGAAAAAGAGATTGGGGTTCAGTCCTTGAATTGATCATCTGAACTTTTCGGCTCGACTGGCCTTTTTCAAGGTCACGGAGGGGAAAAGCTAAAGCTTTTTGAATTTTTGCCCCAAAGTTCGCAAAGGCACGCAAAGACTAAGTGGTTCAAGACTTCAGTCTTGGACCGACAATTATGCAGTCTTCAGACTGCTTTGTGACCGGAGTATACCCAAGATCTGAAAGCCTTCAATCTCTCTTTTTTTCTCTGTGGTAAAAAACTTTTCGTTCTAGGCGCCCTGAGGTGACACACAAAAAAGCCCGAATTTGCATCCGGGCTAATTATTCGATAGTTGTACTAGTTGGCAGGTGTTGGTCTTGGTTTCATCTTTAGACTGTCAGCAGGATAGGTAGCCGCGAGAATAGCCATTTGGTCTTTGGCCCAATCAACGAGTATTTTTCGTTCCTCATCAGTCAATTTTGCCTCTGGGTGAAGTCCTAGATAGGTGTAGGACGGGAGCGGCATCTCTTTTTCTTCCACCATTTCCACGACCTCTTCAAACTTATGGTTTTGGACGGCGAGGGGGAGTTTGGTGAAGGTGGATAGATTCCATTTTCGCTTGCCTTCATTGACGTGATCTGCTAAAAAATATTTAACAGGTTGAATATTGGAATACCAAGGATAGCGCGTCAGATTAGTATGGCAATCGTTGCAGGCCCCTTTGAGGATCATGGATACGTTGTCTGGGACATTGTAACTTTTAGTGATGTCAAATTCGGTGTCGTTGCTTTCGTTTTTTTCAACTGGAATAAATTGGATGAGAATAAGTAGGGCCACAAGTCCAAGGGTGATTTTTTTGAGCATGGCTGGGTTTGGTTTATGGGATTTAGACCTTTTGATTTTTATTTGGTTTAATTTGACTTTCAGAAACTTTCATAATTAGAATACTGGGTTTTTGATTTTCTAAAACCGGTCAATCATAACCATGCCATTTTCCTGAAAGGTGTCCATTGCTATCAGTGATTCCACTGCTTGTTCCAAACTGATTCTTCTGCCAATGAGTTTTTCTGGGGCGATTTTTCCCTCCAAGATCAACTGCATCATTTCGGGGTAAGCGTGGGCCTGCATGCCATGACTTCCCAGGATTTCCAGTTCCTTGGCAATCACCAAATGCATTGGAATCGGAGGATTTGATTCATTTCCCGCCATCAGACCTATTTGGATGTGCTTGCCTCTTTTTCGTAATGAAGCTATGGAATTGTAGCAGGTGATTTTACTTCCCAGAGCGTCCACAGATACCTGAGCACCTCCTTTGGTTAATTCTATAATAGTAGAAGGAATGTCCTCGGAAGTTTTTCCATTAATCAGGAAACTTGCTCCGGCGGCTTTGGCAAGGGCCAACTTTTCCTCTGAAATATCCACTGCAATCACGGTTGCACCCAATGCTGACGCAATCATAATCGCCGAAAGTCCCACGCCTCCGCAACCGTGAACTGCCACCCATTGCCCTCCGCTGACTTTGCCCTGAGAGACAATCCCTCGGAATGAAGTCGCAAACCTACAGCCCAAGCTCGCTGCCGTTTCGAAACTCATTTCATCGGGGAGCCTGACCAGATTGGTTTCGGCTCGGTGGACAGCCACATACTCGGCAAATGATCCCCAATGGGTAAATCCGGGCTGAAACTGATCCTCGCAAATCTGCTGATTTCCCGAATGGCAAGTCGGGCAAATGCCACAAGCACAGACGAAAGGGACAGTGACACGATCTCCAACTTTCCAGTTTTTGACTGCTTTTCCCACTTCCCGTATTACTCCGGAAAACTCATGCCCCGGTACATGCGGCAGTCGAATATCCGAATCGTGTCCCATCCAGCCATGCCAGTCACTTCTGCAAAGTCCGGTTGCTTTGACTTCAATCACAACTCCATCCTGCGGGGAAGTCGGGTCAGGGAAGGTTTGAATCGATGGGGGCTGCTGAAATGACTCTATTATGAGAGCTTGCATGGTGGATTGGTATCTGGAGTTTAAGAAAATTTCAGAATCAAAGTAAAGCGATTTTTTGAATCGGTAAGATTACTAAGACTAAGGTTTGGGTTTGAATTTCTGAGTTAATTTTTAGTTCTTTAATATATTATCTGTATATCCGCATTCCTACCAGTAGCCAAATAAATTAAGTTTTGAAGTTCCAAAAAACGAGCCGTGGACAGTTGACTGTCGTCTGTGGACGATTATCCGCAACTTCTAAAGCATATTTCTTAATTACTGGCAGGATTGCGGATAATCAAAATATATTAAATGTTAGAATTGAGATGAATCGATTGCTGGTTTTATGGTTTTTTGTTTTTCTTTTGATAGGAAGTGCTTGTAATACCTACGAACTTCCTTCAGTGGGTGCTGAGGTAGGTTCCATCTCCGGAACTTTAAATTTGTATGACGAGGGTACTACGATAATGGGGTTTTCCGGTGGAGTCAAAATCTCTTTGGAGGGTACCGACCCTTTGATTTATACTTTTTCGGATGAGTTTGGAAGATTTGAGTTTAAAAGAGTCCCTTTTGGAAGTTATGTAGTCATCTATGAAAAAGAGGGCTATGGAACCTTTAGGTATCTCGGAGAAGAAGATGATGGGAAGTTTGAGCACCGTTCCGAGGTTGTCAATTTCAAAATCCCCCATTTTGAGCTTGGAGAGAAATCCACAACCCAAATAAGGGATGTTTCTTATGAAAAGATTGCTGGTGGTTATCAGTTTATTGTCACTACTGATCCGGGAGCCAGTCAAAGCGGCGCTCGATATATCACTTTTTTTACCTCTCCAAATCCAGAAGTGGACAAAGAAAATTTTGAAATAATTTTCACTCATTGGGACTACTCCAATCCACAATCCCTTTTTATTTCTGATGGCGCTTTTGAGAATATGTTGGACCAAGTTAGTGGTAAAGGTTACATGCGGGTCTATGGGGATTCCTATCCTAGCTAACCATTACTTTGAAAATGGTAAACATGTTCGTCCCAATCTAAATCCAGAATCCTCGGAAGTGATTTTGTTGGAAAGAAAATAAAAAAAACCGTGAGTCATTCCACCCACGGTCTTCTTTAATTTTATATTACTCAAAACTGACTTGTTTTCGTGTCACACTGAGCACCTTCCTGTCCGGTAGGCAGGAAGTCGAAGTGTCACCCTGACAGGACTGCCAACTGTTCACTGCGACTGCCTACTGAATTAAACTTCAAATCCAGGTCGATAGGTTCTTCCGACAAACTGATTTGCTTCTTCCAAGTTGGTGATGCGCATGTTCTCACCGTCCCATAGGAGCTTTTTACGCCCGAAGAATTCTTGTTGTCCTTTGCCATTGTCTCTTCTGAGCATATAGCTTCGGATGGCAAGATTTCCCATCAAAACAGTCTCTGTCATTGGGCCAGCGTAGTCGAAGGATGAAGTCAGACCTTTGTGTTCCGCCGAACCAAAGCCAGCTTTGCAGGCGTCTACCCATTTGCGCTGATGTCCGTATTCCGGCTCAGTACCTTCGATTCGGTCCGGACCAAAATCCTGAGTACCATCGTAAAGGTACAGCTTGGGCATTAAAGGGGAGCTGTCATTGATGTTATGGGAAATGATTCCCTTTTCACCGATCATCAAAACACCATTGGCGGAATTGGCTCCTCCGATGTCGTGATCTGCAGGGATGATATCCGGATGTGAAGGACGTAGGCCTCCATCGCTCCAAGTCATTTCCAGAGGAACCGGATTTTTGGCAGTAGGGGCATAGTGGAGGGTGATAAAAGAAGATGCAGGGCATCCCTCCGGATTGTAATCTGCGGTCCACATGCCGGAATAAACTGATCCGACAGAGCATTCCGCGTCCTTTGGATAGTGAAGCCCAAGTGTGCGGAATGGAATATCCATCAAGTGGCACCCGACATCACCTAGAGCTCCTGTGCCGTAATCCCACCAGCCTCTCCAGCTAAAAGGGTGCATTCCAGGCGTGTAGGGCTTAAAGCTTGCAGGGCCGAGCCAAAGATCCCAGTCCAGATCAGCAGGTTTTTTACTTGAGTCAGGAGCCGGCAAAGGCCCTCCCTGAGGCCAAACAGGTCGGTTGGTCCAGACTTGGACTTTGGATACATTCCCGATTTTACCCGAGTCAATCCAGCCTTTGACCATGTCAAGAAGCGGATTGGAGGCGCCTTGGTTCCCCATTTGGGTGACGACTTTTTTGTCTCGTGCCATTTCGGTCAGTATTCGGGCTTCTCGGATATTGTGAGTCATGGGCTTTTGCACATAGACATGCTTGCCGCGTTCCATGCAGAATTTAGCAGCAGGACCGTGCACGTGATCCGGAGTGGAGATGGTGACAGCATCGATTTCCTTCATTTCTTCAAGCATTTTGCGGTAATCCGCATAGAGCTTGGCATTTGGGAATTTTGTTACGGAATCTTTCGCCGTTCCGGAAAAGTCCACATCGCAGAGGGCGACTACGCGCTCTCGGCCATTCACGGATGCAAGCAAGATGTCGCTTCTGCCTTTTCCCCCCGCACCGATGGCAGCGATGTTTAGCTGGTCTGATGGGGCGGTGAATCCTGCCCCGCCCAACACATGCCGGGGTACGATGAAAAACGAGGAGGCAATTGCCGCATTTTTGATAAAGTCCCTGCGGGTCTGTCCTGAGGATGATTGATCGGTTTTTTTCATGGGCTGTTGTTAATTCAGATTTAATAGTAAGACAAAATAAGAATTATTGCATCCCGTGGGAAGCGGTTTTTTAAAAGGATTGAATTAATGGGATCGGCGGTACTGGATTCAAAAATAATTATTCTGTCAAAGTCAGGACCTCCAAAATTAAACTGATTAATAAAGTCACTATGTCAAATTAATATTTGTAAAAGAGCAGGAAAATTTCAAAAAACCGCAATGAAATATCGATTGCGTAAAAAAATCTTCAATTTTTAAAAAGCAGGATAGACAAATAGTTGTTAGGGATTTACTTTCGGGAATATTTTGAAGTATATTATTTCCCCATACCCTGTTTAAACTTCTAAAGATGAAGATTGGAGTAATCAAAGAAACGAAGGAATTTGAGAAAAGAGTGGCCCTCAGTCCTGATGTTGTCAAGCTGCTCAGAAAAAAGGAATTTGAGGTGATCATTGAGTCGGGAGCTGGAGAAGGTTCTTATTTTTCCGATCAGGACTACCGGGATGCAGGAGCGGAAGTTTCTGATCTTCCGGGAGTTTTCTCCTCGGACGTGATTCTCAAAGTCAATATTCCTTCCCTTGAGGAAATCGCTCAAATGAAGCAAGGCTCTGCCTGTATTTCCTACATGTATGCGTATCAGCATCCGGAGATTATCGAAGCCCTGAATAAAAAGTCCATTTCATCTTTTTCCATGGATGCTGTGCCCAGGATCTCCCGTGCCCAAAAGATGGACGCCCTTTCCTCCCAAGCCAACCTTGCCGGATATAAATCGGTGATTTTGGGGGCCAATTATCTGGGAAAAATCTTCCCCTTGATGATGACTGCTTCCGGTACGATTACGCCAGCCAAAGTCCTGATTTTCGGTGCCGGCGTAGCAGGATTGCAAGCAGTGGCTACTGCCAAAAGGCTTGGAGCTATAGTCGAAGTGTCTGACGTAAGACCAGAGACCAAAGAGCAGGTGGAATCTCTCGGAGGGCGATTTTTGACTGTGGAAGGTGCTGAGGCTGTTAAAATCGAGGGTGGATATGCCAAGGAGGTTTCTGCAGAATTCTTGGAAAAGCAGCAGAAGCTCATTCAGGATAAAATCAAAGATGCCGATTTGGTGATCACCACGGCTTTGGTGATGGGTAGGAAGTCCCCGATTTTGGTTACAGAAGAAATGGTAAAAAGCATGAAAACCGGTTCTGTAATCGTGGATATGGCCGTAGAATCCGGGGGCAATTGTGCTATCTCCGAAAAAGACAAAACTGTCGTTAAGTACGGTGTTACCTTGGTTGGGGAGTCAAATCTGCCTTCCCTTTTGCCTGTCAATGCCAGTCAGCTCTATGCGACGAATATCAGTACCCTGTTTTTGCATCTTTTCAATTCTTTTGGGCTTATTCCAAATTTGGAGGAAGAGATCACCAAGGGAGTATTGATTACACATGAAGGTCAACTCGTACATGAGTTCACTAAAAATATTTTGAATTCACACCCAAAAAACTCTTGATATGAGCCTGGAGTCCTTAATTATTCTCATTTATGTATTGGTCCTGGCCAGTTATCTGGGTTTTGAGCTGATCACCAAAGTGCCACCCACTTTACACACGCCGCTGATGTCCGGATCCAATGCGATTTCGGGTATTACCATTGTCGGTGCCCTCATTGCTACAAGCGAACTGGGATATAGTACCCTCAGCAAATGGTTGGGGATGATGGCCTTGATTCTCGCCACGATCAATGTGGTCGGAGGATATGCGGTGACAGATCGAATGCTCAAAATGTTTAAGAAGAAATGACGATAGCTATACAACTCGCTTACTTGCTTGCCTCGATCTTGTTTATCATGGGGATCAAGCTATTGGGTAAAACCAAAGATGCCAGAAAAGGCAATATGCTTTCTGCCATAGGGATGCTGGTAGCAATTGTAGCTACCTTGATTACCCTTGATATTCTTTCCTTTGTGGAGATTTTCAGCTGCATGCTGATAGGCGGAGCTATTGGACTTTACTATGCCAAGAAAGTTGAAATGACCCAAATCCCGGAAATGGTTGCCCTTTTTAACGGATTTGGTGGTCTGGCTTCCTTGGGTGTTGCACTTTCGGATCATTTTCTGAAAACAGCAGTCCTAGCAGTCGAAATCGACCCGGTCAATTCCATAAGTATCATCGCCAGTGTATTGATAGGAGGGGTGACTTTTACAGGTTCGATGGTGGCATGGCTTAAGCTTAACGGTAAAGTGTCGGGTCAACCGATCACTTTCAAAGGACAGCATGTCCTCAACCTAGCCCTTTTGATTTCATTTTTGGTGATTTCAGTATTCACTTTTCTCTACCAAAGTGACCCTATGTATATCACCATCCTTGTCGTGGTAGCCTTGCTTGTGGGGATCTTAATCGTGGTTCCAATCGGTGGAGCGGATATGCCGGTGGTGATTTCTCTCCTAAATTCCTACTCAGGGATGGCCGCCTGTGCTACAGGTTTTATCCTAAACAATAATGTGTTGATCGTTGCGGGATCGCTGGTTGGAGCTTCGGGACTTATTCTTACACAGATCATGTGCAAGGCGATGAACAGATCTTTGACCAATGTGCTTTTGGGAGGATTCGGTCAAACTGTGGCTTCTGGAGCTCAGGATGGGCCGTCGATAGTGATTAAGGAAATCGGAGTAGAAGAGACGGCCATGCTGTTTGATTCCGTTTCTTCTGTAATCGTAGTTCCAGGCTATGGAATGGCCGTAGCACAGGCTCAGCATGTGATCCGTGAGTTGATGGAGCAATGCGAAAAACGGGGAATTGACTTCAAATTTGCAATCCACCCCGTTGCAGGACGAATGCCGGGCCACATGAATGTACTGCTTGCTGAGGCAAATATCAGCTACGACAAACTGATCGAAATGGAAGCGATCAACGATGAATTTCCCAATACCGATCTGGTGCTGATTGTCGGTGCAAATGATGTGGTCAATCCGGCTGCCCGCACCAATCCTCAAAGCCCGATCTATGGGATGCCGATCCTGAATGCCGACAAAGCCAAAACCGTTATTGTCAGTAAACGAAGTATGGGCAAAGGCTACGCAGGCGTGGAAAATGAGCTCTTCGGCTATCCTAACTGTCTGATGCTCTTCGGCGATGCGAAGCAGACAATTACTAAGGTGGTGAGTGAAATGAAGGAGATGTGATTGGTTGGGTTTTGTTTCTCACAGATAACACGGATAATCACAGATAAATAGATTTTAATTTTAACAGACCAAGATCTGTTTTCAACTGTCCGCCGCAGGCTGGTCTGGGAATCCTGTTAACCCAATAGTTTAGGAGGTTTTCTTTCTCACTTTTCACACAGTTTGTTATTCAAAAAAAGTCTTCCTTTCGGTTATGAGAGGAAGATTTTTTTGTTTTTGTGGGATGTGATTTAAACTGTAAGATTTATTACTGAAATCCGCCAATGTTTTGAATTTTCGTTGGGTTTTGTCTTTTGGAAAAACAGGAGACTTTCAAATCTTAAATTCTTAAAAATTCCCGTGATTAAGGTAACTAAATTTATAGGATTTAAAAATTATTCTAATTGAAGATCAATCACTTACTATTTAAGTTGGAAAAAGATTTTGAATCTATTTTTTTTTTTTTTTTTAGTTTTCAGACGATAACGTATTATTAACCATTAATTATTCTTTTATGAGAAAATTTCTTTTGGCGGCGTTTGTATTCTCCATGGGTCTTTCATTCGATATGGGTGGAAGCCAAAAAGTTGAGGCTGGCCCATTTGGAAATCAAGGCCATTGGGTGCCACTAGCAGGTGGGGGTCAAATTTGTGCCACTCATTGGTGGCTCAATAAATGTATGGTAGGGGATCAGGAAACTGATACATAATCGAATTTATGGAGTCGTTATACTTCAGTTTAACGACTCCATTACTTTTGAATAGTTAAGTCATCCAATTTGTTAAAGTTAGATTTGAATGAATTTGAGAAGAATCCATTTTGTTTTTTTTGTCTTTACCTGCTGTATTCTTTCAGCTTGCCAATTTGAAAAGTCCGAAAAAGCTCAGCTATGTCAATTCGACTCGTCAGTTGCTTCATTTGAGCGATCTGAAAACCTTGAAATCATTCCTCCTGATGATTTTGGAGGTACGATTCGCAGCAGTTTCATTTTTCAAGATACGCTTATATATATCTTGGCGGATAAGCCAAGGTTTGATATCAAAATTGTAGATCTCAGAAACCGTCAATTTGTTGGCGAGGTACCTCTGGATCCCAATTTCTTTGATAGTCCGGCTGGAGTTCAAGTAATATCCAAAGACAGCATCTTTGTTAGTGATTTTAATTTCCCTACCATTCGATTGATAAACAGTCAAGGTGAGGTTTTGAATACCTATAACCTATACGAAGAAGACCTTTGGGAAATGCCCAAGGAGGGATTTGCCAATTTCGGCCTGTATGGAGGATTTGGACTTGGTTTTCAATATATCCCAGAACGAAATAGTTTCTTGGTGCCGCTAAGGCAAATGGATCAGTGGTATTTTGTCAAGGAAAAAAAGAATTTCCCTGCTATCGGAGAATATAGTCTGGAAACTCAAGACTTTGTTCGTGTTTTTGGAAAGTACGAGGGATTGTATGCCTCAGAAGAAAATTTCTTATTTCCCTTTTACCTCAGTCATCCCATCCTGGAGCGAGTCGATAACCGGATTATCCTGTCCTTTTCCATGGATCCCAATCTATACATTTATTCACTGGATGGAGAATTCATCGAAAAGAAATGCGGCAGCATTGCGGAATTTGAATTGGGAGAACCGCTACGGTATGACATGAATGACTACGACAGTGATGGAATTATGAATTTCAATAAAGGCAATTCTTATTTCGGTGATTTTTTCTATGTCAAAGGAGCAGAACAATTTGTGAGGGTGTATTGGAAATGCGAGAAAGGTAAAGAAGGGGAATGCAAATCGAAGCAAGCTTTTGCGCTGATTTTTGACCGTGATGTTAATTTAGTAGAGGTAAGGAAGACCAAAGAAATTTTTGAAGGAGATGCGTTTTCCTATCAGGTACCGTATCAAAATGGCTTTTTATCCAAGCTTGCTACAAGAGAAAGTGATGATCAGTTTATTCTCAACTTATATTACCGGTTAGACAAATGATGCGGTATTCAAGGACTTTACTTTACATTTTTGCTGCCCAATTTCTGGGAATTGCTGCCATGGCCAACTCAGACTCGCTGAGCAAAGAGGTCAAGCCTACTTTGGAGAATCTATACTATGGAAATGTCAATGAAGTGGTCACCAAAATGCTATGGATTGGAGATCAATCAGCAATTGGCTTGAGATATAATGAAAAAATTCCAAAGGATTTGGTATTACTCAACCGCAACAAATTGATTGTAGATAGTCTGAGCTTTAATGAGATGTTTTTGGAAGGATATGATAAGCAATCCGGCAGATTTAACTCCATTGATGGATTGGTTCAGACTAGTGACAATAGATTTTTAGTAATTCATGGTCATGGCACCACAATCCTAGAAATAAATCAAGAGAAACTTGACGTCCGTATTAAACAATTGGAGAAAAGAAAACCTGCTATCGATGACAAGTATTTGAAGGGGTATAGCTTGGTTCAATTGGAAAAATATACGATAGGCTATCGAGTTGAATCCAATAAGTACCTCAGCTCTGCAGATTTCTGGGTCTATGATTGGGAGAACAAAAAACACGTGAGCTATTTAGATTCACAACATCCCGAAGCATCCAAAAATTGGTATTGGAAATTAAAGGGTACTCCAGAGGCTTATAGTACTGCTTCAATTTATAGATATAACATCATCCAGACCCGGGACGGATTTATTTTCAATCTGCCTCTTAAAAATCGGTTCTTGAAATTTTCCAAGGCCACTGGGGCAATTCAAGGCTATACCTTTCCAGAATTAGAAAAGAAGAACCAAGCCTGGTTTGCCTTTTACGACTGGAATTTGGATAGGGTATTTCCAGTTTTAGATACGGGAAAAGAGTATCGGATTTTTTCGTTAAATAAGGAATTTAAGAACTTTCACCTTCTAGCCTCATCTGAAGAACAGCCTTTTGGTGTGATGGATGGGAAAGTTTATTTGAGAGAGATTGAGTTTAAGGAGAAAAATAAAACATGGTTTTGTAATCACTACTTAGTAGATCTGTATCCGAAATTGAAATAGAAACGACCTGAAAGTATTTAGTTGCATTTGGTTTACAAAAGGGAGCCCGCTCGAATGCTCAGTGCCTGAAAGTCATAATCTTGGGCTAAGTTTGAATCCAGTCGATCTAGTTGAATTTCCGTTTTTAAGGCTGATTTTCAAACTGGCAAAATAATTGCAAATCAACCTAGCATGAATCTATCACTCATCACTTCCCTTTTCCTAAGTCTGTTGCTTTACTGGAATCAGATTCAATACAGTCAACTCATCGGAAGCTGGCAGCTGGTGCATTTTGACGGAATGGAGAAAATCGTGAAATCTCCCCAGTACCAAAATGCGAATCCCATGGAAAAAGCCAGTATGGATGCCCGCATCAATTACCGCCTTGAAAATACTGTCTATAAGTTTGAAGAAGGGGATACCCTGAAGTTTACGGATTTCGAAAACCAGACTGTGGTGCAGAAGGAAGTAAAAATTGAACTTGTGGAAGGTAATATGTTGCTGATTCATGAGGAAAAAGGAGACCGTCTTGCCAAGATTGTTGAATTTTCCGGGGACAGAATGGTTCTCCAGCCGATAAGTAAAAGTTCCGCCACTGGCAGATTGATTTTCGAACGGATCAAGAAGAAGTAGGTAGGTTTCAGTGATCAGTTTTCAGGGAGAGTGCCTTCGAAAGAGATTTCAAGTTCATCACAAAATCAATCAAAAAAGAAATTAATCACCCTTAAAATAAACCGAAAGCCGCTGAAGTTTCTTTAGCGGCTTTTTTATTTCAGTGCCAATTCCAATTGCCTCGGCAACAGCTGAAAACTCTTTCGGTGCCAGATCGTGCTGCCATATTTTTCGATTCCTTCCCGATGCGCTTTGGTCGGATAGCCGGCATTTCGTTCCCATGCAAAATGAGGATGCTCCAAGGCTAATTTCTCCATCAGCTCATCCCGATAAACTTTAGCCAGAATCGAAGCCGCTGCGATGCTTGCGAATCTTCCATCTCCTTTGATCACACAGGTAAAAGGGAAAGTCAGGTCAGATTTCCATCGGTTGCCATCGATCAACAGGTGTTCGGGCTTTATTTCCAGTTTTACCACAGCGCGTTTCATTGCCAAAAAAGAAGCATTGAGAATATTGATTTGGTCGATTTCTTCCACACTTGCTTCTGCAATTGCCCAAGCCATAGACTTACTTTTGATTTCCCCGATGAGGTCTTCCCGCTGAGTTTTCCCCAGCTTTTTGGAGTCGTTGATCCAGGGGTTGTGGTAGGAAAAAGGAAGAATGACGGCCGCCGCAACAACCGGCCCCGCCAGGCAACCGCGTCCTACCTCGTCGCATCCAGCTTCGATTCGATTAGCTTCTAAATAGGGGAGTATTGACATCGTGATGCACTTCGCTGAATTTGTAATACTTGTGAATCATCTCCGCAATCAAGGCTGTCCAACCCGTCTGATGGGAAGCTCCAAGGCCTTTACCCGAATCTCCATGGAAATACTCGTAAAAAAGGATGTAGTCCTTAAAGTGCGGGTCTTCCTGAAATTTCTTGTTCTTTCCATAGACCGGTCGATGACCGTTTTTGTCCTTCATGAAAATCCGCATACAGCGAAGCGAAAGCTCCTTTGCGATGATGTCCATCGTCAGGAAATTACCCGATCCGGTCGGGTATTCAATAGAGAAGTCGCCCCCGTAGTAGAAGTCAAACTTCTTCAGGGATTCGATGATCAGGAAGTTGATCGGAAACCAAATCGGGCCACGCCAGTTGGAATTGCCGCCAAACATTCTGGTGTCAGACTCGCCCGGAGTGTATTTGATGGAAAGCGTGTCCCCGTTGATTTTCATCCCGTAGGGATTCTTCTCATAATATTTTGAAAGCGATCGAATTCCGTAGTCACTTAAGAATTCGTCGGAATCCAGCATTTTGTGGAGGACACTTTTCATTCGATGTCCTCTCAGCAGGGAGAAAAGCCGTCGTTTGTCATATCCGGGCTGAATCCAGCTGGACACCAAGGCGGCCAATTTTGGCTTTTCACTGAGGAAAAAGTCCAGACGCTTTTTAAATTCAGGAAGGTCGTCAAACAATTCCTCTCTGATGGGTTCTACTGCAAAAAGAGGTATGAGGCCCACAATTGACCTTACCTTCAGTTTTTTCGGTTCTTTTCCCTTAAGGTGAAAAACATCATAGAAGAAGCTGTCCTCATCATCCCACAGGGAAATGTGCTCCTGTGAAATGTTATTCATCGCACCTGCGATGTAGAGAAAATGTTCAAGAAACTTAGTGGCAGTGAATTGGTAGACTTTGTTGAACTCGCAGAGATCCAATGAAATTCTCAAAAGGTTCAATGAAAACATGGCCATCCAGGAAGTGCCATCTGCCTGTTCAAGTTTTCCCTGATAATGGCTGGCATGACTCCGGTCAAACAGGGAAATATTATCCAGTCCAAGGAATCCTCCTTCAAAGATGTTTTTGCCATCACTATCCTTCTGATTGACCCACCAAGTGAAGTTGAGCATCAGTTTGTGCATTGCCCGCTCCAGAAACTCCTGATCGCCCTTACCCCCGTTGAGTTTCTTGTCGATCTGATAGACCCGCTGAATAGCATAGGCGTGCACAGGAGGATTCACATCCGAGAAGTTCCATTCGTAAGCAGGTATCTGCCCATTGGGATGCATATACCATTCATTGAGCAGGAGTTGGAGTTGATCCTTTGCAAATTCGGGATCTATCCGCGCAATAGGAATGCAGTGAAAAGCCAAATCCCATGCCGCATACCAGGGGTATTCCCACTTATCCGGCATGGAGATGATGTCGTAATTTTGCAGGTGACGCCAGTTGTTATTTCTTCCTTTTTTTCGCTGTTCCGGAGGAGTATATCTTCCTGCATCACCCTCCAACCAGCGATTGACGTCGTAGTAATAAAACTGCTTGGACCACATCAGCCCGGCAAATGCTTGCCTTTGAATGGATTTTAGGTCAGCGTCTGTGACTCGGTCTTGAATTGTGTCGTAGAATTCGTCCGCTTCTTTTTTGCGTAGCTCGACACTTTCTTTACTGGATTCGAGTGGTTTTTCCTCAATCTGATGCTGCATACGCATTTTGATCGACTTGCTACCACCTGCGGGAATCTCCAGTTCAAAAATAGCCGCGGCTTTTGTCCCCATGTTTTGAGGATTCAAGCCTCTCCGATCTCCCGAAACAATGAAATCATTGATTCCATCTTTGCAAAAAATTTGGTCTTTTGGGATACCGTACAATTTTTCACGGTTGGTTTCATTATTGCAGAAAACAAGGTCGGTATTACTGCAAAACGTGAAAATGTAATTTCCCGACTTTGGATTGAATGCTTTGATCGAATGGTCATCCAGCTTGCTGATAGTTGGCATGAATGGTTCATGTCCGGTAAACCAGGTTTTGCGAAACCACACCGTTGGCATCACTATTAGCTTTGCGTCCTCAGGACCTCTGTTGTGTACGGTGACAATGGAGAAGATGTCTTCCGCGTCATTTTTCGCGTACTCTATGAAAATATCAAAGTAGCGATCTTCGTCAAAAACTCCGGTATCGATCAGTTCGTACTCATCCTGAAGCTTACCCGCTTTTCTGTTTTCGTCAATGAGCTTTTGATAAGGATATTCAGCCTGAGGATACTTGTACAGCATCTTCATATAGCTATGTGTCGGGGTGGAATCCAAGTAATAGTAGATTTCCTTGACATCCTCGCCGTGGTTCCCCTGATTTCCGGTCAGACCAAAAAGGCGCTCTTTGATAAAAGGATCCTTGCCGTTCCAAAATCCCCAAGCCAAGCAGAGCTTTTGCTTGTGATCCGAAATTCCGGCGATCCCTTCCTCACCCCAGCGGTAGGCTTTGCTTCTGGCATCGTCATGGGTTACATTTTCCCATGCTGCCCCATCCGGGCTGTAATCTTCGCGAACAGTCCCCCATTGCCTCTCAGTGAGGTATGGGCCCCACTTTTTCCAATGCTTCTTCCGTTCCTTATCTTCCTGTAATCGTATATGTTCAGCTGACATGCACTATGTTCTCCTTTGAGCAAGTTTCGAAATTATCAATTTCTGAGTATTAAAATCCAAAATGGAGCGATCTGTTTACGAACTGCTTTCTAATTTTTTTTCAGTTGTCGAGGGGTATTAGTTGGGAAGTGAAGTTGGCATTGGTTGCTTTTTCCAAAATAAGCCTTCAGAAATCGATTTCCAAACCTGCTTTTTGCCAAACGCATTTTTTACAAGAGGCATGCAGTCAGTTGATTTTGAATTTTTTACCGTTTGAATTAAAATGAAATAAATTTTGATCTACTCTTGTAGAGTTGATTTATTGCTCTACATTTGTAGAGAACGTTGCTAATTCTGAACATGAAACTTACTCCTACCGAAGAAGAACTGATGAATCACCTGTGGAAGCTCAAACGTGCTTTTATGAAAGATCTGCTGGAATCTTATTCTGAACCCAAGCCTGCAACTACCACGATTTCCACCCTTCTGACCCGGATGCAGGAGAAGAACTTTGTCGGATACGATACGGCAGGCAAACTCCGGGAATATTATCCCTTAGTGAGTAAGGAAAACTACTTTTCCAAGCATCTCAACGGATTGATCAAGAACTTTTTCAATGACTCTCCGGCTCAATTCGCCTCATTTTTTACAAAAAAAACCGAGCTGACTCAGGAGGAACTCCTTCAACTCAAAGAAATTATAGATGACCAATTAAACAGCAAAAAATGATAAGCTATCTCATTAAGTCTGCAATTTGCCTGGTTATTTTGCTGTTGGTTCACCGCCTGCTTTTGCAGCGGGAGGCGATTTATCAGTTCAACCGATTTTTCCTTTTGGCTGCGGTGATGGGATCTTTTTTGATTCCTTTGATCGAGTTGGAAGTAGCTGCTGAAGTACCAATTGTTTTTTCTGAGGATGCACTTCAGGAAGTGGAATTTTCTCCTGATTTTAAATTGCATACTGATCTTGCTTTGGCCTCCGATTTTGTCCCGGAAACTGAGTTGGCGGCAAAGTCTTTTGATTGGAATTTGCTTTTTTGGTCGCTTTATGGATTGATCACCTTGGTTTTTATGATTCGATTCATTCGAAATATCAAGTTGCTGCTGGACAAAATCAACCAAAACATCCATGTTCAATTTCGGGGAGAAACTCTGGTTTTGCTCAGTGAAAAGAGCCTTCCCTTTTCTTTTCTGAGTTACATTTTTGTTTCCAGAGACTATTTCGAGTCTGATCAACTCAGTGATGCAATTTTTGCACATGAGCAAGCCCACGTTCGAGGTCGACATACTTGGGACAACTTGTTGATTGAGTCCTTACTGGTACCATTTTGGTTTCATCCCGGCCTATACCTTGCACGACAAGCCATTAAGCTGAATCATGAATTCATCGCCGACGAAGCCGCACTTCTGGTCACTCCATTGGATCAATACAAAACTTTCCTGCTTGCCATGATGAGTCCAAGACAAAGTACAGGATTGGCCAGCAGTCTTAATTTTTCCCTCACCAAAAAACGATTTGAAATGATGAAACGAAGTTCAGCAAATTCGGCCAAATGGGTCAAAATCCTTTTTATCCTGCCAGTTTTTGCAGTTTTGGTTTACTTTTTTAGTGAAAAGGTAACAGCGCAAGCGGAAGAAGGTGGAAACTTCGAATCCGGAGAAGTCCAGGCTAACCAAAAAGATATTGAAATCGGGATTCTCCTTAGAGCAGATAACAAAATTGAAGTGGATGGGCAAATCATTGTGATCCAAGAATTGGCTGAGTTGGTCAAATCAAAAAATCCCGAGAATACACTTGTACGGTTTTCTGCTGCGACTGATGTGGATATGGGCTTTTTGTCAGATGTTCAGAAGGTTTTGAGGGAAAATGACCTTAGAAGGGTGATTTATGAGGATGTTAAAGTTCAAAAAGTAAATCAGGTTGATACTGTCTACACAATTCTCTACGGTCGTCCTCTCTATACGCCAGCTGGATTTGAAAATAACTATGGGGAAAATTCAAGTTTCGGAAAGAAACCAATAGGTGGAACGATAACTATTGGCAGTGTAAGTCCTAAAAGCACAAAGGCTACAAGTTCAATTACAGAGCCTGTTGATTCATACATCCCGAGCAGTACAAGCTATCAAAAGCAAGCCACGGAATTCCAACTTAAAATCACTAAGTCCGGTATTTTTACCCAACCTACAAATGAGGAAATTGAAGAGCTCAGGACACAATTCTTAGCTTTGGATCAGACCTACTTTAACCTTTCCATGGAAGATCGAAGAAAAGTACAGCGGGCGAGTTTTCCTTACGCCAAAATTGAAAAAGACGGTCGGATTACCTATAAAAAGTTTGAACTCCTGACTCCGGAAGAACGGAATGCACTGGGTTGCTAAGCCTGGATCAGCCCAGTGCAGGAATTGATTCCTTAGGGAAAATTGATTGGCCTTCCTGCTCTTGAGCAAAAGCTTCTAAAGTCAATTCCCGGAATACCATTGGCCAGAAATCAACCCAATTTTTGTACAGTAAGGATGCTTCGGCATCCTTTTTTTGTAGGCTCTCCAGCTTGGCGAAATCAAAGTTTTCCGAAGGGATTCCCACACCCGAAGCTTCCGCATCCAAGGCATTGCAGGCCTGTTCGTACTGCCCTGCCACGGGAATCATCATCACAGGCTTTCCTAGATATTTGGCCTCACATACCGATTCAAATCCTGCGGTACACACCAATCCTTTGCAATTGGCCATGTCCTGAAGGAAGTTTTTGTCATGAACTCGATGAAAGCTCAGATTTGAAAGTGGAAACTCGGTTTCGGCAGCTTCTTTTTTATCCCAATAAGCTTTGATCTGAAGGTGAGGATTTGCTTCCGCAAAATATATAACCTCTTCTGCATACCCTGGATTGACCATGTACGCCAAATAAAAATCTCCTTGTTTTGAATCCAGAAGCTTCACTTCAGGCCTAAGTAGCGGCGGAACGACCCTCAGGTTTTGTTTTGCATAGCGGATTTGGGGCAGAAAGCTAAGTGCTAAGCGTTCATCCGCACCCAAACTTGTCAATGCAGTGTTGAGTCGAAAAAGAAATTTGTCAAACGGTCTGTTCGGAGCAAATTGGAAGCTTGGATGATCGATCAAGTATTGATGTCCTATTACCCAAAACTTAGCTTTTGGACGGTAAATAAAATTGTAAAGTCCACCCAACAGGTCGTAAAAATTCAGAATAACATCCGGGTTTTTGGCTTCAACAATTTGGTCGGTCGCTCTTAGACTTTTTTGAAAAGTCTTCAGCTTCAGACTGTTTTTCAGAATGGTTTTTCGGATCGAAACTTTCTTTTGATTCTCGTCAGTTTCGAAGTTTGGGCTATCTATCAAATAGATCGGAGCGCTGATTTCCCGCTCAAAAAACTCCGGTACTGCCCTTCGTTTGCTTTTTCCCAAAATCACTCCAACCAGTCTGTGACCATTCGTTTCCAATAGTTTGCCAAATGCAATCGCCTGGGTCATGTGACCTCTGCCTTCTCCCTGAACGATAAAAAGGAAATTCATATGATTATAATTTGATTTTCAGTGGCCATATGGAATCTTCGCATGACAGATAATCATTCCTCTGTGTGACAATCTAGGGTCATGCTCGATTTCATTTTATAGACGGTAAGAAGGTGGATTGTCGTCTTCTTTGAATGATTCGAAGGAAACTTTGCGCAACGGAATCACAGGTCGCTCTTCCTCAAAAAAACCAAGGCTAGTTTGTGCCTCAATCTGAATGCTTTTGAAATCAATTTCATTGTAATAGATCAGTTGCCAATTGCCTTCGTGATCTTCGGCCAAGGCGCTCATCGTTTCCACCCAATCGCCTGAATTCATGTATTCGATGCCATCGATAATTCGATTTTCCGCTTGGTGAATGTGACCGCAAATAATACCGTCACAGCCTTTTACTCGCGCCATTTTTGCCAGTTCGCTCTCGTATTGATCCACGTAGGATACGGCAGATTTTACTTTTCCTTTGATGTACTGAGAAAGTGAGAAGTAGGGCAGTCCGCTCTTTCTCCGGTAGTGATTCACTACCCGATTGAGCCAAAGTAAAAAAGTATAGCCGATGTCGCCTACATAGGCAATCCACCGCAGATTGGTCGTCACACTGTCAAAAACATCTCCATGCGTGATGAAGTATTTTTTCCCAAAAGACTCGTAGATCATGTCAGTTTGGATGCGGAGTTTTCCGATTTGTAAGGGCAGGATTTGCTCCAGAAAGTCGTCATGATTTCCTCGAAGATAGAATACATTTGTACTGTGATTTTCGATCATTTTTAGGATCCGGTTAAAAAATCGGGTGTGCTTTCTTTTCCAGCTTCCGGATTTTTTGAGTTGCCAACCGTCGATGATGTCGCCGTTGAGGATGAGGTTCTTGCAACGGTACTGTTTCAGAAATCGGGCAATTTCCTTGGCTTTGGAGCCTTTGGTACCTAAGTGAACGTCAGAGATGACGATGGTTTTGAAATCAGTCTTCACACTATTGGTTTTGATCGAAAGCTACCGCAGTGATATGAATCCATAATGTTTAGGTTGTTAACAAATTGCTATGAATTCGAAATTTCATTCTGCAAAAATGAAGATAGCATTAAGAGAAGGTGAAAAATGGGGATGGAAGTAAGGATGTTAGGAAGTATGGATATTTGAGACTGAGCGGAAAAGCAGTTGAAAATAAAATAATTAGATTATTTCCTTCTCAAAAAAATCAGATGGACTCAAAATTTCTTGCGTAAGTCCTCTTGATTCCAATTTCGAACGAAGTTCATCAAGATATTCCAATACTTTTTCTTTATCCCCTCGACCGAGTGCCTGCTTAATTTGACTTTCAATTAATTCGGAAAATTCTTTTTTAAAATCAGCAGAAGCATCCTCCCATGCCTTTGCCAAATCAGCATTAACTTCAATACTTATCTTTTCCATATATATTTTTTTTAAGCAATTTAACGAAAAAGGAGGAGTTATGATTCTTTGAAAAACTTGAAGTTTGAACCCCCTCCTAGAACAAACCCAGGTCGAAGGTCACCGGACATCGGACACCGAGACATTGAAATCTTTTACTCAAGCGGTTAAAAAACTTGGAGTTGACTTTTTAGTTTCGAGACTGAAACTAAAATCACCACGATGAGAAAAATTTTACTGTTGTGTGGGCTCATTCTGATTAATCTATCAGTTCTGGCTCAGGAGACCGTTTACAAGGGAAATTATGAGCTTGCTGCCCGCTTCTCGCCCGAAAAAATGAGAAAAATGCTCTTTTCTACCAGTGTGGATCCCCATTGGATGAAGAAGTCTGATCGCTTTTGGTATGAATATGAGACTTCAGACGGCAAAAACTGGTACGTAGTAGATCCAGTCAGAAAGACTAAAACCCAACTTTTTGACAAGGACAAACTGGCCGCTGAAATCACCAAAGCGGTCAAAGACCCTTTTGACGGGCAGCATCTCAAGCTCGACGACATGAAACTTTTGGAAGATGAAAACACCATCCGGTTCAAAGTGAAAAGCACGCAGGATGTATTGAAAAAGGACTGGGCTGAGATCAAAGCCAAAAACAAGAACTCGAAAGACTCACTGGAAAAAAAGGTTCACACCTTCCTGTACAACATCAGCACGCAGCTGCTTTCTGAAATAGAAACTGAAAAAGACCCAAAGCGTCTGGCCTGGGCAAATATTGCTCCGGACTCCTCCAAGGTGGTTTTTGTGAAGGAATACAACCTTTATTGGATGGATAAAGCCAACTTTCTGAAGGCTGTAAAGGATGAAAAAGACTCCACCATTGTCGAAAATCAACTCACTGCTGACGGCGAGGAGGATTATGAATACGGTTTTGGTGACCGGGGCGACGACAACGAAGAAGTCGAGAAGAAAAAGAAAGACCGCAAGCGCGCCGGAATCCTTTGGAGTACTGACAGCAAGCAGTTTATCCTCACCCGAACCGATCAGCGCAAAGTCAAAAACCTCTGGGTGATTCACAATACACGAGACCCACGTCCGACACTGGAAACATACAAGTACGCGATGCCGGGTGAGAAAGAGCAGCCACAAACTGAGCTTTTGCACTTCTCATTCGATTCCAACAAACTGAGCAAATTACCAATCGCCACGTTCAAAGACCAAACCGTAAGCCTTTGGTCCAAAACACCTCCTGCCAATACACGGGATGATGATTTCCGGCCCACACTTTGGCTGGGAAATTTGAATGAATTCTACTTTGCAATCACTTCCCGTGATTTGAAAAAAGTAGATGTAATTCGATGGAATATTGCCTCCAATCAAAAGGAGTTGGTCATCGAGGAGCGAAGCAATACCTACATCGACTTTGAAAAGCTTGAAATCGCCGGAAATGACCTGATCTGGTGGTCAGAGCGTGACGGTTGGGGGCATTTTTACCTTTATGGCAAAGACGGTTCGCTTAAGCGTCAATTAACCTCCGGCCCTTACCACACCGCAGGTGCCGCAAGATTGGATGAGAAATCACGCAGACTATTCTTCACTGCCAACGGCCGTGAAAAAGGCGAAGATCCTTACTATGAGCACATGTACAGCGTGAGTTTGGATGGCGGGGCAGTGACCTTGCTCAATAAGGGTGATTTCAACCACGACATCAGCATCAATGATAATGCGACTTTTTTCGTGAATAATTATTCCAGAGTAAATACCGCTCCGGTTTCCGTCTTGATGGATCGTAGTGGAGCTAAAATCATGGATTTGGAAACTGCCGATCTCAGCCAACTTTTTGCCGCAGGCTACAAGTTTCCCGAGCCGTTTAAATTTAAGGCAGACGATGGAGTCACCGACTTGTATGGCGTGATGTACAAGCCATTCGATTTTGACTCCACGAGAAAGTACCCGATCATCCAATATGTATATCCAGGACCTCAGACAGAAGCAGTCAATAAGGCTTTTGGAAGAGGATTGGACAGAACAGATCGTTTGGCACAGTTTGGATTTGTGGTCGTGACATTGGGTAATCGCGGAGGACATCCTGCCCGCTCGAAGTGGTATCACAATTACGGCTATGGATCATTGAGAGATTATGGTTTGGCGGATAAGAAAGCGGCGGTGGAGCAATTGGCAGACCGTCACCCGTTTATTGACCGAAACAAAGTCGGAATTCACGGGCACTCGGGAGGTGGATTTATGTCCACGGCAGCGATGCTGGTCTATCCGGATGTGTTTAAGGTTGCAGTTTCCTCAGCGGGAAATCATGAAAACAATATCTACAACCGCTGGTGGTCTGAGAAGCATCATGGTGTGCAGGAGCGGATCCTTCCAAGTGGCGACACAACTTTTGTCTACCAGATTGAGAAAAATCCGGATTTGGCCAAAAACCTAAAAGGACATCTGATGCTCAGCACCGGTGATGTCGACAACAATGTGCATCCTGCCGGTACCATCCGCATGGCCAATGCCCTGATTAAAGCCGGAAAGCGATTTGAGTTGGTGATGCTTCCGGGCCAAAGACATGGCTATGGAGATATGACTGAATACTTCTTCTGGAAAATGGGAGACTATTTCGTGCAGCATTTACTTGGTGACAATACCCCTCCTCCGGTCGATATGATCGAGATGCAGCGGGATAAACCTAAGGATAAGTGATCAATAGGCAGTAAGCGGTAGGCAACTTTCGATAACCTTTGAGTGCGCTGTGGCGTACTCGAAGGTTTTTTTTGCTGCAATTTTTTTTTCACCACAAAGTTCTCAGAGAAAAAGAGTTTCAAGAATTAACCTTTATAATGGTCTTTTTAACTTTTTGACGCATTTATTTTTTTTCAAGGTCACAGAGAAAGCTAAAGCTTTTTGAATTTTGCCCCAAAGCCCAGTATGGGCGACCGATAAATATCCAGGGGTTAAAACCCCTGGATAGTAGAATTCCATTCACCCCCGCCCTGGCGCACAATTATTATTAGGAATAGGAATGCAGATGCCAGCGCAATACGATAATTTTTTTTTGCCACGAACGCTAAGTAGCGCAAAGGTTTTACACCAAAAGTTCATAGGAAACAAGGAAATAAAATATCTCTGCTTTTTCCGCGCCTATGCGGTGAATTTCTAGACCGGGAATATGAAATCAGATTTACCTATCCTTTGGCATGTTTAGCAAGTACCTTTGAATCCAAATCATGCATCAATGCAATGAAAATTTTTGAATGCGATCACTGTCGCCTTGCCCTATTTTTTGAAAATCAACGCTGTGAAAAGTGCGGATATCTGACTGGATATTCACCGGACGATCAGGATATGTTGTCATTCGATCCATCTGTATTGACCTTGGTTTCGGATAAAGACGGAAAGGAATTCCGCTATTGTGCAAACAGGGAATTTGGAGTTTGCAACTGGTTGATACCGATCGAAAAGAACGGGAAGTTTTGCCCTGCCTGCCAATTGAACCGGATCATTCCAAACCTTTCCGATAATGAAAATTTCCAAAAATGGAAAAAATTGGAAGGGGCCAAACATCGCCTGATCTACCAATTGGAGCGATTGAACTTGTCATATGTCAGCAAGCTGAAAGACCTCAATCAAGGAGTTTGCTTTGATTTTTTATCCCGAAATCCAACACATAACCGGATGACCGGACATTCGAGCGGAGTCATTACTATTTTGCTGGAGGAGGCTGACACAGTTCATCTGGAAAAGATGAAGACGCAACTGTTGGAACCGTACCGAACGCTTATCGGGCACTTTAGGCATGAAGTGGGACATTATTTTTGGGATAGGCTGGTGGCGACGGCCCCTGTTATTCTGGAGGAATTCAGAGGGATTTTTGGAGATGAGCGTGCGGATTATGGCCAAGCCTTGCTTCGGTATTACCAGTCCAAATACAATATGGATTGGAAGGGGAATTACATCAGTCAATATGCGGGCTCGCATCCTTGGGAAGATTGGGCGGAAACCTGGGCGCATTACCTGCATATCATGGATATGGCTGAGACCTCTTTTTCTTTTGGGCTCTCTGTAAATCCCAATTTGAATGAGCAATCCCTTGTTGGGAAAATTGATTTTGATCCCTATCAAAACCATGATTTTGGCCAGATCTTCAAGGCTTGGTTTCCCATTTCCTTTGCCATCAACAGCCTTAATCGCTCCATGGGGATTCCGGATGCTTATCCCTTTGTCATCAATGGAGAAGTGATGAAGAAAATGAAGTTCATTCACCGATTGCTTTTTGGGATGAGGTAGGTTATCCTTATTGCAAGTATACTTAGGATCATAATTGCACTTTTTGAATTTTTGGGTAATACTATTCCCGACCTTCCCAAACCTTCTTTTCCTCCGCCACTTCGTCTTTCAAAATCGTATTGATATCGGCTTTTGCACCGCGGAGAAAATGGACTGTAGTGCCCTTTTCCCTTGCTAATGGATAGGTGATTTTACCGATTTCCTGATATTCCTCGAAGAAGTTCAGCTCCCGATCCGTGATTTTTTCGTCTTTTTCCCAAACCAGAATCAGGTTGTCCACCTTCTCCTTCAGGTCAAACCAATACAGGTAGTCGGCATTCATAGTCAAGGCCCGGAGTCCAGGAATTTTCGAGTAGTAATTGATCGCTCCGGCCTGACCATAATTGGAGCAAATGATCATCGTACGGCCGGTTGTGGGCATCATCTGATAGGCTGAATCGACCAATGCCGCCAATTGGCTCCAGCCTACCATATCCGCAAAATCCTGTGGAATTGGATACTCCTTACCATCTTCCCAGCGGTTGAGGCCGAGCAATTCATAAGGAGGAAGATCCTCCAAAATCTGCTGTGGTGAATAATATGGATGAATCAAAGTAAGAGCGGGCAGAAATAAAGCAGGTGGAAGGATCAACAGTACAGGTTTCAGCTTTCTTTTCCAGTCTTTTACAAAAAACTCCGAAAGCCAAACCGACCCAAACCCAAGTAGGATTGGAAAAAGCCCAATGGCATAATATGCCTTGGCTTGGAAGTAGGTGAAGACCAAAAGTGTAAACAGAAAGCTCCAAAAAACGAAGCGATAATCCTTGTACTGCCTCGAAAATCCCAATGCAATCAGGCCTGTCAGCCAGATGAAAATTCCAGGATAAAAGAACAGCAGTTGTTCCATTAGAAAACCCAACCGACTGTTGTTCACCAATTGGTATTTGCTCAGCAGGTTCATGTGAGTCAGAACCGGAAAGTTATTTTGCCACTGCCAGACTAGGTTTGGCGTGACGAGTACAAGTGCAAGAAGGAGTGCAAAATAGAGATGCTTCGATTTGAAAATGCTTCTGTTTGAAGTAATTGCTAATGCCGGAAACAGCCCCAAGGCAAGGAAAAGGATGTTGTATTTGTTGAGAAATCCAATTGCAAAGCTTAGGGCAAGAAAGTAAAGCCACTTTGACTGCCCTGTTTGGAAAAAGCAAACCAGCGTGTAAAAAACTAAGCTCCAACAAAGTACATCGAGGGAATTGGGTTGGAACAAAATATTCATTCGGATCAAAGCCGAACAAAGCAAAGCGATGGCAGACAGACTTTGGGCATACAAGTTTCCTCCTAGCCTTTTCACCAAATCCCATACCACCCAAATCGTCAGTGCCCCAATCAATGCGGGGAAGAAGCGAACCCAAAATTCCCCATTTCCTAGCCATCTGATCAAAACAGAAATCCATGATGTCACCGGAGGCACAGATAAATATCCCCAAGCCAAATGATCCGCCTGATCCAGATGCAAGAATTCATCCCGCTGCAAGTCAAAGTCCGGGTGCACGACGGCGTATTGAATGGCGAATTTGAAAAGGATGAAAAAGAGGAGGAGGTAACCGGGTTTCATGATCGAAAATAATCGAATTATTAAAATTCTTCGTTACAAAAGCTAAGCTTGACCCGAGTGAATAATCACCCGGCGATACTCTTTTTTCAGAATGGTATAATTCACCGAACCATCAAATCTGTAGATTGGCATGCGGCTCTGGGTGAAAATACAGATACTTTTATATGTATGTACGGAACTTTGCCAGTAGCTTTTGAATAGACTTAAAATTACCTAAAAACACCAAAAGTTAGACTTCATCGGACATCGGACACCCGACATCCGGCCCAAATGAGTTATTAAATTTGCTTACTGGCAGAATAGCGTATAATCATATACTTTTATTAGGCTGGTATATAGTCACTTCTCAAACCAAAAAAAGTTCGACAACTCCTATAAACGCTGTGCACATCTATCGATGGATTCAGGTGCCTTGGATTGGTTCCTTTTTTTGTTGTCCATGGGTTTCATCCTTGGCTCTTCCACGGCGGATCTGGTCTTGAGAGGGTTGAGCCTGTCGGCCGCATATTAAATCATTAGATCTTGCTTTTCCTGAAAAGTGAGTTTTCGGTAGCGAAAAACAGCTATTACTGAAATCACCAATAGGATTCCTGTCAAAACAAATACCCATTGAGGTACGGGAACGGGATCTCCTTTGGCATAGGAATGAAGACCAGACAGGTAATAATTCACTCCAAAAGAGGTCATAATGATGGACGAAAACCCCCAAAGACTGGACAAACTGAAGGTGATAGCTGAGCGGGTCCCAGGTATTAACCTTAGGTGTAAAATGATGGCGTAAACTAAAATAGAGATAAGTGCCCAAGTTTCCTTTGGATCCCAAGCCCAGTACCTTCCCCAGCTTTCATTAGCCCATACTCCACCCAAAAATGTACCTACTGTCAATAAATAGAGACCGATTGTAATTGACAATTCATTGACTGCGATGAGTTCTTTTTGGGCCTTCCACCAATTGGAAGTTGGATTGGCAGGTTTGAAGATCAGCAGGAACAGACTGAGTAATCCAATGATGGCAGAAAGCCCCAAAGGAGCATATCCGCTTACTATGATGGCCACATGAATTTTGAGCCAGTAAGAATTCAAGACTGGCATCAGGTTGGTGATTTCCGGATTGAGCCAGTCCAGGAAGCTTACGAAAAGCAAGGTGCCCGAAAACAGAAGCGATAAGGGAACGGTCAGTTTGGACTTTCCGGAGAATGCCAATCCTGACAGGAGTACTCCCCAAGCTACGAAAACAAGCATTTCAAAACCGTCGCTCCAAGGTGGATGTTTGGCGATAAACCAACGCATTCCTAAATGGATCGTGAAGACAAGCCAGCCTATCCATGCTAGGACAGTCCCAGATTTCCAGATGATTTGGAGGGCTTTTCCTTGGTAGAAAAGAAATAGAATTCCAGTGAAAAGCATGATTACTCCCAGAAGCCAAAAGACTCCAAACAGCCTATTTCCCAGATTGATCTGAGTGTAGAGCAATTCAGTATCGATGAGGATTTGGTCGGGGTAAACTTCTGAACCGGCTTTTCGCTGATACAAGTCTATGTATCCCAATGCTTCATCTGCTTCGGACCAATCCCCTGTACTGAGGGCGGATTTGAGAGAATTGAGATACATCCCACCGATGTTTTTTACAAAAATCGCATCCTCCTCCTCAAATCCCTGGGTAAATTGCTGGCTTGTGAACCAGGTATTGTTCCCGTCGAGTCGGTTAGGATAAAGTTTTAAAAAATCTCCTGTTAGCAGACCATAGAATATATTAAATCGCTCATCGACTTTGAGCAGTTCATTGTGGCCTTCGGTACGTTGTGAAGGTTTGAGTTTATTGGCTTCCTCTACTTGATTGCTGAGTTTATAGTCACCATCCTCAGTCACAAAATCCAAAAAGCTCAGGTGTGATGAGGAAGGTTTTCCAAGGTATTGAAAGATTTCAGCAGATTTTTTCTGATCGATTTTAATCAGAGGAAGCTTGCTCCACCCTTCAGGATCAAGCTGTGCAGCGAGTAAAAATTGCTCCGGATTGAGTTGGGTCTTCCCAGTTGGAAGGACAAGTTCGATGCGGGACTTTCCGTAGATTTTGCGGACGATCTCATGAGATAGAGTATTGAGTGGCTTCATCCTTCCATCCAGATCCTGGACGATTAAGCGCCCGTATGCAGCGGCTTTTTCCTCAGGAACTACCCATACCCCTCCTGTGGAGTCCTGTGCGGCCACAGGGAGTGAAGCAAAAGCAAAAATTCCGATTAGAATTCCCACCTTATTCAATTTTCCCAGTTTGAGAAGGATCAGGCTAAATCTACTCCCTTTTATAAAGAGTGCCCAAAACATCGCTATTGTCAAAAGGGAGTAGCCAAAGTATGTAATGTAAGTTCCAGGTCGATCCTGATTGATGGAAAGCACGGTTCCACCTTCATCCGAATCATAGGAGGACTGATAGAAACGATAGCCTTTGTGATCCAAGACATTGTTCATATAGATTCGAAATGGCCATTCTTCTCCTTTATCCTGTACCATTACCTCACTGGCATAGCTGGAAGGACTGCTTGAGCCTGGATACCGCTCCAACTGAAAATCATTCAGGTAAATCGAAAAGGGGAGTTGCTGAGCCTTTGGGCCATAAGTAAATCGGAATGATTTTTCTCCATAAGTAAAATTCACCCAGTCCGGGTTTCGGTTAACTTTCAGGAAATACCCTGTTTTGAGGACTTTCTGGTCTGGACCAAGCACTGAAATTTTTACCCCGTCGAGGTAATCTTTGGCTATTTTTTCATTGGGCTCTGGCACCAAAATTTGCCTGACATTTTCTCTGATGGAGCGGATGACCAAGGCACCGGTTTCCCATTGGTATAGGGTACGAAGTTTCAGTGTGCCCAGACTGTCTGCTTCCATGGTTCCCATTTGCTGCGTACTCATCTCCATCAGCTGGAGCGGTAATTTACTCAGGAGTTGCCAATCAGGCTGGCCTGGGATCAATTGAATCTGAGCTTTCGGATTGGCAGCAGTACTGAGCAGAAGTTCTCCAACTTGGAGGTTTTGTCCTTTTTTGAGCGTGAAATCCTGACGGTTTCCTTTGTCCAAAACTGATATTTCAAGAAGCGTTTCCTCTCCGGCGGCAAATTCCTGCCTTGCACCTTTGATGTATTCCTCGGCTTTGAGCTCGAATTTTATTCCGTCCAGAGTCATCGGATAGCTTTTGACCTCGAATATTTTGGGAATAAATTCCTGATTGCTGAGAATCAACTGATCTGAATCGTCTGCGAGTTGCAGGTAATTTTCGGCACTATAGAAGGTGTTTTGAGACTGTCCTTCGCGGATATGCATTACCCCTTCCCGGCTGAAAAACCGAGTGACTCCAGCCCCGATTACAATGATGATAAAAGCTATGTGAAACAGTCCTACGGCCAGTTTTTCTTTGGAGAGCAAACGGTATTTTCCTATGTGAAAAATAAAATTCAGCGCTAGCCAAGCCATCATCAGCTCAAACCACCAAGCTTCATAGACCAATTCTCTGGCTACCAGTGTTCCATTATCGTTTTCTATAAAAGTAGCCACTCCCATAGAAATTGCGAGTGTGAGTAATAAGCCAAGGCTGATTTTAGTGGAAAAAAGAAACTTCATAGTTTGTTTTTGGTATTAGATGCTTATTGAAGCACTCCGATGAATTTTGCCTTGCTGGTAGGTCTGAAGACAAACATTAAGTAGGCCCAGTTTTGCTGATTTTCCAAATTAACTGGTTGGATTGCCTCCAGCGTTTCTGTGAAGAAGAATTGGCTATAACCGCCCTGAAGGGAGACTGATTCGTTTAGAATCCATCCAAAGGTGAAATCCAGTTCAGATCCCAATTTATTTTCACTCAGTGCTCTAAATTCCCGATCTACAGCTTGGGAGTAAGTGTAAAAAAGATGGAAATCAGTCTGAACCCAGAATTTGGGGTTGAATTCATACCGGCTTCGAAGGTAATAATTTTTAAGCCCTACGCTGTTTTCCCAGGCGTTTGCGACATAAAACCAATCCATATATCCGTTGAAAAGGTGGTTGGTTCCATATTGCAGCGCATAGGAGGTGTTTTTTTCCTGACCTCTGGCATCGCTGCCGCTGATGAATTCAAACCCCACAGTGGCCCTCAATTTTTTTCCGGTTTCTACTTGATTGATCAACAGTCTGCTGAATTGGGCCGAAGTGTTGAATGCTGAGACTGTTTTTCCGGTAATATCCTCTCCAAATTGGTAATAGAAGTAGCCACTCAGGGTGGATTTACCAAGATTTGTTCGGAGTGTTGGGATTCCTAAAGTTTGACGGAAGCGTGTACCTTGTGCCACTACTGTCCCTGTGGAATTTTTAGTTGACCACTGTCTTCCTTCATTCCAAAATAACAGGGAGTAATCTACTTTACCCAAGACATTTTCATATCGAATCAGCTGTGCAGCACGATACTGGTTAGGAATGGTGTAGAGGTTTCCGCTCAGTTTTTGACCGTCTTGATTGAAGCCTCCCCCAAAGTGAAACTTAGCTTTTTCTTTTTCATATTTCATCAACGCAAAATCATGGGATCGAGCCTGAAGGGCCCAGTCAAGATTACCAAGAAAGCGGGCATTATCGTAATTGAGTTCCTGTCGTCCTAATTTCAATTTCCAGTTTTCTCCGAATGAAGTTTCTGCATACGCTTCGTGAACAGAAAGAAAATCGTCCGAAATTTTAGTCTGCCCCGTATTCCCCCAAGTACGGATATCCTGGATGCTCATGTGAAAGTTGAACCGATCCACTTTGTATTCGGCTTGGATTCTGGCTCGATGGGCAATGAAACCTGCCGGATCCAAGTTTTCAGCAATCGGCATATTGTATCCTTTTCTGAATTCGCTGCGGACGATAAGTTGGCCATCCACCGTAAATTGGGCAGAGCTGTGCAGTGGAACCAGCAACATTAGGGTTGCCAGTCCGAATAAGATTTTTGAAAGATTCATAAGGTGGGTAGATTATCTGCTGCTCACAATTTTCGCGGGCTTTTGGGCTTCTCTAGCTTTTCCTTCCTTGAGCCATTGCGGAATTACTTGATCCATAAAGGTGACCTTGGCCGCTTTTTCTTTTGGAATATCCAACCCGATGTAAGCCTGAAGGGCTTCTTTACTGGTAAAATCCGGCATGGGTACAGGTTGATTATAACCCAAAGTGGCCAGTAAGCGAGTGAGTTCAATTCTGGCTTCCTGAATTATTGCGGTAGCAGAGGAGACGATGCGGCTGGTCTCTAAAGGTGCGTGAAAAGCCGCCCCGTGAGAGGCTACGGAATAGTCCCATCTCCATTGAGCATGACGAATTTTCTGTTGAATTCCTTTCATCTGTACTTCAGTTGCTCCGAGTTCTAAGGCTTTAGCTGCTTCGATATGTGCCATGGCAATCTGTCTTTGTACCGCATTGGTACCCTCCTTGATTTTTCGTTGCCTGTCATAGACATCAGTGATCAGGTCCTGAACTTTTTCCCTGTGGCAGACAAAGCAGGAGTTTTCAATATTTGCCAAAGGAGAGCCGATTTGGTGATTGGTGAATTTTTGTCCTCCCTCAGTCTGAAAGGGCATATGACAATCGGCACAACTGACCCCCCGCTTGGCGTGAACTCCCATTTGGTAGATTTCATAGTCCGGATGTTGTGCTTTGACCATTGGAGTTTTGCTCAAGGCATGAGTAAAATCAGAAAATTCGATTTTGTCGTAGTAGGCTTCTACATTTTCTACTTCCATACCGTTTTTCCAAGGAAAAGTGAGGTAAGCGGCTTTTTCCTGACCAGGACGCGTCTTGTCAAAATAGTATTCAACATGGCATTGGGCACATACCAAGGAACGCATTTCTTGATGCGAGGCTTTATTGATGTCTTTTCCCATTGCTTCAAAAGCCTCAATCAAGGCCGGGCGGGTGATGGTCAGTTGCATCGTCTCGGGATTGTGACAATCTGCACATCCAATTGGATTGATGGCTTGAGTGCCCATATCCGAGAATTTCTGGCTGTAATATTCCGTCACTCCCATTTCACTCATGAGTCGGGGCACGTCTGTACTCTTACAAGTCCAGCAAGTAGAAGGCTGAGGTCCCTCCCCGGGCACCATTGGAGAGCCTACCCGTAGGGTTTTGTGGATATCTTCGATTGCCCATGCGTGACCTTTGGGTGCATTGTAATCTTTGGAAAATCCATACCCAGCCCAAAGGATTACCAGATCAGGTTCAGAAGCTAATACATCCTTGTGACCCGATGTTCCAAACATGCTTTTAAAGGTAGTGTCCTGAGTTTTTCTGTAAGACTGGTACTGTCGGGGGTAGTTGAGTCCCCAAATGGAATCGCGGGGCTCGATTCCTTCCAGTTTGACTTTTGGCTGATAGCTGTATTTGGCCTCGGACCTACGTTCGAAGATATTGGCTGCCAAGATTGCCAGTAGAAAAACAATGACAGCCGTGCTGATAAAAAGGATCCAATTTTTCATATTATCTGGGGGTGGATTTGACAGTATTCATGGATTCTTTCAACCATTTTGGGATGATTGAGAGATCCTCTGGAGTATATTCTTTAATGGGTTCTATTTGTGAGCCAACGGCCGAAAGGCTTCTGACCCTGCCATGAGGCACATCGCGGTGGCATTCCCAACAGGTACGGTCAGTGCGGTTAGCGGTATGATCAGCCACAAAAGCTTCCAGTTTTGCATCAGTTACCTGATCTTGATGACATCGGATGCAGTTGTTCTGAATGACTTCGATAGAGGGAGTTCTGGCCTGTATGACTTCAGGTTCACCACGCATGGTGAATACTGAGGCATGGTAAAGTCCGTCTTTAGCTTTGAAAAAATACTTATTGGCTATGTTGTTATGCGGGACATGGCAATCATTGCAATGGGCTACTTCCCGATGGGAGCTGTGAGTCCAAGTGATGTATTGAGGAGCCATGATATGGCAGTTTACGCAGGCTTGGGGATCGTCAGAGAGATAGGAGGTAGCATTACTGAGCCTTAGCAGAAAAAATCCCAAACCGAAAATTGAAGCGACTAAGAAGATGGCAGCAGGTCTCCATTTTCTCGGTGGGATCAGACTTTTTTCGAATAAGAAGCGCTTAAATTTAGCCGGTAAAGACACAGTAGAAAAATTTTTGTTGACCAAAGCTACGAATTGAAAATCTTTCAATTCATGATCAAAATCAGGTTTAAAAAAAAAAGATTTTTTTATCCCTTTTTATTCGGGATTGGAATTATGGGATTCTCAGTAATTCTGCCTGTATGCTAAAAATGAACTTGAAAAGTAGCGGATAATCGTCAGAAGACGACTAACCTCACTTGTCCTCTGTGGCGGAGTCCTCAGCTTTTTTTATCAGACTCCAATCTCATTCAGGTCTTTTTTATTCCACTTAGCCGGAAACCAACTTTAAAAACTTCCTGCGACTACCCTCTGATTTTACCCGTTAAAAATCAATTTAAAAGTCGTCCCTTCTCCCAAGATAGAGCGAACTTGGATGTTGCCTTTATGACGGCGCATGATCTGCTTGGAGAGACTGAGACCGATGCCCGAACCTTTCTTTTTGGTGGTGAAAAAAGGGATGAAGATTTTGCCCAAAGCTTCTTCTTCGATGCCTTTTCCCGTGTCGCTGACCTCCAAAATGATCTTTCCTGCTTCATCAATAAAGGCACTTAGCTTGATCACTTTTTCCTCGGAATCTTCCACCGCCTGAATGGCATTTTGCAGCAGGTTGATCATCACCTGCTCAATCTGCATCTGATCGCCAAATAGGATCAACTCCTTCGGATTCAGATCCTTTATGAATTTTATTCCCTTCGAGTCCAGCTGATTTTGCAGCAATACTTCCAGCTGGTCAAACAATCTGGAGATTCCGATACTGCCGAATTTTGGTGTGGGAATTTGTGCCAAACTACGAAAATCCGACACAAAGCTGATCAGCCCTTCGCTTCGCTTTTCGATCGTGGTGATGCCCAGGAGACAGTCTTCCATATCGGTTGGATTAAGGGGTTCATTGTGATCCATTTTGTGTTCGATTTCTCCTTTCAGTGTACGCGCCAAGGAAGAAATCGGCGCAATGGAATTCATAATCTCATGCGTAAGCACCTTCACAAGGTTTTGCCAAGCTTCCATCTCTTTCTCTTCAAGTTCAGATTGGATGTTTTGAAGGGAAACCAATTTGAAGCGCTCGCCACGCATCAGCAATTCGATAACGTAGACTGATAGCTGCATAATCCCGTCAGGATGGGAGATTTTGATCAGCTCGGAACCTCCGGTGCGGAGGTTTTTGATAGCGAGATGAAGTTCCTTATTGATGCTTTCGATCTCACCGACGTTTTTGAGGTCGTCCACATTCAGTATTCGCTTGGCTGCGACGTTGAGGATCTGGATTTCCCCATTTTCCCCAAACGTGATCAAGCCAATACTCAGGTGCTTGAATACCGACCGAAAGTACTGGTAATTCGCTTCTTTTTCTGCCTGATCCTCTTTCAGTTTCGCCAAAATGGCATTGAACTCGATGTGCAGGTCATCTGTCTCCGTCCCATCAAATTTCACAGGATAGAGCTGGGAATACTTATCCTGCTTGATGTTATCGAGGAAAAGACGGACTTTTTTGAAGGAACTTTCGGAATAGCGAACGAGGAAAATAATCTGAAAAACCACCAAAATCAGGAATAGGGAAATCATAAAGACTCCCCAATAGTCGATCATGGCGTACGCAAGCAAAAACAACGAAGCTGCGACCAAGGCGATCCGGCCCAGCAACCCAACTCTATAATCCATATTTTTCTAATCTTCTATAAAGCGAAGCTCGGGTAAGTCCGAGTTCTTTTGCCGCTTTGGAGATGTTTCCGCCGTTTTTGTCGATTGCCCGTTGGATGGTGCTGCGCTCCATGTCGTCCAGATTGAGCGTCACTGCTGTTGGGGCTTTTTCGGAGGAGGGCTTTGCCGAAAGGAAAAAGAAATCCCGTGAATCCAGCTCAACTCCTTCGGCCATGATGATAGCCCGTTCGATGGCATGTTGCAATTCGCGGATATTACCCGGCCACTGATACCGTTGCAAAAGTTCCATGGCAGCGGGCTTGAAACCGGTGAAATTCTTTCGGTATTTCTGGGAGTAGCTTTTGAGGAAGTGATTGGCCAAAGTCGGGATGTCGTCCTGTCGTTCGCGAAGCGGTGGAAGGAAAATCTCCACCGTGTTGATCCGATAGAGCAAATCCTGACGAAACGTGTTTTCCATTACCATCTCATGCACGTGCATGTTAGTGGCACAGATTAGACGGATATCGACAGGAATGGCTTTGTTGGTACCAATGCGCGTCACTTCTCTTCGCTGAAGTACAGTGAGGAGTTTGGACTGAAGTGGCATGGAAAGGTTTCCGATTTCATCGAGGAAAAGGGTGCCCTTGTCAGCGATCTCAAATCTGCCGGCTCGGTCGTCCTTTGCGTCAGTAAATGCGCCCCGTTTGTGACCGAAAAGTTCCGATTCAAAAAGTGTCTCGGTGATCGCTCCCATATCTACGCCGACGAAAATCTCGTCTTTGCGGAGCGAACGGTCATGAATCGCCCGGGCAATGAGTTCTTTTCCGGTTCCGTTTTCTCCCAAAATCAGCACATTGGCATCCGTCTGAGCGACTTTGTCAATGATTGAAAAAATATTCTTCATCGAGGCACTTGCACCGATGATGTCGGCGTAAGGCTTCTTGAGGTCGGTTTGAAGTTGTTTTTGCTTTTTTTGAAGCTTATCTACTTCATCATAGCTTTCCTTGAGTTTGATGGCTGAAGATAGGGTAGCAATTAATTTTTCATTTTGCCAAGGCTTCAGGATAAAGTCGGTTGCTCCTTCTTTGAGCGCCTGCACAGCCATTTCCACGTCTCCAAATGCAGTGATCAAAATCACAACAGCCTTTGGATCAATCTCTTTGATCTGTTTTAGCCAGTAAAAACCTTCCTTGCCCGAAGTGGTGTCTTCCCGGAAGTTCATATCCAAAAGGATGACATCGTAGCTGTTGTTATTGATCAAAAAGGGAATTCTTCGGGGATCTTTTTCGATCATTACCTCTTTGGCGTGCTTTTTCAGAAGCATTTTTGCTGCAAAAAGCAAGTCTTCGTTGTCGTCAATGATTAGAATCTTTCCTAAGTTTTGGGCTTCCATGATTGATTGTTTGGTTCTTTTAGGGGGAAAATGGTGCCAAGTACAAATTAGGCGAATAGAGGGCTTTTTTTCTTAAAAAATGTCCGAAAATGTACAGAAATATACTGTTTTCGGACAGAAGTGTTCGATTGGGCAGACAATTTGATTTTCATTATCTTTGTCAATCACAAAAACAAAATAATATGCAAGCTAAAAAAGGGGATGCCGTGACCGTCCACTACACCGGAAGACTGGAGGATGGAAGTGTTTTTGATTCATCGGTTTCCCGTCAACCGCTTGGCTTCACGCTGGGCGATGGAAACATGATTAGGGGTTTTGACGCTGCCGTGTATGGCATGGTCATAGGCGATAAGAAAACTGTAACGATCCCTGCGCCTGAGGCCTATGGTGTGCGTCGTGAAGATATGATGATAGATGTGCCGCTAAGCCAAGTTCCGCCGAATATTCAGCCTGAAATCGGTCTTCAGTTGACACTACAGGGTGGTGGTGGACAGCCGATGCAGGTGACTGTGGTGGATATGACAGAAGAGAAAATCGTCCTCGATGCCAATCACGACCTGGCTGGCAAGGATTTGATTTTTGACATTGAGTTGGTGATGATTAACTGATTAATAAAATCCGCGGAGATCTGCGACTTTTTCCGCGTCAATCTGCGGGAAATTTATAAAAACTATCTAAAAAAAACCGATAGAGAACCTTCTATCGGTTTTTTTGTAAAAGTATGTGGATTATTTCCCGCTGATAAACGCAGATTGGAACGCTGATTATCGCAGATTTTTTTCCTGTTAAATCTCAGATTCCGGTATAATTAAAAGGCGTAATAGCCTTCAATTCTTCTTTGATTTCATCCGAAATCGACAAACCATCCACAAATTCTGAGATCGATGCCTGAGTGATTTTGGAATTGGTGCGGGTCAGGTCGCGAAGTGCTTCGTAAGGTTTTGGAAAGCCTTCCCTGCGCAGAATGGTCTGAATCGCCTCTGCTACCACAGCCCAGTTTTCCTCCAGGTCTGCGTTAATTGCGGCACGGTTCAATTCGAGTTTACCCAATCCTTTCTGCAGGGACTCAAAGGAAATCAGCATGTGGGCCAAAGGGACTCCAATCACACGAAGCACAGTGCTGTCAGTTAAGTCGCGCTGTAATCTGGAGATAGGGAGTTTGGCTGCTAAATGCTCAAATAGGGCATTGGCAATACCCAGGTTTCCTTCTGCATTTTCGAAGTCGATTGGATTTACCTTGTGTGGCATGGCGGAAGAGCCCACCTCTCCGGCCTTGATTTTTTGCTTGAAATAATTCATCGCCACATATTGCCAAATGTCTTTGGAAAGGTCAAGCAGAATGGTGTTGATCCGCTTCAAACCGTCAAAAGTAGCCGCAATATTATCGTAATGCTCGATCTGTGTCGTTGGATAGCTGCGTTCCAGTCCGAGGTAATTTTCCACGAAGTGAAAAGCAAATTCATTCCAATCCATATCAGGATAAGCCACCTGATGCGCGTTCATATTCCCTGTTGCACCGCCGAATTTGGCAGAATAGGGAACTTGCTCGAGGAGTTCGATCTGCTTTTTCAAGCGGACGACAAAGACGTTGATTTCTTTGCCCAACCGGGTAGGAGAGGCTGGTTGGCCGTGCGTTTTGGCGAGCATGGGGATTACGCTCCATTCTTCGGCGAGATCTGTCAATCTTTCGATAATCTCTTCCAAAAATGGCATAATCACCTCTTGAAGGCCATTTTTTAGCATTAGGGGAGTTGCTGTATTGTTAATGTCCTGAGAAGTCAAGCCAAAGTGAATGAACTCCTTGAATTCTTCAAGACCCAGCTGATCGAACTTTTCCTTTAAAAAGTATTCAACCGCCTTCACGTCATGATTGGTCGTGCGTTCGGTAATCTTAATCCATTCGGCATCTTCGAGGCTGAACTGTTTAACGATTGCGCGAAGTTTCGGAAATAAGCCGTGATCAAAATCTGCAAGTTGAGGCAAGGGAAGCTGACAGAGGGCAATGTAATATTCGACTTCGACATGCACCCGGTACTTAATCAGGGCAAATTCAGAGAAAAAGGCTCGAAGTGGTTCGGTTTTGCCAGCGTAGCGACCATCTACCGAGGATACGGCTGTCAGGGCAGATAATTCCATTTTTTTAGAGTTTGCTTCGAATAGATGATTCAGGTCCGATTTTCGGAGGTCGCAATTTAGGTTTTTAGTGCCAAAATCAGGTCGGAGAAAAGATTATTATCACTCAGAGCCAAACTTACTTTTCCGATTTGGGGTTTTGATGGGGAATTTCTCAGGGAAGTGCGCAATAAAACCGACTTGGGGCTTAATTTTGCAGCCAAATTAACGATCAGATCAATTCCAGATGTTCAATTTATTTAAGAAAAAGAAAGAAGAGCCAAAGGCAAATGCCTATTTGCCATTGAAAGTGCGGGAGGTAGTAAGGGAAACAGAAGATACGGTCTCCCTATATTTTGAGCAACCGGAGCCTATATTGGATTATAAGCCGGGTCAGTTTCTGACTTTGGTGATGGAGTTCAACGGGAAAGAGGAGCGCAGATCGTATAGTCTCTGCACCTCACCATTTGTAGACCCTTTTCCCGGGATCTCCGTGAAACGGGTAGCCGGCGGACTTTTTTCCAATTTCCTCAATGAAAAGATCTTCCCTGGCAAGACGATTAATGTCCTTAAGCCACTTGGGCATTTCACTACGGATTTTCACTCCAAAAACAGAAGACATTTCTTCCTGATCGTCGGAGGCAGTGGGATTACCCCGATCATGGGAATTCTAAAAACAGCCTTGGTCAATGAGCCGAATTCCATCATCACGCTGATCTACTGCAGTCGGAATGAGGAGCAGATTATTTTCAAAAATCAGCTGGGGTTACTCGAAAAGGCCAATCCGGACCGATTGAAAGTAATTCACAATCTCAGTAAGCCCTCCGAAAGTTGGACAGGACTGAGCGGAAGACTTTCTTCCGAATTGCTACGGGAGCTTTTCCTGAGAGCTGAATACGAGCAACGTTATGAGGAGGTATATTTCATGTGCGGTCCTGACGGGATCATGGACATCGCTCAGGATGTGCTGAATGAGTTGGAAATAGACAAAGAGAGAATTCACCGGGAAAGTTTCTTTTCTGCTGCAGCTCATCAGGCACATGAGGAAGCACTCAAAGGCATCAATGTCGGGGTTCTTTCAAGAGACGTGACGATTGTGCTGGAAGGGGATGAGCATCTGGTTACTGTCAATCCGGGTAAAACGGTGTTGGAATCAGGACTGAGTGCAGGTCTGAATATGCCTTACAGCTGTCAAAGTGGGCTTTGTACAGCTTGCCGAGGAAAGCTATTGAGCGGGCAAGTGAAGATGGATGAGGATGCGGGCTTGAGCGAAAAGGAAATCGCTGCAGGTTATGTGCTATGCTGTGTGTCAAGACCTTTGACAGATGACATCAAAATCACCATCGAATAAATAAAACGCAATTTTGGATAACCAGGAAATAGGAATCATCTACAGAAAAGCAGAGCAGCTTACCTTATTTATTTTATTGGCATCACTGCCGCTTTTTGCTTTTGTTTACCTGTATTATAATTCAGGAAATCTTTCCTGGAACTTGCCTCAGTTGCCGGGTTTTGTAAACGGACTGTGGATTGGTTTGAGCATTGGACTATTGATCATTCAATATGTGATTTTCCATAAAAAATTAAAGCTTGGGATTTTGCAGGATGAATTAATTGAAAAAGTAAAAATCTACTGCAAGGCTACTAAACAGCGCTATTTGTTTCTCTTCGTGGTTTCCATAGTGGCCTCTTTAGGATTGCTTTTTTATAAAAACCCGGTGTATGTCATAATATTTGCCGTTACGCTTGTATTCTTTTCCCTTGGCAAACCAAGTCCTGACCGGATGGCCCGCCTGATGAAACTGAAAAAAGAAGACCGGGAACTTGTCAGAGAAGCTTCCCGGCCTCGATGAATTTGAAATTCAAGATTTGAAATTGGAATCAATCTCAAATTTTCAATTTACAATGGTGATGTTTCCGGAGGTGATATTTCCCCTAACCCATGATCCTGAACCGTTGTCAAGTTCAAGCGTTTTGCCGGTGTTGACTCCGCCGACTTTCAGATTTCCCGAGGAGGCTTTGAGTGAGAAGTTAAAGTCCTTGAGGTTGGAAGGAGTCTGAATGTTGAAATTTCCTGAGCTACCACTTAAGCGTGTATTTTCACCCAATCCAGCATTGGTTGCCTTGATATTTCCTGAGGTAAATTTGATAGTCCCAAGTTTGCCTATATCGTTGAGCTTGGCATTACCGGAGGTTAAACCTATGTTGATTTCACCGCCTACTTGATTTGCTTCCAGCGAACCGCTGGTGGATTCATAAGCCAAGTCTCCCTTGATTCCATTGAAATTGGCATTTCCGGAGGTGATTCCGGCAGTAACATTTCCATCTACATTACTCACATTTAAATTACCTGAGGTTGCTCTGATGGAAAGATTTCCCTGAAGGTTTTTGGCAGTGAGGTTTCCCGAAGAAACTCTCAGTGAAGTGTTTTCATTTTTGACATTCTCCACGCTGATGTTACCAGAGCTACCCTTTAAGTCAAGTGCAATTGCCTGTGGTCCGGAGATTTTGATATATCCCTTATTTTTGGAGTTCCAGTTGTAGTTGCTTTGTTTTTTGGTATGCGTGATTTTTAATACATCGCCCACAGTTACAAAGATGATGTCTTGGTTACTGTCATTCGATTCCAAATAAGCTTCAACATTGACTTGAGATCCGGAACCGCCTACATAGGAGACAGTAAGCCAACCGCTATCTACCTCAATTTTATTGATACCGGGATAGGATTTTTTGGTGTCTACGATGACGTTTTGGGCAAAAGTGGCTGTAGTGACCAACAGCAGGACTAATGCCAGGGAGAGTTTGGTGAAATTATTTTTCATGATTTATGGATTAGTTTACGTCGAAGATTATTCCAAAGCTCATCGCCTTGAGTTCAGGTCCTTTTCCGGTTTGGAAGAGGTTATTGAGGTCTTTATTGAAAAACAGGGTAAAGTCACCGACACCGATTTCGGATCTTAGACCGTACCTGAAGTTTTCAAAATACATGTTGGACTTTTCGTATTGCTTATTCTTTTCTCCATCGGCATCTTCATAGACGAATTTTCCTCTGCCACCAAGTCTCATACCGGCATATCCACCTACACCGAACCTGAAATTCCCGTCATTTGTGAGGACAGATGGCATCAAGGTCATATTGACAAAAGACGCGGATATTTTGGATTTGGTGCCTGTGCCGATCGGAAGTCCTGTGTCATCGCGGAAATCCCGGAATTCCAGTCCTTCAGGAGTTTTATGTGCGATAATGTCCCGATCTTCAAATTTGAAGTTGTGCCAGCTCACTCCCAGGGAGGATTTCAAATGGAAGTTTTTGCTGGGCTTCCAGGTTCCTGTGGAATTCAACCCCACATACCAGCTTCCCCAAGGCTTCACCGCAGGTGCACCTTGATTGGATGGCCAGATGTTGATGCCGACTTCAGATTCCAGGAAATTGTATGAAAATTTGGAAGACTTTGGGGGGCTTTGATAATTGGAATAGTCAATGTTCTCGATGTCCCATTCATAGGTTTTGGTCCCGTCGGAGAACTTGGTGACTTGCCAGGATTTACCAAATAGTGTGTAGACTTTGGTCTTTTCGCCCTGCATGGCTGTTTTTTCCTGTGCGAAAATTGGGAGCGTAAGAAATAGCAGTGAAAGGGTGGTAATGTATCGTGAATTCATTGTGGGGCTGGTTTAGAATCAGGTGAAAAAGGGGAGATTTCTCTCCCCAAGAAGTTTTAGAATACAATTCCGAAGGTAATTGGATTCAGCGAAGGGCCTTTTCCAGCTTGGAAAAGCTCATTGAGATCGTATGTGGTGAAGAAATTAACTCTTCCGATTCCCAGCTCGCCGCGGATACCATAGCGTAGGTTTTCCAGATAAAGGCCTGTGGCTTCTTTGTCTTTACGGCGGCCTGATCCATTTATTTCTTCATATACAAACTTGGATTGTCCTCCTAGCCTGTATCCGACGTAAGGCCCTGCAGCGATTCGCATTCCTTTATGTCCTTTGTCGTTCATTTTTCCAAAATCCAATTCCAGCATAGTCATGGCAGTGAGGTAAGAGGAGGAAAGTTTGCTTTTGAATCCATTTACATCAGTTCGCTGAAGAAAATCAATGGCTTCCTCTCCTCGCACTGCCTGGAAATCCCGGTTTTCAAATTTGAAGTTGTAGAATTGAAATCCGATTCCGAAGTCCCAATGGAACCCCTTAGAGATTCGCTGTGTGGCCATCCAGTTAAGTCCTACCATCCAGCTTCCCCAGCCTTTGACGGCATATGGTTTATCAGAAGTGGGGAAAGAACCATTTTCCAGCACATTATTTACGCCCAAATCCAAATTGAAATAGGATCTGAATGGAGGGTCTGAGTGTTTTTTGGTTCCGGTTTCCACCTTCACACGGGTATTGTCGCCTGATTCATCCACATAAACCCGCATTCCTCCAACTTTGACTTCGGTACTTCCTCCATTTTCATGGACTTTGACGACTTCTTTTACAGATCCGTCACGCTTCTTGATCTCAACGATGGTGAGTTCTCCTGTTTCCTTATTTTCTTCCAGATCCAGCTCGCTGATGATCTGATTGATGTTCATGAGTTTTAGTTTTTCAAAGTCTTCTTTGGACTCGACGATGATCACTACTTTTCCGGATTTTCCGAATTCGACTACGACGCTGTCCTTCTGAATTCCGGATTCGGTGAGGACGGGATAATCTTTCAGGCTGGATGCAAAAGCGACCTGAACCAGTGCCATAAGGCAAAACAAAAGCAGGTATTTTTTCATGTGATTTATATTGTTTTTAATGGCCACATGGAATCTCGCATGTGTAATTGTTGTCTCCATTGGAGAGATTTTTGCCATGCTCGATTTCATATTAAATTCAATTAAAAGAGGTGAGTTGGTTTAGTTTACCTTTTTTCCTCCGCTTGATTTTTTCTCGATGTCAGCGAAGCAAAGAGGTTGTCTTTTTTGTCTTGGAGGCTGATTAATCCTTCATCAACTTTGCCCAGTAATTCTTCCACCTGGCCTACGGTCTTGCCAAGTTCGGTAATCAGATTTTTTTCCTGAGGCTCGCCTTTTTTGATTCCGTTGGAGTAAATGCTCACCCGATAGAGTGGTTCTTCATCTGCCGGAGCGGTAGTTTGAGCGACCATTTTTTCGATTTCAGGAGTTTTCAATTTGGGTAAGTCTACCTGGATCTCCTCGGTCTTGAGCTCAGGGATAGCTACCGAAATTGGTTTGGAAACAGGCTCAGATTCAAGCTGAGCAATCAGATTTTTTGGAGCCTGAGTCAAAGCCGGAGAAGTAGTTGGTTTAGTTTTCTGAGTGGTACTTGGCTTTGTTTCAGGGTTGGTTTGAGCGGTTTCAGTTTTGAAGTCAGGATTTTCTGTCGTCTTGTCTAGCTCTACTGATTCAATGATTTCACTTGAATTCAAAGGAACTTCAATGCTTGTTTCGGTTTGATTTTCCTGTGGCAGTTCGGTCTTTTCTGCCACAAAGGTTTCCGGTGAGACTTTGCCGTCTGTGGGCCAAAACGAGTATCCGGCCACGAGTAAGACAGTGACCGATGCAGCGATCGCCCACCAAATCCCGAATGTGGGTTTGGATTCTTTGGGAAGCTGGCTTTCGAGCCTTTCCCAGGCGAGTGCACTTGGTTTTTCCCGATGTCCGTCCAGCTTTTCCCTGAAATGCTGATCGAATTGTTCGTTTGTCTTAGCCATGGTTAGTCTTTGTTTTGGGTTGCAGACTGGCAATTTTTTCTTTGAGCGCTGTTCGGGCTCGGTTGAGCTGAGATTTGGATGTGCTTTCGGTGATTCCGAGCATATCCGCAATTTCCTGATGGGCGAAGCCTTCGATCGCATACAGGTTGAACACCGTACGATATCCGACTGGCAGACTTTGAACCAATTCCATCAATTCCGCTGCCTCAAGTTGAGTCAGTTCGTAGTGTTGGTTGCTGTATTCCAATTCTGGTTCCAGATTGACTTCCATCATCAGATGACGGTTGCTTCTCAAGGTCATGAGTGCTTGAGTGACTACGATTCGTTTCATCCATCCTTCAAAACTCCCCTTTGACTGAAACTGTGGCAGCTTTTCGAAGATTTTCATAAAACTCTCAATCATCACATCCTCGGCATGTTCGCGATCTTTGAGGTATCGCATGCAGATGGCCAGAAATTTCCCTGAATAGGAATCATACAAGTGACGCTGGGCTGACCGATCCCCCTTGAGACATCCCTTAATAAGTCCTTCTTCAGTAGAAAAATTGGGTCTGTTAAACATTCCGGTTGGCTTTCGAATAGGTAGATGCAAGGGGGTAAAAAATGGTTGCGTTCAGTTGTGAAAAAAAGTTAACTATTTTCAAGCATAAAATAAAAAGCCTGATAACCAAGTGGTTTCAGGCTCCATTAATAGCTACATTCTTTTTTTTCAAAGTGAAAAAATAAAAAAGAGCAGGGCCACACCTAAGATGAGAATCATCATTTGTGACCTTTCTTTGTTCTCTTTGGATAGTTTTCGCTTTTTCAGGACCAAAATCGCCAAACCCAAGCCGGCAAACTGTAAGAGTAAGCTTACACCATTGAGAGGTCCCATGGGTGCTTGAACATAATTCCAGTTGGAATTCAGGATAGAAAGTGCGCCCAACACAATTCCCGTGATTCCGAAAAGGAAGGAACGTTGCAAGAGGACAGGCTCGGGGAGGTCAGACCATTTCATTTTTAAAGTATCAAGTATTTAGATTTTAGTATCAAGACAACGAGAAGCAAAAGCCGAGAGGCAAGAAGTAAGAGGACCGATGGCGGGTGTCGGATGACTGATGTAGTCCCGTTCGTGTACAGCTAACCAATAACTAATAACCAATTACCTTTTAGCCGTTTGCAAACTACTGAACACTGCCTATTTCAAACCAGCCTTACGGCCCGCAAAGTACGTAGCAATTTCTTCCCCGCTGAGGGCATTGAGCGTCATTTCTTTGGTAAGGCCTCCTTTTCTTCCAATCAAAACCCCATATTTCATATCCGCATAGCCGTCCATTTCATGGGCATCGGGGTTGATGGCCAGTTTTACCCCCTGATCCATGGCGTAGCGTACCCATCTCCAGTCGAGATCAAGTCTCCAGGGATTTGCGTTGATTTCAATCACCACCTGATGAGCTGCGCAGGCATCGATGATCGCTCGGTGGTCAATGGGGTAGCCTTCTCTTCGCAGCAAAAGTCTGCCGGTCGGATGGCCAAGTATCGTAGTGTAGGGATTGGATATTGCTCTTAGCAATCGCTCTGTGGCTCTTTTTACATCCATATTCAAAATGGAATGGATAGAAGCCACCACAAAATCGAAGCTGGCCAATACATCCACAGGGTAGTCCAAACTGCCGTCTCCCAAAATGTCACTTTCGATCCCTTTGAAAATTTTAAACGGGGCCAATTCTTTGTTTAACTCATCTATTTCGGCCTGTTGCTTTATTACCTTTTCGATGTCCAATCCTCCTGCGTAGCTCGCTGTCCGGCTATGGTCGGAGATTCCGAGGTATTCAAAGCCCAAAGACTTGCAGTACTCGGCCATTTGCCGAAGGCTATGCTTACCATCACTGTAGGTGGAGTGGTTGTGAAGGATTCCTTTTAGGTCAGCATCCTGAAGCAGCTCGGGAAGCTTGTTTTCTTTTGCCAGTTCGATTTCTCCAAAACCTTCCCGCATTTCTGTTGGGATAAACTGAAGACCGTTTTTGGCAAAAAATTCTTCTTCACTGCTGAAGTCATTCTTTTTCAGTTTTTCGGATACAGTTTCAGTGCCATCGACCAAACCGGTCAAATGATGGGTGGAAGCAGAAAGCGCCATCTTTTTCCACAAAAAATCAGTAGCTGTACACAGATGAACCGTCACCTTGAGATCAAGATCTTTTAATTTTCCCCTCCAGGTTTTGGGGCCTGATTCGGCTGGTACCCATTCAATTTCATAAAAAGATTTCAGTCCGGATTTAACGGTTCCAAGCTGATCAGATCCAATCAGAATTTCCGCTTTGGAGATGATCTCCAGTTTTCTTGCAAAATCCCCAACTACCGCCAACTGCACTTTCGGAAGCATGTTTTTCAGTGCTGATTCCAGTTTGGCAATCGCCTCTTCGATATCGGCATAGAGCCATTTTCCCGAATTGGAGGCTTTGAACTCCAGGTTTTGGATGATGGTATCCTGCGTTTTTTCTCCAAACCCTTTGATTAGCGCCACTTTTCCGCTTTGGCAGGCTTCCATGAGTTCGTGAGTGGAAGTGATGCCCAACTCTTCCCAGAGGGTCTTGACTTTCTTTGGCCCCAATCCTTTGATTTGAAGGATTTCAAGAATTCCTGTTGGAGTTTTTTCTAAAAGTGAATCTAAAGCCGGAAAAGTTTCTGACACTTTCAGCTGCTGGATCGCTTCGATGATGCTTTTTCCGATTCCGTTAATTTGAGCAAGTGCAGCATCGCTGAGGCTCATAATATCCTGATCTCCACGTTCGAGCGATGTCAGGGCGCTTTGATAGCTACGGATCTTAAAAGGGTTTTCGTCGTGAAGCTCCATCAGCTGAATACTCAGCTTTAGTTTCTTTAAAATAGTTTTATGATCCAAAACAGTTAGTTTTTCGTGTCAGTATTCAGACAAATGTCTTTAATTATTGTTTCAATTTAAAGCTGATAAAGGTAACTTTTGAGAATGGACTGATGTCAGGTGACCGATGTCGGAAGAAAAAGAGAAGATAATTCAATAAATTGAAAAATATGAACTACTGGATGGTCAAAACGGAACCCAGCTCTTATTCTTGGGAGGATTTTGCGAAAAAAGGAGAAGACATTTGGGATGGAGTGAGAAATTATCAAGCCCGAAATTTCCTTAAAGAAATGCAGCAGGGTGACCCGGTTCTTTTTTATCACAGTGGAAAGGACAAAGCGGTAGTTGGGATTGCAGAAGTATCAGCGGAGGCATTTCCGGACCCAAAAGAGGAGACGTGGGTGGCCGTAAGCCTAAAGGCAAAACAAGCACTCAAGAATCCCGTGACCTTGGAAATCATCAAAGCTGAAGACGGGCTGACTGAAATGTTGATGTTACGTCAATCCAGACTTTCGGTGATGTCTGTGACTAAAGAAGAATTCAACTTGATTCTGACTCTGAGCAAATGAAAGCCTTTCTCACTCTATTGCTTTTTTTAAGTCTAGGTGCTGCACTTCTGGCTCAGGTGAAATTTGTTTCCAGATTTGAAGTACCCACAGAGCCCTATGATCCTATTTTTGAAATGATGCGTTTGCCCGATGGACTAGTCTCTTTTAGGACATTTCAAGCGCGCAGTTTTACAAGCCCAAAAGTTTTTCAATTTTTTGTTTCAGATTTTGATTTAAATACCCGGGGATTGGTTGAGCTCAGCCTCCGACCAGGGTTTGATATGATTGGCTACGACACGGATGGTTCAAATCTTTTTGTGTTGATGTCAAAAGGTTTCAATACCAACGCGGACAAGTACATTCTGCAAATTAATCTGGTGACCAATCAAGGCTTTGAATATGCCGCTGAGAACCTGCTCAACATAGAATTGGTGGAGTTTTTGGTTCAAAATCGCAAAGCGGTTTTTATGGGTAATGCCGAAGGAAGGCCAGCGCTTCAGATTTTTGATTTGGACGATAAAAGTATCCATACTGTGCAGGGAGTATATGGAAACAATACGCAAGTGCTTCAAATCCGGAAAATGCCTGAATTGGAATCTCTGGAAGTTGTGGTGAGCAGACGGGGACAATATAAAAAAAGGGAGACTTCTATTTTAACTTTTGATATGTTGGGGAATCTCGTCCGGGAAGTAAAGGTGGACCAGTTTGGCGAGCCGGGTCAGGAGATTCTTGAGGGTTTGCTCTTGGCGGATCAAAACTATCAACAGGTAATGATAGGGGCTTTTGGACTGGAGGGGCGAAGTGGATACCAAGGGGCTTATATTTTGGAAATCAATGAATTCGGAGAGTATGGTTTCAAACTCTACACGTTGGAAGACTTTCCGAATTTTTTCAATTACCTGCCGGAAAAGCAGAAAAATAAACGAGATCAAGCAGTTCAGAAGGAACTCGGGAGATCCAATATTCCCCTGATTAAAAACACATTTTCAATTCGGGATGTGAGGGAAACCAATGATGCGTATTACCTGTATTTTGATCAGATTAATATCATAAGTGCCAGAGGGGGGCGTCCGGGAGGATTCTCTCCAACAAATTCCTATCGCTATGACCGAATCAATCGCATGGGATATGTGCCATATCATATGGATCCATTTATTGCGCCGGGGATGCCACTGCAGGCCTACACCTTTTCAAACGAGTACCAATATGAGTCTGCGCATTTCATAAAAATATCAAAGGAAGGTCAAGTTTTATGGGATAATGCCGTGACCTTTAATGGGTTTACTACGGATTATCCTGAGCCATTTGGAGAAATAGCCATCGTAGGCGATGATTTATATCACCTCTATGCCGTGGATGACGTGATCAAAGCCAGTTTTTTCAGAAATGGGGAGAAGATTTTTGAACAGATGAGTTTTCCACTGGAGCCCGCAGATCCAAACGATCGAATCAAAAACACTGATTTTTCCACACTTCGCCTAGTGCATTGGTATGATCGGTATTTCATCCTGACTGGACAGCAATCGATTCGGTTTTTAAATTCCAGTGGAAGAGAAGAAATTCGCGAGGTCTTTTTTCTAAATAAAATTCTGGTGAATGGTGATTTGTACCAGCCAGTAGAAGTTCGGGAGTAGTTTTATTTTCTATATTTACGCCCAAATCCAACCCATGCAAAAGCGGCTCGTACTCGATCAGCAGCAGATTGCCATCACACTGAAGCGATTTTGCTACCAACTTATAGAAAATCACGACGATTTTGAGGATACCGTGATCTTGGGACTTCAGCCACGTGGCACTTTACTTTTAGACAAAATCGTAGCTCTTTTAAAAGGGATATCAGGGATTGAAGTCCCCTCAGGATACCTGGACGCCACTTTTCATCGGGATGATTTTCGAAGAAGAGATTTTCCCCTCAAAGCCAATGAAACAAAAATTGACTTTCTGGTTGAAGGGAAAAAAGTAATCCTCATCGATGATGTACTCTACCAAGGGAGGTCTGTGCGGGCAGCGATGGATGCGATGATCGCATTTGGGCGACCACAGAAAGTCGAATTGATGGTATTGGTAGACCGAAGACTGACACGGGATTATCCTATTATGCCTGACTACTTTGGTGTAAAAGTAAATACGCTGGACAGTCAATACGTGGTGGTGGAATGGAAAGAGCAGGGGAACCCGGCAGATGCAATTTGGATCACAGAGAAAGTTAAAAATTAACCATGTCGCAACTTAGCACCAAACACCTGCTTGGAATCAAAGACATCACCGAGGCCGATATTCGCCTGATTCTCGAGACAGCAGCCAATTTTAAGGAAGTGATCAATCGGCCAATCAAGAAAGTTCCTTCCCTTCGCGACATTACCATTGCCAATATTTTTTTTGAAAACTCCACCCGCACCCGACTCTCCTTTGAACTTGCCGAAAAGCGCCTCAGTGCCGATGTGGTCAACTTCTCCTCCTCAAACAGTTCAGTAAAAAAAGGGGAAACCTTGGTCGATACGGTCAATAATATCCTTGCGATGAAAGTGGACATGGTAGTCATGCGTCACGCGAGTCCGGGCGCGCCACATTTTTTGGCCAGAAATATCAAAGCAAACATCGTCAACGCCGGGGACGGTACACATGAGCATCCCACCCAAGCGCTTTTGGATGCCTTTTCCATGCAGGAAAAACTTGGAGATCTTGCAGGAAAGAAAGTCGCCATCATCGGTGATATACTTCATTCCAGAGTTGCCCTTTCCAATATATTTTGTCTTCAAAAGTTGGGGGCTGAGGTGATGGTTTGCGGACCGATTACACTTTTACCAAAGTACATTGCCAGCTTGGGAGTGAAAGTGGAGTTGGATGTGAAAAAGGCACTGGAATGGTGCGATGTAGCCAATGTGCTCAGAATCCAGCTGGAGCGGCAGCAGATCAAATATTTCCCAAGCTTACGAGAATACTCCCTTTATTACGGGATTAATAAAAAGATGCTTCAGGCACTGAATAAGGAAATTGTAATCATGCACCCCGGACCGATCAACCGTGGCGTGGAACTGAGTTCGGATGCGGCAGATTCCGAGCATTCCATCATTCTCAATCAGGTGGAAAATGGAGTGGCCGTACGAATGGCTGTGTTATACCTTTTGGCGGGAATCAAAGGGTAACTAAGAGTTGAGATTATAAGGAAGGGTTTGAAAAGTAGTATTTGTATCAAGGTTATGGGCTAAGTCTCTCTTAATCAGTGATATTATTTAAAAAATTGTGGCGTATCTTAAATTCAATTCAAAAAGATGTTTGTTTTATTAAGAGTAGTTGATGATGTCCAGAAAAGAGCGCCACGATCGCTTAATTAAGATTATTGAGAATTTTCCTGAAAGCAGATTGTATTGGTTGGAAAGTGTTATTGATATTTTAAACTGTCCTCATAGATTTGTTTTAAAGGACGAAAGCTCGATGCTCTATGAATGGTCATTGTCATTTGGTGATGCGTTGATGATTCATCACGCATTCTCAAAAGAGCCTTTTACAAAAGACAAATTTGAACACGCTTTAGTTACCACTGCGAATTTGGTTGGAATTGAGGCGGATTTTGCACCAAGAGGCTTTAGAGGACATGATATAATTGTTGAAAACACTAAGATTAGTCTTAAGACTCAAGCTGATAAATCAATCAAGATAGATTCTATTTGGATTAGCAAATACATGGAATTAGGTAAGGGAGACTGGTCAGATCAGCCTTCTCAACTATTCGGATTAGTAGAAGCCTTCACTAATCATTTGAAGGACTCAGAAAAAATATGGATTTTAAGATGCTTAACGAAGTTTCCAAATTGGAAATATGAATTAGTGGAAATTCCAAAAGATTTGTTACTTAGAAGTAGGGATGGGGTTTTAGAAATGAAACTTGACAGCCGGCAAATGCCTAAACCCGGTTATTGTTCTGTTTATGGTGGTTCTGGCAGTCTAGATTTTCAATTATACTTTGACGGAGGCGGTGAAAGAAAATTGCAAATTAAGAACTTGAATAAAGGATTATGTAAGGTAATTGGTGAATGGAGCTTTGAACCTTCACCCTACATCGTAGAATAGTAAAGGTTGTGCGGCCAAAATTCTTCTTTCTGCTAATTGAGCATAATTCAAATTTAATTCTATTCCGGTTCCCAAGCGTCCCAATCTTAGTGCCTCAGCACATACTGTACCCGATCCTAAAAAAGGGTCAAAAACAATGTCACCCGGTTTAGTTCCCGCTAGGATACAAGGATTTACCAAAGTTGGGGGAAAGGTAGCAAAGTGAGCTCCGTTATATGGTTCAGTATTAATATTCCAAACACTACGACGGTTTTTCTTAGCCAGTCCATCCTTTGTGTCTTCCATAATAGAATGTTGATTGAAGTAATATTTTTCAGACTTGGTCATTAAGAACATATATTCGTGACCAACTGTCAAACGGTCTTTAACGCTCTCCGGCTGACAATTTGGTTTGTTCCAAATTATATCATTCCTTAAATACCATCCGTCAAGTTGACATGCAAGGGCTACCATCCAAGCAACACCAATCAAGTCTTTCTTTTTAAGTCCTTCAGGAGTATCCGGTCTATATGACATGGCCCTCCCTTTATTTTTACCGTCTTCTTGCCTCCATTTTCTCCCGCCAGAAGTGTAGGTGTTTCCGATATTTAACCAAAAAGTCCCATCGTCTTTTAACACCCGACGAACTTCTGAAAAAACTTCGACGAGATTTTGCACATAGGAATTAATATCGGGTTCAGCTCCGATCTGACCTTTAACCTTATAATCCCTGACCCCCCAATATGGAGGAGATGTTACAGTGCATTGAATGCTTTTTGAAGGTATTTGACTAAGTATATCTCTTACATCTCCATTAGTGATAGTTATGGGGACTTCATAGGTTGGCGATTTGTAGGCAGCAGATATCATAGGTTAAATTTTTGTGATAAATTTAGATATTTCCCGATGTCGAAAATTAAAATTTACGAATAGTATTGCTATACAGAAGGTCTATTATCTGTAAAGAATTAATAACCAAGCAGTCTCTCCTAATTTCGTGTATTTTCGTTTGGGTGTCATTTCCTCCATCTTCCTCCTCCGACAAAAAAGCCGAGGGTAAATCCAAAGTATTCGTTGACAGCTTCTCCGATCACTTGACCGCTCACATTTTGAAGATCACTGGTAGGTACAAAATTGTATTCGGCACCAATTCGGAATTTACCTAATTCTACACCTGCTCTTAGCATCGGTGCCCAGGCAAAGGAGGCTTCCTAATTACCAACATCACCATCTCCAAAGTCAGAATCATCTATTTTGACACTACTCAAGGCATAGAACCCAAATCCTCCACCGATAAAAGGTGCGACACGACTGTTCCCATTATTGAAGTAGTAGTTTAGAGTTCCTGTCATCGAGGCATTCGCTGAAACCTCTCCATTATAATCCTGAGGAATGGAATAGTAAGTCACATCTTTTGCCAAAGCAGCTACTCCCAATCTTAATCCAAAGGCGAGATTGTCACTTAATAAAATCTGAGGCTCCAAGTTTACCAAAGCTCCGATTCCTCCTCCTTTAGGCATTGCCGCGCCAAAGTCCATTTGATAGCGAAAACCTCCCGCTCGCTGAGCATTCACCGCGTGAATTGAGAGCATAATCATCACTACTGTGAAAAGTTTTTTCATATTTTTTCGTTTTGAAATTTCAATTTTATAAAAAAGATTCAAATCAGCATAACAGGCAGGCTTAGCCATTGTTATTTCCTTTGAAACTTCATTGATGGATTAAATTCTGCACTTCTCTAAAGTAAACTAGGACATCCTTGCTAATTTGCCGAAAATCACGAAACTAATTTAAGATGCTCACAGTAACCAACCTGATCAAAAAATACGGCAAGCAAAATGCCGTCGATGATATTTCATTTGAACTCGACGGAGGAGAAGTCGTGGGGTTACTGGGTCCAAATGGAGCAGGGAAAAGTACGACCATGAAATGTATTGTGGGATTGCTTCGCAAAACGTCCGGGGAAATCACTATTGGAGGGCATGATCATTTGAGTGTCGAGGCCAAGCGCTTTTTTAGCTACATCCCTGAGACACCTTATGTCTACGATTTACTGACGGTGAAAGAGCACATGCAGTTTATTGCCCAAGCCTACGGAGTGAAAGACTGGCAGGGTAAGGCAGGAGAACTGATGGAAATGTTTGAATTGGATGATAAGGCCAATAAATTAGGTCGCGATCTTTCTAAGGGCATGCGCCAAAAAGTATCGATTTGTTGCGCACTGTTGCCTGATCCGCAATTACTGTTTTTTGATGAGCCGATGATCGGTCTGGACCCTAAAGCGATTAAAAACACCAAAGAGGTTTTTAAAAATCTGAAAGAAGCCGGAAAAACTATTTTAGTGAGCACGCACTTGATCGACAGTGTGGAGACGATCGCTGATCGGATTATGATCCTGAAAGACGGTAGCATCATCGGAAATGACACCATCGCCAATCTCAAGCAGCAAGCTGCGCAAAGTGAAATTTCATCTTTGGAGGATCTCTTTTTAGAAATGACCAAAGATGCATGAAATAAAACTTTTGCTGAGAAAGGATCTGTATATCCTTGTCAACAATCTAAAACTGATTTTGCGAAACCCTTTCCGGTTATTGCCCTATGCCGGATTCCTAGCCTATTTTGTTTTTATCTACAGCCAAAGATCAAAGGACAGAAGGTCGGAGGACTTGGGTGAGATCCAAAATTTGGATCTCAAAGGGATGCCACAAGCCGATTTCGGTGTTCAAAATGTAATCGGTGGAATTACCATTCTGGCTTTGGGTTTTTTGGTGTTTCAGCTTTTTCGAGCGACCAAAAATAATGTCAGCTTTTTCAAAATGGCAGATGTGAATTTGCTGTTCACCGCACCTGTTAAACCCGAAAACCTGCTTTTGTACTATATGGCGAGGTCGATTTTGCCTTCCTTAGGCGGGGCTTTGCTGTTTATTGTATACGGTGCCAGTCAGATGGCGAGCCAATTCGAATTGAACCTGGGAAATGCGATCTTTCTTGTTTTGGGTTTTGCGCTATTCTTTTTCATGATTTTCCCGATCCGGTTTTTGATTTACACCCTTCATACCAAATATGGCGTGATGGAATATATCCGAGGCGGAATCATTGGTTTGGGATTGGCCCTTACCTTGATGATCCTGATTCCCGGCCTGATGGCGGAAAAATTCTGGCAGGGCATGTTTTCATGGATTGCTTCTCCATGGTTTAGTTTATTTCCTCTGGTAGGTTGGAGCAGGGGAATTATGAGTTATGTATCTCATGGGAATGTTATTCTTTCCGTCTCCTTCATTGGATTGTATGGTTTGACCTATTTTACCGTGGTCAAGTTAGTGATTCGATATGCAGGATATTACTATGAGGATGTGCTGGAGGCGACCAAAACCAACGAAGACAAGCTGGACAAAGTCCGGGGTAAGCAGGAAGTGGATGAGGGAACGTACAGCCTAAATGCAAAAAAACAGTTGGCTTTGCCGGATTTTGGGGCTGGAGCCAAGGCGTTTTACTGGAGAAATTATGTGCACAGTAGCAGGCAAGACTTTCATCCTTTGTTTGGAATTTATTCCTTGAGTTTGGCAGGAATCGGGATTGTATTTGCCGGCTTATCCAATTTTGACTGGTTTTCCCACAAAGTGCTTTATTTCTACCTGCTTTTCATTCTCTTTTTCTACTTCATGGCAGGCATAGGCAGAGCCAATGTCGGGGATCTGAAAAAGCCGTTTTTTATTTTGGTGCCTGCCAGTTGGTCAGCCAAGTTTTGGAATATGATCAAGCTGGATATCGTACAGATTCTACTCTTTGCAGGCGTTTTAATCATTCCTTCCGTTTTATTGGCACATGTTAGTTTAGGTTTGATTCCTTTATTTTTGGTGGGGATAGTTGTGTTCTACCTCATTGGTTTTGCGATCAATCTTATTCCACAGATTGCGCTGGATGAGGGTTGGGATCGTAAGCTTATCAAACCCTTGATGATTGGTGGGATTTTCCTGTTTGGGGTGATTCCGGCCGTGATACTGAGTGTGTTGGTATTTATCATCACCAAGCAGTTTGTGTGGATGTTTCTTACCTGTGTGATTGGAATGTCATTTGTCGCGGCGATATTGCTTCATGTCACTTTGGATGTATTGAAGCGTTTGGAGTTTAAGGAAATGTGAAAAAGTATTCAGTGTTCAGTCTCAGTTGGCAGTTTTTCGATAAATCAAGCACTTAGGAGCAAAAAATTAGGCCTAAAGTCTAATGTTAAATCAGTAATTAGCCCTAGTCTTCGGAGTCAATAAGAATGGTTTTTTCACAAAATATTATTTGGTTAAAAAACCTTCAATTGGCTGAGTGCAGAAAAATTCCTGTAATTTTGGCTCATCCAAATGTAACAGCACTATGATCTATAACTCCATTATCGATACGATCGGAAATACCCCGATGGTCCGCCTAAATAAACTTGCCAAAGACATCAAAGGCGAAGTCTTGGTCAAAGTGGAATACTTCAATCCGGGCAATTCTATGAAGGACCGGATGGCGATCAAAATGGTGGAGGATGCCGAAAAAGCAGGGATTTTGAAGCCAGGTGGAACTTTGATCGAAGGCACAAGTGGAAATACCGGAATGGGACTTGCTTTGGCTGCAATTGCCAAAGGGTACAAGTGCATTTTTACCATGGCGGATAAGCAGTCAAAGGAAAAAATCGACATTTTGAGAGCAGTGGGAGCGGAAGTGGTAGTTTGCCCAACAAACGTCTCCCCCGATGATCCAAGATCCTATTATTCTGTGGCCAGAAAACTGAATGCGGATATCCCCAATTCTTTTTACCCCAATCAATACGATAATCTCTCCAACACAGCGGCTCATTATGAGACTACCGGGCCGGAAATCTGGAATGACACGGATGGCAAAATCACGCATTATGCAGCCGGTGTAGGTACCGGTGGATCGATGTGTGGCACAGCCAAATTCCTGAAAGAGCAAAATCCAAACGTCGTTACAGTAGGAATCGACACCTATGGCTCTGTTTTCAAGAAATATAAAGAAACCGGAATTTTTGACGAGAAGGAAGTGTATCCTTACCTGACCGAAGGAATCGGAGAGGATATCTTGCCAAAAAATGTGGATTTCAGCCTGATTGATCACTTTATCAAAGTGACGGACAAAGACGCAGCGGTGATGACTCGTCGCTTAGCACGTGAAGAAGGACTTTTTGTAGGCTGGTCTTGTGGATCAGCAGTGCATGGCGCATTGGAGTGGGCTAAAGAAAATCTGAAAGAAGGCGATCAAATGGTGATTATTTTACCGGATCACGGAACGCGATACCTGGGCAAAGTTTACAATGACGAGTGGATGCGAAATCATGGTTTTCTGGAGGATAAGACCTATTCCACTGCCCGCGATATTATCTCTCAGCGAAATGGAAGTTATGCTATCCTTGCTGTGAAAAAGACCGATTCAGTCAAAGAAGCAATTGCTTTGATGAATGGAAAAAGTATCTCTCAAATCCCTGTGATGGAAAATGGAGAAGTCGTAGGAAGCTTGACAGACAATAAGTTGCTGTCTAAAATCATCGATAATCCGGGTTTGAAAGATGGGAAAGTGGCCGATGTTATGGAAGGCTCCATGAAATTTGTGGCTTTGGATTCTACACTTGATGTGCTTTCTTCTATGGTGGAAAAAGAAAAAGCGGTCCTGGTACGAGATACCTTGGATAACATCCATATCATCACCAAGCATGATATCTTGGAGGCGTTTACTAAATAGAAGATAGTAGAAGCAAGAAGCAAGACACAAGACACAAGACACAAGAAGTTGACTTGGTGATCCAATAGTCAACATCGGATGTTTAGGATTGGAAATTGGGTGAAAACCTTGTAAAGTTTGAAAGTAACAAAGTTGGAAAACGGTTAGAAGTTTAACTCTATTTGTCCGCCCGTTAATCAAAAATCGTAACAAAAATCTGATATTGGGACTTCGAAAATCCACTCTAATTGAGCGAAAGCGTATTTTAAAATAATGACCCAAACTCAGATCGAAAAGCTCTTTCGGCAATTTCCTGAATTTAGTATCCAAGAAAATCTATTGAAAGGCTGGGAGATGTTCAAAGTGCAATGGTTGAATACCATTGCGTTTTCGATGATGGTTTTTACTATTCAGGGTTTTTCCTCTTATTTTTTGGACAATTACAGTCTATTAGTAAGCATAATAATTTCACCTCCACTCACTGCCGGATTCTTTTTGGTTGCCAATCGAATCAGTCGGGGAGTGGAGGTTTCCTTTTCCAACTATTTTGATGGGTTTTCTTATTGGGGAATAGTGATTGTAACTTCACTGATCTCAGGCATTTTGACCTTTTTTGGGATTTTAGCTTTGGTGATTCCCGGAATTTACCTTGCAGTCGCTTTTATGTTTGGAATTCCCTTTGCACTTTTTTCCGGGCTGGATTTTTGGACTTCCCTTGAACTGAGCCGAAAGCTGATCACCATGAATTGGTGGAAGTTTTTTGGGTTTGTGATCGTACTGATTGGGTTCAATATTCTAGGTTTTTTATGCTTTTTCGTAGGACTTTTGGTTACCATTCCAGTGAGTTATTTTTCCATTTACTCGATTTTCGAGGAATTGACAACTGATTCATTGGCGGAGTCTGAGGCGTCTTCTAAATCTACGTAATAGTCTCCATGGAGGCGTATTATTGATAACTAAAAGTCTATAGTCCTATTTTTTTAATAGGATTTTTCTAATAATTTCAAAAATGATAAAAATTAGTTTAAAATTTCGTTTTTCTTAAATAGGAAAAATGAACTAACGGTATTGATATTGGCGGGGGGGGAGGTGACCGAATTATATTCTGAAATTTGACCATAGAAAAATCTAATTATTGGTTTTTTAAGATTGAGGCATAGTTAATTTTTTGGAGCTTTGAAAAGCAATTGATATTTTTCATTTCATCTATAAATTTTTAACCATGAAAAAACACTTGCTTTTACTGAGTTTGGTCATCGTAGCAAACGGTTGTATTAATGAAATGGAAAATTCAGAAATTCCTGAAAATGAGTTGGGTCAAGTCAAACTTGACGACGGACTTTTAAAGTTTAAAACTGTTCTGGATTATGAACGGGCTTTAGAGATCAAGGAAAATGTACAAGATTTTTACTCCATGGCTAGTTTGCTAGCCGAATCCGGAGTGCCGGGTTCAGAAGGGTATCGGGTTCTGGAAGAAAACGGAGTCCTCTCGGATTTTCAGGACTCTTATCTGCTTGAGCTTCTAGATCCTAATGGTATGATAATGATAGATAAATACCTCATTAAACTAGATTTTTTCTCACAGACTGCTTATGTAACTGATAATTTTGAAAAAAGGCAAGCAATGATTGATGAGGAATATTCAGATTCCGATATTTTGACTTATTCATTTGAGGAGGAATTATTAGAAATTCTTTTTGGATCAGTGGTCGATTATGAAAATAATATTAAGACTTTTGAAGAAAGGGCAAGAATTTTAAGCTGTCCAGGTAGTTACCCACCTGGTTCTACTTTTCCACCAATGATTTTTAACTCTAATTGTGATAGTAGAAAATGTGAATGGGTAAGTATTTATCCAGAGGCTGGCTGGGAATACAAAGCGGAGGCCATGCATGCCTATCAAGCCGCAGCGATTTACTTCCGATTGAAAACCGAAATTGCTCATTTTAAAAGAAACACAACCACATCGGGCGGTTGGTCTAGTGAGCCTGATCCAAATATGAACATCGTTTATTGGGGGAATTTTACTCCAAAAAATAGATCCACAGTTACATTATCGGGATGTTATGATTCATGTCAGGGCTGTACTCCTCCTCCTGCAAATAGGGAAAAAGTCCAAAAAATTCACCATGAAGCAGGTAGAAGATTGACTAGCTACAATCTATATGGGATTTTTGATGTTCACTTGGGTGGGAATCATGCAGCAAGTGGTTACCCTGAAGTTTTTCAGTTAATTAATATCCAAGAATAGATATGAAAAAGCTGTTGATAGTAATTTTCTTCTTTAGTTTATTGGATACCACTTTTGGACAAAGCCGATTTTCTATTGGGATACAAGGAGGGGTTAGCAAGCTTTCCACTTTCTCAGGAACGCTAGGCAATGAACTGCCCGGGTTTTCGCCCAAAAGTACTGTAAGTGGGTTGGGACAGATTCACGGGACTTATACCATGAATTCAAACTTGTTTGCAAGAGTTGGAGTAGGAGGGATGCACCTGGGCATGTCAACTACTATGGAAGGCCTGCAGGGAAATGTACTGTCCTTGGGAAACCAAACGTTGAATCCCCAATTAATTGCCAGTCTGGGCAAGAACTTTCAGTTTGGAACCGGAGGCTGGGGAGGTTATTTGGCTGCAGGAATCTCGATGACCAAGCTGGATTTAAGCGGGGAGAGAATTTATTCTTTGGAAAGCGAGGAGGGGATTCGGTTTCAGGGTGCATTAGTGACCAATGATCAAGGCGCTGTGGGAGAAGTTTTGGCCCATAACATGAGGATATATAATACTGGAAATAATATTCTTTGGCATGTTAGGCCTGAAGTAGGTGTGTTTAAGCAGATTGGTAAGAGTAAAATCTCTTTGGCTTTTATCTACGGCTATCAGTTAAGGGAAGAATTGTATGTGGTGAGTTATAATTCACTTTCATTATTTGAGGGAAATTATTCAGAAACTCATGGGACCTCCGGGTCTTTTGTTTCGCTTCAAATGGGTTATGAGTTTTCCTTTTGATTCAGAGGCTCATCACTCATGAGCCACAATCATAGCTTCAAGCCGATTTTTACACTTTTCTGTGAAATCATTTACAGCATCATCAGATGATTCTGGAGGAATAATTGGAGCCGAGAAATAAACTTTCACCTTCCCCGGAGAAAGCAAAAGTGATCCCCGCTTCATGATTCGATTCGCTCCGATTACTGCCATGGGCAAGATTGGAATACCTGTTTCGATAGACAGCCGAAATGCTCCTTTTTGAAATGGGAGTAATGTTTCATCTGTATCATTCCTGGTACCTTCGGGGGCAACGACTATCGAATTTCCTTGATTGAGGAATTTGACGAGCTTTTCCAGGCTGATCCTTCTGGATTCGGAGTCGCTCCGATCTACCCACACAGCCAACTTTCCGATGACTTGACCGAAAATGGGGATTTTGGAGAGTTCTTTTTTTCCAATGGCTCTCACTTCCTGGGGAATCACCATCGGAATGACAGGAGCATCGACAAAAGACCGATGATTGAAAATATAGATATAGGGTTTACTTCTGTCGATATGTTTTAGACCATGTACCTCGTATCGAATCCAGGAGAGAAAAGACCAAGTCCCTGCCCAAAGGCGGATGAAAAAGAAGGAAATTTTGTCGCCTCGCTGGCTGATCATCAAGGGAATCAGTACAAACAACCCAAATACCAGCATCAGCGCGATAAAAAGTAAGCCAGAATAAATGGTATAAATCCACTGGAAGAACTTGATCATCCGGAATAATAGTTATTTTTGAGTTCGAAAATTATCCTTTAACTCTTTGCTTGCAAAGCCCCGGAGCGATCTGGGGCTTTTATTTTTGTTTAAATATTGGGAATTTTCAAGCAGAAAAACGCAGATTGGCTCCTAGATAATCGCTGATATTTAATTGCTCATTCGAAACTTTTCTTTAAAAACTTCACTTTATGGAGTTGAAATTACCTTCAAATCATGCTGAATTTTCCATCATTTTAGCCGGAAATAAAAGAAAATCAGTACTTTTGCAATCCGTTCGGGTGAGCGGGGCGGTTTATAAGTTCAAAGCGCTGATTTCTAACCACAAAACTTCAGTCAGACGACTCTAAGACTGAGGCTAATCAGAGTCAAATTTCACTATGTCTAGTACAAAAGAATTTAATTGGGAAGCCTTCGATACCAAAGGTTTCGGAGAAGGTTACACCAAAGAGCAAAGAGCTCAGATGGAAGCTGTGTACACCGGTACTTTGAGCGAAATCACTGAAAAGGAAGTGATCAAAGGTGTCGTAGTAGGAGTAAATGACAAAGATGTAATCATCAACATCGGTTTCAAATCTGACGGACTTGTTCCGCTTTCCGAATTCCGAGATATCGCCGGCATCAAGCCAGGTGACGAAGTTGAGGTATATATCGAGGAGCAGGAAAATGCCTTGGGGCAGTTGATCCTTTCCCGTAAGAAAGCCAGGATCGTTCGTGCTTGGCAGGACATCGAAGGTGCGTTGGAAAATGACAGCGTAATCGAAGGTCTTGTGAAAAGAAGAACAAAAGGCGGTTTGATCGTGGATATCTACGGTGTAGAAGCCTTCTTGCCAGGGTCTCAGATCGATGTGAAGCCTATCAGAGATTTCGATGTCTATGTAGGCAAGAAAATGGAAGTAAAAGTGGTGAAGATCAACCACGCAAATGATAACGTAGTAGTTTCTCATAAGATCCTCATCGAGAAGGATTTGGAGAAGCAAAAAGCGGAAATACTCAACAACCTGGAAAAAGGTCAGGTATTGGAAGGTGTGATCAAGAACATGACCAACTTCGGTGTATTCATCGATTTGGGTGGTGTGGATGGTCTACTTCACATTACAGATATCTCTTGGGGTCGTATCAACCACCCGGAAGAAGTATTGCAGCTTGATCAGAAGGTACAGATTGTAGTTCTTGACTTTGATGACGACAAGCGAAGAATTTCTTTGGGCATGAAGCAGTTGACTTCTCATCCTTGGGATTCGTTGGCATCCAGCCTTGAAATCGGTTCAAGAGTACAGGGTAAGATTGTAAACGTAGCGGACTACGGTGCATTCCTTGAGCTTGCTCCCGGTGTAGAAGGTTTGATCCACGTTTCTGAAATGAGCTGGTCCCAGCACCTGAGAAACCCGGCTGACTTTGTGAAAGTAGGAGACGAAATCGAAGCAGTGGTGTTGACTTTGGACAAAGACGACAGAAAAATGTCTTTGGGTATCAAACAACTTACCGAAGATCCATGGACTAAGCAGGACATGAGTACTAAGTATGCGGTGGGTTCCAAGCACAAAGGTGTAGTAAGAAACTTGACCAACTTTGGTCTTTTCCTTGAATTGGAAGAGGGAATCGACGGTTTGGTTCACGTATCTGACCTTTCTTGGACTAAGAAAATCAAGCATCCATCTGAATTTGTAAAAGTGGGTGATGAGCTTAACGTTGCAGTTCTTGAACTTGATGTGGACAACAGAAGATTGGCATTGGGTCACAAGCAGTTGGAAGAAAACCCTTGGGATACGTTCGAAACTGTATTCCCGGTAGGTTCAGTGCATAAGTGTACTGTCAACTCCAAGAATGACAAGGGTGCTGTTCTTGAGCTTCCTTACGGATTGGAAGGATTCGCTACTGTAAAGAATTTGGAGAAAGAGGACGGTTCTCCGGTAGAGATCGGCGAATCTTTGGATTTCAAAGTGACCGAATTCTCTAAAGACGACAAGCGAATTGTACTTTCTCACACTGCAACTTTCAAGGAAGAAGCTAAAGCTCCTAAAAAAGCTGCTGCACCTGCCGGAAAGAAGAAAGAAGAATCAGTAGAGATGCCAGCTCAGGCTGAGAAATCAACTTTGGGTGATATCGGCGCGCTAGCTGAATTGAAGGAGAAAATGGAAGGAAAGAAGTAAGAAGCTAGATTCTAGATACAAGAATCAAAACATATTATTCTCAATATTGAAAATGCCGACTGAAAAGTCGGCGTTTTTTTTGAATATTTTTTTAATAAAAATCCCCAAGGAAGTATGGGATTCAGTTTGAGGTGAAAAACAAATTTTCAAATTAGCTTAAAAAGGCACTCGAGGTGCCACTGGTGCTTAGGATCCGGAATTGAGAGAGAGGAGAGGAACTGTTTGCCGATAAATTCTCAATTGTGCAGGATATTTTACATTGCCAATAAAAAATAAAAGCATCCGTTTGGACGGATGCTTTTGAAATGAGGTCGAGAGCGGATTCGAACCGCTGTACGAGGTTTTGCAGACCTCTGCCTAGCCACTCGGCCACTCGACCATTAGTTTTCGGATGGCAAATGTAAGATTATTATTTACTTCTTCAAACAATGATTTTTCAAATATTGGTTCATACATATTTGTTTTTTATAGAAACCAAGAGATTTATACATTTTCAATGAGGTAAAAGCTGATTATCAAGGGAGTACGACTTTTGATCGAAAATTTCATTATTTATATCAATTCTAAATAATATCAGGTCTAAAAAAAAAAATATAATTAACTGAATATCAATTAAATAAATATTAAAAAATAGCTAATTGAATCGTTTTAGTGTATCCGAATTCTTGTTTGAATAATTAGCGTCTGGTAGTACCTTTGCAGGGGTTAAAGAGAACCTTAAAACTATTTAATTAGCTAGTATATGTTATCTAAACGCTCGTTAGTAGGAATCCGATTGAGTTTCCAGACACTGGCAGTGCTGTTTTTCATGCTGATCGGAGCCTCGGCTTATGCAGTGGACCCTGCCGTGATAGACAGTGATGAAGCCATTGCGGTAGGCAAGACTGTGTTCAACGCTAACTGTAAGACTTGTCATAAGCTGGATCAAAAATATATTGGTCCGGCATTGAGAGGCTCAACAGTCAGAAATAGTGCTGAATGGGTTAAGAGATGGATTAAGAACTCAGGAGAGGTTATCGCTTCAGGTGATTCTTACGCGGTTGCCTTGTTCAAAGAGTATAACAACTCCATAATGCCTGCTTACACTTTCTTGAGTGATGCTGAGTTGGATGGATTATTATCCTACATCGAGTACGGGGACAAGGTAGATCCTGCAGCAGCAGCGGCCGTTGCCGGAGGAGCTGATGGCTCGACCGGTGCTGGAGGAGGAATTCCAAGTGAATACTTGACTGTGATTTTGGGAGTATTGGTTTTGGTACTGATTCTGATTTTGGTGGTTCTGGGATTGATTATTTCAGTGTTGACAAAATATATCAATAAGCAAGATCTTCCTGAGGATGAAAAAGAGTTCGTGTCACAGAAATTTGAATTCGCTAAAGTTTTTAAAAGTGATGGATTCATAATTGTAGTTACAGCACTGGTAATTGCCTTGGTGGCTAAAACAGCGATTGATGGCCTATATTCTGTAGGTGTGCAGCAAGGGTATGCACCGGCCCAGCCGATTGCATTCTCGCATGCGCTACATGCCGGTCAATATGAAGTTGCTTGTCAATATTGCCATACCGGTGTAGAAATCGGAAAATCGGCAAACATTCCTTCAGCAAACATCTGTATGAACTGCCATACTCATATCCAAAATGTGGGTGGGAAAGAAGGGATTTCCCCTGAAATCGCAAAAATTTACGCAGCAGTAGACAATAACCAACCAATCGAATGGGTTCGGGTACACAATCTTCCGGACTTGGCATACTTCAACCACGCCCAGCACGTAGCAGTGGGTGGTATCGAGTGCCAAACATGTCATGGTCCTATTCAGGAAATGGAAGTGGTTGGTCAGCATACCTCCCTGACAATGGGCTGGTGCATCGATTGCCACAGACAGACTGAAGTTGCAACTCAAGGTAATGCCTACTATGATAAGTTAGTTCAACTTCACTCTGATTCGAAAGATGCTTTGAAAGTCAAAGATATCGGTGGCCTAGAGTGTGCCAAGTGCCACTATTAATTCCTTATCCTATTTGCTAATTCATTCCTAGAAATAAAAATGAAGGAAAACAAAAAAACCTACTGGAAAGGGCTCGAGCAACTCAGCAACGATCCGGAGTTTGTAAAGCATGCCGACAAGGAGTTTGCAGAACTCCCAACCATACTGAATGAGGACGGCAGTGCCTCCCGAAGAGATTTTCTCAAAGTAATGGGTTTCAGTTTAGCCGCAGCGTCTTTGGCTGCATGCGAGGCTCCAATCAGAAAGGCAATCCCTTATGTAAATAAGCCGATTGATATCAACCCTTCCATTCCTAATTACTACGCATCAACATTCGCTTCAGGCGGTGACTATGCTGCTGTAGTGGTGAAAACAAGAGAAGGCCGTCCGATCAAAATTGACGGAAATGAGCTTTCCCCAATTAATAAAGGAAAAGTCAATGCCATCGTCGAAGCTTCTGTGCTTTCGCTATACGATAAGCAAAGACTCGCCAATCCTATGATCGGTGGAGCTGTGGCTGAGTGGGCTGCACTTGATACAGAGGTGAAAAGCAAGTTAGCTTCTGCCGGAACTGTCAAGATTGTAGCAAACACCATCCTTTCTCCATCCACGGAAAAAGCGCTTCAGGAATTCGGTGCAGCTTTTGGTGGAGCCGAATTGATCATGTATGATCCGATTTCAAACTTTGGCATTTCAAAAGCTGCAGAAACATTCTATGGTGCTGCTGTTATCCCTTCTTACCATTTCGACAAGGCCAAGACAATTGTCTCCTTTGGCGCGGATTTCTTGGGAACTTGGATTTCGCCGATTGAATTTGCCGGAGCTTACGCAAAAACAAGAAAAATCAGCAAAGAGAAGCCTGAAATGTCCAGACATTATCAGTTTGAGTCCAATTTGTCTATGACAGGTGCCAATGCTGATTACAGAACTCCAATCAAAGCTTCACAAAGCGGGTTGGCTGTATTGGCATTATATAACGCTATCGCAAGCAAGTCAGGTGCGGCTACCGTTTCTGCTTCAAAAGTAGAAATTGCAAATCTTGACAAAGCTGCTGCTGATCTTTTAGCTTCAAAAGGAGCTTCACTTGTCGTTTCTGGATCAAACGATCCAAATGTTCAAATAGTAATCAACGCAATCAATGAATTGCTTGGAAATAACGGTGCAACGGTAGATTTCGCAAATCCTGTTTTCTTCAGAAGAGGAAATGACGAGCGGATGAATCAATTCGTTGGCGAATTGAAAGGCGGACAAGTTGGTGGAGTAATTTTCTACAACTGTAATCCGGTGTATGACCATGCCCGTGGAGCGGAAATCGCTGAAGGTATTGCCAAAGCAAAAGTGAGTATCTCCACAAACGGAACGCTTGATGAGACTTCATCACTTGTTCAAATTGTTGCTCCTGATCATCACTTCTTGGAATCTTGGAATGATTTTCAGCCAAAGCAAGGTCAATTCTCTTTGTCCCAACCAACCATTTCCCCACTTTTTAAAACCAGACAAGCTCAGGAATCCTTCTTGATTTGGGCAGGTTCTACGACCAATTACTACGATTATCTTCAGGCAAATTGGAACGCTACTTTGTTTCCTCTTGCGGGTAAGGGTGCGTCTTTCCAGGAATTTTGGGATCAGGCACTGTTCAACGGAGTTGTATCTGTAGAAACTACTCCAAAAAGTGTATCCGCAATTGGAGATGCCTCTGCGGCAGCCTCAGCTGTTGCACAGACATACAAAGCAGATAATTCCGGTGCCGAATTAGTTATCTATTCTAAAGTAGGTATAGGAAGCGGTGCTTTTGCCAATAATCCTTGGCTTCAGGAAATGCCTGATCCAATCACAAAGGCAACATGGGATAATTACTTGACTGTATCTCAGAAATGGGCAACGGACAATGGTGTAACCATGTATGAAGAAAATACTCAAAAAGCTTCAATTACGGTAAATGGTAAATCATTGATCGTTCCAATTTTGGTTCAGCCGGGTCAGGCAAATGGTACTTTTGGTTTGGCTATAGGTTACGGAAGAACCAAAGCCGGCCGGGTTGCTGATGGAGTCGGGGTTAATGCTTACGATTTGCTGGATGCTTCTAAAGGCTTTGTAAATTTTGACATTACCACTGGCGTTGAGGTAGCTGTAACAGGAGATTCTTATAAAATTGCCCGTACACAGACTCACCAAACTTTCATGGGACGTGAAAACGTCATTCAGGAATCGGTTCTGTCTGCTTATCAGGCTGATGCTTCGGCCGGTCGATATAGACCAAAGATTTATAAGGATGGAGAATTTGTAAAGCCATCTAAATTATCCCTTTGGAAGGGCCATCAATATAGCCAGCACCACTGGGGGCTTGCCATAGACATGAACTCCTGTATCGGTTGCGGTGCTTGTACTGTGGCTTGCCAGGTAGAAAACAACGTAGCGGTAGTAGGAAAGCAGGAAGTTCTCAACAGAAGAGAAATGGCCTGGATCCGAATTGACCGTTATTATTCATCTGATGCTTCTGCCGAAGATTTGAAAGGGATGGAAATCGCCGCTGAAAATCCTGAAGTGACTTTCCAGCCGATGATGTGCCAACAATGTAACAACGCACCCTGCGAGACGGTATGTCCTGTAGCGGCTACTACTCACTCTTCTGAAGGTCTGAATCAAATGACTTACAACAGATGTATCGGTACAAGATATTGTGCCAACAACTGTCCGTATAAAGTACGCCGATTCAACTGGTTCAAATACCATGACAACAAAGACTTCGCAGGAGTGAACATCGCTCAGAATGATGATTTGGGTAAAATGGTATTGAATCCTGATGTCACTGTCCGAGTACGTGGTGTAATGGAAAAATGCTCCATGTGCGTGCAGCGAATTCAGGCAGGCAAACTTACTGCGAAGCGCGAGAAGCGAACCATTCAGGATGGAGAAATCAACATGGCCTGTGCTGTAGCATGCCCTACTGATGCATTGGTGTTCGGAGATATGAACGATCCAAACAGCAAAGTTTCCAAGCTTTTAAAGATTGAAGAGAATATTTCAGCCTTGAAGGAAGTGGGTGAAGAGCGAGCTTACCATGTGTTGGAAGAGATCAACGTTAGCCCTAACGTTTGGTATTTTACCAAGATCAGAAATAAAGAGAAAAACGAAGCGTAATCATAATTTTATAAACTATGCAGGTTACTTCATCCGTACGCCAACCGTTAGTTACCGGAGGTAAAACCTACCATGATGTGACACATGATGTGTCTCGTCAGGTAGAGGGAAAGCCTTCCATGCTTTGGTTTTTGGCTTTCCTTACAGCAGCCGGAGTTTTGGCCCTTGGATCAATTGCCCTCATTGCCACGCTCTGGGAAGGGATTGGAATGTGGGGTCTTAATAAAACTGTAGGCTGGGCTTGGGATATCACCAATTTCGTGTGGTGGGTCGGTATTGGTCACGCCGGTACTTTGATTTCAGCGGTATTGTTGCTATTCAGACAAAAATGGAGAACATCCATCAACCGCGCGGCGGAAGCGATGACGATTTTCGCCGTAATCTGTGCCGCGATGTTCCCGGTGATACACATGGGTCGGCCTTGGTTAGGTGCCTATTGGGCACTCCCGCTTCCAAATACATTTGGTTCACTTTGGGTAAACTTCAATTCACCACTTCTCTGGGACGTATTCGCGATCTCTACTTACTTCTCAGTTTCTTTAGTATTCTGGTATATCGGTTTGATTCCTGATTTTGCTACCATCAGAGATAGAGCAACAGGATTGAGAAAGACCATTTACGGAGCACTTTCATTCGGTTGGGATGGTGCTGCGAAGACCTGGATGCGTTACGAATCTGTTTCTTTGATTCTTGCCGGTCTGGCCACTCCTTTGGTACTTTCTGTACACACGATTGTATCCTTTGACTTTGCTACTTCAGTGATTCCAGGCTGGCACACCACGATCTTCCCTCCATACTTTGTTGCAGGAGCTATTTTCTCAGGTTTTGCAATGGTGTTGACGTTGATGATCGTCACGAGAAAGGTTTACAAGTTGGAAGATTACATCACAATTGGACACATTGAATTGATGAACATCGTTATCATCATCACAGGATCAATTGTAGGGATCGCTTATATCACTGAATTCTTCATCGCTTGGTATTCTGGCGTAGAAGCCGAACAATATGCATTCATCAATCGTGCTACAGGACCTTACTGGTGGGCTTATTGGTCAATGATGACTTGTAATGTGATTTCCCCTCAGCTTTTCTGGATCAAAAAAATCAGGACATCCATTGTCGCCACGTTCATTTTGTCGATCGTAGTTAATATCGGAATGTGGTTTGAGCGATTCGTGATTATTGTAACCTCCCTTCATCGTGATTACCTTCCTTCTTCATGGGCGATGTTTTACCCAACATGGGCTGATGTCGGAGTTTACCTCTTTACATTTGGCTTGTTTTTTACCTTATTCTTCCTTTTTGCGAAGTTCTTCCCGGTAATCAACATGGCGGAAGTAAAGGCTGTATTGAAATCTTCATCTGAAAAAGTGAAAAAATAATCATGGAAAGAGACACACATTTTATTTTGGGAGTGTACGAGGATGAGGACGTATTACTCCATGCAGTAGAAAAGGTCAGAAGTAATGGAGTTAAAATCCATGAAGTATATACTCCGTACCCAATTCATGGGCTTGAGGTTGTACTTGGCTACAAAAGAAGCCGCCTTCCAATAGCCGCCTTCCTTTTTGGAATGTTAGGGACCACATTGGCGATGACGATGCAATTCTATATGATGAGCTTCGATTGGCCGATGATTATTGGGGGCAAAGATTACGCTGCATTCCCTGCTTTTATTCCCGTCGGATTTGAGATGACAGTTCTTTTGGCTGCTTTCGGTATGGTGGGAGTCTTTATGATCAGTTCTAATTTGAAGCCCTGGGCTCAGCCTAGAATATTTGATATTAGATCGACTGATGATAAGCATATCATGGCTATCGATATTGCCAATAACAGTGCAATGGATTTGGAAAAGATTAAAGAAATCTTGAAATCATCCGGAGCTACTGAGATTAATAATAAAAGTTTTGAATAGAAAATCCGGATATATGAAAATTGCAAATGCATTAATTTTCGGAGGTTCTGCACTGGTTATTTCACTATTGGGCGGATGTAAAGCCGGTGGTGAAAATCCGGGGCTTGAATATGCACCTCAGATGTATCATTCCATTGCTTATGAACCTTTGTCTCAGATTAAAGATGAGTCTCAAGGCGGCTGGCTATCTACTCGTGAAGACGGTAAGGGGGAATATTATAATTCCAATGAAAATAACCCGCACGGAATGAACATGCGTGAACCAGTGGCTAACACGGTTCCAAGAAACAAACAAGGGTATCTTCCTTATCGATTGAAGGCTTTTGAATTGGAGCAAGCAGCTTTGATTAAAAATCCGGTAAAATCTTCAGATCCAATCTTGAAAGATGGAGAAGTGCTTTACCTTCAGTATTGCAATGCTTGTCATGGCAAAGGTGGAGAGGGTGACGGAAAAGCAGGAGAAGTAATTGGTGGGGTTGCCAACCTAAAAGGCGGTGCTTACGTCAATCTACCTGAAGGCCAAATTTTCCATGTGATTACAAAAGGAAAAGGAAGAATGGGCGCTCACGGTTCTCAAATTCCTGAAGAAAGCAGATGGAAAATCGTTCACTATGTTAAACAAGTTATCCAAGGTCAAGCTACAGCAGCCGCTCCTGCAGCGGAAGTAGATTCTACCACGGTGGCACAAGTAACCCCAGCTAACTAATCATGGCTCATCACGGCGAACAACATTATAATTTGGAGCAGCGATTTGATTTCACTGCAGCTACGAAGAAGTCTATCATGACCGTTTTGGTCATTGGTGCAGTCATCTTGGGCCTTGGTATTGTCCTAGCTATGACCGGTGGAGGTCATGATGAGGTAGGCGAGGCCGGAGGGCATGCGTTTCACTGGTACGAGCGTTTGTATGCCAACCTTTGGATTAACAATGTGTATTTTACCGGTATTGCAATCGTAGGAGTATTCTTCTTTGCCATTCAATATGCTGCTCAGGCAGGTTGGTCCACACCGCTTTTGAGAGTAATGCTATCCTTTGGATATTGGCTGCCTTTTGCAGGCATATTAATGCTGGCTACTTTCTTCCTTGCAAATCATGACCTGTTTCATTGGACTCATTCCTATCTTTTCGATAAGAACGACCCGCAGTATGACAGCATCATTGACGGAAAAGGGGCTTTCTTTTTCTGGCCGATGGCAAAGGGAACATTCCCAATCTTCTTTATTGTGAGAATGGTTCTTTTCTTCGGACTATGGGTATTTTTCTTCAAAAAGTTTCAACAAATAAGTGATCAAGAAGATCAATTGGGAGGTAATTCCTATTGGATTAAGATGAGAAGCTGGTCAGCTTTCTTCTTAATTTTCTTTGCAGTGTCATCCTCTATCTCTGCATGGGATTGGGTAATGTCCATTGATACCCACTGGTTCTCCACATTATTTGGATGGTATGTATTTTCTTCATGGTTCGTTGCAGGACTTTGTGCAATTACGCTGTTGACCATTTTCCTTAAAGGAAAGGGTTATTTGGAAATGGTCAATCAAAATCACATCCATGACATGGGCAAATTCATTTTCGGATTTTCCATATTTTGGACCTATCTCTGGTTTTCTCAGTTTTTGTTGATTTATTATGCCAACATACCTGAAGAATCAGTTTACTTTATTGAGAGATTGACGAGCGACGTGTATGGACCGTTCATTTTCGTAAACATCGGTCTAAACTTCTTCCTTCCCTTCCTTGTTCTTATGACTAGAGATGCGAAAAGACATGGAGTATTTCTAAAGTTGGTTTGTAGTATCCTTTTGGTTGGTCACTGGATAGATTTCTTCCTGATGGTTCAGCCGGGTACATTAGGGCATAACGGAGGTATCGGGCTAATGGAAGTTGGAATGTTCCTTGTCTATGGTTCAGCGGTGGCGTTGGTAGTGTTAGGAGGTCTGGCTAAGAAAAACCTGATTGCTAAAAATCATCCAATGCTTGAAGAAAGCTATCATCATCACATTTAATTAATTATCCGAAAAAACTAAGATATGTACGGATTTCTGATTGGAGTAGGGGTTTTATTGTTATTGTCCATTATCTGGATGGTTTACAGAATTCAGACCTTGGTTTCTGTTGTAAAGGGTTCTGATAAGAAGATTGCATCAGGAAGTAATAAAGTCAATGCGATTTTATTTGTATTATTTCTTGTGGGTACCACCATTTTGATGTTTTGGTACTCTATTAAGGAGTTTAAAAATTATCAACTTCCAATAGCTTCAGAGCACGGAGTTGTTACCGATCAATTGTTTTGGATAACCATGGCAGTTACCGGAATTGTATTCCTGATCACACACGTTTTGCTCTTTGTTTTCCCATACAAATACCAGTACAAGGAAGATCGAAAAGCAACTTTCTACCCGGATAACAATAAGCTCGAAATCATTTGGACTATTGTACCCGGTGTGGTTTTAGCCGGTTTGGTGATTTCAGGTTGGATGGCATGGTCAGATATCACTGCTCCTGCGCCGGAAAAAGCGCATGTAGTAGAAATTATGGGTTATCAGTTTGCTTGGGAGATAAGATATCCTGGTCAGGATAATGTATTGGGAGATTATGATTATCGATTGATCACTGCTTCAAACTCGCACGGAGTTGATTTCACAGACAAAAATTCAATTGATGATTTTCCTTCTTCTAAAGTTGTAATTCCTAAAGGTGAGCCTGTGCTTTTCAAAATTAGAGCACGTGACGTACTTCATTCCGTTTTTGCTCCTCACATGAGATTGAAAATGGATGCTGTACCAGGTATGCCCACTCGTTTTTGGTTTGTCCCTACAAAGACAACCGAAGAAATGAGGGCTGAATTAAATAATCCTGAATTTGAATATGAAATCGCCTGTACGGAAGTATGTGGTCGCGGACATTTCTCCATGAGAAAGGTGATCGAAGTGGTAGAGCCGGAGGCTTACCAAAAATGGATGGTAGAACAGAAATCTTTCATTCAGCAAAATCCTGCTTTGGCGGAGAATCTAAATGCTGAAACGAAAGAACTTGCGGAGATTCAAATTAGTAAAAGCAAAAAATAAAATTATAGGTTATGGCTACAGCAACTGTTGCACCTCATGACGAGGCAGCTCACGAACACCACGAGCATCATGATAATTTTATAACAAAATATATTTTCACCCAAGATCATAAAATGATCGGTAAGCAGTTCCTGATTACCGGTATGTTTTGGGCGATCATCGGTGGATTTCTTTCGATTCTTTTCAGGTTTCAGTTAGGTTTCCCTGAAATGAGCATGGAATTTCTTCGCCCTCTTTTGGGTGGTTGGATTGATGAATCAGGTGCTTTGGATCCCAATTTTTACCTTGCTTTGGTTACCATGCATGGTACCATCATGGTATTCTTTGTATTGACTGCAGGTTTGAGTGGTACCTTTTCGAATTATCTGATTCCGCTTCAAATCGGTGCGCGTGATATGGCTTCCGGCTTCATGAATATGCTATCCTACTGGTTTTTCTTCCTTTCCGGTGTGATCATGTTCATCTCCCTGTTTATCAAAACTGGCCCTGCCAGTGGTGGTTGGGTGGTTTATCCGCCACTTTCCGCTTTAGAACAAGCTATCCCCGGCTCAGGACTTGGTATGACTTTGTGGTTGATTTCAATGACATTTTTCATCGTATCCTCACTTCTTGGAGGTATCAACTACATTACTACAGTAATCAACCTGAGAACGAAAGGAATGTCTTTCTCAAGACTTCCGCTCACAATTTGGGCCTTCTTCCTAACGGCTGTCATCGGTCTTCTTTCCTTCCCTGTTTTGTTCGCTGCAGCTTTGTTGTTAGTGTTTGACAGAAGCTTTGGGACTTCCTTCTATTTGTCTGATATCTATATCGGTGGAGAAGCTTTACCAAATACTGGTGGTAGCCCGGTTCTTTACCAGCACTTATTCTGGTTTCTAGGTCACCCTGAAGTATATATAGTATTGCTTCCGGCATTGGGTATTACCTCTGAGGTAATTGCAACCAATTCGAGAAAGCCAATCTTTGGATACAAAGCGATGATTATTTCCATGTTGGGAATTACGATTCTTTCATTCATTGTGTGGGCTCACCACATGTTTGTGTCTGGTATGAATCCTTTCTTGGGTTCGATCTTTATGTTCTTAACTTTGATCATTGCGGTACCTTCTGCTGTAAAAGTATTTAATTACCTGACCACACTCTGGAGAGGTAATCTAATTTTTACACCGGCGATGTTATTTTCCATCGGCTTGGTATCGTTCTTTATCTCCGGTGGATTGACAGGTATTTTCCTTGGCAACTCAGCGATTGATATTCAATTGCATGATACATATTTTGTGGTAGCTCACTTTCACTTAGTAATGGGATCTGCATCGTTCTTCGGTTTGATGGCTGGTGTATATCATTGGTTCCCTAAAATGTTTGGAAGAATGATGGATGCCAAATTGGGATACATTCACTTCTGGCTGACATTCACCGGGGTGTATCTTGTCTTTTTCCCAATGCACTACATCGGTATAGCTGGCTTCCCTAGAAGATATTATTCTTGGACAAACTTCAACTTTGCAGACATGTACACCGATCTCAATATGTTTGTATCGGTTGCTGCAATCATCACGTTTGCCGCACAATTTATCTTCATATTCAATTTCTTCTACAGTATGTATAGAGGTAGAAAAGCCACTTTGAATCCTTGGAGATCTAATACCTTGGAGTGGACAACTCCGCTCTATCCAGAACATGGTAACTGGCCAGGAGAAATTCCAACAGTATATCGTTGGCCTTATGATTACTCAAAGCCTGGTGCTGCTGAGGATTTTATCCCGCAAACTGTTCCTCTTTCTGCAACTCCGGAGTCCAATCTTCCTCACGAGCAGGAAATGGTAGCACTTGAAATGGAGATTATGAAAGATGAATCGGAGGTTCTGGTAGCTAATGAATCTAAGCACTAAAAAAGCAATAGACAGCTTTCGGAGCGTTTCTACGTTCACGGTTATCGCTGTTTATTTTCTGATACTGGTTGGAGGGATAGTTCGAAGTACAGGCTCTGGAATGGGCTGTCCCGATTGGCCAAAATGTTTTGGGAGTGTGGTTCCGCCTACAAGCGTGGATCAGCTCCCAAAAAATTATCAAGATATTTATCTTGATCAACGAATTGCTAAAAACGAACGGTTTGTAGCGACACTTGAAAAACTTGGTTTTAAAAATGCAGCTAATAAAATTGCAAATGATAAATCCATTCTAATTAAAGAAGAGTTTAATGCCACCAAAACGTGGATCGAGTATCTTAATCGGTTATTGGGTGTCGTCATAGGATTGTTGATTCTTCTGACGGTTTGGAAGTCTTTCCAGCTGTGGAGCGTTGACAGGTGGATACCGATTTATGCTGTGGTTTCGCTGGTTCTCGTGCTGTTTACAGGTTGGATAGGCTCGATTGTCGTCTCTACCAATTTGTTGACTTGGATGATTACCTTTCACATGCTTCTTGCTTTGGCTTTGGTAGCTGTACTACTTTACATTAGACACCGATCTGAAAGATTACAAAGCAAAGGTGGTGTTTACATGGATGTGCCTTCCAAGGTTCAATGGGTTTTGATAATCGGTACGGTATTGATGGTATTTCAGGTAGTACTTGGAACACAGGTCAGAGAACAAATTGATCAAATTTCTTCATCGCTTGGAGATATGCTAAGAGGAGAGTGGGTTGATAGAGTTGGGCTTAAATTTCTAATTCATCGCTCCTTTTCACTTGTCCTACTCGGAATTCACGTCTTGTATTTCTTTTGGGCATTTCGTTATACTGTACGAAGTTCAAAAGTAAATCTTTGGTCACAAGTGCTGATGCTGGTTCTGCTGTTGGAAATTGCTTCTGGTTTGGGAATGGCTTATTTCGGTATTCCGGCTTTTCTTCAGCCAATTCACTTATTACTCGGGTCTTTACTGTTGGGAATTCAATTTACTTTGATACTTCAATTGAGAGACCAAATTCAATTTAAGCTAAACACTAATTGAAAATGGGGACAGTTAATGCGGCTGACCAATCTATAGTTTCTTTGATTCTTTACAGGATTAAAGCGTATTCTGATCTTATTAAGTTGAGACTGTCAGCCTTAGTGACTTTCTCTGCTGTTTTCGGGTATATTCTCGGCGATAGAGGAGTTAGTTTTGGTTGGACGGGCTTTGTAGGCCTGGCCTTGGGAGGATTTTTGATTTCCGGAGCCTCTGGAGCTGCCAACGAAATTATGGAGCGAGATCTGGACAAGTTAATGAAGCGAACTCAAAATCGGCCGCTTCCCCTTCAGATTATTTCCCTTCAGGAAGCTTATTGGTTTACATCCTTAGTAGCTATCCTTGGAATTTCTCTCCTTTGGATTTTCACTAATCCATTGACTACCTGGCTCGGAATACTTAGTATGGTTTTGTATGTATTTGTATACACACCTTTGAAAAGAGTTGGTCCTATTGCTGTTTTTGTTGGAGCGATACCTGGTGCTATGCCTCCTTTATTGGGTTGGACAGCGGCTACGGGTTCGATTTCCTATGAAGCCTTGATTATTTTCGGTATACAGTTTATTTGGCAATTTCCCCATTTCTGGGCGATCGCTTGGGTAAGTGATGAGGACTACAAGCGTGCAGGTTTTAAACTGCTTCCGAGTGGGGGAGGTCAGGATTTGAACACTGCCATCCAAATCATGATCTATACGCTATTCCTTCTTCCATTGGGATTGCTGCCAAGTTATTTTGGGCTTACAGGTTTGAATTCAGGTATTGTCGCAACTGTTTGTGGAGTCCTGTTTTTAGCTCAGACATTCTCTTTGATGAGAGATTGCTCCAGAAAGTCTGCTTTGAAAATTATGTTTGGTTCATTTCTTTATTTACCTATAGTGCAGATCGCTTACCTTCTCGATAAAACGCCTTAATCCATGGAAAAAGAACTGAAATATGTAGATATGGTCGAGCAGCCCATTTCCATGCACCCAAAGAAATTTGCGCTTTGGTTGTTTATGGTATCGGTTGTAATGGTCTTTGCGGGATTGACCAGTGCCTATATCGTAAGACAGGCTGAAGGAAATTGGTTGGAATATGATCTTCCGGAAATTTTCTGGATTACGTCTGGTATTGCACTTTTAAGCAGTTGTACCCTTCATTGGGCTTATTTCTCTGCTAAAAAAGACAATTTTTTGAATCTTAAAATTGGAATGGGTCTTACTGTCCTTCTTGGAATAGCATTTCTGATAGGTCAGTGGTATAGTTGGGTTGCAATGGTAGATCGCGAAGTTTTCTTTGTTGGCAATCCAGCCGGCTCATTTTTATATGTTTTTACGGGTCTTCATGCTGCACACCTGATCAGCGGTGTGATATTTCTGATTATTGTATTAATTTCGACACTCAGATTGCAAGTGCACTCCAAGGCAATGGATGTGATGGAAATGGCCGCCACATATTGGCATTTCTTAGGAGGCTTGTGGTTATATCTGTTTATGTTTTTGCTTCTTAATCATTAAATAATAACCTGGTACAAATCAATAATTTATGTCTGCGCATTCTACTGTTATTGGAGTAAGCTCGAAAAGAGGCGTTTGGGGAGGAGGAAATGAACCCCTGAAAGCAAGCTATGGAAAACTCATGATGTGGTTTTTCCTGCTTTCCGATATTTTCACTTTTGCTGCATTTTTGATCACCTATGTTGCAACTCGCATAACCTATCCGGCCTATGAGGGGCCTGCAACTGAGTTTGTTGGATCAAATGAATATTGGCCTGTGCCAGAGCTTGTCTTTGAGGCACTTCCGTTTCTTCATGGTGTTCATGCTCCACTGATCTTTGTAGGAATTATGACTTTCATTTTGATTGCCAGTTCAGTCACAATGGTATTGGCTGTAGAAGCAGGTCATCGAAATGATCGAAATGATGTGGTTAAATGGATGCTCTGGACCTTACTTGGAGGTATTACCTTCCTTAGCTGTCAGGCTTGGGAGTGGAATCACTTCATTCATGGAACTGAAAGTGGAACGGTTTTGACCTATATTAATTCATTGAATCAAAATGTAACCGAAACGGTATATGGAGCTAATCTAGTCGTCAATGAATATGGCCCGGCTTCTTTCGCTCAATTATTTTTCTTTATAACAGGATTTCACGGATTTCACGTAACCATAGGAGTATTTCTGCTTTTCCTTTGTTTTTACCAAGCAGCAGTGGGTGTGTATGATAAGCGTGGACACTATGAGATGGTAGAAAAAATCGGTCTTTATTGGCACTTTGTAGATCTTGTATGGGTATTCGTGTTTACGTTGTTCTATCTGATTTAAGCATTTAAAATTCCTCGAAATATGGAAATTCAAGAAAACAAATCGACACTTATAGTTGAAGCCCGCGACGAGCAAAAGATTAAGAAAGTCTGGAAAACAGCTTTTATTCTTCTTGCGATCACAGTGGCGGAGTTTATTATGGCTTTCACTATGGATAGAGGACTCATCCTTTATTTCCTGTTTATCGCACTGACTGTGTGGAAAGCCAAATACATCATGATGGAATTTATGCACCTTGGAGATGAGGTTAAGCCTTTGTTCTATTCAATTATTGTCCCGCTTATATTCTTGGTGTGGCTAGTGATTGCATTGGTAAAGGAAGGCTCTGACATCTTCCTGATGCGTTGGTAAGGTTCTAAAAAAAAACTAAAAGTGCCCATGATCCCGTAATTACGGGATCACACAGGGGGATGCCCCGAGCTATCGGGGCAGGGCATTATCCCGATGAAAGATCGGGACAGGCTATCTGACCAAAAAAAATCAAATTATAAATAGAATAATTGGCAGGTTGAAGTGAATCACTTTAACCTGCTTTTTTGTTAGTAAAATACCATTAAATCGAGCATGACCCAACGCGACACACAGAGGGATGCCCCGATAGCTATCGGGGAATCCATGCGAAGATTCCACCTGCCTGCCTGCAGTCAGGTGTGGCAATAAAAAAACAAAATATAAACACATGAAATGCCCATGAGAAAGGCTTCTCACACAGGGGAATGATTATCCAGGGCATTCCATCAGACCATTAAACAACAAAATATAAACAGATGAAATACCCATGTCGAAAGAGCGACACACAGGAGCATGATTATCTGGGGGTATTCCATGTGGCAATTAAAAACCAAATTATAAACACATGAAAGGATTGCGAATATTACAGGGAATGGTGTTGGTCTGCATATTACTGATCCCTGTCTTGGTGTTTTTGTTTTTAAGAAGCTTTGGTACCAATTCGTATGATCTCCCTATTTTTTTTGAAAAGGGTGTGGACAATCCTTTTCTCGAATGCCCTGTCGCCGATACTACCCAGCATTTTATACCTGATTTTACTTTTACCAATCAGGATGGACTTGCTGTAGGCAAGGCAGAAATGGAAGGGAAAATCACGATTGTCGATTTCTTTTTCACATCATGCCCGAGCATCTGTCCGGTCATGTCCAAAGAAATGGAACGTGTCAATGATATGTTTAGAGATGAACCCAATGTTCAAATTATGTCCATCAGTATCGACCCGGAATTTGATACTCCGACTATTTTAAAGACTTACGCCACTGAACACGGAGCGGTCAGCGGAAAATGGCATTTTCTTTCAGGCCCGAAAGATGAAACTTATCAGCTAGCTCGATGTGGTTTTATAATTCCCACACTTGACGGAAATGGAGTGCCCGATGATTTTGTTCATAGCGACAAATTTATCTTAGTTGATGAATTAGGAAGAATTAGAGGCTATTACAGCGGAACAAATAGGGAAGATGTTGACTTATTGATGTTAGAAACAAAAGTCTTATTACATGCAAGCAAATAAAAGTTTAACGCTTCAGGAAGAAGCAAAAGTTAAAAATTGGATTATTGGGATATCCATTGCGATTCCCTTGGCAGTAGCAGTCTTACTGTTTATGCCTACTAAGATTACGGCTTTGGGTGACTGGGTCTATTTTCTGCCTCATCTCAATGCAGTAATCAATTCGGCGGCTTCAGTGGCACTGTTAGTAGGGTTGATTTTTATCAAACAGAAAAAATACACCTATCATGGGGCAACGATGACCGTTGCGTTCATTTTGGGGGCTATATTCCTCGTCTCTTATATAATCTATCACGGTGCAGCGGAAAGCACTAGTTTCGGCGGAGAGGGATTCATTCGTACGGTTTACTACTTCCTGTTGATTACCCACATCATTTTGGCAGCAGTAGCACTGTTCCCGATTTTATTTGCCTACTATTATGGATATACCGATCAGCGTGATAAACACCGAAAAGTGGTTAAATTTGCTTATCCGATCTGGTTGTATGTGTCAGTCACAGGTGTGATTGTTTACTTAATGATCAGTCCTTATTATGTGAATTGATCATGAAAGGATCCATAAATCTTAACCCTGAATACCATGAAAATTAAATTTCTGATTCTGACTGTTTTCTTTTTTGGAATTCAACTGGTGAGCTTTGCACAGTGTGCGATGTGTAGAGCTTCTGTGGAAAACAACGTCTCCAACGGTGATACCAGTATTGGTGCCGGACTGAACAATGGTATTTTATACCTCTTTGTCATGCCTTACCTTTTGGCGGCGGTGATCGGCTATTTATGGTATAAATCAGCCAAAAAGAAAAAAGCAAAACTCTCACTTAGATAAGAGATCCAAAGGCAAAGTTTGATACCAGACTTTGCTTTTTTATTTTTAACATAAATGAGCCTCAAAACCCGAAGGCTGGTCATCTTGATCAGCGTAATTTCTCTACTCTTCGTTCTGATTTTAAACTTTTTCGTTTTGCAGAAAAGCGAAGAGGAGAAATATTTTGAGTCCATCCAAACTAAAATTCATAAGGTGAACTCCCAGTTTGACGAGGATTTTATCCGTGTTCTGATGGATGTAAGACCTGAGGACTCCATTACTTTTGAACATGTCAGTAACCCGAATCATATCCATCCTTTTTTCATTTTAAACACTTCGGGAAAACTCCTTTTTTGGTCTGATTTCACTACCACCCTTGATTTCTCATCCTTAGACTTCAATCAAGAATTCCAGCTACTCGAAGATCCATTTGGAACTTTCTTTGTCAAAATCAGAAAAATCAAGCGAGCTACCACTGACTACTACCTCGTTCATGCCTTACGACTGATTTGGCCTGGATCGATCGAAAATGATTACCTTAAAACCGGTCCGAATCCTGATTTTTTCGGAAATGATCGATTTCAACTTTTTGAAAATCCTGCAGACGGAACTTTTCAGGTCAGTTCTAATTCAGGAAAGCCAATTTTTGGAATAAGTTTTCAAGTAGGTTATGAACCGGTGGGTAGAGTTTCCAATACACCCCTGCTGATTTTTATCTGCTCCATATTTTTGCTTTACTTTATTTTAAGCTTTGATTTTTTAAGAAAAAAATGGAAAAACGGCTACCCTTGGCAGACGATAGGCTATGGTTTTTTGATCTTGTTTACCATTAGAATTTCCATGCTTTTGCTTGATTTTCCGGGTGAATTCTTTGAAACCTCCCTGTTTGATCCAGCGAATTATGCTTCTTCCTGGTTGAATCCAAGTTTAGGGGATTTGTTTTTCAATACCCTTTGTCTCGGATTTATATTGGGTTTGATCATTTTTCAATTTGCCTCTAAGAAGGCCTTTCAACAGGTGGTAATCTTAAAAAATGACAAGAAATTTCGACTGGCCTTGATTTTTTCTTTGCTCATGAGTACGTTTTTTTTTAGCCTAGTGTGGTTTCTTCCCAGGGATTTGATCTTCAATTCTCAATGGGTGTTGGATATCCGGTCTATTCCAACATTTGATCTATTCAAAGGCTTGAGCATTTTGATTTTGTTTTTGTGGGGATCAGTGTATGTGTTACTGTCGCTAAATTTATTCAGCTTATTGCTTAGTGTCAAAAAAGAGAAGCAGATTTATTACCGATACTTGAGTGGAATTGGTTTTCCGCTTCTTCTTGTTGCGGGGTATTATAGTTTTTGGTTAGGTGTCGCGGGATTGATTCATTTGTTTTTCCTTTTTAGCATCATTCGTTTTGAGCTTTATCAAAATGTATTCAGGTTGGGACTTGATACATTCTTGACATTCTTCTACGCCTGCTTAGTCACCGCAGGGATAATCGGGGTCAGTACTTTTCAATCAGAAAGGGAGCGACTTATACTTTCCAAAACAAGATTTGCAAATCAAAACCTGATTGAAAACGATGTGATGACGGAATTTTTCCTTGGAGATATTTTTTCCAGGGTAAAAAATGACCTTTTCATCCTTAACAGGATGGCTGACCCATTACTCTCCAAAGATCCTATAGAAACTAAAATCCGAAAGATTTATCTGGATAATTACTTCGATCAATTTGAGGTTGTCATCCGCATTTTCTCGGCTTCAGGTCAGCAAACTCAAGGGCCTCCGGAAGGACAGGATCTGAAGACATTGCGTCAGCAATATGTCAAAAGTGACTTTGCTACAGGTGTCCGTGATCTTTATTTTATCCGCGGAAAAGAAACTATTGCCAGTAATAAATTCGTGGCATTCGTTCCGGTGCTACGCGAAGATAATTTGCAGGGAACTCTTTATCTGGAGTTAAATCAGTTGCGGATTCAGCCGGGAAGTGTCTATCCCAAACTCTTGTTGGATCGAAAATATGCCGAAAAGCTAGATCCCTTAAATTATGATTATGCAGTTTTGAGAGACAAAGAATTGCTTCGCAGTTCCGGTACTTTCAATTATAATCAACCTGATTTCCTGACAATCCTGGATCGTAATCAGATCTTTCAAAGTGGGATATTAGTTCAGGGTTTTCATCATTTTGGACTGAAAAATGGAGAAGAGGTCATTATTCTCTCTTCCCCCACGATTTCTATTTCCCAGTTTTTTGGAAATATTTCCCTCTTTTTTGTGGCGTTTGTGTTTTTGACGTTTCTGGCTATTTTACTCAATACCCTTTTCAAAGGATATCGGAACTTTGAGTTCAATTATTCCACCAAGCTTCAGTTATACCTCAATTTTGCCTTCTTTTTTCCCATCATTATTATTTCCATTATTACGATAGGCCTCTTGGGAGGAAGCTATAAAGACGACCTCAACAGGCAATACATCGAAAAGGCGAGATTGATCCGAAGTAATCTCGGGGAATTCTTCAACAACCAAAACCCCGCAAGTATCGACCGGGATCTACTCAATGAGGAAATAAATACGCTGGCAAATACCATTGCAAGTGATATTCATCTCTATGCACCGAATGGTTACCTTGAGTCGTCCAACAGATCGAATATTTTTGATAAAAAAATTCTGAGTCCCTGGATCAATCCTTTGGCGATGTCAGGGATTATGGAAAAAAATCAAATCCAACTCCTGGCAGATGAAAAAATCGGTAAGCTAAAGTATCAGACCGTCTATCTGGCGGTACCCTCCCAGATCGATCAGTCCAATATCGGCATTTTGGCAGTACCCTTCTTCGAGTCCGAGACCGAGCTCAATTCTTTGATTTCTGTTGTATTGAGTAATATCTTCAATGCTTTCGTAGTTATTTTCATTCTCTTTTTGATTGTTTCATCCTTTGTTTCAAAAAATCTGACTCTTCCGTTTAAGTTGCTCACCCAAAAACTCAAAGCGACCAATCTTGAAAATAACGAACCGATGTATTGGGGCTCTAAGGATGAAATCGGACTGTTGGTCAACGAATACAATAACATGCTTTTCAAATTGGAAGCCAGTAAAAAAGTACTCGCTTCCACTGAAAAGGAGTCCGCTTGGCGGGAAATGGCCAAACAGGTAGCGCATGAAATCAAAAACCCGCTCACACCGATGAAATTGACTTTGCAGCATTTGCTTCGGTTGGATCAGGAAGGAAAGCTCGATGATCAGCAAAAACTTCGAAAATCACTGGAGACCTTGATTCACCAAGTGGATGCGCTCAGTGGGATAGCTTCTTCTTTTTCGACTTTTGCAAAAATGCCATTGCCAAAAAATGAGCTGATGAACTTCAAGACTGTTTTGATGCAGGTCTTGGAATTGTTTAAAAATGACAAGCGGGTGAAGATTGATTTTTTGGATGATTCTTACACTGAGGAAATCATCATCATGGGAGATGATAAACTTTTTGGCCGGGTGATTGCCAATCTTATCATCAATGGGATTCAAGCGATGGAGCAGGGGAAATTTCCTCACATCAAAATCTGGCTTTGGATGACCGAACAGTCGGTTTTCCTGGAGATCGCTGACAATGGTAAAGGGATTCCTCAGGAACTGAAGGATAAAATTTTCATCCCCAATTTCAGCACTAAATCTACGGGTTCGGGACTTGGACTGGCCATTGCAAAAAGTGGGGTGGAGACAGCAGGTGGAAAGATTTGGTTTGAAACCGAGGAGGGAAAAGGGACAACCTTCTACCTTACATTTCCTTTGGTCGAATAGTTTTGGCTTTTTAGTACATTGAAAGAAAAAGGGCCGAATGTACTGATGCGTGTTTGGATAACTTCCTTGGTTTTGTTTTTTGGGTTGAGTTGGACTGTTCAAGCTCAGGAAAAATGTCGCTGGTTCCCTGCCGATAATTTTGAAAAGCCTGCGGTATTGGACTCACTTTCTGCGATTGAAGCAAGCATCCTTGTCAATGATAAAAACGGGAATTCGTATCCTTTTCGCTATAATCTTTCAGATCGCACCCTTCAAGTCACTTTTGACCCAAGCTCGAAGCCTGACTCCATTCGAGTTTGCTATCGTACATTGACCATCAGACTGGATCGGACTTTTGCAAAACGAACCTTGGCCGAGAATTATGACTCTACGGCAATTTTTAAGGATAACCGAGTTCAGACTGTTCCTGGCTTTGACATACGAGAGGAACTTTTTCCAAGTACAAATTTGTACAAAACCGGAAGCCTGACACGTGGCGTTTCGTTTGGTAATACGCAGAATGTTTTTGTGAATTCTGCTTTGAACCTTCAATTGGAAGGAGATATTGGGGAAAATCTTAAAATCCGTGCGAGCATCACCGATCAAAATGTTCCATTCCAGCCGGAGGGGAATACCCAGCAAATTCAGGATTTTGACAACGTGTTGATCGAGCTGTATAATGATGATTTCAGTCTGGCAGCAGGAGATGTAGTCCTGCAGCAGCGGCAATCTGAATTTCTCCGATACTACAAAAATGTGCAGGGCCTTCAGTTTACCTCCAAATACAAACTGAAAAAAGGCTGGGAGGCAAGTTCTCAGGGTTTTGCTTCAGTGGCTAAAGGAAAGTTTGCCTCCATCCAATTGCCCATTCTTGAAGGGGTGCTTGGGCCGTATCGTGTAAGCGGCCCAAACAATGAGCGCTTTGTCATCATTATGGCAAATTCCGAGCGGGTATTTCTGGATGGCCGGCAGCTTCAGCGGGGCTTCAATGCGGACTATGTGATAGATTATAACCAAGCCGAAATCACCTTTACGCCCAAAATCCTCATTACCCAATATTCCCGCGTTCGAGTCGATTTTGAATTTGCGGAGCGAAATTATTCCCGATCCATTCTTGGGGCTAATCATCTTCAGACCAATGGAAAAGTAGATTTTTATCTCAATTATTATCAGGAAAAAGACAATCGAAACCGACCGCTTTTCACGGAGTTCACACTATCGGAACAAGCACTTTTGGCCGCTGTTGGGGATAATATTGAAAATGCGGTAATTCCAAGAATCGACTCAGTCGCCTTTGATCCTACCCGGATATTATATCAAAAGGTAACCGAGGTGGATGTTTTTGGAAATTCGGTGATTTACTACCGCTACTCGACCAATCCTGAGTTGGCCAATTTTGCTTTGGCGTTTTCTTTGGTTGGTGCAAATCAGGGGGATTACAGAAGAATTTCGCAACTTTCCAACGGGACGGTCTTCGAATATGTCCCCCGGGTGAGCGGTCAGCCTCAGGGAGATTATTCCATATTGACACAACTTCCCGCTCCGGACAGCAAACGGATGACCACTGCCGGAAGCAGAGTTAAGTTGGGGGAATTTGAAAAGGTGTATACAGAAGTGGCACTTTCGTCCACCGATAAAAATCTCTTTTCAACTACTGATGATGGGAACAATCAAGGCTTGGGATGGAAAATAGGCCTTCAGTCAGAAAACCGTGAATTGAGTCTTCTCAAAGGGTATCGATTCAGGGGCTTGACTGAGTTTGAGTATAATTCAACCAACTTCCAGTTTATTGACCGCTTCAGATACATTGAATTTGATCGGGATTGGGGGCTTTCACCTGAAATTTTGAAAAACCCGGCTGCCGAACGTTTTTTCCTGACTCAGGTCGGTTTGGAGAAGGACTCCAAAAACACCTTCAACTACAAACTTTACCTCAGAAATCGGGAAAATGTACTCAGCGGTTCTCAGCACACTGCAAATTGGAATACTGAAATCGGAAAACGGCTACTGTTGCGCCAGGAGTTTTTCAGCCTGAAAAGTGATCAGGATACCCTGACTTCGGATTGGACTCGTTATCTGGGTAATGTGAGCTTCCAATCCAAAATTCTGGTTCCGGGTTATCAGTTTTCGCTGGATCGTAATGCATTCAAAAATACCGAGACTGACTCTGTGTTGAGTACCGCAATGAACTTCAAGGAGCATTTGCTCTACCTGCGCAGTAATGACACCCTGAGCTATTCATTTTTGGTAGATGCGGCCTGGAGAGAAGATAAAGCTCCGGTAGGAGGAAGGCTGGTGGATGACACACGGGGATTTACCTCCAATTTCACCTTTCGTAAGCAGTGGACACAGCATAACCTATCCAGCACCTTTACCTATCGGGAATTGAAATTTTTACAGCGGGATTTGCCGACTGAATTGACCGTCATGGGAAAAGTAGATTATTCCGGAAGTTTGGGGAAAAATCTCATCCGAAATGAGGTCAGCTATGCCATCGGAAATGGTCGTGAGCTTCAACGCGAATTTGTCTACCTGCCCGCACCAAATGGAGACGGCTCGCATACTTGGCGGGATGACAACGGTGACGGAATTCAGCAATTGAATGAATTTTACATTGCAATCAATCCTGAAGAGAAGCAGTACATCAAAATCTTCGTCCCCACAGATACCTATGTCCAAGCTTACACCAGCTTGCTCAATTACCGCATACAGGCACGTTTTCCCGAGACATGGAAAGAGGCAGGGGGAGTACGGGCCGTTCTGCACAGATTTTCAAACACCTCCAGTCTAAGTGTGGAGAAAAAAGTGACTTCGGATGACTTTGGAGACCGGATCAATCCATTCATCGGTTCGATAGACCGGGATCAGATTCTTTCACTCCGGCAGATCATTCGGACAAGTTTCTTTTTCAACCGGGCATCAGCCAAATATGGTTTTGACCTTTCGCTCTTTGATTCTCAACTGAAACAATTGCTTTCCGGAGGTTTTGAAGATCAGATTCAGCATGACTGGAAGCTCAATACCCGATACAATTTCAATTCAGTGCTGACTTTGAGAGTTCTGGGAAGCACAGGGAACAGAACTTCTGCTTCTGACTTTCTGGAAAACCGAAATTTCACCATCCTTCAGTCGACCCTAGGACCGGAATTGGCTTGGCAGCCAAGCCCATTTTTCAGAACCACGGGTTCTTATTCTTTCACAAAGAAAGAAAATGCCCAAAACAAGGAGTATGAAGAAAAAGCCTCAACCCATCAAGTGGGACTCGATATGCGCTATGCGAAAGCGATTAAGACGACCTTATCGGGCAATCTTCGCTTGATCCAAATCAACTACAACGGGGAAGTCAATTCTCCGGTGGGCTACGAAATGCTCCAAGCTTTGACAACTGGCACCAATTTGACTTGGTCACTCAACTGGCTTCAGAAAATCGGCGAAGGTCTTCAGCTCAATTTGGTCTATGAAGGAAGGAATTCGCAAGGGCTTGCGCGGACTGTGCATGTGGGGAGAATACAAGTCTCCGCACTGTTTTGATAAATTAATGTAACTTTGCCAGCTCTAGATAGTTGTCATACTAACTATTAAAACACGAACAAAATGAGCAAAAGTATCCTCGTCACAGGAGGCACCAAAGGTATCGGCAGAGCAATTATTGAACGCTTCGCGAAGGAGGGATTCGATATTTATACCTGTGCCCGGAATGAGAAAGAGTTGGTGTCACTGAAAGCTCATTTGGAGGAAAATTTCCCGGGAATTAAGGTTTTGGCTCTTCCGGCTGACCTTTCTAAAAAAGAGGAAGTTGCAGTTTTTTCGGCGGCGGTGAAAGCAATCGGTTTGCCTGACGTACTGGTCAATAATACTGGTGTTTTTCTGCCGGGAGCACTTCATAATGAACCGGAGGGGAATTTTGAGTTCATGATGCATACCAATCTATTTTCTGCCTATTACCTTACCCGGGCTTTCGTCAATGAAATGATTGAGCGAAGGTCCGGTCATATATTCAGTATGGGCTCGATCGCGGGATTGACTGCCTATCCCAACGGAGGAACTTATGCCGTCACCAAATGGGCAATGCTTGGTATGACCAAATGTCTGCGCGAAGAACTAAAACCTCATCAAATTAAAGTAACTTCCATTCTTCCCGGCGCTACTTACACAGCGAGTTGGGAAGGAGTGGATTTGCCGATCGATCGGTTTATTCGTGCCGAAGATGTGGCAGAGAGCGTATGGGGTGCATATAACCTTTCGCCTCAAACTGTTGTTGAAGAAATAATAATCCGCCCCCAACTAGGAGATCTATAAGCTATGGAGTCATTGATCAAATCCCTCGATTCCCTGTATTGCGACAGCTTGACGCAGTATTCCCGAAGGAAAACCATCCCCGTCCGAGTCGGTGACATCACCATCGGTGGTGATAATCATATTGTAGTGCAATCCATGACCACGATTGACACCATGGATACCATGGGATCGGTGGAGCAGTCCATTCGTATGATCGAGTCAGGTTGTGAATTGGTGCGCATCACTGCTCCTAGTATCAAGGAGGCGGAAAATTTGAGAAATATTAAGGCCGAGCTTCGCAAAAGAGGCTATCAGACACCACTTGTAGCAGATATTCATTTTACCCCCAATGCTGCTGAGTTGGCAGCACGGATCGTGGAAAAAGTCCGGATCAATCCGGGGAACTACGCCGACAAAAAGAAATTTGAAGTCATTGATTATACTGATGCGAGCTATGCGGAAGAGTTGGATCGAATAAGGGATCGCTTTTTGCCGCTGGTGAAAATCTGCAAAGAAAACGGGACTGCGATGCGTATCGGAACAAATCATGGTTCACTCTCGGATCGGATTATGAGTCGATATGGTGATACACCGCTGGGAATGGTGGAATCAGCCTTGGAATTTTTAAGAATATGTGAGAATGAAAATTACCATGACATCGTCATTTCGATGAAGTCATCCAATACGCAGGTGATGGTGCAAGCTTATCGATTGTTGGTGCAAAAGCTGAACGATGGTGGATTCAAACCGTATCCGCTGCACTTGGGTGTGACAGAAGCCGGTGAGGCCGAAGATGGAAGAATCAAATCAGCGGTGGGAATTGGGACCTTGCTTGAAGATGGCTTGGGAGATACAGTTCGGGTTTCTTTGACCGAGGATCCGGAGTTTGAAGCTCCTGTAGCCAAGGCTTTGATCGATAGATATACTGGAAGAAAAGCTCATTCTCCGATTGCAGAAATATCCCATTATCCAGTTACTCCTTTTGAATACAACAAGCGACACGTCTCTGAAATCTATAATTTTGGTGGGCATAATGTCCCAAGAGTAATCACTGACATCTCGAAAATCGAAAAAGTAACTGACAGAGAGATGAAAGTTGTCGGTCATTTCTACTTACCTGAACTGGACAAGTGGAAAATGAATGATCAGGGCTGTGATTTTGTGTATTCCGGATCCAATCCGATTCCTTTCATGCTGCCAAATGGCATGAAGGAAATTCAAAACCTGTCCGTTTGGGAAAAGTCAATTGATCCGGTTAATAAATTCCCGCTATTCAGACTTGAGGAATACAAATCAGCGGAAAGATTCCATTCGGAATTGAATTTTCTGGAGATATCAGATGAGGAAATTGAGACTGCTATTGCTGTTTTGACTGGAAGGAAAGACACGGTTCTAATCCTGAAAACTTCTAATACGCACTCCATGCCTGCTTTGCGAAGGGCCTTTGTGAGTCTGTTGGAAACCAATTCTGAAATTCCGGTGGTACTTAAAGTAGCCTACCCCGATCAGTCAGCCGACGCTACTACACTGCATGCTGCTACGGACGTGGGAGGTTTGCTGATCGATGGATTAGGCGACGGAATTATGATTTCTCTGGAAAAAGAAGCCGAACATACCCGTCAGGAGATTTTGGATCAGATCAAATTGCACAATTCCGTGAGTTTTGGTGTGCTTCAGGCAGCCCGAACCCGCATGTCCAAAACTGAATATATTTCCTGTCCCTCCTGTGGTAGAACACTATTTGACTTGCAAGAAACTACCGCAATGATCCGAAAGCGAACAGATCACTTAAAAGGGGTGAAAATCGGTATCATGGGATGCATTGTCAATGGACCCGGTGAAATGGCCGATGCAGACTATGGCTATGTAGGTTCGGGCAAAGGCAAAATCACACTCTACAAGGGAAAGGAAGTCATGAAGAAGTCGGTCCCTTCCGAAAAAGCCGTGGACGAATTAATCAACATCATCAAGGAAGATGGGATGTGGAATGAGCCTGAGACTATTTAGGGAAAAGTTGAAATACGGTTGAAATATCATTGAAATAAATAACGCTACGCGTCGTGAAATACTTACGAACGTGTTTCCACTATTTCGCCGAAGGCGTATCTCATTTTGCGAAGCAAAAGTTATTTCAACTGTATTTCGCGTAGCCTTTTTCGCTCAGCATATTTCACAATAAAATAAACTTATCCCTAATTCAATCTGTTAAAACCTCAAATTCAGTAATCATGTCAGAAAACAGCAAAGTCAAAGAATTCTTCAAGTTGGGTGAGGTTGGAAATTATTTCTTGAATGTTTTCAAAAAGCCTGATCCAAACAAAACGACCAATTTCAACTTGCGGATGATGCATGGAATTAATAAAATATCCATTATCGTTTTCCTGTTTGCAATAATCGTCTGGACAATTAAGCGTTTCATATAAATGGTAAGCGCTCTCTCAATAAAACTTCAAAGCTGATTCCTTATCAGCTTTTATTTTTTCCAAAAATCCGTTGAAAGGGTTCTACGTTTTGTCCGATAAAATCCTCGGGAAAATGATCTTCATCAGGCAACCCAACAGGTAAATTTTCATCATCGGATGGCCAGTAGTTAGTGCGGAAAATGAAATCCTAAACACTCAAAGTAATCCCGTAATTAAAGCCATTTGGATGACTTTCGGGAAGATTACGTGCATGGTGCCAAAGATGCATTTGGGGGCCATTGAGAATGTATTTGAATGGGCCAAGAGGGATTTTTAAGTTGGCATGACCAACCTGACCGACGACCAAAGTGAAAATATGAACGATAAAAAAATCGGTGATCCCAACTCCGATCATTGCCAAAGGCAAGTATTCTAAGGTCCGGTAGATTACATTTTCCATCCAATGGAATCGAAGTAAGGCAGCAAAACCCATTTGCCTCGTGCTATGGTGCACTTTGTGAAATTCCCACATCCAACCCACATGATGATACATGCGATGGATATTCCATTGCATGAAGTCCCGGACGATGAAAATCAATATGATTTTCCCCCAAAAAGGCCATGTTTCGATATGAATTGCCACTAAATTGGAAAATCCAAAAAGCCCAAGAAAGTCATTAAATAGCTCCACTGCAACCATGGAAAGCGCATTGTAAGCGACCAGCGCAAAAAGGAAGTAATTCCAAAAAAGGTAAAACAAATCCATCCAAAAGTCCTGTCGAATGGCAGGTTGATCTTTTCTCCAAGGAAAAACCAATTCCAAAATCCAAATCAATAAAGAAGCCCCAATTAGCCAATAAAAGTAGTTGTGCCAACTTGGATTAAGTATTTCATTGATCAGGTAATTGGCATAGCCATAGTAGCCATCCACAATTGCCTTGAAGTATTTTTCCATTGGTCAAATATCACGAATCACGAACAAAACCGATTGAGGAACAAGCTTGTTTAGCGGAATATTTTTTCAAGGACTTTTATTTTCTAACTTATCTAGGCTAAATAATTCCTCCCATGATCGACCTGATGTTTTCCTTGATGCTTGTTGCATTGATTTCGCTTTCATCTGATTCTGATGAAAATTATTATTCGATGAATGAATTTCAAAAGGTCAGAAAAATCGATACCCATACGCATCACAATTCAGAAAGCACGGCTTTAATAGAAGCTGGCATCGAGGCTAATTTTTATCTTCTGACTGTCAATGTTGATGTTCCGAGTTATCCTCCATTGCCGGAACAGATCAGGCTTTCACTTTTGCAAAAGTCGAAAAACCCGAAGCATATCGATTTCCTTTCCACCATTTCACTTGAAAATTGGAAAGATCCCAATTGGGCTGAAAAGGAAATTGAGCGGATCAAAAAGACCTTTGCCCAAGGTGCAATCGGGATCAAAATCTGGAAGAATATCGGAATGACCTATAAAGACGAAAATGGAGAATTCATTATGGCGGATCATCCCCGCTTAGAACCTATTTTCCGATTTGTCCAAGATCAGGACAAGACACTGATGGCACATTTGGGCGAACCCAAAAATTGCTGGCTTCCGCTGGATGAAATGACTGTCAACAATGATCGCAATTACTTTAGAGATCATCCCGAATACCACATGTACTTGCATCCTGAATACCCAAGCTATGAGCAACAGGTGGAGGCGAGGGATAATTTACTGGCAAAATTTCCCGAAATCCGATTCGTAGGAGCTCATTTGGGAAGCCTGGAGTGGGACATCGACGAGCTCGCAAAGCGGTTGGATCGATTTCCAAACATGGCAGTAGATATGGCTGCAAGAATTGGTCACCTTCAGTTTCAAAGTCAAAAGGACCTGCAAAAAGTCAGAAACTTCATAATCAAATACCAAGACAGGCTGATTTATGGGACCGATTTGGGGATTTCGGGAGATCCTGATCCCAATCGGGTTAAAGCGAATGCCAAAGCGACATGGGAAGCCGACTGGAAATACTTTGTCACATCTCAAACCATGGAAAACAGCGTGGTAAGCGGAGTCTTTCAAGGCCTGAAACTCCCCAAAGAAGTGGTGGATAAAATTTACTTTCACAATGCGGTGAAATGGTTTAGACCTGATATATGAGGTTTTTAGTAAGTGTGACTTTTATCAACTTTTAGCATAGGATTACTCATATTTTTTTAGCCGGATTGCCCGTAAGTTCATCTTCCTAAATAACTGAAGATGAAAGATCTAATAATTCCTTTTGAGCGTCTAAAAATTGTGGATGTCGCCCGAGTAGGAGGAAAGAATGCCTCCTTAGGCGAAATGTTTCAAGAACTCCATCCGCTCGGGATCGAAATTCCCGACGGTTTTGCCGTCACAGCAGATGCTTATCGACTTTTTATTCAGGAAAATGAATTGGAAGATTTTATCAGACTCGAGTTATCCAAGTTGGATCAGCATGATTTTTCCAACTTAAGGGAGGTGTCATCCAGGATAAAGGAGAGGATGCTTAAAGGTACAATTCCTCAGGTATTGGCTGACCAAGTTCATTCTGCCTATCAAAAACTTTGTGAAAAAGCGGGAAGAGAATTGGATGTGGCAGTTCGCAGCAGCGCCACAGCGGAGGACCTACCGGGCGCGAGTTTTGCCGGACAGCACGACTCTTTTCTCAATATCAGAGGAAATGAAAAACTTGTTTCAACGGTTCGTTCATGCTTTGCTTCCCTTTACAATGGGCGTGCGATTAAGTACCGCTTTGACAAGGGCTACGACAAACATGTCATAGCGCTCTCCGTTGGCGTTCAGCTGATGGTAAGGGCAGATTTAGCCTGTAGTGGTGTCTGTTTTTCAATCGATCCCGAATCGGGCTTTTCCGATGCCGTGTTAATAACCGGATGTTGGGGGTTGGGTGAAAATATTGTTCAAGGGGCAGTCATACCTGATGAGTTTTTGGTTTTTAAACCTTCCCTGGCAAAAGGTAAAAGGGCGGTCATTTCGAAAAAAGCTGGCTCAAAGACCAAGACGATGGTGTATTCAGAACAAGGTGGTGTGCTCAACTTGGATACTGATCCTGATAAACAAAGAAAGTTCGTTCTCAATGATGATGAAATCGAGACTTTAGGTCGCTGGTCAGTAGCAATTGAAAATCATTATGGCATGCCTATGGACATCGAGTGGGCTAAAGATGGCATCACAGGAGGGCTGTTCATTGTTCAGGCTAGACCAGAAACAGTCCATTCTGAAAAAGACCCCTTTATTCTCAAGGAATATTCACTTACCCAAAAGGGGAAACTTCTGACTTCAGGATATGCAATAGGCAGTGGGATTACCTCCGGAAAAATAAAGATTTTGCATTCCCCAGCTGAAGCTCATCTCTTGAAGGAAGGTGAGATATTACTTACAGAAATCACCAATCCGGATTGGGATCCGATTATGAAAAAGGCAGCAGCCATCCTAACAACGAAAGGTGGAAGGACCAGTCATGCGGCTATCGTAGCCCGGGAAGTTGGCGCTTTGGCAATAGTGGGAGCGGAGGGTGCGCTTGATGTCCTGAAAACCGGTGATCTGGTAACAATTGACAATGCCTCTGGCAAAATAGGGAAAGTCTATGAAGGAAAACTCCAATGGACTTCAATCAATCACAATTTCAGAGGGCTGGAGCTTCCCAAGACTAAGCCCATGTTCATTCTCGCTGACCCAGATAAAGCATTTGATCTTTCATTTTTTCCCAATCAGGGCGTTGGCTTGATGCGGATGGAATTTGTGATCAGTAAAAGCATCCGAATTCATCCCATGGCCCTAGTGCATTTCGATCAGTTGGAAAATGAACTGGAAAAAGGAGAAATAGAAAGCCTTTGCCAGGATTATTCAGACAAAAAGGCATATTTCGTGGATAAACTTTCGCAGGCAGTGGCAACCGTCACCGCCGCCTTTTATCCTAAAGAAGTGATCTTGAGGATGAGCGACTTCAAGTCCAATGAATATGCAAACTTGATCGGAGGAAGTCAGTTTGAAGAGACTGAAGAAAACCCCATGTTGGGTTTTAGAGGAGCTTCGAGGTATTATCATGAGCGATATCGGGAAGGATTTGCCTTGGAGTGTGAAGCGGTACGACGGGTTCGGGAAGATATGGGTTTGGTAAACCTGAAGCTGATGATCCCATTTTGCAGGACCCCGGAGGAAGGGAAAAAAGTCATCTCCTTGATGGAAGAGATGGGACTGAAGCAAGGGGAAAATGGTCTTGAAATCTATGTGATGGCCGAGATTCCATCCAATGTCATTCAGGCCGATCAATTTGCGAGCATTTTTGACGGATTTTCCATTGGGTCAAATGACCTCACTCAACTTACCCTCGGTGTAGATCGGGACTCTGAGGTTTTAGGGGAGATTTTTGATGAAAATAACACTTCTGTTAAGTGGATGATCTCTGAAGTAATTCGAGTAGCTCGTGCTAAGGGCAAGAAAATCGGTCTTTGCGGTCAGGCTCCAAGTGATAATCCACAGTTTGCCAAATTCCTTATCGCCCAGGGAATAGACAGTATTTCATTTAATGCTGATGCCCTGCTGAAAGGAATTGAAAATATGATCCATGCAGAACGAGCGATAAAAAATTAAATAAATAAAATCGAGGCTGCCTGTGGTAGACAGGTGTGAGATTCTCTGTTACCATAAAAAATCAGATTATAATCCTAGGAAGAGGATGTATGATTCGATGACCCGGAATCTTCTGAAAATTTTATTCATCAAAAAATAAAACCCATTCTTGCCACCAAGCTGTGAAATAAATAGGTGGTTTCTGTAATGGAACTGTAGCCGGGTGGAAGCTTCGAATTGGTAAATGGCCTAGGGGTTGGGTTGAAATCAAAATTCCCCATAAAATAGCCCAGCTCCTGTCTTTTGTAAGCAATACTCATGGTAAGCGCAGTTTTTTTACCCCTAGTGGAGGGTAATTTTACGCCGATGGAAGGACTGAGCAATAGTCCACCTTGGTGCCAGCTTTCATACCATTCTGTTTTTTCCTTTTTTTCAAGCAAAGCAAACCCTCCTCCAAGATCAAATCCTCCGATGAGTTGAGGCCTGTTTTCTTTGCCCAGAAATCCCCTCCAACCCAATGCGACGGGAAAAACCGTAAGCGGTTCGTATTGGTCAAGGCCTACTGAAAGTCCCAAAACCTGATTTTTGGAAATTTCTGCGCCATGAAATGATATCAATGAAAAATCAACTCGGTTTTTGTTTTTCCCACTCCAGTTTTCAATAGGATTTCCTATTAAAACTCCCAGCTCAGTTTGATTGAAGTAGGGTCTATTTTGGCCAAAAGCTGGAAGGTAAGCGAAAATCCAGAAGCCTAAAATCAGTAGTCTTGTAGTCATTTTATCACTTTAGAATTTTGGCCCAAAATAGTGGAGCACATGAGCTCCTACTGTACGTTTACCGGATTTTTCACGTTGATGCAGCTTAATTTCTTGAGCTTGGAAGGTGTGTTGTAGTCAAACTGACAAACGCCATCAGGTCCGATCACAATCAGGGACTTTGGACCGGGAATGATGTCTACAGATTTCATTGATTGCAGAAACTCCAGCTGGTTTTGATCAATCCCCATTACGTTGGCGACATTGAAGCTTTTCAAGCCATGCTTTCCTTCGGCCACGTAGAGGAAATCGCCTGCCAAAGCCAAACCGTGGGGATTGAGCATCGGATACGCCTTTACTAATTTGGGTTGGCGTAGATTGGCAATGTCCACTACCTGAAGTTCATTGACACCGTTAAAGCAATTTCTCCCATTCCTGAGTGTGACAAATGCAAACTTTTCATTGACAACCACAGGATCACATGCTCTGACATGCTCAAAAACCGACATTTTTTGTGGATTGGAGGGAGTCTTGGCATCATAGATATGCATGCCTGAGTTGGATCCGATAAAGAGATTTTCCTGGAAGGGGAAAATGGTCTCTATTCCCCAGCCAAGATTAATGTTTCGGATATGCATGGGCTTGGCAGGATTTTTTACATCAAAAACCCGCAGACTGTAATCATCCACTGCGTACAGATGTCCGCTCATCAGTGTGAATCTCGCCATGGATCCGCCCTGACCATAACTTTGCGCGGCACCTGAAAAATTGGATGCAAAACTTGCACGGGAATCGCTCAGAAAAAACCCTCTTCCCATAAATCCATGATCCGATTCACTGGTTAGGACGGTATCTTTGAAAGTCAGAATAACTCCGGTGTCCGATGTGGTATATAGGTGATTGAAGACATCCTTCACCCGTTCCACCAGTTTGATAGATCGGATATTGCTGATATCAAACACCAGTAAATCGACGTAATTGTCAGCGTAAAGCATGTTGTTGTTGACAGCGAGATCCACATTGCCTTTGATGGGAATGAAATTCAGGTTTACGGGCGAAGCCGGATTGGTATTGTCTAATATGTGAATACCCTCCTGCGGCTCGTTGATCAGTAGGTAATTTCCGTAGAGGTAGATTTTGCCCGGATTCTCCAGTTCATGTGCGGGTTCGATGGTAATCGTTCTGGCCCGAACATCACTCATCTGAAGGTAAACAGGCATCATTGCCCGATACGTGTAGGTAGTAGTGACTTCGTCTTGGCAGGAAGAGAAAGAAATGGCCGAAATCAAAATTAGGATTGAGGCGAAGACTGAGTTCAAATTTTTCATAAAAGGCAGTATTTGGATTTGGAAAAATCGAATTACCTGTAATACGTTGGTCAATCGGGATTTGCTACATTACCCTCATAAGAAATATTGGATTTCTATTTTTTAAAGTATAAAAGATCGCTCATGCGTCCTTCCTCGGTCATTTAGTTGGGCGTTTTTTTTAATTTCATTGTTCAATTTCAGACCTACACTTCCGAATGACCCTGGAATATTTTCGAAACCATTGCCTTTCACTTCCCGCAGTGACTGAAGACACGCCTTTTGATCCTACCACACTTTGCTTTAGGGTGGGAGGTAAGATCTTTGCGATTATGGATATGGAGGTTTTCGAATATGTCAATTTGAAATGTGATGCGGAGCGTGCGATCGAATTACGAGAGCGCTACTTAGGAATTACTCCGGGGTATCACATGAACAAAAAACTTTGGAATTCGGTCAGCGTGCGGGGAAATGTTCCGGATCCATTGGTTTTGGAACTTGCCAATCACAGTTATGAATTGATCATAGAAAGCCTGCCTAAGAAAGTGAGGGAGAGTTTACAGTATAATCAGTAGGCATTAGGCAGTCGCAGGTGAGGGACCATGTATGTTGTAAACGGTGAAAAGTAAGCGGTAAAAAGTACGATTTGCGATTTATGGAATACTAGGATTTGGGTGAGTTCATCGGATTGGCTCTAGCTGATTTTTGAAATAAGAGGTTGTGGGTAAGGTGATGCATTTGACCCTATTTAACTTTACAACCTTCCAACTTTATAACCTTTCAATCTTAATCTTGAAATACGAGATACGAAGTACGGGGTTATGGGTGAGTTGAGGCATTCGACTTTGGTAAACTTTACCGCCTTGCAACTTTACAATCTTCCAACAATTACAAATTTTTCAATTTTTCAATCTTCCAATTTTTCAATCGGTCAATAATTGTCGAATATCGATCATCGAATCTCAAATTCCGAACCCCAAATTTCAAATCCGATTATGTCCTATTTCTCCATCCGCAAGGTTTCCAAAACGTACGATTTGCACCCTGCCCTGCATGAGTTTTCACTGGAATTGGCCAAAGGGCAATTTATTGCCATTGTGGGAGAAAGCGGATCAGGAAAAAGCACCTTACTGCGAATCATGGCAGGCTTGGAAACTCAAAGTTCGGGTGAAGTTTGGCTTAGAGATCAACAAATCCAAAATCCAGCCCAAAAGCTGGTTCCCGGATATGATGAAATCAAACTGATCCATCAGGATTATCATCTGAATGCCAATTCCACTGTGGAGGAAAATATTTTTCGTCCGCTGCTCAACTATGACCGGGAATATGCCCGTAATCGGGTGGATCGTTTATTGTTTGATTTGGGACTTGAAGGGCTTAAGTATAGGCATCCGCGTCAGCTGAGTGGTGGTCAGCAACAGAAAGTCGCCATAGCGGCGGCGATTGCCGTGGAACCGGATGTGCTTTTACTCGATGAGCCATTTAGTAGTTTGGATGCGATTCAGAAGCATAAACTGATCGCAGAACTCAAAGCGTTGTTTTTGGAGATGAAGACAACTGTGGTTTTTGTGACCCATGATCTGGACGATGCCCTCCGGCTTACGGACAATCTGATCATACTCCAAAAAGGGAAAGTGGTACAAAATGGAGGGTCTCAGGAGCTCTGTGAGCATCCTAAGACGCGCTATGTGGCACGGCTTTTTTCCACAATCAATCTGATCCCGGACCGGTTCAATTCCTACCTCCGACCATCGGATGTAAGGCTGCGAACTAAGGGAGAATTGATGGGGCATGTGATCGATCAGCGGTATTTGGTTCATTACAACTCCCTTTCGATTCGCTTAAAAAACGGAGGACAAGTCTGGGAAGTCGATGATCCGTTTCGGAAGTATAAGGTTGGGGATCGAGTGTATCTGCATTTTGATGAGGAGAAGGTGCTGATGTTGAAGTCCTGATTTTTTAAAATGCTCACAGATTACACAGATGAGCACAGATAAAAGATATCTGTGAACATCTGAGTCATCCGTGAGAAAGTTTGATTTTTTGTCCAACTGAGATTAAAAACTGATCACTTATTCCTCGTATTCTAAAAAGTGTTGATGCTGAAGTCCTGATTTTTTTTTAAAAGCTCACAGACTACACAGATGGGCACAATTAATTGCTTTGTTGAAATAACATATTTCGTTTGCGGAAAGAATCTTTTGCACTTTTTTTTAACCGCAAAGACTGCGCAAAGAAAGAAAATCGAGTATAAATCTCCATTTGATCTTCAAATGATTTAAAGGAAGCAATCCTTTTCAAATACACAAAGTAAAAAAGCTAAAGCTTTTTCATCTCGTTTTTAAATTCAGCTGAGTTTTAAAAAATCATTAGGCTTAAAAAAAGCAAGTAGTCAGTAGCAATCCACTTACAACTGACTACTTACAACACTTAACAGGAATTATTAACGATTTATGTGAGCTGATCACTACCTACTGATCACTCACTCCTCGTGCTCCCCGTGCTCTCCATGCACATGGCCATGAGCAAGTTCCTCTTTTGTGGCTTCCCGCACTTCCAGGATATTCCCTTCGAAATGTAGTTCAAATCCCACCAAAGGATGGTTGAAGTCCAACAATAGATTTTCACCCAGATCTTTCAGCACTTTTGCCTGCATGCTGTAGCCATTTTCGTCCATCAGCGGAAGAAATTCTCCTTCTTTCAACATCTCAGGAGAGAAGCCTCGTTCTCCAGAAAATTGCTCCTTTGGAAGTGTAATGAGCAATTCCTCGTCAGGTTCTCCGTAGGCTTCTTCTACCTTCAGGACGAAAGCAAAATTCTCTCCCTCTGCTTTTCCACTGAGCAGTTCCTCGAATTTCTCAGGAAGCCCACTTTGCCCATAGATAAAATAAAACGGGTCTTCTTCGTCCCGGATTTCCACACTGAATGGAGCAGATTCGATGTCGTCCTCGTTTTTACTGACTTTGAGTTCGTAGGTCAGGCCTACCACTACATTTTCCTGGATGTTCATTGGTTGGGGGTTATTTGGTTAGGCCATATTTCAGGCGAATGAGCAGTCGTTCTTTCAATACAACCCACTTGCTGCGTGGCGTAGAGGTTTTTAGCGGTTTTGCTGCGCGAAAGACAAAGTACTGGTAGTCTTTCTCGGCAAAGAAAAGCGAATAAGTTTCCATCTTTTCAAGGTAAAAACCTGCATTGGTGATGCTTTTGATCAAATCCCCTGAGTCCAAAGGCTGATCGATCACCTGTAGTTTTTCGGGTTCATTCTCGATCATCCATTGCAAATAACGGGGCGATGGTATGTGAATAAAAATTACCGATTCCTGATGCGCATGTTTGCTGATATTCTGGAAAAGTCGAAAATGCTGATCCACCGGAATATGCTCCAACACATCCGGAAAGACGAAGAAATCAAAGGTCTTCCCCTTTTTGTCAAAGTCCGACATATCCGAAACCTCGAAGCCCAGATTGGCCTGTGATTTCCAGAGCACCTTGGCTTTTTCAATACTTTCCGGAGAAATATCCACCGCCAAAACTTCCCCATTCGTGACCTGCGTAGCCAGCAAATGAGAGACAGTTCCGATTCCGCAACCTACCTCAAGGATGCGGTGATTTGACTTCAGTCCGGCAGCTTTTACCTTGTCCAAAATGCTCAGGTGACGGGAATTGATTCCGGTTTTCTGTTGCTTCTCGGCAAACTGATCGTAAAAACTAACGACTTTATCTTTCTGATCCGGCTTAGGCTCTTGCATGGTTTTCTTTATATGTGAAGAAGATTCCGCCAATCAAAGTCAGGACAATCAGGTATTGGAAAATCACCATCGGAGTTTTGGTCGCGTAAAAGCTTTTTGGGGCAAAAGTAAAAACAACCTCATGCGCTCCCGCGGGGATTTCCAAGCCTCGGAGCAGGTAATTTACACGGAGTATTGGAGCCTCCTTGCCATCAATTGTTGCGATCCAGCCCTTTGGATAATGGATTTCTGAAAATACTGCCAAGCCTCCTTGATTCATAGAAGCTTGGTATTTCAGTTCATTCGGAGCGTTGGAAGTAAGTGAGATTTGACCGGATCCTGCGCTGATTTGTCCAAATTCAGTTGTATTGAGGGTTGCTTGGGATTTTGTGTCTATTTCTCCCAAAGCCTCAATTTCTTCCTGATTTGAAGTCACGGAAACAATTTCAAAGGGTATCCAGGCCGCACCGTTTGCCTCCGGATTTTTGAAGACCGCATTAGCTTCTGTCCCCGCAATGAGGTATTTGGTGTTCAGCATATTCATGATACCTGATCCTTCCCAGTCAAAATTTCCCTCCTGAGCTTTTTTGATAAAGGCCTCCAATTCAGGCTGGAGTTGATTTTCTACTAAATCCTGGTAGCGACGAAGCTTTGCTCCATGGTATCCTCCCAAGCTGTTGAACCGATAGCTTGTTCGGGCGCCTTGGGTCAGTCCTTCGGTCAAGGGAAGCACCCGGAAATATTCCTGATCCTGGGCAAGGGACTTTTCTGCGGGAGTCTCGGCAAAAAACTGTCGGGAAGGATTGCCCTGAAATGAATCTGCATTGAGATAGCGACGGTTGATCGTCCAGACATCAATAGTGATCAAGGCGATCAATCCCATTCCTAAAATCAAGTCGGAAATTTTGCCTTTCAGGTAGAAATAAATCAAGCCCATTGCGGCGACTATAAATGCCAAACTTTTCCAGGCAGAAGCAGAAAGCATGGACTTTCGGTCGGTTTTCAGCGCTGAAGCAAGCCAATCCGGATAATTTACATCTGCGGCACCTTCAAATCTGAAGAAAGCTCCGGAAGCGACCGCCAATATCAAGACTAAACCTCCAACGATTCCACCCGAAATCAACAGGGGCTTGAGTTCCTTTTTTTGTGCCAGCCTCTCCAGCGAAATCATTCCCAAAATCGGAATTGCGAAAAGTGTCATGCCCAAGGCCATGGACACGGCTCGAAACTTATTATACCCCGGCAAAATATCGAAAAGCAGGTAGTTGAACCATGCGAGGTTTTTACCCCAACTGAGCATCACGGATAAAATGATGATAGTTCCAAAGGTGATCAGGCTTTCCTTTGGCGCAGCCCAAATTCCCAGAATCGCAAGAAAAACCAGAATCACGCTTCCGTAAATCGGTCCGCCTGTAAATGGCTGATCGCCCCAATACGTAGGTGCGCCTTGGATAAATCCGTTGATCTGGGCAGGATCCATTCCCTGGGAGCGGAGGACTTTTTCGGATGCGGAGTCTTTGGGGAGTGGCGTACTGCTGCCTCCTCCATAAAAGTCTGGGATCAACAAAGTGAGTGTTTCCAGTTTACCGTTTGACCATCCAAAAGCATAATCTTTATCCAAACCGGAGGATTTTGCTTCTAGGGTTGAATTTCCCCGTGTTGAATAGGGGCTATATTCCAATGCTGTTGCCAGTCGCCCGATATTTCCGCCAACTGCCAAAACTGCTCCCAAAACCAGAAAACCAATGGTTTTGGAGAGCACGGGAATCCCTTCTTTTTTCCAGTCAAAAACCATCCGGACTACCACATAAATCACAGAAATAATCAAGGTGTAGTAGGTGATCTGAAGGTGATTGAATTTGAGTTGGAGCAAAAGTCCCAAGGCTAGAAGTGCTGCGCCAAGGATGCGTTTTCGCTCAAAAGCGAGATGAATGCCCGCTAAAATCAGGGGGATCAAACAGACTGCCCAGATTTTGGCATTATGTCCGGCTTCGAGAGAAAGTAAATTATATGTGTTAAAGGAGAAAGCAATTGCACCGCCGATGGCGAAAACCGGTCTGACTCCAAAGCTTAAAAGTAAAATGTACATTCCCAGCATCCCGAAAAACAAGCCGTTGATCGGGTGGGGAAGTCCAAGAGTCAGGACTGAAATCACAGCATTGGTGATATCACCCGGGAACTCCAAGCTGATGAAATAGGCCGGCATGCCACCAAACATGTTATTGGTCCAGAGTAGCTGTTCCCCGGTGTTCTCCCGATGATCCAAAACGGCTTTTGCCGAACCTTCCCATTGTAAGATGTCTCCCTGAAAGATGATTTTCCCGTCAAAAACCATCGGAGAGAAATACAGGACTACAATGAGGTAGAAAAGGACTATGCCCAGCAGGTGGGGAAGCAGGTCTTTTTGAAAATTAAGTTGCATCAATAGGGATGATTTGCTACGCTCCAAAATTAAGTCTGCAAATTAGGGATTTAATGGGAAAGAGCGAGAGGATATGATTTTTGGTAATATGTGTATTCGGTTAGCTGCACGTACCCAAATAAAGGTAGAATTAAGTTCCAATTGAATGTGCTGTGGACTGTTGACAGTCGTCTGTGGACGTGTATCCGCATACAAAATACCCCAAATCTAGTCCACGTGCATCAGTGCGGATACACATATGTGTGCCTTGAAGCGGAGGAATAAGTCCTACGCATGCTGTTGAAAAGATGATGGTAGGTCCATCGTGTAGGCTGTCAGCCAGACTTCACAAACCACTTTATGGTGCGTTTCACCGAAAGGTACTCGTATTGAGCGATAAAGAAAAGGCGGAGGTCATCCGTCAGGTGAGTAACGGGGAGTTG
>NZ_FMXE01000041.1 GCF_900103735.1 Algoriphagus alkaliphilus | reverse complement strand
ACCATCGAGCTTCGACTTCCTGATCGAATACCCGGCCTCTTTGGCTAATGAATTGATGGATTTGGGGTTGAAATTTAAGAGAAATTTTTCTTTTAAAATCTGGTCTTTTTTATATATAAACCATTGATTATCTTTCATTTATACCCTGTTAATCCGTATATTGGGAGAAGAAAAAAGGCGACAAACCGTGAAATCGACCGTCTTTTTAAACTAAAAAAACATTATACAAATATGGGCAAAAGGAAGAAAGATCCCAATGGGGATCTACGTCCAAACCATAAATGAACTCGCTACCAGTGTTTTGGCTTGCTAAACTGACGGCTATGGCCTGAAGCATTCAGGGGCAAATCCTCCCACCGCGCCCTTAGGATCAATATTTTGTCCAGTCAAGAAATTCAAACCCAGATTCCAATATTGTTGAATCGGCTTTTTAAAACCTTTCATCCACTTTTTCTATGTTTGCGGAATATATAAGACTCACTGTGAAAATCTTCTTTAATCAGGTAGCCTATCTTAAGCATTCTGGTATTTAAAATTTTAGCGTACCCGGTAGATATTTCGCCACCAAGTCCTCATAATAAGGCCTCAAAGCCTTGGAATCCGGCGGAACAGGAACTTTTGAATACAGATCGTAGGGATTGAATTTATCCACCCATTTGAACATCTCGCGATCGTGATCATTGAGCAGGTGATCGTATGCATTTTCCCGATGCTGCGCATAAAAAGAATGGTAACGGATCATGTAAAGTGCGGGCTCGGGCATGTAATCTTTGACCATCTGATAAAGATATTCGTCATGACCCCAAGACATTTTTACCTGGTCCAGGCCGCATTGGTGCGAATACATCCCGTATTTGGTATTGAATCGCTCGTCCTTAGAATCAGGATTTCGGTCAAAATACTCGGGATAAACAATTCGATCGGAGTGCTTGCAACCAACGGGAAAAGTATCTCCAACCACAGCCCATTGGGGTTCGCCGAAAAGACACAGCACTTTTCCCAAGTCATGAATAAACCCCGTCAGCACAAACCAATCCGGATGCCCGTCAGCACGGATAGCTTCCGAAGTCTGAAGCAAATGTTGCAACTGATCCAAATTGGTATCCGGATCCGAATCGTCAATGAGCGTATTTAAGTAATTCACTGCATCCCAAAAAGGCATTTCCTTTTTCTCAAACTTCAAAAATTCCTTTTCCTTTTCTACCACAAAATCATAAGTCTGATAGGTATGATTGAGCTTGTAAAACTCACGCACAGTATCCACACGCTCAGAATCATGGTAATTCCGATAGTCATCCTTGGCCTTAGCTTGCTTGTCCTTAGGTTCAGGATAGCGAGTCAGGAGATCATCCTCCCAATCTTCGATGGATTGAAGGGGAGCTATTTCCGATGCAGAGAGCCTGGTTGTCATGGGTTTGGAGTTTAGAAATGAAATATAAAGACAATATCCAAAACTTCAGCTCCTGATTAGCTACGTTTTAATTCTCTTTGAACAAAAACGTACAAATAATTGTACAATAGGAATTGAAATCTCAACTTTAACAAAAAAACAGAAATCATGGAAGTCACTAGCTACTCTAAGTTTCGCGAGAACATGAAGTCTTATTTGGATAATGTAGTCAATGATTCAAGACCATTGTATGTCACCAGAACAAATGGGGAAGATGTAGTAGTCCTGTCCAAGTCTGACTACGAAGGTTTGCAGGAAACCTATTATCTAATGAGCAGCCCTAAAAATGCTGAAAGATTGTTACACGCCATTAATGAAGCAAACCAAGGCCTGGGAGTTAAAAGAGACCTTATCGAACTCTAAACCTTTTGCCTAATGACAATTATTTTTTTATCTAAAGGATGGGAGGACTATCAATATTGGATTGAAGTAAATATAAAGCTTCTAAGAAAAATCAATAAACTGATCAAGGAATGTCAGCGTAATCCCTTTGAGGGAATTGGTAAACCAGAGCCATTGAAAAACGAACTCTCTGGATGGTGGTCCCGCCGAATCGACAAAGAACATCGACTCGTTTACCGAGTCAAAGATGGCACTTTGGAAATCGCCCAATGCCGCCACCACTATTAATGCAAAATGGGCTCACAAGGATCCCATTTTAGATTTTTTGAGTGAATTTCAATATTCCGTTTCCATCAGTACTACTCCCATCAAAAGCAACCCAACTCCCAAACCCTTATGCTTGATTGTATCATCCTCCATACTTTTTCAGAAGTTCTTCCGAACTCTTAAACCTTCGCGCATTAAAGTCTCCCTTTGAAGCTTCAACTCTGGATTCGAGTTCTTTTACAAGCATTGGTCGCAGTGATTTTTCCTGGGATTCTTTAGGGTTATTTCTTGACATGATTTTATCGACTTGGATTCACTAGATGCTTTTTGTAATCAGTAATACATCAAAAGTATGTAATGGACTTCGACTCCCCGCCACGGCGGGCAAGCTGCTCAGTCTGACACACTGTGACTGAACACTTACCACTTTTACTACTCACCACTTACAAACCTTCCCTTTATCCTTCTCAAGTTCCCCTCAATATCTCCATTGGAGGTTGATTGATGATTTTTCGGCCATTCAGCCATCCAAGCACAATCGTCAGTCCGGTGATGGCCAGATACAAAACCAACCCTTCTTTCCAAGCCACACTGAAATTCATTTGAAAGACAAATTTCCCCAAAAGAAATGTTGCCATAAATGATAATAGTATCCCTGAAAGCGAAGCCAAACTACCCAAAAAGAAATATTCCAGCGTGTTGATTTTAGTCACAATAGCTGAACTGGCACCAAGAGTCCTCAAGAGAATACTCTCTCGCATCCGCTGATATTTGCTGATGATCAGCGAACTGATCAACACCAAAATCCCCGTTGCAATGGAGAAAAAGGCCATAAACTGAATCACAAAGCTGATTTTACCCAGAATCTCTTCCAGCGTTTCGACGATTGTCCCAAGATTGATTATTGAGATATTTGGAAAGGCACTCACGATCTCGGATTGCACATCGGCTGCCTCCCGGTCGTTTTTGGTTTTGGTGATCAGCACGTGGAATTTTGGAGCTTGCTCCAATACTCCATCCGGAAAAAGCACCAGAAAATTGGTCGAAACCTGATTGAATTTCACATCTCTAAAACTTCCGACATAGGTCTTAATCGGCCTACCCTGCACATTAAACTCCACTTCGTCGCCGATTTTGAATCCATTTCCTTCTCCAAATCCTTTTTCCAGCGAGACAAAAATACTATCCCCTTTAGAACCCATGGGCACCAATTCTCCGGAACTTAACTTCTCTGAAGAGATTAAAGTATCGCGATAGGTCACCCGAAATTCCCGATTGTAAAGCCAGCGGGAGTAATTCTCCTCCTTGGATAGCTCTTCGTTTTTCTTTTTGTCTATCCCGTTTATGGAGTTCAGCTGCATCGTCACAATCGCCACATCCTGCAGAATTTTCAGTCCTCTTCCTGTTACTTTTGAGCGAACCGAATCCAGTTGAGCCGGTTGAATGTCAAACATCAACATATTAGGCTGATCTTCCTTGTCTGCAAACTTGGCTTCCTCAAGCAGCTGATTTTGGAGGAAAAATAGGGTGGCTATCATCGCAGTGCCCAATCCAATCGTGGCAATCAGCGAGATCGTCTGATTATTGGGTCGATAAAGGTTTGCCAAGGCCTGTCTCATGGTGTACTCCAGCGAAATCGGTAGAAATTTTCTAACCGACCACATGATCAGTTGTCCCACACCCCAAAGTATTCCAAATGCGCCTAACACAAATCCGGTGAAGCCAAGCGAGAGTTTCCAGTCTTTTAATAGATAAAAGCTAAATCCCCAAATGAACAGCAGAATTCCCCCGATCACCAACCAACGAAGTGGATCTTTCATCAAAGTTGAATCCGTTGTCTCCGGTCTCAGCGTGGCCATCGGCGATACGTTTCGCACTTTTAGCAAAGGAAGTAGCGCAAAAAGAATCGACACAAAAAGCCCGGTAATAATTCCAAAACCTACTGAGAGCCAAGACACGCCCACATTCACTTCCACCGGTAAGAAGTCGGAGAAAACAGCAGGCAATACATATTGAAGCACCGTGCCCAGTCCGGCTCCGATCAAGGCTCCGACCAAGCCCATGACCATAATTTCGACCAAATAGATCAGTAATACATCCAGCGATGCGACTCCAAGACAGCGTAATACAGCCACCGAAGCCAATTTTTCTTTCACAAAAACATTAACCGCAGAAGCCACACCAACGCAGCCCAATAGCAAAGCGATAAATGCCACCAAGCTCAGAAAATTGGAAAGATTGGCAAAAGATCTACCCGTGGAGCGCTTTCTGTCTTCAACTGTATCGGCATCCAAGCGGTCGATTTCCCATTGCTCCTCGTAGGGCTTAATCAAAGCCTCCACATCTGTACCCGGCTCAAACTGCAAATACCGATTGTATTCCACTCGGCTTCCCAATTGCACCAGACCGGTTTCCTGCAAGTAAGCCATCGGGATATACACCGCCGGCGCGACTGTAGCCGTGATTCCGGTTTGGCCGGGGACTTTTTGAAGTTCGCCTACGATTAGAAAAGTTACAATTCCGACTTTGATCGAATCTCCAACTTCGGCATTAAACTGAGCCATCAGCGTTTTTTCCACCAATGCTTTTTTGCCTCCACCTCTAAAATCAGACTCAGCGTCCGCAGGAATGGTTTCTAATTTGCCATAGAATGGAAAATCCCCCTCTAAGGCTCTGACCTGTGTCAATCTGCTATCGCCGGAACTTGGAAATGCTACCATCGACGCAAAATTGATCTCAGCAGCAGTTTTTATAGCCATTGAATCCACTTGCTGCCCTCCGATAGGCTTATTGTTTTCCAATACCAAGTCTGCCCCCAAAAGCTCCTGTGCTTGGTTGTCGATGTCCTTGGTGAGGTTTTCGCCAAAGCTGCTGATTGCTACCAAGGCCGCTATCCCCACTACGATGGAGGAGACAAAGAGCAGCAAACGGGAGAGGTTCTTCCGGACATCCCGTAGCGCCATTTTTATAATCCATCCAAAATCAGGCATGAACGTCCTCCTGTATTTTACCGCCCTTGATATGAATGATGCGCTGAGTTTTGGCGGCCAGCTCCAAGTCATGCGTCACCAAAACCAAGGTAGTCCCCTGCTCTTTATTGAGGTCAAAAATGAGTTTCTCGATCATTTCACCGGTTTCTGTATCCAGATTCCCGGTAGGTTCGTCGGCAAAAAGAATTTTCGGCTCGTTGGCAAATGCTCTGGCAATGGAAACCCGCTGCTGTTCTCCGCCCGAAAGCTGGGTCGGGTAGTGGGTGGCCCGGTCTCCCAAACCGACTTTTTCAAGTAATTCCTGTGCTTTTTGACGTGCATCTTTTCGCTTCTTCAACTCCAAAGGCACCATCACATTTTCCAAAGCTGTTAGGGTTGGAAGGAGTTGGAAATTCTGAAAAATGAAACCCACATCTTTGTTTCGGACGAAGGCACGCTGGTCCTCGTTCATTTTTTCAAGAGCTTGACCATTGAGGACTACACTTCCGGTAGATCCGGAGTCAAGTCCTGCACATAGCCCAAGCAGGGTAGTTTTCCCACTTCCGGACGGACCGACGATTGCCAAGGTTTCCCCTGCCTGGATATCAAAATTTACCTCATCGAGGACAGTCAGCTTTCGGCTTCCGCTCTGATAGGTTTTGCTCAAGTTCTTAATTGATAATATGCTCATGAATAAGCGGTGGGTTAATTTTAAAGGTCAAACGACAGGGCTTGCGCTTTGTTAGCAATCCCGTTTTGACACAGGACAGTAAGCTAAATAAAAGAAAAAACGTTCGATAAATTCCAAGACAGTCGACCAACGGGCAGAATTGCTCGACCAACGCAGAAAAAGCTATTTTTGTGTCTTAGACAGAGGAGTTCACGGATCAATCTGAACCTTTTATCCGTAAATCCTTTTTAAATTAAAACGAATAAAAATGTTCACCTCCCGAAATTCATCTACACTATTAATTAGCCTTTTTCTTAGTGCAGTCTCGCTGAGTTCTTGTGGATCTTCCACTGAACAAAAACAAACAGATGTCGCTAAAATTGAATCTTCCCAGAAAAAAACGGATCAAAAAACCATTCTTTTTTTTGGCAACAGCCTCACGGCAGCCTACGGAATCGATCAGGAAGTTGGTTTTGCAGGATTGACTCAAGCAAGAATAGATAGCCTTGGACTCAACTACCGGGTAATTAACGGTGGATTGAGTGGTGAAACCACAGCGGGCGGTTTGAGCCGTTTGGATTGGTTTCTGGAGGATGAACCCTACATTTTTATTCTGGAACTTGGGGGCAATGACGGCCTGAGAGGAATCCTTCCTGCCGAAAGCAAGCGGAATCTGAACGGAATCATCGATAAGGTGCGGGCAAAATACCCTGAGACCAAAATCATCCTAGCGGGGATGCAAATCCCACCAAATATGGGTCAGGAATACACGGAAGAGTTCAAATCCATTTACCCTGAAGTGGCTTCTGAAAAGAACGTGACCTTGATTCCATTCCTGCTGGAAAATGTAGGCGGCATTCCCGAACTCAACCTGCCTGACGGAATTCACCCCACTGAAGAAGGTCACAAAATTGTCTTTGAGACGATTTGGCCTTATATTGAATCATTAATCAACTGATTTGCATATGACAACTATCTTGAAAAAAGGAATGACTAAGTTGGAGATGAATAAGGAAATCCAACAGATTACCAAACGCAAAAAAGTCAAGAGCATTGAACACCTTGCTGGTAAATTACAGGCAGATATAGATCCTCTAGAGGTGCAAAAACGCTTAAGGAATTAATGGGAATAGGGTTTTTGTAGACACAAATATCCTGCTTTACTTCTTAAAAGGAGAAAAGCCTATAGTGTACTTTTTATTGGAGAAGCAACTCTTGATTTCTTTTATAGTTGAATTAGAATTACTAGGCTTTTCGAAATTAGAACCAAATGATTTAAAATTGATCAAAGAATTATTAAGTCATTGCCAAATCATTGATATTGATCCAATTATTAAGGAAAAAACTATTTCGATCAAGCAAAAATCCTCTTTAAAATTACCTGATGCAGTTGTCTTGGCAACCTCTATTCGATTTTCTATTCCCTTAATCACAGCAGACAAAGATTTTTTAAGATCCAATGAAAAATTAGTGGTTTGGATGGATCTTTCATGATCAGTTTTTCACAAATTTTTTATTTTCTAAATTCTCAAAAAACCAATTAAAGCTGTTCCCTTCCAGAAATTTTTAAGCTATATTTTCAACTTCATTAAAATTTTTGAGAATGAGTTTTCAAATCAAACAATCCGCTGAAGCCTACGACGTAATCATTGTGGGTTCCGGAGCTGGTGGAGGCATGGCTTCCAAGATTCTTTCCGAAGCTGGACTTTCGGTAGCAGTAGTGGAAGCAGGAGGAGATTTCGATCCTGCCAAAGAAGAGGACAGAACCCAACTACGTCCACCCTGGGAATCCCCCAGAAGAGGAGCAGGAACTAAAATCCGTCCCTTTGGAGACTTCGATCAGGCGATCGGCGGATGGGATATCGACGGTGAACCCTATACCCGAAAAAACGGGACCCAGTTTGACTGGTTCCGGTCCCGAATGGTCGGTGGCCGTACCAACCACTGGGGAAGAATTTCGCTCCGTTTTGGCCCGAATGATTTCAAACGGGCCAGTATCGATGGTCTCGGTCACGATTGGCCCATCGGATATGAAGATGTAAAACCCTACTACGATAAAGTCGACAAACTCATCGGGGTGTTTGGGTCTAAAGAAGGCATTTACAACGAGCCGGACGGATTTTTCCTCCCTCCTCCCAAGCCAAGACTCCACGAGCTTTTCATCAAAAAAGGAGCTGATAAAGCATCCATCCCGATGATTCCCTCGCGATTGTCCATGCTGACCCGACCGATCAACAACGAGCGGGGCGTTTGCTTTTTCTGTGCGCAGTGTAACCGTGCCTGTCAGGTGTATGCGGATTTTTCAGCAGGAACTTGTCTCGTTCATCCGGCGATGAAAAAGGGGAAAGTAGACCTCTACACCCATTCCATGGTACGAAAAGTGACCACTGATGAAAGCGGAAAAGCCACGGGTGTTTCCTTCATAAGCAAAGTCGATATGAAAGAATACAAGCTCAAGTCCAGAGTTGTGGTACTTGGGGCATCATCTTGCGAGACCACCCGAATCATGATGAACTCCAAGTCCAAATCCCATCCAAACGGAATCGGGGCGGACTCGGGTGTTTTGGGAAGATACCTGCATGATTCTACCGGGGCCAGCCGATCAGCCATCATGCCTGACATGATGGATCGGGAACGCTACAACGAAGACGGGGTAGGCGGCATGCACATGTACACACCCTGGTGGCTGGACAATAAAAAACTTGACTTTGCCCGCGGCTACCACATCGAATATTGGGGTGGCATGGGTCAGCCTTCCTACGGTGCCGGAGGAGGTATGGACGCCATGCGGAAATACATCAAAGACGAATTTGGAAATCCAAGTCCAAATGGAGGTTATGGAGAGGGCTTGAAAAAAGACATCCGAAAAATCTACGGCTCCACATTTGGGATGTCCGGCAGAGGCGAAAGTGTTCCGATGTATGACAATTACTGCGAGATCGATCCCAATGTGGTGGACAAATACGGCATTCCGGTACTTCGCTTCCACTACAACTGGACAGATCAGGAAATCAAGCAAGCCAAGCACATGCAGGACACCTTTGAGGAGATTCTGACAGGTGCAGGAGCGACACTTTTGGGAGAAAAGCCAGGGGCTGAAACCCTCTATGGGCTTGCTGCTCCGGGAAGAATCATCCATGAAGTAGGGACAGCGAGAATGGGCAATGACCCGAAATCTTCCGTGGTCAATTCCAATTGCCAAGTGCATGATTGCAAAAACCTTTTTGTGGTGGATGCAGCTCCTTTTGTCTCTCAGGCGGATAAAAACCCGACTTGGACGATCCTTGCGCTCTCCTGGAGAACTTCTGACTACATCGTCTCCGAACTAACCAAGAAAAACATCTAAGCCATGAACAGACGGGACAATCTCAAACTCCTCTTCACAGGCTCTCTTGGAGCCGGAATACTCATGACCGGTTGCGATCCGGTGGACAAAAGCGTGCAAAGTCAGGTTTTCACCGGAGGCACTCCCGGTGGACGAACCGAGGAAGAAAACCTTCGCGATCAAAAACTGATGGAAGGAACTTTCTTCACCGATGAGGAACGAAAAAAGCTGGATACACTGGTAGATATAATCATACCTGCAGATGCTGAATCTCCGGCTGCGACCGAACTTAAAGTAACAGACTTCATTGACTTCATGATGCGGGATCAGCCCAACTCCCAAACCCCAATGCGTGGGGGATTGATGTGGCTGGACTTTGAGGCGGATGAAAAATTCGGAAAGACCTTCAATGAACTTTCCAAAGATCAAGTCTTGGCTATCGTGGACGAAGTGGCTTGGCCGGACAAAGCCAAGCCTGAATACATCGGCGGGGTTCGCTGGTTTAATATGCTGCGGAACCTCACTTGCTCGGGCTATTTCTCCACTGAAGCCGGCTGGAAATACATGGGCTACAAAGGGAATCAGCCGAACGTTTGGGACGGTGTTCCACAAAACGTTTTGGACAAACATGGGCTTTCCAATCCTGAGAAATATCTAAGTCTTTTTCTGAAACCTGAAGACCGGGGCACCGTGGCTGTCTGGGATGATGAAGGAAATCTGATCGGATAGTTCGATAACCCAATTTAAAATCCACGGTTCGGCAACCGTGGATTTTTTGATTCGTAGTAAGATGGATTAATCAACCAACAAGCCCTGCTCAATCAACAGATGAATTCAGCTCCGAAATATGAATAATTATTAGTCAATTTCTTGAATCTTAAAATCTGATTTAGTTTCTTAAGGAAAAAATCAGGCTATGCAAAAACTTTTGTCAGGTGCGGTTTTGATGACCGCATTTTTTGTTTGGGGTTGCGGATCTAGTGAAGAAAAAAGAATTGGAGATTCTCTGGAATGGGAACTGATCATCGAGGATTCGATTCAGGTGGATTATTTGGGAACTGTTCACGGAGCGGAATTCAGAGATGGAAAAGGTATCATTTTCAATTTCAAAGAAAACAAACTGATCCAGTTTGATGAAAGCGGAAAAATACTTCATGAGCAAGCTTATCCTTTTGATGGTCCCGACAAAGTGTTCTACCCAATGCAATTAAAAACTACTACAGAAGGCGAGCTTTATGGAGCAAGTTTCGTCGGTTGGCTCTATGAGTTTAATCCTGACTTGAGCTTTAAGCGTGAAATTAAGCTTCCATTTCTTACCGAAGCAAAAGATGGTGGAGGGACCCGCCGAGTCCTAGACGAATGGAACAAATATTTGATCATTTATTATCCGGGAAGAGATGGCGCAAACCCTTATGATCCATTTTTCTTCAGAGATCATTTTTTATTGGAAAAAGTTGATCCAAAGACCGGATCTGCTGAACCTATGATCCGGATTCCTTCAACCTCTCGGTATGCTTCCGATAAATATTATGAAAGACCTTGGGTTAATTTTGGTGTGTTAGGTGATACACTTTACCTAACACTTGATAACGAACCCATGATTCATCTTTATGATCTAGCGGATAGTACGAGATTTTTAAAAACCATTCCTTTTAATCCCAGCAAATTTGAAGACAATGGAGAGCATTCCAAACCCTATCAATACATTTCTCACACCACAATGCTGGACGGCAGAATCAATCAACTTTTTCCTACCAAACAAGGGCTTGTAATAACCTATGATGAAGGAATTAAAGAAGACTTATTTATTCAAAATGAGTTGAAAGAGCCCAAAAACTTCCCACTCTATCCCAATTTTCAAAATCAGATCTTGAAAGTGGTCCAGCTGAATGGAACGCTCTCCAATGAACTTATTATTCCTAACTCAATCAGCAGGCTGATGGGAATTGAATCCCTTGATAAACCTTTTTATGGCCTCAGAAACGATGACCTTATCGGTGAAGAGCAGGAGTATTTGACATTTTACAAACTAAAACTGAGACAGAAATAATCACCACTCAAAAAGGCCTTTTCCCGTCCAAAAGCTGAATAAGCTGAGTTTAGACATGATTGCTTATATTCCCATCGGAACAAAGAAAACCACATGCAAAAATCTTCATCTCTCCTCTTGCTGGCAGCGGGACTGATTTCATTCGGCTCGCTACAAGCACAGGATATCAAACCCACTACCGAGAAAGCCCTTCAGGAATCAGTCGACAAGCACAAGGCCATGCTTGCCTCCACCCCACTCCATAACTTCAAAGCCCGCAATGTCGGCCCAACCAATATGTCCGGCCGGATTGTGGATATCGAAGTAGCTCAAGACATCAACACCTACTATGTTGCCGCAGCCTCCGGAGGCATCTGGAAAACGGAAGACAACGGACAGTCCTTCAACCCAATTTTTGACCATCAGGGTGCTTTGGGTATCGGCGCGATGGCACTTTCCCCCTCTGACAACAACATCCTTTGGGTAGGGACAGGCGAGGACAATTCCAGCCGTTCGACCTATGCAGGCGCCGGCGTTTACAAGTCCACCGATGCAGGTAAAACCTGGCAAATGATGGGACTGGTTCATTCACACCACATCGGCCAAATCCTCATTCACCCCACCAATCCGGAAATCGTTTGGGTGGGATCGATGGGCGCGCTATACTCCAAAAACAAGGAACGGGGACTCTATAAGACAACAGACGGAGGCAAAACCTGGAAAAAGACACTTTACATCGACGACAATACCGGGATTATCGATATTCAGATTCATCCGACCAACCCGGATGTCTTGCTTGCTGCCAGTTGGGAGCGATTCCGTCAGGCGCATGACTTTATCGGCAATGGCAAAGGTTCTTCGATCTGGAGATCTGAGGACGGAGGTAATACCTGGAAAAAAGCCGTAGTAGGATTCCCTCAGGATGAGTTTACCGGCCGGATAGGTTTTGACTTTAGCCGCTCCAATCCTTCGGTAGTCTATGCCTTGCTCGACAATCAGGCCAAATCTGAAAAACCGGCTGACCCACCCCGTCAGCGGGGAAATCAGCAGCAGGAAGAAAATCCGCTGAAACTGGAGGACTTCAAGGATATGACTTTGGATCAGGCTTTGGCTTTGGATGATAAAAAACTGGAATCTCTGGCACGAAGAAGTCAATTTTCCTCCAAATACACCCCGGCAGAAATCAAGCGTCTCTTAAAGACAGGCAAGATCACCACTGCCCAAATCGCCAACTACAACGGCGGTGCAGTGGATGCAAATGCCGCGATGTTTGGCCAACCTATCATCGGGGCAGAAGTCTACCGATCAGAAGATGCCGGAAAATCCTGGAGGAAAGTCTCTGAATCTGACATCAGCCAATTGTATAATTCTTACGGGTACTATTTCGGGGAAATTAGGGTAAGTACATCAGATGAAAATGAAGTTTTTGTCTTGGGTGTGCCGCTTTTGGTTTCCAGAGATGGGGGAAAGAATTTCTCCAGAACAGATTCTATAGGTAGACCTCACTCCGACCATCAGGCGATGTGGATCAATCCCCAAGACAGCAAGCATATTCTACTTGGAAATGACGGCGGATTGTATCGAAGTTATGGTGGAGGAGCACGTTGGGATCACATGAATACCCAAATGCCGATTTCACAGTTTTACTCCGTAATGGTAGATCAGGCTACACCTTACCATATCTATGGAGGAATGCAGGACAATGGCGTGTGGTTTGGCAAATCAACCAATAAGCCAGAAGATCTCTGGGAACCACTTTTCGGAGGTGATGGAATGGTGGTGGCAGTTGATACCAGAAACAATGACATCGTCTACACCGGATCGCAGTTTGGAAACTACGCCAGAATCAACAAAAAGACTGGCGAGAGAAAGCGAATCACTCCGGGTCATGACATCGGAAACGCACCCAACCGCTGGAATTGGAGAACTCCAGCCGAGCTCAGCTACCACAATCAGGACATCGTGTACATGGGTTCGCAGTACGTATATCAATCCTTTGACCAGGGAAATACTTGGACAACCATCTCGCCGGACTTGACCAAAAACAAAAAAAGCGGAAATGTCCCTTTTGCCACTCTTTCCGTGGTGGAAGAATCACAGCTTGAATTTGGAACGCTTTACGCAGGTTCGGATGATGGCAATGTCTGGGTCACCCGCAACAACGGAGGCAACTGGACCAGTCTGAACGCAGGCCTTCCTCAGGACCGATGGGTGAGCAGCATTTCTCCTTCCCGATACAAAGAAGGCAGGGTCTATATCACGCTGAATGGCTACCGATACGATGAATTCAATACCTATGTATTCAAAAGCGAAGACTACGGCAAAACCTGGAAATCCATCAAAGCAAATCTGCCTGAAGAGTCGACGAATATCATCATCGAAGATCCCAAAATGCCAAACATCCTGTATTTGGGTACCGACCACGGTTTGTATGTGAGCATGGACGAAGGAAACAACTGGAATCTTTTCCAGGGAGAAATCCCTAATGTGGCCATCTACGACATGGTGATTCAGGAGCGTGAAAACCACCTGATCGTGGGTTCACACGGACGAAGTGTGTATCTCGTGGACTTGAAGCAAATTCACGACTTGGCTCAGCCGGGTCCAATGGTGATGGAAAAATAAATTTGAGATTAGAGATTTCAAATTCGAGAATCACCCGTTGATCTTCGACAGATGAATTAAATGATGCAATCGCGATTCTATTGCGACTAAAACTAATACAGTGAAATCAGGCTCCGAACGGCCTGATTTCCTGTTCATACAGTCACACTCGGACATTTTTCGGGACAGGCACAAATGAAACCTATTGTAATTTTTTCAATCTGAAGCTTAAGAAATCCATTTTCCAAAAATCCAGATTATTTGGAGGTGGATTTTTCTCAGGCGGATTTAAGTGGGCAAGTTTTCTGGGTTCGGAACTCAGCGGGGCCGTCTTTGATCAGACGAATTTGGAGAAAGCTGACTTTCGTGAAGCTGAAAATTACCGGATTGATCCTGAGAGCAATAGAATCAAAATTGCACGGTTTGATTTGGAGGGATTACCGGGATTGTTGGGAAAATACGGGATAAAGATCGGGAAAAGGCCAAATCAGAAAATGATCAGGCTTTTTTTAATTTGATTTTATTGGAAACAGTTGCCTCAAGCAGGCCTTCCTGAGGAAGACAGGCTCTGTTTGATTACTTCGCTTTTTCACCCCTTCATCATATTTTTTCAAGCATTCCAACAGGGATTTTATATTTTAGAAAGACCCAAAACCCCAACCTATGAACTCAATTGCACCTAATCCAACCAACAGGTTGGTATCCCTGGATGTGTACCGTGGATTGACCATGTTTTTATTGGTAGCCGAGGCTGCTTTGGTCTATGATACCTTGCTGGAGATTTTCCCCGAAGGAGATGCCCTCCATGGTTTTTTCATTCAATTCACTCATCACAAGTGGAATGGATTGATGTTTTGGGATTTGATTCAGCCTTTTTTCATGTTCATTGTAGGTGTTGCAATGCCTTTTTCACTTAACAAACGATTGGCAATATCAGAAGACCGCAGCAAAGTCACGCTACACATTTTGAAGCGCTGCATGCTGCTTTTCCTTTTCGGAACGGGCCTGCATTGCATTTATTCAGGTAAAATGGTTTTTGAATTATGGAATGTCCTGACCCAACTCTCCTTCACCATACTAGTGACATATTTCCTCCTGACCAAAGGATGGAAAGTGCAATTGGGAGTATCAATGGCCCTTTTAGCTTTGACCGAAATTCTGTATCGAGCCTATAACCCTGAAGTCCCCTTTGAGCACGGAACCAACTTCGGGAATTACTCCGATCAAATCCTGATGGGTAAAATCAATAATGGAGGATGGGTCGCTATCAATGCAATCCCAACCGCGGCGCATACCATTTGGGGAGCGATCTGTGGAAATCTGCTGCTATCCAAGAAAACTGATTCGGAGAAAATCAAAGTATTCCTCATCGCAGGCTTAGTTGGATTGGTGATTGGGTTTGGACTTGACTTGGCTGGAATCACGCCAATAATCAAGCGAATCAGCACCACGGCATTTGTGTTTGCCTCCGGAGGCTGGGCCTTGTTGGTTTTGGCGTTTTTCTATTGGTTGGTAGATGTCAAAAAGAAAAAAGGATGGGTCTTCCCATTTCTGATTGTCGGCATGAACTCCATTTTCATTTACCTTTTTGCTGAAATTTTGGGAAAATGGCTGTTTCGAACGATCGGGATATTCAGCACGGGTCTTCTAAGCTGGACAGGATTAGGGGAACATGGATTGGCACTGATCACAGCTATCCTGACGCTGAGTACACTTTGGGGATTGTGTCACTTTCTTTATCGAAAAGGGATATTTTTCAGGATTTGATCGAAGTAAAACTGAAACAGGAGAAAGACCAAGTTCGGTTTCTTTGTAGTTTCGGAAAAAAAACAGGTCCAATGCCCAAGCGACTTCAAACCCAAAAGGAAGAATTAGCCAATGCTCTCTCGCATGGGCTTGGGTTACTATTAGGGGTGATCGGCATTCCTTTTCTGATTCAAAAGGTACTGGAAAATGGGGATGCCAAAGCTTGGATTGGAGGAATTGCCTTTAGCGTGGGCATCCTGATGGTTTACTCATTTTCGACTTTTTATCATGCTGCAAAGAACTCGCAGTGGAAAAGCAAACTTCAGGTATTGGATCATATTGCCATCTACTTTTTGATTGCAGGATCCTATACTCCGATGGTTTTGGCGGTGCTGAAGCAGGACAAAGCGATAATTTTCCTTTCAATTCTCTGGGGGTCCGTTTTGATCGGCACTTTTTTCAAGCTTTTCTTCACCGGTAGATTCAAGATTCTTTCGATCATCATCTACCTGACGATGGGTTGGCTGGCTGTGTTTTTCATTCAGGATATCGTCGAGAGAATTTCCCTCGAAACCTTAATTTGGATTGGGATTGGAGGAATGGCTTATACCATTGGAGTTTATTTTTATGTGAAAAGTGAGAAACTCTTTTTCCACACGATTTGGCATTTTTTCGTGCTTGCAGGCACTATTGCGCACTTTGTGGCGGTATATCAGGTGATTTGAGATTACACTTAGAAAAATTGTCGATCTATTAAGATGAAACGTTTTTCAAATATTCAGCTAGACTTCCCATTGCAAAAAGCGGGAAATTTGTCATCCATGATTCCTGTCTGAAATCAGACATCGAGGTTCGAATTGGGGTAGTTTCCGGGAAATTATCAGCTACTACTTTCAGACTTTTTGCCTTGAGATTTTCTTCAGCTTTAACTTCGACAGGAACCACCTTCCCCTTGAACTGAAGGATAAAATCAAGTTCGGCAATCCCTCTTTCCGCTGACCAATAAAAGAGTGAATGTCCTGCCGCGGTCAATTCCTGAAGCACGAATTGCTCGGTCAAGGTCCCTTTAAACTCTGTAAAAAGACGATTGCCCTCTAGGATTGATTTGGGATCCAAATCCACCATCGTACCCAAAATCCCCACATCCAACAAATACACTTTAAATGAAGCAAAATCTTCATAGGCTTTGAGCGGAAATCCGGGTTTACTCACCCTGGCAATCCGATGGATCAATCCACCATCTCGAAGCCATTCGACCGCCAACTCAAAATCCTTGGACCGAGCTCCCTGCCTCAATTGACTGAATATAAATTTCTTGTTTTCTTTGGCCAGTTGGGCAGGTACCGCATTCCAAACCATCCGAATCCGCGGCACAACTTCGACAGGTGCATGTTTGGAAAAATCCAATTCATAAGACTGCAAAATTCGCTTTTGAATCTCCCTCACCACAAAAAAGTCCCTGTGATCCACATAAGATTTTACCGCTTCGGGCATGCCCCCAATAAAATAATAAGACTTAAGGAGCTGTATAAATTTTTCCCGAAAGGGAGAAATCAAATCCCAATCCAAGCGCTTCAAAAGTTCAGAAAGGGGCTTTTCTCCCAGTGCTTCCAAAAATTCGGAAAATGTCAAAGGATACAAATTCAAAAATTCCACCTTGCCGACAGGAAAAGACGAATTCTGATGCATAGCTACACCTAAAAGCGACCCGGCAGCCAATAGCGCATACTCTGGAATTTGTTCCTGAAAATACTTCAATGCTGTCAAAGCCTCCTGACATTCCTGGATTTCGTCAAATATCACCAAAGTCTCAGAAGCAACAATTGGCTTTCCTACCTGAATTTCCAACCCTTGGATAATTCTCGACAAGTCCAGGCCCTGCTCAAAAAGCGACCGTGCCTGACGGTTTGTTTCGAAATTCACATAGACTAAATCCGAAAAATAGCTTCGCCCAAATTCCTGCATCAGCCAGGTTTTCCCCACCTGCCTTGCTCCCCGAATGATTAGGGGTTTGCGATCGGGAGAATTCTTCCAATTCAAAAGTCTGGGCAACAAATGTCGATTCATCCTATTCCGTTAATGGTTCGAAATTACACTTTCTCAAATGAATAAATGTGAATGATAACACTTTTTCAAATGAATAAATGTGAATGATAACACTTTTTCAAATGAATTGATTTAAATATAGGAAGCTCGGCGCATAAAAAAAGTGTATCGCTTGGAGCAATACACTTCTTTGTTTTGATAATTGGCTATTAGAGATTCAAATTCCCTTCAATAGAATCATCCATGGTTTTCCCGGAAATCATGCTCAAGAGAATTTTAATCCCCGCGATCGCATTTCCGTGTTTGTTGTCCCAATAATAGCCCGAATCCGGAATAAACCGGATCACTGATATCCTGGGATCATCGACGCCTTCGGTAAACCATGTCTTGATGGTAGGATCCCAGAGTTCTTTGATTCTTTCCTTGTCGTAGCTGACTTCCGCATGGCCATTCAGCTCCAGGAAATCGGAGTAGGAGGAGCCTTGAAAATAGAGCGTCACATTCGTGTTTTGCTCCAACTCCATGTTTTTCACACTGTCTTTGGCGCTGAGAAACCAAACATTCCCCGCATCGTCGGTTTTTTGAACAGCCATTGGTCTGGATTGATGAGAACCGTTGAGATTTGCATGGGTTACAAAAAAGCAAGAGCCTGATTTGTCGATCAGTGATCGGATTTTATCAATAGCCTCAGGTCCAACCAAATTCTTTCTATTGGTTTCTTCTTGCTGTTTATCAATTGAGTTCATCGTTTTTTGTGTTTTATTAAGTAAAAAAAGAGTTTGCGGTGTAAACCCCCGTGACGCTCTGTCTTCCAAAAGAGATCAAAAGTGCATCCAAGATTCGGAGCCTATTCTTTGGCTCAATGTTCTTTTGTAGAAAAGAAAATAATATTTTGAAAAGTTGAAGAACACTTAAATCCAGCCCAGTAAACTTTCTTTATTTCCGTTTAATGAGATAAAATAGTTGGAATTACTCCGTTATTAATTTTAATCACTTTGTAAAGACAAGTTTAAATTGTGATTTAAAACGGCGAAATGAGTGATGGCAATTCCACAAAGTGTGGAATTAAAGACCCAAAATCAAAACTATACTTTCTCCTTTTACGAGTTTAGGGAGCAGAAAATCAATCGCACTCAGAAGCGGAAATTAATGGGACATTATTCAAACTCCCCTCCATCCACGTCTTTGATAAACTGGATCAATCCCGGAAAAAAATGCTCCGGATCGTCATATTGGCTGAGATGACTGCCATTTGGACAAAGTAAAAATCGTCCATTTGCCACTTCTTTGGACATCCATTCCATGTGTTTGGGATCCATGGTATCATGTGTGCCGCCGATGACTAAGGTGGGAACAATTATATTTTTCAACTGATCTTTCACATTCCACCCTTTCAGACTTGCTCCCGGAGTGATACCAAACTCGCTGTATCCCTGCATGTAGACATATACATTGGGATTCACCTGTCCCATCATTCGGTTGATTTCTTCAGGCCATTCATTTGGAGGCATCCGAAGTACATGCTGTGGGTAATGATGGGCTCCCAGTAATTCCATGTAGCGGGGATTTTCGAAGTCATTGTTCTTTTCGATTTCCATCAGTTCGGCAAAAACCGAGGGGGGCATTTGAGGACCAAGGACTTCCTTGGCGTATTTTTCATAATCATCCAAACTTGCCATCATGTTGGAAATGATAAGACCTTTGAGTTTGTCCTGGTGTCTAAAGGCGTATTCCATCCCGAGCATTCCACCCCAGGATTGACCATAGAGGAAGAAGTTGTCCTTGTTCAAACCCAAGGCAATTCTCACCTGCTCCACTTCATCCACAAATCGCTCAATCGTCCACAGCGTGGAATCATCCGGTTGATCAGAATGTGCCGAACCCAACTGATCATACCAGATAAACTCGATGCCTTCCTGTGGCAGATAGTCTTTGAAATTGGCGTACTGCTCATGCGTCATCCCCGGTCCTCCATGGAGCAGGAGCACTTTCATCGTCGGATTATCCCCTACCCGCTGAGTATAAACTTTAAATTCGCCCTTTGGTGTGGTGATCGGAATCATCTGAACATCCTCTTCCATCACAACTGCTGTGGAGTCTGACTCGACTGATTCAGTTTGAGTATGGGATTGGCAGGAAAAAAAGGAAATTGCTGCTGAAAGAACTAGAATCCAGAGGTATTTCATGGTGGCGGAGTTTTGTCATGAATCAATTTATAAGAAAAATTGAAAGGATTCAACCTGAAAGATGGAATTGCGATTTCCTCGCATCAAGGGATTGTAAATCAAAGATGAGTTACATCAATAAATCCAAGTCTTTTGATTTTTAATGACTGTGAGTTGAAAAAACTTCTAACATCATTTAGACCACTTAATAGTGACCAAAAGCTGAAACCACTGTGACGATGACTTTATCCCCATCAATGGATTAAACGAGGCGGTGTTCTTGGTTTATCCTTCTTGACCAGAATCCTGAAAGGTTATTTTTTAATCTTTCAGGCTTGCCAGTTCCGGTCTCTGGATGTTCTTGAAGTTCCTCGATAAGTTTTTTAAACTTCCTAATTAAAGGTTGATTTCCAGATTTTAATATCTTCTCAATATCCTTTATCGCATCTGGACGAAAAACAATTTTAAAACTCATCCACTATCCAAAAGCTTCTTAATTGCTTCATCAGATAGCGTTACCGACTCAATATTTCCTGCATCCATTTCTTTCTTTCTCCGAAGAATCTCCTTAACATTTTCTGGATTATCAAAAAAAGGGTCTCCACTCGGAGAAGGATTATCATTTTTGGCCAATTTCCATTCTCGGAAGGCCAACTTATGTTTGCGTGCAAGCTCCCTGAACTCATCCAATACCTCAGGCTTATCAGTCTCTATTTCAAATAGTTGCTTCATGACATAAAGTTACGGTAAAATCCTCTTGAAGATTCTTGGCAAAAACGGAAAATAAGACAAAATCTCGGTCAACTCTCTTAAAAATGCAAAGAATATAAATCAAAAATAATTTGAACAAAAAAATCCAAGCCTTTCGACTTGGACTTTTTAGACTTCAGACTTTATACTTCTGATTTTTAAACTTTCTCCACCCATTCCACTCCCGTGTCTTTCCAGGATCTGGAATTGGCGGATTCGATGACGGCTTCGCAGACTTTCTGAGTTTCAAAGGCATCCCGGAAAGTTGGATGGCATGGTTCCCCAGTCTGCAAGCTCAGGAAGAAATCGGACACTTGGTGGATAAAGGAATGCTCGTATCCGATGGAAGTTCCGGGAATCCACCATCGCTTCATATAAGGATGATCCCCATCCGTCACGTGAATGGATCGCCATCCCCTTACCTGACTTTCGTCACCATGATCAAAATACTCCAGTCGCGTCAGGTCATGCAAATCCCATCGGATGGAAGCATGCTCCCCATTGATCTCAAAGGTGTAAAGTGCTTTGTGTCCTCTTGCATAGCGTGTCGCCTCAAACAGTCCCAAGGAACCATTGGAAAAGTGGCAGTGAAAAATACAGGCATCATCGATTCCTACTTTTTTCTTTTCTCCCGAACCCACATGAACCCGCTCCTTTACAAAAGTTTCGGTCACCGCTGAGACATCGGTAATGCCTCCATTCAACCACATCGCCGTATCGATGCAATGCGCCAAGAGGTCACCCGTCACACCCGAACCTGCGGCATCCACATCCAATCTCCAGAGTCCATCTCCTCCTTGCGGCAATTCGGGATTGATCGTCCAATCCTGCAGGAAATTGGCGCGGTAGTGGAAAATCTTGCCGAGTTTCCCTGAGGCAACGATATTTTTGGCCAGAGTCACAGCGGGAACACGACGGTAATTGTACCACACCGTATTTTTCACTCCGGAGGCTTCCACAGCTTTCACCATTTCTTCTGCTTCCGCCACTGTACGTGCCAATGGTTTTTCACAGAGAATCATCTTCCCCGCCTTGGCGGCTGCAATGGCGATTTCTGCATGAGAATCATTTGGGGTACAAATATCCACCGCATCGATATCGTCCCGTGCAATGATTTTTCTCCAGTCCGTTTCGATGGATTTATAGCCCCACTGATCCGCGAATGCCTGTGCACGTTCTGCCTTTCTGGAACAGCAGGCCTGAAGTACAGGAACATACTCGTATTCTGGGAAAAAGTCCGACAATCGCTTATATCCATTGGTATGTATTCGGCCCATCAGTCCTGTGCCGATCAGTCCGATTCTGATTTGTTTTTTAGTATTCATGATTGAAAGATTTTAAAATTGGAATATTGGAAAATTGAGTTGAAAAGTGGTAAGGTTGGAAAGTTGGAAGGTTGCAAAGTTATAGTTCCTCAAACGTCCACTTTCAAAACTAACATCAACATTAGCTTGAAGCCCGTATTTCGTACTTCGTAAATCACCCTTTCCAACCGTGTGCGTCTCGCACCTTCACCATCGCTGCGAGGATATCATTCCAGGTTTGCTGATTTTCCATCACGGCATTGGGAAACATGCAACCATCCCAGCATATGTGCTGGAAAGCTTTGGTCAACTGTCCATTTTCATCTCTTAGCCAATAGCCTGCATCATGAGCAATATCCAACAGGCCGTTTGGATCGGTAGCTTGACAGTGACGTCCGGTTTTGTCATGCGAACCCGAACCGAAAACTGACCCATCGTTTTGAGCGACGTGGAAGTCGATGGTCCATGGACGCAGCACATCAGTTACTGTTTTCAATGCAGCCTTAATCGTCTCACGATCCTTGAGGTCTGCATCGGCAGGCAAGATTCTGTTTTCAGGAGCATTGTAGCCCATCGTGTAGAGGAAAGTGTGGGACATGTCTGCCTGGAAACCAATGTTTGGACGATCTACCATTTCGAGCAACTCCACCATATGTTTCCAGCTGTGCATGGCTCCCCAGCAGATTTCGCCTTCGGCGGCTAATTTTTCTCCAAAACCTGCAGCAACATCACAGGCTTCACGGAAAGTCTCAGCAATTTGCTTGGTGTTTCCCACAGGATCTTTTGCCCAATCCGTAACTCCAGCTGCAGAATCAATCCGCACTACTCCATAATGCCTCACCCCAAGATCTTTCAGCTTTTGGCCAAACTCACAGGATTTCCGGACCATTTCCACAAATGTTTTGCGCTGATCGGCGGTGCCCATGGCTGAACCTGCCCAGATTGGAGCGACGAGCGAGCCAACATTCAGGCCGTATTTGGAAACTTTGTCAGCAAGCTTTCTAGCTTCATCAGGATTGTTGAGATCAAAATGCGGTTCGAGCAAGCCCACATCGATTCCATCAAATTTCACTCCCTTGACTTCTGCAGCGGCTGTCATGGACAGAAGTGTATCAAAAGGAATGACAGGTTCGGAGTCCGGGCCTTTGCCCACGAGTCCCGGCCAAGTGGCGTTGTGGAGTTTAGGGAAATTGTTCATGGTTATGTTTGGATTTGAAAATTGAAAGATTGGAAAATTCGAAAATTAATGTGCTACAAAATAATTGGGATCGGATAGTAAACTTTTTTGTCAACTGTCGACAGACCACCGTCTACAGCTTGCCATTTCGTACCTCAATCCTTAAAACCAAGATTGAAGTTTCTCGAGGGCATCTGTCAACTGTTGACCGTGGACTGTTGACTAAGAAATTGCTAAATCAGGATTTCTTGGCCCGAAGTGCTTCAGCATCACGATAGGGTCGGTTTTAGAATGATTGGTAATCTTCACTCCCGCCTGCGCAGCTTTCTCTGTCACAAAATACTCGTCATGAGTCAACTGCCCAAATCGAATCAAAGCCGGTGTTTCGATGTCCCATACGCCCATCTTGCCATAGCCTTGCATCATGATAAAACCATAAGCAGCAGCATCTTTGATCACCACAGTTTGGCCGGGAAATACCGTCAACTCTTTGGCACTGTAATCATGAGAGCGATAGCAAATCCAGGTCTCATGATATCCTTGCGCCCGCATTTCTTTAGAATTCTTTACAGGAATCGGCTCCATGTAGTGATTATCCATCAAGTTGGGATTGACATTGAGGTCCCAGTCGATCATCTCTACCAGCAATTCGTAGTCTCCCCATCGGTCCTTGGGTGTAGCATTCCAAAGCAAATCCTCCGGAATAATCGCCTCATTGACCAAGGACTGATACATGGCGAAAATGTCAGAGGCCTTTTGAGGTTCGTAGGTACAAAGTGATCCCGGTGCATGGAGCATTCCCGGAGGTACATCCCAACCTGTACCCGGCTGAAGTCGGAAAGCCTGAGAGTAATTCGTGATCTTGTTGTCGCCTTTTTTGAAATCTTTCAAGCACTGCAGAATCGTCTCTTTGCTCGTTCCCGGCGCAATTCCGAAGAAAGTATAGGGAAAATCTCCACCATGATTATTCACCTGAGGAGGGAAATAGTAGGCTTCAGGTTTTCCGTTTTGATTGGTCAGCTTTCCAAATTCATCCGAGGGGTGAATGTGATGGGGAAGCGGTCCCATATTGTCAAAAAACTTGGAATACATCGGCCAGGATTTATACTGATCCCAAAGTCTGGAACCAACGATCAGCGCACCCAACTCATCAATGGCATCTTTCAGGAGAAAAAGCTCCGTCTTACCTCCTTCTTCAAAAGCAATATGGCTCAAACCCTCATTTTTGGAAGTCAGTGGTCCGTTTTCGGCGGGTGTGGTCGAAGCAAACCAACGTTCATCAATCCCTCCTCGCATTCCTCCAAAGGAATAATAATCGTCGGGATGAAGTTTGATTCTTCGACCGGGTACGCAAAAGGACCGCGGAACCCAAGTTGGGGTTAATCTCAGTATTCCTTCGCCTTGTTCAAGGGCTTTTTTTGCTAGGCTCATTTTATTGGTTATTAGGTTATTGAGTTATTGACTGTTCATTATTCGAAATTCAATATTCGATATTTTGAAGCTTGAGAATAGTTATTGGTTATTGAGTATTAGGATTGGAAAATTGAAAGATTTCAAAATTGAAAAATTGGTTTTTCCGGTTCTTTAATTTTCTAAATTCAATTTTTATCCGAAATAAATTCTGATTATATGGCTTATTGTTCAAGGTTGACGTGGTAATTCATAAATCGTATTTTTTTTAAGTCAGTAATCGTTAATGCCCAAATTTCAAATTTCAAATCTCAAACCTTAAATCCTCTCGCTTTTTCTCCGGTCAGCACCTCCAACTCCAAGTCATACTTTTTGCCAGCTCCGGGATCAAGTAAAATCAAAGTTCCATTCTCTCTTGCTTCAGCTTGACCGATTGGTGGATGTGTCGCAGGTTCCAATGCTGTGACATACTCATTTTTGCCCCAATGCTGCCAGTTGATCAGCCAAGGCATTTGGGTTTTTGAAAAGGAAATTTTAAGGGCCAATTCCAAATTGTCATTCGCATAGCCACAAATGACTTGATTTTCATCATCTGCGGTTGGATTGATAAATGCCACATCTTCTCCGAATCCTGTATGAGCATCCATTGGTGGAGCGCATTGGGTAAATTCATATCTCCTGTTGAAATCCGTATTGTTTATGTCTGTGGCTTTATGTTTTTTTTCTCCCTGCCAAACGATCCGCGTGCCATCATCGATTAATGGCCAACCGCAATTGATGTGATAAAGCAACATATGGGGTGCCGGAGCATTTCCACGGTTGATCACCTGATCTTTAATCCGAATTTTGGCCGAACCGACCTTTCCTGAAATCGTGCGAAGCATTTCCAAACTCGGACCAAACGTGGTCGTTTCCCTGACTTTGGCCACAATCTCAAAGCTCAAATCTCCTGAGAAAATGTCCGGTTGCTTGATGGAGACGAGCTCGGCAGGAGAATTCGAATAGTTGCCATGAAGTCCTCTGCTACCACTTTCATCGGTATTTGGCGGACCGGCATTGGAAAGCCCGCAAGTAGTCAACAAGCCTCCTCCAAAGGTGCGAAGCCAGTCAATTCCCTGATTGGAAAAGGGCTGTGGAGCAGTCAGCCCGGCATGGGAAATCCAAGCAAGACTATATTCATTGAAAAAGGCATCCAGAATATCCATTCCTCGATCCAGTACCAGTTTGTACCGAAGCCCGGTGCCGGTATTTATCCAGGCGATTCGTACTCCACGACCTGCCCCGTTGTCGATGACCGAGGTTTCGATGCCGCCGATTTGGTGAGAATTGGAGAGTTTATGTTTCCAGTTGCTGGGATTTCCGAGGTTCATTTTGGGTTTGATGGACTAGAATTAAACCTATAAAAAAGGCTTCCCGAGTCTATCCTGCTGTATGTGGGTAGCCTGGAAAAGTGTAGGCTTAAGATAGGTAAAATGGGAAAGCGAATTTTGCCGTCAGTCAAAAAATGAACTGAATTAGCACTAAAAATCCATTAAAGCGTAATGTGCCTTTCGATTATCTCATTCTCATAAGCTCCAATCCATAAGAGCCGAAAAAGACAGCAAAGAATAAAGTTTTATCATAAGGTGTTTTTGGTTAATATTTAAGCTGAATGTGTGCCTTACTCAAAACATTCACAATACATGGAGAAACAATTCCAAATATTTATTTTCAACCTCAATAAATTGTTTCGTATCCCCGCTTTTTTGGTATTTCAATTATTCTATGCCTAATTATTACTTTATCAGGAAGGGAAAATAGCCATCCCTTTTTTATGGCTCCGGATTTTTAATCAATTGATCTTGTTAAAAAAATTAAGAAAAGAATCACTTTTCGATCAAGTCTGCCCAGTAAAAATCTCAGGCTTTTGTCAAAAAAAAAGCGCGGATTTCTCCGCGCCTTTGAACTTGTGTAGTTTCAGATTCTTACATTTTTTTCAAAAGAATGTTCTTAAACATCACTTTCATTGGAGGTCCTACGTGCACCTGAAATCCCATCAAGCCTTTCAGCATCCTGTTTTTTGCATCGTCATCGGTGACTTCACTCATTAGAGTACCATTGACATAATGCTGCATCACGTTTCCCTTGGCAACAATATGAATCGTATTCCAGTCACCTTTCTTGATCAAAGCACCAAGCTCGTCCCGATTTCCAAGTTCGGAGACCAAGTTCAGGCCTTTCCAGGCGTTTCGCTCCACAAAACCACGGGGTTCAGTTATACTGTCCGGTTGCGAAGTGATACGCGTTTTTTGCCCCCGATAAGCTAGGGTGGTTCGCTTTCGTTCTTCGTAATTTTGCCCTGTGTAGCGATTGCCTCCATCTATATCCGCTTGATACCCCCGAAGCGCAAAGGGGACCTCGGTAAATCGATCACTTCGATATTGCACACCGGAATTACCGGCTTCAGAAATCCAGTAGTCTACTTTTAACTCGAAATCTCCGAGCTCTCCGCCTTTCCATATGATGAAAGTATTGCTTTTCAAAACTGTTTCTGGAGTGATTTCACCCACCATTAAACCATCTTTTACACTCCAGTAGACAGGATCAAATTCCCATCCATCGAGCGTTTTTCCATCAAATATGGACTCGAATTCCGCATGATCAACTTTGGAAGAAATACATCCCACAGTGAATATGGCCGCCAGAATAAAGCTCGATATTTTTACGGTTTTGAAGGTTGAGCTAATCATCTTTGTGCAGTTGGTTGTTTGTAAACTGCATGGTCAGCATTGCCACCGGAGATCAAATACGCCATCAAGTCTTTCAATTCTTCCTCATTGAGTCGATTGATTAAGCCAGGCATCATGATGGAGACCTCCGCGTTCTTTTTCAACACGACCGTGTTTTTCGCAACAGTTTTGATATCATTTGGAGCGAAAGGGTTTTGCGAGATATAATAATTCTTCCCGTCTTCGTCATTCAGTTTACCTACAATGGATCCTCCTGCTTTCAGTTCAAGAACAGTCGCATGATATTGATCAGAGATTGTTTCACTTGGGTTGATGGTAGCTACCAAGATATCTTTAGGAGAAAATCTTGTACCCAACTGTGTCAAATCCGGTCCAATAGCTCCACCTTCACCCTGCATCGTGTGGCAAGACAAACAAAGTGTAGCTGCATACATCGCTTTGCCTTTGACCAAGTCACGTCCTACAAGATCAGCGACTAAAGGCTCTGCCAGTTCAACTGTCCACCTTCTACCCGGACCTTCAGGTTGTACACCTGATTCAATAATATCATTTCCGCTGGCTGTCAGTAATTTTCCACCCGACATTTCATCATATTTCTCAAAATCTGCCTTATCCACACTGGCCAGTGCCATTTTCCTTGCCCGGTCGATGAATCCCACATAGCTCCTTCCACCTTTATAGGCAGTCAGTGCATGGTTTATCCATTTGAAATATTCCTCCCGTTGCGCAGCAGTCCAGCCTTTGTCAGCACCACCCAATACCGTCGCATAGAAAGTCGCCTGTGCAGGTGGCAGATTGGCAAGCATGTTGGCAATGTCCATCCCGTATTGCGGGTTTCTGAAGACCAAATCTGATGAGGCAGTAAATGTCTTTTGATAATTTTCGTCGTCTTTGGCAGATTTAAGCAAAGCCAATGTTTTTTCCACAGCACTCGGCGCATCCAGATGCACCATCAAAATACTGAGCGAACGATCAAGCATGTTGTCATTTGCAGGGAAATTTGGATCGAGGTAGGTAATCAATTGAGGCTTCACTGAAGCGGCCCCTTTGTCATAACGAAAAAGGATCACTTCCATCGTTCTCAGGATATCCTGCTTGTCCCTGGCAGAAAGCCCCTTGAAATCCACCTGCATCAGACTGTTCAACATGGGTGCTGCATCAGCATCGGTGGCGTGACGCGCCAAAGCGAGAATGGCATGGATCTTTTTTGTGGGATCAGATTCTGCAATTGCTTTTGTTTTCCAGGTTGCTACAGGCTGGTGTTCAAGGACGATTCTTGCAGCATATTGTACGTATCTGTCTTTGTGTCCGAGTTGAGCCCAAGCTTTTTCCAATCCCTCCGCAGGAGCCCCTGCCTGATGATATTGCTCCAGTTCTCTTCTGAGTTTGGCTTCCTGAGGCAGGTCAGCTTCAGTCAGAGGCTTATGTGTATCCAATTCCCCTTTGTACGTCACCCGATAAAGGTCCGAGTCCAACCTTCGCCCTCCGGTGGCAAAGTAGAATGCCCCGTCAGGGCCAATGGCCCCATCAGTAAGAGGAAGCGGAGAACCGGAAATAAATTCCTCGGCTGTAGCGTCATAAGTCGCTCCGTTAGGAGTAAGGTGAATGGCATAGATGATTCCAAAACTCCAGTCAAAAGCATACAATGCTTTTTTGTATTTGCTTGGGAAGTTGGCTTTGAAGCCGAACATGGCATTCGTAGGTGAACCTTGACCAAGGTTTATTACTGCGGGGAGATTGTCAGGATAGACAGGTGACCACTTGGAGTTACCTGTCCTCCAACCAAATTCCGAGCCGCTGGTGGCATGATTTATCCGTGTTGGGCGATACCAAGGCATTCCAAAATCCCATTCCATATCCGCATCATAAGCGAAAATATCACCGACCTCATTGTAATCAAAATCGAAGGCATTTCTGAATCCTGCACTGATCAATTCCCAATTTTTTCCTTCGGGATCAATTTTGGCGATCCATCCACCTGGAGCCATTCGGTTATTGGCATGACCTCGTGGGTCTTTGATTAAGGGAAAAAGGTTGTCTTCCTGCCAAACATTAGGCAGGCGGTAAGCATTCATCTCAGGCACATCGACATGATTTCCTGCGATGAGGTAAATGGATTTGCCATCCGGAGTGACGCGCATGCTGTGGGGACCATGTTCACCTTGTTGCCCCTTCAATTCACGAATCTGAGTGATGCTCTCATACTGATCATCCCCGTCCAAATCCTGGATCCGGTATAATCCTGTAGGTTGGCTGAAGGTCTCATTGGGGTTGTGATTTACCATCACATAAAGTGAGTTAAATGCATATAGCAATCCCTGTGCATAGCCCATTCCTACCTGAGGTTCGGAGACATTTCCCACGATCAGTTTCTCGACTTTGGGTTTTACTGTGGAATCAGAGCCGATTGGAGGGAGCTCGAGTCGATATAAATACCCATACTGATCGGAGGTAATCATTCTACCCTTATCATCAAAGGTCATCGCCACCCAACTGCCCTGCTCATTATCTCCGGGACTGTAGAGATGCTCTGCCACGAATCCGTCAGGAAGTTTAAGCTTGTCAATTTTAGGGTTACCGGTAAGCTGCCGGCCTGTTTCTTCTTTTTTGGAGCAGGCAACCGAAATTGCAAGGACTCCAAAAAGAAGGAAAAGATTCTTTATCGTGCTTCTATGGAACATATAGTATTGGGATTATTGGATTGCAGGGAGATAAAATTTCATCTGTTTATAATTTGATTTTTTTTGGTCAGATAGCCTGTCCCGATCTTTCATCGGGAGAATGCCCTGCCCCGATAGCTCGGGGCATCTTCCTGTGTGATCCCGTAAATACGGGATCATGGGAATTTCATATTGTTCAAGTTGAGAATAATTTAATGAGGCTAAAAGCCGTTCGTGAAAGCTATTTACTTCCTGTCAAGAATTTAACTGTCCTGCTTACTCCTGCCGGGAAGAAAATAACCCAACAACTTTCAGATTTGGAAAATCCTACCGATTGTCGGGCTATTTGAATTAAAGAAAACCAACTTAAAAGAATGGACTAATTTCGGCTTCTGCTGCGGGATATGGATAGAATTTATCCAAATTAGTAAAGACGTTATTCCTTGGAACTGCCCCGGGAATTGGCGGAAAGTAGTAATTCAGTGGATTAGCCACGATTCTCCGACCGTAAGGTACAATAATCTCTTGGATACGGTCAGTTCTCATGATATCAAACCACCGCTTATTTTCAAATGCAAGCTCAACTCTTCTTTCCTTAAAAATTGCTTCACGGACATTCGCTTGACTTGAAGCCGTAGTGGCAGCAAGTCCTGCCCGAGTACGGACTTGATTTAACAGAGGAATCGCTGCAGCTGTTTTCCCTTGCTCATTAAGTGCCTCTGCCATCAACAGCAACACCTCCGCGTAGCGATATACCGGCCAGTTTACCCCATGGTTGTTATGCTGGGCATGATTATCCCGAAACTTCTTAATAACAGGGGTAAGCTTATTGGAACCTGGCCTTCCTGAAACGGTGATGACATCGATCGATACATCCTTGCGGAGATCCCCAGTCTCATATGCTGCAATAATATCCGGTGTGGGAATATTATTTCCCTGACCATCCAATGGCTGAGGATTACCTGTGTTAAACAAAGCCCTCACTTCGGCTACTGTAAGCGGTAAGGGTAAATGCTGATACAAGAATGTCCCCTGAAGACCATCTGCCCCTTCACGATATTGTATCTCAAAGACTGATTCGGAGTTGTTTTTATTGGTTGAATTTTTAGGGAAGACCATCGCATAAGAGGCCATCAAGGCGTACTGTCCCGATGAGATCGCCGGTGCCAAAACCTGCTCCGCATCGGCCCATCTCTTGCGATAGATAAACACATCAGCCAAGAGCGTTCTGGCAGCACCTTGAGTCACTCGACCCGGTAGCTGCTGAGCTTTCTGTGGAAGGAGAGGAACGGCCTCTGTCAAGTCTTTTATAATCTGGTCAAAGACTGCCGCCTCCTCAGACAGTGGAAGACCTGAACCATCACGGCCTGGCACAGGAATAATGTGGAGAGGTACTTTTCCAAAGTAGCGTACCAAATGAAAATAGGCGAACGCTCTTAGAAACAGTGCCTGACCTTTTACATTGTTTTTGGACTCCTGATTGAACGCAACTGCATCAATCGGAGCCAATACTTGATTAGCACGGGCGATAATCAGATACAATTGTCGCCAAGCGGCGAGGACATTTGTATTTGGAGTAGTTCCGTTACTGACAGGCACCGAGAAATCCGCTAGATTTTCGGAGTTTTCAACAGCCCCAAATAGGACATTCCGCATGTAAAAGGTATTGTCCGAGTGCAATTCACCTAAAAGCCAAGCAGGCCCATTATAATATGCTCGCAAAGGAGCATAGGCTCCATTTACTGCCTGGATAAAATCATTTTCTGTTTTAAAGAAGGTAGCCGAGCTCAACTGTGTCTCCGGCACGACGGTCAGAAAGTCATCACAGCTGGTGAATGACATCAGCAGGATCAATAGTAAAATGCTATATTTTTTCATTTTAGTTCAGTTTAGGAAGTAATCAACTACTAAGTAGCCATGATTAAAAATTGATGTTTGCACCAAAGGTGATCGTACGCGGCACAGGAAACGGGCCTAGATCTACTCCCGGGCTAAGATTGCCTCCATCTCCCTGACCGTTGTTTTGCATACTTACCTCAGGATTTTGGCCTCCCCAATAATTCGTGAATACAAATACATTCTGCGCCGAAGCATACAAACGGGCTGATTTAATTACTTTAGGAAGCTTGGTAAGGGTGTATCCCAGCGTGATGTTTCGGATGGTAAAGAAGGACGCATCCCAAACGAAGTTACTGTTGGGCCAGTCTCGTTCAATTCCCGTGACGTTACCTCCACCTACTGTCGTACCAAATATGCCTGCACCAGGGTTTTCCGGGGATCTAAACCGGTCACCAGCCCTTCTCACCATATTGAATACCCCATCCAAATTGGCAGTAGAGAAAAGGTGTCTCATATACACGTCTTGTCCTTGAGATCCAGAGCCTACAATGCTCATATCCCAGTTTTTGTAGTTGAAATTGTTGGTAATCCCGTAGGAGAAGTCAGGAAAAGGGTTACCTATGATTTGCCTGTCATCTCGATCTCCTCCAAACGTAATTACACCGTCCCCGTTGAAATCCTCCAGCTTGATGCTACCCACTGTAGATCTACCGGGAATAACAGGGGAATTAGCCAAATCTTGAGCGTTGGCATAGTTACCCAACTTCTTGAGTCCATAGAATTGTGCAAATGGCTTCCCTACCTGAGTAATATGAAAGTCTCCATAAACTCTGTCGATTCCATCTGCAAGGGCAATCACCTCATTGCGATTGAATGATAGGTTCGCATTGACCGACCATCTGAATGCTCCTTTGGTAGGCACTGCATTGATTTGGAATTCATGCCCCCAGAATTTGATCTCCCCGATGTTATCATTGAAGTTGGTAAAACCGGATTCTTGGGGAATCGGAACCGCAAAAAGCAGGTTAGTTGTGTTTTTAACGAAGTAATCGTAGTTGAATGTGATTCTATCGTCCAAAAATCCAAGATCAAACCCTATATCAAACTGAGCGGTGGTCTCCCATCCAAGGTTTGGATTATCCAATGAAACAACCGCGGCACCGGGAGTAACAACATTATTGAAAGCTACATTGACTGTATTGTTAATCAAGGCATATTGGGTATAATTTCCGATGTTGTTGTTACCGGTGATTCCATAACTGGCTCTAAGTTTGGCAAAGGAAACCTTCTCATTTCCCTTAAGGAATTCCTCGTCAGAAAGAACCCATCCTACTGAGGTAGAAGGGAATACCCCCCATCGATTGTTTACTCCAAATCGCGAAGAACCATCCCCCCGAGCAGAAGCTGTGAAAAGATATTTGCCCTTGTAATTGTAGGTAAATCTGGAGAAAACTGAGGTAAGACTCCACTCCTGCACATTGTTAAAGGTACCTCCACGATTGATGTTGACCGCGGACTGAATAGTAAGAAGGCGATCATCCGGATAAGTATCTGCTTGAATACGGGACTGATCAAGACGGAAATGCTGGTTTGAAAATCCTGCTAAGATCTCAAAATTATGATCTTTGATCGAGTTACGATAAGTAGCTATGTTTTCGTTCAGCCACGACATATTGTTGTTGTTATCACGGATGGAAGCCGCAATCGTGGGAATGGCCTGATTTATAGCTGAAGTGGCAGTAGAAGGATTGGAAAAGAAAAATCTTGAATTGTTCAATTCCACATTGAACGTTGACTTCAAGGAAAGTCCCTTGATTGGCTTCCATTCCAAATACGTAGTAGCCAACAAATTTAATCGTGTGGTCTCATTGGTAAGTTCTTGGGCCGATCTCACCCAGTTTGGATAAGCGAAGATGTTACCTGTCTCAGCAGGAAAACGGTTGAACAACGTCAACTCCCCAGACTCATCACGGATCGGCATGACTGGCCAAGTATGCAAGGCATTAAAGATAATGCCCGTTCCTCTTGTGCCATCAGTTCTTGGGGTGTTGTCATATACGTAATTCGGAGCGACATTCACTCCAATATTTATCTTGTCAGAAAGCTGATACTCCGTATTTAAGCGAAGGGAAAATCTCTTGAAATCAGTATTGACAACGACACCTTTTTGATCAAATAAACCTACTACGACGGAGGTATTGACTCTCTCCTTATTGGAAGTAAGTGTAAGATTATAGCTGGAGATTGGAGCTGTCTGAAGGAGAGCATCGTACCAATCGTTGGTTTTGTCCCGATAGATCGAAGGATCTTGAAAAACACTTGGTACAGGCTGCTTGGCATCCTCGTAATATTCTTTCTTGAATTGAGCAAACTCCTCAGCATTCATCATTTCCAAGCGGCCTCGCTGAGGAACTTTCTGAAAACCTGAAAACACGTTCAAATTGACATTGGTTTGACCTGCCTTTCCTTTTTTGGTTGTAATCAAAACTACTCCATTTGCAGCTCTTGAACCATACAGCGAAGTAGAGGCGGCATCTTTCAATACTGAGATATCTTCGATCTCATCAGGGTTGATCGCATTGATATCCCCGGTAATAGGAAATCCATCCACTACATATAATGGTTCGCTACCACCACTTACTGAAAGCTGACCTCGGATCCTCACTTGCATTCCACGTCCTGGCTGACCGGTAGTCTGATTGATCTGAACACCTGCCAGTCTACCCTGAAGCTTCTGAGCTATGGTGGAAACAGGCATATCTCTCAGTTCAGCACCGCCAATACTCACTACGGCCCCGGTAACCTCCTTTTTAATTTGACTACCATAACCTACAACTACGACCTCTGAAAGATTCGAAGTAGATAGAGCCAATTCTATTGTATAGGAGGTCTGATTTCCCACCACTGCGACTTCCTTTGTCGTGTAGCCAACAAAACTGACTACCAAAGTCTCTCCAGCGGCTGCTTGAATGGAAAAGCTCCCATCGATATCAGTGACCGTACCTCGCTGGGTGCCTTTTACAATTACCAATGCACCGGGTACAGGTTCGCCTTCGGATGAGATTACACCCCGGACAGACTGCGTCTGCCCAAAACTCGTTACGCTTATGCAAAACATAAGCAACAAAAATCCGAATAGTCGGATTTTCATCTTAGATAGATAATGGTTATTCATACAGGTGGGTTTTATTGAACAGAAAATATTTCCACCTAATAACCGCATATAAATAAAAGCCCCCATCCTGCCCTATCATGTATAAGCCTCTAAAAATCAAATTTTTAATGCAGGACAGTACAGGATGCTTGACCCTAAAAAAAATTAACCCAAAAACAATCCAAAACTAAATATAACCAGTACTATTACATCCACTACAAGCAGGATAGCACAGGATAGTATCAGCCTTTTTTATAGATATAAGAATACTTGAACCGACATTAATTTGATCTTTATTTATACTATTTAAGTGTTGGGATACTTTATACTTATTGAAATTCCCCGCCTTTCTGCTTATACTTAACACCAAATGCAATCCTTCCTATGATCAACCCAAAAATCACCCAAGCCTCCTTTCTTTTTTTAATTTTTCTGCTGATTTTTTCCTCTTGCTCCCAGGATAAAACCCTCGAGCTCCGCAAAAATTCACGAATCACCCTGCTGGGAAACAACCTTGGATCCCGGATGATGGACTATGGGCTTTTCGAGACCGAAATGCACCTCCGATATCCTGACAGCACACTATTCATCCGGAATCTAAGTGACCCGGGTGACACACCGGGATTCAGGCCTCGATCAGGAACAAATGACCCTTGGGCTTTTCCGGGAGCCGAAGATTTTCAGACCGAATATGCCACCAGATCAGGAAGTGAAGGGTTTTTGGAAAAGCCCGACCAATGGCTTACCAGGTTACAAGCTGATATTGTGATAGGATTTTTTGGTTTTAATGAGTCTTTTCAGGGTAAAGAAGGACTTGAAAATTTCAAAGCTGAATTGGAAGCCTGGATTCTTCATTCAATAGCCCAACAATACAATGGCAAAACAACTCCTCAACTCGCCTTGGTTTCCCCCATTGCCTTTGAAGATATCACAGCGATAAAGGACGTCCCTGACGGAAAAAAGGAGAACGAAAATCTGAAACTTTATACTGAGGCAATGAAAGACGTGGCGACAAAGCATGAATTGCTTTTCGTCGATGCCTTTAACCCAAGTCAGAAATGGTATAAGGAATCGGAAGCACCCCTGACCATTGATGGCTCACAACTAAACGAGAAGGGCTATGCAAAATTGGCTGTCTTATTGGCTGACAAACTTTTCGGAAAGGAAAACCACAATGCCGAAGCAAATCGGGAACTGATCCATCAGGCCGTGATGGAAAAAAATTGGATGTGGACCAATGACTACAAAATCCCGAACGGAGTCCATGTCTTTGGGCGTCGATACGATCCCTTTGGTCCTGATAATTATCCTTTTGAGTTGGAAAAAATCCGACAGATGACTGCCATTCGGGATACGGCTATTTGGGAAGCCTCAATTGGTAAAGTGAAGGATTTAGTCGCCGCAGATGCCAAAACACGAAGCCTACCGGAAGTCAAAACCAATTACAATCCCCAAGCCAATGGTAGCCTGGAATACAAATACGGAGAAGATGCACTGAAAACACTCAAAGTCCCTGAGGGCTACAAAATCGAACTTTTCGCCTCAGAGGATGAATTCCCTGATCTTGCCAATCCCGTTCAGCTCTCCTTTGACAACAAAGGAAGACTCTGGGTAGCCACCATGCCAAGCTATCCGCACTACAAACCGGGAGACCCGAGACCAAAGGATAAGCTGATTATTCTTGAAGATACTGACGGCGATGGAAAAGCCGACAAGCAAACCACTTTCGCAGACAACCTGCACCTCCCCGTAGGCTTCGAAATCTCACCGGAAGGGGTTTACGTTTCGCAGGGTAACAATCTGATCATCCTGATTGATGAAAACGGAGACGACAAGGCTGACCGAAAAGAAATCCTGCTCAGCGGATTTGATGACCATGACACCCACCACGCGATTTCGGCATTCACTACGGACGAATCCGGAGCGATTTACATGGCAGAAGGCGTTTTCCTCCACACCAATGTGGAAACCTCCTACGGGCCTGTTCGGGCTACCAATGGGGGATTTTACCGATTTGAACCCAAACGGCACAAGCTGGAACGAGTGAATCAAGTGAACATCCCCAATCCATGGGGCATTGCCTTTGATGCATGGGGGCAAAACTTCTACGCCGAAACCTCCGGCCCCAATGTCAACTGGATGCTTCCAGGCTCGACCTTGCCACGATACGGAAACAGCAACTTCAAGGGGCCAAACCTCATCGAAAAAGATCACATGGTTCGCCCTACTTCCGGACTGGAATTTATCTCCAGCCGCCACTTTCCGGAGGATATCCAAGGTGACCTGATCATCAACAATACCATCGGTTTCCTCGGTACCAAGCAACACCAAGTTTTTGAAGACACTGTCGGATTTAAAACAAAGTGGAGACAGGATCTGGTAGTATCCACTGACCGAAATTTCCGTCCTGTGGATATGGAGATCGCTCCTGACGGATCACTCTACATCGTGGACTGGCACAATATCCTGATCGGGCACATGCAGCACAATGCCCGCGATCCGCTGAGAGATCATGTGCATGGCAGGATCTATCGGGTGACCTATCCTTCCCGGCCTTTGGTCACACCTGCCAAAATCGACGGAGCAAGTATCTCCGAATTGCTGGAAAACCTGAAACTCCCTGAATACCGAACCCGCTATCGCACCAAACGTGAACTCCGGGGCAGAGATCCGGGGGAAGTGACTGCCGCTGTGGAAAAATGGGTGGCAAGTCTTGATAAAAATGACCCCAATTACGAGCATCACCGACTCGAAGCGCTTTGGGTCTCCTGGGGAGCAAATAAAGTCAATCAACCCTTGCTGAGAGAACTCTTGAAATCCTCTGACCACCGGGTAAGGGCAGCATCCACCCGGGTACTTCGCTATACCGGGCATCAGGTGAAAGATCAGGCTGAACTGCTGCTGGCTTCGGCCAAAGATCCTCACGGAAGAGTAAGAATGGAGGCGATTGCGGCTGCTTCCTGGTTGCCGAGAGAGACTGGATTGCCGATTTTGGCGGAAGCCGAAAAACAACCCAAAGACAAAACTTGGATCCCCGGCACCCTGGAAACTGCCGTGGCACATTTGAACGGACTTTCAGTCACACAGAAAAAGGAAGAAGATATCAAGTCCTCGCTGACCGGTTCGGACCGTGAGTTATTTGTGTTGGGAAAAGAAATCTATGGGCGTGAAGGCTTCTGCAGCACTTGTCATCAGGCTGACGGTGGGGGCTTGACCGCATCGCAATTCCCTCCACTTCGTGGCACGCCTTGGGTAACGGGAAGTCCCGAGCGACTGATCAAAATCGTCCTGAAAGGAATCATGGGGCCGATCGAAGTAGCGGGACGTGAATACCCCGGACAAGTGCCTATGACTCCTTATGAAGGCATGCTCAATGACTCAGAAATAGCAGCAGTGCTCACTTATGTCCGAAATTCCTTTGGAAATAAAGCCAGTCCCATCTCCCCCGAATTGGTCAGACAGGTACGTGAAGAGGTCAAGGGCAAGGATGGCTTCTGGACTCCGGAGGAGCTGTTGAAGGCGCATCCGATGGAGAAGTGATTTGATTGAAAAATTGAAAAATTGGAAGATTGAAAAATTTCAGGCTTCGGACATCTTCGATATTTGGCATTCAAAATTCGATGTTCGGTATTACGGTTATTGGTTATTGAGTTATTGGTGGGGTTGTCCGATGACCGATGTCAGATGTCCGGTGATCGTTGTCCGGCTATCTTCGCTATTCAGTATTCTACATTCATCGTTCATTATTGATTATTAAGTCATTGGTTATTAAGTTGATTCAATACCCAAACCGAAATTCCAAATTAGATGGTAAGCTATTTGTCTGCAAAGTAATCAGCATAAATGAGCTTACTCTCTGTTCATAGGATTGAGGTTCATGTTGACCTCGTAATTCGTACTTCGTATCTCGTACTTCGTAAACCGTACTTCGTAAATTTTACAAATTATTAATGAAAACCCGCCTCACACTTCTAGCCTTAGTCTTACCTGTCCTTTCCTTTTCCCAATCCAAAAATCTCAGTTTTGAAAAGCAGATGATCGCCTACGAAAGCTATGAATCTGTTGGGATCATGGACGTGGACAAGGACGGCATTCCCGACTTGCTCTCGGGAAGCTATTGGTACAAAGGGCCGAAATTTCTCGAACGACAGTTGATCGGTCAAGTGAAGCGGTATGGGGAATATTACGAGGATTTCTCCACCATACCCATGGATGTCAACGGTGACGGTCGGGTAGATTTTATCACGGGGGGCTGGTTTGAGGGCAAACTGACCTGGAAGGAGAATCCGGGCAAGGCCTCCGAATGGAAAGAACATCTTATCGCCGAAACGGGCAATATCGAAACCATCCGGGCTTGGGATATCGATGGAGACGGCACCTTGGAAATCGTCCCCAACACGCCCCGAAAGCCTCTGGCATTTTACAAATGGGTAGCACCAAATCAATTTGAAAAGCATGAAGTATTCGAAACCCAGGGTCATGGTTTGGGCTTTGGGGATATCAACGGAGACGGCTGGGGGGACTTGGTGAGTTCGTTTGGCTGGTATGAGGCTCCGCCCGATTTGCGGTATGGGCAATGGATTTTTCACCCGACTTTCAATTTGGGAGACACCAGCATTCCTATTATCGTCACTGACCTCAACGGAGATGGAATGAATGACCTCATCGCAGGCAATGGCCACAACTATGGCCTGTATTGGATGGAACAGGTGAGAAAGGACGGGGAAATATCATTTGTCAAACATGATATCGATCCCTACCACGCCCAATACCATGCCTTGGAATGGGTGGACCTGGACGGCGACGGCAAAAACGAGCTGATCACAGGCAAGCGTTATCGCGCTCATAACGGAAAAGACCCGGGAGAACTGGACGATATTGGCTTGTACTACTTCAGATGGAACGGAAAGACATTTGTTAAAAATGTGATCAGCTATGGGCCATTTGGAGAAGGAAAAGGTACAGGTCTTTACTTTTCGACCGGAGACCTGAATGGAGATGGAAAAATTGACATTGCCGTGGCAGGGAAAGATGGCTTGGCGGTGTTTTTTCAGAAGTGATCTATGTTGGTTGTCTGGTGCCGGATGACCGATATTTGAAGCTAATCGAAATCAAATGAGCCCACGATAAGAATTACGTATCTTCCTAAAGCAAAACCCTTCAGGAATTTTACTATGAAAGCTACACCATCACTCATCTTTTTGACTGCTCTACTATTGTCCGCATTCACTGCATCAGCTCAAAATGGAGAGAAGGTTTACAAAATGTACTGCACGGGTTGTCATGGTGCTGACCTAAAAGGAACACCGGCTGGCACTTCACTTTTGGTAGAAAACTTAAAGTATGGAAATGAACCTGCCGATATCAGCAAAGTCATTAGCAATGGAATACCCAATACAACGATGATTAAGTGGGGTAGTGCCTTGCCCACACACGAAATTGGAGAGCTTACTGACTACATTTTAGGCATTAGAAAAAATCAACCGACCCAAGAGAAATCGGAAGAAATCCTGACTTTCAGCACTGAAGATTATACCCTCAAGGTGGAGAATCTAGTCACCGAAGGACTGGTTTTCCCTTGGGGAATTGAGTTTGTGGATGAAAAGCGTGCCTTAATCTCAGGAAACAAAGGGGAGCTTTATTGGGTGGTCGATGGCAAAATCGATCCCAAACGGGTAACCGGAATTCCTTTTATCTATGGAACTGACTTGGTTGGAGGGATGATGGATTTGGCTTTGGATCCTAACTATTCAGAAAATGGCTGGATCTATTTCGCTTACAGTCATAATCCAAAGAACACAGCCGATAGGACTTCACCTGCTATGACCAAATTGGTCCGAGGGAAAATAAAGGATTACCAATGGGTGGGGCAAGAGACACTTTTTGAAGCTCCGGATTCGATCTTAGTCAGCGGGGGAACACGTTGGGGAAGCCGCCTTCTCTTTGACACCGATGGATTCCTGTATTTCACCACTGGAGACATGCAGCAAAGCATCGCAGAAGGGCTAAATCCTCAGCT
>NZ_FMXE01000040.1 GCF_900103735.1 Algoriphagus alkaliphilus | reverse complement strand
CAAACAGTCAGGTTTGACCTTTAAAAAGAATTTACATACACATGAAATGCCCATGAGAAAGTCTTCTCACACAGGGGAATGATTATCCAGGGCATCCCATCTGACCATTAAAAAACAAAATATAAACAGATGAAATACCCATGTCGAAAGAGCGACACACAGGAGCATGATTATCTGGGGGTATTCCATGTGGCAATTAAAAACCAAATTATAAACACATGAAATACCCATTTCGAAAGAGCGACACACAGGAGCATGATTATCTGGGGGTATTCCATGTGGCAATTAAAAACCAAATTATAAACACATGAAATGCCCATGATCCCGTAGGTACGGGATCACACAGGGGGATGCCCCAAGCTATCGGGGCAGGGCATTCTCCCGATGAAAGATCGGGACAGGCTATCTGACCAATAAAATCAAATTATAACCAGATGAAAAGCAGGCGCACTTTTATTCAAGAAATTTTTGCGGGCTTGGCCATTCCCGGTGTGGTTGGAATGAATTCCGCTTTTGCATTTCAGCCGTTTAAGATTAATCAGTCTTTGGAAGGAGAACAATTCTGGAATCAGATCAGATCTCAATTTCCACTGAACAAAACCAGAATATACTTCAACAATGGCACTTTTGGACCTGCTCCATTTCCAGTTCAAAAAGCCATGGAAGAATCGTTGACGCATATTAATTCTTCAGGAGAATATGGAAATACTGAGATCGAAAGAGAAAAACTGGCGGCTTTCATAGGAGTCAAAACCTCCGAATTGAGCTTGACCCACAATACCACAGAAGGTATCAATATCATGGCTTGGGGAATCCCTTTAGCCAAAGGAGACGAAGTGATCATCACTAATCACGATCACGTAGGAAATGCCTTGCCTTGGCTTAACCGAGCAAAACTTCATGGGATAAACCTTAAAATTTTTACTCCGGCCAACACCCAGTCAGAAAACCTCGATCTGATCAAAGAACTCGTTAACCGCAATACCCGAGTCATTGCAATTCCTCATGTTACATGCACAACAGGACTTGTTTTTCCAATCAGAGAAATCTCGGAATTTGCCCGAAGTCGCGGGATCTTTACGGCAATAGACGGAGCGCATGGAGCTGGGTCCTTTGATTTGGATCTGAAAGATCTAAACTGTGACTTTTATGCCGGATGTTGTCACAAGTGGTTGTTGGGACCAAGTGGGACAGGTTTCCTCTATGTCAATGAGGAAAAGCTTGATCAGCTTCAGCCCTATCACATCGGCGGTGGAAGTGACACAGGATGGAATTTGTTTGGCGATCCTCCGACTTTAACAGGTTATGTTGATTCTGCACATCGGTTTGATTATGGAACACAGAGCACATCGCTAATGAAGGGGGTTTCGGCAGCATTATCTTTTCACGAGGAAATCGGAAAGAAAAAAATCGAATTCAGAGTACGGGAATTGAATGAACATTTATTCAATGGGTTAGCTCAATTTGGAAATCAAATCGAATTACTTTCCTCAGTAGAATCCCAATCGAGGATTTCAATGGTTTCCTTTCGCCCAAAACACCACAGCTACCAAGAAGTCGGAAATGCGCTTAATAAATCAGGATTCAGACTTCGCCAAGTCCCCGAAGCTGGTGTCAACGCAATTCGTATTTCCACTCACATTTACAATTCAAAGGAAGATATTGATCTTTTGTTAAAAGCCCTTCCTTCGATTCTCCTCTAATTTTATTTCTTTTTTACGGGCTTTGATTGCACTTCAATAAATCGAAAAGTCGCGATGTCAGCAATCAAACCCAAGGGCAAGGCTTGGCTGAACGGAAATTGGATGGCTCCTTTGCTGGTATTGTACGGCTCCAATTCTTTCTTGAATTCGGCGACCCCTGAATTAGTTGGATAAAAGCCGATGTGATTTTTTGCAGCTGCATAATACACCAATACCTCGGTGGTCCGAAATGCCGGCATGTGGTAGCTGATGACCTCTTTAGCATCTGGTAATGCATTTTTTAAGGTCTCCCGCATGAGTTCAAGCCTTTCCCGAATTTCTCCGGAAAACCAACTCAAGTACTGATCCACGGACTCAGGTTTGGGATTCATCATTTCTCTTTTTTTAAGCTTAGGTCAATTACTTACTCCCCCCTGAAGTGGGTATAAATCTCACACTCAAATCAGGATCGGCCATATCCCTATCCAATGGATACATCGGGCGAATGATCCGCTTATGACCCAATCGATCCAAATCCTGATCTACCCCACCAGGAGTCTGAGCCATAATCCAGTCTCCCCGCATATCATATAACTCAGGAACTAGATAGCCGATTTTCACTACCACAATTGCTGCTTTTCGAGGATTCAACCCAAGGTCCGTAAAGTCTTTTTCAAGATGATATGGCTTACGCTTCTTAGTAACAATTACTTTAATGGCACCCACTTTTACGACCACTTCCACACCTGCATCTTTGTCTCCTTCTTTAATTGCCTCCACTGTGCCGGAAAGCTTCACAGGAGGAGCAAAACGACTATCCACTGCCGCTCCTACCTCAGCTTCCACTTTTCCACCTATGCCTACAGCCAATGCCATTTCTACCAACTCCGGGCCGGGAATAGAAGCATAGATCAATTCAGGACCTGTTTCAGATTTGAATTCACGACGCTTCAATAGCTCATGCAAGGTCCAAGTGACGTCACCCGCTCCTCCGGCTGTGGGATTGTCCCCCATGTCCGAGATCATAAAAGGACGTTTCTCACTTGCCAAAGCCATATTCAAACTTTCCTCTAATGTTGCCACCTGAGCCACAAACTCAAATTCAGCTCTTACATCCCAAAAACTTTTCGCCAAATATTCCGCACTTTCCTTCACTTGCTTTTCATCGTCTCCAGTCACCATCACTACGGCATGGTTTCGGGGTTCGTCGGCCCAGGCATACCCAATCCAAATTGCCGCATCAATCACTCCTTCTTTTTTGGTTTCAGGATCTACTTTAGCATAAAGACCCTTTCCGGGTTCGATCCGAGTGCTCGTTTTTTCTCCGGGAAGCAAAATCGGAATAGGAATCCAAGCTTTGAATGCTGGTTTTCCTTTTCCGCTTTCCAGGCGATCCAGCAGATTTTCAACTGCTCGTTTTTTGGATTCCAACGCATCCTCGTGTGGTGCCATTCGGTAGCAAGTGATCAAATCAGAGTTTTCCGCCAAGACTTTGGACACATTTCCATGCAAGTCCATTGACGTGGAAATAACTGTTTCATATCCTATCACTTCCCTAACGCGTCTTATGAAATCGCCCTCCGGATCATCCAATCCCACCACACTCATTGCTCCATGAATGTCCAAGAATAGTCCGTCGTACGGAAGATCGGCTTTGAGTCGATCCAACGTCTGATTCACGAGCGATTCGTAAGCTTCGCGAGTGACGATTCCACCAGGCAAAGCATGCGCTCTCAGGGTTGGTATCCACTCTGCACGCTTTCTATGTATAGAATCCTGAGCCAAAAAGGGATAAAACGTAAACACGTCTTCATCTACTCTTGCCTTGAATGCTTCTTCATGAGTTAAAGCTGGCGAGAAGGTACTGGACTCGATCGCAAGGCCCGCAATCGCAATTCTGGGAAGTTTGTTTTCAGATTCTTTTTCCGCACAGCGAAAAAATAAAGCAGAGAGTAAAACAAGGAGTAATAGCTTTTTCATGAAAGAAGGTTTTGGATTGTGAATTAACTCAGAAAATAGCTTGAACCAAATTCAATGGGGGAATTTCAAGCTTAAATACAGGAGTGAATTCCAGTATAAAAAATCAGGCTGTTTGGAATCCCTTTCCTCAATCTCTAATTTCCAGATCAAATTACTGAAAGATGGAAAGTACCACAGAAATCACCCTCTCCGAAGCTCAAGCCCAAGTTGACCAATGGATCAAAACTGTCGGCGTGAGATACTTCAACGAACTCACCAACATGACCATTTTGATGGAAGAAGTCGGAGAATTAGCGCGAATCATGTCCAGAACCTACGGAGAGCAATCCTTCAAAGAATCTGACAAAGGCAAAGACTTGGGAGACGAGATGGCAGATGTGCTTTGGGTATTAATCTGCCTTGCCAACCAAACCGGGGTGGATTTGACTGAAGCTATGAAGAAGAACTTCGAAAAGAAAAACATCCGAGATATCAATCGTCATCGGGATAATGAAAAACTAAAATAAATCAAGCAAATGAAGTTAGAAGATAAATCCATCATCGTCACCGGAGCGACAAGTGGAATGGGAATGGCCATGGCGGAGGCTTTTGTACGTGAAGGAGCGAGTGTAATTCTAAGTGGTAGGGATCCAGAAAGAGGTCTTGCTCTTGAAAAAGAACTCAATTTATCTGGAAAAAAAACTGTTTTTGTCGCAGGTGACATCTCCAAACCCCAAGCCAATGAGCAATTGGTAAAGGAGGCAATCCGAAACTTTGGCAAACTGGATATCATTGTCACCAATTCAGGAAACTTGGGAATCGGTTCGGTGACTGATATTTCCTTGGAAGAATGGGATTATACACTGGCGACAAATTTGAATTCTGTATTTTATCTTAGTCGCTTTGCGATTCCTGAAATGAAAAAAACGGGAAAAGGAGTGATTCTTGTCAACAGTTCCATTGCGGCCTTTAAGTCTTTTCCAAATCATGCAGCCTATTGCGCAAGCAAAGCAGCCCTGGTTGCTTTGGTCAAAGAAATGGCATTGGACTATGGCCCGGAAATTCGAGTCAACACCATCTGTCCCGGACCTGTCGATACGCCTATGATTTGGGATTCTGCCAAGGCCTTTCAGGACCCGAATACCATCGTGCAGCAAACTGCAAATAACACACTCATGAAACGACTTGGAAAACCTGAGGATATTGCTTCATTGGCTTTATTTCTGGTTTCAGAAGAAGCTTCATGGATCACAGGATCAGCCTTTACGATAGATGGAGGTATTTTAACCAGATAAATTATGGAAGTAATACTAGTAAAGGACAGCTTCTTTGCTAAATACTTTTACATGAGGAAAATCCTTATCACTTTTCTAATTGTTGGTGCCGAGATTTTTTTTCAGACGGGATGAACCGGAGCTCCTACCCCACAATTGAAGAAATTAAAAAGCCTGCCGCAAAACCAAATAATAGCTCCAGTTCTTAATCGAGAAAAAGAGTTGCTGAATCATACATTGGAGTATGCTTCAAGTTGCTAAGTGTTCACTCTTTCTTTTTTTGATTTTTGGGAAAATTATTCATCCTGTTATAGCGCAACAGGATTCTATCAAAGTGTGGTCTGGGCAATCGTTGGGGAAATGTGGGATTTGCGGGGATTGGAAATGTATTCTCAGACATCAATTCCATAGCTCATGGGACTAAAATAGCCTATGGTGCTGGGGGAAGATTTCGGCTTTCAAAAGCCAAAAAACTGAATCTACGACTGGATTTGGCTCATTCTCCAAATGAAGGTATGCAGTTTTATTTTACGTTTGGGGAGGCTTTTTGAAAGTCAGATGGATGATGTTTGAAATCTTAAATCAAAAGATTGAAGTTGAAATAGCGAAATAGGCAGTCGCAGTTGGCAGTTTTGTTAGGCTGACACTTCGACTCCGCTACCGATGACAGCTTGTATTTAATTTTGTAAAAAAGAATATTATAGAATTTTATTCCGATTTGGAGTCTTTAAATCGTTAGACATTGATCATTTAATTATGGTTCTGGATTTAGGTTAAGTATTTTTTTTCTTCGTTCTTTTGGCTTGACCCAAAAGAACCAAAAGGTCAAGATTTGCCAATGCTCCCACCGCACTAGGCCGAACGCTGGCTCGCTGGCAAATCCTCCCACCGCGCCCTTCCGATCAATGTTTTGTCTAGGCAGGCAACATTTAAACCTAAATTTCCATTTTATCGGCCTTTGGCATGCTAAACCCTGTCATTCCATTTTTGTATGTTTCCCGAATATTTCCAACTCAGGGTGACAGTCTTCGAAGCCTTATAGATAAAAGTCAGAAAGGTGTAGGGAAAAGGTTTAGAACAAAGAGACCACTAAACTTTCACCAAAAACCCTCTCTCATCCAATTTCACCACAATCTCATATAGATCCAGCGTCAGGCAAAAGTCAATATCCTCCTCAATTCCATGATTCTGTAGTCGCTTAGCATGAGAGGCTTGGGATAAAAACCCTTTGAGGTTATGTCCAACTTTTTCGAAAAGCAGGCTCATTGCCATGGCCCCATCCTCGCTTGATTCATGCGTTGATTCCAATGACTTCACCAATGCTCCTGCATAAAGCGAATCCTCTAAGTTGAAGTGCCCCTTCCAACCAGCACAGTGAATAAGGACATCCTTATTTTGATCCTGAATATAGGATACCGTGGCTTGGAGATTAGGAAAAGCACCGATCAGAATTTCAAATGCTCCTTTGGATTTCTCTATCGCCTGTGTTCCGTTGGTGGTGGTCATGGCAAGTTTGCGACCTGAATACTCGCCAGAAAGGTAAGCTACAGGAGAATTTCCCATCTCAAAGCCAGGTGCTGTCAGCCCGTTCCGTTCCCCACCGATCAGGAATCCCTTTTCCTTCATCAGGCGGCAAGCCTCCAAATCTGCAAAAGAAAGGATTGATTCGATACCATTGGCCAAAGCAGCCACCATGGTGGAAGTGGCGCGAAAAATATCGACCACTACCACGATTTTGTCTTCAAGATCGAATAAATGAATTAACTCAGGACTAAAGCAAACTTCAACTTTTCTCATGCTTAAGCTTTCAGCAGGGGAAGTTTCTCAACTTTTGCTTTCAGGTTTTTATTTCGGATTTGGATATAAATCTCGGTTTCGGGCTGGCTGAATTCGGTTTTCACATAGCCCATTCCGATCCCGACACCCATGCTTGGGGAATGCGTACCGGATGTCACTTCGCCGATTACCTCGCCCGCAGCATCCACGATTGGATAATGCCCTCTTGGAATTCCTCTTTCCTGCATAATGAAACCAATCAGTTTGCGGGTAACTCCTGCCTCTTTCTGCTTTTTCAGCGCCTCGGAATTGGTGAATTCTTTGGTGAATTTGGTGATCCAACTCAGCCCGGCTTCGATAGGTGAAGTGGTGTCTGTAATGTCATTTCCATACAGGCAATAACCCATTTCCAGTCTTAATGTATCTCTTGCTCCCAAACCAATCGGCTTAATGTCGAAATCTTTTCCTGCTTCAAAAATAGCCTTCCAAACATGCTCGGCATCTGCATTTTTCACATAAATCTCAAATCCACCGGCGCCAGTGTAGCCTGTGCCGGAAATGATCACATCCTGTACTCCTGCAAATTCACCTACTGTGAAATGGTAAAATTTCACCTCAGAAAGATTGACTGGAGTCAGGGACTGTACCGCTTCGATTGCTTTGGGACCTTGTACTGCAAAAAGTGAATAAGCATCTGAAACGTTACTCAGCTTCGCTCCCATCGTATTGAACTTGTTGATCCAAGCCCAATCCTTTTCAATATTGGAGGCATTGACTACCAACATGTATTTTTCCTCAGCAAACTTGTAAACGATCAAATCATCCACGATTCCTCCTGTTTCATTGGGAAAGCAGGAATATTGTGCCTGTCCGATCACCAGTTTGGAAGCGTCGTTTGAAGTGACTTTTTGGATCAAATTGAGTGCTTCAGGTCCTTCCACCATGAATTCACCCATGTGGGATACATCAAAAACCCCTACTCCATTTCGTACGCAAAGGTGCTCTTCGGTATCGGTACTGTATCGCACAGGCATATTGAAACCGGCAAAAGGCACCATTTTGCCACCAAGGGCAATGTGCAGGTCATTGAGAGGGACATATTTGATTTGCTCTTCCATTATTTGGGTGTTTTTTATCGTGGGCAAAGGTAAGGATTGGATGCAATTTAGGTAAGGAGAAAAGTGGTTATTTAGTCAACTAACAAACCTATCATAGGGTTATTGGAAAAAAATCCGCGAAAATCTGTGGGTTTTATCTGTGTTAATCTGTGGGAACTTTAAAAAAAAGCAACCATTCTGGCTGCTTTCATTGTCATTGAATTTAATCGCTAATTTAAACAGAGAAACTCTCTCCACATCCGCAGGTTCGACTGGCGTTTGGATTGACAAACTGAAATCCCTTGCCGTTTAATCCGTCTGAGAATTCAAGAACTGTTCCTGCGAGGTAAAGCAGACTTTTTCTGTCGACCAGAATTTTAACTCCTTTGTCCTCAAAAACATGGTCTGAATCCACCACAGTGGCATCAAAACCCAAGTCATACATCAAACCGGAACAACCTCCTCCTTTGACAGAAACGCGTATATTTTCATTCTCAGTTCGGCCTTCCTCTTTTCGGAGTTCGAGAATCCGCTCTTTGGCTTTGTCAGAAACGATGATCATATTTTTATACTTTTACTTTTGATACTACTTTCAGAATGTATCGTTAACACATCCATTAAAAAAAAGATTCGCAACAAAGATACAAAATAGATGATGAGGAAAATCGAACATATAGGAATAGCTGTCGCAGATTTGGATAAATCCAATGAGCTCTTCACTCGACTTTTGGGAAAAGAGAATTACAAGACGGAGTCCGTGGAAGGTGAAGGGGTGGAAACCAGTTTTTTCCAAGTGGGCGACACCAAGGTTGAGTTGCTTCAAGCGAGCCGACCTGATAGTCCTATTGCGAAATATTTGGAGAAAAAATCAGAGGGCGTCCATCATATCTCATTTGATGTGGAAGATATTCACGCAGAAATCAAGCGGTTGAAAGAAGCAGGTTTTGAAATCCTGAATGAAACCCCAAAACAAGGAGCTGACAATAAAATTGTGGTATTTTTGCATCCTCGCAGCACAAATGGTGTGTTGGTGGAGCTATGTCAGAATCAGTAGGCAGTTTTCAGTGATCAGTAGGCAATGCCAGTTTGCAGTCGTCAGTCGCAGTAGGCAAGTGCAAAATTCAGAAAGCTGAAGTCAGAAAGTTTACCTTCCGGAGGTAGGCTGAAAACAGTAGGCAGTCGCAGGATTCAGTTGGCAGGAGAGAAAGTCAGATGACAGAAGTCTTAAAAATCGGTAGTGATCAGTTAAAAGTTTTCAGTCACAGATTTGGGCAGATAGCCTAAATAAGGGAGAAAATTAAATCTGCGAAAATCTGTGTCTTTTTCTGTGTTAATCTGCGGGAAATAAATACCGATTAAATAATAAATCGTAAATCAAAATGTCTGAAAAGAGAACAGAAATCAGTGAATTGGGTGAGTTTGGCCTGATTGATCACCTGAATTCAACAGTAGTAATCAAAAACCCAGGAACTGTCAAAGGCATCGGAGATGATGCGGCGGTAATCGAGGCGGGAGATCATGTCAAAGTAGTGACTACTGATCTTTTGCTAGAAAGAGTTCACTTCGATCTTTCTTACGCTCCTCTGACTCATGTGGGTTTCAAAGCTGTGGCAGTGAATATCTCCGATGTGGCAGCGATGAATGCAATTCCAAAGCAAATCACCGTAAGCATTGCGCTCTCCAATCGCTTTTCCGTGGAAGCAGTAGATGCACTCTATGAAGGCATCAACGCCGCTTGTGAGCATTATGGAGTGGATTTGGTCGGTGGAGACACAACAGCCTCCAGAGGTGGATTAGTGATCTCAGTTACTGCTATCGGTGAAGCACAAAAAGAGCAAATCACTTACAGATCCGGCGCCAAAGTCAATGATATTCTTTGTGTAACCGGGGATTTGGGATCGGCTTTGGTTGGATTGCAAATTCTGGAGCGGGAAAAGCAAGTCTTCCTCGCTAATCCTGACATGCGTCCTGACCTGGAAAAATACACCGTAGTGACCGGACGTCAACTCCGACCGGATGCAAGAATGGATATCATCCATGAAATGCGGGAATTAGGTATTGTCCCTACCAGCATGATGGATATTTCAGACGGATTAGCTTCGGAGATTTTCCATATCTGCAAGGCATCAGGCGTTGGGGCTACAATCTATGAAGACAAACTCCCGATAGATAAGCAGACCTTTGACACTGCAGTAGAGCTAAATTTAGACCCAATCACCTGTGTCTTGAATGGTGGTGAAGATTATGAGTTGCTTTTCACGATCGATCAGAAAGATTTCGCCAAGTTGGAAAAACACTCAGACATCCACTTTATCGGTCATATCACAAAACCAGAAGAGGGAAAATTCTTGGTGACCAAAAGCGGAACTGCTGTACAATTGAAGGCACAGGGCTGGAAGCATTTCTAGAAAAAAGACGTTAGTATCAAGACTTAAGTATCAAGATTTGCAGCAAAAAAATCTGTGTCAATCTGTGTATTTTTCTGCGAAAATCTGTGGGGAAAATTACACGCATAATATTCAGAAAGGTATTTACTATAGTTAAGACAAATTTTTATTCGGCTTCATAAACCTCATCCTTCATCGATTTTGAAAACTTACGTGATTTTGGAATTGATCAATATTTTAAAAATCTGTATATCCGCTTTCTTACCAGTAGCCATAGGAAATAAGGATAGAAGTCCGATGAGACGAGCTGTGGACTGTGGACGGTCGTCTGTCGACGATTATCCGCTTTTTGCAATTTCAATTTTAGCAAACTGGTAGAATTGCGGATAATCATATTTAAAAAAGAGGAACTTCTATGAAAAATACGCTTGAATACAAAAACTTCATCGGATCGGTGTCCTATTCGGCAGAGGACAAAGTTTTTCATGGAAAAATAGAAGGAATTGATGATTTGGTAACCTTTGAAGGAGCCACTGTAGCCGATTTGAAAACAGCTTTCGCTGAGGCTGTTGAAGATTATATCGAAACCTGCACTGAGATTGGGAAAAAACCTTAAAAGTCCTACAAGGGTACGTTCAATGTCAGAATCAAACCTGAACTTCATCAAAAAGCTGCCCGAAAAGCAATGATCAAAGGCTACTCTCTGAATCAATTTGTTGAAAAAGCTTTGGAAGACTTCATGGTCAATGAACCGGATTAAAATTATTGAAAAATTCAGGTTAGTTTCTTTTCCTACACCCGGTTTTTCGAATCCATCACAATAGTCACCGGACCATCATTGATCAGACTGACTTTCATATCGGCCCCAAACTCGCCGGTTCCGATTGATTTTCCCAGTTCAGTTTCAAGCGTTGCAATCATCTTTTCATACATCGGGACAGCGATGTCTGGTTTGGCCGCCTTGATGTAGGACGGACGATTTCCCTTTTTTGTACTTGCATGAAGTGTAAACTGAGAGATCAATAAAATCTCTCCTCCAACTTCCATGACACTTCGGTTCATCACCCCGTTTTCGTCTGGAAAAATCCTGAGATTTACGATCTTTTTGGAAAGCCACTCGATGTCTTCCTGATTGTCGGCATCCTCTATTCCCAATAGAATCATTAAACCTAGGCCGATCTCGGACTTTATTTTTCCGTCAATTTTAACGGCAGATTCGGTAACACGCTGAATGACTGCGATCATTTGCTTAAATCTTGCATTTGTCCGGAGAGCACCACTTCCACTGCACTTGAATTAGTGGCAAGGGCTTTTTTTACCAATGCTTTGGCCACCTGATAATCATAGATCGGCCGGATATTTTTTGCCAGTTTGAGCCAAACCAAAGGTTTCATGAAAATCGTCGCGACCAGCTCTCCAAAGCGGAATTCACTTCTATTTCCAAGCAAAAGTGAAGGTCGGAACAAACCTAAATATCCAAATTGAATGGATTTGAGATCATTTTCCGTTTCACCTTTTACCTTATTATAAAAAACTGAAGACTTGGAATCTGCACCTAAAGCGGAAACATACAGGAATTTTGATGCTCCTATCTTTTTTGCCCATCGGGCAAATTCAATCACCAAATCATGGTCAATGGCATAGAACTGTTCCTTCGAACCGGCTACTTTGATCGTCGTTCCAAGACTTGAAAAGGCGTGGATTTCAGCTGTTTTAGTGGAAATGGTTTCTATTAATCCATGGTATGCACCACCTAGTGATTGAGCATTCACTTTTTCCTGCCAGTCCCAACTGTTGATTTTGGAGAGATCTCCGTCGATTTGAACCAGTTTTTCGTGTTTTAGCGCCAGCTTCCTTCTGCCGACGCTCAGGACATAATCATATTCTTTTCCCTGTAATAGCTGATGAAGCAACTGCATACCAACAAGACCGGAAGTACCGGATATTAATGCGATTTTCATGGGATCAAAGTAGCGTAGATTGGATCAAAGGTAAAAGCTCTGACTCTAAGTCCTGATTTTTATTTCTTGCGTACCAAAGGTGAATTTCTTCCAAAAATTCTTTGTAGGACTTTCCCTTAGAATCGTGTTTGTATTCCTTGTGTCTAGTTAAAAGGTAATTTGGCTTTGGTCCCCAAGTGAAAAGCTCAACCTTCAAGTCCCGGGTAAAAGCCACTAACTTAGGAATTGATCTAGCACCATGGGTAAGATAGGCGTCCATGATTTCGGGGAATTCATCCCGCATAATAATCCTAAGCTCGATTTTCGGGTTGAGCTCTGCCAATTTAGCCAGATAAGGAATAGATTGGGAACCGTCTCCGCACCAAGCTTCCGTAATCAGCAACCAAACTTGAGCTTCCTGAATGGATTGCACGAGTTTTTTAATTTTAGGGGATACTTTGGCTGTTTTGTCCCAACGTCTCATCCGCTGAAGACACATCTTGGTATACTCAAGGTACGCTTCGCTTTGATTTGATCCGGTAGTTCGATTTTCCCTAACCAATTGCTCTGTAAACTCAACAAATTTAGAGTAGGAAAAACCTTGATCGATTACCTTTTGAGTAACCGGGTGACTTAAAAATTCCATTTATTAAAGATTTGTGGGAGAACAGAAGAGTTTGTTACTGAGTTCGCTCCCACTCTAAAAATTGATCAACTTCATCCTTCAATTTGGCATAGACAGCCAAAATCACCGATAGATCGTCCGCAAATCCGAAAATCCCAAGAAAATCGGGAATCAAATCAATGGGCGAAACGAAATAAACCATGGCCAATACAATCATTCCAAGTGAACTCAATGCCATTTTATGTTGTCCTCCAAAATGTGCTTTGATCATTCGAATAAAAACCTGAATAGGTGCTGTCAGCTTTTGAACTTTCGGGTTATGAGCCAATTTTAACAACCTTTTTCCCACATTTTGGACAAGTTCTACCACTTTCTGCTCCTGTCGGATAATTACGTCTACCTGTTTTCCAAAAAGCATTTTCGCTTTTTCAACAATTTCGGAGGTCTTAGAAGTGAAGGTTGTCATTGGCTTAGAAATGAAGTTGGATTTCAGATTTCACTTGTCGAAGCGCATAGGATATAGCATCGTTTTTTTGCTCAAGTGATTGTGCGAAAATAGCTTTTGCCAGATCCATTCCACTTGCTTCGGCATGTAGCGATTGACGGCTTAAATTCAATAAGGTGGTTACATCCTCCACAGCGCGTCTTACAGCTTCCCAAGTTTCTTCTGAAAAATAAACCTGCTGACTGAGGTTATGATTGAATTCCTCTCGAACCTCGGCCAAAAGCTGAGGATGAAGCTCTGCCGCAGAAAATTGACTGGGATTAGACCTTCTCACCAAATTATTGGGCGTGATTCGCTCCAATAGCAGGCAAAGCCGCTCGGCCGCCTGGAGTCGGATCGGAAGTACGACTTGAGTGTTTTGAGTTTTGAGGTCAATCAACAATTTCTCCCGCTCTTTGGAAAGAAAAGAAACGACCACGAGGTACATGCCATACAAGACAATACCTGCCGGCAAAATGATTTTTAATAAATCCAGTAAATAATCCATTGTGATTTTTTTGTATTCGAATATCAGCATTTCTAATCAGTCAAAAAATCGGCCGAATCTGTAAATTTGAGCCTAAACACGAACCAAATTCCTAAAACTTTGATTTTGACGGCATGCTGATTCCCATTTCTATCACTGAAAAAGCCGAGGCTGAAATCAAACACATCATGGCTACCAAGAATATCCCCACAGACTATTATTTGCGAGTGGGTGTCAAAGGCGGAGGCTGTGGCGGTATGGCTTATGCATTGGGATTTGATAAGCCAAAAGCTGAGGATCAGCAGTTTGAGATTGACGGAATTCCTGTTTTGATCGAGAAAAAGCATTACATGTTTCTGATGGGAATGCAGATTGACTTTTTTGAAGGAGATGAAGCCCGTGGCTTTACTTTCGTCAATCCCGATATCCCCAAACGGCACGATAGCTGATTTTTTGTAACTTCAGCCAACCAAAAACCAGACGATGAAGGCACTTTTCACGCTCACCCTTTTTCTGACATTTAGTCATTTCTTAGTTGCTCAAGTCAGACAACTTGAGGCTGATCAAGCTCCCGGCAAAGGAAATGTCGAAGGCCTCAATTGGATGGTGGGCTATTGGACCGGCCCGGGATTGGGTGGGGATTGTGAAGAAGTCTGGATGCCTGCCGTGGACGGACACATGATCGGCACGTTTCGATTTTGGGAAGGTGGAAAATTGGTTTTTTCCGAATTTATGAATTTGGTACAGGAAGGTGAAAGCGTATCTATGAAACTCAAGCATTTCGGCCCTGATCTATCGGGATGGGAAGATCGAGAAGAATGGACAACATTTCGGCTGATTGAATTAGGTGAAAACAAAGTATGGTTTCATGGATTGACCATCGAGCGGATTGGCAACGAAATGATCTACCAATTGGCTTTAACTCAAAACGGAGAAAGAAAAATCGAGGAGTTCAAATTTGTACGAAAGGGGCTTTGAACCAAAAATTCATTTTTTAATAAACTCCTGAAGCACGAAGTTTTTACTTGAGCTGACCTTTTCCAGTTCGAATGTACCAAAAGCGTGGTTAGCATATCTGGGGAAAACTATCTCAGTTTGACCGACGACCGAAAATAGAGCGTAGTGCTCCATCTCTCCAAACCGATTGAGCCCAAACCTTCTGAGAGCTCTTTGCTGAAAAGGGCTCCTGGCAATCCATCCTGTAACAATCATTGGAGCAGGATGAGCCAAAGAATACATCAATGTGGAGTTATGAGAGTGGTATCCTTCTACAAAAATCGGATCACCTGCTCTTATCCCCTCACTCAGCTGAATGAATTCTTTATCCATCTGTTTCCTGCCTTCTGCCTCCTTTAGAAAATTAATTGTGTGCACTATCAAAGCTGTAAAAAGGATTAGCGATCCAATTTTCCATTTCATATTCCCTTTCAAATCCCCTTGAAATTCCAGAATTGGAATCAAAAAGGGGAGAAAAAACACGACAATGACTCTTCCTTGAATGAGGAAAAAGTGATTAAACAAAAAGAAAAACACCAACCACGCCAAGGCAAAAATGATTGCACGCCTAGTATCAAAATAGATCAGCCAAAATGAACCCACAAAAACCAGGATCAACAAAGACTTAAAAGCCTCAGTTTTTTGAATTTGAAAGAGTCTTTTCAGGGAATTGGAGACCTCCGCTACACTAAGCAAACGCGCGTCTAGTTCTGTTTTTTTTGCATGGAGCTGATCTATAGTCGGAAACCCTTCTTCAAAATACCAGTTTGCAAAAAAATACCAATCAGAATTTCGGTCAATTTCATCTTTAACCACATCCTGTCTGAAAACAGGATGGTCAATCACCGAAGCTCTCGCCTTATTGAATTCCAGAAAATCCACAAATTCTGATTGGCTTTCCCAGAACAGCTTTCCAACCAACACCACACCAAATGAAACCACTATAAATACAAGATTTTTTAAATTATTCTGAAAAAATTGAGACCCAAAACGGCTCACTTTCCATGCTAAAAACCCAATACCTACCAATACAACTGCTTCCCAGCGAATCAATAAAGCGAGAACAAAAAGACCCAAGGCTATCCCTGACAAGATCCGGTTTTTATTACCTCCTATCCCGAAAAGATGAACCAATGAAGCCAAGCATGCCAATCCTGCTACTTGTGTAAACTGTAGGAAATAGCAAAAATGAAGGCACAGTGCAAGGATCACCACCAGGAGAAATCTCTTAAAGACAACAGGATTACTGCTGAATTCCAGTTTTTTAAAAATCAAAAAGAAAGAAATCCCTATCGTCCAAAACCAAGTTCCCGCGTACCAATTGGCCAGTGGAAAAGACCAATACAACAGGGAAAAAAACCAACTCAGCAAAGGATGAATGAAAACAGCATAAGATTCGGGAATTCCGGTATAAGCTCCGGACACCAACCACATCATCACCACATCATCATTGACTTGAAACCTCCAAGGCAAAAGCCACACCGAGGCAATGGCAAGTAGGCCAATTACAAGCGGAATGTGGGTACGTATTGAGTCCTTAATCATCTAAGCAGCCATAAGATTATTCATCAAAATCGGGAATTAAAATAATCTTCCCGTATTCACCGGCAGGCAATTCATCCAATGGGTAGTAAAGCAAAACACTTTCCTGAATTCCCTTCGGAAAATAGTTCTCCAGTTGCGTTTTGTCCCAAAATCCGGGGCTGATCGGAATAGTTTTGCCCAAAAGGTAAGGAATACCCGGTATCCGGTAGGCCGCAAGGACAGTCGAAGGACTTTCATCCGGCATTTGATTTTTTATAGCCTTTAGCTGAAAGACTTGTTGAGGGGTAAGAAATATGCTTTTTCCCGGAAGGTATTCCCATTTTTCAGTGGCCTTCCAACTACTTTTCTGGGCAAAAGGACTCAACCAAAGTCCATTTAACACCAGAATCAGTGAAGAAAAGGAAATAAAATACACCAAGTATTTCTCCGCAAATGGATAAACCTCGTCGAGCCAGATCATGGCAGCAAGGCACCAAAAGATCCAATAATGAATCCCCAGGCGAAGCCAATAAACATTGCTTCCAAAGTGAAGGATGAATGGTAAAAAGAGCAATAAAAGCACCCAATACTTTCTGGAAGAAAGGGTCAAAGCAGTCAATTTCGAATGAACCAAGACCCCGAAAATCAGAGGCATTATCAATAAGAAAATATGATTCCATTCCTCAGTGATGCGCGTTTGGATGAAGATCAGAACTAAAATAAAAACCGTAATTCCCAAATTAATCCGGGGATTGGGGCTGATTTTTTTCAAAATAAGAGTTGACAGAAAAACTAAAAAGCACCAAAAAAACCCAAAAAAAGTATGTTTGACTAGAATCAAAAATCCATAATCAGGCCTCGAAACAGTGAATTCAAGGCCTTGAATCATTCGGAGTGTTGAAAAAGTATCCAAGAATAAGAAAAATGCCAATTCCAATACAACAAAGGGTACAAACAACAGGATTAGACTACTGATTGATTTTTTATCTTCATAAATAAGGATCGAAACAGATATTAAGCCTAATAGTAGAGCAGTCGTCACTTTAACATAGACCAAAAGACCCAGAATTAGCCCCAATACCAGTACCTTCAAAAGGGGAGATTTTGTTTTAAAAGAAACACAAGCTAACCACAGCCCAGTTAGGCACACCGATAAGGAATTATAGGAAAGACTGGAAGGCAGAAATCCATATCCGGCAGAAATCCCAAGAAAGGATATCATCGCGATTTTGAATGAGAGGCCCTTCTCTTCGACTATGTTTTTCCAAAAAAAGGAGAACGCCAAAGCTGCTACCACATAAGAAATCAATCGCAATATTCTGAGGCCGATAATTCCAAAGTGGATTCCTGTACATTGGTAAAATCCCTTGAAAAACAGATCGTAATTGAATATTCCTGCATTGTTTTCCTGAAGGGGGTGCGCCAGTAGTACATACAATCCCTCGTCGGAGATATCAAATCCTTTGGGCAGGGCTAGACCAACCAAAATAAGGACTGAAAGGACTGCCAGAAATAAGAATTTATTGGTAGAATCCGCCAAAATCGAGTTAGGAATAGACTTGTCAATTTAGGTGATTTTATTAATTCTGCCAGTTTGCGTCGAGTAGAAAGAGGAATGGTCTAATTGCTAAATTGGTCAAGTATTGATAATCAAAATGCTAAAATGAGAAAGCAGAAAAAAATTGACTGATTTGAAATTCTTTGAATAAACAGGCTTAACACTTCACAAAAACTCGTTTTTTACCGAAAATCAACTTTCCGGATCTCATGTCTCATCCCATTTATCTCCTCCGATAGCCTGCGGATCCCTCTATTCCCTTGAATCCCCGGTTGGAAAAAACTCAAAAGACAATCTCGGAAGCTCGTGAAAAAGAGGAAGTCTGAGCAAGCAGTCTGAAAACCGATCTGAATTAGGGAAGTTAGCGGCCAAGGAATTGGATTCAGGAAACCGTTTTTTGAAAAAAGGCGATTGATGCAGGGATTGGTAGTGAAACACACCCAAGATCCCTTTTGATTTGAGATAAGATATGTAAGCTGTCCTGGAATGGATGTTCTCAAAAACAAGGAAAAAAATATGCGCATTGGCCATTTTTGAGGGTGCAGGGAAAGTGAAGGAGAATAGCTCCGCCTCCTTTTTCAATAGCTCAAGATAATTCTTTGACAGGAGTTTAGACTTGATTTCGAATTTACTGAAAGCCTGAAAGTAATCTTCCCAAACAATTTTTCGTTGCGCCTGAATAACATCCAATTGCTCAAGCTGGGCCCATAAAAAAGCCGCTGTAATTTCAGAAGGCAGGAAGCTACTTCCCACATCTACCCAGCCATATTTGTCAATTTCGCCTCTGAAAAACGCAGCTCTATCTGTCCCTTTTTCCCAAATAACCTCAGCTCTTTTTGCCAGGCTTGGGTCATTAATCACCAGCATACCTCCCTCACCACTTTGAATGTTCTTGGTTTCATGGAAACTAAACGTTCCTAAATGACCAATTCCCCCCAAAGGCTTTTCCTTGTAAAAACTATCTATCGCTTGGGCGGCATCTTCTACTACTTTGATCCCATACTTTTCAGACAGTTCCATGATCAGATCGATATCTACGGCATATCCCGCATAATGAACGACTATTATAGCTTTGGTTTTTTCTGTGATCAATCCCTCAACTTGTGTCACATCCATATTGGGATGATCAGGTAGGCTGTCAACCAAAACTATTTTTGCACCCCGGAGTACAAACGCATTTGCTGTGGAGACAAAGGTGTAACAGGGCATGATCACTTCATCGCCGGGTCCGATTTCTAGCAGAATGGAGGCCATTTCCAGCGCATCTGTACATGAGGTCGTCAGGAGGCACTTATGAAACCCGAAGCGTTGCTTGAAATAATCCTGACAAAGCCGAGTAAAGTCGCCGTTTCCGGAGATTTTACCTGATGCTACAGCCTGCTGAATGTATTCAATTTCATTCCCGGTTAAAAAAGGTTTATTGAATGGAATTATCATGCAGCTTTGGATTTTGGCTTTTAAAACTGTTTTTTGAGATTTTAAGGTAACTTATTGACATTAAAAAAATGATAATTCATGCTACTCTCCATTAGTTGATAGTCATTGACCTTGTAAAATTGGACAGCAGCTCGATTTTCCCCTTGGGTGGATATCTTCATATCGATAGCTCCCAGCGTTATCGCTTTTTCCTCTGCTGCTCTCAATAGAGCTTTTCCAATTCCAAGTCCTCTACCTTTAACATCCACTGCTATCAATCCGATTGATGCAATATGGTCGGAGACAGAAAGGGTAACGAGGCCTGAATGGCTCGAATCCACCAGTACCATGTCTTCCAGAAGTGCCTTTTCGATCCAAAGTCGATAGAGTTTTTCATACTCACCGGAGCTCAATCTTGGATCAGTTTTAAATCTCGAATATTCTCCGCTTTGCAAAGCTAAATCCAAAAGCTTATCAGAAAGGGCTCCGGAATAAGGTTCTATGGTTAATTCTGCCTTTTTCTCCTTTCTTACTTCAGTTAATTTTTTTCCAAATACATACTTGGAGTTCACAAAACGGAGGAAATCGGGGGGATTGGGGATTTCAGAATCCGAAAAAACATAAATCAATTGATAAGGCTTAGCCTTTTCCAAAAAACTATCCCAATTAGTTTCTTTGTCCGCTTGGAATTTACCCACCGGATATCCAAATAATTGGGAATCAAAAGCTAGTGTTTGGATAATCATTGGGGTAATTCTTCCTTATCATCGAATGGTTGGACCACTGTCCTGTGAGTGTTCCACAAAGTCAATATATAACACTTATCCCCTACTCAGTCGTTTTTTCAACGATATATATTGGTCTGTTTTTTACTCCTTCAAAGGTCTTGCCTACATAAAGTCCAACGATTCCTAAAGTCATCAGGATGAATCCTGCAAGCAGCCAGAGCGAAATAATTAGACTGGCGTATCCCTTGACGATAATATCTCCATTCAGGTATTTGATAAAGGTAAACAAGGCAAAAAGAAACCCTGAGAAGGAGACTACAAAGCCAAGTTTTACTGTCAACCTGAGTGGTTTATCACTGTAAGCCAATATGATATCCAATGCCAAATTGAACAAACGCTTAAAGTTATAACTACTCTTACGGTCTTCGTTTGCCCCGTGATTTACTGAGATAGAAGTTTGCTTAAAGCCAACCCAGCGCACCATAGTCGGAAAATAGCGAATACTTTCGCGCATCTTCACAATTTCGACAATGACTTTTTTATGATAGATTCCAAAATTAGCGATAGACTCATCCTGTTGGGAACCAGTGAGCCATGCGAGGGTTCGATAGAATAGTTTGGACGAAAGTTTTTTAAAAAAACCGTCCTTTCTGATAATTCTTCTTGCCAAGACGACATCATTACCTTCTTGGGCTTTGGAGTAAAGGTTTGGAATCTCTTCGGGCAGATCCTGAAGATCACAGTCCATCACCACAACCCATTCTCCTTTGGCATTATCCAGTCCGGCAGTGATGGCATAATGTTGCCCGAAATTCCGACTTAATTTGATTCCCCTGACTTTAGGGAATTTTCCAACCAAATTTTCGATACTCTCCCAAGACCGGTCCGGGGAAAAATCGTCCACCAAAATTATTTCAAAGTCATGATTGAGCGGTTCAACAGCAAGGTGGATGCGTTCAATAAGCTCATGAAGTATTAATTCTCCATTGTAGACGGGTGAAATGATTGACAGGTGCATTTGGACAGGTAAGTGGTTATAGTTTGTTCACTCTAGCTTGGGAAGTTCTTCCACCACTCGCTTTCAGTGGCAAAATAATAGTTTCAAATTCAAATACTGCCAAAACACCTGAAAATTGGGAATTTTGGCGAAAAAGCTGTGATTGGAAAGGAGTTAATAAAAGCCAAACCTTTCCTAACAGGAGTAATTTATTGTGAATTTCCGGAAGTAAGTACGGAAAAACGAGATGTCAAAGTACTGCCTTTAAATGGCAGATGTCGGAAGGTCGTCGTACCAATAGTTTGGAAGACCAAACAAGAAATTTATCCGGAACTGCCTAAAAATGCCTGATTTTAACCTTGTAGATTGTACTTTCGAACATGTCTAAGTCCAATCTTGCTATACGAACGGTCATTTTCAGCATTTTGGGAAATGCTGTTTTAGCAGGTGTCAAGTTTCTTTCCGGGATTTTTGGGAATTCATTTGCGCTGATCGCCGATGGCATCGAATCTACGGTAGATATTTTTTCCTCTTTCCTCGTTTTACTGGGTTTGAAATATGCTGAGCGGCCTGCAGACGAAAACCATCCCTATGGACACGGTAAAGCAGAACCTTTGATCACTTTCTTAGTCGTCGCATTTCTGATCATCTCAGCATTTACGATCGCTTGGCAGTCCATCAAAAACATACAGACTCCACACGAATTACCTTCACCTTGGACTTTGATTGTCCTCGGAGGGATCATTATATGGAAGGAAATTTCCTATCAGGTGGTCATTAACCGGAGCAAAAAACTCAAAAGTTCCTCACTAAAAGCTGAGGCTTGGCATCACCGAGCAGACGCCATCACTTCAATCGCCGCATTTATCGGTATTTCGATCGCTATTTTCGGAGGAGAAGGATTCGAGGTAGCAGACGATTACGCGGCTTTGTTGGCTTGTGGATTTATCCTGTACAATTGCTACGGGATTTTCAGGCCTGCTTTGGGTGAAGTGATGGATGAAAATAACTTCACTGAACTCACAAAGGAGATTCGGAAAATTTCGCTGAAAGTTGAGGGAATTGAGGGAACCGAAAAGTGTTTTATCCGCAAAGCAGGCATGACCTATCACGTGGATTTACACGCACATGTCAGAGGGGACTTGACCGTGACAGAGGGGCACGAGATCGCCCATAAGCTTAAGGACACGCTGCGCAGAGAAATCCCACAACTTGGTCATGTGCTGATCCATATTGAGCCGACTTAAAAAATTATTCAAAAATTTAGCGCAAGCAAATCGAGTTTCAATCTTCACTTAGGCAAATCAAATCCCGCCCAAATGAGTGTTCCTTTCACTTGATTCGTTACTTAGGATTTGGCCTTTCATAGTATCACTGCTTTCGATAAGCGGAGACCCTTAACAGGGTAAAGATTCCAAAAGCTTAATGCCCTTAATTCTCTGAATGGTTAAAAATAATAAACCGCTTAAAGCCAGGCCTTAAGCCGTCTCCAAAGTCTTCTTGGATTTCCTATAAGTATGCGCACTCAAAATATTCCTTCTGGCAAAGCGGTAGGTGTTGTCTGAATTGATAAACTTGGTGTAGGTGTTTTTTGACACGCCAAAATACTCATAGGTGTTTCCATCCAAAAAAGTGATTTCAAGCACCTGATTTTTGTAGTGAAAGTCAGCGATTCCGGATTCGGTAGCGGTTTTGGTGTACTCCTCAAGATTTGCAGCGATGGTTTCCGGCGCAATACTTACCAGAAAGTGATACCCGTCAATGATTTTGGTGCTTTTTTCTTCGGCTTCTTTCGCCTTTTCATCCCCATCCAGGAATTTGTCAGGATGCCATTCTTTCACCAAAGTCCGATAGGTGGTCTTCAGTTTCTTCAGGTCTATAGAACCTTCTACATTAAAAAGTTTCTTGTATTCGTTTATCCGCTTCATTGCTGCTTTTTTAAAACTGTTACAAAGCTACGGATATATAATTTGGCAGATAAAAAATCTTAAAATAGAACAGTCCTCAGATTAATTAAAACCCTATTTCATTTATTTTAGAAATAATAATTTGTTTTTCAATATATAATCGGATGATTATTCTGATAAACTCATTCTCGAGAAAACACAAAGCTCAGCCCACCAACCCAAAACACTGTCTGGCAATCTCCAATTCTTCATTGGTGGGGATGACCAGAATTTTTACCGGAGATTCGGAGGTATTGATCTCATGTAGGCCTTTTTGACGGGTTTCATTTTTGGCTTCATCGAGTCTGATTCCGAGGAAATCCATATTTTGACAGACGAGTTTGCGCGTCAGCGCATCATTCTCTCCTACTCCGGCGGTGAAGACAATCGCATCGAGTCCATTCAGTACTGCAGCGAAGGATCCAATGAATTTTTTGATGTGATAGGCATACATGTCGTAGGCGAGGATTGCTGCTTTTTCTTTCTGATCATACAGCTTGCGGATGTCCCGCATATCGCTGAACCCCGTGAGGCCGAGCATTCCACTTTTCTTGTTCAGGATCGTATTGACTTCGTCGAGAGAATAACCAAGTTGATTCACCAGATGGAAAATCACGGACTGATCAATATCTCCTGTACGAGTCCCCATAATCAAGCCGTTCATCGGGCCCAAACCCATGCTGGAATCGATACATTTCCCATCCCGTACCGCAGCCATACTGCAACCGTTACCTAAGTGAATGGTAATGATTTTGGAAGTCCTTTTACCAAAAAACTCCATTGCCTGCTCGGAAACGTACTTATGGCTTGTGCCATGAAAGCCATAAGCCCGAATCCCATGCTTTGTATAGAATTCATTTGGAATGGCCATTCGGAAGGCCACCTCAGGCATAGTCTGATGAAAAGCAGTGTCAAAAACAGCGACCTGTTTGGCTTGGGTGAATATCCGCTCCGCAACTTCGATCCCCAGGTAATTTGCAGGATTGTGAAGCGGTGCTAAAGGAAATAGCTCCAGTATTTTGGCTTTGGCTTCCTCGGTGATCAGTTGGGTTTTGGAAAATCGCTCTCCGCCATGCACCACGCGATGTCCCACAACATGCACTTGGTCGGGGTCGGAAATCACACCCACAGCCGGATCTGTCAACAACTTTGCCACCTCCCTCAGCCCGGCAGCATGATCGGGAATGAGCAATTCCAACACTTTTCGCACTTCTCCAGAATCCAAAAAAGCCCGGTATTCCAATTTTGCGCCTTCCAATCCTATCCGATCTACCATTCCTGTACAGATCACTTTTGCCTCAGGCATGGAAATGAGTTGATACTTGATCGAGCTGCTGCCGGAGTTAATGACGAAGATGTTCATTTGGAGGTAATAAAAAGTTACTGAGTTATTGAGAAATGTTCAATGGTCAATCATCAAACTCAATTATCAAGGACTTCCTTTTCTTGGTAATTGAAAATTGATCATTGAGCATTGGTGATTGAATTTAACTTTCTTGCGCTTGAATAGCCGTGATTACCACCGTATTAAATACATCTACCATGGTGCAACCCCTGCTCAGGTCGTTGACTGGTTTATTCAATCCTTGCAGCATCGGGCCGATGGCGATCGCCCCGGTTTCCCGCTGCACGGCTTTGTAGGTGTTGTTTCCAGTGTTCAAGTCAGGGAAAATCAACACACTTGCCTGACCTGCAACTTCGGAGTTTGGCAGTTTCTTTTTCCCAACTTCAGGATCAACAGCTGCATCGTATTGGATCGGGCCTTCAACTTTGAGATCGGGTCTTCGCAACCTAATCAGTTCGGTGGCTTTTCGGACTTTCTCCACTTCTTCGCCTTCTCCGGAGGAACCAGAAGAATAGGATAGCATGGCGATTTTGGGTTCGATGCCCAGCATTTTGGCTGATTCTGCCGAGGAAATCGCAATATCCGCCAATTGTTCCGAAGAGGGATTTGGCACTACTGCGCAATCTCCAAAGACGGAAACCCGATTGGGTAGACACATAAAAAACACAGAGGAGACAGTCGCAACTCCGGGCTTGGTTTTGACAAATTGCAATGCGGGACGAATGGTGTGTTGGGTCGTATGTACCGCGCCGCTGACCATGCCATCTGCATGACCTTTATAGACCATCATAGTCCCAAAGTACGACACATCGAGCATCAGGTCCCGCGCCATTTGGATGGTCAATCCTTTGTTTTTGCGCAGCTCATAAAGTGCCTGTGCATATTCTTCAAACCGGACGGAACTAACAGGGGCTATTACATTGACAGACATCAAGTCAAGCGAAAGATTAAGCCGCTTAATAGTCAGTTCAATAGTCTCTTTATTACCCAAAAGTGTCAATGCAACCACATCCTGCTTTACAAGCTGATCTACTGCCTGCAGGATTCGGTCATCTTCGCCTTCCGGCAGCACGATATGCTTCTTGTTTGATTTTGCGCGTTTGACCAATTGATATTGGAACATCCGCGGCGTGAGCACATCGGAATGAAATGCAACAATCTTGTCTGTCAACGCCTTTTCGTCTACTGCCTGCTCAAAAAGTCGAATTCCAATGGCTATTTTCTCTTTGTCATCCGCTGAAATCCGGGCTTTGATGTCATTGATTTTGGTCACCACTTCAAATGTCGCTTCCTCGACCTGCAGGATGGGCACTACCGTTTCCAATCCCTCCACCAACTGCACGATGGAATCTTCCGGAAGCATACCGCCTGACAGAACCATTCCTGCGATTTTTCCGAAATTCTTGGAAATATTAGCCTGCAAGGCTCCAATGATGATGTCTCCCCGATCTCCTGGGGTTATTACGAGTGTGTTGTTCTTTAATCGCTGGAGGAAATTTCGCAACTGCATCGCTCCTACGATGACGTGATCCACCCGATTGGTCAGGAGGTTTTCTCCAAAAAACACCTTAGCCCCCATCGCATCACGGATTTCCTCCATGGTCGGATTGCTCAATTCTAAATGCACAGGAATCGCAGAGATTAGAATCTCCTTTGGCAAAGCCATTGTTAACTTTCGGCGAAGCTCAGCTTCCTTTCCCTGCTGCACTTTGTTGGCTACGAGCGTGAGGACTTGAACCCCATTGGAAAGAAAGGCATTGGTAGTGGAAATCGCTTGCTCAACAATTTCCGAATCAGTTTTATGATCACAGGTCAGGATAATTGCAGCTGGAATACCCAGGTTTTTTGCGATAGACACATTACCGTTAAACTCCACATTGGTGCTGATTCCCGCAAAGTCTGTCCCCTCGACCACCACAAAATCCGAGTTCTCCTGGAGCCTTTGAAACTTTTCAATAATGGCATCTATCAAAAACGCTTCATTTTTCCGGTTTATTTCCTTGAAGGCCTTTTGGATCGTAAAAGAAAACATATCCTCGTAAGGCTGGGCAAGTTTGAAGTGCTCTTTGATCAGAGTCAAGCGTCGGTCTTTCTCTTTTTTTCCTACCGTGATGATCGGTTTGAAATAAGAAATTTTGTCTGTTTTGCCTGCAAGAAGGTTCACCAGACCTAGCGCATAGATGGATTTTCCGGAAAACGGCTCTGTGGTTGTGAGGTAAATGGCGTTGGTCATGGTACTGAGAAAAACATCGGATGTTGAGAATCTAATTCCCTGCAAAATTGAAGTGATAATCTCGGGATTTTTATGATAAAGATCAGTTCGGATAATGTTTTTTGTGGGGGTATGGGGTTTTTGGAGAGTCCAATGTTTCTCTATACTGATTTTGAAATTTTGTTGAAAGAATACGCCTCAGCACGTTAATCCTTATTTAAAATTTTGATTATCCGCAATCCTGCCAGTAAGAAAGATTAGGCTATATAAAGTTGCGGATAATCGTCCACAGACGACTGTCAACAGTCCACAGCTCGTTTTTTGGAACTTCAAACCTTATATTATTTTGCTTCTGGCAAGAAAGCGGACATACATATTTAAAATTATTTGAGTTCAAGCCAGTAACAAGTTTAACAGCGTTTTTTAATGAGTTTAGTATTTTTTCTATCTTCCAACTTTCGTATCGAATGAGTCTCCAAACCCCACACCTCAACCGGCAACTCGGACTTCTAGGATTGACCGCTACGGGTATTTGCTCCATGATCGGGGCATCGATTTATATTGTGCCGTTTATGATTCAGCGCAATGTGCCCGGCATCGGCCCCTATGTACTGCCTGCTTTTTTGGTTGCTGCAATCCCGGCAATCTTCGCAGCTTTGGCCTACATTATTCTAGCCTCGGCTATGCCGAGAGCGGGAGGATCCTATCTCTATGCAAGCCGGGCAATTCATCCGTATTTGGGCTTTGTGGCCAGTTTTTCCCAATGGTTTGGGCTGTCGATCGTAATAGGAGTGATTGCATACGTGGTGGTTCCATTCTTTCGGGACGTGGCTGTGGCATTGGATTGGCTGGATTTAGCTGAGTATTTGGAAAAGCCCTGGATTCGGGTTTGCCTTGCGCTTACCTTTCTGTGGGTTTTTGTGTATGTCAATATTCTCGGGGCAAAATTCTATGAACGAACCCTGATTCCTTTGATGATTTTGATGTTTGCCTTGGGAGGAATTGTGATTGTGTCGGGGTTGAGCTTTGACCATTCGGATTTTCTGGCTGCTTTGGCAGAAAAAGAAGGGAGAATGCTAGAACTCAAGCCCACGACTTTTCATTGGCCGACATTCCTATCTGCAGCAGCTTTGCTTTTCTCCAGTTTTATCGGTTTTGACTCAATCGCACAGGCTGGAGGAGAAGCTAAAAATCCAACAAAAAACCTTCCCAAGGCCATTGGTTTGGCTATTTTGAGTGTTGGGCTGTTTTACATCTGCTTCACATACGCAGTTTATCATGCCGTTCCATGGCAATTTGTAGCTCTGGAAGCGATGCAAAAAGACATCACTGCGGCAGGGATTCTCAGTTATCTGCTTCCCTCGGGTTTGGGAGTTTTGATTTTACTCGGAGCAGCTATTGCCTTGCTGAATGACCTTCCGGCGATGATTTTGTCCGTTTCGAGACTGGTCTATTCTTGGGCAAAAGACGGGATTTTCCCCAGAACCTTAGCCCAAATCCACCCAAAACATCATACGCCTCATTTTGCGATAATGCTGAGTGGATGTATCGCCTCGATCGGAATATTGGGAAGCCACTTTGCGGGAGACTTCTTCCTTGGGATAGACATCATGGTCACCTCCATGCTTGTCAATTTCCTATTGATGTGCATTTCGGTGATTCTTTTCCCAATCCAAAATCCGGTTTTGGCTTCCAGAATCGGTATCTTCAGGTCAAGAAAATTACAGCTGATTATCGGCATTGGCGGGACAATTTTGATTCTTTCATTTTTGGTCATCCATACTGTCAAGGATCTGAATTCAACTGCCTCCGCCTGGTATTTTCACTCCACTCCTGTTTGGCTGATCGTGATGAGTAGTGCCTCGGTTATTTTCTTTTTCCAATGGAAAAAGCTCAAGGCATCGGGCGTGGACACCAAAGCCCAATTTTCAACTCTTCCTTCCGAATAATTTAAAAAAAACGTCAACAGAGGATCCTCAACTGTCCACTGCAAATCCAGGAAAAATTCAAACAAATATATTTCGGTTGCCAGTTAAAAATCGGAAATACAAAGTCCTAAAAATGAATCATTCAAAATACACTGAACTTGCATCCGGCCTGAGCATTTGCAGAGCACTCACCGGACTTTGGCAGATTGCAGACATGGAGCGAGAGGGATCAAAAGTCAATGCCAAAGAGGCAGCTGAAGCCATGAAATCCTATGTGGATGCAGGATTCACTTCCTTTGACATGGCGGATCACTATGGCTCTTCAGAGGAGATAGCTGGAGTATTTAGGGAGACTTACGGCAAAAATGCCGCTCAGCTTTTCACCAAGTGGGTTCCTTCTCCGGATCGGATCACCAAAGATCAGGTTAGAAAAGCGGTGGAACTTGCCTTGACAAGAATGAATAGCGATGCCATCGACCTGATGCAGTTTCACGCTTGGCAATATTCCCATCCGAGCTGGGTGGATAGCATGTTTTGGCTTCAGGAGTTGAAGGAAGAAGGACTAATCAAACATCTGGGCCTGACCAATTTTGATACGGCACATTTGAGCATTGTGCTGAATTCCGGGATAGAAGTGGTGTCCAATCAGGTTTGTTTTTCACTTTTGGATCAGCGGGCAGCCGGAGCAATGACTGAGCTCTGTCTGAAGCATCATGTGAAGTTATTGGCCTTTGGAACTATAGCAGGAGGATTTCTTTCAGAAAAGTGGCTAGGTAAACCCGAACCTGCCCTCAATGCTTCTTTGACCTGGTCGCAGATGAAATACAAGCGATTCATCGATGCTGCCGGAGGCTGGAAGCAATTTCAAAATCTGCTTCAAACTTTGGATCAAATTGCCAAAAAACATCAGGTTGGAATAGCTACCGTGGCGAGTCATTTTATTATGAATCAACCTGCCGTCGGTGGTGTGATCATTGGGGCGAGATTGGGCCAAAGTGCACACATCGAGGAAAATCAAAAGCTCTTTTCTTTTCAACTGGATCAGGAAGATCAGACTCTATTGAAGTCAAGTCTCGCAGGTTTGATTGCCATTCCCGGAGATTGTGGAGACGAATACCGCAAAGCTCCATTTCTCACCGCTTCAGGCGATCTGAGCCATCATGTGGCGAGTTTCCCGGCGCCCTATCCGACCAGGGAAGGTTCGGATGGACTAACCAAAGCACTCAGCGGGACCATCTGGGAAGATATTGCGGGATTTAGCAGAGCAGTGAAAAAAGGTAATAGAATCTTAGTCTCAGGAACTACGGCAACTCATGGAAGCAGGGCAATGGGTGGAAATGATCCCGGTGCACAGACACATTTTATATTGGACAAAATCGAAGGAGCAATTCAGTCTTTGGGCGGACGAATGGAAGATGTGGTTCGAACCCGGATTTTTATCCGAAATACTGATCAATGGGAATCGGTCTCCCGAACTCATGGACAGCGATTTGCCGGAATCCAGCCCGCCAATACGATGGTCAGGGCAGATTTGATTGGGGAGGAATATTTGGTGGAAATTGAAGCGGAGGCGGTGGTTTGAGGTAAGGAGGTTTGGAAGTTTGGAGGTAGGCAGGTTTGGGGGTTGGGAGGTCCGATGTCGGATGTCGGATGACCGATGTGGGCACTAGGCAGTGGGCAGTTTTGGGTGTCGATAGATCTGCAGTAAGAATACTCGGAGTCTGGGACAGGTGACCGATGTGTGATGTAAAATGACCGATGTTGGATGTCGGATGTCCCATGAATAAAAAGTGTAGCCTGCGAATGGCAATAATTCTCTAAATTGAAGAGCTAAAATATTTAAAACTAAAGATCATGAACAATATGAAATCGCTTTTTTCCAGCATGATTATTCTGCTTTTCATTGGATTTTCCGCACAAGCACAAAATTCAGTCAATGTGACCGGTACTTGGGTGATGGAAGTAAAAACCGATGCGGGAAGTGGTTCCCCAACTTTTGTTCTGAAACAGGACGGTGAAAAAATTACAGGAACCTATACCGGGCAATTGGGCGATTCTCAGGTGACAGGGACTATCAAAGGAAAAGTGATCCACCTTGAATTCTCCATTCAGGGCAATAGGATTACATATGACGGAACAGCCACTTCTACCGACATGGAAGGAAAAGTGGACTTGGCAGAAATGGCCTCAGGGACCTTCACGGGGAAGAAAAAACCTTGAAAAGTAGGGAGACCAAGGACGGGAAACGGGGAAAAAAATCACTGTTTTTGGATAACTCAGCAGCACATTGAATCTCATCTTTTACCAGAGGGCCAATAAATGAGCTTTAAGAAAAACGCTAATTCACTTCAATAAGTAGCAGAATAATTCTAGGCTTATTTTTTGAGCGTTTAAAACTTAAATATGATTACCCAACCCATCGATCGCCAAATATGAAAACAATAAACCTTTTTATGCATCTGCTAACTGCCTCTATTATTGCCTTCGCTACAAGTTGTGCCGTCAACCCAGTAACAGGGAAAAAGCAGGTAGTTTTGATGTCCGAAGCGCAGGAAATCAGCATGGGTCAACAGTCGGATCCTGAGATTTCAGCATTTTTTGGAGTGTATGATGATCCGGCCTTACAAAAATTCATCACTGAAAAAGGGCTTGAAATGGCGGCAGTTTCTCACCGCCCAAAGTTGGATTATCACTTCAAAGTGGTGGATTCGCCAGTTATCAATGCTTTTGCAGTTCCGGGTGGTTACATTTATTTCACAAGAGGAATCATGGCCCATTTCAACAATGAGGCTGAATTTGCCGGAGTTTTGGGACATGAAATCGGCCACGTCACCGCACGTCATTCGGTGGTACAGCAGCGAAATCAAATGCTTGGACAATTGGGAATGATTGCAGGAATGGTCTTTGTGCCCGAGCTTGCACAATTCGCCGAACCACTGTCCCAGGGAATGCAGCTTGCACTCCTGAGCTTTGGCAGAGATGCGGAGCGTCAATCCGATGAATTGGGCGTGGAATATTCTTCCCGGATTGGGTATGATGCTACCGAAATGGCCGGATTTTTTAATACCCTAGAAAGACAGAGTGCCAAGCAGGGAGGCAACCAAATTCCAGGATTTCTATCGACTCACCCATCTCCGGGCGATCGAAATGTGACCGTGGCAAAATTGGCCCAAGAGTGGAAAACTAAACTTAAGCTGACGAATCCTATTGTAAAACGTGATGCTTATCTGAAAAGAATCGATGGGATTGTTTTGGGTGAAGATCCGCGACAGGGTTTTGTGGAGAATAACATCTTTTATCATCCGGTGTTGAAATTTGAGTTTCCTACTCCTCAGGGGTGGAATTTTCAAAACACGCCACAGCAGGTGCAAATGGGCCCTAAAGCCGGAGATGCTTTAATTTCATTCTCCCTTGGCGGGACAGGAACTATGGAAGAGATTTCCCAGAAAATTTTAACCCAATTCAAACTGGAATTAGTAGAATCCAAACGGGAAACCATCAACGGATTGCCGGCATTTATGATGATCGCAGATCAAAAACAGGAGAAAGGAACCATCCGGGTTCTCTCTACTCTGATCGAATACGGAGGAAACACCTACAGCATTTTGGGGGTAACCGAACTGTCGAAATTCCCGCAATACCAGCCTGTTTTCCTCTCTACCGCCAGAAATTTCAAAGCTCTGACAGACTCGGATAAGCTAAACCGCAAGCCGGATGTAGTCCGTATCCAAACGGTTCCTCAGCGCATGACTCTTCAGGCTGCTTTACAAAACTTCAAAATGCCATCCGATCGATTTGAGGAATTGGCAATCCTCAATGGAATGCTGTTGACAGATCAGGTGGAAAAAGGCACACTGATCAAGGTGGTAGGGAAATAATCAAACTAAAAAGAGGCTGTCTCATAACTGCTGTTTGTCACATTGAGCAACGAGAGTTGCGAAGTTGGAAATGTTGTTAGATTCGCTGTAAATGGCTTTTGAGACAGCCTCTTTTTCTTGAACTCTCAATGAACCCCGGTCGGTGTATTCATTGACCCAAACTTTCAGCTCGCTTAGGTTGTCCTGATCTCACCCGTTTTTTTATCTTTCAGGATCGTTTTTCGATCCCCATTTGGCAGGAGTTCCTCTTTTATTAGCCAATGGTTTTCGTCGAAATCTTTGTAAACAGAGGGTTTTGAAAGCCCTCTTTTTCCCCGCCAGACCGGAAGTTGAACAGGTTCCCAAAGTTTGGTTTTTGCAGACTTGTAAGCTGCATCCAGAATCGCATTAACCACATACCCGTCATAGAATGTCTCTCGTGGTTGAGTCCCTTTCTCAAAGGCATCAAACATGTCTACAAACATATTGGGATAGCCCAATTCATGGGCTTCATCCCCGACGGGAAAAAGCCAACCTGATGAAGTTTCGGCCTTTTCTGCCACATAATCTCCTCCATTTCCACTGGAAAACATTTCAAATCCCGTTCGCAAAAAAGAATTGATCCAAATCGTACCTTCTGTTCCCATGACCTCATCCCGGAGGTCCATTCCTCCACGGAAAGTCCAGGAAACTTCAAACTGTCCAATGGCTCCATTTTCATATTTGACCAAGCCAATGGCATGATCCTCTGCATCGATCGGCTTCACTTGGGTGTCTGCCCAACACATCACTTCGAGGGGCAAGACCTCCTTCCCAATAAAATTTCTGGAAATCTCCACACAGTGACAGCCCAAATCGAGGATTGCTCCTCCCCCGGCTTTTTCGATATCCCAAAACCAATCCGAATGCGGACCGGGATGTGTTTCCCGGGATTTCGCCCAAAGAACACGACCAATCGCACCCGATTCGACACTTTTTACGGATTTCAAAAACTTCGGCGTATAACAGAGATCTTCCAGATAGCCAGCAAAAACCCCCGCCTCTTCACAAGCCAAAGTCATTCGCAGGGCTTCTTCAGCCGTTCTGCCCAACGGCTTGGTACACAATACCGGCTTTTTGTGCTTCACACATAGCATGACAGCGGCTTCATGCACATAATTGGGCAAGGCAATGATGACAATCTCGGAGTCAGGATGAGCCACTGCTTCTTCCATATCCGTGGAAAAATGAGGGACACTGTAATCAGTGGCAAATCTCCGGGCAGTCTCTTCTCTTCTGGCATAGATGACATGAACGAGATCTTTTCCCCGTCTTCCAATCAATGATTCCGCATAAAAACGTCCGATAAATCCTCCTCCGAGGATGCAGATTTTTACCATGATTGTTGGGTTTATTTAGATTAAACTTTACCTCTTAGACCTGTCAGGTTTTGAAAACCTGACAGGTCTTGATTTATTTTACGTTAAGCGTGATTTCCTTCTCTTTGACCAGAAAATCGGCACCGGAAACTTTCTTTTGCCCACTTGCTAAAATTGCTTCATCCCTCACTACCGAAACCGGAGTGATACAGGAACTGTGCTTTTCCCGAAAGGGCTTATTATGCGAAAGGTTATATGCCGAGATCACCGACCAGCGTGCATTTTCAGACAGATTTGCTTCAGAGCGATGGAGAATGTTCGGATGAAAAAACAGGACATCACCCGCCCTAAGTTCACACTGGATAAGCTCCGAGATTTTCTCCGCTTCTTGAACGAAATCCGGATCAGCCCCCTGCTGCTCCCCGATAAATGTATGCTCAAACCGCTGCATTTTATGCGTGCCTTTCAGCACCTGAAGGCAGCCATTCTCCTTATTGGCATCAGTCAATGCCAGCATCACTGAAATCATCGCTTCAGGATAAAGGAATCCGTTTTTGTACCAATAGCCGTAATCCTGATGCCATTCCCAAGCACCGCCGACCTTGGGTTGTTTTTGCATGATTTTGGAGTGAAAATGGCAGACCTCCCCGGGGCCCAAGAGCTGCTGAACCGATTCGATCATTCGCTGGCATCGGGACATCAGCCCGAAGGAATCATCACCTGCCGTGAACCATAGCGTCAACTTGGTCTTTTTCCCTTCCTGGTCATTGAGGTCAAAAGAATTTGAAGTCACGCTATCATCTGTGGCAACGGAATAGAGCAGTGCTATTTCTTCACTGGAGAAAAGTTGCGGCAGGATCAAGAACCCATCCCGATGATAGGATTCGATTTGTGCAGGTGAAATCATGTCATTTTGGGTTGATTGAAAATTAAAATCCTCTAATCGAGGAATTAGACACCTTAATTTGCTCAAAAAATCAGCATTTTAAAAGTCTCTCATCCCAAACTTCCATTGATTCTGAATTGAATTAAAGATTTCCATACAACATTCAAATTGACCACAGTTAGAATCAACTGAACGGAGTTTTTTTGTACTTTGAATTTCAATAGACCTATTCAACAATCCAAAGCTCCAATTATGAAGAATTCTTTACTTCTGATTTTCCTTTTAAGCTCCCAACTTGCTTTTTCCCAATCCGAAAAAGAAGTCAACGATGCGGTGCAAAAGCTGAAAACTGCCATGCTGGCCGAAGATGCTGAAACCTTAAAAAAACTGACTTCGGAAAATCTCAGCTACGGCCACTCCAGCGGTGTGATTGAGACTCAGGATGAATTTGTAGCCGTATTTGCCTCCAAAAAATCGGATTACCAGAAATGGGATATCTCCGATCAAACCATCACTTTTCAGGGCAAAAAATTGGCAATAGTCCGACACAATGTACTGGGTGAAATTGCATCCAATGGAAATGTAAACACTCTCAATCTGGGGCTTTTGATGCTTTGGGTGAAAGAAAAGGGAGAGTGGAAACTACTTGCAAGACAGGCTTTTAGGATTCCTCAGAGCTGAAAATGGTTGTTAAACCCGAAATATGCATTTGCAACTTTGATCCTAACCTGTAAATCAGGGTTAAAAAATCACTAGTTCTCAAATGCCGGTTTTACATTATCCCAAAACTCATCCAAGGCGATGATCCGGGGTTTGAGAAAGGAGATAATCTCCGGCCAATAGTACTCTTCCATCACATTGACTCCGGTAATGACTTTTTCGATCTTCGAGACAACTTGACCTACTTCATTTTTGGAATGAAGTTTCCATTCCCAATCTTCACCGATGCTGGTCTTCAGGAGACTTTTTAGCTCCTTGAATTGCTCAAAATACAGCTCCTGAAGTTCCTCATCCTTATGCCCGAGTTCGATGCCGATTGAGGCGAATTCCTGTTCAGCTTTCATTCTGAAGTACACGTCCTTAACTCCTGTTCTGTAATTAGGCCAGTTGATTCTACGTCCTTGGGCATTAGGGACGGGCTTCATATATTGGCCAAATGTGATCCAGAATTCCGCACGGATTCTGGAAGACTCCGATCTACTATACATTTTGAATTTTAGGCGAAATCTTCAGGGAAACACACAGTCACCGCAGAATACTGAACGATTCCTCCGAGTGCGGGATGATGTTTTTTCAGGGTAAGTCGGACAGATTTCACTTTGGGATAAGCCACCAAAATATCTGATACAATCCGATGTCCCAAATGCTCCAGAAGCTTCACTTTGACATCCATCCGCGCTTTGATAAGCTGATACAGCTTGGCATAATCAACCGTATCCCGAAGGTTATCGTGAAGCATCGCTTCCCGAAAGTCGGTTTCAAGTTCCAAATCAAGCGTAAATCGATTGCCTAAAATTGATTCTTCAGGATAGGCACCATGGTAAGCATGAAATTCTATTCCCTCCAGCGCTACTCTTCCCATCAGTCAAATTGATCAAAAAACGACCCGGATGACTTCTTAAGTTCCTCCGGTTTGGGATCTTCAGTTTCATTTTCAGGAGCTTCAGGCATGGGGATCTCTTCTTCAATTTCTTCCTGTTCTTCGATCCCTTCATCCTCTGACACCCCATCTTCCACCTCAGGAAGTATTTCATCTACTACAGATTCACTTTCCTCCTCCTCCAAATCTTCCATCGGCTCATCCATCGGGATTTCTCCCTGCTCTTCGAGTTCATGCTGCAAGGCTTCTACTGTTTCGAGGGTATCGTCATCGAGGGTTGCGGTAGACATATCTTCTTCAAATTGCTCCTCAGACTCCGCATTGGCAGGAGGAACGGCTTGAGTAGCCAGTATCCCTATATTTGCCACACTGAAGTGACTGGAACGACTCAGTTCATCGACTGCCCGTTGATATGCTTTTCCGTCAATTCGGAAAAAGTGAGCATCCGAAAGATCAATTTGATTCAATGCGTCCTGAGACAGGCGTTTTAGGCTCTTTACCAAAGCTTCGCGCTGATCGAGCAGGCCTTCATAGCTTCTGACCAAGCTCTGCATGCTATCACGGATTTCTTTGATCGTTTCTTTGGCTTTGGCTTCGGCAGCAGAGGTGATAATTCTTGCTTGTTCATCTGCCTGCTTTTGCGCTTTTTGGAAGTATTGATCCGCTTCCTTAGTCACTCGCTCGACGTATTGATTTGCTTCTTTTTTCGTCATTTCAGCGTAATGATTCGCCTGACCGGTTGATTGTTCGGCAAATTGATTTGCTTCATTAATGATTAATTCAGCAGCTTCATTTGCTTCTGTGATGATACTTGCCCCGGTATCTTCGGCCGTTTTCAAAGTTCGAAAAAGTGAATCTTCCACATCTTTGAGTCGTTTTGCTTCGGATTCTACCTGCTGTAATTTACTTCGCAGATCCAGGTTTTCCTGATTGATCTGCTCCATGATCACACTCATCTCTTCCAGAAACAAGGAAACTTCCTTTTTCTCATAGCCTCTGAAGGCCGTTTCAAATGCTTTTTGCCGAATGGCAGTTGGGGATATCTTCATAGATTTTCAGCTTCAATTTGCCAAATAGAAATGGTACGGTCGTCAGATATCGAAATGACCTGACCAGAATAAGTACTCCAAATCACTTTGTTTATTGAGGTACCATGACCTGCGTTTCGCGCTTTGTCAATGACCTTCATCAGTTTATAATTTTCCGCGTCCCATACTTTGATGGATTTATCCATGGAGCAGGTCACCAGAAACTTTCCGTCTTCTTTGAAAGATAAATAATTAATGGCATACATATGTGCCACGATATTTTCAGAAAGGGTATAATTATCCGAATTCCAAAATTTCATGTGTGCATCTCTTCCTCCTGAGACTAGATTTTCCTCATCCGGTGAATAGCTGAGCGCAAAGACAGAATTGGTGTGCCCTACAAGATTGGCTATTGGCTGGAAATTATTGGCCAAATCCAGGATTTTTATAGAATGGTCACTCAATCCAATAGCCAATTGCCTTTTTACAGGCGCTATTGACATCACCCGGATACTTTTTGAACTCAGCTTGATGTGTTTTTTAAAACTTCGCTCCTCGATATCCACCACAATCAGCAATCCATCTCCTGTGCCAACAAAAATCTCGTTTCCAAAAACTTTGATATCAAATATGGCTTGGTCGGTAAGCTTGAGGCTCCATATCTCTTTGTTTTCATTTAAATCGATCACATGAATCCCTTCAAAATTATGCCCTACTATCAGCAAATTCCGCTCACGATCGACTTCCAAGGCATAAATGGAATGGGGCAGTTTGGCAATAAGTTTTCCGTCTTTGGGTAGGTCTAGATCCCATTCTACCACCATCCCGTCACCGGCTCCGGTATAAAAAAATCTCGGATCGCTCCCCTCGGTAAGCGCATAGACGCAATCGTTGTGTCCGGTCAGGGTATGCAATTTATTTACTTGGATTTTTAACATATATTGGACAGTCACTCAGCGGAGCCCTTTTGGCCTATGCAAACAAAAATAGAAAAAATTGATTCTTCATCTGCCCTTGCGGTGAAGATTATCGAAGGGCAGACAAGCCAAACACTGGATTTCTTAAGTTTCCGCGAAAAACTATCCTACGCCAATATCTCCCATCCTGAAAAAAAGAAAGAATGGGCTACTGCGCGATTTGCGATTTATGATGCATTAAAGGCTTTGAAGGTTCCCTATCCCGGCTTTTTCAAAGATGAGCATGGCAAATCTCAATCCATGAATAGTCAAGGCTATGTTTCCCTAACCCATACGCCGGGGTATGCTGCAGCAATATTTCACAGGGAACAACCTGTAGGGATTGATATGGATTTGATTCGGGAAAAAATTCTGAAAATCGGTTTTCGCTTTCTCGATACCTCAGAAGTGGATTTCCTTGAAAAAGACCCGACTCATTATACCATGGCTTGGTCCGCCAAGGAATCCATTTTCAAATGTCAGGGCAAAAGAGGAGTGTCTTTTCGTGAAAACATCCTGCTAGAGCCTTTTGAAATTGATGCTTTAAAAATCAAAGGAAAAATAAGGGGAACGGACTTTGCAGATCATCATTACACCGTGGAAGTTAGAAGATTGGAAAATGTAATTCTTACTTACACGATTTGGTAAAAAAATTATGAAAAAATCTGCCTTTACACTTACCCTCTTTCTGGCCTTGATTTGGAACGCTTGTTCCCAAAATCTAAGCGAACTATCCACAGTCGATGCTGTCACCGGAAAAACCATGACCCTCGGTTCGATGACAAGTGGCAAAGGATTCGTATTGATATTCCACAGTTTAAACTGCCCTTTTGCGAAATTGTATGAATCACGAATTAAAGAGATCAAAACAACTTTCCAAAACCAGGGGATTGGATTTGCACTAATTAATCCCGAAGTCGGTAATTCGGAAGCTGAACAAAGCCCCCTGCGTAGCTACATCGACCAAAGCGGATTGAATATGTCTTATCTCATAGATGCGGGACAGGCATGGACCAAAGTGTTTGGCATCACAAAAATCCCCGAGGTGATCGTCCTTACCCCAGGAGCAAACGGCCTGAAAATTGCCTACCGCGGCGCTATAGACAACAATCCTCAGTCCGAGTCAGCGGTTAGTGAAAGACACTTGGAGCGCGCCCTAAATCAGATATTGAGAGGTGAGAGTACCACTCCGGCTCAGGTAAGAGCTGTGGGATGTAATGTCCGCTCTTATTGATTTTCCAGAATTGCGATCATCTCTTTGACTTCCTCTACTTTATTTACTTCGCCTAGCTTTTCAAAAGCGTTTCCCAGATTCCTTAGGGACCGAAGGACGATGTCCAAATGTGCACAAGGCTCAAAGAAGTAATCTTTTGGTTCGATCTTGAGATGCTCCAGGTAATTGTAAATATCCTGCTTACTGAAAGTCAAGCCTTTGTTAAAGGCATTGATGTAAAAGGTGATATCTGCTGATTTATAAATCAGAACAAAAAGATTTGGCAAATTTACCCCGTAAATCGGCAAGCCGAGTTTTTTGGCAACAAGCAAATACACTGCACAAAGTGTGATGGGATTTCCCTTTTTCGAATCCAAAACAGTGGACAGCATGCTGTTGCCAGGCGAATGAAAATTCTTGGTATTTCCTGAAAATCTGAGGGTATTGAAAAGGACATTATTGATAATCCGGACCTGATCGTAAGGCTGAAGATCGTTTTTGAATGAGGTCCAGACTTCGAAATAGATCTGATGCATTTCCGCATTCAGCTTTTCGTATTCCAAATCCGGGTATTGGTACGTATTGAGAATCCAAAGACCAGTCAACAGGTCCCGGTCTTCGGTATCTCTCCATTCCGCAAATCTGGTTTTCACCAGGGAAAACTGTAAGTCATGCACCAATTCTTCGATCTCCTTTTGAATCTCTGGATTGAAACTTTTCTCCCATTTTTGCTCCAAAAAAGGAATGATTTCAGCACCAAGGGATGTGATTTTGTCTCTGACGAGATTTTTCACTTCCAGATCCGGATCATCCAGTAAAGAAACCAAAGCATCTAATTGGGCAGGAGTCAGTTCACTCATATTTTTTCTTGGCTCATATCAATTTACTTAAATCACGGTCAAAGACAATCGGCAAATTTGAATTTCACTAGATGACCTTACTTTGGGTGATGGGTTAGAAGACGGAAGACAGGAGACAGAAGTTGGTCTGAGCTTGCCTGATTTTGGTTGTCACATTATTGTCTTGTGTCAGTTAAAATTAGGGGTTTGATTTCAATTCTTTTTCTTGGTTGTTCTGGTATTCGCGGTTTTAGCTCTAAGTTGTAGGTTTTGGAATTACCTCGGTCATTCAGGATTTGGTTTCTGAACTGGACTGGGGATAGTTTTTTTAGAGCTTTCTTTGGCCTTCTTTCATTATGATCTTTAACTGCTTTGAGCTGGCAGGCTCTCAGCTCCTTGAGTGATTTGGGCCTCCAGATGTTTAGATAGCCGTTGTTTATCAGGTCGTTTGTCTTTTCTGCGTATGGGTTTTCATAGGAATACATGCACATGCTTTGTTTGATAGCATGACGGTTGCAAAGCATTTTATACAGCACACTTTCATACTGCTTTCCTCCATCACTATGATGAATCAATCCCTGCAAACTCAGTCCCTTAGACTTGGCTTCGCGTATGGCCTGGTCCATCACTTCAGCATAGTTGATGGCTAGATTGGTCGAATAAGCTCCAAAACCAACGATTTCCTGACTGTACACGTCGGTGATGTAAATGGTGTAAAGCTTGGTGTCTCCATAGAGATAATGTGCCATATCCGCTTCCCACACTTGATTGAGGCCGTTTACATTTTTCTCTACCAGCAGATTCGGGAATTCTCTGGTCCCTGACTGGGTAGCCCTTCCATATCGTTTGGGATATCTTACCCGGTAGCCCATATCCATAAACAACTCGATACTTTTGTCACGACCGATGGGTAATAAATGACCAAAATCCTCATACATCGATCTGCACCCCAGGCTAGGGCAGCGAGTCCGTGCTTTGCAAAGTTCTGAATTTGCCAGTTGAGTAACATGATCACTTAGCTCTGGTTTGTCCACCAAAGCCTTGTAATAAGCCTGCCGACTGAAACCCAATAATTCACAGGCCTGTTTGACACTGAATAAATATTGATGTTTCATTTCCGATCCGATTCTGATGCATGTTCTCCAAAATTTTTTTTTAGATCAACACCGTATTCATCGGAGGCCTGTTCAACTATGATCCGATACAAATCTGCCTCTAAAGATTTGCGCCCCAAGGCCGCTTCCAGTTCTTTAATGCGGTTTCTAAGCTCTTGAGCCGTCTTACTCTGACTGTCTTTTTCCATAACCATTCGGGTTCCCTTTTTCAAGGTACGAGAATAACGGTAAAGCCAATTATACACAGTTTGTTTACCTCCGATACCATACTCACGCATGGCTTGGGTAACGGTAAACTCACCTCGCTCTATCTGTCCAACAATTTGCTTACGTAAATCTTCACTGAAGATTCGCTGGGGTTTTAAATGAAATGTCATTTTCATTTTGATTTGGTTTTTAACACCAACAAAATGTGTCAACTTTATCCAGGCATTATCAGT
>NZ_FMXE01000012.1 GCF_900103735.1 Algoriphagus alkaliphilus | reverse complement strand
ATTTTGTTTTACATTTATAATAGTAAATATACTATTATAAAATCATAAAAAATATGGGCTATAAAGTTAAAATTCAAAGAGTTGAAAGAGGAAAAACCAGTTCCTATTATATCAATTTTCCTGCGGCTCTGGCAGAGTCTTGTGATATAGAAAAAGCAGAAGAATTGGAATGGGAGATAGAGGACAGGAATACCTTTGTTTTGAAAAGGGTAATTAAAAAAGAATCATTTCTGAAGAAGAAGGCTAAAAAATAAGAGAGGAACTATCTCTCTAATAGGGGTATAAGCCTTAAGTTAACGCCAATGCCTGCATGGGGTCGAAGCGCCCAATATCATCCATACCAATACCTTGGCGGAAAACCTGTCCGATATTCAGGAAAAAGACCGCTACGACGTGGTGCTTGCCAATCCGCCCTTTGGCGGAAAGGAACGTGCCGAGGTGCAGGAAAACTTCCCCATCCGCACGGGCGAGACAGCCTCACTCTTCCTGCAGCACTTTATCAAAATCCTGCGGGCAGGAGGTCGGGCCGGGATCGTGATCAAAAACACCTTCCTGAGCAATACAGACAATGCTTCCGTCGCCCTGCGAAAGCAAATCTTGGAAAACTGCAACCTGCATACTGTTTTGGATCTTCCGGGAGGAACCTTCACCGGTGCAGGCGTCAAGACCGTCGTCCTCTTCTTCGAAAAAGGCAAACCCACCCAAAACGTCTGGTTCTACTCGCTCAACCTCGACCGCAACCTGGGCAAGACCAATCCGCTCAATGAAAACGACTTGGCGGAATTTGTGGAATTGCAGAAAACTTTTGCTGAAAGTTCCAATTCATGGTCCGTCAACATCCAAGATGTCATTTCGAGCGGAGTCGAGAAAGGACAACCTACCTACGACCTCAGCGTCAAAAATCCCAACAAAAAAGAGGAAGCTGCCCTTCGCACCCCACAAGCCATCTTGGAAGAAATGAAAGTCTTGGACGAAGAAAGTGCGGAGATACTAGAGTCGATTAAAAATCTGATTTGAAGATGAAGAACGAAATCATCCTCTATCATCCTAATGAAGAAGCCGAGCGTATCGAGGTAATGATCGCGGACGAAACCGTCTGGCTTACCCAAGCGCAAATGGCAGCGCTGTTTGACCAAACCAAGCAAAATATCAGTTTGCACATCAATAACTGTTTCAAAGAAAGTGAATTGGAGTCCGATTCAGTTGTCAAGGTATCCTTGACAACTGCCAAAGACGGCAAACGATACAAAACAAAATTCTACAACCTCGATGTCATCATATCGGTTGGTTATCGGGTAAAATCGAGACAAGGCACCCAATTCCGAATTTGGGCCACACGAGTGCTGAAAGATTATCTTCTCAAAGGCTACTCCATCAACAACCGGATGAATCGCCTGGAGGACCACCTGGAAAACCTCAAAACCAAAGTGGAGCAAATAGACCTTCAGATCAAAACACACCGCATTCCGACCCAAGGCGTTTTTTTCGACGGGCAGGTATTTGATGCCTATGAATTGGCTTCACAAATTATCCGATCTGCCAAGGAAAGTATTGTCTTGATTGATAACTATATCGATGAGAAAACCCTCACCCATTTGGCCAAAAAAGAAAAGGGAGTCAAGGTGCTTCTACTTTCCAAAAGCCCTTCGACAGGATTGAGATTGGATGTGGAGAAAGCCAACCAACAATATGGCCATTTTGAACTAAAAGCCTTTAGCCAAAGCCACGACCGCTTTTTGATTATCGACGGACAGGAAGTCTATCACTTGGGCGCTTCGCTTAAAGATTTGGGAAGGAAGTGGTTTGCTTTTTCTAAGTTGGAGAAAACATCAGTGGAGAAAATTATGAACTCAATTTTGGAATTGATATGAAGGAAGGCTGGGAAATAAAGAAGTTGGGACAAGTTTTGAAAGTTCAAAACGGATATGCCTTTAATTCAAAGCTTTTCTCTTTTGAAACAGGGACCCCATTGATTAGGATTAGGGACATTAAAAACGGAATTAGAACAGAGACCAAGTTTAATGGACCATATGATAAAAAATATGAAGTAAAAGCTGGCGATTTTCTAATAGGAATGGACGGTGAATTTGGCTGTCATGAATGGAAAGGGGATATAGCTTTATTAAACCAGCGGGTTTGCCGTTTACAAGAGTTTAGTAATAAACTCCATCCTAGATTTCTTTTCTATGGAATAAATAAATATCTCAAAGCAATTGAAGACGTAACTGCTTACGCAACTGTAAAGCATATATCCTCAAAACAAATTGAGGCAATAGAAATCCCACTTCCCCCTATCCCCGAACAACAACGCATTGTTTCCATCTTGGATGAAGCCTTTGCGGCGATAGCCAAGGCAAAAGCCAATGCCGAACAAAACCTCAAAAACGCCAAGGAACTCTTTGAAAGCTATTTGCAGGAGGTGTTTGAGAATGGGGATTGGGAAAGGAAAACAATTGAAGTGGTTTGTGATGAAATATTTGCAGGCGGTGATGCTCCTAAAAACAACTATTCTTTAGAACCTAAAGAAAACCACAATATCCCTATTTACGCAAATGCTGTAAAAAACAGAGGGCTTTACGGTTATACAGATTTTGCAAGAGTTACTAAACCTTGTGTTACAATAGCTGCAAGGGGAAGCGGAACAGGACATACAGAATTTAGAAACGAATCATTTTTGCCGATTGTAAGACTAATTGTTTGCATTCCAGATAGGAAACAGATTTCAACTGAATTTTTAAAATATACAATAGACAATTTAGTAATTCAGCGCAGTGGAAGTGCCATCCCACAATTAACTGTTCCAATGATTAAAGATTATTTGATTCCTGTTCCACCTGTTGCTGAACAAAAGGAAATCATAGAAAAAGCTGAAAACCTGCGTGCCGAGACGCAGAAGTTGGAAGCGCTGTATCAGAAAAAGATCGCTGATTTGGAGGAGTTGAAGAAGAGTATCCTACAGAAGGCGTTTAGCGGGGCGTTGACAGGAAGGGAGGTTGAGGTATGAGTTCAGCTAATCTACACCCTTTTCTGAGCATTGTCGGACTTTCTGATTTTCAACAGGATTAACTAAATGATTTCAAACTAATCGATTGACATTCGGTTGACAATTGTGTACATTTATTTACATTTGTCAACCGAAACCCAATTTATCTATGTCTGCAAATTTAGCCTTTCGATTAAAAAATGCTCGCCTCAAGAGCGGTTTAAGCCTTCAGCAATTGGCTGATCAAGTAGGGTTGAGCAAGCAAATGATCAGTAAATATGAAAAGGGCTTGAGCACTCCAGCCTCGGACAAACTCATCGAGCTTTCCAGAATCCTAAAAGTAAAGGTGGACCAGTTATTCCGAAAACCTGAATACGAAATTGGGGAAATCAGTTTTCGAAAGCGAATCAAATTAAAGGGAAAACGAGAGCTTGCCCTTAAGGAAGAAATCAGGACCAAAATAGAAAATTACCTCTTGATCGAAGACTTGCTTGGAATTTCCCATGGCTTCGAAAATCCATTGGTAAACTTTCCTATTCAGACTCGCTCGGATGCTAAAAAAGCAGCCTCGAAATTGAAAGAAGCATGGAGGATCGGTTTTGATGCCATCTATAACGCCGTGGACTTATTTGAGGAAAAACGAATCAAAGTAATTGAGGTAACCGATCACACTGGAGAGTTTGACGGTCTCGCCACTTGGGTGGATCAAAAGTACCCCATGATTGTGATTTCCAAGGATTCTCCGGTAGAAAGGAAGAGATTTACCCTATTCCATGAATTGGGTCATATTGTGCTCAATTTGAATGCACTATCCGAAAAAGAGCATGAAAAATGCTGCAATGAATTTGCCTCAGAGATGCTCCTTTCGGAAGAAAATTTAAAAATGGAACTGGGTTCATCCAGAAAGGAAATCTTTTTGGAAGAAATAATCAATGTTCAGGAGAAATACGGAACCAGTATTTCAGCAATAGTCTATAAACTGGGTGAGTGCGGCATTATTTCCAAAAATCATGTGAAGGACTTTTTTATCTCGTTACGGATGGATTCGAAATTCAAATCCAAAATCGAACTATCCAGATACCAGGGAAGCGAGCAGTCCAGTCGATTTGAAAACTTGGTTTTGAGGGCTTTATCGCAGGAAAATATTTCCCACAGTAAGGCAAGTTCCTTGTTGGAACTCAGTTTATCAGAGCTTAAAACTCAATACCTTCAACCCGTGTAATTCATGAGGATTTTTTTAAATGATGCAAATATTTTGATTGACTTGGTTCATTTAGACTGCGTTGAAGCATTTTTTCAATTGAATGTGGAGTTGTGTACTACAGACTTTGTCTTGGAGGAATTAGAGGAATTTCAAAAAGACCTTTTTCAGAATGATAGACTTCGAATTTGTACTTCTGATTCTGATGCCATCGCTACTATTTCAGATTTAATGGAAGCAAACCCCGGATTGAGTTTTGAAGATTGCTCAGTTTGGCACCATGCAAGAATCCAAGGGGGAATTTTAATAACTGGTGACGGAAGATTAAGAAGAAAAGCATCAGCTGAGGGAATAGAGGTAAGAGGGATAATTTATTTGATTGATCTAATAAAAGATCAGGGTATTCGAAGTATTTCCGAATGTGTTAGTATTTTAGATAAGTTGAAAGTTATCAATCCCCGACTTCCTATTCATGAACTGGAAAAGCGGATTGAGAATTGGAGAAGGGAATTGTCTTAACCATCTATTTTTAATCCATTTACTCGGTAAAGAAGAGCAAGCAGTTCAATGAATGAATTAGAGAAAAATACCGAAGGATTTATCCCAGCTCATGGAGGGTATCGGCAGCTGTTTAGCTATCAGAAGTCCGAGATTATCTATGATGGGACGGTATATTTCACGAATCGCTTTTTCAATAAATACGACAGGACAGTCGGTCAGATGGTACAGGCCGCCCGCAGCGGCAAGCAGAATATCGCCGAGGGTAGCATGGCCTCTGCCACCTCCAAGGAAATGGAAATCAAGCTCACGAATGTGGCGCGGGCCAGTTTGGAAGAGCTGCAGATCGACTACGAGGACTTCCTCAGAACCCGCAAGCTTCCCATCTGGGACAAGAATCACCGCCTCGTGGCTCGCGTTCGCGAGCTGAACAAAAGCACCCCCACTCCTACTTACGAGACCTTCCAGAAAGCCATCGAGCACGAGGAACCGGAGATCTGCGCGAATACGATGATTACGCTGATCCGGATCTGCACCTATCTGCTGAAACAGCAGATCAAGCAGTTGGAGATCGCCTTCGTAAAAGAAGGCGGATTGAGAGAACGGATGACCAGAGCGAGAATTGAGGAAAGAAATAAGAAAAAGTAATAGTATTTTGTGAGACTAGTGGGACACTTGGGACTCTGTTCCACGAGTCCCAAGTGTCCCACTTTTTTTAAAATTATAAAAATGAACGAATCCGAAACCCGCGCCGAACTCATCGACCCCAAGCTCAGAGAAGCTGGCTGGGGCATGGTCGAGGGCTCCAAGGTCCTGCGAGAGTACCAGATCACCGCAGGAAAGATCCAGGTAGGCGGGCGAGGCAAAAAACAAATCGCAGATTATGTCCTAGTCTACAAAGGCACCAAACTGGCTGTAATTGAAGCAAAAAGCGCAATACAGGAAGTTGGTGAGGGCGTCATGCAAGCCAAGCAATACGCTGATAAACTCAAGCTGCAAACCACCTATTCCACCAATGGACGACAGATCTACCAAATCTGCATGGAGACCGGAGCGGAAGGATTGGTGGATGATTTTTTGAATCCCGAGCAGCTTTGGGAAAAGACCTTTCCTGTAAAGCTTGCTGAAGAGCAGGAAGACTTTTCAGAAGAATGGAGAGCACGATTTGCGTCGGTTCCTTTCGAAGACAAATCCGGTTCTTGGGAGCTTCGATACTATCAGGAAATTGCAGTGGCTAAGACCTTGGAAGCTTTGGCCAAGCAAAAAGACCGAGTATTGCTGACTTTGGCCACAGGCACCGGGAAGACAGCCATTTCCTTTCAGATAGCATGGAAGATTTTCCAAACTCGCTGGAATCTGCAGGACCGAAATACATCTCCCGATCAAGCCAGCAGAAGACCGCGGGTGTTGTTTTTGGCAGATCGGAATATATTGGCCAATCAGGCCTACAATTCCTTTTCTGCTTTTCCGGAGGATGCCTTGGTCAGAATCAAGCCAGATGCCATTAAGAAAAACGGAAGAGTACCCACCAATGGGAGTTTGTTCTTTACCATCTTCCAGACTTTTATGTCAGGTACTGACAAAGAGGGCAAACCGGCACCCTACTTTGGAGAATATCCACCGGATTATTTTGACCTGATCATCATCGATGAGTGTCACCGCGGCGGAGCACAGGATGAGAGCAATTGGCGGGCGATTCTGGAGTATTTTGCTCCGGCAGTTCAATTGGGACTGACAGCCACGCCCAAGCGCAAAGACAATGTGGACACCTATCGGTATTTTGGAGAGCCGATCTATGTCTATTCCCTGAAAGAGGGAATCAACGATGGTTTTTTGACTCCATTTAAGGTAAAGCGGGTTCAGACCACGCTGGATGATTACATCTACACTTCGGACGACGAATTGCTGGAAGGTGAAATCGAAGCAGGAAAGCGATATGAGGAAAAGGAATTTAATCGGACCATCGAGATCGTAGAGCGGGAAAAAAGACGAGTCCAAATCTTACTGACTGTGGACCAAAAGAAAAAGCGATTGTTTTTTGCGCCAATCAGGCACATGCGGCATTGATCCGCGATCTGATCAATCAGGAAAGCAAAACCAAAGATCCGTTCTATTGTGTCCGGGTGACGGCAAATGACGGAGAAGAAGGAGAGCGTCAATTGCGGGAATTTCAGGACAATGAAAAGACCATTCCCACGATACTGACCACCTCGCAGAAACTTTCCACGGGAGTGGATGCCCGTAATGTTCGAAATATTGTGCTTCTCCGGCCGGTGAATTCCATGATTGAATTCAAGCAAATCGTGGGTCGTGGCACGAGGGTTTATGATGGAAATGACTTTTTCACCATCTATGACTATGTGAATGCCTACCATCACTTTGCCGACCCGGAATGGGATGGAGACCCCGCCGAACCTACGGAGATCATCAGCGATCCCGAACCTCCGATTCCATGTCGGGATTGTGGACACCCAGTCTGTGAATGCGTTAAAGAACCACCTGCGCCCTGTATCGTCTGCGGTGAATCTCCCTGTGGCTGTGAGAAGAAACCTAAAAAGGTCAAAATCAAGCTGGCCAGAGGAAAAGAACGAGAAATCCAGCACATGATGTCCACTTCTTTTTGGAGTGCTGATGGGAAACCAATTTCCGCTGAGGAGTTTTTAAATGACCTATTCGGAGAATTCCCCAAGCTTTTTCAAAATGAGGAGGAATTGCGATCGATCTGGGGAAACCCGGTTACCCGCAGGACTTTTCTGGAAAAACTGGATGAATTGGGTTTTCCAAAGAGTGATTTGATCACCTTGCAGAAGCTGGTCAATATGGAAAAGAGTGACCTTTTTGATGTCTTGGAATATGTGTTCAATGGGGATTACATTGCCAAATCACGGGAAGAGCGTGCAAAACTAGCTCAGGAATCTATCATTCCACTATTGACTGCCAACAAAAAGGACTTTATTGATTTTGTGTTGGAAAAATATGTGGAAGCAGGCATTGACGAATTGGACGATTCCAAACTCAAAACCCTGATTGAAAATAAGTATCAGAGTTTGCCCGACGGACTTAGCGTTTTGGGAAATGCCGGAGAGGTCCGAAAGCTCTTTATTGAATTTCAGCAGTATTTGTACCAGGAGGTCGTGGCTTAGAGGATGAAAACTCCACTCCTTCCGCCCCGCTAGGTGTAGTCTACCCGGCCTAAGCGTAGTTTGAAACCACGCTTATATATCCTTTGGAATTTGTAATTCCTTAACGATAGTCACATCACCAGAATATCAACGAAACATCCCAAACCTTTCCCCCATTTATCCAGTAAAACAAACCATGAGAATCTTATTGATATTTTGTTTAGCGCTGCTTAGTTCTGGCTTGTATGCACAGACGGTGATTGTTAACCCTAATGGAACGCATTCTGTGGTTCATGATAATGGTAATCACAAGGTCGTAGTTAATCCCGATGGGACTCATTCTATATTGGTAGGTTCGGATGCCAACAAAACAATCATCAATCATGACGGCACTCACTCTCAAGTGATTGACCATGGAAATACCAAGGTGATTGTAAATCCAAATGGAACCCACACCGTTCTCATCAGTAACGGCAAAACCCATCAAGTGCTGGTGAATCCAAGTTCTGGAACTCACACGCTCACCATCAAAAACCGAGGAGCCCGAACGATCACCCATCCCGACGGTTCCGTGACCCAAATCAATAAAGGCAAGAAAAAGGCGAGGTCGTAAATGGTTGCTCCTGCGTTTGAATGGTTCAAATTTTCAAACTTGAAGCTACTTATATGCAGTCTTCGGACTGCTTTTTTTTAACTCTCAAAACCAAGATAAAGGAATAAAATTCTTAAACCCCTTTCCATTGCGCTGGCAATAGCATTCTTTCTCAAATTAACTTACAGCGCCAGCGCATGATCTACTCGGAGTATCATTTTACCCAGATTTGAAAAGCTGGGCTATTAAAGGGCGTGCTTTCAGCACTGGGCTCCTTAATTCAAGATAGTTTTAAAGGGAACAATTTCGAGGTCCTACCCTAGGATTTATAATCCGACACCCCATTCCTCTGCGCTGGCTTTAACTCTTCAATACAAATAAACTTACTGGTGCATAGCTGATTATACCCAGCGATTCTTTAACCCAGCTTTAAAAAGCTAGGCTATTGATAGGAGTGCAACCCTCACCTCCTCCCACTCCCCAACAACTCCTCTATCCACTTCCAATCTCCTGCTAAGGCTTCGTCGATCCATTGGTTCCACTTTTCCTGTTCGGTAGTGTTGATGCCGTTTTGGGTTTGTTTGTCGTAGAATTCCTGTAAGCGGTTCATTTCCCGATAGGCATCGAGATAGGCTTCAGTGATTCTAGCCTGATAAAAGTCCAAATCCAAGTTCGTTGTTTTCAGCTTGTGGATCAGTCGATCCGCCACAACCCTGACTACGTCAAAATGCCGCTGTTCGTGGTTAAGGCCATATGCACTTGGATCTTTAACCCAAGACTGATAAGGCAGCATGTACACGCTGATTTCGAGGTTTTGCACCACCGAACCGGCGTCCATTAATGATATACCTTGCACAGAAAAACTGGCGAAAATCGTTGCGTTGTTCTTACTTAATGAGCTGGGCCTCGCTTTGAAATCCTCCCAAGTCAATGATCTAGATGGTTCATAATAGACCTTATCCGGCGTGGAAACCAGGTTTGGCTCGATGATATCCAAGCGGATAGATTTGGCTAAGGCCCTGTTGCTCATGTTTTGGGATTTGTACCAGTTGTCAAAGTATTCCAGACTATTTTGAAATAATTTATTGACAATCTCTTCTACCCGATCCATGCGGAAGTCAGATCGACGGTATTGCGTCGTTCCCAAATAGTCCAGCAAGTGTTCAGGTTCACCGCTTCCCTTGACATAGAACCCCAGCGCCAACTGCACATCACCCTGATACAATCGCTGCTCCCGATCAAAACTCTCTTTCAATTCCAACTCAAAAATCCTGATCTGAATCAGCTGTGCAGAGTCTTTCGGATTGGTGATTTTGGTAAAAAATCGGGTTGCTACTTGTTCCAGATTACCATTAATTGATACCGGTGATTTTTGTGCTGTCTGATTAAATACTTCACCAATGGCAGCCTTCTGAATCCGATGATCCAAGACTTCCAAGACTCGGTATTCGGTTTCTTTGGGGCTTATTCCTTTGGGATCGAGGTTGATGACTACTTTTTGGGCAAAAGTATTTCCAGCGAAAAAGAGGATTAAGAAACAATTAATAAATAGGGTTTTCACAAGAGGAATATACAGGAAATTGGGAGAAGGGGTTTTCCTGGATTTGAACCATTTGACCATCCCTCCTTTACCAAGCTTTTATTCCGAATAAAAATTCCGTCAGAGATATCATAGGTTTATATTTTCTTCTTGTTCTTTTTCCTTGATGAAAAAGAACGAAAAAATCAAGACGCAAAAAAGCTTCTCCGCGCAGACCCAAACGCCGGCCCGCTTTTGCGTCGGCCTCACGCGCCCTCCTATTCTAGCTTCTATCCATGACATTCTGGTCTTGAAAGCATTCTCGCAAAAAGTGACATAGCAAGACTCACCAGAAAATGGAGGTTTGGGGTTGAATTCTGGATGTGTGCGGTAGTTGTTGCAATAAAAAAAGCGTGCCGTAGGTACGCTAGGTGGGTAGCCTGGGATTTTAATCCCAGGTGTAAAAAAGAGAAATGATATTCAACCTCGGCCCATAAATAATGATAGGAAAGGGAAGTCGATGCCGAGGAGGTCATGAATTATGATTAGAATGAAATCCCCAGACGCAACACGGCAGAGAGACTGGGGGGGCACTACGATTCAATCTTAGGACAACTATTTTATTACAAAAAATTACTACAGAAAAAATAGAGATAAGTTCGGAAGTAGTTGAACAAGATAATTCCCATTTACGCTTTTTTCCTGACAAACTTTTTGAGAGCGCAGAAAAAAGCTAAAGCTTTTTACTCCCAGTCATTCAAAAAACAGTAGCAAAAAAGTTACTATTAAAAATTATTATGGTAGCATTTTTGTTACCTTAGATTCATGAAAGTAAATGAGTTGCTTAAGTTGCTTCATAAAGACGGTTGGTATAAAAAAGACCAAAAGGGTAGTCATCTACAGTTGATCCACCCCGAGAAACAAGGAAAAGTAACTGTCCCAATTCATGGAGGAGATATTCCGATAGGAACTTTAAATTCAATTCTGAAGCAAGCCGGACTTAAGTAAACAACCCAGTTAGAATATTTGAAACTTATTGAACAAACAGAAAGATCGTAAAATGGAAATCGTTAAAATCCCCCTAATAATTGAGAGAGGTGAGGGTAAAGTACTATGGGGACGGGTTGAATATAATGGAAACCTGATCACAGACTTTGCAAACTCTATCCCGGAACTTGAGGAGAAAATAAAAATTCTCTTGTTTGACTTTGAAGAGTTAAATCCTGACAATATTCAATTTGAACATCAATTTGATATTTATTCGCTGTTTCAACGTTTTGACTTTCTGAAAATTTCTACTGTTGCAGAACATGCCGGAATGAATCCAGGGCTCCTTAGACAATATGTATCTGGAGCAAAAAATCCTTCTGAAGAACAAGCAAAAAAGATAGAGCGTACTCTCCATAAACTTGCTCAAGAATTACAGAAAGCCTCAATATTTACTTCGTAATTCACGCGGGTGGAATTTTTATTCCGACAATCCATCCCATTGCGCTGGCATCATCTTTCTTTTCCAAATCAACCTTCAACGCCAGCGCTAAATTTACTCGGCAATTCAATAACCCAGCTTTAAAAAGCTGGGCTATTGATGATCGAAATCCTTCGACTTCCATATCAAATTTCAAACACCCCACATACATTTTCCCTACACCCTCTTCGAATACACATTCCCAAATCGATCCTTGGCCTCAACCACCAAATTCTCTTTTGACTCGGGTTTAAAAAAGAACATGTGGTCGTTCAGTTGGGGCTCCACCCATTGTCTGCGGGCAGGTAAATCGGGTCCCAAATGAAGCTCTGTACTCCAAGGATCTACTGCTAGTCTTTTTTCAGGTGCTCCTTTTCTGATACCATTCTCAAACCAGCTGATTTCCCAAGCGGGATCGTAGTTCCAACAATTCAGTGACATTTGATCGGGGAAGTCTTTGTGATAGCCTGTCTGATAAACCCTGAATTGCTCGTTGATATCCAAGCCGGTGCCTTTGTACTTCCATTGCAATTCGGATCCTTTGGACTCATATACGGCGTATCCGTTTGGCGTACCATCGTAACAGATCGGGCCTGACCACCAAGCCCCGCAGACAGTGCCATGACAGTGTTCAAATACACGTCCACTGATCATGTTGTCATTGAAATGTGTGTGACCGGACATTAAGTGGGCATTGTATCCTTCCAGCATCCGATATAAATGTTCCCGATTGCTGACCGTGCCACCCAGTGTGTCCCGTTCCGGATAGCGGGTTACCGCGCCGGTATAGCTAGGAATGTGAAGCGACACAACTACTGTTTTTCCTTTTTCCACCAGTTTCAGATCCTGTTCCAGCCAGGCCAACTGCTCCTCCGGAATGTGTCCAATGTATTTGGTACCTGTGCCCAGATAAAACACATCATCCAAGACAACATAATGAACCTCTCCCCGATTCCAGGAATAATAAGTCGGTCCAAAATGACTTTTAAATGTGCCTGTGGTGGTCGCATCGGACCGACCGCCAAAGTCCATATCATGATTACCTACCACCTGAAAAAATGGGATATTATACATTTGAATCGACTGATTGTATTCTTTGAAAAGTTCCAGCTTGTCATAAACCAAATCTCCACAGCCAATTCCGAAAATATTGGGGTCATCAAGCGAAGCAATGGTTTTCTGTACATCGGGAGCAGCCACGGTCAGCAGTTGATTTACTTCGTATTCATTTTGAATTTGTGTATCTGCCAGCACCAAAAAGTGATGATTTTCATCCGAATTGACAGATTTCTTCAAGTCAAAACTGAGATTTTGTTCAGACTTGCTGTGATCGATCCTTTGAAAGAATGAAGCAGATCCATTTGCCTGTTTTTGGATTTCATAGCCTGAAGGAAGCGATACAAATACAAACTCACGATCAGTTCCTGAGATCAATTCAAATTCACCTGAAGAGTTGGTCTGGACTACAATTCTTCCATCAGAAACCGCAATGCCGCGAAGACCCTGACCATTTGTCAATACCCTTCCCCTGATTCGAATTGGGGAAAACACTGAAGGTAAATTCTGAAGCTTTACCTCTTTTTGAATGTTGGCAAAAACCGAATCTCCAAATCCTATCCATCCGATTGAGGTCAGGCTTAGTCCTTTGATAAAATCTCGTCTGTTAAACATGGTGGTTGGGGGTTTAGTGTTGAATTGTTAAGGTTTGAAGTATTAATGTCTATAAGTTATTGCTTACCTGCCTTAGGTATATTTTTACTATTTTTTTAATCTGTAAATCCGCTTTCAACACCCGAAAATCCATAGAAAATGGGGTTTGTTGTCCGATGAATCGAGCTGTGGGCTGGGGACTTCGTCTTTCGGCAATTATCAGTTACTCTTCAAATTCATTATTGGTATTGTGGCTAATTGTGAATGATCAAATTTTTTTTGCTTTGACTTTTGAGAAAGCCGGATTTCCGATGATTTAAAGTAGGTTCTCCTCTGTCTTAGCTGTGGCTTTTGTCTTGAATCTTACATCTAGTATCTCTTTTTGGGTCTCGCCGCTCACTTTGCCTCCCTTTTTTCACATAAATTTGAAAACTGAATTGAAATCTTTACGTCTATTCATAAAAGTTATCAATTTCTTAATTTTGGCACTGATTAGTGTGGATCAATTTCATCAAAGCTTAACCCTTATTTGCTTTCCAGTTCTTGTTTCTTACTGGTAAGATCTTGATCATTAAGTCATAATATGATTTGCCTTAATACGGAAGACTTAAATTAATTTTACTTACTTTTGATTCTGTGAAAACTATTTTCTCCATATCCTTAGCCTTTTTGGTTCTATTCTCCTCCATTGGGATGGCGAAGACGACCCATTTTTGCATGGGCCATGCGATGAAAAGTGACATTGGTTTTTCGCCGAAGCATCTGGATTGCGGAATGGCAATGCCAATGGACCACAGTGAAAATGATCAGGACGACCAAAAAGACCCTAAGTCCTGCTGCGAAAACATCACAGAACACCTTCAAGTGGACGATGATGGTCAGCTGAAAAAGAGTCATTATTCTTTCAATGTAGTCTTTGCCGTGGCCTTGACCCAGGTTTTTATTTTTGGTTTGGATTATGTTGAGACTGAGCAACCTACTTTTACACTTTATACCTCCCCCCCACTTATTCAGGACTTCCACGTCCTTTTTGAGCAATTTCTGATTTAAATCCAAGGTTGGCAGGGCTGTTTTCCTGCATGCGTTTGACTTAAGCCAAATCGGCTTTAGATTCATTTTCTGCATTTAACCTTTGTGATTTATGCTAAACAAAATCGTCAAGTATTTCCTTGAAAACAAACTGGTTACAGTACTTTTCCTCCTGCTTATTATCGGCTGGGGAATCGTTACCGCACCTTTCAATTGGTCTGTCAGTTTTCTTCCGCGGGATCCTGTTCCTGTGGACGCCATCCCGGATATCGGGGAAAACCAACAAATCGTCTTCACCGAATGGATGGGACGGTCACCTCAGGATGTGGAGGACCAAATCACCTACCCGCTCACTACTTCCCTTTTGGGACTTCCTGGAGTAAAAAGCGTCCGATCCAGTTCCGCCTTCGGATTTTCCAGTATCTACATCATTTTCGAAGAAGACATTGAGTTTTACTGGAGCAGATCCCGGGTACTCGAAAAGCTGAATTCGCTATCGGCTGGACTACTTCCCGAAGGAGTTCAACCCAAACTTGGGCCTGATGCCACAGCTTTAGGGCAGGTCTATTGGTACACCCTCGAAGGCCGTGATCCGGATGGAAATCCCGTGGGCGGATGGGATCTGCATGAGCTTCGAACGATCCAAGACTATTATGTTCGCTATTCCCTCACAGCTGTGGAGGGAGTTTCCGAAGTCGCTTCCGTAGGCGGATATGTCAAAGAATACCAAGTTGACGTGGATCCGGGGGCCCTAAAAGCCAACGGCGTCACGCTGATGGATGTGATGGAAGCCGTCCGTAAGTCCAACTTGGACGTCTCTGCCAACACCATCGAAGTAAACAAAGTCGATTATTTCATCCGCGGGTTGGGCTATATCGAAGAACTCTCAGATTTGGATAAAGCCGTAGTCAAAGTCACTGACAACGTACCGATTCGAATTCAGGATGTTGCCCGGGTCAACATTGGCCCACAGACCCGAAATATGTCCGGTATTTTGGACAAGTCCGGTGCCGAGGCAGTTGGTGGTGTGGTCATCGCACGTTACGGAGACAATCCTTTGAAAGTAATCGAAGGCGTAAAAGCAGAAATCGAGAAAATTTCCCAAGGACTTCCTTCCAAAACCCTGGCAGACGGAACAGTTTCAAAGGTTACGATCGTACCCTTCTACGATCGTACAGGACTGATTTATGAGACTTTAGGTACACTGTATGAAGCAATCAGTCTTCAGATTTTGATCACAATTCTGGTGATCATCGTCATGGTGTACAATCTGAGGGCCTCCTTGTTGATTTCGGCTTTGCTTCCCATGGCGGTGCTGATGTGTTTCATTTTTATGAAATACTTCGGTGTGGATGCCAATATCGTCGCGCTATCCGGCATCGCGATTGCCATCGGAACCATGGTGGATTTGGGGATTATTTTGAATGAAAATATTCTCCGCCATCTGGAAACCGCTCCTTCCGGTCAAACCAAACTCAAAACGGTCTTTCAGGCCACTTCGGAAGTATCCGGAGCAATTATCACGGCCGTCAGTACAACCATAGTCAGTTTTTTACCGGTATTCACCCTTCAGGCAGCGGAAGGAAAACTTTTTGGCCCCTTGGCTTATACCAAGACATTTGCATTGATCTCAGCGGTGATATTCACCTTGCTGATCATGCCTGCTTTTTCACATTGGATTTTTTCCATCAAAAAGCAAAGAGGACAAATTGGGCGCTACCTGAATTATGGTCTGCTGATTATCGGTCCAATCATCGCCATGACAGTATGGTCTTGGGCGGGTTGGTTGCTATTTGGATATGGCTTGGTGCATACTGCAGCATTTCACTATCCTGAAAAAGTAGAAAAGCGAAAAAGTTTTCTGATCATTGCCGTTACGCTGTTGGCAGTTACCCTGCTTTTGACACAAGAATGGATGCCTTTAGGCGTGTCGGTCAGCACCTTGACCAATTTCATTTTTATTGCTTTGCTCTTGACTTTGGTTTTGGGAGGCTTTGCCGGATTTATCCGGATTTATCCCCGAATTCTCAACTGGTGTCTGGCCAATAAAATGAAATTTATGCTTTTCCCCATAGTCGTAATCCTACTGGGAATAAGCGTCTGGTTAGGATTTAACCGGGTTTTTGGGATAATTCCAAAAAGCTTCGATCTGATAGGAGTCAATATCCGAACCACTGGATTATGGTCAGGGATGACCCATACCTTTCCGGGTTTAGGCAAGGAGTTTATGCCTTCGCTCAATGAAGGATCATTTCTTTTGATGCCGACTACAATGCCGCATTCCGGTATTCAGGAAAACAAGGAGGTTTTGCAAAAGCTGGATATGATGGTGACAGCAATTCCTGAAGTGGATATGGTCGTGGGAAAAGCGGGTCGCGCAGAAACTGCCATCGATCCTGCCCCGATGTCCATGTTTGAAAATACCATCAACTACAAGACCGAATACGCCACAGACATCAATGGAAGTCGAATTCGATTCAAAGTCAACAAGCATGGAAATTACGAATTGAAGGACGGTTCCTTGTTTGATCCCGAAACCATGACTCCCAATCAGATTCGGGTTAAAGACTTGGTGGTAGATCCGGACGGGGAATATTTCCGTCAATGGCGGTCCCATATCAAAACTCCGGATGATATCTGGAATGAGATCGTCAGCGTGATCAATTTGCCGGGTGTCACCTCCTCTCCCAAACTCCAACCGATTGAAACGCGTCTCGTCATGCTTCAAACAGGTATGCGTGCACCGATGGGAATAAAAGTATATGGCCCTGATCTACAGACCATTGAAAGCTTTGGATTACAGCTAGAAAAGTACCTCAAAGAAGTTCCTTCGGTCAAAAAGGAAGCAGTTTTCGCAGACCGGATTGTTGGTAAGCCCTACCTCGAATTGGACATTGACCGGGAGCAAATTTCTCGCTACGGACTCAATGTAAAAGATGTTCAGGACTTTATCGAGACTGCTATTGGAGGAATGAAACTCAGTACCACTGTCGAAGGCCGGGAGCGCTTCCCGATTCGTGTTCGCTATGCACGGGAGTTTAGAGATGATCCTTATGCCATTGAAAACCTTCAGATCCCCACTCCTGTCGGAAGTTACATTCCATTGGGGCAATTGGTTAAAGTGAGTTATCGTCCCGGACCTGATATGATTCGCGGTGAAAACAGCTTCCTAGTTGGTTATGTGCTTTTGGACAAAATGCCGGGCTTTGCTGAAGTGACTGTGGTGGAAGACGCCCAACGATACTTACAGGAAAAAATCGACTCCGGTGAGCTCAAAATCCCAAGTGGCGTTCGCTTTGCCTTTTCAGGTTCCTACGAAAATCAAATCCGCGCAGAATCAAGACTTTCTTTAGTCGTTCCACTGAGTTTGATCCTGATCTTTCTGATACTTTATTTCCAGTTCAGAGCGGTATCTACCACATTGTTTGTATTCACCGGAATCGCAATGGCCTTCTCAGGAGGATTTCTGATGATCTGGTTCTATGGCCAGGATTGGTTTATGAATTTCTCCTTTTTCGGGGCCAATATTCGGGATCTTTTCCAGATGAAAGTCTACAATCTCAGCGTGGCAGTTTGGGTGGGATTCATCGCCCTGTTTGGAATTGCCACCGATGATGGTGTTGTAGTGGCTTCTTATTTGGATCAAAGCTTTAAAGAGAACAAGCCGAGTACTGTTCAGGAAATCCGTGACTCGGTATTGGAAGCAGGAAAACGGAGAGTTTTGCCCTGTATGATGACTACTGCTACCACTATGCTTGCCTTGGTTCCGATTTTCACTTCCACCGGAAGAGGATCGGATATTATGATTCCGATGGCGATTCCTTCTTTGGGAGGAATGGTTTTGGAGATTACCACAGTATTTATCGTGCCGACCCTCTATTGCTGGTGGGCAGAAAGAAAACTAAAAAACAATTCCCAGGTCTTTGCCGGGGAATCGAACGCATAAGGTTATGGAAAAATTAAAAGATTTCGGATTTCGGATTTCAGATTTCGGAGTTTGGTTATTGATCATGCCGCAGTTAATGTCTTCAATAACTCTTTTAAAAGGGTGGTTTGCGAAGACACAAACCACGGCAAGGGAAAAATCTGTGAAAATCAGTGGGTATTTCTTTGAAAATCTGCGGGAGAAAAAATCAGAAAATAAGTGGTCTGTGGAGACACAGACCACGGCGGACGTTATGGAAAAGACACCTGACAAATGGTCTATGGAGGCACAGACTTCGGTAAATCAAATAAAATCTGCGAGAAACTTGCCTGACGGCAGTCAGGTCTGTGATTTTATCCGTGAAAATCTGTGGGAAAAATTCAAAAATTCAGCCTTCTCACTTCAGCTTTCTGACTTGAAATTTCAAATTTCAAACTTCAAATTTCAAATTTTCTATTTAGTACTTCCTCTTTGCCTCTCACTGTTTACCTATCAGGCAAAGGCTCAATCCCTCGATGACTACCTCATCCAAGCTGCCCAGAATAACCCCGGATTAAAAGCCTCTTATTCACGGTATATGGCATTTATGGAGCGAAACGGACAAGTTGCCCTGCCTGATCCCGAATTGCGGGTAGGGTTTTTCCTACGTCCCATGGAGCGATTTATGGGAAATCAGCAGGCAGACATTCAGTTGATGCAGATGTTTCCCTGGTTTGGAATGCTTTCCGCACAAAAAGAAGAGGCCAATTACATGGCACTCGCTCAATATCAGCTCTTTTTAGAGGAAAAGAATCAGTTATTCTTCCAAATCAAATCCACTTGGTACGAGCTACACCGACTGAATGAGGAAATTCGGATCAGCGAAGAAAATCTGGAATACCTGAAGAAATACGAACGTCTTGCATTGATTAAGTATCAAGCCGCGGCACCGACTACCGGAGGTGCAGCACCAACTCCTAGCAATCAAACCGCCAGCACCTCAGGCAGCAGCTCTGCCGGAGCATCATCCATGAATTCAATGGGCGCAACCACTTCTCAAATGCCCACCTCCGCAAATTCCATGAGCAATGGAATGGGTTCTTCAGGCACAGGTTCGGGTATGAGTGATGTCTTGCAGATTCGCATTGAAATGAAAGAGTTGGAAAGCAATCTATCCCAGTTGGAAGCCAATATGGAGCCTTTGCAGATCAAGTTCAATCAGCTTCTCAACCGGGAAAACCGGGAAGAAATCCTTTTGTCAGCCGCCCTTTCACCCGCTATTTTGGATAACGAAAAGCTTGAAGTTCTGGAAAATATAAAAGCCAGTAACCCGATGCTAGCAATGTACGACTCGGAAATGGCTGCATATGATCAACAGGCGCGAATGGCAAAATTAGACGGACGGCCCATGCTTGGTGCAGGAGTAAATTACATGCCATTCAAACCAAGGTTGGAGGACGGAATGATGATGGGTGGAGATAATATGGTCATGCCGATGGTGACGATGACCTTGCCTATCTACCGGAAGAAAACAAACGCCAAAATCAAAGAAGCTGAATACCTCAAAGAAGCTACTTCCCTGACCCGCCAAAAAACAGAAAATCTGCTCACCATGGAGTGGGCCAATGCTTTTCGGGATTGGGAAGATGCCGAACGGAAAATCCGACTATACACGGAACAGGTGAAACTTGTCGACCAAACTATCAATCTCCTACTGACAGCCTACAGCAGTAGCGGAAGGGATTTTACAGAAGTACTTCGCGCGCAACAGCTTCTGCTGGATTACCAACTGAAACGCGTCAATGCAATCAATCAGCAATACCAAAGTCTGGCTATGCTGGAAATGCTTGCTTCATCGGATGCTCAACTTCAATAAGACTTTAAAATGAAAAAGATATTCGAAAATAAATTCGCGCTAATTACCCTCACTTTGGTGATAGGGGTACTATTCGGCTGGTTGATCAAGCCAAGTCCTTCCCAATTGGAGACAACCGATGGCCATAACCATGGGTTGGAAAGTTTAAGCAAGCAACTTTGGACTTGTTCCATGCATCCGCAGGTTAAGTTGAGCGAACCGGGAGACTGCCCGCTTTGCGGGATGGATCTTATCCCTGTTTCCACCTCTTCCGGTTCATCTTCCAATCCAATGGCCTACGAAATGACTCCGGAGGCTGTGGCTATGGCCCAAATCCACACCACAAAAATTGCTGGGGTGAATGCTTCCGGTGAACTCTTTCTCACGGGGAAAATCCAACCGGACGAGCGGGAAAAAGCATCAGTAACTGCAAAATACCCCGGAAGAATCGAACGCTTGTTTGTAAGCTTTACCGGAGAGGAAGTCAAAGCCGGCCAACGCCTGGCGACACTCTATTCCCCCGAAATGCTTTCTGCGCAACGTGAACTTCTTGAAGCTGTTAAAAGCAAAAACGATTTTCCTGAACTTTATCAGGCGGCCAAAGAAAAACTCAAATTCTGGAAGCTGACCGAAAGTCAAATCAATGCGATTGAGCAATCCGGAAAAGTCACCGAACAAATTGACATTCTTGCAGATCAATCCGGTGTGGTTGTACAGCGCAATGTAGCTGTGGGAGATTATGTCAGCACAGGTACCGTGCTATTTAATGTGGTCAATCTGAATAAGCTTTGGGTGCTATTGGACGCTTACGAATCGGATTTACAATTTCTGAATTTGGGTAACGAAATCAATTTTTCTGTCGCAGGTTTTCCCGGAGATGAGTTTAAGGCGAAGATCACGTTCATCGACCGATTAATCAATCCGAATACTCGTGCAGCATCTGTGCGGGCTGAAATCACAAATTCAGGCCAGAAACTGAAGCCTGAAATGTTTGTCACAGCACGAATCAGGACCAACGCAAAGTCAGCAGCTTCCGGAATATCCGTTCCGAGAACAGCGGTTTTATGGTCGGGAAAGCGATCTGTAATCTATGTTAAAATCCCGGATGCGGAGATGCCTACCTTTGAAATGCGTGAAGTAACTTTAGGCCCTAGAATGGGAGATAATTACATCATTGAAGCAGGCTTGCAGGCTGGGGAGGAAATCGTGACCAACGGTGTTTTTGCCATCGATGCCGCCGCTCAGCTTTCAGGACAATTCAGCATGATGAACAGACCAAAGACCAAATCTTTGGAGGTCTCGCAGGAGTTCAGGGATCAAATTACATCGGTAGCAGATGCCTATTTTCTGGTGAAAAATAATCTGGTTAAAGACAACCTTTCAGAATCCCAAAAATCCCTGAGTACTTTAGATCAAAATTTGGGAAAAGTAAATATGAATTTAGTGAAAGGCGAGGCCCATGACCTTTGGATGGGGATGCTTTCAGGATTAAAAGATGCCAAAACGAAGATGGCTAATACCAAAGACCTAGAGGAAGCCCGAAAGCATTTCTCAATGCTTTCTTTTCACATGCTGGAGGTGACAGAAACATTCGGATTGAACAAAGCTGTGGTGTACAAGGATTTCTGCCCCATGGCATTTGGAGATCAGGGCGCCTATTGGCTGTCAGAGCAAAAGGAAATCACCAATCCCTATTTCGGCGCATCCATGCTGAACTGCGGAGAAGTCAAGCAAACCTATCTCAAAGGTCAGCCGGTGATGAATCTAGCTGGGAATTCATCTTCTGCTCCTACCGCACATAATCATTAAGAATAACTAAGACCTGTCAGGTTTTGAAAACCTGACAGGTCTATTTCTTTACAAACCGTAACTTGAAAGAATTAGAATCTAACACTTATCAAAAACCAAATTAATTTCAAATGAAATCAAGCATGGACCTTCGGTGTCACACACTGGGATGATTATTCACCATGCGAGATTCCATGTGGCCACTTAAAAACAAATTATAAACACATGAAAAAGACACTATTATTTGCTTCCTTAATCACCTTTGCAGTGTTTTCCTGCGGAGAAAAATCCACCTCAAAAGAAACTCATGCAGAAGCCCACGCTTCGAGTGACGGGACTACCGCCAAAGCTTTGGCAGTGAAAAGTTCAAAGTCCACAACGGCAATTATTGACGGGTACTTAGCTGTAAAAGATGCTTTGGTCGCCGATGATCAAGCAACTGCTTCAATCAAAAGTGTTGCCTTAGTTTCCGATCTTAAAGCATATGATATCGCGTCATCTCAGGCAAATGACCCCGAAGAATTAGAAAGACTACAGGTAGAAGCTACCGGATTTGCCGAAAAATTGGCAGCTGGAGACATTGCTGCCCAGCGTGAAAGTTTTCAGTCACTTAGTGTTACCATGAAGGAGTTCCTGAAAATAGCCGGTGCTGACCGCACACTTTACCATCAGTATTGCCCGATGTACAAGGGAAACAAAGGTGGCATGTGGCTGAGTGCCAATGAAGACATCAAAAATCCATTGTTTGGAAGCTCGATGTTGACCTGCGGTCGAGTAGAGGAAACTTTGGCTTTGAATTAAATCAAATTGGGAGGCGGGCCTTATTTAGGACCCGCCTTCTGAATTATTTGAAAATTCGGAATGCTGCACAAATCCATATTTTTGTAGAATTAAATCCCCCTAACCCCCTTAAAAAGGGGAAATTGCGCCGCTTTGATCTTCAAATCCATTGATTAGAATTTAGCTGAATTAATGCGGATGAACATATACCGATCAATCCAATGAGAAAAAATGTACTATTTACACTTGGACTTATTCTGCTTTTCACAGCAGGTTCATTTGCTCAAGAGAAAGTATTGGAACCGCTGAAAGTCTCACAAATCCGCGGAGTAAATGTTTTCGGAAAACCCGTGGACAATCAAACCCGCTGTGTGCATTGGCATTCCGAATTGGACATTATCGCCATCAAATTCAAATGCTGTGACAAGTATTACCCCTGCTTTTCTTGCCATGAAGAGGAAGCGGACCATGAGCATAAAGTCTGGCCAAAGGCAGAATTTGACCAAAAAGCAATTCTTTGTGGCGTTTGCGGTACCGAATTAAGTATTAAAGATTACATGGCATCAAACAATTTCTGTCCAAGTTGTAAATCGGGCTTTAACCCCGGATGCAGCAAGCATTACCATTTGTATTTTGAAACGGATTGAATGTACGAAGTACTAAGTACCAGGTACAAAGTAAGAAGGTTAAAATAACCTTTACAAATAACCCAATAACAAATAACCTATCACGCACCATCCCACAGCACTATGAAGTATTCACCCATTATCTCAGCCATTTTCCTTTTAGTTGCACTTTCTTGTTCATCCAAAACGGAATCTGAAAATGTAACAGCAGAAGATCACAGTCAGCACCAAACAGCAGCTGCACCTGCTGCCTCCAAAAGCCCAAAAACCGAAGCGATGGCAGTGATCGGAGGAAATCACATCCACATCGACTACTCCTCCCCAAGTGTCCGGGGAAGGCAAATTTTCGGTGGACTGGTTGGGTTTGGAGAAGTTTGGTCCACCGGAGCGCATAAAGCCACAAGTATAAAGTTTGATAAAAATGTATTGATCGGAGGAAAAGAAATCCCGGCAGGGAAATACGGCTTCTTCACCATTCCCGGAGAAACCGAATGGACACTCATTCTAAATAAAGTTTGGGACATGCACCTTGCAGACGATTACAATTCAGCCGAGGATATCATCCGCATGACGGTAACGCCGGAGATTCTTACAGAAACAGTCGAATCACTTACTTACACTGTCACCGAAAAATCTGCGAATACAGCAGAAATAAGCATGGCTTGGGATAAGACAAAAGTGAGTTTTGAAGTAATCAACAAGTAAGATGCGAAAGAACAATCAATTCTACGCCCGAAGAATCCACCGCTTTTTAGGTGTTTTCATCGGGATACAATTTCTGTTCTGGACGATCTCAGGACTTTATTTTTCTTGGACAGACATCGACGAGATTCACGGGGATCATTTTCACCAGGATCACATGATGCATATGACTGCTGCCAATTTGGTCGATCCCGCAAGTTTGGATTCTACTCTGGAAATTGCCAGCCTGGAACTCCGGTTTGTCAAACACCAACCCTACTATTGGGTAAATGGGCAGCAACTGTTTCATGCCCAAACTGGGGCTTCCAAAGGTGAAATCACCGAAGATGAAGCCAAGGAGATCGCCAAAATCTATATCAAAGGTGACTTTGGAATCAAGTCTGCCGAATACCTGACGGAGACTGGTTCGCACCACGAATATCGGGGCCGTCCCCTACCGGCTTGGGCGGTTAACTTTGAGCATCCCGAGAATCTTACAGCTTACATTGATGCCAAAAGCGGAAATTTTGAACGCGTCAGGCATAGAAACTGGCGCTGGTTTGACACGCTTTGGATGTTTCACACGATGGATTACGCCGGTCGGGACAATTTCAACAACCTCCTGTTGAGGGCATTTTCCCTGTTTGGATTGGCCACGATTGCTTCTGGCTTTACACTGTTCTTTATGACTTGGAAAAAATCCAAATCCTCAAAAAAATAATCTTGGACTTCTGACTTTAACTTTCACACTTTAGCCTCCTAATTTTTATCCTTATTCTGGTTTCAGTCTTGATTCTTGACACCAAATACTAGATACCGTTTTCACTCTTTCCACTTCCGATTTGCCTTCTTTTCCGCCTGAACCTTCTTTGATTTTAAGCGATCTTCAATAGCACCTTTGCTTGGTCTCGTTGCTTTTCGGATTTTCTTTTTGTGAAAAGCTGTTTTTAGCAAATCATAAAATTTCTTGATCACCAGCTCTTTGTTCTGAATTTGAGAGCGCTTTTCCTGACAGGAAAGATTCAAATTCCCTTCCTGATCGATCTTGTTTTTCGCTTTTTGAAGCAAAGTCAGTTTTTCTTCCTCGCTCAGGACCAATGACTTGTTGACATCGAAACTCAACTGAACTTTCGTCTCAACCTTATTGACGTTTTGTCCTCCCGGCCCCCCGCTTCGTGCAGTCTGGAATTGGAGTTCAGTTAAAAAATCTCCATTTGCTATTCGTTTTTCGAGGGACATTTTATTGTAAAATTGGAAGATTGCAAGATTGGAAAATTATTGCCTTTATCCCCTGAAGTGCCAATTTTTCAATATTAAAATTTTTCAATCCGCCACGGCGGACGAGTTATTTCAATTTCTTACCTTCACGAACTTATTGAAATCAAATCGACGTTTCATCTCCGTAACCTAATGGACCTTGAATCCATTAATTCTTACCTATGAAAACAAAACCTAGAGTAGTCGTAGGCCTTTCGGGCGGAGTCGACAGCAGCGTGGCTGCCAAATTATTACTCGATCAGGGCTACGAAGTCATCGGCATGTTTATGAAAAACTGGCACGATGAATCCGTCACCATCTCCAACGAGTGCCCTTGGATGGAAGACTCCACCGATGCGATGCTAGTGGCCGAAAAACTCGGTATCCCCTTCCAAGCCATCGATCTCAGTGAAGAATACCGGGAGCGGATCGTGGATTACATGTTTTCGGAATACGAAGCCGGACGCACACCAAATCCGGACATCCTCTGCAACCGGGAAATCAAATTCGATATTTTCTTAAAAGCTGCCCAAAAGCTCAAAGCGGACTTTGTAGCCACAGGACATTATTGTCAGAAAGGTGAAATCCAAGTAGACGGAAAGCCAGTTTATCAGCTGCTTGCCGGAGCCGATCCAAACAAAGATCAAAGCTATTTTCTTTGCCAACTTTCCCAAGCGCAACTTTCCAAGGCGCTTTTCCCCATCGGCCATTTACAAAAACCCGATGTACGAAAAATCGCCAAAGAAGCAGATTTAATCACTGCTGAAAAGAAAGATTCACAAGGACTTTGCTTCATCGGTAAAGTACGCCTGCCTGAATTCCTTCAGCAGCAACTCAAACCAAAAAAAGGTAAAATCATTCAGATTCCTGAAAATCTGGAGGTCTTTCAAAAGCTGCAAATGCCTGTGGGAATTGCTACTGAAGATTGGGATGATGACATTTTGAATGCGAATTCCTTACCGATACATTTCACAGCTGATCAGGGAAAAATCTTGGGTGAGCACAATGGCGCACACTATTTTACCGTAGGTCAGCGCAAAGGACTCCAAGTAGGCGGCACAGGTAAGCCACTTTTTGTCATTTCCACAGACACGAAAGAGAATGTCATTTTCACAGGTTTAGGTGAGAATCATCCCGGGTTAAACCGATTTGGACTCTTTGTGAAAAATGACGAGATCCATTGGATCAGAGAAGATTTGGCACTTCGGCTAGGAGAATCAGCCGAATATGTGGCACGCATCCGATACCGTCAGCCGCTTTCCAAAGCGACTCTGATTATGCGGGAAAATGGATTGTATGTGATCTTTGAAAATGCCCAAAAAGGAATTGCTTCCGGACAGTTTGTGGCTTGGTACCAAGGAGAAGAATGTATCGGAAGCGGAACGATATTTTAGTTTCCCGCTGATTACCGCAGAAAAAGTCGCAGAGAATCGCAGATCTTAAAAGATTAAAACATTTAAAAATTTAGAGTCTTTGTGCCTTAGTGGCAAAATTCAATCTTTGCGCCCTCTCAATTTTCCTCCGCGTACTCCTTGGTTAAAAATCCTTATGCTAGACATCCTCTTCGAAGACGAACACTTAATCATCATTGACAAACCTGCCGGATTGCTGGTTCACCGGACCCGTCAGGCTTTTGGAGAGGATGAAAATGCCTTAATCCAACTTCGGGATCAGATCGGATCATGGGTGGCACCGGTTCATCGATTGGATCGGGCTACGAGTGGAACCTTGCTTTTTGCAAAAAATGAGGCAATTCTTCCTTTAATGAAAGCACAATTCAGCGATCGAAAAGTGGAAAAAACTTACCTCGCCATAGTCCGCGGCATTCCTGTAGAAAAAGAAAATCTGATCGATCATCCTCTGACAAGTGAGCGATCCGGAAAACTTCAGGAGGCGCAAACTAAATACAAGGTCATCGCTGAATCGGAAATTCCTTTCAATTCCACCGGCCGCTACCCTACCAGCCGATACAGTTTGTTCGAAGTCGATCTGATGACAGGAAGAACTCATCAAATCCGAAGACATTTGGCTCATATTCGACACTACATTGTCGGAGATAAAAAGCACGGGGATAACAAGCAAAACATCTTTTTCGAAAAGCAATTTAGATTGAATAATCTTTTGCTTCATGCATGGAAGTTGTCTGTAAACAATCCCATAACAGGTGAAAAAATTTCAGTCTCCTGCCCTATTCCTGTACATTTCCGAACAATCATGCAAGAATTGGCGTGGAAACCGAATGAAATTCTACAGGCTTCGAATTGAAATCGAGAATTTGCGCTATTTTCCCCCATTATTTAATTACCCTATGAAGAGATTAACCATTACCATGAGCTTACTGCTTGCCATTGGCTCATTTTCTTTTGCCCAAAAGCAAGACATCGAAAAGAAATTTGATTCAAAGGCAGCCATTGAAGAGTTCACCTACTTGGCTTCAGATGAACTGATGGGAAGAGACCCTGCCAGACCTGAGATGAAGTTGGCTTATACCTTTATTGCAGATCTGCTCAAAAAAGCAGGAGCTACTCCCCTTCCAGGTGCGGATGGATTTTACCAAAACATCCCCTTTCGGCTTTCCTCCCCTCCAAAATCAGGATCCCTGAAAATCGGAGATAAGGAATTCACTCAAGGCCAGAACATGCTGGTTTTGGATGGGAAATCCTTCTCAGGCACTTACGAACTGGTAGATGTGGGATTTGGCATGGATGAGGATTTTGCAGGGAAGGATTTGAAAGGAAAAATCGCAATCACCAATGCCGGTGCGCCAAATAAGTTAAGCCCAAACCAACTTTTCTCTGAAGGAAGAACCAAAACCCTACGTGCAAAAGAAGCCGGAGCTGTTGCCCTGATCGAACGATTCAATGTACCCTCAGTTCCATGGCAATTGGTTTCCGGATTCCTTAACCGCCCTCAAATGAGCGTCGATCAAGGTTCCGCAAGTGATTTACCCTACGTTTGGATTGAGGATGCAAAAAACCAAATGACAGGTGATAAACTAAAAAATGCTGTAATTGCGATTCAAGGTAAAGTTAACGTAGACATAGACGGTAAAAATGTCCTGGCTTGGATTGAAGGTACTGATCCGGTTTTGAAAAATGAATTCATCATGCTCTCAGCGCACTACGATCACGTGGGCGTAGGTGCTCCTGATGCCAAAGGAGATTCTATATACAATGGCGCAAGAGACAATGCTGTTGGCACTGTTGCTGTGATTAATGCAGCCAAATACTTCGTACAGAATCCTCCAAAACGATCTGTCATTTTTGCACTTTGGACTGCTGAGGAAAAAGGACTTTTGGGAAGTGGCTACTTTGCCAACAATCCATTGATTCCGTTAAACCAAATAGTTTACAATTTGAATATTGACAATGCCGGTTATAACGATACGTCCATCATCACAGTGATTGGTTTGGGTAGAACCAGCGCAGATTTTATGATTGAGGAAGCTGTTGCTGAGTTTGGCTTGACGGCAAAGGCAGATCCTTCTCCGGAACAGGGGCTATTTGATCGTTCAGACAATGTGAATTTTGCCAGAAAAGGAATTCCTGCGCCAAGCTTCACATTAGGATTCACTGCATTTGATGATGAAATCCAACAATATTATCACAAAGCCGCAGATGAAGTGGACAGCTTTGACATGGATTATGCAAAGATCTATTGGAAATCCTATATCCTCTCTGCACAAAAAGTAGCCAATTGGAACCAGCGACCCAAATGGGCAGTCGGTGACAAATATGAAGAAGTCAGCAAAGAACTCTATGGGGATAAATAGTATTTGGACTTTTGATGCCGGAAACAAGTCATAAGATTCAAGATACAAAAGCCCGGTTTCACGTTGAAATCGGGCTTTTGTATTAATATTCTTGATCTCTTGAGATTTTGGATATCGGACTGTTGCCTGTCAAAACACTCCCTTGCCTATCTGCTCCTTCAAATACGTCTTCATCTCCTCTCCTTCTTCCAGCTTGACTTCTCCCGGCAGTCCCAAAATAAATCGCGCCAAACCGGGAAGTTGAGGTATTTCACCTTCAAAGTAATATTGGTTTCGGTTTTTGATGTACATGAAGGGAAGCGCATTGGGATATTCCTCAAGCATTAATTGATACGCCTTCTTACTAAGCCTCAATTTTACCCTAAACTTACTTTTTCCGGTGTAGCCAAAAAGTGCCTGACCGGGGAGTTCATGCTTATTCTCATTTTTCCAACTATCCAAACTAAGAACAACCTCTCCTATCCGTTCAATTTTAAACACTTTCATGCTCTTGCTTTCAATTTCATACGCATGAATATTTTCATAATCGGTAGAAAAGCCCACAGGTTCGACCAACCTGTCTGAAACAGTATCACCGCTCAGAGAATAATAATCCTTCAACCAAATTTGCTTTTTGCCCCAAATCCCCTCCCCAATGAGATCCACAAACCGGCCGAGGTTTGCCTTAAAAAGTTGCTCTGTCCCCTGCTTTACTTCCGATTTTAGCTGAAGCTTTTGCAGAAGCGAATCACGTAGTAGGTTTGCCTTACCCTGACTTTCAATCAAACCCTTGAGCCAAAGATTTTCCTCCTGAGAAAAACTTCCAAAAGTCGAGGTTGCCGGTAAATATTCCGGTCTTTCGTTGATTTTATATTTGTTGAATTCTTTGATTACAACGAATCCCAAAGCCTCCAGCAATTTGAAATATCGATAAATGGTTCGCTCGTTGGTTTCCAATAGCTCCGCCAAGCGATGAACCGGCTTTCCTATATTTCCTTGTAGCAGATTGATCAATTTGAAAACCCGCAGGATTTTTTGCTGTTCGATTAGTTCTGATTTAGCCATAGTTACTTTGGAATAATCACTAAATATAAGCAGAAGGAAAAAGTATCCAGTCTATTTGACACATATTGTCAATAAAAAATAATCCTGAATCTGGAAGATGATCATTAGAGAAAAATGAAAAGAAAAAATTAAAATTAGGTTGGTTTTTTTGTTGTCTTTTTAAAAGTCAACCAAAAACTAATCTAGGATGGCTTAAATTCGCAACTTATGTCCGAGTTCAATCCTTTTTCCTTTGACCTTCCTGTTGCAGAAATCATACCTCAGGTCAAAAATCACCTTTCCACACAAAATTCCTTAATCATCCAGGCACCTCCGGGAGCAGGAAAGAGTACCCTTTTGCCTTTGGTACTCTTGGATGAACCTTGGTTAAAAGGCAAAAAGATTATCATGCTTGAGCCCCGCCGGTTGGCGACCAAAAGTATCGCGCAGCGGATGTCCGGAATGCTGGGAGAGGATTTGGGAAAAACAGTCGGCTATCGGATTAGATTTGAATCCGCAATCACGGCGCAAACACGGCTTGAAGTCATCACCGAGGGGATTTTGACCCGAATGATGCACAGCGACAATGCTTTGGAAAATGTAGGATTGGTAATATTTGATGAGTTTCATGAGCGAAATCTCCATTCAGAAGTTGCTTTGGCACTGTGTCGTGAGATCCAACAGGTTCTCAGGCCTGATCTTCGGATTTTGCTCATGTCGGCGACGATCGATGCCGAGCAGCTTTCCGGCTTGTTGGGGGCAAAAGTGATTCAAAGTCAAGGCCGGCAGTACCCGGTGAAAGTTAATTACCTTTCTGAAGTGGATGAATATGCTATCGGAGAAGATGCTGCCCGACAAATTATCCCTTTGACCAAAAAGCATGAAGGTGATTTTCTGGTTTTCCTTCCCGGTCAGGGAGAAATCAAAAAAGCAGAAGAAATTCTCCGTCGAGCGATCCCTGATGCAGTGGTTTTACCGCTTTACGGTCAACTTTCACCTTCAGAGCAAAATCAGGCTATTCTCCCACACCCTTCGGGAAAGCGAAAAATTGTTCTTTCCACTGACATTGCCGAAACCTCACTGACGATCGAAGGGATCAAAGTTGTGGTGGATTCAGGTTTTGCAAAGTCCAATCGATTTGATGCCCGCTCGGGACTTTCCAGGTTGGTTTTACACCGTATCTCCAAGGATTCGGCTGACCAGCGAAGTGGTCGTGCAGGGCGTTTGACTGCCGGTCATTCTTACCGGCTTTGGACAAAAAGCACCCAGTCACAACTGTCCGAATATCGGGTTCCGGAATTGATGGAAGCAGATTTGACAGCTTTAGTAATGGATATGAAGGCATGGGGAAAACAGGAAATCCGATCCATGTCTTGGCTTACACCACCTCCTGCCGGAACATTGGCTTTGGCTGAAAAAACCCTGGAGGCTTTGGATGCAATTTTGGATGGAAGCCTAACCGAGCATGGTAAGGAAATCCATCAAGTGCCCTGTCATCCACGGATTGCACACATGCTGATTTTTGCGAAGCGCTTAAATCAACTTGGATTGGCTACTGATATCGCGGCAGTTTTGGAAGAACGAGATCCGCTTCCACAGGATTCCGGGGTGGATTTGAATTTGAGAATTGAAGCACTTCGGAGATTTAGAAGCCGTGGGGTAAATTTGGCTCGAATCAAGAAAATCGAAAAAGTAGCCGGACAATATCGAAGAATGTTTGGTATTCAACCTGAAAATAGTCCCGTAGATCCTTGGCAGACAGGTTTGCTTTTGGCTTACGCATATCCGGAGCGAATTGCTGCTGCACGCCCCGGCAACAATGCTCAATTTCAGCTTTCCAACGGGAAAATTGCTCAAATAGGGCACCGGGATGATTTGGCGCATGAATCTTGGCTGGCAGTTGCCCATGTCGACGCACGTGAAGGAATGGGGAAAATATGGCTTGCTGCACCCTTAAACCCCAAAGATTTGGCACCGATGCTTAAAACAAAAGAAGTGTTGACTTGGGACCGGAAAAAAGGAGGCCTGATCGCTCACTCGGAGGTTCGGATCGGCGCAATTATTTTAGGAACCCGTCCCCTGCAGAAAATTGAAAAGTCATTGGCGAAGGCAGCAATTTTGGAAGCTATCGCAGAAGACGGAGAAATGCTTTTGGATTTTAATGAAGAAGTTGAGCAATTGATTTTTCGAATACAATCTTTAAAAAGCTGGAACCCGGAACAGGAATGGCCTTCTTGGACCTCAGAATACCTGTGCATCAATGCAAAAGATTGGCTAGATCCGTACTTGGATCATGTGACTAAAAACGATGATCTAAAGAAACTTAATATCGGCCAGATCCTACTTCACAGTCTTACTTTTGAACAGCAAAAACATTTAAATCAAATGGCTCCAAGCCGATTAAATGTGCCTTCAGGAAGTCAAATTCCCATAGAATATAAGTCCGATGGAGAAACTCCCCTTCTTTCGGTTCGGCTTCAGGAATTATTTGGGTTAATGGAAACGCCAAAGGTAAATGCAGGAAAAATCTCCGTTTTGATAGAGTTACTATCCCCGGGATATAAACCTGTTCAGGTGACTCAGGATCTAAAGAGCTTTTGGGCAAATGGGTATTTCGAAGTAAAAAAAGAACTCAAAAGGCGGTATCCAAAGCATGAATGGCCTGAAGACCCGATCAGTGCTGAGGCAGTGAGAGGAGTCAAAAAGAAGTGGTAGAATTGAATTATCTGGGTAATTCTATTTAAAAATAAGAAGCAAGAAGCGAAAATTGGAAAAGCTAAGAACTCGGATTTTCTCGGTTTTCCATTTAATTCAGGCATCAAGCTTGTCCAAGTAATCCAAAAGCTGAAGAAAAGAAGCAATGGTAAACGGCGTCATTTCTTTTTGCTTGATATTTTCAAGATAAATTTGCCTTAAAACAGGATAGTTTTCCGGATTGTAGATTTTGGCTAGGGTTACACCTCTAAAGGAATTGTAAACAAAGTTTTGAGTCTTAAAAGCCTTTTCTTTTCGCTCCGCAAAAGCTATTTCCAGATTTTCAGGCTGAATCATCTCGTCAAGCCAATAAAATCCATGCATGACGAAAAACTTTTCCGCAGCCATGATCGCTTCTGCCAATTGACTGTCGTTTTCTATGACAAATCGCTTTGGTATTGTTTTTCCGATTTTGTCGGGAGTTTGAATCAGCGTAATAGATCGATCCGAGTAATCGCTGAGGGTTGGTAAAAATCGATGGATAATTTCCTCAACAGCATGAATTCTAATGCCAAGGTTATATTCCAGATAGCTGACATCAGGGTATTCTGTAAAGTGGACAAAAATAACTTGCTGACCTTGGGGAAAGTTTTTATGGTACAACAAATTACTTGAGTGAAATTCAAACCCAAAATCGTTAAAAAACTGATGATGTAACTCAATTACTTCCAGCTTCCTCATGCTTTATTAAACTGAGGAACAATGGATTTGTTGTATTGATCAGGAAAATAATTCCCTCATTTCCTGCAACATAGGCTCAACTTCTGACTTTTTCACCTCGACACTTCCCTCATCCTCAGGATTATGCAGGTAGTGATTCCAATGCTTTTCAGCTTTGCGGATAGTCCTGGGAGTAATATCGAATTCAATCTCATCGAGGTAAACTTTTGCAAGTGTTGAGGCTTTGTAGTTTCCAAAAAGGAAAACTTTAAAGACGTCGACAAATCGGTCACTCAGATCAAAATCCTCTAAAATCTGAACAAAAGCGCCTTGCACTGATTTGTTCTTTTTGTCAAAAATTGTTTCAAAAATCACATCTAAGGCTTCCTCCTGAAACTTGGTCTTGGATAGCGCTCTACAAGACAGGTAGGCGAGTTCCCAATTATCCCCTTTTACCAATTCTAAAAGTTTATCTTTTGCCTCTTCATCTGCCAAACCCCCAAGTTTATCAGCAAAAAAATAAGCTTCGGATTCTTTGGGATCACACATCCGGTCAAAAACTTTTTGAATATTTTCCTGCATGATTTTCTCTTTATTTGTGCAAATATAGCCAATAGTTTTTCCACAGAAATGAATATTCCACAAGCTCGGATCATCAGCCAAAAAATTGTTAAAGCGCTGATCGCTGAATCTTCAAACCGGAAATTCATTTTTACTTACCTCAAAGAAAAGCACCAAATCTTGATTGAAGAAGGACAGGATTGGTTGGCAAAAATCTATCTGCCTTGGACAGTTGAATGTTCTCAAAATGCTGAAATAGCCGAAAATCCGGACACACATTTTTCATTGGTTTTGATCCGGGCAGGACAGGCCGTCACAGGATATTTTCATCAAGGTCAGCTCATTGACCACAAGGTTTTCAGAGCTTATATGGTCAGACAAAAGCAGGGAAAATCCCAGATTAAACATCTCAAAACCAGAGGTAAATCGCGTGCAGGCTCACGTATCAGATTAGCTGAAACCGAGCGGTTTTTTGAAGAAATAAATGAGCGCTTAACTAGTTATTCATCCCTATACCCCATTGACTTTTGGGGGATTAGCTGCGCAAAAACCATGTGGCCATTTTATTTTTCTTCAGCAATAGCTCCACCATTTTCACCCAAAGCTGAAAATCTGATCGAACTTCCGTTTCATATTACCCAAGCTTCTTTTGAGGAGTTGAAAAGCGCAGGTGAATTGCTCCAAAAATATCATTTGATCCTGTCGGAAAAAGGTAAAGCTGAATTTGAGGAATTTGAAACAACGATTATCCCCTCAGCCAAATCTGAGGATTGGTAAATCGGCTCACTACCTGAAAATAAAAAAGCCCCGGATACCCGAGGCTAATAAAGTTAAGAGTTGAAGGAGATTAGACAGATGAATTACCCATGGTTGGGAAGTGATTGGAAATCATGGCCAAAGTTTCATGAGCCATTTTCACATTGTATTCATAGGCTAAACTTTTATAGTTGACCAAGTCGACAATTGTACCGATAAAACACAAGCCAAGTGTCAGGATGTACAATATACCAAGTCCAATTTGACCTAGGATAAACCGATGCAAGCCGGCAAATCCAAAGAAACCGATCAAGGTCAGAATTAAAATCATCTGCGCGTCTTTTCTTCGTGCCCGGTAGACTTGGGCGAAGAGGGACGCTTGGTCCTCATCCATGTTTTTCATCAAACCCTGGATGTACCCCAGTTCCATTCCTTCCAGTTCAGGAAGGTGTCTCAATACATTTGCCATAATTGTGTGTTGTTTTAAGGTTTTTTACAAGATTCCAAATTCGGTGAAAGATCACCCCGAAGGCAAGTATACCGAGCGGATGCATAGACAAGGATGCCTCAAATTCCCCATGCGCCAAGAGACTCATGGACCTTCCTAATCCACAACCCGGACACCAATCGATTCCGAGCTGACTGAGTGGACAAAGACTCAGGTGACTTCCGGAGTGAGGGTCGAACATCAGAATGGTGATTATGCTTCCGATCCAAAAGACCAACTCCAGCGGGAATCGATTAAGATATGGGATGAATGGCTTCATGGCTCTCAAAGTACGAAAAAGGTGCCAGCATGCAAATGTGGCTCAAAAGTGCCAGCTACCGCCCTAGTTTAAAATGACTGCCTGATTAGCGTACAAAATTGTGTCCGATTACGAACGGGAAATGACAGGAAGTTGGATGGTCATCAGTTTTCCAAACTGCTGGATTTGCTGTTGATCGAGTGCTCTTTTGAGGGTAGTATAGCTTTTTTTCGCTCCGAAATTCTTTAATCCATTCAATTTGAAGAACAATCCGAGTAGATCACCTTGAAAAGATATTTTTGATTTAAGATTAAGTGCTTTTGAGGCTTCTTTACCTAAGAAGAAGGAAACTATTCCTTCGACTTGTGATGCCAAGGCAGCATCAGGAACTGCCTTTCGGTAATAACTGAGCAAGGCACCGATTAATTTTTGACCAGCAGCTGAGGCTCGGATATTTCTTGATCGAATCAATTTATCCAGCTCAAAAGCTTCTTTGGAGGTTTCAGGCCAATAGTTTACATCAATTCCGATCAACTCCCCTATCCATCTCCAATAAGCCAACACTGCTTGATGCTCAGCCTCATCTATCGATATTCCCAACTTAAAGAGTCCTCTGAGGACGATTTGGCTAAAAGCAATATTCGTCCCGATCATATCCTCCTGATTTACAGGCATGCCGTAAGCGGACTGCCAATCTTTTGCATAATGCTTGATAAAATACCTGCTATAAGCATGGATCAGCCGAACCTTGGCGCAAACCAAATAGGCCCTGTTGTCCGATATAAATGCTCCGGGTCGAAATATTTCCATCACAAAATATCCGGTCTCCCCAAGTCGCTCTCCAATGGCATCGATGATTCGCTTGGATCTAACCAAAACCTCTGCCCCATCGGCGAAAGCATAACAATACGGCAAGGAATAAAAACCAAGCAGGGCCGTGTAAAAATCTCCGTTTTCTTCAAAAAATTGTTGGCCTCGTTCTAGAATAGCCCTTACATCAGATGAGTCTTTTCTTCTGTAAAACTCAAAAAAATCAGTGACCTCTTTTGAAAAATCCTGCGATAATTTATCAGGAATTCTTTCCCACGAGTTGATGGTTTTGACCCAATCCGGGTTTTGGATCAAGGCGGAAACTGCTCGGTCAGCAAGTTCATCCTGCTGCTGACGAAGATCGTCAAACAAAGAATTGGTATATAGATGTAATTTACTCACGTCAATCTAACCTGCATTTTGTAATTTGGTTGGCTTAGAACTCACATTCATGATTAAATTTCTCATCACACTTTCACTTTTGCTCGTTTTTCAAACTCAAATCACTCAGGCTCAGGGAGGTTTTGATATTTGGGTAATGGACACTAAGGGAAAGGGACGAAAGTTTAACGTCCTGACCGAAACAGCAAAGCCCCTTACCAACCGACCTGAGTATGACAATCAGCCCAATTTTATCAACGAGTACCAATTGGTTTTTTCGGCTGCCGATGAAAATGGAAATCATGATATCATAGTTTACAATTTTACCTCAGAAAAATTTACCAATCTGAGCAAAACTTCCGATCGAAGCGAATTCTCGCCCACTTTAACAGACTGCGGTTTGTATGTTTCAGCAATAGTCGTGGAGCCGGATGGTAAGCAAAGGCTGTGGCTATACCCTACCAACTTTGGTGAGCCTGAATTATTGTATGATGATATTGCTCCCGTCGGATATTACGACTGGTATGATAACAAGGCGGCAATGTTTATCCTTGGCGAGCCAAACAAGCTTTCCTATGCCAGAGGAAAAGGTGATCTTTTGGAAATTGACAATCATATCGGGCGTGCTGTGAAACGGAGACCTAAAACCTCTCAAATCGGCTATTTATCGATGAAATCCCCAAAAGAAACCGGTGATGGTCTTGCACTCCCCATTCGTACTTATGACATCGCAAATGGAAAATCTGAAGTCTTGGGATTTGGCTTACCTGGGGCTTTGGATTTTATCTGGCTGGACAGTAACTACCTTCTGATGGCTAGTGGAAATAATATTTATCGAAAGAAATCAAATCACTCTGAGTGGGAATTTTTGGGAAAAGTAGAATCTTCAACTCATCAAAATATATCCCGAATGGCCTACAGCCCTGAATTGAAAAAGCTAGTAGTAGTCATGCAACGTAATTAACTCTAATAATCAAAGCGTATGAATTTTAAAAATGCAATAGCCTTATCGACCTTTCTTATAGGTTCTCTCTCAGTTTTTGCCCAAATAGAGGACAAACGTGGTATTGTAGCAAAAGGAGCGGAATTGGTCAAAGTCAAAGATGGATTTAGCTTTACAGAGGGTCCTGCGGTCAACCGAATGGGGGATATCTTTTTCACTGACCAACCAAATGACAAAATTTACAAATGGTCTGCGGGAAGCAATAAAGTGACGCTTTTCAAAGAAGGAACCGGGCGGGCAAACGGTCTATATTTTCAACTTGACGGAACACTCATCGCGGCCGCGGATCTTAAAAATGAATTATGGGCCATTGACCAAAATACCGGGAAAGAAACAGTGATCGTCCCTTCCTTTAAGGGAAAAAAACTGAATGGGCCCAACGATGTTTGGGTACGTCCCAAGGGTGGATTGTATTTCACAGACCCACTTTATGCAAGACCCTATTGGGAAGGGATCAGATCCAAAGAAATGGAGCAGGATGGCCAGCATGTGTATTTTCTTTCTTCCGATAGATCAGAACTTTTCAGAGTAACAGAGGATCTTACCCAGCCAAATGGCATCGTAGGAACTCCCGATGGCAAGCATCTGTACATTGCAGATATCGGGGCAAAAAAGACCTGGAAATACGATGTGATGGAAGATGGCTATTTGACCAACAAGACACTTTTCTGCGAAATGGGTTCTGACGGAATGACCATAGATGAAAAAGGAAATGTCTACCTCACCGGTAAAGGGGTCACTGTTTTTGACCGAAATGGCACTCAGGTAGCCCACATTCCCGTTCCTGCCAATTGGACTGCTAATGTGGCTTTTGGTGCTTTGGATCGCAAAACACTCTTCATCACCGCTATGGATGCGGTCTATACCCTAAAAATGAAAACACGAGGAGTTTGGTGAAATAAGTGGGAAGACCGGAGATCGAAGGAGGAAAATAATTAAATTATCAATTATCAATCTCAATGATCAAATCTCAAGGAGTCCTTCAAGCTCATTGAAAATTGATCATTGTCCATTGGTCATTGAAAATTCACAAATTGGTCATTACATACTTCTTGTTTCTTGGGTCTAGTTTCTTGGTTCTTTTTAGCAATCGCCATCCACATCACAGCTTTCCCCTACTGAATTGCCAGCCATATCAAAGATGGGATTGCTTTTGGCAAATTCCGCCCAGGCTTTTTCCAAAGTCTGATCAAATACTTCGTCAGGCTGAGCACCTGAGATTCCGAATTTTCCGTCAATGACAAAAAATGGAACACCTTTTACTCCGATTTGTCTTGATTCATAAATATCCTGATCTACAGCTTCATCAAACTGATCGGTCTCAAGCATTGCTTTAATTTTTTCTTCCTTCAAGCCAACTTCCTTACCCAAAGAAATCAAAGTTGCGAAGTCATCCACATTTTTACCTTCGGAAAAATATGCGCCCAGCAAACGCTCCTTCATTGCATCACCTTTTCCGGACTCTTTTGCCAAATGAATCAGACGATGAGCATTTCGGGTATTCGCAACTACTGCTTTTTCAAAATCAAACACCAGTCCCTGGGCAGCAGCCATATTGACCACATTGGAAGTGATCTCAAGGGTTTGCTCCATTGACCAACCTTTGGATTCCGATAAATGCTCCAGGGTATTGATCGAAGGATTTGTTTTTTGATCGGGATTGAGCTGAAAACTTTTCCACTCGACCTCAACCTGGTCTTTAAACGAGAATTTTTCAATTGCCTTTTCCAACTTTCTTTTACCGATGTAACAAAAAGGACAAACAACATCAGACCAAATCTCGATTTTCATAGCTTTTTTTATTTACTTAATCTGTAAATCCGCTTTCTTACCAGTAGCCATAGGAAATAAGAATAGAAGTCCGATGAGACGAGCTGTGGACTGTGGACGGTCGTCTGTCGACGATTATCCGCTTTTTGCAATTTCAATTTTAGCAAACTGGTAGAATTGCGGATAATCATATTACTTAAATGTCAAATCTGATTTTGTACCAAAGAGTTCAAGTCCTATCCGTGAAAACCAAAGAATGTCCCTCCTGCGCGATGGAAATTGATTCCAAATCAACTGTCTGTCCCATCTGCCAATTTGAATTTCCAAAACGAGCTCCATGGATTACATGGATGGCTATTTTTTTGGTACTTCTGTTTTTACTTTCCTATGTTTTCTAACCACCTCCCCTTACCATGAACAAGCGTTCCTTCATCAAATCTTTGGCTGCTCTGGGTATTGGCAGCAGTTCAATATTGTCGGTAAAAGCAGCTCCTTTTTCTCTAGGCAAGCTAGACTTCTCTGCATCTGATATTTGGGATCAAATCCGTGCCGGATACCGAATCAAACCGGATTACATCAATTTGGAGAATGGGTATTACTGCTTTTTACCGCAGGAAACGCTGGAGAAATACATTGAGCACATTCGGGAGATCAACTATCAGGCATCCTTTTACATGCGTGGGATCCAGTTTGAAAACAAAGCCAAGTCTGCAGCCATGCTTGCCGAACTGATTGGGGCATCCTCTGAGGAAGTGGTATTGACAAGAAATACGACAGAATCATTAGACTTGATCATCTCAGGATATCCCTGGAAAGCTGGTGATGAAGCGGTTTTTGCCAATCAGGATTATGGGAGCATGCAGACCATGTTTGAGATGGCTTCCAAAAGATGGGGAATCAAAACTGTCAAAGTGGATATTCCCATACATCCTGAAAATGATGAAGAAATCGTTGATGTTTACCGAAGAGCCATAAGTTCAAAAACCAGATTGATCATGGTTCCGCATATTGTGAATATCACAGGACAAATTTTGCCAGTCAGAAAAATTGCCGATATGGCGCATGAACGAGGGGTCGAAATCATGCTGGATGGGGCCCAAGCGGTGGGGCATTTCGCATTTAATATGCATGACTTGGATTGCGACTACTACGGCAGCAGTCTTCACAAATGGCTGAGCGTGCCACTCGGAGCGGGGATGCTATATGTGAAAAAAGACAAAATCAGCAAGATCCAGCCACTTTTGGCTCCATTTGATATGAATCTCAAAACTATTGGATATCTCAACCATATCGGAACCCATCCAGCCGCCACTGACCTCTCCGTGATCAATGCTATAGAATTTCAGAATAAAATTGGTTTTAAGAGAAAAGAAGAACGACTGCGGTTTTTGCAAAAATATTGGTCAGACCAAGTCAGAAATCATCCCGGAATCCAAGTCAATACACCAATAGATCCAGAGCGATCCTGCGGAATAGGTAATGTATGGGTAGAAAAAAATACTCCTGCTGAAATGGGGAAAATCCTGATGGAAAAGTACAAAATCTTCACTGCGCCGATAGATCGATCCGGTGTCAGGGGTGTTCGGGTTTCTCCAAATATTTACACTTCAACAGTTGAACTGGATCAATTGGTTAGGGCATTGAAAGAAATGGCAGGATAGCATTTGGGAGTTATTGGTAAGAATTGGCAGTTTAGCATTAGAAGTCAAAAAGCGATAGTTTGAAGTCTAAAATATTCTGATCCCCTCCTTTGAAACACTTTAGTATTTCCGCCGAATTTTATTTGGGTTAAGGGTTTTGGAGAGTTTTAAAACATGTAGAAGTATTGAATGCAAGATATTATCTCAATTAAATCAATTTTTTATATGATTTTCTTGTAATCCATTATTTGAGGTATAACATTTGCACCTTCAATAGCATGATTAACCAACCTCACATAGCACCTGTTTTCACTACTCCCCCCCAAGTGGAAGTAGTGACTATTGCTATGCCATTTTTTGCTCCATCAAGGAGGAATAGGTTTACCTATAGGGTTTGACCCTGTAATATTTTCTGTTTTCCTACGTGGAAAACATACTCCGCATAATCCTTGACTTCTAATCTTAATCTTCACACTTCATCGTTTGATGGAGTTAACTCATGCAGTCCATTATGGAAGAAATTTCTTTCAAAATCATCGTAGCCGATTCTTCCCACAAGGCTTATTCCGTCACCATAGCAGACGAGATGGAAAATTCCGCCAAAGCCCGTGGAACAGGAATCGCTAAAAGAAGCCCTGCTTACCTCGAAACTAAAATGGAAGAAGGTAAGGCAGTGATTGCCTTGACAGCTGACGGAACTTGGGCGGGATTCTGTTACATCGAGGCTTGGGGTCATGGTAAATTCGTGGCCAACTCCGGTTTGATTGTATCTCCCGAGTTTAGAAAGTATGGCTTGGCAAGAAAGATTAAGCGGGAAATATTCAAGCTCAGTCGTAAAAAATACCCGGAATCTAAAATTTTCGGTTTGACAACCGGTGCCGCTGTGATGAAAATCAATTCCGAATTGGGCTATATTCCTGTATCTTATTCCGATCTAACGGATGATGAGGAATTTTGGAAAGGGTGCAGAAGCTGTGTGAATTATGAAATTTTGATGTCCAAAAATCGTCAAAACTGCCTCTGCACAGCCATGCTGTATGATCCAAATGCCAAACGAAATCACACTGAAGACTTAGCATTGCGAGATGATTTCAAAAAAGAACTCAAACTATTTGACCGTTGGGTCAGACTCAAAAAATATGTCATGCTCAAACTGAATAAGACCAAAGATTCGGCTCTAAGCATTTTCCTTTAATTCATTTCCTAAGTGAACAAATCTATTTAATATTAAAATGAAGAAAGTTGTTTTAGCCTACAGTGGAGGCTTGGATACCACATTTTGCGCACTTCACCTCACCAAGGATTTGGGCTATGAAGTTCATGCCGTCATTGTAAATACAGGTGGCTTTTCCAAAGAAGAGTTAGCAACCATCGAGGCAAGGGCAAAAACGCTAGGTGTAGCATCTTTCCATATTCTGGAAGTATTGGATATCTATTATCATGAAGTGATCAAGTTTTTGGTTTTCGGTAATGTCTTAAAAAATGCCACCTATCCACTTTCTGTTTCCGCAGAGCGAATTCTTCAGGCAAAATCCTTGGCAGAATATGCCAAGTCTATCGGTGCAAAAGCAGTGGCGCATGGTTCTACCGGTGCCGGAAATGATCAGGTGAGATTTGATATGATTTTCCAGACGATTGTTCCGGATATCGAAATCATCACCCCCATTCGTGATCTGAAACTTTCCCGTCAGGAAGAAATCGAATACCTGAAAAAACATGGTGTTTCCATGAATTTTGAAAAGGCTGCATATTCCATTAATAAAGGAATTTGGGGAACATCAGTCGGTGGTAAGGAAACCTTGACTTCTTCTGAGTTTCTTCCGGAAGAGGCTTGGCCTACACAAGTCACTGAAACTTCCCCAAAAGAAATAAAATTGACTTTTGTTAAAGGAGAATTGAAAGGAGTCGACGGAGTGGTCTTCGAAAACCCTGTAGATGCAATTCAAAAAGTGCAGGCCATGGCGGCACCTTATGGGATTGGACGTGACATTCATGTCGGCGATACGATCATCGGGATTAAAGGTCGTGTGGGTTTTGAAGCTGCTGCACCAATTATCATCATCAAGGGACATCAACTTCTGGAAAAGCATACGCTCACCAAATGGCAGATGTTCTGGAAGAACCAGTTGTCTGAATTCTATGGTAATCACCTGCATGAAGGACATTATTTGGATCCGGTGATGCGAAATCTGGAAGCTTTCCTCGAAGACACCCAAAAATATGTTACCGGAGATGTTCGTGTTTTGCTTCAGCCTTACCGATTTACCTTACTGGGAATCGAATCAGATCACGATTTGATGTCGTCCAAGTTTGGAAGCTATGGTGAAATGAACAAGGGGTACACCGGTGAAGATGTAAAAGGCTTTACCCGTATTTTGGGAAACCAAACTTCCATCTTCCACAAAGTAAACAGCCATGACTAAAATCAGAACAGCAGTCATCGGTGCAGCGGGATACACCGGAGGAGAATTACTCCGGATTCTGGTTCACCATCCTGCCTGTGAGCTTGTCTGTGTACATTCCAATAGCCAAAAAGGCAAAAAAGTAGCGGAAGTTCATCCCGATTTAATCGGAGATTGTGATCTGGTTTTCTCAGATCAAGTTCCAAATGAAGGAATAGATGCAGTTTTTTTGGGTTTGCCACATGGCGAAACCAAAGGATTTCTGGAAGCTCATGCTTTTAGTCCTGATACTGTCATTATTGATCTTTCGACAGACTTCAGAAATGAATCTGGGGGTTTTGTCTATGGCCTTCCCGAAGTGAATGCTGTGAAAATCAAATCTGCAAAACGTATCGCTAATCCGGGTTGCTTTGCCACTGGAATTCAATTGGCCTTAGCACCAGCCATTGCAAAAGGCTGGGTGAAGGATGCTATACAGATCACAGGAATCACGGGTAGCACCGGTGCCGGAAAAAAGCTTGGCGAAACTTCACACTTCAGCTACCGAACTGGTAACATGTCCGTGTACAAGCTTTTTACGCATCAGCACCTCAATGAAATTAAGCAGACATTCAGGCAAATTAATCCTGACTTCAGTTCAGATTTACTGTTTGTCCCCTACCGTGGCAATTTCTCCCGTGGAATCTGGGTCACAGCCTATTTTCCTTTTGAAGGAACTGAAGAGGAAGCTGTAAAAGCCTATCAGGAGTTCTATAAAAATGCGGCATTTACTCATGTGTCCACACAGGATATAGATTTGAAGCAAGCAGTGAACACGAATAAATGCATCCTCCACATCCAAAAAGAAGCCGGGCAATTGGTCATTTATTCTGCAATTGACAATCTCTTGAAAGGTGCATCAGGACAGGCTGTTCAGAATTTGAATTTGGCTTTTGGGCTGGATGAAAGGACAGGATTGAATTTGAAGTCTATTGCTTTTTAAATGCAAGACACTAGACATTAGACACAAGACTTTAGATAAAACATTCAACTTCGATTTTTGCAATTCGAAGTTCAACATTTGAAATTGAGGATCGAGGAGCATTTAGACCTCGTAAATCGTATTTCGTAAATCGTACTTTAAAAATGAATTTATTCGACGTATACCCCCTGATTCCAGTTACTTTGGTGAAAGCTGAGGGATCCAAACTTTGGGATGATCAGGGACAGGAATATTTGGATTTGTATGGAGGTCACGCAGTGATTTCTATCGGTCATACCCATCCCCACTATGTGAAGCGCATCAAAGATCAATTGGATCAAATCGCCTTCTATTCCAATTCCATTCAGATTCCTATTCAAAAAGAATTTGCCGATAAGCTGGGCCGCATTTCTTGCCTGCACTCCTATCAGCTATTTCTATGTAATTCTGGTGCCGAAGCCAATGAAAATGCCATCAAAATGGCATCTTTTGAAACCGAAAAATCGGGATTCATTGCATTTACAGGTTCATTTCATGGGAGAACATCCGGAGCAGTTGCTTTGACCGACAATCCCAAAATCATTGCTCCCTGCAATGCACGTGAAGATTTCCACATCTTGCCTTGGGGAGATTTGGAGGCTGTGGAAGAAGCTTTGAAAGGTAATACCATAGCAGGAATCATCATTGAAGGAATTCAGGGAGTCGGTGGTATCCAGGTTCCTTCCGCTGAATTTCTCCTGGGAATTTCGGCATTGGCAAAAAAGTATCAAGCCAAGCTGATCTTGGATGAAGTTCAATCCGGCTATGGAAGAACAGGTCGCTTTTTTGCCCATCAGTGGGTAGAGGGTATTATGCCGGATCTGATCAGTATGGCTAAGGGAATGGGAAATGGCTTTCCCATTGGTGGACTTTTGATTTCTCCGGAGTTTAAGGCAAGCTATGGATTGCTCGGAACCACTTTTGGAGGAAATCATCTCGCTTGTGCAGCTGGATTGGCTGTATTGGAGGTCTTGGAAGCTGAAAAACTTCAGTCCAAAGCTTTAGACCTTGGCGAAAAGTTAATCGAAGAATTAAAGCAAATTCCCGGCATCACCGATGTCAGAGGAAAAGGTCTTATGATCGGAATAGATTTGGACAGAGACGCTGGCCCTGTCCGCACTGAATTGGTTAAGAAATACCACATTTTCACTGGTTCTGCAGCCAAAAAGCAAACGATTCGATTACTTCCTCCTTTGTCTGTAGATTGGAATCAATTAAATTCGTTCTTAGTCGCTTTGAAAGAAATATTGAGTAACTGAGTTTTTTAATACCCTAGCCCCGCATTAAATGAAGCATTTTATAAAGTTTGAGTCCAAGGAATTGGGTCAGGAATTGATTGATCTTGCGCTGGTCTACAAAGCCAATCCGAGATTGGATCTCGCAAAAGGTCAGGGGAAGCGTGTCGGTTGTATTTTTTTAAATCCCTCACTTCGGACGCGAGTTTCCACTCAAATCGCAGCACAAAATCTGGGAATGGAGGCGATCGTCCTGAATATGGACAAAGAAGGTTGGGCCTTGGAGATGAAAGAAGGTGCCATCATGAACAAAGGAACTGTTGAGCACATCAAAGATGCTGCTGGTGTTTTGGGTTCATACTTCGATATTTTGGCGATTCGTGCATTTCCATCTTTGACAAATCGAGAAGAAGACGTGAATGATTTTGTGTTTGGTCAATTCGTAAAATATAGTGGAAAACCTGTAGTCAGCTTAGAGTCTGCTGTTCGTCATCCGCTTCAAAGTTTGGCCGATCAGATCACTATTCAGGAATTTGCAGAAGGAAAAAGAAAGCCAAAGGTGGTCTTAACTTGGGCACCCCATATCAAAGCTATCCCTCACGCGGTTGCAAACAGTTTTTCAGAATGGACATTGGGAATGGGCCATGACTTGACGATTACTTATCCGGAAGGATATGAATTGGATGAAGCTTTTACAAAAGGTGCAAGCCTAGAATACAATCAAAGTAAAGCACTTGAAGACGCTGATTTTGTGTATGTTAAAAACTGGTCATCCTTCAATGATTATGGTAAAATTCTTTCAACGGATCATTCGTGGATGCTTACCGAAAAGCATTTAAAAAAAGCAAAAGAAGCCAAAGTAATGCACTGCCTGCCGGTCAGAAGAAACCTGGAACTTTCGGATGAAATCCTCGATGGGGCACGTTCTTTGGTGCAGAAGCAGGCAGAAAACAGAATTTATGCAGCTCAAGCTGTAATCGGGAAACTCCTAGGATAATCCTGTTTAAGCATCCAAACCTATGAAGATATCAATCATCAAAATCGGCGGAAACGTCATCGACTTCCCTGAGAAGTTGGATGAGTTTTTAGCACTTTTCGCAAAATTTCCGGGACATAAAATTCTCATTCATGGAGGTGGAATCATGGCGTCGCGCTTTGGAGAATCCATGGGAGTCATGCCCGAGATGGTTGATGGTCGTCGGATTACAGATAAGGACACGCTTGACATTGTGACCATGGTCTATGCGGGATTGATCAATAAAAATATGGTGGCTAAACTTCAGTCCCTGAAAATCAATGCCATCGGTATGACCGGCGCTGACGGAAACTTAATCAGATCTATCAAGCGACCTGTAAAGGGAATTGACTATGGCTTTGTCGGTGACATCCAGGAAGTAAATACCGAGTTGATCAAAACCCTGCTTTCCGCTGGTTTACATCCTGTGGTCAATGCGATCACACATGACAAAAAGGGTCAATTACTCAATACTAACGCAGATTCTATCGCTTCTGCTTTAGCAACTAGCTTAGCGGAAGAGCATCAGGTCAACCTGTATTTCTGTTTTAACAAAAGTGGGGTTTTGGTAGATGAAAAAAACGACATGTCCATTATTCCATTGATCAACGAAGATATTTATGCGGAGCTTCGCAAGGAAAATGTAATTCATTCGGGTATGATTCCCAAATTGGACAATGCCTTTGCCGCACTGGAAAAAGGGGTGAATAATGTCTGGATAGGGAAAGCGGAAAACTTACTTCTCGCAGCAAAAGGAAAATTATCCGGTACAACCATAGAACGAAATCGTTACGATCTTTACTGATGGAAAACATTGCTGTACTTTTTGAGGATGCTATCCAATTACTCAAGGACTTGATCGAGACTCCTTCTTTTTCAAAAGAAGAAAATAAAACAGCGGATCGTATTGAGACTTTTTTGAATCAAAAAGGAATTGAAGTCAATCGGCAAGGAAATAACATTTGGGCTTTTGCGAATGATTACAATCCCGTTTTGCCTACGATTTGGTTAAACTCACATCACGATACCGTAAAGCCGAATTCGGGTTATACCAAAGACCCATTCAAGGCGATTGTTGAAGAAGGAAAACTGTTCGGCTTGGGGAGTAATGATGCGGGAGGTCCTTTAGTAAGTTTGATTGCTTGCTTTTGTCATTTTATAGGGAAGTCCTTCCCATTTAACCTGCTGATCATCGCTTCCGCAGAGGAAGAGATTTCGGGCTCAAATGGAATTTCTTCTCTGATCTCCATACTTCCTGAGGCGGAATTGGCCATCGTCGGTGAGCCTACCCAAATGCGACTAGCTGTCGCGGAAAAAGGACTTTTGGTAATCGATGCGAAAATTCAGGGCAAAGCGGGTCATGCAGCAAGAGAAGAAGGCATCAATGCGATCTATCTGGCAATGGAGGATTTGGATGAAATCCGAAACTTTCAATTCTTCAAATCCAGCTCATTTTTGGGCAGGTCCAAAGTAACCGCCACCGTGATCAAAGCAGGACAGCAACATAATGTAATTCCTGACCTATGTGAATTCACTTTAGATGTACGTGTTACAGACGCATATACCCTTGAGGAAGCTTTCGAAGAGTTAAAATCCAAGTTAAAAGCCGAACTTACCCCTCGGTCTATGCGATTGCAGTCTTCGCATCTCCCTGAAGGACACTTGATGTATCGAGTTTCGGACAAACTGGAACTTGAAAATTTTGGTAGTCCTACCCTATCTGATCAGGCCTTAATTCCCTGGCCTTCTGTCAAGATTGGTCCGGGTGATTCGGCACGCTCTCATTCTGCCGACGAATTCATTTTTATCGAAGAAATCAGAAAAGGAATTCAAGGCTACATCTCAATTATCAATAAATACGCTGAACTCAGCTAAAGAACTATCCCATGAAACTCTGGCAAAAAGCCACCGGCAGCAAACAGGAAGTAGAACAATTCACCATCGGCAGAGATCCGGAATTTGACATCATTTTAGCTCCTTTTGATGTCTTGGGTTCTTTGGCTCATGCACACATGCTGACAAAAATCGGACTTTTGACGATTGAGGAAAACGAAATTTTGCAAAAAGGATTGAAGGAAATCTACTTCGAAATCGAGCAGGGTAAATTCAGTATTTCTCCCGGTGTTGAGGACGTACATTCTCAAGTTGAATTTTTGCTTACAGCCCGTTATGGGGAAGTCGGAAAAAAACTTCACAGTGGAAGAAGTCGAAATGACCAGGTATTGGTCGATCTGAAATTGTACTATCGTGCTGCAATCCGTGAAATTGTGGAAGTATCCCAGACCCTTTTTGACTTGCTTGTGGAGCTTTCATCCAAACATAAAAATGACCTCATGCCAGGCTATACGCACACCCAATTGGCGATGCCGTCCTCCTTTGGCTTATGGTTTGGATCTTTTGCCGAAGGATTGACTGAAGATCTAGGCTTGCTGAAGGTTGCCTTTGATTTGAGTAACAAAAACCCCCTGGGGTCCGCTGCAGGATACGGCTCCAGTTTTCCTTTGGACAGAACAATGACCACAGAATTGTTGGGGTTTGCAGATATGCATCACAATGTCATCAATGCACAAAACAGCCGAGGTAAAACCGAACGAACATTGGCTTTTGCAATGGCAGGAATCTCGGCGACACTGAATAGATTGGCGACTGATGTTTGCCTCTTTATGAATCAACACTTCGCGTTTGTATCATTTCCGGATGATTTGACTACCGGCAGTAGTATTATGCCACACAAAAAAAATCCGGATGTATTTGAATTGATCCGCTCTAAAACAAATCAGATTCAGGGTCTATCTACAACAATTGGCTATCTGCTGACCAATATGAGTACAGGATACCATCGTGACCTGCAATTGCTCAAAGAGGAAATTTTCCCGGGGATCGAAAAATTGAAGTCCTGCCTTGCAATGACTACTTTCATGCTAAAATCGATCAAAGTACGTCAGAATATCCTCCAAGACCCTTTTTACAAGCATGTGTTTTCTGTAGAAGTGGTCAATGATTTAGTGCTAAAAGGTGCCCCATTTCGTGATGCCTATATGCAGGTAGGACTGGAAATCGAAGCGGGCCATTTTGCGCCAAACCAGGACCAGCTAAACCACACCCATGAGGGAAGTATTGGAAATCTTTGTTTAGATGAAATTAAATCTAAAATGGATGCTATTCTTGAAAGCTATGATTTCCAATTGATTGACCAAAAATTTTTAAGATTGTTGAGTTAAAATATTTTTTCCGTTCATTGAATTTTCCCAAAGATTCGTTGCATTAATTTTACATTTGAACATAATGTCTTTTCTTGAACGGGATTCATCCGAATAAAAATTTATGAACGAACTTTTTGGCAAAAACTTAAAATATGATCTGAAATCAAGTTTGGTTGTCTTTTTTGTGGCCTTACCGCTTTGTCTGGGAATTGCGATAGCGAGTGGAGCTCCTCCTATGTCCGGATTGATAGCCGGAATCGTTGGTGGTATTATTGTTGGCGCACTTTCAGGATCGCATGTCAGTGTGAGTGGGCCAGCTGCGGGACTTACAGTGATTGTTTTAGATTCAATTAGCTCACTCGGTACATTTCCACTTTTTCTAGCCGCTGTGATTGTAGCGGGCTTATTTCAGGTTGGATTGGGATTTTTAAAAGCCGGCGTATTGTGCTATTATTTCCCCCATTCTGTAATCAAAGGAATGCTTTCAGCTATCGGATTAATCTTGATTCTCAAGCAAATTCCCCATGCTATTGGGTACGACAAAGACCTAATGGGCGCAATGACCTTTCAACAAACTGATAATCAGAACACTTTTTCAGAGATATGGCTTGCTTTCCAATATTACAGTCCGGGCGCAATTCCGATTATTCTTATTGCCTTGATTATTCTCATTGGCTTTGAACATCACAAAATCAAGAAAAATAAGATTCTCAGCGCTTTTCCTCCCGCACTTTGGGCGGTTGTCTCCGGGATTTTGATCAATCAACTTTATTTCGCTTTCAAACCTGAGTGGGTTTTAGATGACGAGCATCTTGTCACTATACCGGTTTTAAATGGTGTCAGTGAATTGGGTTCTCTGTTCACACTACCCGATTTTGGATTAATAGGCACAAGCAGTTTCTGGGTTGTGGCAGCAACTATCGCCATTATTGGAAGTATCGAAAGCTTGCTGAGTCTGGAAGCTGGTGACAAGATGGACCCGCAAAAGCGAATCAGCCCCCCCAGCCGGGAATTGATGGCTCAGGGAATAGGAAATACAGTATCCGGATTGATCGGTGGACTTCCGGTGACTGCGGTTATTGTCAGGACCTCTGCAAATATTACTTCAGGCGCCAAAACAAAATTATCCGCAATTTTTCATGGTATTCTCCTGGCGGTTTTGGTAGTGGCAATCCCTGTGTTGTTAAATAAAATTCCATTAAGCTGCTTGGCCGCTGTGTTGTTCATTGTAGGATACAAACTTGCCAGACCTTCCATTTTTGTCCATGAATGGGAAAAGGGATTGAATCAATTTCTCCCTTTTGTCGCGACTATTATCGCGATTTTATTCACTGACTTATTGACTGGAATAGGAATAGGAATGGTAGTCGGAATATTTTTTGTAATTAAAACCAACTTCAAACAAGCAATTACTGTAACAGAGAGAAACGGTAATTATTTAGTCAAACTCAACAAGGACGTTTCCTTCCTTAACAAGGCTCCTTTAAAAAATAATTTGGCGATGATACCCGAAAATAGTTTTGTTATCATCAATGGAATAAAGGCTAAATTTATTGATCAGGATATCAGAGATGTACTCAACGCATTCATTGAATCGGCTCATGATAAAAATATCAAAATAAAAATAGAGGGATTTGATTATAATCTAAAGGAAAACGCATGAACGATTACGAACGACTTTTACTTCAAAATAAAGCTTGGTCAGAGGAAAAATTTTCATTTGACAAAAAGTACTTCGATCGCTTAGCCAATCAGCAAAAGCCTAAATTTCTTTGGATAGGATGCTCTGACAGCCGAGTACCCGCCAATGAAATAACCGGTACCGATCCGGGAGAAATCTTTGTCCATCGTAATATTGCAAACATGGTGGTGCATACTGATCTAAATATGCTTTCTGTCCTTCAATACGCCGTCGAATACCTTAAAGTCGAACATGTGATCGTCTGCGGACATTATGGCTGTGGAGGAGTAGATGCGGCAGTCAGTAGTAAAAGCTATGGTTTGATAAATAAATGGCTTCGAAATATCAAGGAGGTCTATAAGATTCATCAAGATGAAGTGGATAAAGAGACCACTCATGTTGCGAAAGTGAATAAATTGATCGAATTCAATGTATTGGAGCAGTGTCAGGATTTGATCAAAACCTCAATCATTCAGAAAGCATGGAAACAAAGAAATGCTCCAGAGATTCATGGATGGGTTTATGGACTTTCCAATGGCTTGGTCAATGAACTGATTACAATCAAACCTGATTTCAATGCAATTCATCCGCTTTTCCGTTATGAAGTTTCTGAACTTTAATTAATATTTCCCCCGGAAACTGATTCTATTTTGATTTCTCAGTTTCCGGGTTTTTATTTGCAAATCCTTTCACTTTTTCCAGTGTGAGGATTTATACAGAAGAGGCGAGAGACAGGCTCTGTGACCCTCTGGCAACCATCCCCCGTGAGGGAAAGGTGCCAATTCCTGCCGACTGAACTATTATCTTTCGGAACTATAAATTCTTCGCAATATGAATCAAGTACTTCCTTTTTCCTTTTGCTCTGACTCTAAGTCAAGCTTCCAAATTTATAGCCTAGGACTTTGTAAGCTATTCAGGCAATTTCATGCTTGGTCTCGTTAACCTTGTGCTTAAACAAAATTCAAATCCTTTTTTCTAACCCTTTAACCTATCAATTCAATGTCAGCTAACTATCGATTCGAAACACTTCAGCTCCATGCCGGACAGGCACCTGATTCTGCCACCAATTCCCGAGCGGTTCCCATTTACCAAACTACCTCCTATGTTTTCAACAGTGCGGAACATGGTGCAAATCTGTTTGGGCTAAAAGAATTTGGAAACATCTATACCCGGATTATGAATCCGACTACGGATGTTTTTGAAAAACGAATAGCAGCTTTGGAAGGTGGCGTCGCTGCTGTCGCTACTTCTTCAGGCCAGGCTGCTCAGTTTTTGGCTTTAAACAACATCATGGAAGCAGGAGATAATTTTGTATCTACTTCTTTCCTTTATGGGGGAACCTACAATCAATTCAAAGTTGCTTTTAAGCGAATTGGAATTGACGCTCGCTTCGCTAATGGCGATTCACCTGAAGCTTTCGAAAAGCTAATCGACTCCAAGACCAAGGCTATTTACCTCGAAACAATCGGGAATCCAGAGTTCAACATCCCTGATTTTGAAGCAATAGCAGCTTTGGCAAAAAAGCATGATATCCCACTCGTCGTCGACAACACGTTTGGTGCAGGTGGATACTTGTGCAGACCAATCGATCATGGAGCCAATATTGTGACTTCTTCTGCGACAAAGTGGATTGGAGGACACGGCACTTCCATTGGAGGCATTATCGTGGATGCGGGTAATTTTAATTGGGGAAATGGCAAATATCCGCAGTTTTCCGAACCTTCTGAAGGCTACCACGGACTGAATTTCTGGCAAATATTTGGTGATAATAATCCACTCGGACTTCCTAATATCGCATTTGCTATCCGGGCAAGAGTGGAAGGCTTACGTGACTTTGGTCCGGCAATCAGCCCCTTCAATTCTTTTCTTTTGCTCCAAGGAATTGAAACGCTCTCGCTGAGAGTACAACGAACCGTCGAAAATGCGCTGGAAATCGCCAAATGGCTGGAAGCACATCCTCAAGTCTCGAAAGTAAATTATCCGGGATTGGCCTCTTCCCCATACCATGCTTTAGGAAAAAAATATCTCAAAAATGGTTTTGGAGGAGTATTGAGTTTTGAGATCAAAGGCAACAAGGAACAAACCTCAGCATTCATCAATTCGCTGCAACTGATATCACACCTCGCTAACGTTGGCGATGCGAAGACCTTGATCATTCAACCTGCTGCCACTACGCATCAGCAATTATCCGATGAGGAGCAAAAAGCTGCCGGAGTGACTCCTACCCTACTCAGGATCAGTTTGGGCATTGAACATATCGAGGACATTAAAGCTGATTTGCAGCAAGCATTCGATAAAATCTGATTGAATTCCCAATGAATTTGACAAGTCAATACGCTGATTTTACCATGACCCAAGAAGTTTTCCATTCGATCGAACCATTGCTTCTGGAATCAGGCGAAGTCCTGCCGAACTTCGACCTAACCTACACGACTTATGGTCAGTTGAATAAAAAAAAATCCAATGTAATCTGGGTAATTCATGCCCTAACAGGAGATTCTAAAGCAGCAGAATGGTGGAATGGATTGATTGGAGAGAATAAATTTTTCGATCCGGCTGACCACTTCATTATTTGTGCAAATCTCCTGGGAAGCTGTTATGGATCTACCAATCCATTCAGTGAAAATCCGAATACCAATACTCCCTATTTCTATGATTTCCCACAAGTAACCACTCGGGATTTAGGGGCAAGTTTGGAAAAACTCAGAATTCATCTGGGAATCGAAAAAATCCAAACATTGATTGGAGGATCACTAGGGGGACAGGTAGCCTTGGAGTGGGCTGTGACTTTGGGTCAAAAATTGGAAAACGCAGTGATTTTGGCTTCCACCGCGAAAACATCGCCCTGGGTAATCGGTTTTAACGAAACACAGCGAATGGCTATTGAATCTGATTGCACTTGGGGTGAATGTCACGAGCAGGCTGGTTCAAAAGGGCTGGAAACAGCCCGTGCCATCGCGATGCTTACTTATCGGCATCCGGCTGATCTTCAAATCAAGCAAAGTGAAAAAGAAGAAAAACTGGATGGGTTTAGGGCTGCTTCCTATTTGCGGTATCAAGGTCAAAAACTCGCCAAACGTTTTAATGCGCTATCCTATTGGACACTTTCCAAGGCAATGGACAGCCATGATTTAGGAAGAGGCAGAGGAAGTCTAGTGTCAGTACTCGCCTCGATAGAAGCCAAAGTTTTGACGATAGGTGTGGATTCTGATTTGCTTTTCCTTCCAGGGGAAGCCCAATTTATAAGTCAAAAAGTAAAAAGAGGCACCTACAAAGAAATCCATTCGACAGCTGGACATGATGCCTTTTTGATCGAGTTTGAGCAGCTAACTTACTTCCTCAAATCCTTTTATCTAGAACATTAAATAGTCAGGGCGGGCAAAACCCGCCTCGATTATTTTATTCTAGTCCATTCTACAGTCCTTCCGACAAAGGAAAATCCGATATACCCTTTGACTTCGAGAATTTTATCTGATTTAAGTTTCACTTCACAGGAATAGGTTTTACCATTTTTGGGATCGTAGATTTCTCCACCTTTCCACAAACCTCCCGAATATTTTAAACCATCCAAAATCGCCAAGCCCATCAGTGGTCTGCTTCTTAATTTCGGATCGGAATTTTCTTTATCCAAAGCCTGCTTACCCTCTGGATTTGGATCTTTTAACCAAGTGATTTTGCCGATAAACTGGGAACCGCTTTTCATGATTTCAACTTGAGCCGTTTTTTCAGTGTTGTACCATAACCCTAGAATCGCATTTTCACCTTGGGCTTTGGCATTCCATACCAGTCCCAAGAATACCAAGATGAATACCGAAGCAAACTGTCCTATTTTCATAAATTTTAAGTTTCGATGTCCATAAATACGAATAGATTTGGAATTGTTATGGAAGAGGCAGGAAATTTAACAGATCGGAACAAAGATGTTTCCATTGAATTTGATGAGATTTCTATCCTGTTATTGAAAGAAAAGGCACTTTGGATCAAGCAATTAAATACCCTTTTGATCGCAGATTTACATTTTGGAAAAGCGGCACATTTCAGAAAGTCCGGAATTCCGATTCCCGAACCCATCCACAATGCTGATTTACTCCAATTGAAATATCTCCATGAAAAATTTCAACCCAGTCACACTTATTTTCTGGGAGACCTTTTTCACTCAGAATGGAATGATTCATGGGAAAATTTAAATCAATTTTTGGTACAATTTAAGACGACTGAATTTCACTTGGTAAAAGGAAATCATGATGTACTTACTCCAAAGGCCTATGAGCAGTCCGTTTTAAGGATACACAAGGAACCCTTGATGCTTGGAAGTTTTGCGCTTTCCCACGAACCTATGGAAGTGGTACCGGATGGATCGCTAAATATCTGTGGTCATATTCATCCCGGGATCCGACTGTTGGGCAAGGCTCGGCAATCGGTAAGAATTCCTTGTTTTCTTCTTTCAGATTCCCGTCTTCTTCTTCCTGCGTTTGGAAACTTTACTGGCCTGGCTTTAGTAAGGCCAAAAGGAACCGACAAAGTTTGGGCAATTACGAGTGAAAAAATCATCCCAGTCCTTTCTGGCATATCGATTGGTTAAATCCACTTGGCTTTCCTATTTTTGACCTGAATTAACCAACTATGGCTAACCCTTCACGCAAGAAAAAAACACTCGGTCATTTCAAATTTGGCAGTGTCCTTTTCAGTACTACCCTGTCCCTGTTCATAGTAGGGCTTTTTGGGGTGATCTTGATCCAAGCTAGAACTTTGACCAAAATGATCCGGGAAAACATCGAAATCCAGGTGTTTTTGGATAAAGGTCTTTCTGAAGAACAACTGAAAGAGATTCAAATAAACATATCTGCCAGACCTTTTATCCTTACCACTACTGACACTATTGGTCTGAGATTCGTCTCCGATGAAGAAGCAGCAGCGACATTTGTCGAAAGCACAGGGGAGGATTTTACTAAATTCCTGGAAGACAATCCACTCAGAGACAGCTATGTGATAGCTGTTGCGGAAGAATTTCAAACTTCCGAACAACTTGAAACAATAGCTAAAGATTTGGAAGCGATTCCCGGGGTTTTTGAAGTTTCCTACATGACCGACTTAGTCGAGTCTATCAATAAAAATCTCCTAAAAGTCAGTTTGGTAATGGGGGGATTCATTTTAATTCTAATTATCACTGTGGTCATGCTGATCAACAACACGATAAGATTAGCCCTCTTTTCCCAACGGTTTTTGATACGATCCATGCAATTAGTCGGAGCCACTCGTGGATTTATCAGAAAACCATTCCTGATGCGAGCCTTACTCTTTGGAATGATAGCGGGGGCAGTTGCATCACTTATTCTTTTTGGGTTGGTGCAATATACCAAAGCCAACATCGAAGGCTTTGCAATGCTCCAAAACCAGGCGATGCTGCTGACCTTATTCGGAGTTTTGATAGTTGTGGGTGGAATTCTTTCGGTTTTTAGCACCTTGCGAGCCGTAAACAAATACTTAAACATGTCCTTGGACGAATTATATTGATCATGAGCAACACACCTTTTCCATTTTCCAAGAAAAATTACCAACTCATGCTGATAGGACTTGGACTGATTGTGCTGGGTTTTATCATCATGGGCCTGGATGGGCAGCCACACGGCAATGGTGTTCTTGGCTTGACCATTGGCCCTATTGTGGTCCTTTCAGGCTTTATCTTTGAGTTTTATGCGATTTTCGCAAAATCCGAAAAGAGCTAAAATCACCCTTTTTCATTGCTCTCCTGGAGAGTTGTTTAATTTAAAAACATGCAGCAAGAAGCTTACGGAGAAGTATTTCTGATTGACAAACCATTTGAATGGACATCATTTGACGTGGTAAAAAAAGTAAGAAACGCCCTTCGTATCAAAAAAGTCGGCCATGCCGGCACGCTAGACCCCTTAGCTACTGGATTGTTGATCGTCTGCGCAGGCAGGCAGACCAAGCAGATCGAGACTTACATGGGGCAAGAAAAGGAATATACCGGGTCCTTTGTAATCGGAGCGACAACAGAGTCTTTTGATCTTGAAAAACCCATAATTCCAGTCGCCGATCCAGCACATGTGACTCTGGAAATGGTAAAAGCTGCTGCTGCACAATTAACGGGGGATATTTCACAGATTCCGCCGATGCACTCAGCAATCAAAGTGGATGGAAAGCGTGTCTATGAGTCGGCCCGAAAGGGCATCGAAGTAAAAATGGAGGCCAGACCAGTGCAAGTGCGCGAATTTGAAATTACCAGCTTTCAGGGAGATCGGATCGATTTTCGGATATCTTGTTCCAAAGGCACCTATATCAGGAGCTTGGCGCGGGATCTTGGAGAGATTTTGGGTGTAGGGGCTTATATGAATGCATTGAGACGAACCCGAATCGGTGACTTTTGGGTTACAGATGCACATAATTTGCCAGAGTTGGTAGAAAAAATCAAAACGCGCTCCAATGAAAATCTATGAAGGGCTTGCAGGCTTCACTCCCGTCAGGAATGCCGTTGTAACTTCGGGGACATTTGACGGGGTTCATCTTGGGCATCAGAAAATTTTAATTCGAATCCGGGAAATTGCCAGAACCCTTCAGGGAGAAACGGTACTTATCACTTTTTGGCCTCATCCCCGACTCGTACTTTATCCGGATGAACATAATCTGAGACTTCTCAGCACCTTTGAGGAGAAGACCAAACTTCTTCGTCAATTTGGAATAGATCATTTGATCACCATTCCATTTACCCAGGAGTTTTCGCAGATGAGTTCAGAGGAGTTTATCAAAAAAGTCATTATCGAATCCATTGAAACCAAAAAACTGGTAATCGGATATGATCACCGTTTTGGTAAAAACCGGGAAGGAAGCTTCGAATATTTAAAGGTCAACAGCTCCTCATTTGGATTTGAACTGGAGGAAATCCCTCGTCAGGATGTCGAAGAGATTGGTGTATCAAGTACAAAAATCAGAAAAGCTCTGGAGCTTGGCGATGTAACTACCGCTACAAATTGCCTGGGTCGACCCTATGAATTGAATGGAATTGTAATTAAAGGACAACAAATCGGTCGCTCAATAGGGTTTCCAACTGCCAACATTCATATTCCCAATGATTACAAACTTATCCCCAAAGACGGCGTTTATGCCGTTGAGGCGGCTGTGGACGGATCATATTACAAGGCTATGCTCAATATCGGCAATCGCCCAACGGTGGATGGCACCAAGAAAACAGTGGAAGCCAATTTATTTGATTTTCAGGGAGACCTGTACGATAGGCAGATTACGATTTACTTCCGTGAATTTCTGCGGGAAGAACAAAAATTTGAAAACCTGGAAGCATTAAAAAATCAGCTGGTCTTGGATCAAAAGTTGGCTAGATCTATACTATAAACCCAAATTCGATATGATAAACAAGACTGTGAAAAATGCGACGGAAGCCGTCGCAGATATCCCCGGCAACTGTATGCTGATGATGGGAGGTTTCGGACTCAGCGGAATACCCGAAAATTGCATTCAGGCGCTTTTGGCAAAAGATATATCGGGGCTTACGATTGTTTCCAACAATGCCGGAGTTGATGATTTTGGAATCGGACTTTTGCTAAAAAAGCGAATGGTCAAAAAAATGATTTCCAGCTATGTCGGAGAAAACGCAGAATTTGAACGACAACTGCTAAGTGGAGAATTAGAGGTCGATTTGATACCTCAAGGCACCTTAGCAGAGCGGGTTCGAGCCGGTGGTGCGGGAATCCCTGCGTTTTTTACCCCTGCCGGAGTAGGGACAGAAGTGGCAGAAGGAAAAGAAATTCGTGAGTTTGAAGGGAAACTTTATTTAATGGAGCGTTGGCTGAGGGCTGATTTTTCTATCGTAAAAGCATGGAAGGGTGATACCTCCGGTAATTTGATTTTCAAAGGAACCGCACGGAATTTCAATCCCATGATGGCTGCAGCCGGTAAAATTTGTATTGCCGAAGTTGAAGAATTGGTCCAACCGGGTGAATTGGATCCCAATCAAATTCATACGCCGGGAATTTATGTTCAGCGGATTTTTCAAGGAGAAAACTACGAGAAGCGAATCGAGCAACGAACTGTAACCCAATAAGCCATGCTGACTAAAGAACAAATCGCAAAAAGAATAGCCAAAGAGGTTAAAAATGGGCAATACATCAATTTGGGAATTGGAATACCAACCCTGGTAGCCAATTACATCCCAAAAGATCTGGACGTCGTCCTTCAATCAGAAAATGGACTTTTGGGAATTGGCCCCTTCCCCACTGTCGATAAAGTGGATCCGGATCTGATCAATGCAGGAAAACAGACGATCACCATGGTTCGGGGATCGGCACTCTTCAATTCGGCAGAATCATTTGCAATGATCAGAGGTGGGCATGTCCATTTGACAATTTTGGGTGCTATGGAAGTTTCTGAAAACGGCGATATTGCCAACTGGAAAATACCCGGCAAAATGGTCAAGGGAATGGGTGGGGCAATGGATCTTGTAGCTTCGGCAGAGAATATAATCGTTGCCATGCAACATTGCTCCAAGGATGGGCAGTCCAAGCTCCTACCGGAGTGTTCACTGCCTATCACTGGTATAAGGTGTGTGAAAAAAATTGTCTCCGACCTCGCCGTATTGGAAGTTTCTCCCGAAGGTGGTTTTATTCTAAAGGAAAGAGCACCGGGTGTTTCGGTAAAAGAAATTCAGGCTAGAACTTCCGGAAAACTGATTATTGAAGGAGAAATTCCCGAAATGGCATTCGAATAATTTAAACTCAGGGAACTCCCATTACAATTCGCTGGTTTCCCGTTAAATTTTGACACAATGAAAAAATCTGAAATCAAATTCCAGATCGAACTGGACGAACATAATCTCCCAAAGAACATTCAATGGGATGCCTCGGACAAAGAGGCGGAAGGACTGGAATCTACCAAAAGCATCAGTGTGAATGTTTGGGACAACTTAAATCATGCCACCCTGCGAATTGATTTATGGACAGAAGAGATGTCAGTGGTAGAAATGAAACGATTCTATATTGATATACTCGGAGGAATGGCTCAAACGATATTAAACAGCACCGGGGATGAATATATCTCGGAAGAAATAAAAGAGTTGTGTGATCGATTGGTGCGTCATGTGAATGAGGAGAACAAAAAAAAAGCTTGATCTAGATCAAAAAACTATAAAAGGCCTGATTTTCATCAGGCCTTTTTTTTTGTTAAAAACCAGAATCGAAAAAAATGTTTTTTGGAATTTTTAATAAAATGGGACGATAGCTTCAGTATTTATAATATTACCTCCCAAAAATTTCTAATTCTATTCAAGAACTCACCCAGTTTCCATTTTCGAGTAATTTTTTCGACAAAGAATTACTGGTCTTTTTGAATCACTAAAGATTGAAAATTCGATTTTTACTATAAATTTCGAACAAATAGGGAACTAATAAACCCAATTCTTATTCACCAAAACAATATACAAAAATAGCCTATGAGAAATTTTACAAGAAAGATCTGGGGGGGAGTGTTTACACTCATGCTTCTGGTTTCCTTTGGGACCAGTGTCGCCTTCGCCCAGACGACTATCTCTGGAACGGTGACTGATGCAGACACCAAAGAGACTTTGGTTGGGGTAAATATCCTTGTCAAAGGAAAAGTGATTGGTACGATCACCGACCTTTCAGGGAAGTTTACACTCAACGTCGCGCAACAACCACCATTTACCTTGGTATTTTCAATGGTAGGCTTTACCACGCAGGAAGTAGAGATCACAGGGGGAGTAAGCAACTTAAGCATTGCCCTTGTAGAAACCTCTATTATGGGTCAGGAAGTGGTGATCTCGGCCTCAAGGGTTGAGGAAAGCATTATGCAATCACCTGTTTCTATTGAAAAAATGGACATAATCGCCATTCGAGAAGTCCCTCAGGCAAGTTTCTATGATGCTTTGAATAACCTGAAAGGTGTGGAAATGAGTACTCAATCTCTCACTTTCAAGTCTTTTAACACCAGAGGCTTTAATGCGAATGGTAACGTAAGGACCGTTCAAATGATTGATGGAATGGACAATCAAGCTCCGGGATTAAATTTCTCGGTCGGTAACATTGCCGGTATATCAGAGCTTGATCTGGAAAGTATTGAACTTCTTCCGGGAGCTTCCTCTGCACTGTATGGTCCAAATGCGATAAACGGAATTCTATTGATGAATTCGAAAAATCCATTTCAGTATCAGGGCTTTTCTGCAAATGTAAAAACCGGAATCATGAATGAATCCAGCAGATCTACTGCTTCCACAGGATTCTATGATTTCAGTGCGCGGTATGCTAAAGCGTTTAGTAATAAAGTTGCCTTCAAAGTTAATTTAGCCTATTTAACAGCTGATGATTGGCAGGCAAATGATTTTAGGGATCAATCATTGTTGAACGGGTCAACCATCGAAAATGGCTCACGAACTATTAATCCTGGCTACAATGGCGTAAATATCTATGGAGATGAAAGTTCTCAAAATATGTTTTCAGTAGCACAGTCATTGGTTCAGGCGGGATTATTACCTCAGGCTGCCCTAGGTATAATCCCACAAACTCAAGTGTCTAGAACAGGATATGCCGAAAGAGACCTTGCAGACTATGGCACCAAATCTCTAAAATTAAATGCTGCGCTTCATTGGAGATTAAATGACCGAGTAGAAGCCATTATTCAAGGTAATTATGGCTTTGGTACGACTGTATATACAGGAGCTGATCGATATTCAATTGCAAACTTTAATATTGGGCAGTACAAAGCAGAATTGAGAGGTTCAAATTGGTATGTTCGTGCTTACACCACCCAGGAACGTTCTGGAGATGCATTTGCAGTAGGCATTGCAGCAAATGCAATTAATGAAGCTTGGAAGCCATCAGAAGTTTGGTTTGGCCAGTACGTAGGAGCATTTGCGCAGCAAAAATTGACAGGTGCAACGGATCAAGTCGCACATGGTTTTGCACGTGGTGCAGCAGATCAAGGGCGTTTTACCCCAGGTTCACCTGAGTTTAATCAGGCTAGAAATAACACCACTTCTACTCCTATTCCTGGTCAATTCTTGACTCCACCAAGAAGAATTGGATCTCAGTTCGTAGATAAAACAAACCTTTACCACTTAGAAGGTTCCTATCAGTTTAAAGATATAAAATTTGCGGATTTTGTGATCGGAGCAAACTATAGAAGCTATCAACTGAACTCCGAAGGAACACTCTTTGCTCTTGATGAAACTGGTTCTGAGTTTACTATTGCTGAATATGGCGGATATGCACAGGGATCTAAAAAGCTATTCAATGATAAGTTTAAATTGACAGCTTCGGTTCGTTACGATAAAAATGAAAATTTTGATGGACAGTGGTCCCCGAGAGTTTCCGGGGTATATACCGCAGGCAATCATAATTTCAGAGCTTCCTACCAAACAGGCTTTAGAATACCTACCACGCAAGACCAATACATCGATTTGTTAACGCCTCAGGCAAGATTGATCGGCGGGCTTCCATTATTCAGAGACCGTTATAACTTTAGCCAAAACCCAGTTTACTCTTTGGCCACGGTTACAAATTTTGGTGCAGCAGTTTTAAGGGATGCAGGCACTCAACCGGTAAGAGATGCAGCAGTACAACGTGCTATTCAGATCTTACAGAGTCAGGGAATAACTCCTACACCAGAAAGAATCACACCGTTGGCAGCCCAACTCGTACCGGTAATTGCAGCAACAAACAATCAGGGTTTATTAGTTGAAGAGAAATTGACTAGTTTCCAGCCTGAAAGAGTTAAATCTCTCGAAATTGGATATAAAGGACTGTGGGGTAATCGATTGTTAATCGATACTTATGCTTATTTCAACAGGTTTGAAAACTTCATTGGTGGTCAAGTCTTAATACAGAATAGAAATCCACAGGCGGGAAATCCCGCAAGTGATCTGGGTTTAAATCTCCTGAGTGCAAATACCCGAAATGTGTATTCAATGCCAGTTAATAGAAAGGAAATTATCCAGTCGTGGGGATGGGCTTTAGGAGCGGATTATAAGCTTCCCAAAAATTACTCAGTTGGTGGAAACGTATCTTTTAACACGCTTTCAAATCTGGATGAATTGACAGAAACCGGATTCCAGCCTTCTTTCAATACTCCTGAATACCGCTATGTTCTAAATTTTGCCAACAGAGAGGTAGTGAAAAACCTGGGTTTTTCATTCTCTTACAGATGGCAGGGTGAATTTGTGTGGCAATCTTCTTTTGTTGCGCCTGCAGTTTCTACACAACAGTTATCTGTTATGCCAGCATTTGCGACATTCGATGCCCAGTTTAGCTATAAGCTGAAAAGCCTGAAGTCCATTCTAAAAGTGGGAGGCAGCAACCTGTTTAATTCAAATGGGTATCGCCAGGCTTGGGGTAACCCAACAGTCGGGACGATGTATTACATCAGCTTGACTTTTGACGAATTTCTGAATTAAAAATTGCCCAATTTTAAATGCCTAAAAAGCCATCTGGAAAACTTCAGATGGCTTTTTTCATATATCCCTGATCTGTTTTTGGCCACTACCAACCCAGCATCATTTCCAGATAAAAACTTAGCCCAAAATTACGCCACCTGAAAGGACTTGAATTTTTTGAAAAAGGATAGGGTGTCTGGCTTTATGCTTGCCCCCTATCCAAAAACCAGTTTGGCAACTTCAAAACGAAGTCTCCGAAATCATATCAAATGAGTTTAGAGAGAATACATTGAGTTCAGGTATTTCGGGCTTCAGCGCCTAGAATGATAGAACATTAATCACTTTAGTTAATTCGCCCAATCCAACCAAAGAAAAACAGTAAGAAGGTCACAAAATGAATCTGTGAGAATCTCCCTTTTGGGAGGTCAACCTGAGTCTTTTTTTGAGTAAGTTTTCGGAAAAAATGAACGGAATTCATAAAAAAAACCTGCCATAGACAGGTTTTTTGTTGTTCCTAGGCAGTGGTCATCAATGCACCTTTCCCATCATTTTCCTCAGCATAGGAGTCAATAGAAATAGAGCCAATGCTGAACCCATGACAGTGTATACAATCATCATAAATTGATCCGGCATAGCTGCAAGTCCTTCTTCAGAACCACCGCTCGCCTCTCCGGCAATCAGTCCTGCAAATAGATTCCCCAAAGCAACAGAAAGGAACCAAATTCCCATCATCTGTCCGCCATATCCTCTTGGTGCCAGTTTTGTCACCAATGAAAGTCCTACAGGTGATAAACTCAATTCACCAAACGTGTGTAACAGGTAAGTAATGATCAGCCAACTCGGTGCTGCCAGGTCTCCTGAGGCCGCTATCTTAGTAGCGAAGTACATTACAAAAAAACCTATCCCTAAAAGAAGTAATCCAAAGGTGAATTTTAGCGGTGAACTGGGTTCCAGGTTTTTTCTTCCCAGCCAAACCCACAAGGCTGCGAAAAACGGCGCGAAAATGATTATAAACAAGGAATTGATCGACTGGAAGTAACCTGTAGGAATATCCCAACCCAAAATAGTGCGATCTGTAAACCGCTCCGCAAAGAGGTTTAAGGTAGATCCTGCCTGCTCAAACCCGGACCAGAACATCGCCGAAAAAAGAAACAATATGGCAATAACCCCTACCTTATTTTTATCTGATTTCTCCAGACCCCCAAAGAAAATCACATAACCCAAGTATCCAAATGCCACAATTGCAATAACAGTCCCGGAGGCACCGGCAATGGATGGGGCATCTATGGGAATCACACCTGTAAACAATACGGCAATAAGCACCGCACCTACCAATCCAATAACTGATGTAATGGTCCTAAGTTTTTTCTGAGCCGAAACTTCCTCGGTTGACTTTACTATTGGGGCTTCACCATACCCATCCAAAGAACTTCCGGTCAGTTTATACTGAATCAATCCGAATACCATCCCCAATCCTGCCAATCCAAAGCCCATATGCATGTCGTATTCAGCCACGGTACTGCAAGCAATCGGAGCGATAAATCCCCCAAGATTAATACCCATGTAAAAAATCGAGAATCCAGCATCCCGCTTCGAGCTTCCCACCGGATAGAGTTGCCCTACAATCGAACTGATATTTGGCTTCAATAATCCCGTACCCAACACGATTAGAATCAATCCTAAAAAGAAGGAAGTGGTGTCCAAGGTACTCAAGGAGTCTTTTGGTCCCACGACAGCACCATTAATCCAAGATTCTACTCCGGGAAGTGCCATCATAAAATGTCCTATGGCAATGATGATACCACCATACCAAACGGATTTTTTCAAACCAAAAAGTCGATCAGCCAACCATCCCCCCGGCAAAGCTAACAGGTAAACACCCATAGTATAAAGTCCATACACTGCTCCGGCAGTTTTATCATCAAATCCCAAGCCTCCATCTATGATGGCTTTGGTCATAAACAAGATGAGTAGAGCCCGCATCCCGTAATAACTAAAGCGCTCCCACATCTCAGTGAAGAACAAAGTCATGAGTCCCTTTGGATGCCCAAAAGCAGTAGGACCCGAAAATTCGGAAGTAAGTTGTTTTTCCAAGAATGATTTTTTTTAGATGGATATCAGAACTACAATGATAAACTTTTTTGCTTCTTGTTTACAAAGTTTTAAACTTCCTGTATTCAGAAACTCCATTTTTCCTTGGAATTAAACCCTTTCATATTTGGATATAAAAAAGAAAGGAGATTTTGGTCAACTAATCTTCTGATTTTTCTTCGTAATCGATTGAAATGCGAAATTTTGACGTTTTTTTGATTTTAATTTGAATTTACTTACCTAATTTTGGGGAGACAATTTTCAGTTTGTAAACCCAAATATTTATGCAGGACTTGGTTCTGACTTCCTCAATTTCTTCCTATCCCCAGCCCGACGTGGACACTAGGGGAAAAGTTTTCACCAATCTTACTCCGGCTGAACTAGTGGAGCATGCATTGAGCCGAAGGGAAGCCTTTCTTACTTCTACCGGTGCATTGATGGCTGACACCGGAAAGTTCACCGGTCGCTCTCCTTTAGACAGGTTTATTGTTTTGGATGAAAAAACAAAAGATTCAGTTTGGTGGGGCGAAATCAATATTCCCTTTGAGGAAGAGAAGTTTGATAATTTGCTGGAGAAGGTTAAGAATCACCTTTCCACCAAAGATCTCTTCGTCAGGTACGCCCGCGCAGGAGCTGATCCCGAGTACCAGTTGAACCTAAAGGTGATCAATACCCTGGCATGGCATAACCTGTTTTGCTACAACATGTTCCTTCGACCTGAAAAAGAGGATCTCAAGACTTTCAAATCGGATTTTACTGTCATTTGTGCGCCGGATTTCCAGGCTGACCCAGGGCAAGATGGTACCAAAAACCCAAATTTCGCCATTCTGAATCTATCCAAAAGAATGATATTAATCGGAGGGACAGCTTATGCAGGTGAAATGAAAAAGGGAATCTTTTCTGTCTTGAATTTTATTTTACCTCATGAAAAAAATGTACTCTCCATGCATTGCTCCGCAAATTTGGGCAAGGATGGGGACACCGCAATCTTTTTTGGTCTTTCCGGAACAGGTAAAACCACACTTTCTGCCGATCCAAAAAGACAACTCATCGGTGATGATGAACATGGCTGGACAGAGGATACGGTTTTTAATTTTGAAGGAGGATGTTATGCAAAGGTTATTGATCTAACTCGTAAAAAGGAGCCTGAAATCTTTGATGCAATCAAATTTGGAGCAATCGTTGAAAATACACGCTTCATACCAGGAACTCGCGAGGTGGATTACACCAATAAATCAATTACAGAAAACACCCGCACAGCTTATCCGATTCATTTTATACCAAATTCTTTGAATCCTTCAATTGCCGGAATTCCCAGGAATATCTTCTTCCTGACAGCCGATGCTTTTGGAGTGATCCCTCCCATTTCAAAATTGAATAGTAGTCAGGCGATGTACCATTTTATTTCAGGGTACACGGCGAAGGTAGCAGGGACAGAAATGGGTGTAACAGAGCCAAAATTAACCTTTTCGGCTTGTTTTGGAGCAGCATTCCTTCCCTTACATCCTACCGAATACGCAAAGTTATTTGGGGCAAAGATGGAAAAACATGAAGTAAATGTCTGGCTAATCAACACCGGATGGACCGGAGGGCCTTATGGAATTGGCTCTCGAATGAAGCTTTCACACACCCGCGCGATGATCACCGCTGCCTTGGAAGGAAGCCTAGAATTTGCGCCTTTCAAAAAAGACCCCATTTTTGGATTCATGGTTCCGGAGTTGTGCCCGAATGTCCCTTTTGAAGTTCTCAATCCAAGAAATACTTGGGAAAACCCTGAGGAATATGATAAGACTGCCCAAAACCTTGCAAAAGCATTCATCAAAAATTTTGAGAAATTCAAAGATTTTGCGGAGGATGATATTTTAAAAGGTGCCCCAGTGGTCTAAAACAAATAAAAAGGAGTGAATTTCACTCCTTTTCTTTTTTAATTGATAATAAACAGAGTCAAAATCCTATTTTTGCGACTCTAAAATCTTTTCACCTTTTAATCCTTAAAACAGAATTTTAATTTAATGAAATCGAGCATTTCGCAAGCGACACAGAATGAGATGCTTATCGACCACCTAGCTGCGAGCAGGTCTGAGCTTTAAAAAAACAATTTATTACCATATGAAATCGAGCATGATCCCGTATTTACGGGATCACACAGTGGAAAGATTATCCCTGATGCGAAGATTCCATGTGGCCTTTTAAAAAACAAAATATAAACAGATGAAATACCCATGTCGAAAGAGCGACACACAGGAGCATGATTATCTGGGGGTATTCCATGTGGCAATTAAAAACCAAATTATAAACACATGAAATACCCATTTCGAAAGAGCGACACACAGGAGCATGATTATCTGGGGGTATTCCATGTGGCAATTAAAAACCAAATTATAAACACATGAAAACAGCAGAAATTATTACAGAAAAGGGAACAATGAAAGTTGAGTTTTATGAAAAAGACGCTCCCATCGCTGTACAAAACTTTATTGACCTTTCTAATAAAGGCTTCTATGATGGACTAACTTTTCACCGTGTAATCCCGAATTTTGTAATTCAGGGAGGTTGCCCTATCGGAAATGGAGCAGGTGGACCGGGTTACAAAATCAAATGCGAACTGGATGGAGAAAATCAATACCATGACCGTGGCGTACTTTCCATGGCACATGCGGGAAGAAACACCGGCGGTTCGCAGTTTTTTATCTGCCACAGTCGTTCCAACACTGCCCACCTTGATCGAAACCATACCTGCTTCGGCAAAGTAATTGAAGGACTTGATGTAATCGATGCCATCAAACCTGGCGATAAAATTGAAAAAATCGTTGTCTCTGAAGCTTAATACAAACGCTTTGTAGAGCTGTATTTATAATGTGATAAGCCTATCATTTTGGATGTAGGCTCTAACTATTTACTTGAAATTTAGAGGCTGTTCTTACTATAGAATCAGCCTCTTTTCATTTTTGGACACTCAACTCTGAGAGAATTTTTAAAACTGCTGCATGAATTTTCGGAGCTGTCTCGGGTCCTAAAGAGTTGATTTCACCATAAGGTCTATTGGTATAATCATACGTATAGGGAGGAGCTACGTCCCATTGACTTTTAGGCACAATATATCCGATCATATCATTTGAGAGACCTCCAAAAAACTTGAATCGTCCGGGGATTTGAGTTTGGATAGCGGGGATTTCTACAGGATCTATTCCAAAATCAGCCCCTTTGGGAGATTCAATTCCCCCGTGAAGAATCTCGGGATATAATTCTCCAGGTACATGGACAAATGTCGCTGATCCAATACTCCATGCTGAAACCTCAGAACGAATATGTTTCCAGGAAGTGAATCCTCGGTCAAAAAGACCAATAAAAGCTGCTAAATGAAATAATTGATTGTCCATTTTCAAATCAATTGATTTGGCCCTCAGGGAAATATTTAGCTTGGACTCGGGTTTCCATATCGTATCTCTCAATGTTTCCAATGTAATCTTAGCCAAGGCTCTTCCTTGAGCTCTCATTTTCTCAGGACTCTGTTTTTCAAACGAATCACCTGAATAAGGATCTACTACTGACATAGCCGGATGTGTGGTCATAAGACCTCCCACTGCTCCATTTAGAAAAATCGCCACACCCCCTACTCCTTCCATTAAAACCGAATCTCCCACTGAAATCCCGCTTTCCACCATATTCCGCCATGGATCGGGGAAGTCCGAGCTGATTTGAATATTATCTGACCAGAGGGTTTCCGGATGATTTCCCCAATTCATCAGCGTACCTAATGTTTCTCCGCTTACTGCATCCATGACTTGCATCAGCTTCAGTGAAGCATCGAAAACCAACGGAACTCTTGTATCTCCTACCAATGGATTAAGCTTTTCATTTTCTTCCGCAAAGCGAAAAACAGCCGGACGAAGTGATTTTGAAGCTTCACCTACTGCATCACGAATTCCGACTTGAACTTGATTCAAGTACACCGGGTTCACACCTCTTTTGTAGTCAGATGGACCCCATTGTCCTAGCAGATCCGGAGATGAGTGCACATGTGTGCTGGCAATTATGACATAATCCAACCAAGGATTGGTTTCGGCTATCAGTTTTCTTGTGGCTATCACTTCATCATTACCGAAGCCAATCATATCAATGACGCAAAGGGCTATTTTCACATCACCTCCATCCAGTACCATTGCCCTTGCCCAGAGAGGGTCCAGAATACCTTGAGCAGGTCTGGAATTGTGAAAACCAGCTAACCAGACTGCATCAAAAACTCCATTTCCATTGGCATCTTCAAATGAATCTCCATCCTCCGGATTGTATCTGGAGTCCCCATTTGCATCTATCCATGTTTCAAAATTTTTGGGAGATATATCCACTTTGGCAAACCCTGCCAGTATTTCATTTTGTGAGGATTTTAATTGAATATCTACGGAATAGCCCGGATGCCTATCCCTAAATTGGTGCAAATAATAAAGCCAAATTCCCAAAATCACAAGGCCTATAAAAATCAGGAGTCCTAAAAGAAATTTCTTCATGCATCAACTCATTTTGGTGGTTTTTAATAGGAGTTTAAAATCCGTCTTTTTCATTAAAAAAGCTATTTATTCAATTCATTTTGACTAAACCCAAATTTGGAATAGATATTGAAAAGGTAGTTTGCTCTATCCAATTGTGTATGATTCAATCCTACAAGGTATTATCCGCTCTGATTCTCTTTTTTGCACTAGCCGCATCACCACTGTTGGCCCAACGGTATGGAACTGCTGCGGGAGTTCGCCTAGGCAACTCTCAACTTAGCAGGACGGTGGGACTTTCTGTGCAGCAGCGAATCGTGGAACGGGTGACGGTCGAAGGTATCTTACAGTCGGATTTCAGCAGGAATACGACCCTTTCGGTTTTGGCAAAAAAACACAGCCCAATTATTTCCAAGCGCTTTAACTACTACTACGGAGGTGGAATTGCATTTGGCAGAGAGGAAAGCTTCATCAAAAATGATGAAACAATGCAAGTCGACCATACTTTTGGCAACGCTACTGTCGGAGTGGATCTGATTGGAGGGATAGAATTAACCGTAGCCAATGCAGTCCTTTCATTGGATTACAAGCCGAATATCAACCTAGCGGGAAGGTCTGAGTTTTATCGCGGTCAGATCGGAATCTCAGCGCGAACTGTCCTTGTGAAAAGCAAGGAGCAAAAGAAGAAGCAAAAGCAACGTCAAAAAGCAAAAAAAGCAGCTCAAAATCAGCCTAGAAAGCCTTTTTCAGAGCTTTTTAAAAAGTAATAATCATAAATTATCCTGAAGATTTTTACGAAAAACCTTTTCATGAATTTCAGAATTTTTCACAATGGATCGGTACCATTTCATTCTAAGCATATTTTTTTCCTCCTCTGAAAGATAGAAATCCGGGATATTAAGGGAGTCTGCTTTTTTTACCAAATCATATAAAAAAATGGAAGCCGCTACTGAAATATTGTAACTGTCCGTAAATCCCAGCATCGGGATATGTACAAGCCCATCAGCTTTGGCCTTTACATCTTCTGAAATTCCCTCGTGTTCATTTCCGAATACCAAGGCCAGTTTTTCTGTTGGTTGCAGGTCATAAATCGAAATAGACGTGGATGCAGGACTAGTGCCATAAATCTTGTATCCATTTTTCCGAAGGGTATCAAAACAAGTCTCAACAGAGTTTTTGCCCGCCTGAAAGTACTTGTGTAAATCCACCCATTGCGAGGCACCACGAGTCACGAATGGGTTGACCTTATATTGATTGGTCTTTTCGATCACATGGATGTCCTAGAGGCCAAAACAGTCGCAGGTACGAATCACGGCACTGGCATTATGAGGTTTGAAAATATCCTCTAACACGACTGTAAGGTATTTTGTCCTTTTGGACAAAACTTGTTCTATCGCCCCCTTTTTGTGCTCGGTAATGAATCGGCCCAAATAATCCAAAAGGCCCTGGTCAAATGTTATTTCTTCGGTTGTTTTGCTCATTGCAAAAAAATGGAGCCATCAAAACAGCCCCAATTGTTCGTCTTCGTCTTTTTTTGGTGTAAGGTCAATTTTACTTCCGATCTCCAACTCTTGACTAGTATCTTCAATTTCCTCGGCAAATTCCTCACTTTCTTCCACATTTTCGGCAGTTGCCTTTTCTGAGTGAATGAGCGAAATCTCCTTTACAGGATAGGTGCTCAGCTTGTTTCCTATCGCCTTCCAGCCTTTCACATCGATCAACATGTCCAAATCATATTCCATTACTTCGTCCTCTTTTCCTTTGGATAAAGTGACCGAAATTTGCGGTTGACTTGCCGTAGAAACGACTTTCAGATAGGATTGCTTGTGATCGGTAATGAAGTTGAATCGCTTGTTGATCGTAGTCGTTTCGATCAAAAAACGCTTCACGAAATAGGTTTTGATGCCACCATCATAGTAAATGGCCGAAATAACTTTTTTAATGTCAAACTTTTCAATCAACACGACATCTTTGGGTTCGTAGCGATTGGTCAGCTCAAAACTAGTCAGCTCATATTCCCCATTTTTGTAAAAGACAATGATCTTATCATCGCCAAGGAAATTACCGATCAGTTTGCCTCTTTGGTCCGTATTCAATCGGCCAACAACTGTATCATAGAACACATTGATTCCACCCAAAGTGGACTTTCCTTCCATTTTAAGCTGAATTTTGCGAACAGGGTAACGTGTCAGAATATTTCCACCCGCTCCCCTTCCTTTGATTTCTATTTCAGCAAAATCAAAATCAAACACTTTCACTCTGGCTTTGGCACCTTGAGTGAGGTATACGGTAACCAGTTCGGCCTCTCCATTTGGATTGGCGGTGAGATAGAGGACTTTTGTTCCCTTTGTCCCTTTGGTCAGATCATATTCTTTGTCACGGGTGATCCCGCCGATCTGAAATCTTTTGATCATCGCACGACCCGACCCTCCATCGAGGTAAATGAGGTTATAGGTCATCCGGTCGTCATTCTTGCGAAAGACACCGACGTACAGAATGTCCTTTCCCATAAATCCTTTTTCCTGAATTTTGGAAACCATGAATTTACCATCGCGACGAAGAACGATCACATCATCCAGATCTGAGCAATCACAAATGAATTCGTCTTTTTTCAATCCATAACCTACAAATCCATCCACCCTATTTACATAGAGTTTAGCATTGTTGGCAGCAACGACTGTGGCTTCGATCGTATCCAAAGCTCGGATTTCAGTCTTTCGCTCCCGACCTTTACCGTACTTGTCCAGCAGGTTTTGATAATATTTGATGGAGTATTCTGTCAGATGCCTCAGGTGATGATTGACCTCTTTCAGTTCTTCCTGTAAGCGCTTCATCAACTCATCAGCCTTGAACGCATCGAATTTGGAGATTCGCTTGATTTTGATTTCCGTCAATCTGATCAGGTCGTCCTGTGAGATTTCTCTGTAAAAATCAGGTTTATAAGGATCCAATCCTCGATCGATAGCTTCCAAAACAGCATCCCAAGTGGTACACTCCTCAATATCTCGATAGATTCTGTTTTCAATGAAGATTTTTTCCAGGGAGGAAAAAAGCAATCGCTCCAACAATTCCCCTCTTCGGATTTCCAATTCCCGCTTAAGAAGCTCTTTGGTTTGCTGCGTATTGTATTCCAAAATTCTGTTTACAGTAAGGAAAACAGGTTTATCCTCAATAATGACGCAGGCATTTGGTGAAATAGAAATCTCACAATCCGTAAAAGCATAGAGTGCATCAATGGTCACATCCGGCGATACTCCGGGTGCCAATTGAATCTGTATCTCTACATCTTTTGCAGTGTTGTCGACAACTTTTTTGATTTTGATTTTGCCTTTGTCATTGGCTTTGAGTATTGAATCAATCAATGAGTCGGTCGTAGTTCCATAGGGAATCTCTTTGATTGCCAGGGTTTTACTATCCTCTTCTTCAATCCGGGCTCTAACCTTCACCTTTCCTCCTCGATGCCCTTCGTTGTATTCGGAAAAGTCCGCCAGACCTCCCGTGATGAAGTCAGGGAGAACGTTTGATTTGTTTCCTTTTAAGATTTCAATGGAAGCTTCAATCAGTTCAATGAAGTTGTGAGGCAGGATTTTGGTAGAAAGGCCTACCGCAATTCCTTCAACTCCCTGCGCTAGAAGCAGCGGGAATTTTACAGGTAAAGTGACTGGCTCCCGCTTCCTCCCATCATAGGAAAGTTGCCATTCGGTGGTCTGAGGATTAAACACCACATCGAGTGCAAACTTCGAAAGTCTCGCTTCGATATAACGAGCAGCGGCGGCCCCATCCCCTGTCCTGATGTCACCCCAGTTACCTTGAGTCTCAATGAGAAGCTCCTTTTGACCAAGATTAACCATCGCGTCTCCGATAGACTGATCTCCATGCGGGTGATACTGCATGGATTGACCGATGATATTGGCAACCTTATTAAATCGCCCATCATCCATCTCCTTCATGGCATGCAAGATCCTTCGTTGAACAGGCTTCAGGCCATCTTCAATGGCAGGAACTGCGCGCTCAAGAATTACATAAGAGGCGTAATCCAAAAACCACTCCTTATACATGCCTGTAATCGGCACGGATGTATGCAGACTGTCGTCAGCCCCATCTATTGTATTTTTTTCGTCACTCATTTTCTAAATGATTTAGGAAGCCAAAATTAAGTTTTGACCTCTAAGATCTTTTTTAATCCAAAAAATCAGAATGTATTCTGTCACGCTACCTCAATTTCCTCTTCCTCTGCTTTTCTTGGGTCATCCAAAGCCAGATCTTTTTCAATTTTCAGATTTTCGATGATGAAAATCTGTCGGTCGGGCGTGTTTTTACCCATATAGAAGGTCAGTAAGTCAGAAATCTTGGTCTCTTTATTCAAAATAATCGGATCGAGACGGATATTTTCCCCGATGAACGTTCCAAATTCTTCAGGAGAAATTTCTCCCAAACCCTTAAATCGAGTGATTTCAGGCTTGCTTCCCAATTTATGGATTGCTCGCTGCCGCTCTTCATCGGAATAGCAATAGATCGTTTCCTTCTTGTTTCTCACTCTGAACAGTGGGGTATCGAGAATAAATAAGTGACCGTTTTTCACCAAATCCGGAAAAAACTGCAAGAAATAAGTCATGATGAGCAAGCGAATGTGCATCCCGTCCACGTCTGCATCAGTTGCGATCACAATTTTTCGGTATCTGAGATTCTCGATCCCATCTTCAATATTCAGCGCATGCTGCAAAAGGTTGAATTCTTCGTTTTCGTAGACCACTTTCTTGGTCATCCCAAAGCAATTGAGTGGCTTGCCACGAAGGGAAAAAACCGCTTGAGTCTGAACATCTCTGGATTTTGTTATCGAACCGGAGGCCGAATCCCCTTCAGTAATGAAGAGCATCGAGTTGTTTTTCACGTCCTCGCTTGCTTTGGGATCGTCATAATGTACCCGACAGTCGCGTAGCTTTTTGTTATGAAGATTTGCTTTTTTAGCCCGCTCGTTTGCCAATTTTTTAATTCCGGAAATTTCCTTTCGCTCTCTTTCGGACTGCAAAATGCGCTTCAATAGCGCATCTGCTACGCCCGGGTTTTTGTGCAGGTAGTTGTCCAGCTCTGTTTTCATGAAATCATTGACAAAAGTCCGAAGGGTAGGACCATCCGGACCAATACTCTGCGAACCGAGCTTTGTTTTGGTTTGGGATTCAAAAACAGGCTCCTGAACACGGACGGCAATAGCTGCTACTACGGATTGACGAATATCAGAGGAGTCATAATCCTTCTTATAAAATTCACGAATGGTCTTGACTATCGCCTCTCGAAATGCAGCAAGGTGAGTCCCTCCCTGCGTCGTATATTGCCCATTGACAAATGAATAATACTCTTCCCCATAGGATCCTGAGTGCGTAATCGCCACTTCGATATCAGTTCCTTTAAGATGAATGATAGGATACCGAATACTTTCCTCATCTATTTTATTGGAAAGTAGATCATAAAGTCCCCTATCAGAGAAAAACTTTTTCCCGTTAAAATTAATAGTCAAACCGGCATTCAGATAGGCGTAATTCCAGATCTGATTTTCGAGATATTCGGGTATAAAGTGATAGTTTTTGAAAATTGAAGCATCCGGAGAAAAAATGACTCTAGTACCGTTTCTTTCTGATGAGAGTCCAATCGGAGGATCATTGACCAATATTCCTTTCTCAAATTCAGCCATCTTGGATTGTCCGTCGCGGAAGGACTGAACACGGAAAAAATCCGAGAGCGCATTTACAGCTTTGGTACCTACTCCATTCAGACCAACTGATTTTTGAAAGGCCCCGGAATCATATTTTCCTCCCGTATTGATTTTGGATACACAGTCGATCACTTTTCCCAAAGGAATACCCCGGCCGTAATCCCTGATCTCCACTTTGTGTTCTGAAATTTTGACGTCAATATTCCTTCCATTCCCCATCATGTGTTCATCGATGGAGTTATCCAGGATTTCTTTCACCAATACGTAAATACCATCATCCTGAGCACTTCCGTCTCCCAATTTTCCGATATACATTCCCGGACGAAGGCGGATATGCTCCCGCCAGTCCAGAGATTTAATACTGTCTTCTGTATAGTTTACTGGTTCTGCCATATTGCTTTATAAAACTCCTTTTTGAACCTGCTTAAATTTCCCGATCAGCAGGACAAATAATCCAATGACCCAAACTACCAAGAATGCGGGCATCATGTAGAAAAAAAAAGAAAATTTACTGGTCGAAATTTCATTCTGATTGTTAATTGAATGAACAAAAAACACCAAAAGTGCCAAGCTGAAATTGAGTACTCCCCCAAAAGAATAAAACCAAGTCAGGAAATAATCCCGGTATGGATCTCCGATCGGGAATATCCGATGAAGCTTTTTATTTGATTTCGTTTCAAGGGATTTGGGTGGGTAAAGAACGATTCCGTTGAAAATCACAAATGCAGCAATCATGGCGTAGAAAAACGTTCCTTTTTCCCAAGTTTTGCTAATCTGACCATTTTCATCGATACTCAGTCCAATGGTCTCAGAAAGTGCAGAGTAGAAATACAAGAGAATAAAGATGAAAAGCAAAATACTAAGAAAGTAAAATGCTTTTCCAAATCTGTAATACATATGTTTAAGTGATTTATGGTGCTAATATAACCGATTTGGATAAACAGAATGGGCTTACCGAGTGTTCAGTGAAGTGATAATTCAGACAGTTACATGCTGATATTTTTTAATCTCGTGAAATTCAGCCCGCTGTCAAAAAATCATTTGGTTTGATAAATTAATCCCTTGCCTGATTTTGCGAAAGCCTCGGTTTTTGCTCCCATCTTTACAGACAAATTCTTAGCCTTATGCAAAAATTCAATTTCCTTGTCGGAATTACCCTAGTACTTTCCATTTTTTCCTGCAGTGGACCTGTTGATGCAGGAAAAATCAATCTTGAAAACTGGAAATCTGACCGGTATGGGTGTAAAGGTATTCGCATGCAGGAACTAGAGGAGTTTCAAGCAATAAAAAACAATTTTTTGGGAGCGGACAACCAGGCCTTGATCAAAACATTTGGAAGACCCGATAGAGTGGAGTTGGTTGATAAAAGCCAAAGCTTTTTCTTTTACTTTCTTGAGCCTAGCGGTGATTGTGAAGGAGTGGAAATTGAAAAAGAACCCTTACGGGTTCTTTTTCGAATGAATGCAATCAGCAAAGTGTCTGAGGTGACGGTCACAACCCTGAACCCATAAAACAAAGAGCTGCAGCACCTAGTGTACCTGCATTATTTTCCAGCGTGGCTTTTTTGAGTTTTAAGTCCTTGACGTAATAGGGTGTCAAAAACTTTCGCGTGTTATACTCAATCGTAGGCATCATAAACTCCAGTCCGGCGGATATTCCTCCTCCAAAATAGACATCCGTTACATCCAAAATTCGGACTGTAGAGACGATTGACTCACTGAGAATTTGAGCTACTTCCTTAAATACCATCAGGGAAACCTCATTTCCGGTTTTGGCCGTGTCCACCAATAGATGTGTTCCGAGTTCTTTACCTATCAATTCTCCGGCCTTTTCAGGGTATGCTGAAATGAGATTATCCATAATGCGAAGAATTCCGTTTCTTCCAACCAAGGTTTCCAATCCGGCATTTCCTCGGGAAAGCATGTGACCCATTTCGAGGGCATTCCCTCTTGAGCCTTTAAAAACTTGTCCTTCCAAAATCAAAGCACTTCCGATACCGGTACCCATCGTGATGAAAAGAAAATTTTCAGCAACATCACCCTTACCGTAGTAGAATTCACCGATGGCCGCAGCGGCAGCATCATTTTCCATATAAAATTCATGCTTTGGATATTTTTTCAGCAATCCTGACTTCAATGGAAACCCATTTAGATTCGGAATTGCGGGGATTTCAAGAGGTGTAGTTCTATCTTTTGAGATCATGCCGGGTAAGCCAATTCCAACTTTCTCGACCTCTGGATATTTTTTTAAATACTTCCCTAATCCTTCAATAAAACACTTTCCAAAGCCATCTGGATGATCTCTGTATGGAGTCGTGTCTTCTTTTTGGAAGTCAAGCATATTGCCTTCTCGATCTACCAGTCCAATTTTCAGGTGCGTGCCTCCGACATCTACTCCCAAAAAAAGAGAATCCTGCTTGCTCATAGTTTAATTATAGGTTTGATTGTTAAAAAAGCAAAAGAAACAGTTTACTTCCTATAATCTTTGCCGATCTCGTAAAAAATTTTGAAAACAGCAGGACATATCAAGGTATTTTTCAAGGATAGGTCCAAAACACCGAGCATGTTTTTCCTATTTGTATGTGGGTATTCACGGCAGGCCTTGGGACGATCTTCATAGACAAGACACTTATTATCAAGACCTAAAAAAGCACAAGGGGAAGAATTTAACACATAATCACTTTCCTCATCCCGATGCAGGTATTCGTCAATAAATTGGCTGCTTTTCATCCTGAAAACTTTGGCAAGCCGATCTATATCAGTCTGAATAAATATCGGACTTGTGGTTTTACAACAGTTTGCGCAGTCTAGACAATTGATTTCGCTGAAGGCATCCTCATGATGTTGAAGGAAGATTGAATCAAGATTTTTTGGTTTGGTGCTTTTGAGCTTTTCTTTAAGCTTTTTGTTGCCTAAAAAATCAGATTTACTCGCTCTGGAAAATTTTTCAAGGTCTACTTTCAATTTTACAAATATTTGATTTTCAATTTATTGTAATATTCACTAACTTAAAAAGAAACTAATCCCGAAAGCTATGAGAGTCCATCCATCAGAACTGTATTTCTACCATAGTCCTTCTCAAATCATTGATAAGCAAACTAAGGCTTACGCAAAAACCTTGACAAAATTTGTCAATGAAATTGACGTAATGAAAGAAAAAATCACAGCCACGCAGTGGGATCAGATTCTCACCATGCTGAATTTACGACCTAAGGACCTTCTAAACCGTGCCCACCCAGACTACCAGCTTCATATTGCCGGCAAAAATTGGGACGATGAAGGTTGGTTGACCATTCTTTCAAAGTTTCCTCATTTGATCAAATCTCCGATTGCCATTTTCAAAAACAAGGCAATCTTATGCAGAACACCCAGCGACATTCTCAAATTGGATTAGTCCCTGCTCACTGAAATTCCATCTGGGCCAATCACTATTTGCCGAGCTTTAAATAATTGTCCTATGCATTGCTTGAAATGCTTTTTTGACATGCCCAGGATGGCTTGAATTTCGGCAGGATCAGATTTATCATGCAGGGGCAAAAAGCCCTTTTCTTCTAAAATAGAGAGGATTTTTTCAGATCCTTCCTCATACTTAACCCTTCCTACAGGCAAAACCTGAAGATCCAACCTACCATCATCACGACGCTTTTTTATCCAAAGCTTACGAGTGGAACCTATCTCAAGAGGCTGAAATACTTCATTTGAGAAAATAAGCCCTTCGTATTGGTCATCAATGAGCACCTTGTATCCAAGATCGGTTTTTTCAAATATCAATCCTTCTGCCTCATTTCCAGGTTCGAAATCCTGAGGAGCTGGATTTATAAAATCCCGGTATTTACTTACCCCAATCAAACGGGTGCTTTTAAAATCTACACAAACCCGAATCAAATATTTTTGACCGACCTCCATATTTTTGGCCATCTCTCCATTGGGCACAAAAAGATCCTTTGGCAAACCCCAATCCATAAAAGCCCCAAACTTTGTCACCTCCTTGGCCTCCAAAACTGCAAAATCATCCAACAGTGCCAATGGCTTTTGTGTAACGGCAACGGGTCGATCTTCACTGTCTGTATAAACAAAAACTTCAACTACATCCCCTTCCTTTTCCTCTCCGGTAAGGTATCCTTTTGGCAAAAGTACCTCTCCTCCATCACTGAGCGCCAAATACGCACCGAAGTCTGTGAATCGATTTATTTTCAACTTGTTGATCAGACCAAGTTCCTTCATATTAGTATAATTGATTTTTTGAAGCTATACGCCCGATCACTATCGGGAGATCTGCAGGAATCTGAGCTAGTAGATATTCAATAGACTTTGTCAATGGTATCCTCCTCGATTTCATAGTTCAAAGGTAGCGATTAATACATTCGACGCGTTGCTTTTCTCTGACAAACAAAGTCGCAAAAGCACGGGTTTGAATTGGATATGGACCGGCTTAGACTTAGTTTTGAGGGCTGTAGAATAAGTCCTAAAGCCAAAATAAACCCAAATCATAACATTTAACACTTGTAATCAAAGTCTTATGAAATCAATCTCAGTCGTTGGTTCCGGCACCATGGGAAATGGAATCGCCCACATTTTTGCGCAGCATGGATATGAAGTTTCCCTTATCGATATCAAATCTGAATTTCTGGAAAAGGCCCTGACTACCATCTCTAAAAATATGGATCGTCAGGTAGCAAAAGGCGCGATTTCACAGGAGGAAAAAGACGCTTCCCTTTCTCGAATTTCAACTTTTACCAGTTTGGAGGATGGTGTAAAGCAGGCAGACTTGGTCGTGGAAGCGGCTACAGAAAACATGGCCCTCAAGCTGGACATTTTCCGTCAATTGGATCAATTTTCTCCTCCCAAAGCCATACTCGCATCCAATACTTCTTCCATTTCGATTACCAAAATCGCAGCAGTGACCAAACGTCCCACTCAGGTAATTGGAATGCACTTTATGAATCCAGTGCCGGTGATGAAGTTGGTGGAAGTGATCCGCGGGTACGCAACTTCCGATGTGGTAACCAAAACGGTGATGAATCTCTCCCGAAATCTTTCAAAAGATCCCGTAGAAGTCAAAGACTATCCGGGATTTGTAGCAAATCGGATTTTGATGCCTATGATCAATGAGGCCATTTACAGCCTTTTTGAGGGTGTGGCAGGAGTGGCAGAGATCGATACGGTCATGAAACTGGGAATGGCGCATCCGATGGGCCCGCTTCAGTTGGCTGATTTTATCGGATTGGATGTTTGCCTGTCAATTTTAAAAGTACTTCACGAAGGCTTCGGTAATCCAAAATATGCTCCATGTCCACTTTTGGTGAACATGGTTGAGGCAGGGTTCAAAGGTGTGAAAACGGGTGAAGGCTTCTATCAGTACTCTGTCGGAAGCAAGGAGTTGGTAGTAGCTCCCATATTTTTCAAATAATTAATTAAGCAGAAAGACATGCATTTAGCTGTATCAGGAAATATAGGAAGCGGTAAAACCACGCTCACAGAAAAACTCGCAAAGCACTACGGATGGAGGGCGGAATTTGAAGCAGTGGACCAGAATCCATACCTGCCGGATTTCTATGAAGACATGAAGCGCTGGGCTTTTCACTTGCAGGTTTATTTCCTCAATTCCCGTTATAACCAAATCCGAAAAATTCAGGAAAATTCTCAATCCACGATTCAGGATCGAACCATCTACGAGGATGCCTACATTTTTGCAGCAAACCTGTATAAAAGCAAGCTTTTAACTGAGCGGGATTACTGGAATTACAAGACCTTATTTGATTCCATGATCACACATGTCAAGGCTCCTGATCTGCTGATTTATTTGAAAGCAGATATTCCAAAGCTTGTTGGCCAGATCGAAAAGCGCGGCAGAAGCTATGAGACTGCAATGCGTATCGATTACCTGAAAAATCTAAATACACATTACGAAGACTGGATCGCCGGTTATAAAGAAGGAAAACTCCTGATCGTGGATGTGAATGATCTGGACTTTGTGGAGCGTCCGGAGGATTTTTCTTTTATCGTAGAAAAAATCGAACGGGAGATCTTTGGCCTATTTGCATGATCTTTCACGCTACCCCTTACAACTCATTTTTTACCACTCACAAAAATTTGACCTTTTGCCTCTCAAGTCTAGTTACAGGTGCCTTAATACTTGTTACTCCGCCTACTACCCTACTTTCCGCATCAGCCAATTACAAAGCATCTGCCGCTGTTCTTCCTTTGGGTTAATGAGTAATTGATCCAATCGCTTGAGTGAACCGCCCGTCATCAAAGTTTCATAAGGGGAAAGTCGAATCAACTTATACCCATGTAGCCGGATCTGTAAGTCATATTGGGCATCATTGTATGCTGTCAGTTTCCAACCTGTAGATCCGTTTCCACTGAAATCGCCTGACTCCGAAGCCTCACCAAATACATCTTTTGCCACAGGGGGGCCATTCCAAACTCGCTGCTGCAAACCAGCTTTTAGACATTCTTTTTCGAAAGTCCTGCAAAGTCTCCGATGTCCTTCCGCAAAAGGAAAGGTCCATTCCGAATACATCTCTGAGCGAAAAGTTCCAAGACGGTAGCGGTTGAAATGTAGCTCATCATCCCAAAGGATTAAGTATCTGCCAATTTTGAAATCAAATTTGAGTTTTTCCAGCAAGGGGAAACTCCCCGTGCCTCCCATTTCATTAAAAATTTCGTTTAGCCAGGCTTTAGCCTTTTGATCAAGGAATTTAGGGTTGGTTTCCAACTCAAATAGCCAATGGTAATCCGCACCAGCTTCCTTAAGAATTAGATCGAGCTGACGTGTCATTAGATGTTCCATCGTTAACTATTTTCTCTAAGAATATCCCAGGTATGATCCGCAAGAAGTTTGATCTCAGCTACAAACGCAGCCCAATCCTTTTTTCTTCCCCATTCCTCCGGCCCAATCATGCTCATAAAGTCAGAGCCATCCGCTTTCTGATATAAAAAATAGCGATGGTTGATCAGTGGTTCAAAGGCGATGGATGCCTGATAGATTCGCTCTGAAACTTCAATTCTTGATTGGATTTTCTTAGCTTGATCAGCCAATAGGCGCATCTGATCATAGATTTGAGCCATTTGCATATCAGTTTGACTATGCATGGCGGCTACAGCGCGACCGGTTATTTTCCCCTTGTCTTCAGGTTTGATTATAGCACTACCTGAGTGATGCGCATAAGGAAGAATTCCCGGCGTTTCGGTGATTTTCTCTTTCATGCGCTTTAAATCGAGCTTATCTACGTCTATTTTTTTTCCGGTCATTTTTTTTCGGTTTCTACCTCTGTCGAGATCCGTTCTTTCAGGTTGCCTTTAGAACCCGGAAAGGTGGTACGCTGTGAAATATCATAACCGATCCAGAGCATGATCAGCATGAAAATAACAAACAGGGCAAGGAAGATTTTTTTATTCTTACTCATGGATTTCTTTTACTCTATGGCGAAGACAAATTTAAGGGCTGAGTTGTTTACATCACTCAAAAATAAAACTCATAAAAAGGAAATGAGACTATTTAAAAAATGTTTTTAAATTATGGCTTGGATTCTTAAACGAATTTTTATTCGATCACATCCTTTTTCACCCGTATATGTATCAAATTATCAGTGAACAGTCAATTTACCAGTATTTTGGGGATGATGATCCGGATATGATCCGTCAAATGATCCAAATTATCATTGATACCAATATCAAAGATTTAAAGGAATTAGGCACGTTTTACCAGGAAGGTGACTTTGCTACTATAAAAAAACGATGCCATAAAGCTAAGCCAAGCATGAGTTATATCGGTGCGATTAAAACCAGAAAAACCCTTGAGGAAATCGAATCAAATCTGGAAAATTCGGCACCATTGAATGACACACTTCAGGAGCAGATCCAGCTCATCGAGACCGAATTGAATATATTCGTTTCGGCAATTAACTGAAAATTAAACCCCTATATAAACTTCCAATGCAGCGGAAACTACTTCTCCTGCCTGTTTTGCTTTTCCTATTCGCGAAAGCAACGGCCCAATCTCCCCTTTCAGTCGATTACATCATGCGCGATCCCAAATGGATGGGAACTTTCCCCTCCTCGCATTTTTGGAGTGAAGACGGAAACAAAGTATTTTTCAAATACAATAGTGAAAAAGATCCTGCTGATTCACTCTACAAGATTGACTTGAGTAAGGCCAATCAACTTTCTAAAGTGAAATGGACCGAAGAAAAAACCCTTACAAAACCTCAATCCGCCTTTAATGCTGATCAAAGTTTAAGAATCTATCGAAAAGGTAATTCAATCATACTTGAAGACCATAAAAAGAAAACTGAATCCCAATTAATTGAGTGGTTTGAACCGGTTTCCAACCTTGGATTTCTGGCAAATGAAAACAGAATTTCATTCAATGCAGGTGGAAATATTTACGTTTATGACCGTACTTCTAAAACAGTTTCCAAAGCCACATCTATTTCAAATGGTTCCAAATCCACGAACACCGGAAGTGCCTCAGAAAGTAAAGCCGGTTTTTTAGAAGCTGAAAATCTGAACCTTCTTGGCGTAGTAAGGGAACGAAAAGAAGCTCTGGCAAAATCACGTGCCTACCGGGAATCTATCCGTGAATCATCCAGCGAATATGTCTATTTCACGGAGGGAAAAAATCTCTCCAATCTTCAGCTATCACCGGACGAGAAATTTGCCACATTTTCCGTATTCACGCCTGCTTCCAATAAAAACACTGCAGTTCCGAATTATGTTGACGCTTCCGGTTTTACCGAGAATTTAAATTCCCGATCAAAAGTAGGTATCAGTCCATCCAAAGTTGATATCGGAATCTACGATCTTACGCGGGATACAGTCTATTTCGTGACAACCTCTAATCTGCCTGGAATAAAGGATTTACCCGACTATGTCACTGATTATCCTGAAAAAATCAGGGAAGAAAAGGAGCGCAGTGTTACACTTTCGGGCCCTGTTTTTTCTCCTGATGGAAAAAGGGCAATCATCCAAGTCCGAGCCTTCGACAACAAAGACCGATGGATTACCGAATTGAATCTGAAAACCGGAGAACTCAAGACCTTGGATCGTCAGCGTGATGAAGCTTGGATAGGGGGGCCTGGTATAGGTGGGGGTTTTGGAGGAGGAACTTTCGGTTGGTTCCCTGACAATCAGCACATTTACTTTCAATCCGAAGCTACCGGTTATTCGCATCTGTACTTGTTGAATGTGGCAAGTGGAGAGAAAAAAGCCCTAACATCCGGTTCATATGAAGTCTTTGACCCTTTTCTCTCGAAGGACAAGAAGTTTTGGTACATGACCACTTCAGAAGTGGATCCTGGAGAAAGACATTTTTATCGAATGCCGGTGATGGGTGGAAGTATGGAAAAGCTGACTTCTATGACCGGAAACAATGAAGTAGTACTTTCTCCGGATGAGAAAAAACTGGCCATTATCTATTCTTACAGCAATAAGCCAGCAGAACTTTATGTCCAGGAAAATAGGGTTGGTGCTAAACCACAGCAATTGACTTCAGGTCAAAGTCAAGAATTTAAGGCCTACAACTGGAGAGATCCGCAGCTGATTAGATTTGATGCTGCAGATGGAGCAAAAGTTCCGGCGAGGCTGTATCTCCCTGATCCTGCCAAGAAAAACGGAGCGGCAGTAATCTTTGTCCATGGTGCTGGATACCTTCAAAACGTCCACAAATGGTGGAGTACCTATTTCCGGGAGTATATGTTTCACAATCTCCTTACTGATTTAGGCTATACCGTTTTGGATATCGATTACCGTGCTTCTGCAGGATATGGGCGGGATTGGCGCACGGGAATCTACCGTCATATGGGTGGAAAAGACCTGTCCGATCAAGTGGATGGAGCCAAATTCCTGATGGCAAAACACGGTGTGGAATCTGGCAAAATAGGCATCTATGGGGGCAGTTACGGGGGATTCATCACCTTGATGGCCTTATTCAATCATGGGGAAATTTTCACTTCCGGGGCAGCACTCAGATCGGTAACCGATTGGGCACATTACAATCACGGCTACACAGCCAATATTCTCAATACTCCTGAAGAAGATCCGATTGCTTACCGTCGCTCCTCTCCTATTTACTTTGCAGAAGGCCTCCAAGGACATCTCTTGATCGCACATGGCATGGTTGATACCAATGTTCATTTTCAGGATGTGGTTCGGCTTTCGCAGCGTCTGATTGAACTGGGAAAAGACAATTGGGAAATGGCCCTTTATCCGGTCGAGGATCATGGATTTGTCGAGCCGAGTTCATGGGCGGATGAATACAAAAGGATTTTAAAATTATTCAACACCACTCTACTTGAAGAAAAACCATGATATCGAGGAATTCATTCTCAATTCTGCTGATTGCTGTATTGCTTATTTCCTGCGGAAAGGATCAGGAAGCCTCTGAGATCAAACGGGGATTAATAGCTGAAAAGGCAATGGTAGTCTCAGCACGGGAAGAAGCCTCTAAAATTGGAGCGGAAATCCTCAAAAAAGGCGGAAATGCCTTTGATGCCATGATGGCTACCGAGATGGCCCTAGCGGTCACTTTTCCTTTTGCAGGGAATCTCGGCGGTGGTGGATTTATGGTTTATCGGATGGCGGATGGTACAGTTGGATCGATTGATTATCGGGAAAAAGCGCCATTATTGGCCACCAAGGATATGTACCTGGACAAAAACGGGGAGTTCCTTTCCGACTTGAGCACCAAAGGTGCTTTAGCCTCGGGTGTTCCGGGAACAATTGCCGGGATCTATGAAGCGCAGGCAAAATTTGGAAAACTAAGCCCTGCAGAAATTCTTCAACCCGTGATCGATCTGGCGAAAAATGGATTTGTGGTCACACCGCGTCAGGCTGAAAGATTACAGCGTGCAAGAGTTCAGTTTGTGGAAATGAACGGCGCAGAGACTTTTTTCAATCGTGAAATTACTAGCGGCGATACACTTAAAATCCCTGTTTTGGCTGAGACATTGGAGCGAATCGCCAAAAACGGACGCGATGAATTCTACAAAGGGGAAACCGCAAAAATACTTTCAAAACATATTATAGCTAAAGGAGGAATAATTTCAGAAGAAGATTTAGCATCCTATGAAGCGAAATGGAGAGATCCTTTGGTTTTCCCATATCGCAACATTAAAGTCATTTCCATGGCACCTCCAAGCTCTGGTGGAATGACTTTGGCCCAGATTTTTAGAATGATCGAACCGTTTGATTTAAAAAACTTTGGTCACAATACCGCTGAGTATATCCAGGTATTGGTAGAAGCCGAACGAAGAGCCTATGCGGATCGGAATTTTTATTTGGGCGATCCGGACTTTGTAACTATACCTGTTGATCAATTGCTTGACAGCGACTATTTAAAGTCAAGAATGGAGTCATTCAGCATGGAAAAAGCCACCAAGTCAGCCGATATCGCAAGGGGAGAAATTGTATTTTCGGAAAGTATGGAAACGACGCATTACTCCATTGTGGATGCGGAAGGAAACGCTGTTTCAGTCACCACCACCCTCAATGGAGGCTACGGATCCAAGGTTTATATTGACGAATTGGGGTTTTTCATGAACAATGAAATGGATGATTTCAGTGCCAAACCCGGGACTCCGAACATGTTTGGACTGATCGGGGCCGAGGCAAACAGCATTGCTCCCGGAAAACGGATGTTGAGTTCCATGACACCTACTATCATTGAAAAAGACGGGAAGTTGTGGATGGTCGTCGGAACTCCCGGTGGATCGACCATTATCACTTCAGTGCTTCAGACAATACTCAACGTCTCCGAATTTGGAATGGGTATGCAGGAAGCTGTGGAAGCCCCTCGCTTTCATCATCAGTGGCTGCCGGATTTGGTGAGTTTCGAACCTAATTCCTTTAGCGCCGAATTGATCCAAATCCTAAAGGCAAAAGGCTACCAAATCAATGAAAACAACAGCCCAATCATTGGGAAAGTAGATGCAATTCTGGTCTTACCTGATGGCAAACTCGAAGGTGGCGCAGATCCGAGAGGTGATGATAAAGCGGTGGGGTTTTAGGGTTATTTGTAAGTGGTAAGAAGTGAGAAGTAGGTGGTCTTTGTTTTTTTTACTACTTACAACTAACCAGTCACTGATAACTAATAACCACTTACAAAATTTCACAAACCCCTACACCCCAGTAATCTCCCGAAACTTCGCACTTTGTCTTTGACTGAGGTCGATTTTATGACCTGATTTCATCACGATTAATAGCGTACTGTTGAAGTAGGGTTCGATCTGAATGATAAAGTCGAGATTGAACATAAATTGGCGATTAGCTCTGAAAAAGAGGTCCTCTGGTAGTTTTTGCTCCAAATAAGTCAGGGATTTATGAAGAAGTGGCTGTTGATTTTCATAGAAAACCCGAACATAATTACCCACACTTTCGAGCAGGTAAATCTTCGAAATCGGCACGAAATGGCACTTTTCACCGTCTTTGATGAAAATCTTCTTATCCGCACTGAGCCTTTCCTCTACCAGATTTTCCACAGCTTGGAATTTGCTGCCAAACCTTTGGATAGCTTCTGCCAGACGCTTCGGATTAAGCGGCTTTAAAAGGTAATCAAGGGCATTAACCTCAAAAGCTTTGATTGCATACTGATCGTAAGCTGTTACAAAAATTACCTCTTTGACTTCTTCCAAGCTTTGGAGAAACTCAAAACCGTCTTTGCCAGGCATATTGATATCCAGAAAAATAAGGTCCGGCTTGAGCGAATTACAATCCAAAATCGCCTGCTCCACCCGATCTGAAAATCCCACTATTTCAAGATCTTCATAAGGTAGAAGTAAGACTTTCAATTCCTCCAAGGCGAGCAACTCATCATCAACCAAATAGATACGTTTCTTCATTTTTAAAGAATAGGGTAAGTAATTCTAGCGACGACTTTAGAATCTGACAAGGCATCAAGGTAAAAAGTTGCCTTATCAGAAAATAGGTTTTGCAATCTCATTTGAAGGTTTTTCAGACCAATACCCAAATCAAATGTATCCTTCAATTGCCCCGAATTAATAATTTCAATGGTCATCGTATTTCCTCTTAGTTTGCTTTCGATCCAGATTCCACCTCCATCCGGGATTTGGGTGATGCCATGCTTGATTGCATTTTCGGCCAATGTCAACACCATTGCGGGAGGCACTTTGACATCCAGGGTTTCCTCCTGCAGGGAAATGTGTACATCCAATCGCCTTCCAAACCGGATCTGCTCAAGCTCCAGATATTTGACCACCTCATTGATTTCTTCATTGAGTGCAATCAGTGGGGCTTTTTCATAATTCAGCGTGAAGCGAAGAAGCTCTGAGAGCTTGATGATTGCATCGCGGGCTTTCTCCTGATCAATCAAAACCAAGGCTTTGATGCTGTTCAGTGCATTAAATAAGAAGTGTGGATTAAGTTGGTTTTTGAGCAATTCCAATTCAGCAGACTTGGCCACATTTTCCAAAAGGAGCTTTTGTTCTGTGATTTCCGAATTCTTTTTCAGAATGTGATAGAGGTAGTAAATAATAATCCAAACGATGACGTATCTACCCAGATTCATAATTTGTTCAAAGAACCCGATCCAGAATTCACTCTTCCTGATAGTGCCAAAATCCTCGACTAAGTGGGGCGAATAGAGTAAAACAACCATCACCAAAGTAATCATCATCACATCAAAAAACGCCCGAAACCAAATCCTTGATAAAGGCTTGTCAAATACCTCAAGCTTTATAAACATAGTCTTATAGAGGTGGGAAGCTAACAGACCTACAAAAGAATAAAGAAAAAACTGTTGGAAATATTCCCATCTGAATTCACCAATTATGAAAAAAGTATAATTGATAGTCTCTATGAAAATAATAGAGCTCCATCCTATGATTTGGAGCAGCCAGTAAATTTTTGATTTGAAAAGGGAATTGGGTTTATTCTTATTCATTTAAGTTTGGAGGTAAATTCCTGGCTAATTAATGGTTTGGTTCTACCGAATAACCTGCTTTACATAGTAGGGAAATCACATCATAATCTCCTCCCAAGTGGACTGCTCCCACAACCATGAAAATTGATTTGGCTTTCATAGCTTCTTCCATTTGAGGCCCTCAATTATTATTTCTTTCCTCAAGCAATATACTGCGATAGTCAGCCATCATACCGCTATTAGTCATCGCTTGGTCGAGTGCAAGGATGTCTTCAGCCAGATATGCTGATATCATGGTTTGAACCTCTTGTTGGGTTCCTTCCTCAGTAACCAATTTCACAAGTTCTTTCATTTGTAAGTCCCGAAGAATCTGATCAAAAATAGAAATGAAAAATCGCAGGGTTTCGCTCTTAATCCATCAATGCAGGAATTTATCGATAAATGAAGATGACTCCTATTCTAAAAATAATAACTAACGCTCAAACTGAATTTCTACCAAATAAACCTCAGTAAAACGACTTAAGTCAAAACAAAAAAGAATCCCGATTAAATGTCATACTTTGATCCTAGTCTCTATCAAACCCAATTAAACCATGAACAACAGAAGAAAATTCCTCCAAAAATCTGCCCTTGGAATCGCAGGACTCGCGATGGCCCCTTCTTGGCTACAAGGTGCTCCCTCAATTATAAAATCCTTCAACAAGCCGAATTCCCTCATAAACGGTGTGTCAATCGGATGCATCACCTATTCCTTCAGATCCATGCCGGATCAAAGTGCTGAAGCCACCTTAAAATATGTGGTAGACAGTGGTCTGAGTTCCATTGAACTCATGGGTGATCCAGCTGAGAGCTTTGCAGGAATGCCAGCTTCCCCAATGAACAGAGCGCGGATGTTCCAATTGGGTGGAAAGCAGCGACGCGGTGAAGCTTTGACTGCCGACGAAACCAAAGAATTGGCAGAAATGCAAGTCCAAGCTCAAGATTACAACAAAGTCGTAGCTGCATGGAGATCAAGTGTCGATATGAAGAAATTCGAGCAGGTTCGGAAAATGTACAAGGACGCAGGAGTCTCGATCTATGCTTTCAAGCCAAATGCCTTTGGACAAAATAATACGGATGCTGACATCGCTTACGGAATGAAAGCTGCCAAAGCTTTAGGAGCAACACATGTTACCCTGGAGCATCCGTCCGACGATGCACACACACTACGACTTGGAAAGCTCGGCGAATTACACAAAATGGGCGTGGGATATCATGGCCACGAGCAAGAGACTTTCACTTTTTGGGATACTGCGCTGACGCAAAGCAAAATGAACGGCTTGAACTTGGATGCAGGCCATTACATCGCGGCAGGCCACACAGATTTAATTCCCCTGATTGAAAAGCATCATGCCCGCATCTACAGCATGCACACCAAAGACCGTCAAACTCCTGCCAATGGAAAAGGAAACTTACCTTGGGGCACAGGCGATACACCTATTGGTGATCTGCTTAAATTGATGCAAAAAAACAAGTACAAATTCCCTGCAACTATCGAACTGGAATACCAAGTTCCGGAAGGATCAGATGCTGTAAAGGAAGTTCAGAAATGTGTGGAGTTTTGCCGAAAAGCCTTGGCCTAAAAGCCAAGAATACGCAAAAAGCAAGTTCCTCGGAAAGTCTGTTGGGAGTTGATCGCAACAGACTTTTTTGAATTAGTGATTATCCGGATACTTTTCACCTGCTTGAATATCGATTTCCAGTCGGTTCACTTTAGGAGGAATAGGATAATTAGTTGCTCTGGCTTTAACTTAAAGAATTTTAAATACTTAGCAATCATCAAAGCGCAAGTCAGAATGTCCTGATACTTAATAGAATAATCAAAATCCCCACTGCAATCATCAGATATTTAGGTTTGATCAATTTACAAATATAGGCAGCAAATGGTGCAGCGATAATTCCTCCTAATATCAAGGCCAAAACCGGAGCAAGACTTAATTCTTTGACAAAAAACAAAAACGTAGAGGCACTTGCCAGAGACACAGAGAACTCAACGAAATTGCCCGTTCCGATGGCATAGGGGGCGATTTTCCCATTACTGAGTAAAGTATTGTTGACAATTAGTCCCCACCCGCCGCCGATAGCATCAGCAAAACCTCCTCCTGTTGCTAAGACCGGAAGACTTCTGCTTTCCCTGTTGAATTTTGGGGCGTGCTTATTTCTGACTTTTCGCAAGATCACGATACCCATTACGAAAAGGTAAACAACAATGATTGCTTCTCTAAATCTCCGTCAACATTGGATAATAAAAAGGCTCCAATAACAGATCCGATCACTCCGGGAATCAAAAGCCTTTTGGCTAATTTCCAGTCTACATTTCCCATTTTGACAATAGGTTTGAATTCCAAAATTAAAAACAAAAAGTTATTACCCTGCCATTTTGGTAGGGTATGTAGGTATTGTTTGAGAAATGGCTTCAATACGACAAAAAAAAACTGTGGAATTTCCACAGTTCTTTAACTTTATCACCCTTTCATTAATATTTTGAATACATATAAAAGATCCATTTGCTTCTTTCCATTTCTTTGGCGAAGCCACTTAACATCGATTCAATCATAAAATTCTCTTCTCTAAAAGCCTCCAATGCAGCTTTACGACTTGATTGAATCAAATTTCCTAAACCAGCTACTACATTGGAGATTCTTTCAGCATCAGTACTTACCATTACATTACCTTTTTCGGGTGTAAATTCAAATGGGTTGTTCAGGGACCTATAAGGTATTTTATTCAAATCATTAAAGTGAATTTCCAGCTCTTCCACAATGGAATTGACCTGAAACCGAAGTTCAGACAGTCTTTTTAAAAAATCAAAGTAATCAGGACCCTGGTAAATGGAGTAAAACTGTGATACCTCTTTTTGGAAATTTTTAAAATCAATAAGCAAAACCGAAAAAGTAGGCGAATCTAGCCGTTCCCTGTTTTTTTCAGAAGCAGGAATCAGTTCTAAACTAAGTTTTGTACTATTATTCATATCAAACAAAATTAGATTATATAAAACTTTTCAAATCCCGTGCCTATGAAATGAGAGCAGCCAAAGGTTGGCAGGTCATAAAAAAAAGGCGATTAAACACCCTTTAAGAGTCTTTTTTGAATTTAAAATTCAGAAGACAGTCCGTTAAAGTATAATTCAATTCTAGAAATTTGGGGAAAAATCGCCCAATTGGAGTAAGTTCCTTCTAAAATCCAAGTCTGAAAAAATCATAAATCATATTGCTTCATTTTGTTGAAAAGGGTTTTTCGATCTATACCTAAGCGCTGTGCAGCTTTGGTTCGATTGTACTTAACTTCTTCCAGCACTTTCCGCAAGATGGCTGCTTCCGCTCCAGCAGCTGCATTTTTTAGACTGGAATACGAATCATTTCTAACTGTTTCCAACTGAGGATCATCTTCGTCCAACTCTTTAAAATTGAATTTTCTGAAATAAACAACCTCCGGCGGCAATCCGGAAAGACTAATAGTTCTGCCATTTGACAATAAGATTGCCCTTCGGATTACATTTCTCATTTCTCTGAGATTTCCGGGCCAGTCATAATTCAAAAATACATCTAATACATCCGGGTCAAAACCCACCAAATCTTTATTTAATTCCTCATTGGCTAATTCCAGGAAGTGCTTGGAAAAAGCAGCAATATCATCTTTCCGTTCCCTCAAAGGAGGAACAGTAATACTGAATTCATTGAATCGGAAAAATAAGTCTTCCCGGAATTTACCTTCCTGAACTGATTTGCGGAGGTCTTCATTAGATGCAACCAAAATTCTAACATCGATTGACCTGTCTTTACTCGCTCCAATTCTTCTGAGTTTTCTTTCCTGCACCAGTCTAAGCAACCCCACTTGAATTTCGTAAGACAAATTTGAAATTTCATCCAAAAATATCGTGCCGCCATCTGCCAGTTCGAATTGACCCGCTTTGTCCGAATGTGCGCCGGTAAAAGCTCCTTTTTCATGTCCCCAAAGCTCACTGCCAGCAAGTTCTTTGGTTAAAGCACCACAATCGATCGCAATAAAAGGTTTCCCGGCCCGGGAACTTTGTTCATGGATGATTTTCGCAATATTTTCCTTTCCGGCACCACTCTCTCCATAAATCACCACACTTAGATTGGTCGGAGCGACTAGTTGAACTTCCTTATATAGCTTTCGAGATTCTTTGCCTATTCCGCGTAGGTAGTTGTCCTTTGGCAGATTAGTAGAGGAATTCGAGGAATTACCCATATCATTCGGTCTCAAAAAATTGACAGAATAAGAATGGCTTTCCTTTTTAGCCAACATGCATCGGTCAATAAGCAATAAAATTTCATCCGGGATTAGAGGCTTGGTAATGTAATCAAAGGCTCCATTTTTAATTACTTCTACAGCAATCTTGACATCTGCATAGCCGGTAATGATCACCACCTGTGTATTTGGGGATACTTCCTTAACTTTCTGCAATATCTCTCTGCCGTCCATTTCACGGAGTTTGAAATCACAAAAGATCAGATCATACTTCATCTTTTTGATGTAATCCAAACCTGTCTTCCCTGATATGGTAGTCTGAACATTATGTCCTTTTTTGGTTAGAAAACGGTCCAAAAGCTGGCATATATCCAGATTATCATCAATTACTAATATGTGGGCCATTATCTTTTTTGGGTATGATTAAAGGGTTAAATCGAGATTCTAAGACTTGATTAAGTCTTGAAAGACTAAATGGCTTACTCAAGAAATCAATTGCAAAAGAATCAAAGGCATCTTTTTGCTCTTCCATATGATCAAATGCACTCATCATTATCACTTTGCACCCCTCCTTGTAGGGTTTCAACCTCCGTAATTCGTCGAGTCCATTGCCATCTGGAAGGTTTATATCCAAGAAAATAAGATCTGGAATTACTTTTTCCAATACTCTTTTTTCTTCCTCAATTGAACCTGCCAAATGAACAATGTATCCCTTCTTTCCCAAATATCGAAAAAACAAATTTCTAATCTCTTTCTCATCGTCAACAACTAAGATAACATGCTTTTTCATATTTGTTATTTCTAGATGTGTTGAAAAAAAATCAACGCACTCTAATGATGAATATGCGTCCATATTGACAACATACATTTTACGAAAAAGCTGTAACCTGAGATTACACCTTTTTAAAATCCCCAAACCACTTACTTTATTGACAATCAAATAATCAAACATTATTCATCCTAAAAAACCGCTACAGGGATAGAAATTATCTGCAGATTAAGAGTTTAAAATTTGCAAAAAATAAACTAAGAATTCTCTATATCGTTCATGATCGCTTCTTTGGTATTGCCTTTGAAAGACTCAGTATTATCCCAAAAGTAAATTTCGCGGGTTTTAGAAGATTGTTTGGATCTTCCTGAAAGTTTAAGGATAACTTCCAAAATCGATCCTGTTTCCATTTTGCGATTTCCTTTGATTTTCATGAACGATTTATTCCAATATTTATCTTTATGAACAAATGTCAAATTTAAAAGGATCGTCCACCTATCACCTTGAATAAGGTTGCAATGATTGCAATGACCAAGAGAACATGGATGATGCCAGTAGCACTGTAAGCGAATACTCCAATAAGCCATCCTATAACTAAGATTACGGCAATGATGTACAGTAAATTGTTCATTTTAATTTTAAGTTTGGTTGAAAGTATATTTAAATCAAATATCCCAATCCCTGTGCCTAAAAAATAAAATGATTGTAATCTGCCAAAAGCCAATAAAACAAACGTTTACACTTTTATTATTTATCTATTATCTAATAATACTGAAAAAAAAGAGTAGAATAATGCCCGATATGGGGAAATTGCATTTACCGATTTATCATGCGATCTTTCTGCTCGAGTGTATTTTTTCGGTTGAACTTTAAAAGTTTTAAAGAACACAAACTATTAATCTCAATTACACACCCTACAAATAATTTCGATTCCAAAAACAATGGTAGAAAAAGAAGTCATTCGGATATTATATGTGGACGATGATAAGGAAGAACAAAAGCTGGTTTCGACCATATTAAAGACTGCCAAAAAGAATAAATATGTCCTAGAATCGGCACAGTCTATCGATGATGCCCTGGTCAAGATTAAAGATTCCTACACTGTGTTTTTGGTAGGATATAATCCAGGCAAGGACGATCAGCTTAAACTGATCAAAGAAATAAAGGCATTACGAAAGCATGCTCCTCTGATAATGCTTTCAGGATTGGATTCTGAAACCATCGACAGTGAAGTGCTCAACCTCGGGGTTGCGGATTATTTGGTTCGGGGAAAATATGATGCGAACACCTTCGAAAGAAGAATACAGTTTGCTATTCGTGACTCAAAACTATTTGAGTCTTTGGAGCAAACGAGCAAAAAGTTTAGATCTATTTTTGAAATGGCGGCTGATCCTTTTATCCTAATTGACGGGAAAAGTAAAATCCTCGAAGCAAACCCCATGTTCGTTAATAAATTTGGCATAAATCCACATGATAGAGACGATGTAAAAGAATGTTTTTTCAGCGATTTGATTTTTGAGGACAGTGCTAAGCAAAAACTCCTCAAAAACCTGGAAAAAAAGACAGAATCCTTTGAAATAGAAACGGTTATCATGACAGATGATAACACTGTTATAAACACGATAATAAGTATAGCCAAACAGGACGATAATCAATTTCAGGTTTTGATCAAAGACCTAAGCGCGATCAAAACTCAAGCAGAAGAAGAACTTAATCTTAAAAAATTCTCCTCAACGGGCCGGATTGCCCGTCTTTTAGCTCATGAAGTCAAAAACCCGCTAACCACCATAGTCCTTTCTGCTGACCAACTTCAATTGGAACTTTCCAAAGAAACATTGGCTGAAAGTGGTGATCTGATCGAGGTTATCCGGAGAAATTGTGATCGAATCAATCACTTGGTTTCCCAACTCTTGGACAGTACCCGTTTTTCAGAATTAAATATTCAAAATCATTCAGTTGAAGACCTCTTGGATGAAGCTTTGGATCAAGTCAACCGGATTGAATTGAAAGGAATTAAAGTCATCAAACAATACAAGGATGAAGACTGTCTCCTACCCCTTGACGCTGAGAAAATAAAAATTGCTTTTAGTAATATTTTAGTAAACGCAATTGAATCTATGGAGGATAAAAATGGGAGACTTACCATTAAGACTATTCTAAGAGGCCATCAATGTCAGGTGGAAATAATGGACAATGGTGCTGGAATTGCCCAAGAAAACCTGGAGCGGATTTTTGAGCCTTTTTTCACGGATAAAATCGGGGGATCCGGATTGGGACTCACCAATACACAAAATATTATTTTCAGTCATGGGGGTACCATTCGGGTGAAATCAGAGGTTGGAAAAGGAACTTGTTTCGTGATCAGGCTAAATCTCTCAGAAGACGCTCCAATTTCATAAAATGCTGCGAAGGTTTTGTAACCTTTCTATGCCCTTGGACAAGTCCTCATTTGTTTTTGCAAAGCAAAATCGAATGATCTTATCATCTTTTTTATTGGCATAAAAAACCGACACGGGAATACAGGCCACTTTGAGTTTTCTTGTCATTTTTTCCGCCAGTTCTCTGTCAGAAATTTCGGAGAGGTGACCATAAGATACAAGCTGAAAAAAACTTCCATGGCTCGGAATCACTTCAAATAAAGTTTCTTTTAGCCCCTTTGCAAAAAAATCCCGTTTTCCTTGATAAAAACTGGGAATAGACAAGTAGCGATCTGGCACTTCAAGGTATTCAGCAAAAGCATATTGAATCGGTGTCACTGTACTAAAAGTGACATATTGATGGATTTTCCGGAACTCCTCAGTAAGAGCAGGCGGTGCTATACAATAACCGATTTTCCAGCCGGTGACGTGAAAAGTCTTCCCAAATGAGCCACATACAAATGTTTTTTCTTTAAGCTCCGGATGTGCTCCCAAAGAAAAGTGCCGCTTTTCGTCAAAAGTAATATGCTCATATACCTCATCACTTACCACATAAATTTCACGATCCCGAATCAAATTTGCCAAGGCATTCAGATCATTTTCAGCCCAAACAAACCCGCTCGGATTATGAGGTGAATTAACTAAAATTGCCCTTGTTTTAGAAGAAATAGCAATTTCCACCTGCTCCCAATCCACAGAGAAATCAGTGGAATTTAAAGGGACATAAACTGGAATTCCTCCATTGAGAAGAATTGCAGGTTCGTAGCTGTCGTAGGCGGGTTCGAGAATGATCACTTCATCTCCTACTCTGACGATAGCAGAGACCGCCGAAAAAATAGCCTCTGTCGCCCCTGAAACAATAGTAACTTCACGATCCGGATCAGGAAAATAACCTTGGGTCAGTTGCGTTTTTTCGGAGAGTATTTTCCGCATACTTGGAATTCCAGCCATTGGAGCATATTGATTGAATCCTTCCCGTGTATATTTCCCGACCAAATCCAATAAAACCGGATCAGCACCAAATCCCGGAAAACCCTGAGAAAGGTTGATTGCTCCTTCTTCTGATGCCATTTGAGACATCACCGTAAAAATTGTAGTACCGATATGAGGAAGCTTGGAGCGAAGTGACATGGCCAAATTATTCTTATAAGAATCAGACTGACAAGAAAACAATTTTTTGGGATTTGCCACAAAAGAAAAAAGCTGCAGATTTCTCCACAGCTTTTTGGCTTAAATGCTTCAGTTTAAAATTAATTAAACTCCGCAGTAGACTTGTCCAATACTTTTTTGCCTTTTTCCAGGCCATCAATACCAGCTTCTTTTAATTTTTTGCCAATTTGTTCACTTGCTTTCTGCAAATCGCCCAATAGCTTCACAATTTTATCTTTTTGTGGGCCTAATTTTTCTCTGTTTTGGTAGAGGTAGTATCCTGCGACAACTCCAGAAACTAAACCTGCTATCCATAGAGACATTGAAACATTTGATTTTTTCATCGTAGTGGTATTTTGTGGTTAAATAATTTATTTGAGATCTGATAGAAAATAAATTTAAAGTCCTGCTTCATTACGTGAAAAGACCCTAAGCTTAATTTATTACTCTCATTGAGTTCACGGATCCAAATGTTTTAGGTTTTATTTTTCTCGAAAATTTCTAGATAAAAACGATTAAACTTTTTTTCCAATTACTTTATCCATGACTCAAGTTCAAAGCTCATGCCTGTAAAGCACAAAACCGGAAAAAATGCTCTTTAAGGGGTCTCTTGGCCGTTTCTATTCAATTTTGGACTATTGAAAAATTAGCATTCGTTGAAACATGTTGCTACTTTACCCCAAAGTGGGTAGATTATAACAATGAAGCCAAATACCCAGGAAATGGTTGATGTAAATTTCCAAAAAGCACCTTTTCTTCTCAAAATTATATTAACTGATTGATATTTAATTGACTATGGAGTTCATTGGTAAAATGGGTAAATTCGATTTTAATCATTGGCATTTTCACATTCCTGTTCCAATTGGAATTGCCGATCAAATGATGGACGTCAGCCATAGAAAACTATGTACACCAAAAAGGACTTATTCCTACCAATTGACAAATTGGTTTTTTGAATTGACGAATAGCCAAAATGAGTTAAATTCGATGTTTTACTAATACAGCTTGCAAATAATTGGAGGCAATAAGTAACATGCAGCTTCAAGCTGCGTCCTTATATTAAATCAGTTAAAACATGAAAAATCTGTCCTCCATTCTACTACTAGTCATTCTCTTTTCAATTTCATTTTCTTGCAAATTGGAAGGTAATGAAGACCCACTTGATGTATATCGAGAGATTGCATATAATGCCTTGCCCTCGGATGTCAAAGCTACCGTGATTGGGGATTGGAAAGATGCAGAGGTATCAGCTTGGGTCGATGGCTACTATTTGATTATTTTTCAAACTAATGACTCGGCACTAGGGCCGGTCAAAGTTGTGGTAGATCCCCAGCGAGGAACTTGGGTTGAAATTCTCCCAAGGCCATAAATCCAAAAATAAAAGTCAAACGCTTTCACCTTTTCCGGACTCATGCCCCAACCCTATTACACCATCAACTGTGACCTTGGAGAGGGAATACCAAACGAAGCCGCAATTATTCCGCTGATCGATCTGGCAAGTATTGCTTGTGGAGGACATTTCGGAAATCGTGAATCGATCAGAGCAACATTGAAATTGGTGAAGAAATTTGAAAAAAAAGCAGGTGCTCATCCCTCCTACCCAGATCAAGAAAACTTTGGCAGAAAGTCAATGTCAATTTATCCTGACGAACTCATCAAAAGTATTCGAAATCAGATTACATTATTCCTAGAGATTGCCAAGGAAGAAAATATTGAGCTCGATCATATCAAATTTCACGGAGCTTTATATAATGATGCCGCTCAAAATGAGGCCTTGGCGGAGGTTTTGATTAATTTTTTAATTCAGGAATTTCCAAAAACACCCCTTTTTGTTCCTCGATATTCAGAAATCGAAAAGATGGCCATAAAAAAAAACTTACCTATCAAAAGAGAAATATTCGGAGATAGAGCTTATCAGGATAATTTCAAACTGGTCAATCGCTCACTGAATAATTCCCTTCTGACTCAGCAGAATCAGGTGTTTCAACACCTAATCTCCTTTTTCACGGATTCAAAAATCCGGACTTATACCGGTAAATTACTTCCTGTTCAAGCCGACACCATCTGCTTTCACGGAGATAATCCGGGAATTATGGAGTTTTTACCTTTTATCCGCGAACAATTTTGGAATTAAACGCTCATTATATTGTCATCAGTCCTACGGCAGGAGAGCTAAAATGGGATGCAAAACCGGATGATTTCCTGCTTTCCAAGCAATTGGGATGGATGGAGTTCTTGGAAAAAGAATTGAAGGAGCATGTATTGGAGGCTCGACAGGGATTTACGGCAGTCAGTATTATTTGGAGAACCCCCGAGGCTCAATCAACTTTTCAGAAGCAGTTTCAAAAATTCAAAATCAAACCCAAAACCCTTTCGTCTCAAATTTGGGAAATTCCGGTTTGTTATGGATTAGATTATGGACCGGATCTTGGATCCTTGGCGGTATCGCATCGAATCAGAGTAAATCAACTCATTGAACTCCATTCTTCTACCGTTTACAGGCTACACTTTTTTGGATTTTTACCGGGATTTCCATACTTGAACGGACTACCAGAACAACTTCATACACCTCGAAAATCTGTTCCGGACCGATCAGTTGAACCTGGTTCTGTGGCTATCGGCGGAAGGCAAACCGGGATTTATCCGCAGGCAAGTCCCGGGGGATGGCACATCATCGGACAAACACCGGTTGAATTATTTGATGTCAAAAAGAGTCCTCCAGTATGGGCATCTCCGGGAGATCAATTAAAATTTGAACCCATCGATTCAGGCCAAATGGAAAAAATGCTGGCCTCACCTCCATACCCAAGAAAAAGATGAGCAAAGAAATGGCTATAGCAACAGTCTTGAAGACAGGTCCGGGTTCATCTATCCAAGATTTGGGACGCAGAGGTCAGGCAAATTTAGGTATCCCGCTATCCGGTGCCATGGATATGAAGTCATTTGCCTGGATTAATCATATTCTTCAAAATGAAGTGAATGACGCTGCTCTTGAAGTTTCTCAGCCAGGTTTTCAAATTCAATTTGATTCTCCAACCTACATAGCTATCGCAGGAGCAGAAGCAATTGTCAGACTGAATGATCAACTAATTGAAAAATCAAATCTGATAGCGATACAATCCAAGGATCTACTGGAAATTGGGGCTTTTCTGAGCGGCTCCATAGTTTATATTGGAATTAAATACGGATTCAAAACGCCAAAAATCCTGGGTTCGAGGAGCCAATACAAGGGATTGACGGAAGATTCTATTTTACATAAAGGAACCAAAATCCAATATTTTATGGATTCTGAAGCTTCTCCAGTCTTCAATGCCAAGGCCAAATGGTCCACTGAATGGTACAGGGAAGAAGAAATATTAGCCTATCCAGGCCCTGATTTCCACCTGCTCAAAGAAAACCTCCGGGAAAAACTCATAGGCCAAACCTTTCGTATTTCTCAACAATCTAACCGGATGGGGGCGCAGCTTTTGGAACTTTTGGAGAATGATCTCCCCGAACTCCCTACTAATCCAGTATTCCCGGGAACAGTTCAGCTCACTTCGGGAGGAAAATTAATAATCCTTCTGAAAGATGCACAAGTCACTGGAGGCTATCCGCGTATTCTTCAATTGGATGTGGAAAGTCAATGGAAATTGGCTCAGAAAAAACCTGGAAGTAAAGTTAGGTTTAAACTTTTTCAGCCTCGTATTTCAACTATTTCAAGATAAAATTCACACCTAATTGAGAGTTCAGTATTTCTGATGGTTTTAGGGGTTTCCATTTAGAAAGGGATTCCATTTGAAAATTAAAAGGAAATCCATCATATAAATCTGATCATCATCCTTCCCAATACCCAGCCCCCTAATTTATTTCCCTCTTTAGAATTTGAATAGAGTTTCTATTAAGTTTTACAAAAAAAACTGCAAGTCGAATTTGAGCTAAGCCCAGAAGCCTGTTATCTTACATTTGCAACTTTTATAACCCATAAAACCATGAATACAGGCCTCAAAGATAAAGTGCTGGCACAGGGCATGAATCCTGATATTGTCGTCCAACAAATTGAAAATTTCAAAAACGGATTTCCATTTTTGAAAATAACTGCACCAGCCACCCCGGTAGATGGCATCAAAGTCCTTTCCGAATCGGAATTGGATCATTTCAGCCAAACCTACCCTGAAAAAGCTTCAAAAATTGATGTGGTGAAATTTGTACCGGCATCGGGTGCGGCGTCCAGAATGTTTAAGGATTTGTTCTCATTTCTTGAAAGTGATGGAGACCTTTCCAAAAGCAGTTTTGTCCAAAAATTCATTTCAAATCTTTCCAAATTTGCTTTTTTTACAGATTTGGATGATTCCTTAAAGTCAAAAGGAAACAGTATTCAATCTTGCCTCGATGCCAAAGATTATAAAAGCATCGTCAACGAGTTACTTTCTGATGAAGGCCTGGGTTACGGTAATCTACCAAAAGGACTATTGCGATTTCATGCGTATCCTTCAGAAAACAGAACTCCTGCACAGGAGCATTTAGTAGAAGGTTTACAGTACGGAATTGGGAAAGGCAACACAGTCAAAATTCATTTTACAGTTTCACCTGAGCATGAGGAGAAATTTAAAGCCGAAATCAGCAAGGTACTTCCCGGATTAAAGGCCTCCAGCGGTGTGGAGTTTGAAGTCACCTATTCTCAGCAAAAGAAGTCCACTGATACAATTGCTGTGACGATGGAAAATGAACCATTCGAGGAAGAAGACGGAAGTTTACTATTCCGGCCTGCCGGTCACGGGGCTTTGTTGGAAAATCTAAATGACATCAATGCCGATCTGATTTTCATCAAAAACATCGACAATGTGGTTCCTGACCGATTGAAAGAGCCTACCAAAACCTACAAAATGGCGATAGCAGGTATACTTTTGGAAGTGCAGGAAAAAGTCTTTGAAGCATTAAGGGGACTGGATTTGGCTATTGATCATGAAAGTGTAGGCTTTGCTGCCCAAGTGTACAATGCGGGATTGGGAGGTAAAATTCCTGCTCCAATCTCCTCCGGATCATTAGAAGAAGTTGCTGGCTTTTTGAAAGGAAAACTTAACCGTCCGATTCGGGTATGCGGAATGGTGAAAAACACAGGAGAACCCGGAGGTGGTCCGTTTTGGATAGAGGAAGAGGATGGCTCACTATCACTTCAAATCCTTGAAACAGCTCAAATTGACTTAAATGACCCTAATTCAAAAAAACATTTTAGCACTTCGACTCATTTCAATCCTGTTGATTTGGTATGCGGAACCAAAGATTACAAAGGTCATTCATTCGATCTTTTGAAATTCAGAGACATGCAGACGGGCTTTATCACAGAAAAATCGAAAAGCGGTCGAGATCTTAAAGCACTGGAACTTCCGGGACTTTGGAATGGGGCGATGGCGGGCTGGAATACCCTTTTTGTTGAGGTTCCATTGATCACTTTCAATCCTGTAAAGACCGTAAATGACCTGCTGCGGGACGAGCACCAATAGTAAACTATGGAAGCTAACACCAAGTTTTAGGGTTAAAACCCTCACAATAGTCCACAAAACATACAAGCCCGATTTTGATGAAAATCGGGCTTGTTTGATTTTTGTTTAGGCCTTTAAAATAGCATTCCTGCAATGGTTGCAGTCATTAGGCAGGCCAAGGATGCCGCCGCCAAAGACTTAAATCCTAAGCGACTTAGGTTGCCCTGCTGATTTGGTGCAATAATGGAGATTCCACCCAATTGGATTGCAATCGAGCTAAAATTTGAAAAACCACAAAGTGCATATGTTGCGATCACCACAGACTTGGTGCTTAAGGTTCCGGCTTCTTTCATATCTGCCAAACTCAAGTAGGCAACAAATTCGTTGATCACGGTTTTCTGACCCAAAAGACTGCCAACCTGCAAGGTATCCACCCAATCTACGCCAATTACCCAAGCGAAAATCCGGAACATCTGACCAAAGATATATTCGAGCGAAAACCCCTTGAATTGCCCATTCGTGGAGTTTTCTACAAATGAATTTAATCCGGTGTACTCACCAATCAGTCCACTAAGACCAAAATTGACAGCCGCAATCACAGCAATGAATGCAAGTAGCATCCCTCCTACATTTAGAGCTAGTTTCAAGCCTTCAGCAGCGCCGATAGACATTGCATCAATCAAATTGACTCCCATTGCTTCTTCGTTCACTTCAAGCTTATCCTGTTTGATTTCTTTTTCAGTTTCAGGAATAAAAATCTTTGATAATACAATCGCAGCAGGCGCATTCATAATACTTGCTCCGAGCAGGTATGCTGCGAATTTACTTTGCTCCTCCAGACTTTCTCCTCCAAGAAAAGCCACATATCCAGCCAAGACACCCCCAGCTATGGTTGCCATTCCTCCAGTCATGAGACACATCAATTCCGACTTGCTCATAGTTGGAATGAATGGCCTCACTAAAAGTGGGGCCTCTGTTTGTCCGAGAAATATATTGCCGGCAGCTGAAAGCGATTCGGGACCAGATAGCCTCATGGTTCGGGCCATGACCCATGCAATACCGAAAACAATTTTTTGCAATATTCCAAGGTAGTACAATCCTGAAGAAACCGTGGAAAAGAATATGATCGTAGGAAGAACCTTAAAGGCAAAGATGAAACCAAAGCTATCCCCTGCCAGATCTCCAAAGATAAAACTTGCCCCAGCTCCGCTGAAACTGAGAAATTTAACAAATCCCTGAGAGAGCAATTCAAAGCCAGCACGGACTATTTCAACTTTGGTGATTAGAAATCCAAATACCAGTTGAAGCGTAATTCCAATCAGAACCAGTCTCCAGTCGATTCTTTTTCTGTTAGATGAAAAAATATAGGCTACCACTACGATAACAAATAAACCAAGGGCTCCTCTCAAATAGTCCATGAATTCCAATTAAATTAACGAAAGGATAAAAATAGACCAAACCAGTACAAGAAAAAAGCCCGAAGAAGTCCGGGCTTTAAATGAATTAGTTTCTCTTATTAATTTCGTCTCGAATCCTGGCAGCCCGTTCATAATCTTCATTATTGATGGCCTTCTCGAGCAGTTGATTTAACTTGTCCAAGCTGAAATCCTTTAAAGACCCTTCTTTTTTTACAGCAACCTTTTGAGGTTCAGATTTCATTTCTTTTTTACTTTCCTCATTTTTGTCCTCTTCGGTAAATTCAATAGCCGCCTCAGCCATGACTTTTTCCGAACAGAAAATTCTTGCAGAGAACCTCACTGCAATTGCAATGGCATCAGAAGGACGACTGTCTATTTCAACCTGAGTGGAATCACTGTTACAATTAATTTTGGCATAGAAGACTCCCTCTTTCATATCCGATATGACAATTTTGTCAATTTTGAATTTGAAACTTTCAGCAAAAGATCTGAAGAGATCATGCGTCATGGGTCGATTTGGAATAATTTTTTCTATCTCAATAGCTATAGCTTGAGCTTCAAACATTCCAATGACTATTGGCAATCTTCTACTCCCTTCCACTTCACCCATAACCAAGGTAAACGACCCTGATTGGGAGTGATTGGAAGAAAGTCCCAAAATCTCAAGTTCTACCAGTTTTTCCACAAAAATTAAAGTTCAGCTTTAAGTGCCTCAGTTAGTTTAGGTATCACCTCAAAAGCATCTCCCACAATCCCATAATCAGCAGCTTTGAAAAATGGCGCCTCTGGGTCTTTGTTGATCACCACTATGCATTTTGAGGAATTAACCCCTGCAAGATGTTGAATCGCTCCTGAAATTCCTACTGCAACATACAAAGTAGGTGCAACTTTTACCCCTGTTTGACCTACGTGCTCATGGTGCGGTCTCCATCCAATATCTGACACAGGCTTAGAACATCCGGTCGCAGCGCCTAGCGTCTTGGCCAAATCTTCAATCATTCCCCAGTTTTCCGGACCTTTCAATCCACGACCGCCAGACACCACAATATCTGCTTCTGGAAGTAAAATTTCTCCGGTAGCTCTTTCTGTAGTGATGATTTTCGAAGCAAAATCTGAATCTGAAAGGTTGACCGACAGCTTTTCAACGGTGGCATCCCCTCCATCTGTTTTCAAATCCACCGCATTTTTCTTTACTGCGAGGATTTTGTTATCGGTAGTGATTGTGGTCTCTGCAAAAGCTTTACCGGTATAAATGCTCCTTTTGACAACATAACCATTGGATGTATTTGGAAGCTCCACAACATTGGATACTAAACCTGCATTCAGTTTAATCGCCAGCCTTGCAGCTACCGCATCACCCAGGGAGGATTTGGCCAAAACCAAAGTCTTGGTACCAATGGCAGTAAATGCTTGAGCTACTGCCGATGCGTGAGCCTGAATTACTCCATCAGTCAGTCTGGAATCATCGGCGTGCAACACTTTGGCCGCACCTGCCTTACCAACAGAAGCCAACTCAGCCGAATCCACAGTACCCAATGCTACTGCGATCACATCGCCTTCACCTGTCTGGGCTGTTAATTTATTTGCAAATGAAACTGCTTCCAGACTGGTTTTTTTGACCTTTCCCTCTGCGTGTTCGATATATACTAAAATTGACATAATTTCTTGAAATAATGGGAGTTACCAAATTTTGATTAAAGTACTTTCGCTTCGTTTTTTAACAATTTTACCAGCTCGGCCACATTGTCTTTGTCGATTAGCTTTACAGAACCTTTGGCCGGTGGAAGTTGATAGCTACTTGCCGCTGCTTGTGTTTCGTCCGTTACAGGTTCCACCACTTTCAGAGGTTTGGTCCGTGCTGACATGATTCCGCGCATATTTGGAATTTTCCACTCTGCAATCGGCTCCTGACATCCTGCAATCAGGGGCAGTTTAGCTTCCAGCATTTCCTTACCGCCTTCGATTTCACGGGCCATTTTCACAGTTGTACCTTCAACTTCCAGCTTCATCACCGGTGAAAAAGAAGGCATTCCCAGCAATTCACCGACCATACCATGGACCATTCCACCATTGAAGTCAATGGACTCGCGACCCATCAAAATCAGATCATAACCGCCTTCTTTGGCATAATGAGCGATTTGTTTGGCAACAAAAAAGGAATCTTTGGGAAATGAATTGACCCGAATGGCGTCATCGGCTCCTATTGCAAGCGACTTTCTTAAGGTAGGTTCGGTCTCCACTTCTCCGACATTGATTGCAGTCAAGGTGCCTCCAGTCTGATCTCTAAGCTCCACAGCTCTTGCTAAAGCATAATCATCGTATGGTCCGATTATGAATTGAACTCCAGCAGTGTCAAATTTGGTATTGTTGGCAGTAAACTGAATCTTGGAAGTCGTATCCGGTACGTGTGTGATACAAACAAGAATCTTCATTGGTTTAGAGTTAGGTTATATTAAATTTATTTTGCGTGAAAATAACAGGCTAGGCTTAATAAAAAAACTATTCATGAGCAATTCGGAAAGGCTTCGGCTATTAAAAGAGTATATTAAAGAAGAACCTCAAAACCCTTTCAATTTTTATGCTTTGGCATTGGAAATCAGGGATATTGACATCCCGGAAGCAGGCAGATTATTTGATTTATTATTACTTAACCACTCAGACTACCTGCCTGTTTATTTCCCTTCGGCTCATTTCTTTTTTGAGCTAGGTCAAATCGAAAAGGCAAAGAATATTTTCGAACAGGGAATTAACTTGGCTAAAATTCAAAAAGCCGATAAAACCCTGAAAGAACTCCAAAATGCCTATCAAAATTTTCTTTTTGAAACTGATTTGGATTAGCATGTTTTTTAAAAAAAAATCTACTTCCAAATGAAAATCATTTTGTTAATTTTAAAAGCGAGCGATAGCAATTAAATCTCGTCTACCTATGATCACCCAGAAAGAAATGCTGAATCATTTTTTGCCCCTGATGGAAAGTCAAGGGAAACGTTTCAAGAAGAAAAGCTTGATCCGAGCAAAAAAAGCTGAACCCGGTATGGTTGTAGTGACCCGAACCAGTGATGGGATTGAAACCAGAAATACAGCCGAAAAAGGAGATTGGTTGGTGGAAAATCAGACCTCAGCCAAAGAAAGCTACCTGATCAAAGCCGACACGTTTGAAAAGAAATATACGATGATGGATTCGCTCGGGAATGGATGGGGCTGCTATCGTCCTAAAGGTGAAATCTATGCCATGAAAGTTTGCACAGAAGACCTTAATGAGTTTAGCACGGAAGGGTTGATGGAATTCCAAGCTCCATGGAAGGAATCCATTGTAGTAAAGCCTGGAGATTACCTCGTTATTTCATTGGAAAAGAGTGAGATTTATCGGGTTGCAAAGAAAGAATTTCTTGAAACTTATGAAGAAATCAAGGAGTGAGAACAATTTTTCCCAATTGATCCCCTGCCTTCATTCGGTCAAAAGCCAATGTGGCCTCGGCAAAAGTAAAAACGCGATCAACAACTGGACGGATTTGCTTTTCATGGACCAATGCAAGCATTTCCAGAAAATCCTGGTCGGATCCCAAAGTGGAGCCCATGATTTTTAACTGATTCCAAAATACTTTACGTGCCTCAATTTTTCCGGGATTGCCCATTGTTGCTCCATAAATGACAATTTTTCCTCCCGGTTTACACACGGAAATAAGCTGATTTAGCGAATCACCTGCTGCTCCGTCAATAATTACATCAAAGCCTCCTGTCTCTTCAAGTGCTTTTCCTGTCCAGTTTGAATCAAGATAATTATATACAAAATCAGCCCCGTCAATTTTGGCTCGTTCTATTTTATAAGTTTTACTGCTACTCACAGAAAGTTTTGCTCCTTTGGCTTTGGCAAATTGGGCTGCAAATTGCGCAACTCCTCCCCCAATTCCTGTAACTAGAACCTGATCACCTTTTTGAATTCCCCCCTGGTAAACTAAAGCCCGGTATGCTGTCACACCAGCCAATGGCAAGGCTGCCGCTTCGGCCCAATTGAGATGCTCAGGTTTTTCATGTAATCTATCGACTGGAACAACCAAAAATTCGGCGAGGGTTCCATGGCTTGGCATCCCCAGAATTGAGAATTCCTTAGATTGAGCTCGTTGATTTGAGCCCCAATTCATTGCGGGATTGATGATGACATCTTTCCCTACCCAAGATTTATCTTTTTCATCCCCAACTTTTTCTACCACTCCTGCACCATCCGAGCCAAGGATTATTCCGTCTTTTAAATTTGGGTATAGGCCCTGACGACACCACTCGTCCCGATGGTTTAGCGCAGCTGTTTTGATTCGAACCAACACCTCACCGGCTTTAGGTTGAGGATCAGCCACTGAAGTCAATTCAATTTTTGAATCATGCTGGAGATTGAGTACAATTCCTCTCATTTGTTAATTTTATGATTTTCAATTGATTATTAAGCTTTTCTAAAACTTTCCAACAGACAATCCGGAATTTGCGCGATTGCTAATTATCCCGTCTCGTGTCGCTATCGACGGACTTTCGAGCTATGGTAGGCTTGATTTTATAACAGGTTAAAAAGTTACAGGACCATTGTCATTTTTAAAAATATCATCCAGATTCTCCTCATTTGCCCGGCTTTGGAGCTTGATCGTACCCCCGGTGTCAAATGAGGCAGCACCTGATGCACCCGAAGTGAAGTGGGTGTAGGATACTTCCTGAGCTTGGTTGGGAGCATACCCCACTCCGGAATCCAAATCCATGAATTTGGTATATTTTCCTATGAAACGAAGTTTGACATTATCCAAAGAACCGTTACGATGCTTGGCGATGATTACTTCACCCACACCTGCAGTGGAGTTATTGTCCTCATCTTGGGTAATGCCATAGTATTCCGGTCGATAGAGGAACATCACCATATCAGCATCTTGCTCAATCGCTCCTGATTCTCGAAGATCGGAAAGCTGCGGTCTTTTGTCACCTCCTCGGGTTTCTACCGCTCTGGAAAGCTGAGAAAGCGCAATGACCGGAATAGCGAGTTCCTTCGCGATTTTCTTAAGTGCTCTGGAAATACTGGCAATCTCCTGTTCTCTGTTTCCACCTTGCCCCCCGTTTTTGGAATCACCGGACATCAGCTGCAGGTAATCGACTACTACCATTTGGATATCATGCTGGGCTTTGAGTTTTCGGCATTTTGCGCGCAATTCCAAGATTGAAAGTGCGGGAGTATCGTCTACAAAAAGCGGTGCCTTTGATAGTTTGGCTGTTTTATGGACTAACTGAGCCCATTCGTGGTCTGCCAGAGAGCCCTTTTTAATTTTCTCAGAATCCAATTCGGCCTCGGAAGAAATCAAACGATTAACTAACTGAACCGAGGACATTTCAAGAGAGAAGATCGCCACGGGACGATTGTGATCCACGGCTGCATTTCTCAAAACCGATAGTACAAAAGCAGTCTTACCCATCGCAGGTCTTGCGGCGATGATCACCAAATCGGATTTTTGCCAACCTGATGTAACTCTGTCCAATGCAGTAAATCCTGAAGGAACTCCGGTAAGTCCATCTTTTTGGTTTTTTCGGGCTTCCAATTCAATAATGGCCTCGCGCATGATCGACCGCATGTCAGAATAATTTTTCCGGATATTCTTTTCTGAAATCTCAAAAAGGGACTGCTCCATTTTATCCAAAAGCTCAAAAACATCTGTGGTATCCTCAAAGGCTTCCTTTTGTATTTCTCCTGAAATTTTAATCAGTTCCCGTTTGATGGATTGCTCGGTGATGATTCGAGCATGATATTCAATATTGGCAGCAGAAGCCACCTTGGAAGTGAGTTCGGTGACGTAAAATGCGCCACCTGCGATTTCCAATGCACCGTTTTTTCGAAGCTGCGAAGTCACCGTCAACAAATCGATGGGCTGACTTTCTGTAAAGAGATCCAAAATCGCCTGGAAGATGACTTTGTGCGAGTCTTTATAGAAGCTTTCTACCTTCAAAATATCGATTACATTGGTCAGGGCATCCTTTTCGAGCATCAATGCACCAAGCACAGCCTCTTCTAATTCTACTGCCTGAGGGGGAACTTTGCCCAAAAAGTTGGTTGGATTATCGTAAGATGGCTTTTTTCGGGTGATTCTTGGTTGGTTGGTATTATCGGTCATATAACAAATGTATCGGCTAGAAGGCAGTAGTTTTGAACAAGTTTTCCAAAACTTATCAACATCCTCAAATTAGCAAAAATCAAGCCCTGATCAGGAAGTTTCTTTATAATATACCCCATTTCGAAATCCTCTAAACATAGAGCAGAGGACAGCCCAGCTAAAGTGCCAAAGAATTTCCGAAACAGGAATTCCCAGAATTTTTGAGCCAAGAATTGGCTCTTCCAACATCCCATAGGTATCCCAAAAATGAGGAAAAAGAAGCTGAAAATTAATAAAATAGATAAATAGGGTAATCGCCAAAGTAGCAACTCCCGAAACCAAAGAAAGGCAAATTAAATCGGGCCTTTGGCTCCAGATATAGACCGATAAAGCCATAAAAGTCAAAAAAGTAACATATCCTGAATGAATGTTTAAAATAAGACTGAATAGAGACAGACTTGCGCAGCCTATCAACCAAAGGAAAAAAAAGTCCCTATTCCTGGCTGGGGTTTGTCGATCATAATCAATCTCAAGTTTGGTAAAGGAAGAATGGATATACCCACCTACACCAAACAACGCAAATCCAATGATGAAATCTTCTATTCCGATTATCCCAATTCCAAAGAGCGTAGGAGGCTTCCAATAGTCATGAAAATACCAAATCTCTGCTATCATTCCCATGATACCTCCCACTATCCCCACTTTGATCATTCCGCCCTTCCAGGGGTTTTTGACGAAAATCACCAGCCAAGCCACTATATACGATAGTGAGAGCGTCAAATACGCAAATTTGTCATCAAGCATTAAAATAGTTATCAACTCTCGAAAATAGCTAAAACATTTCCTGACAAAAAATCTCTAAAATGAAAAAAGAATACACCCTCGGTACCCACATTTTATTTTTAAGTTTGAATATAAAATTAGACCTTATTTTTACCTTATGAACAAGTACCACTTCATCGCCATTGGTGGAGCCGTGATGCACAATCTAGCACTTGCCTTACTGCGAAAAGGATATCAGGTTTCCGGTTCTGATGATGAAATCTACGAACCCTCACGAACCCGTCTGGAAAATGCCAAAATTTTACCACCTGAATATGGCTGGTTTCCGGAAAAAATCACAGCTGACCTGGATGGAATCATTCTCGGGATGCATGCACGGATCGATAATCCCGAACTGATCAGAGCACAGGAATTGGGCGTTCCGGTTTTCTCTTTTCCTGAGTTTATCTATAACCAAAGCCAAACAAAAAAGCGGGCCGTCATTGCGGGTTCACATGGGAAAACTTCCATCACCTCCATGATACTTCATGTGCTTCAAGACCAAAAAATGGACTTCGATTACCTCGTGGGTGCTCAGATCGAAGGATTTGATTTGATGGTGAGACTATCAGATGCCCCGGTGATAGTCATTGAAGGAGATGAATACCTCACTTCCCCGATTGACCGAACGCCAAAGTTTTTTCATTATAAGCATGACATTGCTTTAGTGAGTGGTATTGCCTGGGATCATTTCAATGTATTCCCTGACTTTGAGGTTTACAAAGATCAATTCTCTAAACTGATGGACTTAACCACCCAATCGGGAGAGTTGATCTATTGCGAAGTAGATCAACTGGTAAAAGAAGCAGCAGAAAAATCATCGACCCCGGGTCAAAAAACTCCTTACAATGCCCATCCTGCAGTAATCAGGGATGGAAAAACTTTTTTAAAAACCGGTTCGGGCTTATTGGAAATCGGAATTTTTGGAGATCACAATCTTCAGAATCTTCAAGGTGCGTTGGAAATATGTCGAGCCTTGGGTGTTTCAAATGAGCAGTTTTACGCTTCCATTCCCAGTTTCAAAGGGGCAGCAAAACGTCAGGAGATCCTTGCATCAGGTAAATCAGGAATCCTATTCCGGGATTTTGCCCATGCTCCATCCAAACTCAAAGCTACTGTCAATGCAGTGAAAAATCAGTTTCCTGATCGGAAATTGATCTCAGTTCAAGAACTCCACACTTATTCTTCATTAAATAAGGATTTTCTCCCCAACTATGCCCACTCCATGGAGGAGACAGATGTTGCAGTGATCTATCTAAATCCACACGCAGTTGCCCTAAAAAAGCTGGACTTGATGGATGAGGAAACCTTGCGAGAAGGATTTAAACGACCGGATTTGATGCTTTTTACCGAAAGTCAGGCATTAAAAGCCTACCTTTTGGCACAAAATTATTCCAATACTAACCTGCTTTTGATGAGTTCGGGCAATTATGACAACCTCGATCTCGAACCCTTAAAAGCCAAATTCAATTCAAATGAAGCTTAACCTTAGAAATTCAATCGCATTTTTTGATCTTGAGGCCACAGGCACTAATGTGGGTACAGACCGGATTGTAGAAATATCCATCGTAAAACTCCACCCTGATCAAGGACGAGAAATCTATACCAAACGGGTAAATCCCGGAATTCCGATTCCTCTGGAGGCTTCGTTGATCCATGGGATCTATGATAAAGACATAAAAGACGAGCCTACCTTCAGGGACATCGCAAAGGAAATCCAAGCCTTCATCGGTAAGTCAGATTTGGGAGGATTTAATGTTTTGAAATATGATATTCCACTTTTGGTGGAGGAATTTTTAAGGTCAGGGATCGATTTTGATCTGGAAAATCGAAACCTGCTTGATGCGCAAAAGATCTTTTTCATGATGGAAAAGCGAAACCTGACTGCAGCATACAAGTTTTACTGTGGAAGAAATCTGGAAAATGCACACAGTGCAGAAGCGGACACTTTAGCTACACTAGACGTTTTTCAGGCACAGGTGGAGCGCTACCAAGGAGAAGAAATGGAAGATCTTCAAGGTAATAAGGTTGGAATTTTTCAGAATGACATGAAAAAAATCCACGAAATGGTCAATGAAAAAATGGTGGATTTGGCCGGACGGTTTGTGTTCAACTCACAGGGACAGGAGATTTTCAATTTCGGTAAGCACAAAGGAAAAACAATCGATCAGGCATTGAAAGAAGAGCCGGGATACTATGATTGGATGATGAAAGGCGATTTCCCATTGGACACCAAGCGAAAGCTCACTCAGGTGAAGCTGAGGGGATTTGGATCGAAGTAAATAAGTCGCAGTGGCAAGTAAATTTGGTAAAAAGTAAGTGGTAAGTAGTAAGTTGTTTTATCAAACTAACTATTCACTTCTTACCACTCACAAATTACTGAAGACTGAGACTGATCACTGTGACTAAAAACTGCTTACTGCTTATAATATTTCATCGCCTTAGGTATATTGGCATTAAGGCGCTCGATTCTTCGGTCCGGGCCCGGGTGAGTTGATAGAAATTCAGGCGGTGCTCCACCTCCCGCTGCTGCCATTCTTTGCCAAAACGCTGGGGCTTGACGTGGATCATATCCCGCCATTGCCATGAAGATCAATCCCATCTCATCTGCTTCGAGTTCATGTTTTCTCGAGAAACTTAACATTCCCAGCTGTGAACCTGCACCCACTCCCTGAAGCAATATTTGTTGCATCATCGTAGGATTTTGACCCATTGCCGCAGAAAATCCTCCCAAGAGACCATTTAACAGCATCCCGTTTGACATACGTTCTCCGGCATGAGATGCCACAGCATGGGCAATTTCATGCCCCATAACTACTGCAATGCCAGCCTCATCTTTAGTGACCGGTAAAATTCCAGTGTAAAACGCAACCTTACCACCCGGCATACACCAAGCATTGATTTGATCGCTTTCCAGGAGATTAAACTCCCATGACATGTCATTTGCCAAGCTTTGAAAACCTTCTGCTACCAAGTAAGCTTCCACTGCTTTTGCCATCTTTTGACCTACTCGCACCACTCGTTGTCCGTCTGCCGTATTGGTCACATTTTTATTTGCAGTGATCGCTTTTTTGTATTCTTCGTTCACCAGCGGTTGAATCTCCTCGTTGGAAACCATGGAAAGTGACTTTCTACCTGTCAGCGGAACAGTGGTGCAGGAATAAAGCAAAAGTCCGGCGGTAAAAATTAAAACTATCTTTTTCATAAATTTTTTCATTTCTTACCGATTGAAATTCAAAAACAATACCAAGGTCTTTCACTTCGACTAATTTTAGTATTTTGGAACAAAATCTCAAAAATGGAAAACCAACTTACCGCCAGAAAACTTTCATCTGCAGCGCTGGATTATCAGCGAAAGATGACTAATCCTATAATATATTGGTTTGCCATGCTTGTCAAATTGCCTTCGGCTGTGTTTTGGCGATTGCGGATTAAAGATCTGACTACAGAAAAATGTGAAGTTACGATTCCCTTTTTTTGGAGATCGCAAAACCCCTTCAAATCCATCTATTTTGCGGCATTAGCCGGAGCAGCGGAACTCAGCACCGGTGCCCTTTGTCAGTTGGCCCTGGCAGGCAAGGGTCAATTCAGCATGCTGGTGGTGGATTTCAGAGCAGAATTTTCTAAAAAAGCCAATTCAAAAATCACTTTCTCATGTACTCAGGGTGAGGAATTATTTGAATTGATTGAACATTTGGAGGTCGGAGAATCTGCTCAACTGACCATGATTTCAACAGGGCAAAATCAAGGAGATGAAACTGTCGCCAGGTTTTTTGTTACATGGTCCTTTAAGCGGAAAAGTTAATCCCGAAGCATGGCTTCGATGCGGATAAATTCTTTCAAACTGGCATAAACACGCTCTTTGGGCCAATCCATAAATTCATGTTGAAGATGGAATTCATTGAACCGGATAATCATTTCATCCCATTCCTCTCGAGTGATAAAATAGGCAGTCATGAGTTCGGTCCGGATCGAATCTGAGTCAATTACTTCCAAATATCCTTGTCGCCGCTTGATCCAATCTAAGCGCTCCGCGTATCTCCTGAGTTGTGTATTTCTTTTGGAAAAGTAGCTTATTGGGCCATAGATCACTATTCCGCCACTGCCATCAGAAGTTCCTGTTCCAAGACTCACTTGCTGTGAAAGACTTTTTTCAGACTCAGTTTCATTCTCGGCAAAGTATAGTTTGCCGTCTTTAAACCTAAACCTGTAGGGTTCTGCATTCACCTGAAAGGTCGGCAGTAGTCGGGCTCTGTCCTGAAGCTGGACTAACAAAAAGCGTTCGGCCGTCAACACGATATGTTGCTCATAAAACCCCGGAAAACTGAGTTGAAGGGTATCTCCCAAATTCCCCTGAATTGAAAAATAACCCCGGGAATTGGTCAATACTGACGCTTTATCTTTAATCGAGACCGTGACTCCTTCCAGATACTTTTTGTCAAAAGAATCGAGGACGTTTCCGGAATAGCCAGTTTGAGCATTCGCGGAAATGGTGAAAAGGAATAATCCAGACAGAAAAACAAAGGATTTCATAATTCCCGAAAGGTAAGACTTCCAAGCCAAGTGTTCTAAAAAGGGCCGTTAAAGTAGGCTAATGCACAAAATTGAAATTTTAGTAAGGAGCATTATCACGGAAGATGGGTTTTAGCTGGACTCAACAAATACTGCCTTTTTTAGCTCAATCTCCTTATTTTCGCCAGATGAATTTCAACCTGACCCGTATCGCCCCTACTCCCAGCGGATTTTTGCATTTAGGCAATGCCTATTCCTTTTTGAAAACCAAAGCTTTGGCAGAAAAGCATGGTACAAAAATTTTGCTTCGTGTAGATGACTTAGATCGGGAAAGGTACCGACAGGAATACGTACAGGATATATTTGACACCTTGGATTTTTTAGAAATCAAAATTGACCAAGGGCCAAAAAACCTGAAAGAATTTGAAACCGAATGGTCACAAGTGCATCGCATGGAAAAATACAAGGAGGCGCTTACGCAATTGGAATCCAATAAAAAGGTATTTGCCTGTGATTGTTCCCGTAAAAAAATCCAGCAGCTTGACCCCTCAGGCTATTATTTGGGCCAGTGTCTTGAACGGAGACTCCTCTTGGACAAACCTGAGGTGGCTTGGAGAATAGATACTTCGGAAGCCGACTTCATTCCCTACACTGAATTCCCTGATCAGCAGAAATCCGCTCTGATTCCTCAGGATACAGCATTTTACACTGTACGGAAAAAAGACGGTTTACCCGCTTATCACCTTACTTCATTGGTAGATGATCTGCAGTTTGGGGTGGATTTGATTGTGAGGGGGAATGATTTGCATGCCTCGACACTAGCACAGTTGGATCTGGCTAGAATCCTGGGGGTGTCTCAATTTGAGAAAATCACCTTTCATCATCATGCTATTATCAGAGGCCCCAAGCAGGAAAAACTCTCCAAGTCTGATGGTTCGACTTCGATTCAATATTTGAGAAAGCAGGGGAAAAAGTTGGAGGATATACTTTATTTATTTGGCCCATTTGGAGATTAAGAGCGATGTAGTCCAGCATCCTTTTTTGTTAAAAATGATTATTGTCATTTTTGACTTAATGCGACTAGACTTTTTATCAATTCTAAAATTAAATGAAATAGATTTACCTGTAAGACAATCTGATGCACCGGAATTAAATCCATTTTTCTCCCGAATACTGCTAAAATCCCAAGAAACTGAGCTTCATGATTAAAACAACCTTCAAAATCTATCGCAAATTCCAAAGCGCTTTATTGGACTTATTACCGATCGTTGTGGTTGTGGTTTTTTTTCAGACCGTGGTACTAAAACAGGCATTCCCAAATGTCCTTGACATCGTGTTGGGATTGATACTGGTTATTATAGGTTTGGTTTTCTTCATTCAGGGACTGGAAATGGGACTTTTCCCTATCGGAGAGAATTTATCTTTTGCATTAACCAAAAAAGGGAGTGCATTTTGGCTCTTTTCATTTTCATTTCTAATGGGCTTTTCCACCACTATCGCAGAGCCTGCATTGATCGCAGTGGCCAAAGAGGCAGCTAGAGTCGCAGTTGAAGGAAAATTAATTCCACCAAGCGAAGAATTCAGTTATGCCATTGGGTTAAGAATTGCCGTCGCAATCTCGGTAGGTTTGGCGATTTTACTGGGAGTGATTCGAATTATAAAAGGATGGCCAATTTATTACCTGATTATTGGTGGCTACTTATTGGTCATGCTTATGACCCTTTTCGCACCCAAAGAAATAATCGGAATTGCCTATGATGCCGGCGGAGTAACTACTTCTACCATTACTGTTCCTTTGGTCACTGCGCTGGGAGTAGGATTGGCTACAGTGATTAAAGGAAGGAATCCGCTTTCTGACGGTTTTGGATTAATCGCTTTGGCCTCTCTTTTCCCTATGATTTTCGTAATGTTATATGGGATGATCGTATTTTAATTCACAATGAATAAAAATTTCTAACTGTTGATTATCATACTATTATAAAGGAAATAATTCAGGATTTTATCCTCTGCCCAAACTAGAATTTTAATGAAAAGCATTAACCTCGTAATTGAATTTGGTTCCATTTTACTCGATACCATTCGGGATGTGGCACCTATTCTTATGCTGATTGCTTTCTATCAAATCCTCGTAATCAAAAAACCAATCCCTAACCTTAGAAATGTCTTTTTGGGATTTGTTTTTGTTATTCTTGGGTTGGCCTTCTTTCTGATGGGTTTGGAAAAGGCTCTTTTTCCCATCGGAAAAATCATGGCTTTTCAGCTTTCTTCGCCAGAATTTGTTAAGCCAGATTTGGATGGAAAAATATTTTGGGGATCCTATTATTGGATCTACATATTCTCAGCATTAGTTGGTTTTTCTACCACCTTAGCCGAACCTGCCCTCAAAGCTGTAGCCATAAAAGCTAATACAATCTCAGGCGGAAGTCTAAATGAATGGACACTGAGACTTACAGTTGCTTTCGGTGCCGGTACTGCACTTGCGCTTGGAACTTTTAGAATCGTTACCGGGACACCACTGTATTATTATTTGATAGTGAGTTATTTAATTGTCATCGTACAGACCATATTTGCTCCGAAAAGTATGGTAGCGCTAGCTTATGATTCTGGGGGTGTGACCACCTCGACAGTTACAGTCCCGATAGTAGCGGCATTAGGTATCGGGCTCTCCTCCTCAGTGGAAGGAAGTAACCCGGCCCTTGATGGATTTGGCTTGATTGCTTTAGTCTGCATGTTTCCTATTATAACAGTCCTTGGATATTTACAACTTATCGAATTGATCAAAAAAAGATTCAAAAAACATCCCACACCATGAGATTCAAAATCGTAATGACCTTTGTTAATCCGGAGATTACTGAAAAAGTAATCAATACGGCTAAAAAAGCTGGTGCCACCGGAGACGTAGTAATTCCTGCAAGAGGTTCCGGATCTTCACAAGCCACGTTTTTGGGGGTTTCTATAGTAGACAAAACCGACATATTGTTGTTTGTAGTGGAAGAGCATATCGTTAATAATTTACTAGATGCGATCTCTTCAGAATGCAAATTAAGAGAACCTGGAAACGGAATTGCAGTCGTGTTGAATGTGGAACGAGTAGCAGGATTGGAAAAGCAGATTGAAAATATCAAAGGAAAATTAAGAGATGAAAACCTTTAAATGACATTAATATGAGTTCTTCAAAGTCCGCAAAAGACATCGCCTCACTTTCACTTTACTACATCGATGGATTAGCTTCCGTCAGAGAGGCCATAAACTTGATGAAGGAAAATCAGGTGGATTATCTTTTTATTAAAAAAAGAAACGAACAGGACGCAAATGGAATCATCGTAATCTCTGACATCATCAGGGGAGTGATAGCCAAAGATCTAAAACCTGAGGAGGTCAGTGTATATGAAATAATGACTAAGCCCGCTTTGTCTATCTCCTCAAATCTTAACAGTAAATACGTTTCCCGCCTGCTGCTCAATTCTAAGATCAATGTCGCTCCTGTAGAAGAAAACGGCAACTATATCGGCGTGATCCATCTACGTGACATTGTGTATTCGTATTGATTACACCTTGCCTATTAAAAAGTAAAAGCCCGAAAAGATCACACTTCCGGGCTTTTCCCTACCTATAGTATTATTGGTCTTTTGGGTTTATTTATACATTGCCGGTTGACCGGGCTTAACCAGAGATTTCTGGATAAACTGGCGAATGTCCTCATTGGAGGTCGCCAGATCTTCGGCTCTCAGATACATCATGTGGCCGGATCGATAGCCTTTAAAATCAATTCGATCTTTCATTTTACCATTTGGATCGATATGCCATGTGCTGTACTTGGCATTGAAATAATCCGTGCCTCCATCAAAATAGCCCGACTGAACCATCAGGTGTAAATAAGGGTTTTGACGCATGGCAGTTCCCAAATCGTATCCTGTGGTCTCATTACTTCTGTCCCAAGGATGTACCGGGCCGAAAAGATTGTAAGTCAGGTCGGTGTTGAATTTAAGGACGTTTTTCGCATAGATGTTAAATGCCGGAGCAAACGCATGATTCCAGCTCGTCAATGCAGGATCAAAGTCATAGGTCACCCCGCCTTCCATGCGGTCAAATCCTTTGTATCGGCTGTCCAATCGACCGATGGTCATGCCGTCTCGCTCGCGAAGCAATTCCTTCCAAAAAAAACTTGTTGGAATCATCAAATTCTGCTGAAGAATTGACGTTTTACTCAATCCCGAATAATAGGCCATTTTGGTTGCTATGGCATCTCGCTCTGAATCGGAAAGCATTCCGCCTTTTGACATGGCCGGGAGGACTTCATTCACTGCGAATGGCTCGACGATGGCCAACAACTCATCCAAATCTTTGCTTTGTAGCTCAGCCGGTAATGCCTTGTGATACCAAGCTGTAGCGGCATAATAAGGCCAGTAGTTAGCCATTTTTATAGGCCCGCCACGCTCAATCCCCATATCGGTAGGAGATACCAGGATCACGCCGTTAAAATACATCCAATGTGAATTCTGTAGTTGGGCGACTAATCCCGCAACTCGGGTCGTCCCATAACTTTCTCCAATCAAGTACTTGGGGGAAGCCCAGCGATTGACACGAGTGACAAAAGTATTGACCCAATCCGCAAGGTACTTGATGTCTGAATTGATCCCGAAAAAGGTACCTCGGGGGGTATCTTCTTTAATAATTCTGGAATAACCGGTGTTGACCGGATCGATGTAGACGATATCTGCCACATCAAGAATAGAATGTGGATTTGCCTTTGTGCCATAAGGCTGCACCGGGTATCCTTCTGAATCAATATTCAGTATCACAGGACCGGTATAGGCCAAATGCATCCAAATCGATGCTGAGCCCGGACCTCCGTTGAAGCTAATCACAAGAGGCCTTGAGGCCTTATCAGATATATCAGTCCGCTCATAGTAGGTGTAAAAAAGTGAGGCAATCGGCTCTCCTTTTTCATCCCATACGGGCTGGGTCCCCGCTGTAGCCCTGTAGGGTACACGCTTGCCTTTGATTGTGACCTCGTTGGTAGTTTCCACTTTGGATTCGACAGGAATTTTTCGGACTTCCTGAGCCTGGGTCATGCCGCTCAGGATGATGCACAGAAAGATCAGGCAGAATTTTTTCATATTTTTTTGAAATTGGGAAAGGAATAAATCAATGGAAATTAAAGAGGTATCTTCTAATTGTCTATCCCAAATTACAGGAATGGAAATTCTATTTTTTTTCATTGATTTCGGGGTTGATAAGTCTGGCGATAACTATAGCCGGATATAAAATTCCGCTCATTGACAAAAAAACCGAAAGCATTTTTGAAAAAATATTGACAGGGAAATAATCACCAAAGCCCACAGTAGTCAATGAAACCATGGAAAAGTAGATATAGGAAGCAAAATCTGAATCAAGTCCTGATAATTCATGTGCTCCAGAGATGGAATCACCGATTATTAACTGAATCACCTCGAAGCCAAATGCGCCATAGATAGCCACCAATAAATAAACATTAATTGCTCCGATAATGCGATACAAATGATTCTCATGTTTTTTAAATAAAAGATTGATATTCAAAAATATGAATGCGATCATATTGATCAATCCTACTATTCGCTCCGCAAGATAAAAATCCACAGGCAATTCGCTGAAGCGGAGAATCCGTAAAGACAGTTGGGTGAAAAACAATAAGCTTGTCAAAATCACCATAAGTTTTGTATCCGAAGACCAAATTCCTATGAAGAAAATAAATATGAAAACCGTGTTGACAAAAATGAAACTTACAAATCCGGTTTCAATCAATATGGGAAGGAAAAAAACCGTGAAAAGTAATGCAACCAAGAGTGCTTTGATGCTTAATTCTGTCAGCCAATTTTGCGTGATTTTTTTAATTATGGGCCACATTATTTTTTCAGGTATGGAAGATTAAACATTGATCAAACCCTCCAAAACCGCAACAGCCTGACCTTTGATCAGTACTCTGTCATCATGTTTTTCAAGAAATAATTCTCCTCCTCTTTTACTGGCCTGATAAGCTTTGATTTGGGTATATCCCGATTTTTGATTCCAGTAATCCATTAAGGCACAATGAGCAAAACCGGTAACAGGATCCTCAGGAACTCCAACATTCGGCCCGAAAAATCTGCTGACGATATCATATTCTCCCTCCCCTTTTGCTGTGATAATAAATCCTTCTTCACTGTTCTCGGCGATAGCAACAAAGTCAGGGATTAATTGGGTCACTGCTTTTTCATCTTCCAGTTCGAAAATCCAGTTTTTGTTGAGCTGCGCTGCCTGAACAATAGCATATCCAAACAAGGATGATTTAAATTTAGGATGAGTATCGGTAAATGTCGGAATCAAAGGAAAGTCCATAATGAGCCATTCTCCTTCACTTTTAACCCGAAGCTCCCCGCTCAAGGTCGCAAAATGAATCATTTCACCCTCAACTGCCCACCCGGATCGAAGCATCCAAAAAGAAGCTGCTAATGTTGCGTGACCGCAAAGGTCTATTTCCAAGGTTGGAGTAAACCATCTTAAAGAATAGTATCCTCGTTTTTGAGTTTTTTGAACAAAAGCCGTTTCGCTCAAATTCATTTCCATGGCGATAGATTGCATTTGGTCTGAGGTGAGCTCCTGATCTAAAAGGCAGACACCTGCCGGATTTCCTGCGAAAGCCCGGATTGTAAACGCATCAATTACTGCAATAGGAATTTTCATGGCTTAATATCGCTCCTTCAGAATGTTGAAGTGATGGGTAAAATGCCCGGAAATTATCCAAAAAAGGGCTCTGGGAGTTATTGGCTTTCCGTTGGCATTGCCCACAATGTCCAAAATACTTTCGTCCAAAGTATGGATGAAAGTTAATAACGAGTTTCGCTGAGCTTCAAAATCTTTAAAAAGCAGATCAATTGATACTCCATTGAATTTGCCATTTTGAACATATTGATCCTGATCAAATCCGGGAAGTGCTTGCTGCTCACCTCTGACGAAACACAGAGCCCTAAACATCATAATCCGTTCGGTATCGAGCAAGTGACCCAAGATTTCCTTTGGAGTCCATTTCCCCTCGCCATAAGCTTTCGAGTCCCAGCCTGTACCTTTTGATTGAAAAAATTCCCGAAGTTCATTTACCTGACGGAGAATTTGTCCTGAAAAATTTTCATCGGAGATCTTCGAAAGATAGGTTTTATAATAAGTGGGGAAATCACCTTTTTTAGGCAATGAGAATGTGTTCATGTAATTTTTGCTTGGGATAAATTCTACTGGGATAAATTTAGGGCTAAGCTTATAACCAAACACAAACATGCGTAAAATATTATTGTCGCTATTCTTCGGGCTTTTGGCTTGGGGTGTACAAGCTCAGACAGTCGTGATCAGAAATCCCAAAATTGAAAAGCTCGTTTTTGAGGTTTCATCTGATTCCCTAAGAAAGTATACCTACGATCTTGCTAATTTTCACACGCGACACACCCTTAGTCGAGACGAAAAAAACGGTATGCCTGCAGCACAGCGCTATGTCCTGTCCAAGTTCAACACATTTGCAAAATCCTCAAATGGCCGAATGAGTGCTGAGATTGAGAATTTCACTATTCCTTCCGATGGACGCAGGATCACACAGGACTCTCCCGTGGCAAATGTGATCGCAAAATTGAAAGGCACGAATCCGGCGGATGATCGGATTTTCATCGTTTCAGGACATCTTGACTCAAGAAACAAAGATGTCATGGATGCTATCGGCGGAGCTCCCGGCGCCAATGACGATGGAAGTGGTGTGGCTGTGGTCATAGAATTGGCCAGAGTGATGGCCAAAATGGAATTTTCAGCAACCATCCTCTTTGTTGCATTTACCGGCGAAGAGCAGGGCTTAAAAGGTGCTACTTATCTGGCCGATAAGGCAAAAAAAGAAGGCTGGAATATTGCAGGAATCTTAAACAACGATATCGTGGGTAACAGCAAATCCTCGGATACCAATATTAGCGATAACACCAAAGTTCGTGTTTTCTCAGAGACAATTCCTTTGACTGAAGATGAGCAACAAGCCGCTAGCCGTCGCTATACCAATTCAGACAATGACAGCAAATCACGACAGCTTGCCCGATATATCAAGGAGGTCGGAGAGCGTTATGTTGATCAATTGGAAGTGAAGTTGATTTATAGAAGTGACCGATTCCTTAGAGGTGGGGATCAAACTCCATTTTTGAGAAATGGATTCACTGCTATCAGAATGTCCGAAATGAACGAAAATTTCTACCAACAGCATGAGAATGTGCGTGTGGAAAATGGCATTCAGTACGGAGATTTACCTGAGTTTATGGATTTTGAATACCTGAGAAAAGTTTCAGCTGTTAATCTGGCAGCATCGGCCTCGCTTGCCAATTCCGCTGGGATGCCTGAGGAAGTAAGAATTGATGTACGAGGATTAAGCAACAATTCGATTTTGCTCTGGAAAACTCCAACAATAGGAAAAGTTAAAGGGTACTATGTTTTGATGCGTGAGACTTCCTCGCCGGTGTGGGAGAAGAAGTTCTTTACTACAGAAACAAGCCTAACTATCCCCTATTCCAAAGACAATTATTTCTTTGCTGTCCAGTCGGTTACCGAAAGCGGTGAAGAAAGTCTTGCCGTATTTCCTTCTCCACTTACCCGCTGATTGTTTAATTAAAACAATTCTAAATTCCTTTTCCAAACTATGGTTTTTGAACGAATGAACCCTGTATTTGTTAACTTACAATACTTAATAATCACAGTTATGAAACAGAAAGAAATTGTAACGCTTCAGCGTTCTCTACTCCCCGATACAGAAGCTTTGCTCAACAAACAGGTTGAAATGGAAGGTAAGTCTTCAGCTTATTATCTCTCTATGGCTTCTTGGTGCCACATGATGGGCTATGCCAACGCTGCAAAATATCTTTATACTCACGCAGATGAGGAAAGAATGCACATGATGAAGATCTTTCAATACATCAATGAAGCTGGCGGGCACGCCATACAGCCGGAAATCACAGGTGTTCGTCACAATTTTAATTCTTTGAGAGAGGTTTTTGAACTGATTCTTGAACATGAAATCAAGGTAACAAAGTCGATTAACAGTATTGTTGATCATGCTTTTACTGCAAAAGATTTTGCGACATTCAGTTTTATGCAATGGTATGTGACCGAACAGCGGGAAGAAGAAACCATGTCCAGAAGGGCGCTTGAACTGTTCGAAATTATCGGTGAAGAAGGTATTGGACTTTGGACTATCGATCAGGAATTGGGTAAGCTCCACGCAGCTGCTGAAACAGGAGCTTAAAAACTATCTTTTTATGGAGTGGAAGCGGTTTTGAAATCCAGAGCCGCTTCTTTTTTTTAATGGCTAATTTGATTTTCGGAAAAAATCAAAATTCGCGCGCTTCATTTTTCTGGATTTGGGAAAATTACCTAATCAAAATTACTGAAAAGCGTAAAATTATCGATTTAAGACAAATCAGGCTCCAAGCCTTATTGACATGGGATTTAAGATGTGGTGGTATGGAGATAACTTTCCTTCACAAAACACCCAGCACGATGAAACGATCTGCATCCTCTCCTAAAAGCAATCTCTTCCTATGTTTGCATACTTTTTTTAGAAATTTGTCTTCTGATTATAAGTAGTGCACTTGAAAATCGAGTTTTGGTATTTATAGTTCTCTTGGCGTCAGGACAAAATCCGTCAAAGCAGTACAACAATTGTTCTGATCTCTAAAGGTATGAAAAAAGCGGGTAAGCCCGAATATGAACAGTGGATTCCGTGGGAGATTTCTTATTCACAAAGAACTACAACAATTCAAGAGCGAAAAAGTCATAGGAACGCTGTTTTAGGGATTGTACTTCCTGATGAAAACAATTCATATTCATGTGTTTATAATTTGTTTTTTAGCTGTCACATGGAATGCCCTTTATAATCATTCCACTGTGTGATCCCGTACCTACGGGATCATGGGCATTTCATCTGTTTATATTTTGTTTTTTAATGGTCAGATGGAATGCCCTGGATAATCATTCCCCAGTGTGAGAAGCCTTTCTCATGGGCATTTCATGGTATTTTGGATATAACCCTGAAAGCGATTCAATCACGCATTTAATAACCCAGTTCTTTGGAATTTTGAAGGAGAACATGTTTAATATTTTAAGACCAAATACCAGAGAATGTAGTGGGACAAATATCTACAAAGGTGAACACTCTTACATTAAAACGGTAAAATGGGTGGAATTTTGCGCTAACACAGAAAAGTATATTGAAAAGGCTTTAGAAATTCAAGAAACCGACATGGGGTTTCAGCTCTTTCGCGATACCTTCATATTCACCAATAAACGATTGATCTTGATCGATGTTCAAGGCGTAACTGGCAGCAAAGTGGAATACAAGTCTATGCCTTACAAAAGTATCACGCGGTTTTCGTTGGAGACTGCCGGCACTTTTGAACTGGATGCAGCACTCAAAATCTGGTTCTCCAGTGAGGCTACACCCTCTGTCAACAAGAAATTCAACAAAAGCATCGATATCTATGAAGTACAACGATACCTTGCAGGCAGGGCGATATGATTGGCTTTAATTAAAAATCCAACACACCCAAAAAATCACCCTCCGGAAGTTCATGAAAGGTGATTTTTGATTTAAAGGATGACTTGACTACTTGAAAACTTAATCCCAAGCGACACCATGTAAAGCTGATTGCAATAAAGACTGTTCGGCTTGAAAGCGTCTGTTGTTTTCGATGACTTTTGAAAGAATCTCCTTGAACTTCACTTCTCTTTTTAACAATTCGATGATTTGGTTGAAGAAATAAACCACTGCTTTTTCCTCGGTCTTAGAGAAAGTAAAGAATACCTGCGCATGGTCAAAATCATAGATCAGGCTGAGCGAATTTGGTTTCCCCAATAGAATCAGGCCGCGGAACAAAGGTAAAAGTTGCTCAAACCCATTTTCAAAGCGACACATCCCTTGCATGTGATTAGCCACAGGTTGAGAAAAAATCTTAAGAATTTCCTGATTGCTTACTTTAAACTTCGCTAACTCAGGAGAATTACTTACTGTCCAAGGATTTGGTTTCAATTCCGAATCGACAAATTGGGCAACTGCGCTCATGTAAAAGGGATTTTGTGATAATGATGGTTCAAATATAGAAGTTGAATTCCTATATTCCTATATACCCTATAATTTTTATAGACTATAATTATTTTCCTGAGGCAAAACCAAATCTGCCAAAAATTGAATTTTGAGGCCTTTTGACTAGTTTTGGCCTTATATCACCACCTTGAATGAACCCAAGTAAACCTCAAAATGAGAAAAATAAAACTCGTAGAAGTACGGTCTGAAATTGCCGCAGGAACACGCGGTGCCAGTATGGGGATCGATGCTTTGAAAATTGCAAGTCTGGACAAAAAGTCAAACTTTTTTACCCAATTCGACCCAATCAATGTCCCTGACGCTAACAATTTTCTTTGGAAAGGAAATAAACATCCGCATGGTAAATACATCGATGGAGTGTATCAGGTTCTGAAAAACGTCTATTCTACCATTGAATCGCTTCGTCTCGAAAAGAAATTTCCCATCGTGCTGGCCGGTGATCACAGCACTGCAGCAGGAACCATCATGGGCATCAAAGCTGCCCATCCCGATAAACGCCTGGGGGTAATTTGGATTGATGCGCATGCCGATCTGCATACCCCTTTTACCACTCCTTCCGGCAATATGCACGGGATGCCACTCGCTATGGTCAGTCAGTTGGATAATCTGGATTGCAAGGTCAATGAGGTCAGTCCGGAGACCATTAGTTATTGGGAAAAAATCAAAAAGATAGGCGGAGATTTTCCTAAAATTGAACCTGGTGACATCGTATTCATTTCAGTTCGAGATACCGAGGCTCCGGAAAATCATTTGATCAAAAAATATGAGATAAAAAATTTCAGCACACAGGAAGTACGGGAAAAAGGAATTGAAAAAATTGCTTCTGAGGCTTTGGAAAAGCTTAAAGATTGCGAGCAAATCTACATTTCCTTCGATGTAGACAGCCTAGACAGCTCCATTTCTGTCGGTACGGGAACACCTGTTCCCAATGGGCTGACGGTTGAAGAAGCCATTCAACTCAATGCCGAACTGATCAAAGACAAACGTGTCTGCTGCTGGGAAATCGTGGAAGTAAATCCTACGCTCGACACGGAAAATACCATGGCCGAAGCGGCCTTCGAAGTCCTCGAAATCACGACCAAGTCACTGGTGGATAATTACTGACGGAGTTTTTATACCACAAAGGAGGCCGCAAAGGTTAAATTAGAGTTCACAAAGTTTATTATTATGAGCTATTCGAATTTATCAGAAGATGAACTCGCATCAAAAGTAATTGGGCATGCCATCCAAGTACATTCCGCTTTGGGACCAGGACTTCTTGAAAATGCCTACAAACAGGTCTTAGCAAGGAAATTACTTAAAGAAGGATTTCAAATTGAAGTGGAAAAACTTCTTCCGCTAGAAATGGAAGACATAAGAATCTAGGTAGCCTATAAAATTGACATCTTGGTTGAAAGGAAGCTTGTCTTAGAACTTAAGTCAGTAGAATTATTGTCAGACCTACACATGGCCCAAACTATAAATTATCTGAAACTTGGAAATTATAAACTTGGACTTCTAATGAATTTCAATGTAACCCGTCTTAAATTCGGGCTCCAAAGAGTAATAAATGACAAAACAAGAATTCAATAAGTATTCCATTCAACCAAGAATTAGAAGACACTCGCAGAGTCGGATATCCCCACAAACCTCTCCGCGTCCTCTTATTTACTCTCTGTGAACTTTGTGGTTAAAAAAAGATGAACATTCAATCAACTATCATTCAAGGCATTCAGCTGGCGTTTCAGGACATTTACAAGCATGATTTGCCTTTGGATCAAATCGCTCTCGCCCCTACCCGAAAGGAATTTCAGGGTACCTACACTTTCGTGGTATTCCCTTTTTTGAAGATTTCTCAGGCCAATCCAGAAGCCACAGCCAATCAAATCGGAGATTATCTCAAAGGAAATGTCCCGATGGTTACCGGCTTCAATGTCGTCAAGGGTTTTCTTAATCTGGAACTGAACGAACTGGTATGGGTGGATCTTTTCCAGCAAATCTACACCAACCCAAATTTTGGGCAGCTTACGGCAAATGGCAAAAAAGTCATGGTGGAGTACTCCTCCCCCAACACCAACAAACCGCTTCACTTAGGACATTTACGGAATAATTTCCTGGGTTTTTCAGTCGCTGAGATCCTCAAAGCCAATGGTTACGAGGTCATCAAATCCAACCTCGTCAATGACCGTGGCATCCACATCTGCAAATCCATGGTGGCCTATCAGCACTTTGGTAACGGGGAAACACCTGAATCAACCGGACTCAAAGGCGACCATTTGGCGGGAAAGTATTATGTGATTTTTGATCAGGAATACAAAAAGCAAATCAAAGATCTGGTGAGCAAAGGTCAATCGGAAGACGAGGCCAAGAAAAACGCTCCCCTCATGCTTGAGGCACAGGATATGCTTCGCAAATGGGAATCCAATGACGAAGCGGTAGTATCGCTTTGGAGACAGATGAATGATTGGGTTTACGCGGGATTTGATGCCACCTACAAAAAGATGGGAGTCACCTTTGATAAGTTTTACTACGAGTCAGACACCTACCTTCTGGGAAAAGATATTGTGGAAGAAGGCTTGGAAAAAGGGATCTTTTTCAAGAAAGAAAACGGATCGGTTTGGGTGGATCTGACGGAAGAAGGACTGGATGAAAAACTGGTCAGACGTGCAGACGGCACCTCGGTCTATATCACGCAGGACTTGGGTACTGCCGACTTGAAATACAAAGATTTCAAGATTGACAAATCTGTTTATGTAGTTGGAAATGAGCAGGATTACCACTTCGAAGTCTTGTTTAAGATCATGCGAAAACTTGGAAGATCTTATGGTGACGGTTTGTATCATTTGTCTTATGGTATGGTGGACTTGCCTACCGGCAAAATGAAATCTCGGGAAGGAACAGTGGTCGATGCGGATGATTTGATGCAGGAAATGATCGAAACGGCCGAGCATCACACCAAAGAGTTGGGCAAGATTGAGGGCTTCAGCGATGAGCAGGCTGGAGAACTGTATGAGATCCTTGGACTTGGTGCATTGAAGTTCTTTTTACTGAAAGTTGATCCGAAAAAACGAATGTTGTTCAACCCACAGGAATCCATTGAATTTCAAGGGTACACCGGTCCATTCATTCAGTATTCGCATGCGCGGATAGCGGCCATTTTGAGAAAAGCAGACCAAATCGGGGTTAGTTATTCCGCTCCTGATTTTACAGGAATCAGCGAACTGACCGAATCGGAAGCTGCTTTGATTCTCCTTTTGAATGACTATGAAAAGAAAATAAAACTGGCTGCTGAGGAGCTTTCTCCTTCGGTAATTGCGCAATACCTGTTTGATTTAGCTAAGGAATACAACCGATTCTATGCGGATGTTCCGATCTTTCACGAAAAGGATCTCGGAATTCAAACCTTCCGCGTTGCACTTTCTTCCATGACCGCCAAAACAATCAAAAAGGGAATGAGTTTGCTCGGTATAGCTGTCCCTGAACGAATGTAACTATATGGTGTAAGTCGGAGCACCTGACCAACGAGAATTGGGAAGTACGAGAACCCTTCAACTCCGTTCGGACTGATACTTAATTATTAAAAAAAAATGAAAACACTACTACTTATCATCAGCATCATTCTATTCGCCTGTGGCAAAACCTTGGAAAGACCCACAAATCAAGCAGAATTAAACCCCTCATTTGACCAATCTATGGAAAGTTCCTTTTACGATTTTAAGTTAACAGACCTCAACGGTAAAGAAGTTGATTTTTCAGAATTCAAAGGCAAAAAACTGTTGCTGGTAAATGTCGCTTCCAAGTGTGGCTACACCAAACAATACGCACAATTGCAGGAATTATACGCCGCGCACGGAGATAAAATCATGATTTTGGGTTTCCCCGCCAATAATTTTGGAGGGCAAGAGCCCGGATCCAATGAGGAGATCAAAGCCTTCTGCGATGCGGAATTTGGGGTAACTTTTCCAATGTTTGAAAAGATCTCTGTAAAGGGATTTGACAAGCACCCGCTGTACCGTTGGCTTTCAGATGCTACTCAGAATGGGTGGAATAATGAGGAACCAAGTTGGAATTTCTGTAAATATTTCGTCAACGAACAAGGTGAATTGGTGAAATTTTTCCCTTCCTCTGTAGCGCCTCTTGATGAAGAAATTTTAAAATTAATCGGAGCTTAATTCAAGGATTTACACTTTGAAAAAAGAAATAAAAACTAAAAAAGAAGCCTGGCTGCACGCAGTCAGGCTTCGTACTTTGCCCCTTGCCCTGGCTAGTATTTTTGCGGGTTCATTTTTAGCGGCATGGCAGGAAAGCTTTCGTTGGGAGATTCTGGTGTTGGCCTCACTGACTACCATTTTTCTCCAAATCCTATCCAATCTTTCCAATGACTACGGCGACACTGTTCACGGCGCCGATTCTGCCGAAAGGCAAGGTCCCGTGAGAGCGGTTCAATCAGGCTTGATATCGCTGCCTGAGATGAAGCGCGCCATGTATTTGTTTGGAGTATTGTCTTTGTTTTCAGGATTGCTGCTGCTTTTTGTCGCAGTGCAGGATTGGAAACTATTTGCACTTTTTCTGGGCTTGGGTTTGGCTGCAATATGGGCAGCGATCACTTACACTTCGGGAAGCAATCCTTATGGATATGCCGGATTGGGCGATATATCGGTTTTTGTGTTTTTCGGTTTATTGGGTGTATTAGGAACATTTTTCCTTCATACGCTGAGTTTTGAGCCAATGACTGTAATCATCGCTATCTCATTGGGATGCTTCAGTACCGCAGTGCTCAACATTAATAATATCCGAGACATTGAATCGGATGAGAAAGCAGGCAAGCGCTCCATCCCTGTTCGAATAGGAAGACAGAAAGCCATTCAATACAATTGGGTGCTTATCATGTCCGGAAATTTTTGGCTAATCGCTTTCACCACCACCACCAGAGAATGGTACACCTTACTGGCATTTCTGGCATATTTTCTCATGCTCAAAGTAGGTGTTGGAGTTCAGAAGGCAAAAAATTCCGCAGAAACCGATCCTTGTTTGAAAAAAATGGCGATGAGTACCCTACTATGGGTAATCCTTTTTGGAATAGGACTTTTAGTCTAATCAAATCCAGATAAAAATTGGTTTTTCATGGTCTATTTTGGCTAATTTGGTGAAAACTTAAAGCCCAAAGCAATTATGATAAAAGTCCTGGTTCCTTTTGATTTTTCCCAAACAGCAAATTACGCACTGAATTTTGCAACTGGGTTATCCTCAAATTACCCCAATATTGAGGTGACTGTACTTCATGTAATCGAAACCCCCGTTGCTACAGGTATGGGAACAATGGGTGGCGGTTTGGAATCAATTCCTGAATTCGAAAATCAGATTTTCTTTATGGAGTTGGTCGAGGCGCGTAAAAAGCAGCTTAAAAAGATTGAAGAGGGTTACAATGAGGAAGCTTATAAAGTAAAGACGAAAATGATTCTGGGATCCGTATTTAAGGGGATTTCCGAGTACATTAATGATCAGGACCCGGATTTGATAGTAATGGGTTCAAAAGGTGCCTCTGGATTGGAAGAAATCATTGTTGGAAGCAATACCGAAAAAGTGGTCAGGAATGCTAAATGTCCCGTGATCACCATTAAAGCTGAAACCGAAGTTTCAAAGATGAAAAAAGTAGTCTTTGCCTCCGATTTTAGAGATTCAAGTGATGAAATAGCAAATCGGATCAAGCGAATCCAATCCGTATTTGATGCACAATTTTACTTTGTGGTGGTAAATACTCCGGGTAACTTTGAAACGACTCGAGAGTCTATGAATCGCATTCGTGCATTTGCTCAAAAGCATCATTTCGAAAATATCAAAGCTGAGGTGTACAACTCACTTTCCGAAGAATCAGGAATCATCGAGTTTGCTGACGATGTTGACGCGGATCTGATTGCCATGACAACCCATGGACGCACAGGACTTCTGCACTTAATCACAGGGAGCATTGCAGAAGATGTAGTCAACCATTCAAAAAGACCTGTTTGGACTTATAAGACAAAGTAATTGCAGTTTTAATTTAAAGCCTGCACGGTGTGTGCAGGCTTTTTTAGTTGGATCATGAGCAAGAAAGGTAACGATTGGAAAAAACGTGATGGAGTAGTCTACTCTACGAGTGAAAATTTTGAATTTAATTTTTGGGGTCAAGATTCTGCCGAGACCCTTCCAGCATCTCAGCAGAAACTCAAAATCCTATTGGATAAAAAATCCAGGGCCGGAAAGCAAGTAACCCTGATCGAAGGATTTGTAGGCTCCGAAGAGGACCTAAAGGAATTGGGGAAGCTTCTTAAAAACAAATGTGGTGTGGGTGGTTCTGCCAAAGACGGGGAAATCCTTATACAGGGAGATCACCGGGATAAAATTTTACAGCTATTGGTTCAGGCAGGTTATGGTGCAAAAAAATCAGGAGGTTGATGATCTCCGATTACAATTGATATCGAATCAGATTTCTTTTCCTAAGATAAAATCCATCCCTCAGACCAAGGCTACCAAAAAATCGCTGAATTTGCAGTCGAAGGTTTAGTGAAAAATGGTTTTTTGAATTTGGATTAAGTCAATTAGCCCTCGATTTCTTCCAGCAATTCCTGATACCAGGCTTCCCCATACTTGCGCACCAATGCATCTTTCAAAAAACGATAGAGTGGTACTTTCAGACTTTGGCCCAATTGACACGCCGGATCACACAGATGCCAGCGATCGTAATTTAAGGCATCAAATTGTTCGTATTTCGTGACTCGAATCGGGTATAAGTGACAGGAAATCGGCTTTTTCCAAGAGATCTTCCCATCTAAATAGGCTTGCTCAATTCCACATTTTAAAATACCTCGCTGATCATAAAGTGCGTAAGCACATTCTCGGTTATCTCCGATCGTAGGCGTTCCCTTGTCGCCATCTTTATCGATTACCCATACTCCTTGATTTGCTATGGCTTGTCTCCCCTCCTCAGTAATGTAGTCTTTGACTATCGGATAGATTTCCTCCAGAATTCTGGTTTCATCGTCCTCCAGTGGCGCTCCCGCATCACCTTCTACACAGCAGGCACCCTTGCAAGCTTCAAGATCACAAACAAAAAAAATTTCCTTGATATCATCGGACAACACCGCATTTCCCACCAAAATCATAGCTCAGTATTTTTCCCAAAAGTAAGTCTTTCTGTGGAAAGGTTTATTTTGACTTAACCTCATTCTTCTTCTTTTTCACGTAGGCTCCCTTTATCAGACTTGCAATCAGCTTTCCTTCCGAATTAATCTTTTGAATTTCTTTTGGGTCGATTTTTCCATGGAAAAAGATAGGCCAAATGAGGCAAAAAAAGAACCGCTCCTTTCGGAGCGGCTCAACCCAGCACTATGAAGAAAAGCTATTGAAGCCTTTAATGATAGTATAACAGATGAGGTCAACCTTTGTTTTAACTTTTTTAAAAAGTTTTTAAAAATTTACAATGCTGTCCTAAACAATCTTAGGGATTGTTGAAGTTATGGGTTTTTCTTTTGTTGAGACTATTTTTTGTAGAAATCTGGAAACAGAACCCCCTGTAGGCTTTTTGCAGGTGGTTTTTCATGGTTTTCAAAGGGTTTGTCGAGCCATTTTTGGAGTTCAATTTTGACAAAGATATTCAGTCGGATAAATGCGACCAGATTGGACAGGTGCCACCCAAATTTAGCCGTAGCTTTCATGACCTTGAGCAGTAAGATGGTGATCAAAGCGGTCCAGATTTGGTTCATGACTGCGTTTTTGGAAGTTCCGATGAAGGTTTTGATATGGAGTAATTGTTTGATATCCCGGAAGAAAATCTCA
>NZ_FMXE01000035.1 GCF_900103735.1 Algoriphagus alkaliphilus | reverse complement strand
AGACGATGACGTTGATAGGCTGCAGGTGTAAAGTCAGTGATGGCATAGCTGAGCAGTACTAATTGCCCAAAAACTTACGCTACGTTTGTTACAGTTTCTACCAAATATGTTAAAGACATAAGACATTAGACGAAAAGAAGTTAGACAAGAGAAGAGAGATCTTGATCCTTGATACGAGCTACTGAAGTCTTCCAATTTAGGCGGCCTAGCGCAGGGGTCCCACCTCTTCCCATCCCGAACAGAGAAGTTAAGCCCTGCAGCGCCGATGGTACTGGGGTTACACCCGGGAGAGTAGGTCGCCGCCACATTATTCAAAAGCCTTTGGAGAAATCCGGAGGCTTTTTTGCGTTTAAACCCTCCATGTTTTGAAGGGAAGGTTCTTGTTGGATAATGATTTGTATCGACGTTCTGAAAGAAAGTTTAATCCATTTGTCAGAGTATCAGAAAGTCGTCTAAGCATTAAAACTTGATGGGAACCAATCTCTAACTATAAATTAATGTTTTTTAGAATAATCCTGAAATTTCCTTGCTAAGTGAAGACTTTTGAAATCCGAACATTATATCCCAAAGTGAGTGTACGTTTTTTATTTCTATATAACAAATGATTTTCGGTTTCGAAATCCGTTCCAGCTTTATCTTCGATCAAGGATAAATTGGCCTCTTAAGTGAATCCCTTTAAACTTTGATTAAAGAGGTTTTATCAACCTTACATTTCTTTTTATACTTTATTGTTGCACTTTTGTAGCATAACTCAAATTGATGGCGGTACTACTTAAAAACCTCAGATTGATCCAAGAAGGAGTGATTCTTGACCCTTTGAATTATATATTTAAAAATGGGTTTATTCAGGAAGTTCTTAATGGTGATCCAATAATTTTTGAAACTGAGATCGATTGCACCTCCTTTTTTGCTTCCAAAGGCTGGGTGGATCTTCGCTGTGGACTGGGCGAACCTGGACAGGAGTACCGAGAGACTGTAGAAAGTCTTTGTCAATCCCTTACAGTTAGCGGATTTGCTCACGCTCTGGTGTTACCCAATACTGATCCAGTCATTCAATCTAAGAATGAAGTAGACTTTGTTTTAAACAAAGCCAAGGTTTTTTCGTCTCAATTGCAAGTAATGGGGGCGGTTACAAAAAATGCAACCGGAGATGATCTAACTGAGATTTTGGATATGCATTTCCAGTCGGGTCTTCGGTTCTTTGGGGATGGTATAAGAACATTGTCAAATTCTGACCGCTACATGAAGATCTTGCAATATCTCCAGAAATTCGATGGAATACTGTTTGATCATGCCTACGATTCACTCCTGGGGATTTTTGGACAGATGCACGAGGGTGAGGTTTCCACAAAACTCGGGATGAAAGGAATTCCAAATCTAGCTGAAGATGTTGCTATTCAACGAAATCTTGAAATCATAAGATATGCAGGCGGAAGAGTGCATTTCCAAACTGTTAATACAGCTAAAGGGGTGGAATTAATACGTAAAGCAAAAGCAGAAGGACTTAAAGTGACAGCAGATGTTTCAATTTATCAAATGATATTCTCGGACAGTGATTTGGTTACCTTTGATTCTAACTACAAAGTCAAACCTCCCTTTAGAGGTAATGACGATAGAGAAGCACTAATAAAGGGGCTTAAAGATGGAACGATCGATTCAATTGTTTCAAATCACCAACCTCATGATTTCGATTCTAAATTTGCCGAATTCGATTTAGCAGCTTTTGGTATGGCGGGACTTCAGACCTTTCTTCCGGCAATGGTAAAGCTATCTGAGGAAATTGGCTGGGAACTTCTGATTGAAAAAATAACAATAGGCCCGGAAAAGGTAATAGGAAAACTATCTGATTCATTGACTATTTTCGATCCTGAGGAAAAATGGCTTTATAACGAGAAAAGCAATAAGTCATTATCCTCAAACAATCCATGGTTTGGAATGGAACTTCAAGGTAGAGTGAAGTATGTCATTCAAAAAGGCCAATTAATCAAGGCAGATGAATAGGTACTTAATTACTGCTTATCAATTTGGCACCTTGGGCGGGATTTTGAGTTTTATCGCCTTTTATTGTTTTTCATTTTTAAATCCTGATCCTACCAGTTTAAATTTAGTCTTTGGGTATTTTCTAGTCCCAGTGTCAATTTTTTTATCAATCAAATTTTTCAAAGATTATTCCAACTCAGGCTATTTGTCCTTCGCTGAAGGAATGACAGTTGGTTTTGTCACTTATGCACTTTTGGGTATTTTGTCAACTATTGGGATATGGACACTACTTCTTCTTTTTCCCGATTTATTTGAGGTCATTAAAACTCAGAAAATAGAACTGCTATTGGAGAATAGGGATTTAATTATATCGCAAGTGGGAGAAGCCTCGTTCAATGCGACTGAATTAAGTATGAATGGTTTGACACCTTGGAACGTCGCACTAAACGATGGACTTTGGAAAATCATCCCCGGAATGTTTTTTAGTATTATTATTTCAATAATTTTAAGAAAAAATCCTAACTAATTCTTTTATGGAAGAGCAACAAACACCTATGCAAGCGGCAGTAAAACCAGGATTGACAATTGGTCTCATATCTCTGGCAATTACTTACCTGGCCTATTTTATTGATTCGTCTCTGTTGGCTTCTGGCTGGTTTGGACTTGTATCATTAGTGATTATGGCGGTACTCCTAATTTACTTTGGAACCCAATACCGAACTGAAATCGGCGGGTTTATGACCTTTGGAACTGCCTTTAATTTTAGTTTTATAGCTATGATCATCTCGGGAATTGTAGGTTTGATAGGTATGCTCCTTTTATATCAAGTAATTGATCCGTCGCTTCCCCAGTTGCTGGCAGATGAAGCATTTCAAACAAGCTTGAAGACTATGGAAAGTTTTGGAGCAAATCCAGATGCTTTGCCACCTGCTCAACTTGAGGAAATGAGAAAAGCAACAGCTGATAGTTTTACGGTTATAGGTCAAATTAAAGGTTTTGGCTTTTTGTTGATCTTTTATGCTTTAGTTGCATTAATTTTGGGTGCAATACTCAAAAAGCGAGACAAGTCTCTCGATTTCTAAACTATGACTCAAATTTCCGTAGTTATTCCTGTTTTTAATGAGGAAGAATCGTTGCCGGAATTAACTCATTGGATTAGCCGTGTGATGAATGAGCGCGGCTTTTCTTATGAGGTGATTTTAATTAACGATGGCAGCACGGATCGATCTTGGGAAGTGATTCAAAATCTTTCCGCTCAAAACATCCAGTTAAAGGGATTGAATTTTACCCGTAATTTTGGTAAATCCGCTGCTTTAGATGCAGGATTTCGTCGTGCCCAGGGTGATGTCGTGATCACGATGGATGCTGACTTGCAGGATAGTCCGGATGAAATTCCCGGACTCTACGAGATGGTTTCAGGAAATGGATTAGATGTGGTCTCAGGATGGAAGAAAGAGCGCCATGATCCCTGGTCCAAAACTATTCCCTCGAAATTTTTTAATGGTGTCACCCGTTGGATTTCAGGAATTCAGCTACATGACTTCAACTGTGGCCTTAAGGCTTATCGAAATAAGGTCGTAAAAAATATTCATATCTACGGTGAAATGCACCGCTATATCCCTTTACTCGCAAAATGGAATGGGTTTGGTAAAATTGGCGAAAAAGTGGTTCAACATCAGCCCAGGAAATATGGGTATTCTAAGTTTGGTTTGGAGCGTTTTCTCAATGGATTTTTGGATCTGATCACTGTTTCTTTTGTACACAGGTATAAGAAAAAACCCATGCATTTCTTTGGCCTTTTAGGAACGCTTTCATTTCTGACTGGCTTTGTTATCACTGCATGGCTGATTTTTGAAAAAATTTATGGCCTTAGCAAAGGCTTAAAAGTCCGAGAAATTGTTGATCAACCCTTGTTCTTTCTTGCCCTAGTGGCATTAATCATTGGTGTCCAACTTTTTGTCACGGGTTTCATTGCTGAATTGATGACTTCCAACCAATCCAAGGAGATCGAATATAAAATCGATGAGGAAGTCAACTTTGATTTTTGATGTATTTCTCAGTCATTATACCGGTTTACAATCGGCCTTCAGAGGTTTTTGAACTTTTCACGAGTTTGGTTCATCAATCCTACAAGGATTTTGAAGTGATATTAATAGAGGACGGATCATCCCTTAAAGCCGATCAGGTGGCTATGAAATTTAATTCCGAGCTGACCATCCGTTATTTTTTCCAAGAAAATCAAGGTCAGGGATTTGCCCGAAATTTTGGCATGACTCAAGCAAAAGGAGATTTTTTCGTCATTTTGGATTCTGACGTAATCCTCCCACCTGATTATTTGAAGAATTTAGACAAGGCCATTTCAGATAGAAAACTGGATGCATTTGGGGGGCCTGATGCAGCGGCGGAAGATTTTTCAAACCTTCAAAAAGCTATGGATTTCGCCATGACTTCATTTTGGACAACCGGAGGAATAAGAGGGAAATTGAAAGATCCTTCCAAATATCAAGCCCGTGGGTTTAACATGGGGGTTTCCAGAAAAGTTTTCGAAACTACCGGAGGTTTTTTGGATCCCAAGCATGGAGAAGATATTGAGTGGAGTATTCGGATCAAAAAGGCAGGTTTTAGGCTTGAATTGGTGGCCGAAGCTTTTGTCTACCATAAACGAAAAAACACGCTTAAATCTTTTTCCAAACAGGCGTTCTCATTTGGGCGAAACCGTGTCAATGTCTCTAGATTTCATCCCGAGGCCATCAAACTCGTGCATTGGATGCCTACTTTTTTTCTGATGTTTTTGATTTCAATTGTGGTCAACGCAATTTTTGTCCAGGTATTTTTGATCCCCCACGTCCTTATTTTTGCGATTTGGTCAGGATTAGTAATTTACCAAGCGAGTTTGAAATATCAATCTATTGTGGTCGGTGATTTGGCGTGGATGACTTCGGTCATTCAGCTTTGCAGCTATGGCGCAGGCTTGGTTTATGAACTTGTCAGAAAATTCTACCGAGGTTAAGCCCCTTTTCTGCATACGAAAATCACTTCATCCGGTGCCAAAGCATATCGCTTTACTTGTGTTGTCGGAAGATCTTTTACAAAAAGGTTTTCTTCAATTTGAAGACCTGATTGGCTAAGTCGTTCGGCGTAGTCTTTGCCAAACTTCCTGACGTGATCCCGTTGACCAAAAAGTCTTTCTCTTTCTTTAGGATCGGAGATGGTTTTGTCTTCAATTGTTTTTTCAAGAGGATATACAGGAGATTGCAAAATCCCCCATCCACCCGGTTTCAATACCCGATTGAATTCAGAACATGCCAAAATATCATCGTCAACATGTTCTAAAACGTGATTACAAAATACCACGTCAAAAGAATTATCCGGAAATGGAATGGAATGTACATCCATTTTTACCTTAGCCAGGGGTGATTCGATATCAGCGGTGATGTAGTCTAAATTTGGTAAGGCTTCAAAGCGATCAATAAAACAATGCTCGGGAGCCACATGAAGCACTTTTAATTTTCCGGAAAAAAAATCGGTTTTTGCTTTCAAAAATAGCCACACCAACCGATGCCTTTCCAAAGCCAGACAGTTGGGGCAAAGGGCATTTTCTCTTGCAATTCTCCCATAAGGTAGAAATTTCTTGTACTGGTTTCCGCATACCGGACATTCGACCTCATTTCCTTTGTTTAATTGTGAGAGAACCTTCATTACCAGCGGGCTGACTGTCTGAAGTATGGGGCGTGGGATATAGCGAATTACAAAGCTAATTAGGGTTTTCATGCTGTTTATATTGCGATGCAAGTTAGGTATTCCCTTTAAAAAAGAACGGAGCTGATAAAATACCAGCTCCGAAAAACTCTTTTTGACCTTAAATCCGAGGTTAAATCATCTCACCTGATTGCTGAAGAAATTTTTCAAGTTTTGAAATCTGGTTTTGAAGCTTATTGATGTTTGTTCGCTGCTTTTCTAAGGATTTTGTGATTTTTGAAACTGCATTTGGAGATAGTTTTCCTGCGGAATTTCGCTTTTCAAATTTGCTCAGGTTTGAGTTGTATTTTTCTTTGGCTTTAGTCAATTTGATTCTTAACTTTTCAAGGTCTACTTTGGCTTTCTGTATTTTCCTTTCCTCTCTCAATTCCTTTTTTGAAACTTGAGATTCAGACTGGGCGAAAGATGGGGTGACCCCAAAAGAAAAAATCAAGGCAATAACAATTCCAGAAATTAAAGTTAGTTTTCTCATGTCCAAATTTAATAGATTCAATAATCAATTAAACGTATAAGCCTAAAATCAATCTTTTTGTTCAATTGAATCTCCTTTTGGAAACCTTCCAGCTTTCCGTAAAGACTCCCGTATAATCCATTCCAATTGTCCATTTGTGCTACGAAATTCATCTGCAGCCCATTTTTCAATTGCTTTCATCATTGATTCATCCAGACGGAGAGCAAATGCTTTTTTAGCTGCCATAGGATTGGAGTTTGTAGTTTTTGAATTGCTCGATTGCTCTACGGGCCTCCTCGGGCTTTTGGGTACCTAAAAGAAATTTTCTCTTAAGTGTCTTTACCATTATTCCATGGTTTCCCCTCACATTATAAGCCCAGGAATCGAAGTTGTATCGAATGCCCCATCCACCATATTTGAATAATGAATTGTACTCGATTAACTCCATTGATATGATGTCGTCGAATTTATATTTTTTTTCGCTGACAAATGGAAAATAACTAAATCTTAAAGTATTTTGATCTATTTTGATTATGAGTTTTAAAGAAAGGAAAAGTCCATTCACCAAAAATAAAATTAAAAGGGGTAATGCCTTTTCCCAACCATTCGAAGGTTTGGTTGGATTTCCCCAAAACAGAGCCCAAATGGAAAGCCCAGTTACACCTAATAAAATGGCCCAAATCCAGACTTGTCGGAATTGTTGTGTCTCCTTGAAAATATATGCTGCCATAAATATTGGTTTTAATTGGAATTTTCTGATTCCCAGCTCGCAATGATTTTTTGAAATTGATCGGACTTATGTGTACTGAAAACATACTTTCGTTTGTCTGTTTCTGCAATAAGTACCTGATCTGACAAGAAAATGTAAGCTCTGGTTTTACCCAAAAAGCGTACCCCCAGTCCACCATATTCCATCATGCCATCCGATTTTTTCACTTGTATATAGCGGATATCTTCCTTTTTTAGTATTCTCCACGTATTCATAAATGGTGGATTTTTAAATGACAGGGTAGTATGATCCATTCGTATTTCGAGTCGAATATTCAGAAGAAGGGCAATTATAGTTCCCATAATCCCAGCAACAATCAAGAGATGTATCCAACCATTTTCACCCAGTTTCCCCGTGAAATAAAAGACTGAAATTAGAGCCAAGGTGGGTAGTTCTAACATTAGAACTACCCAGATGATCCAACTTCCACGGAAACTTTGGGATTCTGTCACTACCATATTTTACTGATTTAGTGTTCCTACATTTAGCACTGGACTTGCACTTTTGTCAGAGCATAGGACTACCATTAAGTTAGAGACCATCACCGCTTTTTTCTCGTCGTCAAATTCAATGATGTCTTTCATTTTCAAGTCGTGTAGTGCCATCTCTACCATGCCAACTGCTCCATCTACAATCTTGCGGCGTGCTGCAACAATAGCTGTCGCTTGTTGTCGCTGGAGCATGGCGGATGCGATTTCTGAGGAGTATGCTAAGTGAGAAATTCTGGCTTCAATTACTTTGATACCGGCATGTTCCAGTCGTTCTGAAATTTCCAATTCAAGGGAGTGGTTGACTTCCTCGACTCCAGATCTCAAGGTAATTTCTGCATTCTCAGCCTCAAAATCGTCATAAGGATACTTTCCTGCCATTTTTCGGACTGCTGCGTCAGTTTGTAAGTGAACGAAGTTTTCATAATCTTCCACATCAAAGGTGGCTTTGAAAGTGTCTTGTACCTGCCAGACTACGATTGTGCCGATCATGACTGGATTTCCGATCTTGTCATTCACCTTGACAGGCTTGTTTTCAAAGTTTCTTACTCGAAGAGAAATCTTCTTTTTTGTCATAAAGGGATTCACCCAGAAAAAACCGTGAGCTTTCACTGTTCCTTTGTATTCGCCGAATAAGAGCATCACCAGTGCTTTGTTAGGCTCTACAATAAAGAACCCCGGTATACAGATAATTGACAAAAATAGGAGGATACCTCCCACGATGGCCATCTCTTGGGTAAAGTGGTAAATAGAGGCTGCGATTCCGGCTAAAGCCATGAAAAGATAGATGTAGCCTGAAGCGGGTTTGATGACTTTTTCCATATAATTATGATGTTAAAATGATATCATTGTGAATTACGAAATTTTTATCAAATAGATCAACTCCAAGCAAAAAAAAATCCCCTGGCCATGCAGAGGATTTGAATAGTGGGGAAAGATTTTATTTCTTTTTAAAGAGGGAGTCTACAAATTCCTTTCGGTTAAATAGCTGAAGATCCGTCATTTTTTCACCCACACCGATGTATTTTACTGGGATTTTGAATTGGTCGGAAATTCCGATTACAACTCCTCCTTTGGCTGTGCCGTCAAGTTTGGTGATAGCCAAAGCAGAGATCTCAGTCACTTTGGTGAATTCTTTTGCCTGAATAAATGCATTCTGTCCTGTCGAACCATCCAACACCAATAGAATTTCATGAGGCGCATCCGGGATAAATTTTTGCATCACCCGTTTGATTTTGCTCAATTCATTCATCAGATTGACTTTGGTGTGTAGCCTTCCCGCTGTATCAATTATGACGATGTCAGCGCCTGAGTCCATCCCTTGTTTGACGGCATCAAATGCCACTGAGGCAGGATCGATATTCATTCCATGCGAAACCACCGGTACACCCACGCGATCACCCCAGAGAATCAGCTGATCTACAGCGGCGGCACGGAAAGTGTCAGCGGCGCCAAGCACTACTGATTTTCCTGCATTTTTAAAAAGATTGGCCAGCTTTCCGATGGTAGTTGTTTTACCCACTCCATTGACTCCCACCACCATGATGACGTAGGGTTTCTTGTCAGAAGGAATGTCAAAATCCAAAAGATCCTGGGTATTATTTTCTTCAAGGAGCGAAGCTATTTCCTCTCTAAGGATTACATCCAACTCGGAAGAATTCAGGTATTTGTCCCTGGCTACCCGCTCTTCTATTCTTCGGATGATCTTGATTGTAGTGTCCACACCTACGTCTGAGGTGATGAGGATTTCCTCCAGTTGATCGAGTACTTCCTCGTCGACTTGGGATTTACCGACGACAGCCTTACTTAGCTTGGAGAAAATGGATTCACTGGTTTTTTGAAGTCCCTGATCGAGGCTTTCTTTTTTTTCTTTTGAGAAAAACCCAAAGATTCCCATGAGGTGCTATTATTAAAAGTGGAATATAATGAAAAAGTCCCTCCTGATTAATTACCAAGAGGGACTTTTAGTGCATTAGGATGCTCTATTCAATTATTTTTTTAAGGTCTCTTGCACCAATGTGGAAGGAACCATTTCTTCTCTGAAGGTGTAAGCGCCAGTCTTATCAGACTTTACTGCTCTGATGACTTTGGCGTAAGTTACGCCACCTTCTTTTTTTAGAGTTGCTACTACTTTCTTAGCCATTTCTTTGTCGTTTAAGCGGAATTACTTCCGAGCTAAATTATTTAATTTCTTTATGAACAGTAACCTTCTTCAAAATTGGGTTGAATTTTTTCAATTCTAATCTCTCAGTTGTGTTCTTTCTGTTTTTTGTTGTGATATATCTTGAAGTACCTGGCATGCCTGAATTTTTATGCTCTGTGCATTCCATAATCACTTGTACTCTATTTCCTTTCTTAGCCATCTCTGTATTGGTTTAAGGGACTGTGACTTTGATTATTTAATAACAATCATACCCGTATCCTGAGCTTTTTTCAAAACTGCGGTGATACCGTTCTTATTGATTGTCCTCAATGCTTTGGAGCAAACTTTCAAAGTAATCCAAGCGTCTTCCTCTGGTACGTAGAAGCTCTTCTTGTGAAGATTTGGGTAAAATCTACGCTTGGTTTTGTTGTTTGCATGGGACACGTTGTTACCTACTTGAGGTCTTTTTCCGGTAATGTCACAAACTTTTGCCATGATATAGTATCGTAAATTGGATGCGTTTCTGTAATGAGTCTGCAAATATCGGAACTTTTCGGGAATTAACAACAAGCAGTTTTAAAATAATTCCCTATTTCAATTACCTTTTGTGAATGGACAATGTTTGCATCCATTTCCGCAGCAAAAGCCCCTTTTGAGATGGTATTTTTCCGTAAAAACCATTAAGCCTTGCTCGTTAATATAAAAATCCTCTTCCGTTACTTTTGGTAAAGGGTTCTTTCCTTGTTTCATGGATTTGCCAAAAGGCAATTACTATATTTGAGAGTCTTATCTTTTTCAATATCGCGTAAAAATAACGAAATCATGGATACCATTTCTACCAGTAAGCAAGCAATACAACTCGAGGAAAAATACGGGGCTCATAATTATCATCCATTGCCGGTAGTCTTGACTAGAGGAGAAGGTGTCTTCCTTTGGGATGTTGAGGGTAAAAGGTACTTTGATTTTCTATCTGCTTATTCGGCGGTCAATCAGGGACATTGTCATCCCCGAATCAAAAATGCCATGATTGAGCAAGTAGGCACATTGACACTAACCTCAAGGGCTTTTTATAATGACATCCTTGGGCCATTTGAGAAGTACATTACGGAGTATTTTGGATTCGACATGGTTTTGCCTATGAATACAGGCGCTGAAGGGGTTGAAACTGCAGTAAAGCTGGCCAGAAAGTGGGGCTATGAGCGAAAAGGAGTGTCTGAAAATCAAGCAAAAATCATTGTTGCTGAAAATAATTTCCATGGACGAACGACTACAATCATCTCATTTTCCAATGATGCCAATGCGCGTAAAAATTTTGGGCCATTTACAGACGGATTCATCCGTATACCTTATAATAATTTAGACGCACTTATAGAAGCGTTGAAAATTGAAGGAGTTGTAGGTTTCCTGATCGAACCGATTCAGGGTGAAGCCGGTGTCTATGTTCCGGAGGAAGGTTATTTAAGAAAAGCAAAAGAAGCCTGTGCTGCTCAAAATGTTCTGTTCATCGCCGATGAAATTCAGACGGGAATTGCAAGAACCGGGTCCTTGCTTGCGGTGTGTGGAAATTGCACCTGCGAAGGGCATTGCGAAAAGCAAGAAACTTATACCAAACCTGATATTTTGATTCTGGGAAAAGCTATTTCAGGAGGATTCTATCCCGTGTCCGCCGTATTGGCCGATCGGGAAATAATGGATGTCATCAAGCCGGGGCAACATGGATCAACTTTTGGAGGAAATCCACTTGGGGCTAAAGTAGCTATGACGGCGCTTGAAGTAGTTAGAGATGAAAAATTGGCCCAAAATGCCCGTAAGCTTGGAATTATCTTTCGTGAGCGGATGCAGAAATTGGTGGACAAAAACCCAATTGCCAAACTGGTTCGCGGTAAAGGACTACTCAATGCGGTCGTGATCAATGATTCTCCAGAGAGCCCTACAGCTTGGAATATCTGTGTGAAGCTTGCTGAGAATGGACTTTTGGCAAAGCCAACCCATGGGAATATCATCCGGTTTGCCCCACCATTGGTTATGACAGAAGAGCAGCTTCATGAGTGTTGCGATATCATCGAGATAGTAATTCCTGAATTTAATAAATAAATAGGTTTCCCGTTACCATCTTTGGGGTCGCCTTTGCTAATTAACAAAGGCAACCTTTTAATTAATAAAGTTCCGATGTCCAAAGCAGTAATTTTCGATATGGATGGCGTCATTTGCCACACGAATCCATTTCATTCCCAAGCCTTCAAAATCTTCTTTGAAAAGCGAAATCTATTCCCGACAGAGGATGAATTTATGCTTCACATGTACGGGAAAAATAACGGCTACATTTTAAGTCATTTTCTGGGCAGAAAAATTGAAGGGCAGGAATTGCTTGACCTTGAGTTTGAAAAGGAAAGTCTTTTCCGTGAAATCTACCAACATCATGTAATTCCCATCCCCGGATTTTTGGAGTTTTTTCATGAATTGAGAAATGGTGACTTCAAAACTGCTGTAGCCACTTCTGCGCCATTTGCCAATCTTGAACTGATTGCAGGAACATTGGATCTATTTCCTCATTTGGAATCCGCACTTGCCAGTGAGCATGTCAGCAAGCACAAGCCTGATCCCGAGGTTTATTTGAAAACAGCAAAAAACATTTCACTTAATTCGAGTCAGTGTGTGGTTTTCGAGGATTCTTTTTCTGGCGTGAGCGCTGCAAAGAATGCCGGGATGAAAGTTGTTGGAGTCCTGTCTTCCCATTCCATTGAGGAGTTACCGATTTGTGATTTTTACATCAGAGATTATACCGGCTTGGAGATTAGCAGGGTAGCAACGTTATTGGAATAATCCAAAATTGCGTAACATAAAATTCAAGATTTTTTAACATTGCAATTAAACTTAACATTGGGAGAATATTAATAAGTATGTATGCACGGAACTTTGCCAGTAGCTTTTGAATAGACTTAAAATTACCTAAAAACACCAAACGTTAGGCTTCATCGGACATCGGACACCCGACATCCGGCCCAAATGAGTTATTAAATTTGCTTACTGGCAGAATAGCGTATAATCATATTAATAAGTCCATTTCTTGAATTTCATTAAGATTTTTTGAGAAGAAAATGAAAAAATACATAATTTTTTTAGTTCAATTAGTGGATTGATAAACCCTGATTCACTTTTAGTACATGTTGCAGTGCGGCCTTTGTCTTGCTGTGCAATTATTAATTTAAAATCTTTCCCGTATGCGAATCCGCTTCGCTGCAGCACTTGTCATCCTGACAATGTTATCAATAAGTGCTTTTGCAAGGAGTACCGATGAGGACTCGCTGCTGATTAAAAAGGCTGAATCTTCAGCTAAAGTAGAATGGTATGATCGTATTCAACTGAGAGGGTATGTCCAATTCAGGTATAGCGGGCTTTTGGAGACAAATCCTAATCTCAAATGCGATCAATGTGATAAATCTTGGGGAGGAGATGGAGGAGGGTTTTTCTTTCGTCGAATTCGGCTGATTTTTTATGGTCAATTTCATCCACAGGTTTATTTTTACATCCAACCAGACTTTGCCTCTGGAGGAGGTAACCTTGCTCAAATCCGAGATGCATATTTTGATGTTGCCTTCGATCAAAAACAAGAATTCCGAATTCGAATTGGGCAATCCAAAGTTCCTTTTGGTTTTGAAAACATGCAATCAAGTCAAAACCGGATTCCCTTGGATCGAAATGATGGTTTGAATTCAGCAGTGCCGAATGAGCGGGAATCGGGAGTGTTTTTTTACTACGCCCCACAACACATCCGTAAGCGATTTAGTCAATTGGTGTCTTCAGGATAAAAGGGTTCAGGCGATTATGGGGTATTTGGATTGGGTGTATATAATGGACAAGAACCAAATGCACTTGATAAAAATAAGAATCTAAATATTGTTTCCAGGATAACATATCCTTTTGAGTTGCCAACGGGGCAGTTTTTGGAAGCCTCGTTTCAGGGATATACCGGCAAGTATATAGTAAATCGAAATGTTAATACTGATTTTGATCAAGACGAGTTTCAAGAACTTCGTTACGGGCCATCTTTTGTGATCTATCCGCAGCCATTTGGACTTCAGGCTGAATACAACTGGGGAAAAGGACCTCAATTTAATCCAGAAACGAATGATGTCTGGGATGCGCCTATCAGGGGTGGGTATGTCTTGGCTTCAAACATGAAAAAAACCGGACAAGGTGCAATTATCCCTTTTACACGCTATCATTATTTTTCTGGGGGAAAGAAGTTTGAAATAGATGCCACTCGACATCGCATCAATGAATTGGAAATTGGAGTGGAATGGCAGTTTAACAATGCTTTTGAATTGGTCACTATGTACACGATTTCGGATCGTTCCGCACAAAATTCCAGGGATCCATTCAATAGAGAAAAAGGAAGCCTCCTCAGGATTCAGGCTCAAGTGAATTTCTGATCGGAAGAAATCCAGTCTCTAATAAAGCATCTCTATTTTACAGGGTTTATTTTTTGTTTTTACAGCCAATGGTTCAAATCTCTATAGTTAACTTTGGTTTTGTATACTTGAAAAAATATGATGCAAAGAAGACCTCGAAGGAACCGCAAATCTGAGTCAGTGAGAAGTTTGGTGGAAGAAACCAGCCTTTCGGTCAAAGACCTGATATTTCCACTTTTTTTAATTGATGGATCAAAAAAAAAGGCAGAAGTCAGTTCCATGCCTGGAATTTTCAGATTTTCCCAAGATCGCATGCTGAAGGAAATTGAGGAGTGTATGAAATTGGGGATATCCGCTTTTGATGTTTTTCCAGCTTATCCTGAATCCCTCAAGGACTCCAGGGCAACGGAAAGCCACAATCCTGAGACTTTTTATCTCAGGACTCTTCGAGAGATCAAAAAGCAATTTCCCGAAATTTGCCTGATGTCAGATGTTGCCATGGATCCCTACAGCAGTGATGGGCACGACGGATTGGTGAAAAATGGCAAAATACTCAACGATGAAACGCTTGAAATTCTGGGGAGAATGTCTTTGGCACAAGCAGATGCTGGCGTGGATATCCTAGGTCCCTCAGATATGATGGACGGTCGGGTTGGATTTATCCGTAATGTTTTGGACGAAAATGGATTCCATGAGACCTCTATTATGTCCTATACTGCCAAATATGCAAGTGTTTTTTACGGTCCTTTCCGAGACGCTTTGGATTCAGCCCCAAAATTCGGTGACAAAAAAACCTATCAAATGAATCCGGCCAATTCAAAAGAGGCCTTGATTGAAGCAGATTTGGATATGGAAGAAGGGGCAGATTTTTTGATGGTGAAACCGGCCTTGTCTTATTTGGACATCATTAAACTCCTGAGTGATAATTATCCTGTTCCAGTGGCTGCTTATAATGTTTCAGGCGAATACAGTATGGTTAAGGCTGCGGCAGCACAAGGTTGGTTGGATTCTGAACGTGCAATGCTCGAAATCTTACTCTCCATCAAGAGATCGGGTGCGAAAATCATCCTCACATACTTTGCAAAAGAATTTGCACGGCTAAAATAAGTCTATTGCTTACTTATTTAATCAAAAACCCGATTCAATCGGGTTTTTTTTTGCTCTTTGGTTAAATATGAGCCATCTATTTTCAATTTATAGAGTCAAAAAATAAATTTAGGGTAAAAAAAATCCAAAAAAATTGAAATTATGTTTTTCATAAATTTCGTTAAATGAATTAAAATTCTAAAAATTGGATAAAATCAGAATATAATTTTAAAAAAAAGCCATTTGATGTTTTATGCCGCTGTTTAGCGGTTTTCGTAATCGTTTTCATAAAATTTCATAAAGATTTGCCAAATATTATTTTTTCATTTATATGGTTAGAAAAAAAGTCTAAAAAAGATAATTAAATGAAAAAAATGTAAAAAAAGGTTCAAAAAACATATCAAAAAGCTTAATAAAATGATAAAACAAAAAAAAACAGTTTGTTTTTATGCCTTTTTTATAATTAAATTCGATTCAATATTTAGCTATCAAACCTATTTAAATTCTGAAAACGTTCAAAATTTAACCTAAAACCTATGATGTCTTTCGCAACCCTGTTGGCCCAAGATTTGGCCGCAACCCCGGATTTGGCCTTAGAAATTTCTCAAAATCTACTGACGACAAATAATGTTTGGATGATGCTTTCCACTGCCTTGGTGTTTATCATGCACCTTGGATTTGCAGGGGTAGAGACTGGATTTGGCCAGGCCAAAAACACAGTCAATATCATGTTCAAAAACACAATCACCCCAATTATCGGAATTGTGTCCTATGCTTTAGTAGGATTTTACCTCATGTATCCGGGTTTTGAAGTGCCAGGTTGGTTTAGCTTCGACTCCGCCGGTTGGAACATGTTCTGGTTTTCTCCTATTGATGCAGATGTTACTTCTGGGTATGCCGATGGAGGATATACCTATTGGACAGACTTTCTGTTTCAGGCTATGTTTGCTGCAACAGCTGCTACGATTGTATCCGGGGCTATCGCCGAGCGGGTAAAAATTTCGGCCTATTTGATCTTTACTTTATTGTTTGTCGGTTTGGTTTATCCCTTGATCGGCAGCTGGAAATGGGGCGGAGGAGTACTTGACGATATGGGCTTTTATGATTTCGCAGGTAGTACTTTAGTCCACTCAGTGGGTGGATGGGGTGCCTTGGCTGGAGTGATTTTGGTAGGCCCGAGAATAGGTAAATATGTAAATGGCAAAACTGTAGAGAAGCCAGGAGCTAGCGTGCCCTTGGCTGTGATAGGAGTTTTCCTGCTTTGGTTAGGGTGGTTTGGCTTTAATGGGGGATCTGTTCTTTCCGCTAATCCTGCCTTAGTTTCTTCTGTATTGGTTATCACCTCTTTAGGCGCATGTGCCGGCGGTCTGGGAGGGTTTTTCACTGCCTATTTTACCTTCAAAAGACTTGATCTTGGAATGCTTCTTAATGGAATCTTGGCGGGATTGGTGGGGATCACCGCAGGTGCAGATGTGTTTACTCCTGCGGCAGCGTTATTGATTGGTTTTGTGGCCGGAATTCTGGTGGTACTTTCCGCTGTCTTCTTGGACAAATTGAGACTCGATGATGTGGTAGGTGCAGTTTCTGTTCACTTGACTTGTGGAGTTTGGGGAACTATAGCCGTGGGTATATTTTCATCTAACCCTGACCATTCGTTCTTAGCTCAATTAATAGGTGTAGCAGTCTGCGGAGCAATGGCTTTTGGCTCAGCATTCCTGATTTTCTACATTTTAAAAGTGACAATAGGTATCCGAGTTTCCGAAGAACACGAGAAAAGCGGATTGGATTCTCACGAACACGGAATCCGCGGCTATACCATCGTCTATGACGAATAGTCCCTTATTTAAATAAAAAAGACCCCCGCCTGGAGAAAAAAACGCGACTCTCTTTCGGCCAGACTGGGGATCTATTGGTCAACTCTATCATTCACCAACACTCAAAATTAAAATGAAAAATTTATTCCTACTAATACTATGTGTGGTTTTATCCACATTTCAAAATGCTTTCGCTCAAGAAGAGACTATTGAAGAGTCCGGTTCTCTGACACTATCCGGTTCAGTAGATGCTTATTACCGAACAAATCTTAATGCTCCCAACAAAGGAGAAAGCTTCCAAGCCCCAGCTTCTTCTTTTGGGAATCTTCCGGGATTTTCACTGGGTATGGCCAATATCATCGCGACGTATCAGGGTAAAAAGGTTGGTGCCGTTGCTGACTTAGTATTTGGCCCAAGAGGTGAGGATGCTGTTTTTGGTTCTCCGCTTTATGGCGGAGGAATGGCAGGAAGCTCCCAGATCGTCAATCAGCTGTATGTCTATTGGAATGTGTCTGACAAAGTCACGCTCACTATGGGTAATTTCAATACTTTCCTTGGATACGAGGTTATCTCTCCAACGGCCAATTTCAATTATTCTACCTCATACATGTTTTCTTACGGGCCATTCTCCCACACTGGATTGAAAGCGAATTTTCAGCTTTCTGACAAATTCTCTTTTCTTGCTGCTGTGATGAATCCGACAGATATGACTGAGTTTAACCTAATAGGTACCTATACGCTCGGGGCCCAGCTTGGATATTCAAGTGATGCAGGTAGTACCTACCTGAATTTTGTGTATGGCGATCAAGATGGCAAATTGAGCAATGATGGTACGTTGATCACGGATCAGTCTTCTTTAGGAAAAACATTCCAGGTGGATTTGACCACTGGGTTTGATCTGTCCGATAAGTTTTATCTTGGTTTCAATACCACTTACAATACGACGAGCTCCGGTGAGTTTTTTACAGGATCTGACATTCAGAATGTTAATGGCGATGGAGCTGGCTTTTATGGATTTGCTGGATATTTACAGACCAAGCCTTCAGATAAGTTTGGAATTGGGTTCCGTGGAGAATACTTCAGTGTGTTCAACAATGGATTGGAAGGTGTAGTGGGATTAAGTCCCATAACTGGAGATGGGGGCGTATTTGCAGCAACTCTTTCTGGGAATATCAAAGTTGGGGGCAACCTGACCTTGATTCCAGAGCTTAGATTAGATAGCATGAAAGAAGAATTTTTCGTAAATAAAAATCTCAATGGAAGTAAAGGCTTGGCTTCATTCCTATTGGCTGCAGTTTTTGCCTTTTAATATTGAAAATTTAAACAGGGTCTATTGTTAAATTAAAGCCGGGGTGAATTTCACCTCGGTTTTTTATTTTTTATGAAAAGTGAATTAATTTAGGTTGTTATAAAGACGAAAATTCTCTGAAAATTGAAAATTTAGAAATTATCGGGTCAGAATTAAATGCTGTCTGTTATCTGTTAAAACATGAAATAAGAACAATATTTGCTTTTTGAGGGTCTTTTTGATCTAAATCAACTGATTTTTGAAACCCTAGGTTTCAAAAATCAGTATAGTTTTGTACTACCCAAATGTACAGCTATGAAAAAGTTGACCCTGTTTATTTCCGCATTCCTCATTTCTACACTTTCGTTTTCCCAAGATATGTTGATGGGACCTAAGTTTAAAAATGCACCAGTTGGAACAGTTCAAGGGCCAAAAATCACTTTGGTTCATGAGTCCCACCCTTCTGCCTTGCAAGGCCCAGCTGCTAAGAATACCGAAGTATGGATGAGTGAACCTGCATCAAAGCTTAAAATTGGTTTCCGAGACACAATCGATAACCCAAAAGGACTTCAAGCTAAAAATAGAAATCCATGGGATAAAAAACCCAAAGAAGTTGATTCTAAGGCAAGCTATGAGGAGCCTAAGTCTATGAAACCAAAGAAAAATTGGATTCACTAACAATCAAAAAAAGCCCGAACCGGGCTTTTTTTATAGTTCTGTTTCCCTCTCCAGCATCAAAATAGCTCCTTGGGATACGATAAAATATTTTTCGCCTTCATAAATTACTTCATGAGCCCCTGAGAGAAGAAAAATGGCTAAGTCCCCCTCTTTTGCCTGAAGTGGAACATACTTAACTTTTTCCTCCTGATCCATCCATGGCTCACTATCTTCTACAGGCATCGGAATAGGATATCCAGGCCCAGCTTTAATAATGTATCCGTGCTGCACTTTTTCTTTTTCCTGCACTCCGGGGGGAAGATAAAGTCCGGAACCGGTTTTCTCGTTTGGTTTTATTAACCTGATCAAAACCCGGTCACCCACCACAATTAGTTTCTTCAATTTATTTTCTGCTGTAAGTCGCATCTTATTTTTGAATTGGATCAAGAATAAGAGCCAAGAGTCTTGATGATAAAATACTAGATTCCTGGCTCTAAATAAAGAAACGGCACCAATCCGAAAAAAGGTGCCGTCTTATTGGTTTAGCTTGGATTACTTCTTGTCTTCGCTTACTTCTTCATAGTCTACATCCGAAACCCCGTCTCCGGCAGTTCCTTCACCTGCATTGACATCAGGTCCCGGCTGTGCACCAGTACCTTGGGTGGAATTGTACATTTCCTGAGAAGCACCTTCCCAAGCTTTGTTCAAGTTTTCCATTGCAGCATCGATACCTTCAAGATTTTTGGATCCATGCGCGGATTTCAATGCTTCCAAAGCCGAACTGATGTTAGCCTTGTTTCCACCGGAAAGTTTGTCCCCATATTCTTTCAGCTGCTTCTCAGTTTGGAAAATTAGGCTGTCAGCTTGGTTTAACTTCTCGATTTTTTCTTTTTCGGCCTTATCAGAAGACGCATTGGCTTCCGCCTCACGCTTCATTCGTTCGATATCGTCCTGTGAAAGTCCAGAAGAAGCTTCGATTTTGATCTTCTGCTCTTTTCCAGTTCCCTTGTCTTTTGCAGATACATTCAGAATACCATTAGCATCGATGTCGAATGTAACTTCGATTTGCGGAACGCCTCTTTGTGCAGGTGGAATATCAGAAAGTTGGAATCTTCCAATGGATCTGTTGTCCTTAGCCAAGGATCTTTCACCTTGAAGCACGTGAATATCCACGGCAGGCTGATTGTCAACAGCAGTTGAGAATACTTCTGATTTCTTGGTAGGAATAGTGGTGTTGGACTCGATCAGTTTGGTGAATACGCCACCCATGGTTTCGATTCCCAAAGAAAGTGGAGTGACGTCCAATAGAAGCACATCTTTCACTTCACCGGTCAATACACCACCTTGAATAGCTGCGCCAATTGCCACAACCTCATCAGGGTTTACACCCTTAGACGGCTTCTTTCCGAAGAATTTTTCAACTTCTTCCTGGATTTTGGGGATTCGGGTAGAACCACCCACCAAGATGACTTCGTCGATATCAGCAGCAGTCATATTTGCATCTTTCAAGGCCTTGATACAAGGATCCATCGATCTTCTTACCAAGGTTTCAGATAGCTGCTCAAATTTTGCACGGCTCAATTGTCTAACCAAGTGCTTTGGTCCCGTTTGGGTTGCTGTGATATATGGCAGGTTGATTTCAGTAGAAGCAGAGCTGGAAAGCTCGATTTTAGCTTTTTCAGCAGCTTCTTTCAAACGCTGAAGTGCCATTGGATCATTTCTTAGATCAATTTGCTCTTCAGTTTGGAATTCATTAGCCAGCCAGTCGATGATTACTTGATCAAAGTCGTCTCCACCCAAGTGAACGTCACCGTTGGTAGATTTTACTTCGAAAACGCCATCGCCAAGTTCCAGGATAGAAATATCGAAGGTACCACCGCCAAGGTCATACACTGCGATTTTCATGTCTTGGTGCTTCTTGTCCATCCCGTATGCCAAAGCAGCTGCCGTAGGTTCGTTGATGATGCGCTTTACTTCAAGACCTGCAATTTGTCCGGCCTCTTTGGTGGCCTGACGTTCTGCGTCGTTAAAATATGCGGGAACTGTGATGACGGCTTCAGTAACAGTTTGTCCCAAGAAATCTTCAGCAGTGCTCTTCATTTTCTGAAGAATCATCGCAGAAAGCTCCTGAGGCGTATAGGATCTGTCGCCGATTCTTACGACAACAGTATCGTTTGTTCCTTGCTCTACTTTGTAAGATGCATGCTTTTTCTCAGCTGAAACTTCAGAGAATTTCTTTCCCATAAATCGCTTTACTGAGGAAATGGTATTTGCAGGGTTAGTGATAGCCTGACGCTTTGCGGGATCACCTACTTTTCGCTCACCGTTTCCGTTGTCAAGAAAAGCCACAATTGAAGGGGTGGTTCTTCTTCCTTCGCTGTTTTGAATGACTACGGGTTCGTTACCTTCCATTACGGCTACGCAGGAGTTGGTGGTACCCAAGTCAATGCCTATAATTTTTCCCATTGTTATATAGATTTAGATAGTTGCATTTATTGTACATTCCCCTTTCTTCAAGGCATGTGCCACTGGAGAAAATGGCCTTTTTGGTGCCAGATTGTCAGTCAAACTGCCATTGCATTTCGAATAAAAAAATCGAATTGTCACTTTTAGAAAAAATGAACTTGCCGAATTTGGCAGGCTTTGGAAAAGTATACGATTACATGCAACCTCAATTCAAAGTGCTGCATCTAAGTATTGATGCAACCTTTATCTTCAAACCAAAACCGGGAACGAGCCAAATGGATTTTAGTCCTTCTTTTAGGGTTTGCAGTGATTCACATTACAAAACACCTTGAATTCGCTTCTGCCTGGGCATTTTTAAAAGCCATAAGCTCAAGTAAATTGTCGTTTTTGGGCTAAGGAACAGGGCTATTTCCTATTTTTGGTTAATGAAAAATAAGCTCGTTGTTCAGGATATTTTTATTTACCCAATCAAATCACTTGTGGGGATTCGTCTTTCAGAGGCTTTAGTGGAGGAGAAAGGCTTTCAGTTCGACCGGCGATGGATGCTTGTAGACGAGGAGGGACTATTTATTTCGCAACGCGATTATCCTCAGTTAGCTTTATTATCAGTAGAATTAGGTGAAAATGAGTCGATCGTATTTCGGAGCAATGAAAAAGAAAAATCGATTCAAATTCCATTTGAGGTAGCCACAGGCCCAGAAGTGTTGGTGATTATTTGGGATGATCAAGTTATAGCTAAAGTGGTTCATCCTGAAATTGACAAATGGTTTTCAGCAGTGCTAGGCTTGCAGGTAAACTTGGTAGTAATGCCCGAAAACTCTCATCGAAAAGTTGATCCCCGTTATGCAGTAAATGGAGAATCAGTCAGCTTTGCTGATGGCATGCCTTATTTGATTATTGGTCAGGAATCCTTGAACGACTTGAATTCCCGCCTGGAAATTCCAGTTCCGATGGATCGGTTTAGGCCAAATATCGTTTTTTCGGGAGGGGTGGCATTTCAAGAGGATTCACTTTGCAAAATCAAAATTGGCGACTCGGAATTTCAGATCGTAAAGCCCTGCGCACGATGTGTGATGACCACAGTTGATCAAGAAACAGGGGAGAAAAGTAAAGAACCTCTAAAAACGCTTTCCGGCTATCGCACAATTAACAGCAAAGTTTATTTCGGGCAAAATGTGGTCGCCTTAGGAACTGGCAAAGTCAGAATAGGGGATCATATCCTACCGCTTGAATAACCAAAAGCCGGACTTCGATAAAAGCCCGGCTTCTTTATTCTTGTAAGGTTAATTGATTTAAAAGGAGAACCCAGTAGTGAGTTTGAAGAAGGAATCATTGCCTTCTACAAGGTCAGTTCCAAAAGAGAATCTTGCAAATGGTCCTCCTCCAGGCTTAGCGAATTGAACATATGGGCCGAGCCACTGATATACGTCAGTTGAAGTTTCAACATTAGATCCGCCAGAATTGATCAGTTGCTCATAGTGAGCGCCTATTGAGAAAAATTCACTTGCTCTAAATCCTAAATTCAACCAGTAGTGTGTGTAAGCAAGGGTAGTACCATTGGAAGGAGCTTTATCGCGGATCGGTGCATAATAGCCGTAGTAAAATTGGCCTTCTATTTTTTCTTTCAACAGGTTTACGGTCAGGTTTGGTACAATACCGTCTCCGAAAATGGCGGGCCCCCTTGTACCGGAGCTAAGCAGATTTCCACTCAAAACACCAAGTTGTGGATTGATTGATAGTCCTTCAGCTGCCTGGAAGTTTGCGCCAATGCCGAATTCAGTCCAATTGCCCCATGCCGCTGCCGTTCCACCACCCCAGTGGATTCCGTAGAAGGTGAATTGTGTCTTTTCCGAAAATCCATAGGATCCCTGAAAAGTGGGATAAAACCCGAAGAATTGGTCGGAATTCAACGCTACAGAAAAGTTGAATTGTTTTTCCTCCTGTGCGAGGGTTTCTGTAATACTCGACAGGGCGCAAAGTGCTGCTAGGAAAGTTACCCGCATAGCAGACTTCAGAGTAAATCTGTTTTTCATAAATTAATAGGTTTTGGTTTGAGATAGGTTTGTTTTTGAACTAATAATCGAAACTTATATGCTTTTATTATTAATTCGAGGTTAATTTAATATCAAAAAATTAACAAAAGCAAAGCAAATTGAAAAAAACGGTAAAAAAATTAAGTGATAGATGAAGAATTTTAAATTTTATTCAAAATTTCCGTCAAATTCTCAACCGGGCACGGCAGATTTTACACGCTTTATTTGATGTGAGGTCAAAAAAAGACCCTCAATCTAAAAATGAATTGAGGGCTAAGTAATTGCTTTTTCCAAGTACAGGAGAACAATACCTATGAAAATTCTTTAACAGTTTGGATAAAGATCTTGACCATTTCGGGATCAATATCCGGGTAGACTCCATGGCCAAGATTGGCGATGTGACGTGTGCCTCGAAACTGCTCCATCATCTCAATTGTAGCTGCACGAACTTGATCAGGATTGCCATAAAGTGCTGCCGGGTCTAAGTTTCCTTGAAGTGTTTTAGATGATCCGATCAATCTTCTAGATTCTGCAATTCCCATATTCCAGTCTAGACCGATTGTCTCACAATTGAGCTGTCCCATTTCTTCTCTTGCGAAAAATGCACCCTTGGCAAAGACCGTAACTGGAACTTCTGTGATGGCATCGCATATTTGCGAAATATAGTTTAAAGAGAATTCTTTGTATTGCTTCGGCCCAAGAATCCCCGCCCAACTGTCAAAAATCTGAACCAAATCTACACCGGAACGGATCTGTGCTTTGAGATAATTGATTGTGGAGTCGGTGATTAGCTGAAGTAGTTTTTGGGAGAAGACTGGATCGCGATACAGCATTTCCCGTGATTTTGAAAAAGTCTTGCTACCGCTTCCTTCAACCATATAGGCAAAAATCGTCCAAGGAGCCCCTGCAAATCCGATCAGAGGGACGCGCCCGTTGAGGGCCTTTTTGGTGATTTGGATAGCATCGATCACGTATTTCAAATCATAATCTCCATCTGCTACGCGCAACTTTTTCAAATCCGAATTGCTTCGCACTGTATTCGGAAACCACGGCCCTCGTTTTTCAATCATTTCGTAAGGCAAACCCATCGCCTCGGGAATGACCAAAATGTCAGAGAAAATAATGGCTGCATCCACATCCAAAATGTCAACAGGCTGTATAGTGACTTCCGCGGCAAGTTCCGGAGTTTGGGCTAGTTCAATGAATCCACTGACAGATTCACGGACTGCGCGGTATTCGGGCAGGATTCGACCTGCCTGACGCATCAGCCAAACTGGAGTTCTTTCTGTTTTTTCACCTCTGGCTGCGCGAAGCAGTAGATCGTTTTTGAGTTGCATGCCGCAAAGATAAGCACCAAATTATTTTTGGAGGGATTGCCTCAAAATAAAAAAGCGAAGCCTGGATTTCCGGGCCTCGCTTGAGGTAAGAGTTGGTTTACTTTTAATATTTCTTTTTAGGCTCTAATTTCCGGAACTGAGTATCTGTTATTCCGAACATTTTGGTCACTGCATCATAGTTGGTCCAATCAATTCGCCCTTTTGGAAAATCCGAGGGAACTACAACAATTCTAAATTTTTGATCTTGAGTCCAAACCGGATCTAAAGTTCTCAAATTAATCGTCCCTTCAAGGAAGAGACGAATATCTGCCTGTGTAAAATCGAAATTGTAAACCAAAGGCCCTTCAGGAAAAAAGACAGTTTGAGGGACAGCTCTCCATATTTTTCTTCCCTGGACTACATCCCAAAGGATATAGGTCAATACAACGTCACTTTCCATCAACTCTTCGGGAAATTCCAGAAAGGCTTCCCAATCATTTGCTGCTGTAAAATCAACGGTGGCTTCGTAGGTGGTGGCTACAATATTTACACCGGGTGCGCCTTGTTGTCCTTGAGGACCCGGAGGACCTTGCAATCCCGGTAGGCCTTCCGGACCTTCACATGCCTGAAAGGCCAATACCACAGCCAGGCCAAAAATTAAAGTTAGATTTCGCATGATTTTATAGGATTAAAATTTGATCGCATATCCAGTTAGCTAACGTGAGGAATTTCTCACTTGCCAAGGGCGGACAGATGGCTGGTAAATATTCCCTTGATTGTAGGTATTCCGGCGTACTCGGTTTTAAATTATTTTTACTCTTTCACTGCAGGTTTCATGCCAAGGTTGGGTTTAAAACCCCAAAAGAATAGCTATCGGATCGGTGCGATCACCTGAACTTCAGATTCGCTGATTATCCGGTCAATAAAAATTCCGGTAAGTAAAAGATTTTGCGATTTGGCTGAGGCTTCAATCTCCTTCTTTACCTGGTCAGGACTTGGCATCACCCATTTGTTTCTTTTTATTGTTGCTCGCATGTGCCTAGCCTCTGCAAATCCCAATAGTTCCAAATCAGCTGGTGCAAAGGGTAAATCCAGACCGACAAATACTTTCATGGTATCCAATTTCCCCTTTGGCTCTTCAAAATAAACGGTGTGGATTTTCTTTCCGGGGTTGAGAGACAACAATGTCTCAATCGATCGAAACGTATTCCCCAACTCCTGATCCTGTGGCTGCCCGATAAAATATTTTCCGGCCAGCGTAGGAGGATAGGCCTCTACCAACTCAATTTCGATGGGGTTATTTCCCCCAAGTCGGTCAAAAATGAAGTAGAAAACCGTTGAGACGGCAAGTAAAATCACAAAAGCAATCCCTGTTCTTTTCATTTTCAAAACAGATAGCGTACGCCGATTCCTCCCTGTCCTCTGAAGTTGATCCGGTCGATCAATTCCAAAAACACACCCACTTCTGCAAAAACACTGATGGGCAAGTCATCAAAATAGTATTCTGCTCCGGCAAATACTTCCGGCCCGATGTCCAGGTTTGACCGGTCTTCCGACAAGACAGGTCCGGCTACCACCGGTCCTGGCTGATATACATAACTGACTCGGGTGGTTCGCAACTGGACGCCTGCACCCGCATACCCTAACAGGTAGCCTGTAGTGATCTCAAATGTATCGGTAATGTCTTCATGCAGGGCCATTCTGAAATTCAGGTTTACGCCCCGTGAAGCCGCATGTGAAAGGTAGAAAGCGTTGGAGTTGGGGGGATTGTTTTCAAAGGCGCGCTTATAGTAGTTTGATCCGTTGACTCCGCCGCTACCGAGCATGATTTCATAGGAAAGGTAATCTTCAATAAAATCCTTGTAGGTCAGCGCAAATGGCTCTCCCAATCGGATTCCTACGCCCCTTTCTTGCGCAAAACCCAGAAAAGGCAATAAAATGAGGATAAATAGAATACGATATTTCACTGGATTGATAGTTGGTTTAAAGTTGATCACTGAATTAAATCGCCATCATCTTCAGCTGCATTTGATGAAGTTGAGTATAGTAACCTCCCAAATCAAGAAGCGAATCATGCGTTCCCGATTCTACGATTTCACCTTTGTGAAGGACGAGAATCTTGTCCGCTTTTTGGATGGTGGAAAGCCGGTGAGCGATCACAATTGAAGTTCTGCCTTTCATCATTTTCTCAGTGGATTCCTGAATCAATTCTTCGGTTTCACTGTCGACGGAAGAGGTGGCTTCGTCTAAAATTAGGATTTCGGGATTGTAAACCATGGCCCTGACGAATGAAATCAACTGTCTTTGGCCCCCTGAAAGCGTAGCGCCGCGCTCCATTACGTTGTAATCCAATCCTCCGGGAAGCCGCTCAATGAATTTCCGTGCACCTACATTTTCGGCAGCTTCGAGGACCTGCTCTCTGGAAATAGCCGGATTTCCTAGCGTTATATTGTGATAGATCGTGTTGGAGAAAAGGAACACATCCTGAAGTACAACTCCAATATGCTTTCTCAAAGTTCCCAATTCATATTCTCTGATCTCAGTACCATCGATGAATATCTGACCCTGATTGATTTCGTAGAATCTTGAAATAAGGTTGATAATCGAGGATTTTCCTGCACCTGTTGCTCCCACCAGTGCAATAGTTTGTCCGGCTTTTACCTCAAAAGTGATGTTTTTAAGTACATATTCCTCGTCCACATAGGCAAACCAAACATTTTCAAGTCGGATGTTTCCCTTGATTTTTTCAGGCTTGTAATTGCCTTCATTTGCGATATTATCTGTGCTTGCCAAAAGTTTAAAAATCCGTGAGGAACTGACAACGCCCATTTGCAGGGTGTTGAACCGATCAGCGATCTGACGGATCGGTCTGAAAAACAGCTGAAGGTACATGATAAAAGATATCAGGATACCAATTTGCAATTCAAGTCCCAAAACACCCACTGCACCATACCATACCACCAAGCCTATTCCGATGGCTTGGATAATTTCTGCGACAGGAAAATAAATGGAATAATACAGGACTGAGCGAATGTGGGCCGTGCGATGCTCCCGATTGATGTCTTTGAATTTTTCGAATTCCCGCTGTTCCCGGTTGAAAATCTGCACAATATTCATCCCAGTGATGTGTTCCTGAAGGAATGAATTCAGGTTGGAGACCGCATTTCTGACATCATTGAAGGTGACTTTGATTTTTTCCTTGAAGACGTAGGTGGAAATTATCAAAAGCGGTAGAGTACACAAACTCACCAAGGTCAGCTTCCAATCAATGTAAAACATCACCCCCAAAATCGTGATGATCTGAAGCAGATCTCCGATAATCGCTGCAAGCCCTTCACTAAATACATCGGCAAGAGTTTCTATATCGGAGACATTTCGTGTCACCAAGCGGCCTATCGGTGTATTGTCAAAAAACCTGAGACGGAGCTTGAGTAGGTGCTTATACAATCTTACCCGTATATCCTTGATGATCAATTGACCTATCCAGCCAGAATAATAGGTGTGAGCCCACTGTACAAGGGCCTGCAAAATCATCAGCCCCACCAGAATGTAAATGATCCTTACCAGACCTGCCGTATCGCCCATAGCAACATAATCATCAATGGCAATCTGAATAAAATAAGGTCGGGTCGGTGCCAAAATCGCCATGGCAATCGTCAAAAAGACCAGAAAGTAAAACTGCGCTTTATAAGGCTTTACGAAGGAGTAAAGCTGCTGCAGTACTTTCATGTCGACGATTTCGCCTGACGATTCTTTTTCTTTTTCTAAGCTCAAGGCTGGTTAGTCTAGGTAAATGTCTTCTTTGTAAACGATTTGACTCAGGAAAAGTCCCTTGGCTGGAGCCGCTTTTCCGGCGATCGCCCGATTTCGTGAACGAATCAGACCGTCCATTTCCTCGGCTTTTCTCAATCCCAGCCCCACTTCCATCAAAGTACCGACAATCGCCCGTACCATACCACGCAAAAAACGATTGGCGGTTATATGAAATAACAATTGGTCGTCCTTTTGTTCCCAGTGGGCTGAGATAATTTCACAACAGAAATGCTTGACTTCGGTATGTACTTTGCTAAAGCACTCAAAATCCTCATGGCGTAGTAGGGCTTGCGCAGCCTCATTCATTTTTTCCACATCAGGGCTGTGAAAACAAAGCCACGCCAGATCGTTCAAAAATGGATTTTTTCGAAAAATTATCCGATACACATAAGTCCTTCTCCTTGCATCAAATCTCGCATTTGCATCGGGTTTTACTTCACGGATGGAATGAATGGAAATTTCTTTGGGCAAAATCGAATTGATGGCTTTGAGGAAGTTTACTCCCGGGAGGACATCTTGCAGATCGAAGTGACATACTTGCATACTGGCATGTACGCCAGTATCTGTCCGGCCGCTTCCGGTGATGTAGATGGGTTTTCGGAAATAAGTACTGAGGGCTGTTTGTACGCATTCCTGCACTGTAAAGGCATTGCTTTGGATTTGCCAACCATGAAATGGGGTGCCTTTGTAGCTCAATTCAAGAAAATATCGCTTCGTCTCACTCATACGGCTGCAAAGATACAATTCCCCGTCAAATCCGACGGGAGTCTTTTCCATCCTTGGTTATGATGGGATTTGCCCTTTTCTTTGCCAAAAAAACAGAAAGAAATGATTCAGAGACTTCAAACCATATTCTTGTTTCTTGTAGTTGTCGGAATGGGAATTACAGTGGGTACCCCCTTGTGGGAGCAGGCAGATACCGGATCCGGCACCGGGGATTCCTGGAATCTCACCGCATTTATGCTGTCCAATTACGATGCTGCGGGAGAGGTGATTCAATCTTCCTCCAAATGGTATATCGCCACATTGGCTTCCTTTGCCGGGCTGTTGGCACTGATTTCAATTTTTCAGTATAAAAATCGCGCGAGACAAATGATGATCAATATGATCAACAGTCTGCTGATGGTAGGCCTTGTGGCAACGGTGTTTTTGACAACCAACGGAATCAATCAGGCTATTTCGGCTGAAGTGGCCGGGGCTTATCAGATCGGATTTTGGGCTATCCTTGCCTCCATGGTCTGTAATATGCTTGCCAATCGATTTATCCGAAAAGACGAGGCCTTGGTTCGGTCGGTAGATAGAATTAGATAGAAACAAGATTTTAGAAGCAAGACACAAGACACTAGAAATAAGACATAAGATTCGAGATTTGAAATTTGAGATATGAATTGGCAGAAAGCCAGCAGGACGCTGGCTTTCTGTTTTTCGGCCTGGGCAGGATCATTGTTGCCTCACAAGGAATTTTTAGAAAATAAAGTCAATCTCCTCAGAGACTTTTCTAATTTCAAACCAAAACACACTATCAATGCGATTCGAAACACTCACTATCCATAAAGGAAATCTGATCACTGACTCCGCAAAACCCGTTGTTCAGCCGATTACGCTCAGCACCACTTTTGAGCACGGAGCTGGGGAAATGATGTACACCCGAGCCAACAATCCCAATCGAAAAGCGCTTGAAGATTTACTTGCAGCCATGGAAAAAGGGGCAGATGCCGCCGCTTTTTCATCAGGCAATGCTGCCGGAACTGCCGTTTTCCAAGCCCTGAAACCCGGTTCGCATATTGTCGCTCCGGATGATATGTACCATGGTTTACACAATTCCATGGTTCAGCTTTTTGCAGGAATTTTGGAAGTGACATTCGTGGACATGAGTAATCTGGAAGAAGTCAAAAAGGCTATTCGTCCAAATACCCGTCTTTTTTGGGTGGAAACGCCCTCCAATCCACTTTTGAAAATCACCGATATTAGAAAGATATCAGCTTTAGCCAAAGAGCAAAAAGCGATCCTTGCCTGCGATAATACCTTTGCAACTCCGGTTTTTCAAAATCCAATCGATCTCGGTGCAGATATCGTGATGCACAGCAGTACCAAGTATTTTGGGGGGCATTCGGATATTTTAGGAGGAGCCTTGATCACTAAAGAAGTCAATCCCTTTTGGGAAAAAGTTAAAATTGTCCAGCGGGTTGGAGGGGCTGTGCCTGCGCCAATGGATTGTTACCTGCTTTGCCGCAGTATCCGAACCTTGGCCTATCGGATGAAAGGTCACACAGAACATGCGACGATTTTGGCTGAATACCTGCTAAATCATCTTAATGTCGAAAAAGTTTTTTATCCGGGTTTGATATCTCATCCGGGTCATGAAATTGCTGCTTCTCAAATGAGTGGATTTGGTGGGATAGTTTCGTTTATGGTAAAAGGCGGCGCTGAAGAAGCAGATCTGGTAGTCTCAAAGCTGCATTATTTTGCCAATGCCACAAGCCTTGGCGGTGTGGAAAGTTTGATTGAGCGCAGGGCTGCCGTCGAAGGGCCAAACACCAAAACTCCCCAGAATCTGCTTCGTGTGTCAGTAGGCTTGGAGCATACGGATGACTTGTTGGAGGATTTAGCGCAGGCTTTAGATTGATAGATTGGAAGATTTTAAAATTGAAAAATTAGGCTTAGATCTCTCCTGAATTTGCCGCAAATTAAATGTGTGTAATTAAAAATGGCTCTCAAAATCAATTGAGAGCCATTTTTAATTTAAAGCTAAGGTTTCTTAGAAGCAGTTTTTATAGTGATTGGTTTCAAATTTTGGACTTCTTCTGTCTCAGGTCTCCGGTCTTCCAATACTACAGTCCAGCAAACTACTGAAAGTATCAATATTAGTCTGGTCGATTTTCACTTGTAAATCTCCATTGGCCAGTGATCATTGCCGAGGTTAATGTCTGTAATGACTTTGTCAGGATCAATTTCAACTGATTTCACCCGCTTGCCTGTCTTGTGAAGGTAAGACCAGGAATCTCCCCTGTGCCAGATCTCAACCGGAAGCTTGACACGCTCCTTGCTATCATCTTCGTAAATAAATTCCAATAAAACAGGCATGGGGAAGTCTCCCTTATTTACAAGGTTTACCAGATAATTTCCGCCATAAGGCTGTACAGAGCTGATTCCGAGGTCAATGTTGCCATTGCCATAAAACCAACCTTTCCAAAACCAGGAGAGGTTTTCTCCGGCCACATTTTCCATGTGATTGAAAAAGTCATTTGGCTGGGGATGCTTATAAGCCCATGTTTTGATGTAGGATTTGAAAGCATTGTCAAATCGCTCTTCACCCAAAATGTATTCTCTGAGCATCACCAATCCAATAGCAGGCTTCATGTAGGCTACCATTCCGAGATTTCGGGTGTCGGTCAAATCGGGGTAGTTATCAATTCCTTCGCGTGTATCGCTTGTGAAATAATTGTTAAAACGTCGGGTTTGATTCAACGTGGAGGGGTATTCTCCATTGTTGAAAGCATTGGAGCTGTAGTGGTTGATAAAGGTGTTGAAGCCTTCATCCATCCAAGCGTATCGACGCTCGTTGGTGCCGACAATCATCGGGAACCAGTTGTGCCCAAATTCATGATCTGTCACCCCCCAAAGGGAAGCTCCTTTGGAATTGTAGTGGCAGAAGTTTAATCCCGGATATTCCATTCCGCCGATTTCTGCAGCGACGTTTGTGGCTGTTTCGTAGGGGAATTCAAACCACTGTTTGGAATAATACTCGATGGAAGCCTTGCTGTATTCGGTAGACCGACTCCAAGCATCCTGCCCGTTGCTTTCCATGGGATAGACCGACTGTGCGAGCGCGGCTTTGCCCGACGGTAAATTGATTTTGGCAGCATCCCAGATAAATGCATCGGAACTTGCAAAAGCAACGTCCCTGGAATTTTGAATCCTAAAATGCCATGTTACTGTTCCATTTTGTTTTGGACGGGTGAGTTTCGTGTTGTTGATTTCTTCAGGGGTAATCAAATAAATGGCCGTATCACTCGCAGCAGCTTTTGCCATTCTATTTTGAAGTTCTTTGCTGAGGACTTCATTCGGGTTCATCAGCTTGCCCGATCCAACGACTATATGATTGTATGGGACGGTGACTTTGTAATCGAAATTGCCGTATTCCAGGTAAAACTCACCTGCTCCAAGATAGGGATCTACATTCCATCCTTCGATATCGTCAAATACCGCAACTTTGGGATACCACTGCGCAAACGCATAGATCCAGCCATCCTTCACTTTCAATCTACCCATTCGATCCATCCCTTTTTGTGGCACTTTGAAAGAGAAATTCATGGAAACTGTCGCTTTTCCGCCTTTTGCCGGAATGGGCTCAGCAAACCAAACCTGCATCCGGGTATCATCGATCAGATGCTTGGTGGAGTTGGCTCCTTTGAGGCCTACTTTTGCACTGACGTTGGTAATGTTGTAGCCGCCGTCAATATCGCCATTGTAGCGGTTACCTTGAATCGGAGTTGTAAGTGTGCCTCGAGAATCTGGAGTGAATCGGTTTTGTTCCAATTGCAGCCAAATGAAATCCAGTGATTCGGGGCTATTGTTGGTGTAAGTGATGGTGACTTTGCCGGAAAGAACATGACTGGAATCATTCAGGCCGACTTCAATTTGATAATCTGCCGCATTTTGCCAATAAGCTTCACCCGGTTTGCCGGATGCAGTACGATAGCCGTTTCCCTTTCGATCCAAGAATTCCCCGAAATATTTCTGGTTATTATCTTTTCCCTGCTGCGCAAATACTGAAAAGGATCCCGTGAATAATAATAGGATAACTGTCCAACCCAATAATTTTAATTTTCTCATCATTTGTTCTATTTGAGCTCAAAATACAGACAAAGGCCTAATGGATGAATGCTTTTTGCGCGGAATAAAAACTTTTAACCAAATTTTTGATTTTAATTGGGCTTGCAAGAAGGGGTAAAAGGCCTTTACCTTTGGCCAAATTACCAATCATCTTGATGAAAAAAGCATTATTAATTGGCTGCTTGGCCATTTTGTCTTTCCAAGCAAACTCCCAAACGGACACCACTACCCAGAATCTGAATGAAGTAATTATTCAGGAAAACAGGATTCAGATTCCTTTTTCAAAGCAAAGCAGAAATATTTCTTTGATCGATCGGCAGCAAATCGAAACCACTCCGGGAAGAAGTCTTCAGGAGGTGCTGAGCTTTGTGCCGGGTGTCGATGTACGGCAGCGGGGTGTCACCGGAGTACAGGCGGATATCGGGATTCGCGGCGGTTCGTTTGAGCAGACCCTGATGTTGCTCAATGGGATCAAACTCAGCGATCCTCAGACTGGACATCACATGATGAACATTCCCGTTCCATTGGTCAATATTGATCGAATAGAAGTCCTGAAAGGGCCCGCCTCTAGGATTTTTGGTCAGAATGCCTACACCGGTGCCGTAAATGTAATAACAAGCTTGAGTGATAAGCAAAGCCTAAGATTGCAGGGATATGGCGGCGACTTTGGGATGAAAGGGATAAACCTTGCAGGTTCGCTGCCAGTCGGGAAATACCGGCAAAACTTGGCGGTGTCTTACGATGATTCCAATGGGCATCAGTATAATTCCGACTATCAGGTGAGCAATATTTTTTATGAAGGAGGATTGGACTTGAATTCCAAAAACTCCATCCGGGGAATGATAGCCTATACCGACCGGACTTTTGGTGCCAACGGATTTTACACCTCGGCTTTTCCGGATCAATGGGAAAGCATCCAAACCACCTTGGCATCCTTGAGCCATACCTTTACCTCTGGAGCGCTTTCTCTAAATACCAGAATGTATGGCAGAAGAAACTCAGATGAGTATCGCCTTCGTAGAAATGAACCTCAATTTTATCAAAATAACCATACCTCTGATGTTTTTGCCCTCGAGACCAACGGAAGCTATAAAAGTAAATTAGGAGTGACAGGTTTTGGGGTAGAGCTTCGCAAAGAGCAAATTGAAAGCAATAACCTTGGTGATCATGAGCGCTCCCTTACCGGAGTTTTCCTGGAGCAAATGGTAAATGTGGGAGAAAAAACTGATATCCGGGCCGGGGTTTATTCCAATTACTATTCGGAGTATGGCTGGAAGCATTTTCCGGGTTTGGAAGTGGGCTTTCAGGCGACAAAAGCGATCAGACTGTATTCGGGAATTGGATCTAGCTTTCGAATTCCAACTTACACCGACCTGTTTTATGTAGGCCCGACAAATATCGGAAATCCGGATTTGCAGCCCGAACAGGCAAGGTCATTTGAGTTTGGGGGGAAATGGTCTCATTCCAATTGGAGAGGAGAGTTGGTGTATTTCAATCGCTACTCAGAAAGTGTAATCGAATGGACCCGAATTAATACAGTCGAACCTTGGCAGCCACAAAATTTCAATGAAGTAACATTTAACGGAGTGGAGGCATCTGCTTATTATCGGGTCAATCCAAATGGAAGATCAGTAAAAGTCAAAGAGTTGATGTTTTCCTATAATTTCATTGATGCTAATTTTACAACTCAGGAAGGCTTGGAATCCCGCTATGCGTTGACTGCATTGAGAAATCAAGTGATTGGTGGTGTTTTGGTTGGTTTTGGTGAAAAAGTGGAGTGGAATACCAAAATGCGCTATGTGGAGCGGATCAGTTTGGATCCTTATTTCCTGCTGGATATGCGGGTGGACTATAATCGCATGGGTAAATTAGGATTCTTTGCAGAGACGTCCAATATCACCAATACTGATTACATCGAAGCCGGCACAGTGCAAATGCCGGGAAGATGGTTTAGGGCTGGATTTATGGTGAATTTGGAATAGGAGAGATTTTTCACAAAGATTTCCGTGGATATGTACAGATTTTGAAAGTCAAAAATTTAAAGTAATTCAGTTTAAAATTGCCCGTTAAATCAGTGTAAATCCGCGGGAAACCATTTTCTCTTTAATTGTAAATAAAAAAATCGGCCTCATTGTCAAACAATTGCAAATGATTCAAACATTTTATTTGCCTGTAAAAAATTAGAATCTACCTTTGCAATCCGTTTGATATGCGACGGGAGTTTAGCTCAGCTGGTTCAGAGCATCTGCCTTACAAGCAGAGGGTCGGGGGTTCGAATCCCTCAACTCCCACATTCATACTAATCACAAGAGATTAGAAAATAGTTAGTCAGTCCTTCGGGAGTTTAGCTCAGCTGGTTCAGAGCATCTGCCTTACAAGCAGAGGGTCGGGGGTTCGAATCCCTCAACTCCCACAGAAAAGCCTTAGAGAAATCTGGGGCTTTTTTGTTTCCCGCAGATTAACACAGAAAAGGGCACAGATTTCCACAGATTTTTTAATTGAAACTATCTGAGGTTTCAAAACTTCGGTCTCCTGTCTTCGGTCTTCCAAACTTTTTAATATCCATACTTCCCTTTCCATTTCCCGGATAGATACTTTCTCAGCTCATTTTCCCTGGCATTGTCACCCGGTTCGTAGAGTTTGGTTCCTTTGATTTCATCGGGTAAAAATTCTTGAGCCACAAAGTTGCCTGGGAAGTCATGGGAATACTTGTATGCTTTGCCGTAGTTCAGGTCCTTCATGAGCTTCGTGGGAGCATTTCTGAGGTGGAGCGGCACAGACAGGTCTCCCTTTTCGCGAACCAAAGCTTGGGCTTGATTGATGGCCAGGTAGGACGCATTGCTCTTGGGGGAACTCGCTAGATAAGTCACGCATTGAGCAAGGATAATCCGTGCTTCGGGATATCCGATGATTTTGACAGCCTCAAAGCAATTCGTAGCCAAAAGTAAGGCATTTGGATTCGCATTGCCAATGTCTTCTGAGGAGAGGATGACCAAGCGTCTTGCGATGAATTTCACGTCTTCGCCACCTTCGATCATCCGTGCCAGCCAATATACGGCAGCATTAGGATCAGAACCCCGAATAGATTTGATAAAGGCAGAAATGATGTCGTAGTGCTGCTCCCCGGATTTATCGTAAAGAGCCACTTTTTGCTGGGCGATTTTCATCACGATTTCGTCCGTGATCACGCAGGGATTCTCGTTGATGCCGTCAATGACTATTTCCAAAAGATTCAGGAGTTTCCGGCCGTCTCCACCAGATATCCGAAGCAAGGCGTCGATTTCCTGAAGTTCAACCTTAATTTTTTTCAGATCACTATCCTTTTCCAAAGCCTGACGCATCATGGCTTCGAGTTCGGATTTGCCCAGCGGATTTAAGGTGAAAACCTGACAGCGTGAAAGCAAAGCTCCATTAATCTCAAAAGATGGATTTTCAGTTGTCGCGCCTATCAGGCGGATGGTACCCTTTTCCACAGCACCCAATAGCGCATCCTGCTGGGATTTGTTAAAGCGATGGATCTCATCGATGAAAAGCACGACTCCCATCTGGAACTTGGCCTTTTCGATAACCTCGCGAATATCTTTCACTCCCGAACTGATCGCGCTCAAAGTGTAAAATGGTGCCTTGATTTCGTTGGCGATGATATTGGCAATGGTCGTTTTACCCACACCGGGAGGGCCCCAAAGGATCAGGGAAGGGACATTTCCTGACTTGATCGCCTTATGTAAAAAGGAGTTGGGAGAAGACAAATGCTCCTGACCGATCAGATCCTCCAATCGGGCTGGGCGCATGCGTTCGGCTAGTGGAGTGGGATTCATTTTCTTAGGAGATACAAGACTTTAGATGCAAGACATAAGACTTGCCAATTTCAAAATTTGGAGCAAATTAGGATAAAAAAAAGGCCTTTTTAGGCCTGGTTATAATTGAATGGGGTGATTGAGTCAATCGCTGTCTGTTTGGAGGTTTTTTCTTCTTCCAAATCAAAATCATCCTGAAGCCCAAGCCAGAATTTCGGGGAGGTTCCAAAAAACTTGGAAAACCTCAACGCTGAATCTGCGGTAATCCTTCTTTTTCCCTGAATGATTTCTGAAATGCGAGTTTGAGGAATATGAGTTTCCTTGGCAAGTCTATATGCGGAGACTTTCATTGGTTTTAAGAATTCCTCCGATAGAATTTCGCCAGGATGGATGTTTTTAAGATTTTCCATTATTTTAATATCAATGATAATCCACTATTTGAACATCAAATGATTGATTGCCTTCCCAAGTAAATATTATGCGCCATTGTTTATTGATGCGGACACTAAATTGGCCCGATAAATTTCCTGAGAGTTTTTCTAGATGATTTGATGGTGGTATTCTTAAGTCATTTAAGTTTTGAGAGTTATTGAGCATCCTAAGTTTTCTTCTTGCAATTTCTTGAATATCATTTGGGAGTTTAGCCGAACGGATTCCATTCCAAACTTTCTCTGTTTCCTTGTCGCCAAAAGATTGTATCACTAGTTCTGTTTTTCGATACTAACGCTTGAAGTTAGTAATTGATTTCAAATTTCAAATACTGAATCTCAAATTTCTCTTACCCTCTTCCCAAACTCCTCCAATTGATCATCATCAAAGTCCAAGTGCGTCACAAAGCGCACGAGATCCTTTCCGAACTTGACTGATTTGATATTTTGCTCCGCCAGCTTTTTCATGAATTCCTCCGGAGGCGTTCCTTGCAGTCTCGCAATCACAATATTGGTTGCAACTGGGAAAATTTCTGATACCACTGAAAGTTTACCCAGCATTTCTCCCAATGCTCTAGCTCTGGCGTGGTCTTCTTTCAATCGCTCTACCTGATGATCCAAGGCATAAATACCTGCTGCCGCCAGAAATCCAGCCTGTCGCATTCCTCCGCCAAAGACTTTCCGAACCTTTCTCGCCTGCTTGATATCTGCTTTTGATCCTAGTAAAAGCGAGCCAATCGGACAGCCCAAACCTTTGCTCAAGCAAATAGAAATCGTATCAAACTGAGCACCCCAATCGGCAGGGTTTTCGCCCGTCTCCACCAAGGCATTGAAGAGTCTAGCCCCGTCCAGGTGAAGCTTGATGCCCTTTTCTTTGCAAAGGGCATGAATAGGTTTGATTTCGTCTAATGTGTAGATGCTTCCTCCTCCTTTGTTCATGGTGTTTTCCAGCGAAACCAATGTAGTCTCAGGCGCATGCACGTCATCGGGATTGATGGAATCGGCAATTTGTGAAGCAGAGATTTTTCCCAGTTCTCCGGGTAGAAGTTTTACAGAAGCATGTGAATTCGCCATGATTCCGCCTCCTTCATAGAGGTAGATATGAGAATATTGGTGGCAAATCACCTCGGTCTGAATCCGTGTGTGGAGACGAATTGCGATCTGATTGGTCATGGTCCCGGAAGGACAGAAGAGCGCTGCCTCCATTCCAAAGAGTTTGGCGATTTTTTCCTCCAAGGCATTGACTGTCGGATCTTCTCCAAATACGTCATCGCCAACCGGGGCTGTAAACATGGCTTCCTTCATTCCCGCAGTCGGCCGGGTTACCGTGTCACTTCTCAGATCAATCAACATGGGTGAAATACTTGGATTTTGAACTTGTTTTTACACATCATCTTTTTTGGGGTCTTTTTTAAAGAATACATCCAAGCTACTTTCCCGCTTTTGAAAGATTTCCTCCATATCCGAAAGCTCCAGGTTGAGTGCTTTGGTTGAAATCTGGATTTCGACCAGTGAAATCATCAAGGATACAAGAAGTGAACCCATACTCGCCACAAATACCCAATTAGCCGCGGAAGTATAACCTTGGAAGAGCAAATACATACAAATGATGCACATTAAAAAGCTGAAAACTCCGAAAAGCTGCATGTTTTTGATGAGTGTCAGTCGACGGCGAAGGTTGTGAATCTGCTCAACAATGATGGCTGAATCGGGCTCTTTTAGGTAGTTCTTATGCAGGCCACGAATCAGGGTGGCGATGGCCAAAAATCGGTTGGTGAAAGCCAACATCAGCAAGGTGATGGCAGAGAAGAGTAGGGCAGGAGTGGAGAGTTGGAGTTCCATAGGATTTTAAAAGTGCTTTCAGGGAAGCTAAGTTCAACAAAAGGCATGAAAAAAGCCCGCTCTTTGCAAAGCAGGCTCGATAAACTCTGTTCTTTAGGTATTAAGCAACTTCTCCCAGCACGACCAACTTTTCAAGTGTTGGTGCTTTAGAGCCTCCTTTTGGCTCGATGGTGATGGCAAAGGCACCTGCTTCGGCCACAGCTTGCATTTGTTGAAGGGTGAATTTCTCTCCCGGATTGACTAGACCAATTCCTACCGGACCATCTTTGCCTATCGCCCAAAGCTGATAATCAGATTCTGCGTCCAGTGAATTCAAATTATTCACTGCCACGAAGACTTCTTGTGCTTTTTGATCCCAGAAGACGTCAACTTTCGCGTCTTTCTGCATTTCAAATCCAGTGCCTTTCATTTCCACGCGTTTGAAATCGCCAGAGACCAGGCGATCCAATCGGGAATCCGTTTCTTCGTATTGAAGCTTGACCTGATTCAGGTTATCCGCCATCACTTGCTGATCTAGGAGTAGGGCAGTGAATTTCTGATCGGTGTCGTAGTATTTGCCCGCGAAATAAATCGCTGCCGCACTTGCCAGCAATGCCACAAGAGATGCTGCTACCGCAAATTTTTTCCAAGGGGAAAGTGGGACAACTTGGGTCTCTTTAGGGGTAACTGGAGCTGCTTTTAGAGGTTCTTCCTTTTTGAAGTCAGCCTCTAGGTTCGCAAATATTTTTTCTTTTACCTGAGGGGAAGGTTCGGGTCCTGTCAAGTTATCAAAGTAAAACATTGCTTCCTCCAACTCATCCAATTCCTTTTGGATTTCAGGATAAGTTTTTGCCAAGGCCAGAACTTCCTCCCGCTCGCGCTCAGTTAACTCCCCCAGTAGGAAGAGTTCCAGTTTGCCTGATGCTATGTATGATTGGATGTCCACTAGATTCTGTGTAAGTTCTTTTTTAATACTTGAAGTGCAGCCCTGACGCGGGATTTGACTGTGCCGAGCGGAATATCAAATTCCTCCGAGACCTCCGAATGCGTATAACCTTTGAAATAGATATGATCGATGATGAATCGTTGATCCTCGTTGAGGTTATTGATTAACTCTTTGACTCCTATCGCCTCTACCTGTTCCATAGTCCCTGACTGACTTTCAAGTCCATATACGAAGTCATCAATTCCGTTGGTCTTACCGGATTGAGATATTTCCTTGGACCTAAGTTTGTCTATGGCAGAATTACGACAAATATTAGCCATCCAAGTGTACAGGCGGCCTTTTGACTCCTCGTAGGAGTCGATTTTTTTTGTGATTTTGATAAAAGCATCGTGGAAAACCTCCTCCGCAATGTCCTTATCTGACACTATGCGGGCAATAACCGCAAATAGTGCCCTTGAATACTTCTCATAGAGATATTCCGTCGTTTTTCGGTCTCGGGCTCTTAAGCCTTCGATGAGTTGTTCTTCCTGCAAAAGTATTTGGGTTGAAGTGGAATACGCTTAAAAATAAAACTCTAGGCCGAATGTTTCAGCCTAGAGTTCTTTTATTTTTTATTAAAGATGAATTACCTCATCGTATGCAGCTGCAGCGGCTTCCATGATTGCTTCCGACATAGTCGGGTGAGGATGGATGGTTTTGATCAATTCATGACCTGTAGTTTCCAGTTTACGGATTGCAACGATCTCAGCGATCATTTCTGTTACGTTTGCCCCAATCATGTGTGCACCGAGAAGTTCTCCGTATTTTTTGTCAAAAACCAACTTCACAAATCCATCTTTGGCACCGGCCGCAGAAGCTTTTCCTGATGCTGAGAATGGGAACTTGCCGATTTTCACTTCGTATCCTGCCTCGATTGCTTTTGCTTCGGTGTAACCCACGGAGGCAATTTCCGGGGAGCAATAAGTACAGCCCGGAATATTGTTGTAATCGATTGGTTCCGGATGGTGACCTGCGATTTTCTCTACACAAGTAATGCCTTCCGCAGAAGCAACGTGGGCCAATGCCGGCCCGGAGACTACATCACCAATGGCATAGTAACCAGGCATATTGGTTTTGTAATATTCGTCAACTTTGATTTTGCCTTTTTCCACCAAAATTCCGACATCTTCCAAACCAATATTTTCCAAGTTGGAAACTACACCTGCGGCAGAAAGCACCACATCACACTCCAAGGTTTCTTCGCCTTTGGCAGTTTTTACCGTCACCTTGCATCCTGTTCCTTTGGTGTCTACCGCAGTCACTTCCGAAGAAGTCATGATGGTCATGCCCGCTTTCTTATAGATTTTTTCCAAAGCCTTGGAAACTTCCACATCTTCCACTGGGACGATACGATCTAGGTATTCTACAATAGTTACTTTGGTGCCAATGGAATTATAGAAATAGGCAAACTCCGCACCGATAGCACCTGAACCTACGACAACCATGGTTTTTGGCTGTTTTTCCAGCGTCATCGCTTTTCGGTAGCCAATGATTTTTTTATCGTCAATCTTCATTGATGGTAGTTCCCTGGATCGGGCACCGGTAGCGATGATAATATTATCCGCGGCATAAACTGTTTTCTTGCCATCTGCACCTGCTACTTCCACCTTTTTACCAGGCTGGATTTTACCCCAACCCGTGATGATCTCGATTTTATTTTTCTTCATCAAAAACTGAACTCCCTTGCTCATGCCATCGGCTACACCTCGGCTTCTCTTGACCATTCCGGAGAAATCTGCCTCAGCACCTTTGATCGAAATACCATAATCGGCAGCATGATTGATGTATTCAAAAACCTGCGCGCTTTTCAGCAAGGCTTTGGTTGGGATACAACCCCAATTGAGGCAAATGCCACCCAATTCGGCAGCTTCTACGATGGCGGTTTTCAGTCCGAGTTGAGAAGCGCGAATCGCGGCCACATAGCCTCCAGGTCCACTTCCCAGCACGATCAAGTCAAATTTTGTCGAAGACATATCTTATTCTTGTTTGATTACAAATTGAAACTCTGCAAAAATAGGCCTTTTGCCTTCAGAAAAAAATTGGATTTCCGACATGCCTTTTCCTTCAAAAGCCGCTTAAACTGAATTATTTAAGCTTTTTAGAGGAAAATTTTAACAAATCATTAATCCTCCGACTTAAATTTTGCGGAATCAATTTTTGGAGATTTAATACCTTGGTTTTCAATCTAAAACCAATTTTGTGAATTTCAGAAAAGCAGAATTCTAAGCTTTTTTTCTATTTTTGGCCAAACAAAATTTTACACTTCATGGGATTACTCGCAGGAAAAACCGCATTGGTGACAGGAGCTTCAAAGGGAATTGGAAGATCAATTGCGATTCGATTTGCATTGGAAGGTGCAAATGTCGCATTCACTTTTTTGTCCAGTGTGGAAAAAGGACAGGCGCTTGAAGCCGAATTGGAGGCTTTTGGAGTAAAGGCGAAAGGCTATCGATCCGATGCATCTGACTTCAAAGCTGCTGAGCAATTAATTAATGACGTGGTAGCTGACTTTGGTGCCTTGGACATTTTGGTCAACAATGCCGGCATCACCCGCGACAACCTTCTGATGCGCATGACTGAGGAAGCTTGGGACGAAATCATGAATGTGAATCTCAAATCCTGCTTTAACACGGTGAAGGCAGCTTCCCGCACGATGATGAAAGCAAAGGCCGGTTCGATCATCAACATGACTTCCGTAGTCGGGGTGAAAGGAAATGCCGGTCAGGCAAACTATGCAGCTTCGAAAGCTGGAATTATCGGATTTACGAAGTCGGTGGCTTTGGAACTAGGATCAAGAAATATCAGATGTAATGCCGTGGCACCGGGATTTATAGAAACTGAAATGACGGGAGCTTTGGATGAAAAGACGGTGCAAGGTTGGAGAGACGGAATCCCGATGAAGCGTGGTGGTCAGCCGGAAGAAGTGGCCAATGCCTGTGTCTTTTTGGCGTCGGATATGAGTAGCTATATCTCAGGGCAGGTGCTTCACGTGAATGGGGCGATGTATACTTAACCTTTGAGTCCGCCGCGGCGGACTCGAAGGTTTTTTTAAACAATGAACCTTCGAGGTTTTTTAGAAATCTCAAACATCTCAACTAGACCTCGAAGGTTCTAAATTCAAAGAGACCTTCGAGATTTTTTAGTTCTTCTATTCCAATGAAAATTCTATTGGTAACCTAAGATTAGTCGTTGATTGATGATCTTTTTGAAATTGATCTATTCCACCAAACCAATCAAGAATGTATTCTCTTCCAAGCTTCGTTGGTTTAGAGGACATTAATGCTTGATAGGAGGAGTATTTCCATTTTTTAAATTCCGTCGTAATTCCATGTTTACTTGGATTTTGATGAATATAAATTACCACCTGAGTTAGGTAGCTTTCGTGGTCAATTTTCTTTCTTTTGAATTTTCTTTGAAATAATCCGCCGTGTCTTTCGTACAATTTATTGTATGATTTTGAATAGGAATTTAGAAAATTGGAAATTGACGATAGGGCCTGTTCGGAAGTAGTGTTTTCCTTTACCTGAACAAGGAAATGAAAATGGTTAGGTAACAAGCAATAGGCAAATGTTAAAAATTGCTCTTCACAGTACACTAGATACTTTTTAAGGAAAAAAGAATAATTTTCATCTGAACGGAATAGGAGCTCGCTTCCAATCGTTCTCGAAAAAATGTGATAAAATTCTCCTGGTTGTAAACTATCTGAGTTCATCTTTTAAAAAGTTATCAAGTCTGACTTTAAATTTAAGAAATTTTGCTTTTGGATTAGACCTTCGAGGTTTTTGAAAACCTCAAAGGTCGGGGGAGCGGCTGGAGAGATTCAGCCGTTTTTTGTTTCCCGCAGATTGGCGCAGAAAAAGACGCAGATCGACGCGGATTTGATTAACTTCAACATTGGCCTATGTGAAATCCAATTGAAATTCAGGTTTATGAATAGGAATGTGGCTAAAGCCCATTCCTTAATGGATTATTGTCATTACGGGGCTTTAGCCGAAGATTAAGTTTATTACCTCCCGCAGTTCTTCGCGGAAAAGGTCGCAGATGAGCGCGGATTTTTAATGGAATTCGTCCTTCCTCAATACCCCTTCACTCCGGCTTCTGCAATGATCCCATCCTGTGCAGAAGTCACTCCTGAAATCCCGATCGATCCGACGATGATGCCGTCTTTAAATATCGGAAGTCCACCTTCGACCCCCACTGCATTGGGAAGCGTGGCGATTCTGCTTCCGCCTTCGCCCTTCATGACATCCTCAAAAATTTTGGTGGAGCGCTTAAAATAGACTGCGGATTTGGCTTTGGCCTGAGCAACATCAATTGATCCGATTTGAACACCATCCATACGCTTCAGAGAAATCAGATGTCCGCCATCGTCAAGAATGGCGATGACTACATTCCAACCTTCTGCTTTGGCTTTTGCTTCAGCAGCTGCGGTTATTCGCTCTGCATCAGCAATTGATAAATAAGGTTTGGTTTGCGCAAAAGCAATCATCGGAAGGGTAAGGAATACAAGAATTAGGAGCTTTTTCATAATTGGGGGGGGGGTTATTAGTTTCAATGTGGATTTTCAATTAGGAAGAATAATATTTGAAAATACCCCTAGTTTGGGTTTTATAAAAGTTAAATATCCAATAACTTGATTTTTCAAATAAAACTGAAGTAAATGACCTCAAGACGCGATTCACTCAAAACCATCGGCTTGGCCACCGGACTGGGACTTATTGCCCCATCTGCCCTTTTTGCATGCAATACTTCCTCACGGAAAGAAAAGCTTGGCGTGGCACTCGTTGGATTGGGCTATTACAGCACCGATTTACTTGCTCCGGCTTTGCAGCAAACACAACATTGCTACCTGGCAGGCATCGTGACCGGAACTCCTTCCAAAGCCGAAACGTGGAAAGCCAAGTACAACATCCCGGACAAGAACATTTATAACTACGACACTTTCGACTCCATCAAGGACAATCCCGATATCGATGTCATCTATATCGTCCTTCCTCCATCCATGCATCGGGAGTATGTGGTGCGTGCCGCAAAAGCTAAAAAACAAGTTTGGTGTGAAAAGCCCATGGCAGTAACCTTGGAGGAATGCCAAGCTATGATTGATGCTTGCAAAGCAAATGGAGTGGGATTATCCATTGGTTATCGCTGTCAGCACGAACCGAATACTCAAGCTTTTCAGAAAATTGTCAAGGAAGGAACTTTAGGGAAAGTCCTCAGCGTGGACTGTGCAGCAGGGTATCGGGAAGGACGGACTGGCCACTGGAAGCAAAAGCGGGAAATGGGTGGAGGAGTAATCTATGATATGGGCGTATATTCCATTCAGGGTGCAAGGCTGGGGGCAAATATGGAACCTGTTGCAGTTAATTCTGCCAAAGTCTGGACGGAAAGGCCTGAAGTATATAAGGATGGTCTGGGCGAAATTGTGGAGGCAGTACTCCAGTTTCCGGGTGGAGTAATCGGAAAGATCAAGACTTCCTTTGCGGAAAACATCAACTTCCTGAATATCCAATGTGAAAAAGGACTGATCGAAATGTCTCCTTTCCAAGGTTATGCAGGCAACAAGGGAAAGAGCCCGCTGGGCCCGATCAACTTCCCGTACGACGTGCCTTGGCAGCAGGCCAATCAAATGGATCAAGATGCCTTGGCCATCCTAGCAGGCAAGCCTTACCTCGTGCCGGGTGAAGAAGGTTTGCGTGATATCCGGATTGTGGAGGCGATTTTGGAAAGTGCCCAAACCGGCGGTAAGGTGCCTATTTAAGGTGTAATCGGGTATAAACTCTAAGGCCTGAAACCAATTCAGGGCAGGCAGTCTTTATCCTACGAAACATCCGCAGAACCTTATCTCAGAATGCTAAATCATTTTCTTTGCTGACTTTCGTCATATGTTCAAGGATTAGCGTTAGGTATTATTGTGATTATCAATCAGACCAAACTATGAACTCCAGACTTTCGAAAAGCAGCATTTTGCATGCCTGCACGATCAAGCAACAAATGACCATTTCTGATTTTGAAAAAGAAGTGGCCCGGCTCAAGTCGGAAGTTACCACGCGTGATGAAAGTGCAAGCCAGGGCAACCGCGGTGCATCCGAGCAAAACGAATTGTTGGTAAGGATGGAACACGAGTTACTTTTTTTGAGAAATGAGCTGATGACTCTGGGTAATATTGATCCGGATTTGACCTGTGAAGAAATAGAAATCGGAGCCGTCGTCGTCACCGATCAGCGGATATTTTTCGTCAGTACCTCGATCGAATCAGTCGACATAAATGAAAAGTCGGTATTTGGCTTGTCCGTCCATGCACCCATCTATGCTGAGATGAAAGGCAAGAAAAAGGGAGAACTCATCGAATACAATGGACTTCGGTACAAGATTTTGGATGTGTATTGATTTAGCTAGAGCTAAAAACAAGAAAGTTAAGGGTCCCAACATTCAGTTAGAAGGTTGGGATTTTTTTTTACAACATCTAGTTGAAATTGAGCTGAATGAATAGTTAGTATGTGTATCTGTGAACCTGCACATAGCCTTTGAAATTTGGATTGGAGGACAGATTTGCTTAGCTATGGGCCATGGACTAAAGACCTTGGTTAAGGATCCGCAACTTACTGGACCAATTTTTACCCAACGTGCATCCTTGCGGATACTCATAATAGTTATTTGGTTTCCCTACTTTTGCAAGAAATCAAGCGCTAGTTTCACATGTTCGAAGGCCTCAAATATCCCAAATCCCTGGATGAAGCACAATTTAATTCCTGGATGGAGGCAGGAAGGGCGAGTCCGATTTCCTATTGCTACTTGTTGATTTTTTGGGACGAGTTGGATGAAAAGTACCTGCCGGGTTTTGCAATCCGGCGGAGTGAAATCGAGGAACATGAAAAGTATGGCTACTCGCCTGCCCGGCAATTATTGGTGGCGGCTTATGATTTGTACTCGGAGTCAAGGGTGGGGTAAACTATCCAGTCCAGCAATCCCCTTTTCCAACCATCAAGTCAGTTTAGAAAAGGAATGATTCAAGGATTGAACTCATCTGTATTTTATTTTTATGATTACCCGCAATTCTACCAGTTTGTAAAAATTGAAATTGAAAAAAGCGGATAATCGTCGACAGACGACCGTCCACTCCCGATGGCAATCGGGAAGCAAGTCCACAGCTCGTCTCATCGGACTTCTAGCCGTATTTCCTATGGCTACTGGTAAGAAAGCGGATATACAGAAAAGAAAAAATGACGCATAAGCTTGAGATGCGTCATTTCATTTTCAGCTAATGGAATTTTCCAAAAGGATAGCATCCAAGTCTTCTCCCGGCAGGGAAATGATTCGCTCACTTTCGGAATCCCATTCGATTTTTCGGCCGGTTTTATAAGAAAGTCCTGCCATATGTGCGGTGATAGCTTCCTCAAATCCTTCCTGAATTCCACAGCTTGGTTCCCCTCCCAATCGGATGCAGCTCAGCCACTCCCGGATGTGTAAGAAGGTAGAATCTACACGCTTGCCATCCCGATAGGTCCATAGCAGTCCTTTATTTGCGAAGTACTTGGTCGTAGCGGAGGTCACAGCGTCGACACCATCGGCAGTGGGGTCGTATTGGTAGATGGGAACCGAAGGGTCGATCCGTCCTTCTGCGATCATGTCCTTGTACTTGGTGGATCTCGGGTCGGCATAGATAGTCAGGATATTGCCCAGTTCCATGCTGCCGTCATGGCCCATCAGCACGGTACCCCGGTCAAACTGATTTCCCAAGGTAGCACTGTAGACAAGGGTCATTCCTTTTTCTTTCCCACTTTCCTGACTTGAACCGGTGCTGAATTCCGGAAAATCCATATTCACCTGCATCACATCCGGTACATTTCTGCCATCACGGTGGGTATAGATTCCTCCCGAGGCCGTGACATACTTGGGGATCCCCATTTTAAGCACACAATTTATTCGATCGTAGTCGTGGGTAAGCAAGTCTCCGGATAATCCCGAACCATAAGCCCACCATTTTCTCCATCGGAAAAAATGCTCCGGATTGAATGGGACTGAAGGGGCATTGCCCAAAAAGGCATTCCAGTCAATGGTTTCAGGCGAAGCCTCCGGATGGATCTCATATTGCCAGGCTCCATTGCCATCATTTCGGTTGGTGTTGGTTACGACGAGGGAGATGTGGCCCAGGGTGTTTTTGGCTATGGCATCCTGAGCGGTCAAGAAGCTGAGCGTCTGCCGATGTTGGTGCCCTACCGCCAAGATAGCTTTGGGATTTTTTCTGACTGCCTCTCTCAGCAGATAGGTCTCGCCGATCGTATGAGTCATCGGTTTCTCAATGTAGGCATGGATTCCCGCCTCAATTGCAGCCTGTGCCATTGGTGCATGCCAGTGATCCGGGGTAGCAATAATGACTGCATCGACCTCTCCGCTGTTAATCAGGTCCAGGTAGCTTTCGTAGCGCTTACAGGTATTGGATTCGTTATTGAATGATTTTAGGGCTTTTTCGGCCCGAACATCAAAAATATCACAGATTGCCGTGAGTTTGACATTGAGGTTTTCCTGAGCTTTGAAATCTTCCAATCGCTTGTCTTTGGGATCCTCCATGAAAGCCTTTGACATGGCCTCAACCCATTCATTGGTCGCAAATCCCAGTGCTCGCATCAGTTGCTCGCCTCGTATGCCAAAGCCGATAAGACCGATTCGTAAGGGGTCGCCACTCATAGGGCCGGAGGCAGGAGGGGGGCTGGCTTTGATGTTTAATTTTTCGAGGAGGAAATCTTTTTCCAGTTTCGACCTTTTAGTGGTATCTATCCCAGCTGCCCATACAGCGCCTAAGACCGGGATTCCTGCCAGGCTTTTAAGCAAATCTCTTCTCGAAAAGGCTGCAAATAGTTTTTTGTCAGTTGCCATGATTTCCGTGTTTTTAGGATTGAGTTTGGATTTCCTTTTTGGTGAAAAACCGTTCCAGTCCAAAGGAAATGGAAGTAGGGAACAGAAAAATCACCACTAGGGCCGCAGCTTCGATCAGGTTTTTATTGATGATCCAGTAGCTCCCCTCAGCAGGTCCCTGAGGATATCCGGGAAAAGGCGGATGGGCAAAGTAGTACAAAAGCAAAAGACCTATTCCGATCAGACTTGCGACCTGCGTCTTGAAACCCAAAATCAGTCCGACACCTACCAAGAGTAGTGCGGTGATATTCAAAGTGTCAATGGTAGAAATCATGGAATCACTGGCCATCCAGTGGAAAAAGGACTCCATGTACGTAGCACTGAGTAGGTAGCCCTTGGCTGTCCATGAGGGGCTATAAAGCTTGAGGACACCTTCGTAAAGAAAATGCCATCCGATGAGGATTCGCAGAATAACCAAGGCGCTGGTCTGCGGGGGAGATAAAAGGGAAGGTCGGGTCATACCGTGGTTTTTTTTTGGTTTGATCAGACGATACTACCTACAATTATCCACTCAATACATGAGGATAATCAGCTTAAATAATGAGGTTTGTCTTGAAAAGGGAGGGGCTAAGAAATCCTGTTTTGCTGGTTTTTTCCCAGTTTAAAAAGGGTAATGGGAATAGGTCCGAAGGGATGTTTTTTATTGGCTTTGTTTTTTTGTTCCTTGGATTTCCGGCAAAGCTGCTGTTCGAATTTGCACTGTCAAATGACCCGACACAGGATTACTTTTCCATTGTCCGACAAGCTATTCCTTCCAGAGCCCCTTCTTTTTATTCCGGGCTTCCCGCTCCAATTTCATAAAGAGCTCCACATATTTCACATTGGGCGGATAGGTGGCCACGTTGGCAAAGCCCTCCTTTACCAAAAGGGCATTCAGAAACGTACCGTCTTCCAGATAGACATAGGCCAAGGTTCGCTTGTAGCGGTCATATCGCCCCACATCATATTCCAAGCGGACTCGTCTGCCTGTAAGCAATGCCTTGACAAAGTCCGAAGCCTCCTTGCCAAAATATTCAACCTGAGTCCTTCCGGTATTTCTGACTTCGGGGGTATTTACTCCGATCAACCTTATTTTCTCTTCCTTGCCCCTGGAATTGATTACCCAAAAGGTGTCGCCGTCCACCACTTTGGATACCTTCAAAAAGTCTGTTCTTTGCTGGCTGAAGGCAGAAAACATAAAAAATATGGCTACAAAAAATAGAATACTTCTTCTCAATAAATGGTCAGTGAAAGGGGTAAGATTTACACTCTTAAAAGGAACAAGGGTAAATTTATTGATTTTTTACCCTTGTTTAGATAACGGAGGTAAACTTTACGCTCGTTTGGAAGATGGGGATAGTCCAAATCAAACCTAAATCACAGTATAATGTGGAAAATGGTGAGAATAGAGCTGTTGGTTCAATAAAGACCTTTGTTTTCATATTAAAATGTGATTTTTTGACTTAGTGGTGTTAAATGGTTCTATTCTCTGCAAATTTTTCGGATATAAATACAGCCTAGTTTTAGGGTGTTTTTAATGTATGGATCGCCTCAATGAATAGGGACGCGGCTTTAGCCCGATCCTTCAGGAATGATCATATCACCGAGGGGGCTTTAGCCCAATTCTTCGCTTATACCATCACCTTCGATTCCCTTCAAATCGGATCCCAATGCTCAATTTGCCCACTGCGCAAGCTCCCTTTCCAAGTTGAGAGGGGTTCGTAAAAACTCGAAATCAGATCAGGAGAATTTTTTGTCAAAAGGTAGACTACAAGCTTGCAGAGATTTAGCAGCATCATGGCTTTGACAGACCTTTGGGAAGATTTAACAAACAAAGCCATGAACAAACAAACTTATTATCATCTGGTCCTCGACCGAAGCGGCAGTATGGACTCCTGCTGGAAAGAGGCAAGACAAAGTTTCCAAACCCAGTTGCAGGGATTCAAAGACAAACAGGTTGAATTCACAGATCAGGATTTATTCTTTTCCTATTGTGCATTCAATCAGGCACTGAAATTCTCTGAAGGCATCCTGCCGATTTCTCAAGCAGCCATTGACTGGAGAGAAATTTTCCCTGACGGAATGACATCCCTTTACGATGCGATCGGAAGTAGCATCCAATTTCTGAAAACAAAATTGAGGACTGAGCTTGAAAATGAGCATACCGACGTGGTCATGTTAATTCTCACGGACGGCTTTGAAAACTCATCCAGGATTTTCAATGGACATGAAGTCAAGCGTCTGATCAATGAGTTGGAATTAAGCGGAAAATGGAGGTTTCTTTTCCTCGGTGCCGGGCTGAATGTGGAAGAAGCAACTCGAGAATTGGACCGAAATGGTAAAAATTCTTTCAGTTTCGAAAAAAACTCAATCCAGGCCTCCATGAGTTTTGTGAGCGAGGAGATTACCGATTTCATGGATTTGAAATCAAAAGGAGTGAAAAAGGATGAGTTTTTCAAAAATAAATCAGGTAAAAACCCCCTTTAAAACCGATAAAAATGAGAATAACACAAGTTCTTAGAACCTCACAATCTAAAAACAAAATAAATAAACAGATGGTGAAAACACATACCCATAGATTCTACAAAGAAAACGATAAATGGTATATCGATTTACCTGAATTCCTTGAAAAAGGATTAGGTACTCAAGCTAACTTGCAAATGGTCGGAGGTTCTGATGAATATTTAGATGCAGCATCTCAATTTACTAATGAGGTCACATTAACCTTTTCAAAAGATCCATTAGGTGGAGGACTTACTGATATATTTCACAGAACTGGATTTGCTACAAAAAACTGGACAATATTTTTAAGCTTGTTTTTGATTTGATTTTATGTCGCCTGCCGCGGGGCTACTCAACTAATCAAGTGGATTTAGAAAAAAAATCCACCTGATTAGTTCGAGTTCAATTTTCTTTAAGCTGCCTTTGTTTTTGTTTTTTCTCCGAACTGCTCTGGAGTAAGGTAATTCAGGTAGGAATGTTTTCTTTTTTTGTTGTACCAGATTTCGATGAACTCAAAGATCTCGATCTGTGTCTGTCCGATGTTGAGAAGTGGGAGCTGGTATATCAGCTCTGATTTAATGATCTTAAAGAAGTTTTCTGCCACTGCGTTATCCCAACA
>NZ_FMXE01000029.1 GCF_900103735.1 Algoriphagus alkaliphilus | reverse complement strand
ATCGGAACTTCCAAAAACGCAGTCATGAACCAAATCTGGACCGCTTTGATCACCATCTTACTGCTCAAGGTCATGAAAGCTACGGCTAAATTTGGGTGGCACCTGTCCAATCTGGTCGCATTTATCCGACTGAATATCTTTGTCAAAATTGAACTCCAAAAATGGCTCGACAAACCCTTTGAAAACCATGAAAAACCACCTGCAAAAAGCCTACAGGGGGTTCTGTTTCCAGATTTCTACAAAAAATAGTCTCAACAAAAGAAAAACCCATAACTTCAACAATCCCTAAGATTGTTTAGGACAGCATTGACAATAGATCAATAAATCACCTGAATTTTGAATTATTCTTAAACTTTTTTGATGAAATGCTATTACCTTTGAAGTGCTTATCGAGAAAGACTGAGGGAAGGGCCCTATGACGTCTTAGCAACCTGTAAACAAGGTGCTAACTCCCATTCCGATTAATCGGGAAAAGATGAGCGGACAAGTTACCTGTAACTTTTCTCCGTGTTTTGCTCGATAAGCTTTTTGATTTAATTATTCGAACGATGCAAAACAGAACAAATACCCTATTGCAAGTGATTCAAAATCGAATCCTGATCCTGGATGGAGCTATGGGGACCATGATTCAGCGATACAAACTAGACGAGGAGGATTTCAGAACCCCTGAATTGGCGAATCATCCTAAATCACTTAAAGGCAACAATGATTTATTGTCCTTGAGCCGTCCGGATATCATCCGCCAAATTCACAGGGAATATTTGGAGGCCGGCGCAGATATCATTGAGACCAACACCTTTTCGGGCACTACCATTGCACAAGCTGATTATGAACTTTCGCATTTGGCTTATGCAATTAATTTTGAATCAGCAAAGCTCGCGCGTGAAGTGGCAGACGAATTTTCAGCCAAAGAGCCCAATAAACCGCGCTTCGTAGCAGGTGCAATAGGGCCAACAAATAGAACTGCTTCCCTTTCTCCAGATGTAAATGATCCCGGCTATCGGGCCATTACTTTTGATCAATTGGCAGAAGCCTATGCTGAGCAGGTGAATGGCTTATTAGACGGGGGTTCAGACATTATTTTGGTTGAGACGATTTTTGATACACTTAATGCAAAAGCGGCCCTGTATGCGATTCAGGAAGTTTATGAAAAAAGAAATATTCCGCTCGATCCAAAAGATGGAGGGATTCCGATTATGATTTCGGGTACAATCACCGATGCTTCCGGCCGAACGCTTTCCGGTCAGACTACCGAAGCATTCTTGATTTCAGTCTCCCATGTACCTTTGTTATCAGTCGGTTTGAATTGCGCCCTGGGAGCAAAAGAGCTTAGGCCATACTTGAAAGTATTGGCTCAAAATGCCCCTTTTTATGTTTCTGCCTATCCCAATGCAGGCTTACCGAATGAGTTTGGTGCCTACGATCAAGGGGCCAATGAAATGGCGGATCAAGTACGAGACTTCTTAAAGGAAGGTATGTTGAATATCCTTGGCGGATGCTGTGGTACTACTCCTGAGCATATCCGAGCCTTGGCAGACATGGCTGCACAGTTTCAGCCTAGAAAATTTGAAGAAGTTATAGAGGAGGAGGAGAGCAATGTTTAACAAAGACTACATGAAACTCTCAGGCCTGGAGCCTTTGGTTTTCACCCCGAATATCAATTTTGTCAATATTGGTGAACGGACCAATATTACCGGTTCGAAGAAGTTTGCACGACTGATCTTAAATGGACAGTACGATGATGCACTTGAAATAGCCTTGGATCAGGTTCGTGGCGGGGCCCAGGTCCTGGATGTCTGTATGGACGAAGGGATGCTTGACGGGGAATTTGCCATGGTCAAGTTTCTTAACTTGATTGCTTCAGAACCTGAGATCAGCCGAATTCCGATTATGATTGACAGCTCCAAGTGGAGTATCATATTAGCTGGATTGAAGTGTGTTCAGGGAAAGGGAATCGTGAATTCAATTTCTTTAAAAAACGGAGAAGCTGAGTTTATTCAACAAGCTAAAACTATCAAGAAATTCGGTGCAGCAGTGGTTGTAATGGCTTTTGACGAAAAAGGTCAAGCGGATACCTATGAGCGGAGAATTCAAATCTGTGAGCGAAGCTACCGTATTCTTGTCGATCAGGTCAAATTCAATCGTCAGGACATCATATTCGATCCAAATATTTTTCCTGTCGCGACGGGTATGGAAGAGCACAGAAAAAATGCGCTTGATTTTTTCCTTGCCACCAAATGGATCAAAGAAAACCTGCCGGGAGCCAAAGTCAGTGGGGGAGTGAGTAACGTTTCGTTTTCTTTTCGAGGAAATGACCGTGTCCGAGAGGCTATGCATGCGGCATTTCTTTACCATGCGATCCATCATGGCATGAGCATGGGAATTGTCAATCCGACCATGCTTGAAGTTTATGATGATATTCCGAAAGACTTACTGGATCGAGTTGAAGATGTACTCTTTGACCGAAAGGAAGATGCGACCGAGCGATTATTGGATTTTGCTGAAACTGTTAAAGCAGCAGACAAAAAGGAAGTAGTCAACGAAGCTTGGCGTTCAGATCCTGTAGGTAAGCGGATTGAGCATGCCCTTGTTAAAGGGATTTTGGACTTTATTGTGGAGGACACCGAAGCCGCGCGCCTGGAATTGGTCAATCCTTTAAAAGTTATTGAAGGCCCCTTGATGGATGGGATGAATGTCGTCGGGGATCTATTTGGGGAGGGTAAAATGTTTCTTCCTCAGGTAGTAAAATCCGCTCGGGTAATGAAGAAGGCAGTAGCTTATTTGGAGCCCTTTATGCCGCTACCGGAAGAGGGGCAGGAAGCTTCTTCACTCAAAAAAATCCTGCTTGCTACTGTCAAAGGTGATGTGCACGATATCGGAAAAAATATCGTAGGCGTCGTTTTGGCCTGCAATAGTTACCAAATTATTGATTTGGGTGTGATGGTTGATGCTCAGAAAATCATCGATGAGGCTATTAAAAATAAGGTAGATATCATCGGATTGAGTGGTCTGATCACTCCATCTTTGGATGAGATGGTCAATGTCGCTTCTGAAATGGAGCGTCAGGGCTTGAAGATTCCCTTGTTGATCGGTGGTGCTACCACTTCCAGAATTCACACGGCAGTGAAAATTGATCCGATGTATTCAGGAATTGTCATTCACGTGACAGATGCTAGTAAGTCCGTGCCGATTGCAGGTGAAGCTATATCTGAGGAGACCAAAGAAGCTTATCAATTGCAAATCAAAGAAACGTATAAACAACTCCGTGAAGAACATGAGGCGAAGCAATTGATTAAGCAATTGGTGAGCTATGAAGAGGCTAAGTCTAATCCAGTAGGAATTGATTGGACTGCGGTTGAGCCGGTAAAGCCTAAGGTACTTGGCAAAACAATTCTGGAGGATTTGGATCTTTCTGTTTTGAGAAAATACATCGACTGGACTCCGTTCTTTAGCACTTGGATGCTTAGTGGCAAATACCCGAAAATCCTGGAAGATCCCATTGTAGGCCATGAGGCGAAGAAACTCTTTGCTGATGCGCAGGAAATGCTGGATAAGTTGATTGAGGAAAAGTGGCTTACGGCAAAAGCGGTTTTTGGACTATTCCCGGTGAAGCGACTTGAAGATGATGCGGTAATTTTGGATCCAAATGATAGCAATAAAGAAATCGCAAAACTTCACTTCTTGAGGCAACAGGGCAAAAAGGGGAGGGGTGTTCCAAACCGATCACTCGCAGACTACATTCACCCTGAAAAAACCGATTATCTGGGCTGTTTTGCAGTGACTTCAGGACTAGGAATGGAAACCAAACTGGCCGAGTTTCAGGCAGCTGGGGATGATTATAATGATATCTTGTTTAAGGCTTTGGCTGATAGATTGGCCGAAGCTGCCGCAGAATATGTACATGAGCAGGTCAGGAAAGATTATTGGGGCTATTCCACATCAGAAAGCTTGGATAATGATTCTTTGATTCGCGAAGAATACCCCGGAATCCGTCCGGCACCGGGCTATCCGGCTTGTCCGGAGCATTCCGAAAAGAGTACGATAGCTCAACTATTAGATTTGGAAAATGCCATTGGAATCACGCTGACCTCCAGCTTTGCAATGTATCCGACTAGCTCAGTTTCCGGATTTTATTTTGGACATCCTGAAAGTAAATACTTCGGTTTGGGCAAAATCGGAGAAGATCAGGTGGCCAGCTATGCCCAACGAAAGGGCATAACTATAAAACAAGCAGAGCGCTTATTGTCTCCAAATTTGGCCTATTCACCTATTCAAACCTTAGCAATCCCTATTCAATGAAAATAACAGAACGTTTAAAAAATACCACTTCCACGCTTTTTTCATTTGAGATTTTGCCTCCATTGAAGGGGCAAAGCCTGAAAGAACTTCTTGTAGGAATTGAACCCTTAATGGAATTCAAGCCGCCTTTTGTGGATGTGACTTACCATCGGGAAGAGTTTATTTACAAAAAGCATCCAAATGGACTTTTGGAGAAGGTAAGTACCAAAAAGCGCCCCGGTACCGTAGGCATTTGTGCAGCAATCATGAACCGCTTTCAAGTCGACGCGGTTCCGCATATTCTCTGCGGAGGATTTTCCAAAGAAGAGACAGAAAACGCCCTGATTGATCTCAATTTTATAGGTGTGGAAAATGTCCTTGCACTCCGGGGTGATGCACCAAAATCGGAAGGTAGGTTTATTGCGGAAACAAATGGGCACAACTATGCCAGTGAATTGGTGGAGCAAATTGTACGCATGAATAATGGACATTACCTGCATGAGGAAACCGAAAACAGCTTTCATACTGACTTTTGTGTAGGTGTTTCAGGGTATCCTGAGAAGCACTTCGAAGCTCCGAGTATGAAATTTGACCTGAAGTACCTAAAAGAAAAAATCGATAAAGGGGCTGAATACATTGTAACTCAGATGTTTTTCGACAATCAAAAGTTTTTCGATTATGTAAGAAGAGTCCGGGCAGCGGGAATTGATGTTCCCATCATTCCGGGTATCAAGCCGATCACGACTTTGGGACAAATCACCATGCTGCCAAGGACTTTCTTTTTGGACTTTCCTGATGAATTGATGGATGAGCTTGAAAAATGTAAAACCAATGCTGATGTGAAAACTGTAGGAATTGAGTGGGCCATTCAGCAGTCAAAGGAACTTATTGCTGCCGGCGTGCCTTCGCTTCATTTCTACACGATGAGTAAGGCAGAAGCTACTTACAAGATTGCCAAAGAGGTGTTTTAACAAAAAAAGCCCGCCAAATAATTTTGGCGGGCTTTGAATTGATTGTTGAATTTAAATTTTACCCATTTCAGAGATGAACTTGTTATACTTCTCTCTGGATTCTTCCTTCAGGTTATTGAAGTTTTTTTCCAACCAATTCAAACTTTCTTTTGTGGTAGATTCGATGTTAGCAATTGTTATTGCTCTTTTGGCAGTAGGTTCTTTAGCCGTAGTTTCCCACCACTTTTCTACATTCTGAAGGTGCATCTCAGCCGTTTTTTGGAAATTCTCCTCCGTACGTTTAGCATTCTCAATTACTGTATCGTAGCGGGTCTCAATCAGATCAACTTCGGTGCTTTCAGCTTTCAGGTCTTTGTAGACTTTATCAGCTCTAGACTCAAGACTATCAAATCTAGAATCGATAACACTCCAATCGTGAGTTGGAGAAGCCTTTACAGCCATTTCCACACTGTCAACAAATGAATTTAGATTCTTTGTTGAAGTAATTCTGTCTTGCTCTGTATACTTATTAGTCTGGCAAGCAAATACCGCAATACATGCAGTACCTATAAGAAGTGATGATTTGATTTTCATAATTTGGTTTTTTTAAGTGAAAGAATTGATGGTACTAATACTTCTATAGGCAATAGATCAACCATTTTTCAACAAAGTCGGTAAAACACCACTTTTTTACTGATAGACTCACTTTTAGAAGAAGTCAGACAGACTTCAAAGGGGGATTGTATCACGTTTTATGGAATAAAAACCCCATAAATCCCCATTTGGGAAGCTTTATATGAGCATACAGTAATGTTTTCTATTCCTTCCTTTCCACCCGGAATTTTGCCAAGGCTGGCATGTAGAACTTTATCCGGTTTCCCAAATAGCTATCGAAGCGTTGTTTGGCTGGTTGGAAGAAATGGAATCAAGAAAAGTGGAAAGAATTCTCTTGTGCTTGCAATCTTATTCAGACTGACCCAGTATTGAATTAACAAAGCATTTTTAACCACTCTTCCCAATCCCTTTTTGCTGATTCTACTTAACTTCGGGCATGATTAAACTGATTGAATGCCCGCGGGATGCAATGCAAGGAATTCCGGGATTTATAGATACTGCCATTAAAGCCGCATACATTAATCAATTGCTTGAAGTGGGTTTTGATACCATTGACTTTGGCAGCTTTGTGAGTCCTAAGGCAATTCCGCAAATGCGGGATACTGCGGAGGTATTGGAATTGCTGGATTTACACGATGCGAAATCTAAACTTTTGGCTATTGTAGCAAACGTAAGAGGGGCAGAAGATGCTCTTCAATTCCAGGAAATTGACTTTTTGGGATTCCCACTTTCGGTATCTGAGACCTTTCAGCAGCGAAATACCAACGCCTCGATTGAGGAGGCTTTGAAGACGGTGGAGGCGATCCAGAATCTTTGCGAAGCAAAAGGGAAAAAGCAGGTGGTCTACCTAAGCATGGGTTTTGGTAATCCATATGGAGATCCTTACTCACCTGAACTGGTTGCCGAGTTTGTGGAAAAGCTTTCACAGCTTCAGGTTGAGCTCATTTCCTTATCGGATACCATTGGGGTTGCTACTCCTGATTTGATTACCAAACTTTTTGAGGTTCAAATTCAGGCTTTTCCACAAATTGAATTTGGCGCACATCTTCACAGCAGGATTGAGTCTATCCCGGAGAAAGTGTTGGCAGGGCTGAAAGGAGGATGTAAAAGATTTGATGGAGCCTTGAAGGGTTTTGGAGGATGTCCGATGGCCAAAGACGAATTGGTTGGAAATATGGCAACAGAAGTGATGATTGAAACCCTTGAAAAAGAGGGGTATTCCTTAGGATTGAATAAATCAGAACTTGCTGAATCAATGAAGCTTACGAAGTTTGTGTTTAATTCCTGATTAATGTCTGATCCAATCATTCAATCTAAAGTAAAAGCACTTCGCTGGCTCCGCAGAGTCCATCGCTGGATGGGTATTCCGTTGATTGTTTTCTTTTTGGTCATAGGAATTACTTCGATTCTTTTGGCATGGAAAAAAAAAGGAGAGCTCCTGCCGCCTACTTTAAAAACTAAAGTCGATCAGGGGCAATGGATCTCTCCGGATGAAATGGTGAGGATTTCGGAGCTGGAAATGGAAAAAATCGGGGAGTCCATCGAAGTGGATCGAATCGATATCCGACCTGATAAAGGAGTCGCAAAGGTGACTTTTAAAACCCATTTTACCGAAGTCCAGCTGGACGGTTTGTCTGGAGAAGTGCTTTCAATAGAGACCCGTCACTCAGATTGGATAGAAAAAGTCCACGATGGCAGCATCATTGATTTTTACTTTTGGGAGAATGAAAATGCGAAGTTGACTTACTCCACGCTGACTGCCTTGGGTTTGATTTTGATGAGTCTAAGTGGGTTTTATTTGTGGTATTATCCTAAGGTGGTCAGAAATTTGAAAATCAAAATCAAAAATAACCGTTTGTAAATAAAAATAACCGTTCATTTTTTTTTTTCATTTTAATTAAGATTGGTTAAATATGAAGATGTTTAATCTTATTTTACCTTTTATGAAAAAACCAGTTTTAAAGGGATTATTTTCTTCTCCCTTGTTGTAGGATTATCAGTTGGACTTCCGTTGATTTCATCGGCGGCCGATTGTTTGCAAGCAAATTCGATTGGATGTTTTGATCGATTTGGTACATTTTATCCCAAAGACATAAAAGGGTTGCCTCCTTGCTGTGGGAATCAATAGTCTTTAGTTGGACTTGGCCCGGAGTAAAATATCCAAGCCATTTTATCACATATTAAATCTCAAAAATGATGAATAGATCACTACTTATTTTTGTTTTTACCGCTTTTTTTGGCGCCTGTACTGAAAAAAAAGAAAAGCTAGTTGAGCTTGATCTCAAAGGTAAAAAGATGGTGTATAAAGAGCTACTTAACCCCGACAAAGTTCGGGTAAACGGTAATAATCTTTATGTGCTAGAAAGCCCTTCTATGGATGCCATGGCTTCTCCAATTCATGTAATTGAAACACGCAACAATACTTATTTAAAATCTTTTGGCACCATTGGTTTTGGGCCGGGTGAAATTTCAGATGCCAGTTCAATTGAGTTTGGAAGTAATGACTCTTCTTTTTATATCTATAGTTCAATTGACAAGAAGATCAGCGAATTTTCATTCTCAAATACTGACTTAGCAAAACATCAAGTTAAGCAAAAGGGTGATTTTTTTAAAGCTTATTCAGTACTTAGATCTGGGGACTCAACATTTTTAGGGTTGACAGTTGATTCCCCATCAAGACTGGTAGAGTTCTCGGCATCAGGGGATTCATTAGCTGGCTATGGAGATTTGGAAAATTTTTCTGAACGCACCGATTTAGACTACTTCAATCTTTCGCAAATGAATATGGGTTGGTTTGCCAGCAATACATCAAGGACACATTTTGTAATTGCCAATCTATTTTCCAATAAAATCGAAATTTTTGATCGGGATAAATTGACTTTTGATCGATTCTACCTCTCTCCAAAAGAGTATATGAAATTTGACCTTATCGCAGAATCTTCAGGTTACTCTGTGCATTGGGATTTAAGCTCTCCCTATCACTTCAGAGATGTCGTTGTGACAGAGGATAGAATATTTGCCCTTTATGGTGGAATAAGTGAAGCCAAAATTCAAACTGAATCAGACATTGCTAAAACTGTGTATGTTTTTTCTTTTGCTGGTGAAATCATTGCCAAATACAGCTTGGATAGATCTGTTAAAAGTATTGCAGTAAATAAAGATTTAAGCAAGATTTATGGGATTTCGACTGATTCTGATCCAGGTATAGTTGAATTTGAGCTTCCAAAATCAAGTAAATTAAACAGTTAATTTAAAATCCTATTTATTTGTGATATTTTAAACATATGGAAGATGAAAAGTTACCTACTGTAAAAGAGCCAGATATCGAATACGGCAGCTATACTTACGCCGATTACCTAACTTGGAAAATGGACGTGATGGTTGAATTGATCAAGGGAAAGGTGTTCAAACGAGACACTGCTGCACCAAGGATGTCTCACCAGAAGATTTCTGTTAGTTTGACAACAATTTTCATGGATTTTTAAAAGGAAAACCTTGTCAGGTTTTTCATGCCCCTTTTGATGTCAGGCTGCCCGTAAAATCAAAACGAAATCAGGATATTGATACTGTTGTTCAGCCCGATTTGTGTGTTGTTTGTGATCCTGAAAAGTTGGATGATGCAGGTTGTCTCGGTGCACCTGATCTTGTCGTTGAAATTCTTTCCCCCGGTGATAACAAACGAGAGCTTAAAAATAAATACGAGGTCTATGAAGAATCAGGGATAAAGGAATATTGGGTCATTCACCCCAGTGAGCAAACCTTATTGATCTATACGCTAGTTGGGGGGCGGTACCAATCTTCAAGGCTATTCGTTTCCGGGGATGTGGTGGAATCCTCTTGTATTGCCGGATTTAAATTGAATTTGGAAGATATCTTTGAGGGATAAGTTCTGAAAATCATACTATCAACTTAAATTTTTTTCCTGGAAGTGATTTTACAATGCCTTCAAATTCAAGACTTAGCAATCTGGAAGAAAGCATTCCCAAAGGAATCTCTGTCAGGTAGCTGATTTGGTCGATTTCCGATTCCCCTTTTTCCAAAAGTAGCTTCAAAATAGCAGAATCCTCCTCATCTCTACCTTCCAAATCTAATACAGGTTTTTTGACTTGTTCTTCACCTGGTTTTCCCCAGAATAAAGCTTCAGCAATATCATTTGATCCTGTGTAAATGGAAGCTTTCATTTTCCGGATCAACTGATTGCATCCCTCGGAGAATGGAGATTGTAGGTTTCCAGGTACGGCAAAGACTTCTTTGTTATAACTATACGCGATTTCAGCCGTGATTAATGCCCCACCTCTTTCAGCAGCTTCTACTACAATCAATGCATCTGAAAGACCTGCGATGATTCGGTTTCTTGCCGGGAAATTTCCCGGAACCATTGTGCTTCCCGGGGCATATTCGCTCATCAATATTCCTGTGTCCTGAAGTTGTTCTGCCGTTTTTTTATGCGCAGCGGGGTAGATTTGAGAAATCGGAGAGCCCATTACAGCAACAGTGGGTAATCCAACTTGTAAGGCTGCCCGGTGAGCTTCAATATCGATCCCATACGCTAAACCTGAAATGATAACGGGTTGGTAAGGTAGAAGATCCTCTACGATTTTGCGGGTGATAGACTTTCCGTAAACGGTAGCACTGCGAGTGCCTACGATTCCCACACTCCGCTCAAAATTCAAGTTAGCTTTCCCCTGAGTAAAAAGAATCACAGGCCCGTCCTCTTGTGCTTTGAGTCGAATGGGAAAATTCGGCTCGGTGGAGATGCGGATTTGAATCCCTTTTTTCTCGCAGTGTGAAATTAGATCATCTGCATTTCGAATTAAAGTATTAGCCTGCTTTTGAATTTCAAGAAGCTTCTCTCCAACTCGTGGGATTTTGGAAGCCTTACCTTTTGAAAGGTTGAAAAACGCCTTAGCTGATCCGCTATAGGCTAAAATAGCTTTAAATACTCCTGGGCCGACTTTTGGAGCTTGTGCTAATGCTAGATGATATCGGAGATTTTCAAGATCCGTTTCGGGTTTTGAGTTCATTCTTCAGATTGATTAAAAAATCTTTGATTTCCTGAAGCTTTTGAACTGCTTCAACTTTGTCAAAACCTTGATCTTTGCCTGATGCAATCACTTCTTGGGCACCTTGAAGGGTATATCCTTTTTCTTTCACCAAGTGGTAAACGTATTTGATTTTTTGGATATCTTCCTTCGTATAGCGGCGATTTCCTTTTTTGTCTTTTTTCGGACGAATAATATCAAACTCACCTTCCCAATAGCGCATCAATGATGGGGCTACTTTGAACATTTCAGCAACTTCCCCAATGGAATGGTATTTTTTCTCAATTTCTCGCTCTTTGTACGGCACAGCAGTTTGTAATTAATGGTAACCTCTTAAGGTTTTGAACCCTGTTTGAGTGGAATTCAAATTCAATTTAAAAATTTGCTCGGGTACTTCAAGGAATACTTCAAGCGAATACTTCGAAAACGCAAAAATTAGCGATTTAGTACCTGAAACATTTGGACAGATGCCAAACCGGCAGTTTCAGTTCGAAGTCGGCTTTTCCCCAATGAAACAGGCAGAAAGCCTGATTCAATCGCTTCTTTGATTTCTTTTGGGTCAAAATCTCCCTCAGGGCCAATCAAAATCAGGTATTTTCCTTCAGGTACAGCCACATCAAAGAGATGACTTTCATGGTCCTGATCCACATAAGCTATGAATTTCTGAAATCCCTCAAACTCCTTGTTCTTGAATAGCGCTGTCAATTTTTTGGTTTGATTCAATACAGGGATCCGGTATTTTAGACTTTGTTTGCAAGCTGAAATTATTTTTTTGTTCAGCCGATCTGTTTTTAAAAAGCCGCGCTCAGAATTCATGGTTTCTAAAAGTGTCAGTTCATGAAATCCGATTTCGGTAATTTTTTCCACCATCCATTCCATTCTGTCAGGACTTTTAGTTGGGGCAATAGCCAAGTGAATGTGAAATTTATCTTCAGGAATTTCAGAAGAATTCAAGACTTTGAGATTGGTTTTTTTCGGATTTGCTTCCAAAATCACGCAATCAAAAACCATCCCTTTCCCATTGGTCAGTCGGATTTGGTCGCCTTGTTTTTTTCGAAGCACTTTGACTAAATGCCTTGATTCCTCCTCGTCGAGATGGGTGAGGGGTGATTCTATTTTTTCCTGGAAAAAAAGCTGCATGCTGTAACTGAGGGGAGAGACACAAAAAAAGCACATTTCCCGAAAGAAATGTGCCTTTAAACCAAATTAACCAATAATAATTTATCCTTTTGAGATTTCCATGCTTACGGTCTTGCCTTTGATCGTGTTGTTCTTCATCACTTTAATCACGTGCTCCGCATCTTTCTGAGGAACATCCACAAAGGAGAAGTTGTCAAAGATGTCGATGCCACCGATGCTTTTGCCCGGTACGCCGGTTTCACCTGCGATAGCACCTACGATATCATTTGGACGTATTCTGTCCTTGTTACCTAAGTTCAGAAACAGACGAGTCATATTCGCATCACGTGTTCTTTCTTCTCTTGGAGCAAATCTTCTTTCTCCGTCTCTCGGTGCGCTTTCTCTTGCTCCACCTTCTCTACGGTCACCGAATCTTTCTCTGCGCTCTCCACCTCTTTCGAAGCGACCACCGCTTTCTCTTTCGCCTCTTCCAAAACGATCAGAACCGCTTCTTTCTCCACGTCCGAAACGATCACCACCACGTCCGCCATCACGACCTCCGTCTCTTGATCCTTCTCTTCTGCGATCTCCACCACCGTAGGTATCGATTCCGAAATCCTGCTCTTTCAATTCTTTCACGGTTTCACCCATGTTCATCTTGATCAAGCCCAATGCAATCTGCTCGATAGTCAAGCCTTCAGTCAGCATCTGTCCGATAGTCGCTTCGAAAAGCTGATTATCTTCTTCCACTGCCAAGACTCTATATACATCCTTCACCAATTGTGCTTTTTTCAGCTCAACTAGCTCCGTTACAGAAGGAGGAGTCATTTTATTGATGGTAGCCTTTGTGAAACGCTCCAGATCTCTGAGTTTCATTGTTTCTCTTCGACCTGTGATAAACGTAATCGCAGTACCCGACTTACCGGCACGTCCTGTACGGCCGATTCTGTGTACGTAATATTCTTCGTCCAATGGAAGGTCGTAATTGAATACTGCTTCTACATTGTCCACGTCAATACCACGGGCAGCCACGTCAGTTGCTACCAATACCGAGCAAAGTCCCTTACGGAATTTACCCATTACTTTATCGCGTTGTGCCTGTGAAAGGTCACCGTGAAGTGCTTCCGCCAAGATACCTCTAGCACCCAAGCTTTCAGTCACTTCATCCGTCATTCGCTTGGTATTACAGAACACTACGCTTAGTGCATAATTGTTGATGTTCATCAAGCGAGTCATCAATTCCATTTTCAAAGAAGGCTTTACTTCATAGTAAACCTGCTCGATTTTAGAAACAGTCAGCTCGTTTTTAGCGACTTTGATGATTTCAGGATTAGTTTGGTATTTTCTTGTCAAATCCAAGATTGGCTTAGCCATCGTTGCCGAGAAGAAGACGGTTTGTCTTTCCGCAGGCATTTCCGATAGGATCGCCTCGATGTCATCTCTGAAGCCCATGTCCAGCATTTCGTCAGCCTCATCCAATACGATGATTCCGATGCTGTCAAGCTTTAGAGTTCCTCTGTTGATGTGGTCTTGCACACGTCCAGGAGTACCTACTACGATCTGAACTCCTTTTCTGAGGACCCTGATTTGTCTGTCAATAGATTCTCCACCGTATATCGCAACAGAATTGATGCCTCTATGATACTTGGATAATTTTTGGATTTCTCCTTCTACCTGAACCGCGAGTTCGCGGGTAGGGCAAAGGATGATTGCCTGTGGCTTGTTCAATTCGGAATCGACAAGGTCGATGATTGGAATTGCAAAAGCAGCAGTTTTACCGGTTCCGGTTTGAGCCTGACCGATAAGATCACGTCCTTCCAATACGAAAGGAATAGCCTGTAATTGAATTGGGGAAGGGGTTGTATAACCCATTTCTTCCACTGCCCGCAAGATTTCTACCGAAATCCCCAGGTCTGAGAATTGTGTTGTGATTTCCATGAATGTTTTCCTTACTTTTTCTTGCCATGTTATCCTAAATCCCAGACAAGCGACAGTAAGGAATCACGGCACGAAAAATAGACTTTGTCAAAATTGACGATGCAAAAGTAGGATCATTAATCCGGAATTCCAACCCTGTTCCAAAAGTTTTTAGAATATTCTTAATAATTGAAGTCCGAAAAACGAAATAAATTTGGTTTCAATCGATTTCGGAAGTCAGTATGGTGGTTTTGTTCTGCCTAAAATAAAATTATCTCTAAGAAATTAAAGCAATAACTGCATCAACAACCTTTTTTCACGTGTTTATAATTTTATTCTTAAAGGCCACATGGAATCTTCGCATGTTTGATAATTATCCCTCTGTATGTCGCTTCGGGTCATGCTCGATTTCTCATCGATAAAGTAATCTGTCCAACTTTATAAAGAATAATTGATTGGTCTGCTGTAAAAAGTCTATTTGGCCGAATATTACTTGATTTGAATAATTCACCTTCAATTATTTCTGATTCCGGCAATTCTAAAGCCCAACTGTCCTTCGTGGTTTTTGATGTAATTTGACTTAGTAAATAATCTCCATTTTCTACGTAAGCAAGGACTAATGCAGGTCTTCGTTTGGAAGAGCTTAGGTCAGAAAACGGAAAATTAACGGCAACTATATCGCCTTTTACAAATCTTTCCATGCTTGTTCCTCCTCCTGGGACAACCAATCTTTTAATAGCGATTCCTCTGAAAGCAAATAAGTTTCTGTAGGTTCATTTACCTCATGCTTTGAAAGTTCAGATTCTAAAAAAGAATGAATTTTTTTTTTGTCTTTTCTGGAGAGCTTTTTTAGAGATTCAAGCAAATCCTCATATGAAATATTTAATGCGAGAGTCTTCATAAGGCTAATTTAAACTTATCCTCTTAAAAATCTGATTTTTATGATTTCAATGAAAGATGAACGCTTGCAATTTTCCAATCTTCCAATCATCCAATTTATAAAAACGACCGGTCCATACTTGCCTCCTTAGCCATATTTTCCGCCAATTCCTTTCCCAAATACCTATCTATCAATCCGTGTCCAACATACAGGAGTGGGGTCAAAAGAATGGCAACCGTAAACTTGTAAAAATAATTAATCAATCCCACGGCTATGATCTGACTGATGCTCCAATTGCCGAAAACATAAAATGCAATCCCCAGTACCACGAAGGAATCAAAAAACTGTGACACCAAAGTCGAACCTGTCGCCCGAAGCCAAATCATCTTAGGTCCCGTCACTGCCCGAAGCTTTTGAAAAACAAATACATCGATCAATTGCCCAAACAGGAAGGCGGTTAAGGAGCCTATGATGATTCCCAAGCCCTGACGGAAAATGGTGTTAAACGCATAATTGATGTCAAATCCCTCTCCTGTTGGAGTTTGAGAATTGACATCTAACCAAAAGTCTGCCGGTACCAAAACAGTGACAATGCTGATCACCACGAAAACATAAGCAATTAATCCTGCTGTGATAAAACTGATTTTCCGAACTCCTTTTTTTCCAAAATATTCATTGATGATATCCGTAGTGATAAACACAATCGGCCAGATGACAGCACCTGCTGTAAGATTAAAATCCAGCACATACTCCCCGAAAAAGGTCCAGTTTACTGGCTCAAATCCCATGGTTTTTTCACCTGAAAAAATCTTAACTCCGATGATTTCTGCCAAAATCGCATTGGTGAGAAAAATCGATCCGAGGATGATAAATAGGTTAGTCTTTCGACTTTGCTGCAATAAATTCATAACTCAAGGCAAAATAGGGTATGTTATTCCTTCCTCACTCAACTCTGATTGGATAAATACGGTTTTTGCTTCATTTAGCATTTCTTCTAAGTCAATATAGCGAGAGGAAAAATGACCTAAAAGCAATGTTTTTGCTTTTAGTAGATTTGCGATCTCCGCTGCCTGTTTTGCAGTACTGTGAAAGGTGACCTTGGCACGTTCTGCATCAAGCTCCATGAAAGTGGATTCATGGTAAAGCAAAGTTGGGCTGTCGATGTAGTTGGCGAGTTTTGGCTCAAAACAAGTGTCGGAACAGAAAGCATAACTTCGCAGGGGGGGAAGGGGATGGGTGTAATCTTTGAGAGAATAAAGATTCCCTTTTTCATCCAAAAAATCTTTTCCGGTTCTGAGATTTTGTATTGCTGCAAGAGGGATTTTTTTCTCCTGAAGCTTTTCTTTAAGGAGGTTCCGAAGCCCTTCTTTTTCCCGAATCAAAAAACCTGTTGTTGGTAGACGATGTGTCAACGGGAAACTGTGAACTGTGAATCTGGGATGGTCTAGTAGAAGATTTAACCCATCAGAATTGGTTTCAACAAAGTGGAGCGGATAGGAAAGTCTAGTATTACTCCAACGAAATTGGATGGTGATAATTTCGTCCAAGCCTTTGGGTCCGAAGATGGTAAGTGCCTTGGTTCTCTTGGATAGGTTATAACTGGACAAAATACCCATCAAACCCAAGTAATGATCTCCGTGTAAATGGGAGATGAAAATGTGTGAAATTTTGGAAGATTTTACTTTGAACTTCCGCATTTGAATCTGTGTGCCTTCGCCACAATCCAGCAATAAACACTCCTGCCCAAATCGTATGACTTGGGCAGTGTGATTTCTTCCATGTACTGGGATGGAAGAAGTGTTACCTAAAATGGTGACTTCAAATTCTGGGATCAAGCCTCTTCTTCGTCTTCTCCTCCTTCAATTTCATGCATGAAAATGGCCTCTCCGGCTTCCTCTAATGTATTGACCAAGTTAAGTTTCTTGTCCAGCATGGAGATTTTAAGAAGCTTCATTACGTGATCCTGAACGCCTGAAATAACGAAAATGCCACCATTTCTACCGAACTCTCGGTCTCCTACGAGCAATGCACTCAAACCGCTGGAATCCACATATTTCACCTGACTCATATCCAATACAATATTGGTATGACCTTCAGCATGAATAGTCAGCAATTCTGATTTTAATTTTGGAGCCAGTAGCGAATCAATTTTTTCTTCCAATGGAGAAAGTACAACGTACTGCTCTTTTTTATCGATAGTATATTTCATGTGTTTATAATTTGATTTTTATTGGTCACTTGGAATCTCATATCCTTACTAAGATTCTTTTTAAAGCTTGCCACATGCCTGCCTATGGCAGATAGGCTTGTTTTTATAGGTTTTACAGTTTGTATTTATTGCCCCAAATGAGCCATAATTGCTTTTTCTATTCTGGATTCGATGTTTTTAACGTTTGCTTTTACGAATTTTTCGCCGGTGATCTGTTCGAAAAGCTCAATATAACGATCCGAGATGCTTTCTACAATTTCGTCCGACATTTCCGGAACGCTTTGTCCGTCTTTTCCCTGAAATCCATTTGCGATCAGCCACTGTCGGACAAATTCCTTAGACAATTGCTTTTGTGGAATTCCGTTTTTCTGATTTTCGGCATAGCCTTCCGCATAGAAATATCGTGAGGAATCGGGGGTGTGAATTTCGTCAATTAAAAGGATATCTTCTCCAAATTTCCCAAACTCATATTTAGTATCCACTAAGATCAGTCCTTTGGCTCGGGCCATCTCCTGACCGCGTTGGAATAGTGCATGGGTGTATTTTTCCAAAATTAGGTAATCAGCCTCCCTAACGATGCCTTTGGCCAAAATATCTTCTCTTGAAATATCCTCATCATGTCCTTCCGAGGCTTTTGTGGTTGGGGTGATGATGGGTTCCGGAAATGGATCATTTTCGCGCAATCCCTCTGCCATCGCAACGCCACAAAGTATTCGCTTTCCTGCTTTATATTCTCTGGCGGCATGTCCTGCTAGATATCCTCTGATGACCATTTCTACTTTGAAAGGCTCGCAACGCTTGCCAATCGTGACACTCGGATCAGGAGTGGCAGTCACCCAATTTGGCACGATGTCGGAAGTAGCTTTAAGGAATCCTGCCGCAATCTGATTCAGAACCTGACCCTTAAAAGGAATTGCTTTTGGAAGTACTACATCGAATGCAGAGATCCGGTCAGATGCCACTACAACCAATTCCTTATCGAAGATGTAGACATCCCGAACTTTTCCTTTGTAAAAACCTATTTGACCGGGGAAATTGAAATGGGTTTCCTTGATGGCGTTGCTCATTTGAAAATCGTTTCGGCAAAAATAGAAAAATGGCTTTCCACCGCCTTAATCTTGGGTTTTATTTATTGATTTTATTTCCCTTTTCCCAAAGTTCAGTTTCGACCAACTGACCTGATTCGTCAAAAAGTGTCCGAATTCCATTGAGTCTTCCTTTCGTGTAGTTTCTGATTTCCAATAGACTGCCATTTTCTCTATAAATCTTTACTTCGCCTTCTTCAAGATCATTCAAGAATCGAACAGTAGAAAAAACGTTATCATTTGGATAGAAATTTTCTTCCAAAATTTTATAACCCTGATTGTTGTAAGTAGTCCTTTGTCTTACCACTCCATTGGGATGAAAATATAAGATGGGCTGAACAGGGATTCCTTTCTGGTAAACAGCCTTCATTCTGATCGTACCGTCCTGATAAAATTCCGTCATGGCACCTTCCGGTGAACCGTTTTTATAGGTACCCCTTCGCTCGGGCTTGCCATCAGCATAGTTTAATTCATAGGCACCGGTCAATTCGCCAAAGCGGAACTCACGGCTAGCTTTCACCTGTCCGTTGGGAAAGTATTGGATTTCCTTTCCATTGATCACCCCGCGTGCATAATGGGTGCTGAATATCAATTGCCCGTTTTCATCAAATTCCTCATAGGGTCCATCAAATTGACCAGCTTGAAAATTGATTTTGGTTTTAGTTTTTCCATTGGGAAAAAATGATTCCGACAGTCCATTCGGCTTATTGTTTCTAAAGGTTGTTTGATCTCTGATTTTGCCGTCTTCATAATAGGAGGTGACCATCCCCTCGAGTTGATTATTGACGAAGGTGGATTCCTGGCTTAGAATGCCCCCGGGAAAGTAGCTTAGTGCTCTTCCTTCCCTGAGGTTATTTTTAAAATTAACAATCCGAAGTGTATCTCCTGTATCAGAATCAAGGTCATAAAAAGGACCGTCTCGCTGATCATTTTTGAGATTACCGATGAGAATTAGCTTTCCGTTTGGGTCAAAAAGCCGGACTTGACCTTCTGCTTTTCCATTGATTTTGGTCAGAATCTCTTTGATGTGAAGCGACTCTTCATCATAATAAGTCCGTATTGTGTCCTGAGCAAAGCTGAATGAAAAGGGCCCTAAGATTAAAAGAATTATTGCAGGAAGAAATTGGGCTTTGCTTGCTATTCGTTTCATATTATAAGGATTCGAAAGGTTAAAGATCGGAATCCAATCTCAGGATTTATTACTTCTGGGGAAATTAACGGTGAAGGAATTCAATTTGACTATTTTTGAGCAAAATATCTTTTCCAACAGAGAGAGGGAATGCTCTTTCAACCCAACCCTTTGATTATGCGATTTTCACCTACCTATTTACTGATTGCGTTTGCATTTATTACCTCATGCGGAGAAAAGGAAAAATCCTTCAAAACCTATGAAGGAGAAATATTTGGAACCTATTACCGAATTCAGCTGGCAGACCTAGGCAAGGACCTTCAGCCTGAGTTCGATTCAGTTTTTGCTTTGATTAATAAAGCCTCAAATTCCTACGTTCAGGACTCGGAGATTTCAGATTTTAACCGAAGCGGTGAATTGCGCAATCCCTCATTTACTTTCAGAGATATGTTGGATTCTACGGCAAAGTACCATCGGATGTCGGAAGGATATTTTGAGCCGACACTTTATCCTTTGTTGAAATCATGGGGCTTTTCTTTCGAACAACGGGAGGCAATGGATTCGCTCAAAGTCAGCGCATTGAATGATGTGATTGGTTTCGAAAAGATGATTTTGGCGACTGATTCAGGTTATTTTTCAGTCAAACCTGGCGTGATGCTGGACATCACAGGTCTGGGAGAAGGCTATGCCATCGATAAGTTAGTTGAAGTGGTAGAGAAAAATCAGATTTCGGATTACATGGTCGAAATCGGCGGCGAAATGAAAGCCAAAGGCCAAAATTCAAGAGGTACGGCCTGGACCATCGGAATCGAAGATCCTGCCCAGGCCGAAATTGGCGTGACCAGTTCGATGCTGACGAAGGTAGAACTGGACAATCGATCGATCAGCAGTTCGGGGAATTACCGCAAGTTTTACATTGACGAAGCAGGAAACAGAAGACCGCATATTCTCGATCCGAAAACCGGATTTCCGGTCAGTCATTCGATGGTTTCGGTGTCAGTACTAGCCCCTTCAGCCACACAGGCAGATGCGCTAGCTACGGCATTTATGGCAATGGGCCCTGAAAAAGCAAAGATTTTGGCAGAAAGCCTTCCCGGTGTGGAAGCCATGTTTGTGATCGGTGGAAAGGAAAAGTTGGAGATGGAATTTACGAGTGGATTTCCTATTAGGAAGTGATGGGTAGGTAGTCTGTAGAGCCAGTCGCAGTTGTCTGTGTCTAAACAGAAAACTTTGAAACTCTCCTTAAACTCAAAAGCCTTCATTTCTTTGAAAATGAAGGCTTTTGTGAATCAGGGATATTGAAATATTACATCTTCTCAATTACAATCGCCGAAGCTCCGCCGCCACCGTTGCAAATGCCGGCTACGCCGATTGTTCCGCCTTTTTGGTGTAGGACTGAGTTGAGTGTGGTGATGATTCTAGCACCGGAAGCTCCAAGCGGATGTCCAAGGGAGACCGCCCCTCCAAAGACATTGATCTTATCGTTATCCAAGTTTAATTCCCGCTGATTGGCAATCGCAACAGCCGCAAAAGCTTCATTGATTTCATAGTAGGAAACCTCCCCAGCTGAAACGCCTGCATGTTTCAATGCTTTTGGAATTGCCAAGGCTGGTGCTGTCGTAAACCAAAGCGGATCAGTGGCTGCATCTGCAAACCCTCGGATTTTTGCCAAAGGTTTCAACCCCAATTCTTCGGCTTTTTCCTTGCTTACCAAAACCAGAGCGGATGCACCGTCATTCATTGTGGATGCGTTTGCGGCAGTCACTGTTCCGTTTTTGTCAAAAACCGGTTTTAAAGAAGGGATTTTGTCAAACATCACATTGCGGAATTCTTCATCTTCGTCGATCAGGATTGTTTCTCCTTTTCTCCCGAGCATTTCCACAGGAACGATTTCATCTTTGAACATGCCCTTTTCCCAAGCCTCAGCCGAACGCTTGTAGGATTGGATGGCGTAGGCATCCTGTTGCTCCCGTGTAATGTTCATTTCCTTGGCGGTGTTTTCAGCACAGTTTCCCATCGGGAACTTATAATAAACTTCAAACAGACCGTCTTTCACCAGCCCGTCGACCATTTCTGCATTTCCGTATTTGTAACCAAAACGGGCCTTTGGAATGTAGTAGGGGACATTGGACATGCTTTCCATGCCGCCGGCCACGACGACATCATTGATGCCAAGCATAATGGATTGGGCAGCAAGCATTACAGCTTTCATGCCTGAGGCGCACACTTTATTGATGGTGGTGCAAGGGACATTGTAGCCAATACCTGCACCAATAGCGGCTTGTCGTGCTGGAGCTTGACCTAGGTTTGCAGAAATCACATTTCCCATGAATACTTCATTCACTGCTTCTGATGAAACCCCGGATTTTGCGATTGCGCCTTTGATTGCAATACTTCCTAGCTCGATGGCAGTTATGGAGGACAACTTCCCGCCAAAGCTCCCAAGGGGAGTTCGGACAGCTGCGACGATGTATACTTCTTTGCTCATGTTTAGTTGGGTTTAGATTGTATGGGATTGCCGATGTTTTTTTGATCGTTGCCGGGTGTCCGATGACCGAAAATGCTAAACTTTTAAGCAGACTACTTCATTATTCAGCATTCGATGTTCTAAATTCGATATTTTTTTGACCGATTGTCTATTTTTGGCTCACCTCTACCTATTTACTTTTAACCAATATTACTGTTATAGGCTTCGACTCTCCTCCCCGGCGGACAAGCTGCTCAGCCAGACACAACACACCGGTCACCGGTCATCCAGCATCGGACACAAATCACCAATCCGGCAGTCCTCTTTTAGGTCTTTGAGTCGGTTTTTTCTTATTATCCTGAATATACCGAAGTTCGGCAGCATTGAGTGATTCGAGGATCTGGGCGGCTTGTTCTGGAGAGAGGTTCATGCTTTTGAGCTTTTCACGCATTTCTTCCATTCGTTTTTGTCTGTCAGCAAGATTGGCATCCATTTGATCATTTGCGTTTTCACCGGGCTCATCACTTTTCTGAGAAGGGTCTTTGCCTTTTTGACCTTCTTTGGCTTTATCCTCTTCAGACTGCTCTCCGTCTTTTTCTTCAGATTGATTATCTCCTTTTTCGCCCTCGCTTTTCTGACTTTGGTTTTGATCGTTTTGTTGCTTTTGATCTTGCGGGTTTTCCTGTTTTTCGTTCTCCTGCTCTTTCTCAAGCTTTTCTTTCAGTGCTTTCAGTTTGGTGTCGTCTGGAAATTTTCCCAAACCATCATTCACTTCTTTTAAAGCTGCTTCCTTTTCCGTTTTGACATAGGAACGCGCTGCCCGATTAAAGAAATCCCCGGCAGTTTGTGCCAAGATTTCCCCAGTGGAAAAATGGATAAATACTATTACGAATACGATTAATTTACTTCTCATCGATTTCTACTACCTCCTGTAGTGTGGTTATAAAATCCTGATAGGCAGCCACAGTTGGATCCTGCACCAATGCTTCCTGCATGACCTTTAAAGCGTCATTGAATCGGAATTGTTCCACCAATCGATCTGCTTCTGCTTTCTTTCGCTTTGCAAATTCTGATGGTTCAGGCTTATTTTTATCTTGATTTTTACGCTCTTCGTCTCGCTTGAGCCATCTGGCAAGCATTTCGTAGTTATATCGGGCTTGCTCGTTAGTCGGATCTTTGATTAAGGCGGACTGGAATTTGCTGAGGGCAGCTTGGTATTCCTTTTTATTACCTGCGATTACGCCACTTTGATTGAAAGCAAATGAAGCCAACATCTTTTTGGGGCTCTGAGTAGCCTGATCATACCAAGTTTGGGCTTCATCGACTTTTTCAGCATACTGATGACTCAATCCCAAATCAAAACTTAATTCAGGGGATTTGTACTCGAAGTCATTGATCAAGACCAAGTGATTAGCCACTGACTCTTCATACTTGGCTTCGGCATAGCTTCTTTCCGCTACCTTGATTGCGGTGTTGAGCCGAGTTACATAAGTCCAAGAACTTGGGATGATCAAGAAGACTGTTAAAATCCATTTGCTCCAGCTCATCAGAGTTTGATCGTTTTGATGGGTAGTATCATGTCCAATAGCGCAAGTGCCAAAGCACCCAGAAGAAAGTAAAAATACTTGTTTGAGCTGGCCTCGACCATTCGGGTATTTGCTACTCCGCCTTCCAGGCGGTCAATTGTCGAAATCAGATCTCCGAGTTGTTGATACTCATCCGAAATTTCAAAATATTCCCCGGAAGTCTCTGAAGCTGCCAAGCGCAAAGACTGGGATTCAAGTTTGGTAATAGCGGGAGTCCCTGTTTTTGGATCAATTACAAACCCATTTCCTCTTGGGATCTGACTTCCTTTTTGAGTTCCAATTCCAAGTGAGAATACTTTTATATTATTATCTGAAAGATCCGAAATTACTCCATCGAGGTCATCACCGAAATTTTCCCCATCTGAAATCAAAATAATTGATTTGGCTTTTACTTCCTGGCTTTCATCTTTTAGAAATCTGTCAAGGGCCATTCTTAAAGGTGCGCTCAAGTCAGTGCCGGCGTTGGGTACCAAGCCGGTATTCAATCCGTCAATGTAAAGCTGAATGACGGCCTGATCGAATGTCAAAGGACACTGCATATAGGCCTCCGAACTGAAAATAATCAAGCCGATCCGGTCTGAAGGAAAACTATTGATCAGATTTTTCAACTCAAATTTGATTCGCTGAAGACGGCTTGGGCCAATGTCAGTGGCATTCATCGACTGTGAAAGATCCACGGCGATGAAAATATCTTTTCCCTCTTCTTTCACTTCTTTGAACGAATTACCGATCGAAGGACCTGCAAATGCGATCAAAAACAGAATGAAATATGCAGTACGAATGGTCAGTTTGGTAAATAGACGCTGTTTTTCCACCTTCAGCCTTCGGTTGATGGACCAAAATCGGGAAAGGTATATAAAGTAAAGAAGTACAAAGACTCCTGCCAGTACTAGGGTGAGTCTGATGTCAGGATATGCCCATATCATGGCCTGAAATTAGGAAATAAACCTTACTTTAAAAGTCCGGTTTTTGGTTAACGCTGCCAGTCAATGAAACTTTTGGCAGAATTAACAAACATTAATTTTCAGTGACCGTTCGCCATTCATGTTCTGTTTCAATCACTCCTGTATGTCCCTTTTCAGAGTTCTGACACTGTTTTTACTGACCGGTATCTGTTATCGGGCTTATTCTCAGGACCAAAGAATGATTTCGGGTCAAGTTTTGGATGTTAGTACTTCTGGGCCACTCATCGGTGCAAGCGTGTATTGGGAAGGGAAGAGTAATGAAGGAGTCATCACGGATTTGGAGGGGAAGTTTGAATTAACACTGGTTTCCCTTCCTAGTAAATTGGTGATTTCTTATGTCGGTTTCGCACCTTCGGTCCGGGTAATCAATCCCAAAGACGTGGAAAAGCTCATTCGTTTTTTTCTAAAACCCGAAGAAATGTCTCTGGATGAGATCATCATTCAGGAGCGAAGACCGGACGAGCAACTGAAAAACATGGAGATGGGTAAGGCCACTGTCCCGATAGAAACGATAAAAAACATACCCGCACTATTCGGTGAGGTGGATTTGCTGCGAAGCCTTCAGCTCCTCCCCGGAGTCCAGACTGCAGGTGAGGGGACCACAGGGCTATTTGTCAGAGGGGGATCGGCTGATCAAAACCTGGTTCAATTGGATGGTGCTCCGGTCTTTAATCCCTCCCATTTTTTTGGAATATTTTCGGTTTTTAACCCTGACGGACTGAAAAGTGTCGATCTATATAAAGGAAATATGCCCGCTTCCTTTGGTGGACGAGCTGCTTCTTTGATCGATGTCTCTTTGCGGGAAGGAAATAATCAGCAAATCCGGGGCGAGGGGGGAATAGGGAGTATTTCTTCCAGATTGACGGTAGATGGACCGCTTTTTGGTAAAAATTCTAGCTTTATCCTCAGCGGAAGACGTACTTACGCAGACCTTTTTCTTCGGCTGGCATCCGATGAAAATATCAGAAACAACAAACTTAGTTTCCATGATTTGAGTGGGAAGTTGTCCTTTATTTTGGGAGAAAAAGACAAAATTTCCATTTCCAGTTACCAAGGCAGTGATTTTTTGGGTTTGGATGAAGCTTTTGGTTTAGGGTGGACCAATTGGGTGAGCGCATTGAATTGGAATAGGGTAAGTTCAGAAAAGTTCTTTTTTGATCTTCAAGCCTATCATTCCCGATATAGCTATAGTGTGGAATTTGATGATCCGGAAAACGGATTTGAATGGACCAACCAATTATCTGAATCCGGAATAAAAGCCATTTGGACTGCCTTGCCTAATTCAAGACTCCAGGTGAATTGGGGGCTTCATTCTCAGTATTATCATTTTTCACCGGTCGATCTTGATCCCGCACCGGAAAGTGCGATAGAGCCAATTGCCACCAACCCAAAAAACGGACTTTTGAATAACCTGTTTATCAGTGCCAATTATGAGCTTTCTCCCAAACTGAGTGTGGAGGGGGGATTGAGGTGGGGCCTTTTCAATCAAGTGGGCAAGGGGGTAGATTACCTGTATGAAGCCGGGAAACCCGCGCCGGAGGCCAAAATAATTGATTCCCTGAATTTTGGCAGATTTGAAAATATGCAATTCTATCAGGGACTGGAGCCCCGCCTTGCTTTTCGCTACCGAATCACGGACTATTTCACAGTCAAAACAGCCTACAACCGAAATTTCCAATACATTCAAATTGCCTCAAACAGCTCTGCTGGATTGCCGATTGACCGATGGATATTGTCTGGGAGGTATATTGAACCCGTAAAAAGTGATCAGATCTCCCTTGGCCTGTTTCATAATATTAACCAAAATCGTTGGGAGCTATCCGTCGAAGGATATTATAAAAAGCTGGAAAATGTCATCGATTTGCGGAATGGTGCGCAGGTTCTATTTACCGACAAAGTGGAAATGGAATTGTTGTCAGGCGAAGGATGGGCCTATGGAACGGAGTTTTTGCTTCGAAAAAACATCGGCAAAACTACCGGATGGCTGGCTTATACCTGGTCCCGAACTTGGAGAAAGATAGAAGGAGTAAGTCAAAACCTGGCATACAATCCGCGGTTTGACCGGCCAAATGATGTGACTTTGGTGTTGAATCATGAGTTTTCGCCAAGTTGGTCTGCTGGGTTGGTTTTTGTGTACACGACCGGTCAGGCGGTATCCTATCCTATCGGATCCTATAGAGTAGATAATCAGTCAGTCCCGCTGTATTCTGAATTGCGAAACTTGGATCGGTTTCCGGATTACCATCGGGTGGATGCCTCAGTTACTTGGAAAAATGCCGATAAAGGGCGGAAGTGGCGGGGCAGTTGGAACTTCAGTATTTATAATCTTTATGGTCGAAAAAATCCTTTTGCGTATGAATTCAGGCAGATTTATAATAATGACATCAATTTCAATCCAAATACAGACGGTGAAATCATTTCATCCCGACCTGGAGTGGTGATGACTTACCTATTTACCTTTCTGCCATCCATTACCTATAATTTCCAATTCTGATGAACTCGAATAAGCTGCAGGCACCGTATAGCAAAATGAATAGTTGCAAATCGAGATTTATCCCCTTGGCATTAGGAATAACTTTCAAAAAAAATATACATCCATGAAAAGGCTAACGGGAATAGTTATCGCTGTTTTGTTTTGGTCATGTCAGGAGGAAGTGATTTTGGACCTAGGAGCCAAATCAGAGTTGGTTCCTACAATTGAAGCCTATTGGACAGATCAGGGGATCTTTAATGAGGTGAAAATGACCCTTTCCAAGGATTATTATGACTCTACTAAAGTGGAGGTGATTTCGGATGCTGAAGTTTTTGTAACTATCCCCGGAACTGAAAAAGTGATACCCTTTGTATTCCTTGGCGGTTCCAAATCTTACAGACCACGGAATCCTTTGGAAAGGGCCGTTGTGGGTGAAACTTATCAGCTGCATATAAGATGGAGAGAAAACATTTACCGGGCCGAAGGAGTGATGCTCGAACCTCCAAAAGTTGACAGTGTTACCTGGAGGTTTGAAGAAAAGCGACCTTTCCGGGATGAGGGATTTTACGTCAAAGTATTCGGGAAAATTCCATTTAAGGAAAACAATAATTATAGGATCCGGGTCATAGAGAACGATACGCTTAAAAATCAGCGGGGGGATTATTTGCTTTTTGATGATACGTTTGGATTGGGTTTTTTTGAAAAAGGGCTGGAATTGGGCTATACTTTCCAAGAAAATGACCGGGTCAGATTGGAGCTTTTTAGGCTTAACAGGGATGCCTTTGACTACCTGAATCAACTGGTCAATCTCTTATTCAATGATGGTGGACTTTTTAGCCCTCCTCCTCAAAACCCCAAAACCAATATCCGAGTGGTGGCAGGAAGGCCTGAAGTTTTGGGTTATTTCGTAGTTTCCCCAGTTTTGACCAGAACAATTCTGATTCAGGCGAAATACGATTAAGAATGGAAGACAGAAGACCGGAGACCGGAGATAATAATTGCCTAATATGTGCGCACTGATGCACGTGAATTAGATTTGGGGTATTTCCTATGCAACACGTCCACAGACGACTGTCAACAGTCCACAGCACATTCAATTAGAACTGAATCCTGCCATTATTTGGGTATGTGCATCTTACTGAATACACATATTGTCTGAAGTTCAAACCTCAGGTTGGAAATAATTCCTGGAAAAAAAAAATAAAAAATACTTCCTTCAAATTCGTTTAGTAAATTCTTTTCATCGCAATATTGCAATGTAATTATGGGAATCACTAAAACAAATCTGTTCACAGCTGAACAAAATGAGTTGGCTCTTATAGCCAAAGCCTTTGCTCACCCGGCTAGAATCGCCATTCTGCAGTATTTGGCCAAAACCAAAAGCTGCATCAACGGTACTTTGGTACAGGAACTTGGGCTCGCTCAGGCGACAATTTCCCAGCATCTGCGGGAACTGAAGGAAATAGGTTTGATCAAAGGTTCAATTGAAGGAGTTTCGATCAGCTATTGCATCAATTCTGAAAAGTGGGAGCTGGTACAGGGCCTTTTCAACGGACTGTTTGATCAGTTGAATAATTCCTGTGAATCCAATAATTGCTGCTAAAAAAATTTGAATTCATCCATCGTAATATTGCAATAAACTAAGTATCATGAAACTCTCAGAAATCAAATCCCGGCTTCCTCAATTGAGTCATTTGACATTCCTTCTTCCGAATGGCACCCCTGTTCCAGCTCATTTTCACATTACAGAAGTAGGACAGGTCAATAAGCGGTTTATTGACTGCGGAGGAACTCTGCGGGACGAAAAAACTGTCAATTTCCAGCTTTGGGAAGACGGAGACTACGATCATCGGTTGGGCGCAAAAAAGTTACTCGACATTATTCAGCTTTCTGAGCGTGTGCTAGGTTTGGAAGATTTGGAAGTAGAGGTGGAATACCAAGGGGACACTATTGGTAAATACGGTCTGGAATTTAACGGAGGAGTTTTTACCCTAACCAATAAAATGACAGACTGCCTTGCCAAAGACAAGTGTGGTATTCCTGCCCAAAAACCGAAAGTTAGATTATCGATTCTTTCTGCTTCAGAATCTTCTTGTGCACCCGGTTCAGGTTGCTGTTAAAAATCCCATAGGTTATTTATGAAAAACTCTTTTTATCCGGCCCTGGTGGAAACTATTTCCTTCTTGCCGATTTCTCAAATCCCTGTGGAGCGAATGCCTGTAATCGAGTCCATGGTGGATTATATTTTAGGTAAAATCAATGCAAAGGAAGCGGTCCGATTAAATTTTATCTGTACCCACAACAGTCGCAGGAGCCAGTTTTCTCAGATTTGGGCTCAAACAGCCGCGGATTATCATGGAATAGAAGCATTCTGCTACTCCGGTGGGGTAGAGGTGACCGCATTCAATGAGCGTGCAGTGGAAGCAATCCGGCGCGACGGATTCAAGTTAGTTCAAAAGGGAGAGGCTAATCCCGTTTATTTTGTTTTTCATGGAGAGGAATCCGAACCCATCGTCACTTTTTCAAAAGTCTATGATGATCCGATCAATCCGACCACGGGTTTTGCAGCAGTGATGACCTGTGATCATGCGGATGAGAATTGTCCATTTATTCCGGGAACAGAGAAACGTATTCCATTGCGTTTTGAAGACCCCAAGGCATTTGACGGGACAGATCTGGAGGAGAAAATGTACACAGAACGTTCCCATCAGATAGGAGCGGAGCTGTTTTTGATCTTCCAAAAAGTGAAGGAAAGGCTATGACAGTTGCTAAAAAGAAACTGGGATTTCTGGACCAATACCTGACGCTTTGGATTTTTTTGGCCATGGCTATTGGAGTTGGGTTGGGATATTTTTTTCCACAGTCCAGCAATGTAATCGATTCGATGAGTTCGGGAACGACCAATATTCCCATCGCGATTGGTTTGATTCTGATGATGTATCCGCCTTTGGCAAAAGTGGATTATAGACTGCTTCCGAAGGTCTTCAAAAATGTCAAAATTTTGAGCATTTCTCTGATCCTAAACTGGATTGTCGGGCCGATTCTAATGTTCGTTCTGGCGATTACGTTCCTGAGTGATTATCCGGAATATATGGTTGGGTTGATCCTGATCGGCTTGGCCAGATGCATTGCGATGGTTTTGGTATGGAATGATCTGGCTGAGGGAAGTTCGGAATACGGTGCTGGACTGGTAGCACTCAACAGCATCTTCCAGGTTTTTGGCTACAGCTTTTATGCTTGGCTGTTCATTACGGTACTGCCTCCTTATTTCGGATTTGAAGGGGCTATTGTGGATATTTCGATTGGGGTTATTGCCGAAAGTGTGGCGATTTACCTTGGGATTCCATTTCTCGCGGGATTGCTGAGTCGACTGATTTTACCAAAGTTGAAAAGTGAAGAGTGGTATACAAGTGTCTTTTTGCCTAAAATCGGCCCAATTACGCTGATTGCTTTGCTATTCACGATTCTGGTTATGTTTTCCCTAAAAGGAGAGTTGATCGTGACGATTCCCATGGATGTAGTCAGGATAGCTATTCCACTAGTGATTTATTTTCTGATCATGTTTGTCCTGGGATTCTTTTTTAGCAAAGCCATGGGAGCCCCTTATGATCAAAATGCGGCGGTTTCCTTTACTGCTGCCGGAAACAACTTCGAGTTGGCGATAGCTGTGGCGATTGCGGTATTTGGATTGAGTTCGGGACAGGCTTTTGCGGGAGTGATCGGTCCTTTGGTAGAGGTTCCGGCTTTGATCTTGTTGGTCAGAGTGGCATACAGCTGGAAAAAAAAGTACTATCCCAAAGGCGCATAGGAATTTGTTTTAAGATCAGATCAAGCTCTTTTGCTGAGAATGGGGCTTGGTCTGATTTGTCATTTTAGGCTGTAATGCCATCCAAGGCTTTTTAGATCTGTGAAGGAAGTCTGATTTTTTTAAAAAAAATTCAGGTAAAATCCTGCTCAAAACGCTTCAAATTGAAATTGTAAAACCTGAGTCGTAGAAATACGAAAAAAGCGTAGGAAAATATATTTCTCTTTTTTACCTTTCAATTATGGAAGAACTTAACCAAAACGAAGAACAGATCATGTCAATCTTCTGGAATCAGGGAGAATTGTTGATCAGAGATGTGTTGGATCAATTGCCTGATCCAAAGCCACCCTACACCACCTTAGCGTCTACGATTAAAAACATCGAACGAAAAGGTTATCTCACCCATCGGATGTACGGTACGGTAAATATTTACAAGCCAGCTGTCAATCAGGAAGATTACAGCAAAAAGAGCTTTAACAGATTGGTGACGCACTTTTTTGGTGGGTCAGTTGGTAATTTCCTGTCATTCATGGTCAAGGAAAAAAGCATTTCCGAAAAGGAAGTGAAAGAACTGAAGAAAATGATTGACAACATGGATAACACCAAGAAGTAATGAACGCGCTATTGATTTATCTGGTAGAAGTTTCCATTTGTCTGGGAATTTCCTTGGTAATCTATAGGGTGTTGCTGAGTGGATTGACCTTTTTCTCCTGGAATAGGTCAATCCTTCTTGGCCTTCTGATCCTGTCAGGGTTTATCCCTTTGCTTAGACTTGAGTTTTTTGATCTGGGGCCAGAAATTACAGAAATGACTTTGCCGGTCTTTCAGGTGGGAGATCAGGTCGCTGAAGTCGGGAGCCGCTGGTTTTCCTGGAGTCAACTATTGATTGGTGTTTATTTGGTAGGAGTAGTTTTTACGGCTGCCAGATTGATTTTTGGCTTTATGGTGTCCCAAAGACAAATCGGAAATGCCAAAAAAATCTACTACAACAAGCATTACATCGCAATCCATCCTGAGTTTGTACCCGCCTCATTTTTCGATTACATTCTGATGCCGGATTTTGATCCGGAGAACACTGAGCAAAAACAGATCATCCTCCATGAATCCATGCATGTCAGACTACGTCACAGCTGGGATTTGTTGTTGGTGAACTTCGCCAAAGTGTTCTTTTGGTTCAACCCGCTGATTTACCTTTTCGAGAATTCGCTTCGTGAGGTGCATGAATATCAGGCGGATCAGGGTGTTACATTTTCTTATGGTCCAAAAGAGTACGCGACTTTACTCCTGAAATTAATCACAGCCAAGCCGGGCTGGCAGTTTATGAATAATTTCAATCAGTTTCAGACCAAGAAGCGGATCATAATGTTGGGAAAATCTCAATCTGCGCATTGGCAAAAACTTCGCTTTCTGACGCTTATACCTGTTATAGGCTTGCTGGTGTTGGTATTTTCCTGCGAAAGGCAAGACTTGGAACCTCAGCTCTCTACATTGATTGATTTCGATCAAGTGATAGAAGTTCCGGATGATGTTCAAAATCTGGAGGAATTGTCATTAGAAAATCCAGTTTATAAACCTTTAGTTGCTGATCAAATATTTGACGTAGTGGAGCAGCAGCCCAATCCTCCGGGGGGTATGAGCGGATGGAATCAGTATTTGGCTAAAAATCTTCAATATCCCTTTCAGGCTAGAAGAATGGGGATTGAGGGGACAGTAATCGTCGTATTTGTGATCAAAACTGATGGGTCTATCCATGATGTGGAAATTCTTCGGGGTATTGGAGGAGGGGCAGACGAAGAGGCAATGCGTGTTGTCCAAAATGCTCCTAGATGGGAGCCTGGAAGGCAAAGAGGGAAGCTAGTAAATACCCGAATGAGATTACCGATTCGGTTTAAATTGGCCTCCTCGACTAATTCGGCAAGTGAGACAGCAAAATTAACAGAGAAGAACATTCCGACTCAAGTAGTCCAATTGCAGGAAATTCAAGTGACCGCTTATCTTGATCAATTTCTTCCCTATAAACAGCTGATGGAATCTGAATTCATTGGCAAACTCCCAACCGATTTTTGAAAATGTGCAAGAAAGACCTAAAATAAATAATGAAAATAAAAAAATAAATAAATAGTTGTTCTCTGATTAAACCTATTGATTGCTTAAAAAAACTTTTCAGCAATCACTGAAAACTAACTTTAAACTAAACCAAAATTCCAATGAAAGCTTTACTGTCAATTAGATTATCATATTTCTGTTTGTTGCTTTTTGGCTCTATGGCGATTTTTTCGGATTCTTTTGCCCAAAAAATCAGTGAAGGAATCAAAATTAAGGGAAGCGTAGTAGATCAGGATGACAAAATCGTAAGAGGCGCTTCAATTTTAATTAAAGGCACTACTTCGGGTACTGTCACCAACATGGATGGAAATTTTTGGCTAACGGTTCCTTCATCCGACGCTGTACTTGTGGTGACTTTCATCGATTTGGAAACCAAAGAGATTTTGGTTTCTGATAAGACTGAATTTAAAATCACTTTAAAACCCGAAGTAAAATTCCAACTTTCAGAGGCGGGCTTTATGGTTCATGACAAGGTAGACCAATTGCCAACACCCTCCGAAGGAATTGAAGAATGGAATCGCTACCTATCAAAAAATATCAAATATCCACAAACTGCCAGAGAAGCTAATACCCAAGGTACTGTTATTGTCGGTTTTAAGATAAAAGAGGATGGGACAGTAGCAAATGTAGAAATCATAAGAGGAATTGGCGGGGGCTGTGATCAGGAGGCTGTCAGAATCATAGCTGAAGGACCAGATTGGGAGCCAGCAATAAAAGGTGGTCAAGCCGTTACCACTCAATTAAGTCTACCGATTCGGTTTGTCATAGCGGTAGATCCTGGAGTCTCCTCACCAAAGCAGCAAAACGAGAAAGCAATTGCGGATAGGTTTGGGAAGCATGTAACAGTGGTTGGTTATCAAGCCAAATAACTCCAAGCCCAGTCTAAAAATCAATTTAATTTATAAACTCTTAGTTCTTTTGGAATATATCCAAAAGCCTGGAATGTCTTTTCAAATTTTAACCAATAAATAACACAATTATGAAAATCAATGAATTGAAAATCAACAGAATGGTATGGATTCCGGCAATATGCCTGATCATCCTGTCGGTATCTTGCGACATTGCTACAGAGCCGGAAATCGAAGGACCCACCCAAGTTGAAGCCAAACAAAGTATCGGACCATCCAATATTCTGGCAAGGGTGAATAACGTCGCAAAAGACGGAAACGAAATCTTTGACGTAACGGAAGTTCAGCCCATTCCTCCCGGAGGCATGGCCGGTTGGAATGATTATCTAAAAGCGAACGTCACTTATCCTGCCGAGGCTAAAAGCATGGGCATTGAAGGAACGGTGATCGTTGTGTTTGTCGTCAATTCCGATGGATCTGTTTCCAATCCCGAAATCCTCAGAGGAATTGGAGGTGGTGCGGATGAAGAAGCACTTCGTGTCGTCCAAAACTCTCCCAAGTGGGAGCCTGCAATGCAAAAAGATCGGATAGTCAATTGCCGAATGCGACTGCCTATCCGATTCAAACTGAGCTAAATCACTTGCTGTTTATTTGAATTCTAAACCAAATTACTCACCAATACATCAAATCGTTATGAAGATTAAAATTCTGTTTTCGCTTATTACCTTGCTGTTTTTTGGATTTATTTCCAAGCTTGAAGCGCAAGTCACGATGTCCAAAATTGAAGGGGTTTATCAGGTAGTTCCGGATATGCCAGTTCCCCCCGGCGGAAGTATGGAGTCTTTTATCAAATACTTCCAGGAAAATATGAAGTATCCTGCCTTGGCTAAAGAGAAAGGCATTGAAGGCATGGTAGCAGTTTCGTTTATTGTACGGGAGGACGGCAGTGTGGATGAAGTTGCCATTCTCAGAGGAATCGGGGGAGGATGTGATGAAGAAGCCCACCGAATGGTCAGGGAAAGTGGGAAATGGACTCCGGGAAAGTTGGATGGTAAACCTGTTGCTGTGCAGATGAGATTGCCTGTTCAATTCAAACTTTAGGCAAGCCTTTAAGATCAATGAAGCCTCAAAGCGATTCGTTTTGAGGTTTTTTTATTCTCTTTATAATTCTATCTGTTAGTTGAATCCAATTAAAGTGCAAGATTGAGTGTATAAATAAAATTTAAGGTGAGGAATTCTATTGTTTTAAAGAAAAAAAAGCCGCTGAACTTCCGCTCAACGGCTTATTTAAATTTTATATCCCGAAATCCGAAATCCCAATTCCGAAATCGTTTCAATCCATATTATCCCCATGGAAAATTGCATTTAGGAACAGTTTATTCGTTCCAAACCAAGTTCCCCGGAAATTTGGACTGTCAAAGAAATGAACCACTCTGCCTTGGCCCACTGAAGAGATAATGACCCCTGCACTTAGCTTCAGCTTTTCCAGATTGGTTTTGGAGATGTATCCGCCCAAATGCGGGTTGGCAGTATATTTTACCGGAGTCAGGTACTTGTCAGCAGATGGCTTGATAAAGATATCCGTATTGCGATAGACTGGAAGATTTTTGCGATGATAGCCATAGGCAATCGGGTGAGTCAAATCCAGTTCGGCCAAATAAATACTTCCACCGACTTCTTTGGCACCTTCGAAATCATTTCGGGTATTGAATGGAAGCGAATCCGGATCCTTGGGTTCATCCTTCAATTCCACAGCTACTTCTTTCGTGATGCCTTTTTGGTTTAGCCAAAGTGAGGCGTTTTTCAAGGAAATGACCGTCCCTCCCCGGTTAATCCAGTCTTTCAGGTGATTGACCTGTGACTCGGAAAGTGAATTGTAATTGCCAGAAGGCAGGATCAGGGTATTGTATTCGTGGAGATTTACCCGTCCAAATTGCTCCATATTTACTTTGGTAATCGGCATACCCAAGTGCTGATCCATTAGATTCCAGATTTCACCTGCCTCAAGAGAATTGATTCCTGTACCCACAGGCATCAGAACTTTTGGTGCCTGAATGGCAGAAACAGAATTCGATCCCAAATCGATTCCAGTCACGTTCAAACCCGTCTGAACGGCATAGATTTTTTGTCCGTTTTTAGCAGCCAGTTCTTTCAATTTTGTAGCAAGCTCCTCTGCTTTCAGTTTTTGGAAACCCATGGGAATCATCAGGGTACCTGAAGAGAAACTTACTACTCCGTCCTGAGTTTGGGAGGAAAAAGGGCGATGCACCGACTCCACATGAATTCCCGCTTTCTGCATTTCAAAAAGCATTTTTGGGGCATAGAAGTCAGACCAGTCGATCAGGTAAGCGTAAGCTTTTCCCTCAGGAAAAGTGAAATTCGGGATTGAAACTGCTTTGATCTCTGAACCTGATTTTGCACCTGTGGCTGCCGAAAATGGCATCCCATAAGCTGCTGCCATGGTCCAAGCCGAAGCATCATAAAATACCGAGTCGGCAAACTTTTTTTCATATTCAAACATGGTTCGTACCATGCGGTACTGAGGCTGATTAGTCGGTACAACCCAGGATTTACCTTTTTTGAACGCTTGACCGGAAACAGTCACATCTGCTGAGTTTTCATAGACTTTGATCTTGTGATCCAGCAAAAACTTGGTGAAAAGCCGGTTTCTGCTTTCATCAAATTCATCTCCGAAAACATAGCTTTTAGCAGCATCTTTTCCTCCTTCGGCGACTGCAGTTTCAAAGAATTCACGCAAGTAGTCGTGCATATACACCCGATTATCCAAAGCCGCTTCCATGGTTGCCAAGGAGTTAACCACGTGATTTCTGATGGTAAAGGCAAAGGTAATGTCACCCCGTTGACTGTTTTGGACATGACCTCTCGAACTTGCCGTCTCAAATACCAATCCCAATCCTCCATGAATGTCGGGATAGGTTGATCCGTAGCCAGGATAGCTGTTGTCAAAGACCTCTTTGGTCCAGTATAAGGCTCCGATCTGATCCATGTATTTGGCAAAATACTTGGCAAAGCGCGGATTGAGGTCGTCGTAATTCTTTCTGGGTACTACAGGGTTTTCAGAACCAAAAGGCTTGGTTGGCTCAAAGAAAAAAGTGCTGTTGGTGCCCATTTCATGGAAGTCCGTAGTGACATTGGGATACCACTGATGATACCAATCTACTTTTACGCGTGATTCAGGATGCGCAAGTGGCAACCAATCCCGGTTGAGGTCAAACCAGTAGTGGTTGGTTCTGCCGCCCGGCCAAGCTTCATTGTGTTCTCTGTCCAAAGGACTTGCCACAGGAGGGAAGCCTTTGTTGGAATTGGCCCAAAGACTGTGGCGGTCTCGACCGTCAGGATTTAAAGTGGGATCGATGTGCAGGACCATATTTTCCCGAAGATTTTTGGCCAGATCAGATTGGGAAGCCAAAAACCAATAGGCTGTCAGCATCGCAGCCTCTGCCGAAGAAGGTTCATTTCCATGGACACCATAGCCTAAATGAACGATGGAGGGCATGGCATTCACATCAGGTTTGGGCTGGCTAGGATCTGCGAGTTGGATTTGCTTCAACCTGATTTGTTCCAGATTTCCCATGTTTACAGCCGAAGCAATGGTCAGAATGACTTTGGGGCGATGCTCATGAGTATAGCCTATAGTCTGAAGTAGGGCGAGAGGGCTGAGTTGATCCAGCTTTTCGAAATACTTCACTATCAGGTCATAGCGGGTATGCCAGTCGCCCACAGGGTAGCCCAGAAACTGGGAAGGTGAGGGGATGGCAGGATCAAATTTTTCCCCGGGAAAATAATACTCCTCCTGAGCGAAGGCGAGTTGACCGAGAAAAAGGGTGAAAATCAGTGAGAGAACGGTTTTTTGCATGGTGGCTAATTTTCTGAAAAGTAAAAAATGAATCGGGCTTTTCCAGCAAAAATCCATCAACGGCTTTCCGATTCACGGCTTTTTTCCTGTAATTTATCGGGATAACATTCATTACCTAAAATAATCTATTGTATGACTAAGCAACTACATGCTTTCGCTTTACTCGCTATGGGGCTTTCTGTAAGTTCTTTATCCCTGGCACAGGAGCATACCCCGCCAAAGTTACCACCTCAGGCCACAGAATTTTACACGCCTGTTCCTCCGAAAATCACTCCCGGTGCCAACAACACCGCACCACCATCTGATGCGATTGTCCTGTTTGACGGTTCAAATCTGAATGGTTTTGTAAGTGCAAAAGACGGTTCAAGTCCTGCACAGTGGACCGTCGAAAAGGGAGAACTGGTCGTGGCCAAAGGAAAAGGAGACATTCAGTCCAAGCTTGCTTTCGGTGATGCCCAATATCACATTGAATGGTCCGCACCTACTGAGATTGTAGGTGAAGGTCAGGGCCGTGGAAATTCCGGGTTTTTCCTGATGGGAATGTATGAAGTTCAGATATTGGACTCCTACGAAAGTAAAACCTACACCAACGGACAGGCTGGAAGTATCTACAAGCAACATCCTCCTTTGGTGAATCCGCTGCGGGCACCGGGCGAGTGGAACTACTATGACATAATCTTCAAAGCTCCTCGCTTTGACAAAAATGGAATGGTGACTTCCCCTGCTACTGTCACTGTGTTGATCAACGGAGTATTGGTTCAAAACAATGTGATCCTCCGAGGCCCAACCGAGTATATTGGAATTCCGAATTATATGGCTCATGCAGATGCATTGCCAATCAAATTGCAGGATCACGGCAATCCGGTACGATTCAGAAATATTTGGGTCAGACCACTTTGATTTTGTGCAGTCCATAGTTGATAGACCATGGTCCATGGACTACCAGACTATGGACTAATAAATAACTCTCAACCCAATAACTAAATAACCAAATGACTTCAAGAAGACGATTTATACAAAACACAATGCTGCTGGGAGCTGGATTGAGCATGCCCTCAATCCTGACCGCTGCAGATTTCGGAAAATTTACCCGAACCATTGGGCCCAATGACCAAATCAATTATGGCCTCATTGGCTGTAAAGGAATGGGCTGGTCCAACATGAATGCGAATCTTAAAATCCCTCAAGTCAACTGTGTGGCTCTTTGTGATGTGGATCAAAGTGTACTCGATCAGCGCTCAGAGGATGTTTTCAAATTGCGGGGTACCCGTCCCAAGCAATACAAGGACTACCGAAAAATGCTGGAAGACAAGGATATCGACGTGGTGATTGTAGGAACTCCAGACCACTGGCATTGCCTGAATATGGTGGATGCGGTGTCTGCAGGAAAGCATGTTTATGTCGAGAAGCCGATAGCAAATACTATTGAAGAGTGCCAAATCATGGTGAAAGCCCAGGAACGCTACGGCAAAATCGTCCAAGTAGGACAGTGGCAGCGTTCAGGTTCCCAGTATGACGAAGCTATCCAATATGTAAAATCGGGAAAACTCGGTCAGATTCGTCTGGTAAAATGCTGGGCATATCAGGGTTGGATGAAGCCCGTGCCGGTAGTTCCTAACGGCCCTGCACCAGCTGGAGTCGATTATGACATGTGGCTCGGGCCAGCACCCAAAAGGGAATTCAATGCTAACCGCTTTCATTTCAACTTCCGCTGGTTTTGGGACTATGCAGGTGGACTGATGACAGATTGGGGCGTTCATGAAATTGACATTGCACTGTATGCAATGGGAGTCAGTGCACCTAAGTCAGTGATGGCCTCCGGCGGGAAATTTGCCTATCCGGATGACGCGTCCGAAACTCCTGATACGCTACAGACGGTGTATGAATACGAAGGATTCAATATGTTGTGGGAACATGCCACCGGTATCGATGGTGGCAACTACGGCACCACGGAAGGAATAGCCTTTATCGGCAACAATGCAACTTTGGTCGTAAACCGGGGAGGCTGGAAAGTGATTCCCGAAACTGAAAATGTGGATGGTCAACGTAAAAACAAGATTGAGGAGGTGCCACATACTCGACCTCAGGGTCCATCCGCGCTTGATCTTCACACTGTGAACTTTGTGGAAGCGATGACTGCCAATGATCCCAAACTGCTAAAGTGCGCGATTCAAACCGGTTCGGTTGCTGCGATCAATGCCCAAATGGGTAATATTGCTTACAAGACTGGCAAGAAGATCCATTGGGATGCTGGAAAAAACATGTTTACCGATTCAGAAGCCAATCAGCTGATGAAGGCTAATTATCACAATGGCTGGAAAGTGCCGAAAGTATAGCGTCATTGCGATCCCGATTTTTCATCTGGAGAAGCAATCTTTTTGCAGATACGAAATTTGAAGTACGAAATACGAGCCCTCTGAAGATGTTTGGAGGGCTTTTTCGTGATTGAGAGGAAGAAACGTCATTGCGAGCGACGAAGGAGCGAAGCAATCTTTCTGGATAAGTACGAAATACGAAATACGGGGCTTTGGCAACGTTGAGCGATAGTTGTAATATTTGAAGCCCTCTGAAGAAATTACGATTTTTCCTGCACAAAAAAATCACAATCAAAATTGGTCATTCAGACTTTTTTCAGGCATGATGCCCAAGGTGATTTCAAAGGAACCGGGCTCAAGAGAAATCGCATCAATTCTAAAATCCTTCGTTGCCAGTCTCTCTTTCTCCGGAAGGAAGGAAAAGGGATGAATATCAAAATACTTTTCCCTTTTGTCCCAAATTATTCCTTCAAGCTCAAAATTCACAAACATATTTACGATTAGATTTTTGAAAAAACCCAACTTGTATTGAATCCGGATAGATCGGGAAGTAAAGGCTATGATTTCACAGGGGATTTTTGCTTTCGGATGATGGATTGTAAACTCATTGGTATCGGTGAAATCAAGCTGAATATTTTCGTCTCCGTATGATTTCGACAAAAATTGAAGTTCGGATTCTGTGAATTTAATGTCCATAGTTATGATAATTAAAAATGTCGGAAAGTCCTTTATTTGATTACTGAATCCGGCATACAATTACCTAACGGGAACAATAGTATCCGGTTATTAATGATTTTTAAATAGAAGGTTTCAGGTTAGTCAAAGGCAGTGTAAATTGATGTTTGTTTTAAGCCACGAAGAACACCAAGGCACGCAAAGGTTCAGTGCCACATGCAAGGAGCTAAGGTTATTTAAGCGCATCGATAATTTCATAACCGAACCTTATAATGGTCTAATTTCTCAATAAACTAGTGTGTTGTTGGTGAGCGAAGTCGAACCAAAACCCGTGGTAAAAACGATAACCAATAGCTCCACCGACGCCTTTGTATTTCGAGCCATCGCTCTTGTCATTATCCTCATAGATCACTCACCCTTACAACTCCTCATCGATTCCAACAATACACCTTTTACTTCAGCATATTTTTATAAATCACTCCATCCTTCATGACCATCATGATGTTTTTTTCCGGTTCGGTGATCAATTCCAGATTTTGGATCAAATTTCCATCCACCAAAATCAAATCTGCCAAAGCTCCTTCTGCTATCACTCCCAATTTGCCGGAATAAGGACTTCTTTTGCCCGAAAGTTCAAGCAGTTGGGCATTGTTTACAGTGGCCATTTGGAGGATTTGAAAGTTGCTAAACCAACGCTTCATTTTCACAAGTTGAAGCCCAGGCTGTGCAGCCTTTTGGGCATCAAACAGCACATCGGTGCCATAGGCTATTTTCATGTTGTACTTTTTGGCCAACTCAAAGGCTGTATCCGTTCCCTGATACATTTCCAGTTGCTTTGCACGACTTTCAGGACTTAAGACTCCTTTATCCCCTTCATCTACAAAAGGCTGCAAACTCCAGATCACGTCTTTTTCTACCATCATTTTCACCGTCTCCTCATCGATCAGCTGTCCGTGATCGATGCATTTGACTCCGGCACGGATCGCCTGCTGAATCGCTCTGGGCGTATAGGCATGGACGGTGACGTAGGTGCCCCAATTTTCCGCAGCTTCCACCGCGGCCCTGATCTCGGCTTCGGTGTACTGGGTTACATCTAGGGGGTCATAAATAGAGGAAACACCACCCCCCGCCATCAGCTTGATTTGGCTGGCCCCGAGCATCAATTGCTCCCGGGCACGAAGTCTGACCGCATCCGGGCTATCGGCAATTGCGGCGGCATTGATTCGCTCGGCATAGGTCAAACCGTTGGAGGGATCTGATGGAATTTCATTGGGAAGGCGGAAATCTCCGTGACCACCCGTTTGGGAAATAAAGGCACCTGAAGGCCAGATTCTCGGCCCGGGGATTACTTTGTTGTCGATCGCCTGTTTCAAACCGAAGACCGGCCCACCCAAATCCCGGATGCTGGTAAATCCCTTCATCAACAAGTTTTCGGCATTTTTCCCGGCCACTAAGTTGACAAAACCAATATTTGAGGTCAACAAGGCGATTTGGGAAAGGCTTGAAAACATGGCGTGATAGTGTGCATCAATCAAACCCGGCATTAGAAATTTTCCCTTGCCATCAATGATTTGTACGTTGGCGCTCTTGTTGGTCGGGATTGGAGCGGTGGAAATCTTGGAGATGGTGTTTCCTTCGATCAGAATGTTCCCTAGGATTGTTTTTTCATCTGTTCCATTGAAAATCTCCACATTGTTGATCAAGAGGGTTTTGGTTTGAGCGAACAGGTTTTGAGAAAGAGCGACCAAAACCAGCGTAAGAATCCAGAGGGATGGTTTAAAAGTTTTCATAAAAATGGGTTTTTGCTGAGGTTGAATTTTGTTTTATGTGATTATCCGCAATTCTACCAGTTTGCTAAAATTGAAATTGCAAAAAGCGGATAATCGTCGACAGACGACCGTCCACAGTCCACAGCTCGTCTCATCGGACTTCTAGCCTTATTTCCTATGGCTACTGGTAAGAAAGAGGATATAAAGATTCAAAATAATCAAAAATGCCAAAGCGAACTTCACTTAACCAGATTGAAACGTTCACGGATCTTAACGATTTGGAACGAATCGTAGTGGACAAGCGAAATGAAAAACGGGCGGATGCAAAAAAGGGGAGAAGAAATCGGCATTATACCAAATTACTCATCAAGCAACAGTTTAACTTGGAAACTTGGAGAGTAGAGGAGTAAAAGTTGGGAAAATACAGTTTATTGGCTTGTTTCGGTAAATCAAAACTTGTAGCATAGCGGCCAAAAATTTCGTTTTTGACCTAGACTTTTAAAAGTAAAACCACATGAATGAGGCTACCAATAACCGAATCAAAAATCTGCTGATTTTCATTTCTTTCTTGTTTGTAGCTCAAGGCTGCCAGGAATATATTCACGATAGTTTTGATACGTTTCAGGGAAGAATCGTCAACGAGTCAGGCGATACTATAACCAATTTAAGGCTCAATTTCTATTCGGGATCCTCACTGGTTTATTCGGTTACTACCGGGAATCAAGGTGAATTCAAGGTTGTGTTACCCTCCAAAAACCTGAATTATAGTTACAGATTGACCGCTCCTTCACCATTTTTATTTGAGATCAATCAAAATGATTTTACCTACACGGATAGGGATCTTAGACTAGATCCTTCTTCGAGGGATGCAAATGGGGTAATTGATTTGGGAACAGTGATTTTGGTACAGCCATGAAGAAATTAATCTTTCTAATTCCAGTCTTAACTTTCCTGAATCTGAGTATTTGCCATTCCCAAGAAGAGAAGATGTGGAAAAAATTCGACAAGAACATCTTCTTTTCAGATTTCAGTGTGGAGCTTCTTGGGCGGAATTTTAAGCAGGGCAACTTTCTCGGAGATTCATATCAGGTGAATTTGGGGTATCGGATTAATTTTGACTTTGGAGTTTCAGGATATCCGGGTTTGGGGTTTTATGCAAGTGGAAATGGTGCTGAAGTCCTTGAAAATCAATTTTTGGGAGGCTTTTTTAATGAGGCACGATTTCGGGAAGCTGGATTGTTTGTGTTTTATGATCTTCCTGTTGGAAATCGATGGGTGATCCGGCCGGAACTGGGTTTTGGGAATTTCAGAGTGATTCATGGATTTTCTCCCTCTCGCTTTATTCTGAATTATTCTCATTTTTTTGGGAAAGCGAATGTCCAGTATCGCTTAGCCAAAATTTCCGAGGATTTCATCTTAAGTGCCACGATTGGAGCGGAATATGGATTATACAATGGCAGAAGTATAGTAATTAACGATCAAGATCGAAATTACATCCGTAGGTCGGCAGGGTATCAAATCTCAACTGGCCTGCTTTTGAGGATTTTTTGAGTTTTTGCCCCATCTAAATACCCTAAAGGGAGTAGAATAGACGTTTGACTGGGTGGAGTTTGAAACTCCGCCCTAATATCTTTTGGAATTTGTAATTCCATTTCCTTCTAAGTTCAACCCCCTCACGGGGTTGTTGCCACCATTTCGGTTTACACTTTTCCCTAGGTTTTACCTAGGGTTATTGAGAGGTTCGACCACTCCGTGGTCATTGGATTGGACAAAAAGACTTGGCAAATACCAGCAGGTTGTCTTAAAAGGAACGGTGGTGTCAGCCTGAGCGGAGTCGAAGGCAGTTTGCAGGGAATACAAGCGCATTTCGACTTCGCTCAATGTGTAAACAGCACTTATGAGAAAACCTCCAAATCTTTGAATAACCGCGGGTGCAACCCGTGGACTTGAGGATCGATAGGCGACACCCCGCGACCCCGAAAGGTGTCGAACTATTTCCAAGCTCCTTTCCGAGCTATCGAGGCTAGCCGCAATTCATTTCTTTCTAAACCTTCCAACTTCCATGCTTCCGTACCTCCCAACTTCCAAACCTTCCACCCCATTTTCCCGAATTCCTCAAAAAATTGTCACAATTCTTGACTTTCGAAAACCCTCAAGGGTCGAAAAGTGCTTCCCAAACCGAATATTCCCCACCAATTAAACCCTTTTACCGCCATTGTAACATTCCCGTTGAATGGAATGGGGAATAGGTTTACATTTAGCTCAAGTGAATTTGAATTTCCAAAATCCTATCGGCAAATCAAGAATGCGCTTGATGCAACCTAAAAACTTTCAAATCCAAAACACATCGGTCATCGGTCATCTGACATCGGACGATTCAATGGGATGTGTCAGGTTAATTAACATTGAAATAAACTAATAATTGAGAAACTATAAACTAACCATTAAACAAGCGATAAATTGAAGCGAAGAGATTTTATCCACCTTTCAGGGCTTGGATTGGGGGCAATGATGACTCCCGGTCTGGTGGCCTTCAGCCAGCCTGTTTCTGCTGAGCATATGCTCGAGCCGGGAATGGATGCTGCCGCAAAAAAGCTGCTGGCAGATGTGGCATTGAACACGACCAAGTCACTGGGTGCCACCTATACCGATGTCCGAATCGGGCGATACCTGCAGCAGTATCTTTTTACCCGTGAGAAAAACGTGCAGGGAATCACCAATGCCGAGTCTTTCGGCATCGGTATCCGAGTCATTGCCAACGGAACATGGGGCTTCTCAGCCACTTCCGATGTCACGCCTGACGGAATCAAAAAATGCGCAGAAACTGCCGTAGCAATTGCAAAAGCCAACTCCAAACTCCAAAGTGAGCCCGTGGTTTTGGCTCCGGTTCAAGCCTATGGCGAAGTGAGTTGGAAAACTCCGATCAAGAAAAATGCGATGGAAGTGCCTGTCAAAGACAAGATTGACCTGTTGCTTTCTGTAAACAATGCAGCTTTGGACAATGGCGCTGCCTTTGTCAATTCGGCGCTTTTCATGATCAATGAGCAGAAATATTTTGCCTCTACAGACGGCTCCTACATCGATCAGGACATTCACCGCATTTGGCCAAACTTCACCGTCACGGCGGTCAACAAAGCCGAAGGGAACTTCCGCTCCCGTCAGGCACTCAGTGCTCCGATGGGAATGGGATTCGAGTATCTGGACGGCCTCGCTGCTGACAAATACATGAACCCGGCTGGTTTCAACAGCTACAAAAACAGCTACGACATGGTAGAAGATGCCGTGACAGCTGCCAAACATGCCAAAGAAAAACTGACTGCAAAATCTGTCCTTCCGGGCAAGTATGACCTGATGCTGGATCCAGATCACCTGGGTCTGACTATTCACGAATCGGTCGGTCACCCATTGGAACTCGACCGTGTATTGGGCTATGAAGCCAACTATGCCGGTACCAGCTTTGCGACTTTGGACAAGTGGAAGTCTGGCGATTTCCAGTATGGTTCGGACAAAGTCAATATCGTAGCGGACAAAATCCAGCCCAATTCCCTCGGAAACGTGGGTTGGGATGATGAAGGTGTAAAAGCCAAGGAATGGGATCTGATCAAAAACGGAGTCTTGGTCAACTATCAGGCGATCCGTGATCAGGCCAAAATCATCGATGAAAAAGAATCACATGGTTGCTGCTTTGCGGACAACTGGTCTTCGGTTCAGTTTCAGCGGATGCCGAATGTTTCCTTGAAACCGGGAACAGAAAAAATGAGTCCACAGGACATGATCAAGGACATCGAAAAAGGAATCTACATCATTGGACGTGGTTCGTATTCGATCGATCAGCAGCGCTACAACTTCCAGTTTGGAGGTCAGGTTTTCTACGAAATCAAAAACGGCCAAATCGCCGGAATGCTCGAAGATGTGGCTTACCAGTCCAATACCCAGGAATTCTGGAATTCATGCTCACAGATTTGTGACAAGGACGACTACCGTCTCTTTGGTTCTTTCTTTGACGGCAAAGGCCAGCCTTCTCAGGTTTCCGCCGTATCCCACGGCAGCCCAACTACCCGTTTCGACGGTGTCAATGTCATCAATACAGGTAGAAGCATCTAATCCTCAACATCATTACTATGGCTATACTAACTCAACAAGAGGCTAAAGCGATAATAGATAAAGTTTTGTCTTATGCTAAAGCCGATGAAACCGAGGTCAGCATTCGTGGTGGACGAACCGGCAACATCCGCTATGCAAGAAATACAGTAAACACCAGTGGTGAATCTGATGAAATCAGCCTCAGCATCACTTCGGTTTATGGAAAAAAATCAGGCTCTACCAGCATCAACGAGCTGGATGACGAGTCATTGAAAAAGGCCGTTTCCCGGGCAGAAGAGATTGCAGTTTTGGCGCCGGAAAACCCGGAATACATGCCAATGCTCGGCCCTCAGAATTATGGCACTTCCCGCACTTTTGCGAAAGCAACGGACTCCATCAATCCCGATTACCGGGCACAGTTGGCAGTGGACAGCATCAAGCCTTGCGTGGACAATAACCTGACGGCCGCGGGGTACCTGGAGGATTTCTCCGGATTTGTGGCTACGGGAAATAGCAAAGGGCTTTTTGGATACAACCAAAGCACCAGCGTGGACTTCACAGTGACCGTTCGCTCTGCGGATGGGACGGGTTCCGGCTACGCGGGTCGCGACTTCAATGATGCGGCTTTGCTTAAAGCCGGTGAAGTGACCAATGTAGCTGCGCAAAAAGCAATGGCTTCTGTCAATGCTCAGGCAATCGAACCCGGAAAATATACCGTGATTTTGGAGCCAATGGCTGCAAATGATTTGCTGAGACTTCTTGCTTCAGGAATGGATGCTCGAAGTGCTGACGAGGGGAGAAGCTTCCTAAGCAAAAAAGGAGGAGGAACGAAGTTGGGCGAAAAGCTATTCGATGAACGGGTAAACATTTATTCCGATCCAGCTCATCCTGAGATTCCTTCAGCGCCTTGGTCTGGAGATGGATTTCCTTTGGAAAAAACCACTTGGGTGGAAAATGGAGCTGTCAAAAACATGTTCTATTCCAGATATTGGGCAGAAAAGCAGGGTGTTCAGCCAGTGGCGAGACCTCAGGGATTTATTTTTGCCGGAGGCAATGAATCACTTCCTGAAATGATCCGAAATACGGAAAGAGGAATCTTGGTAACCCGATTCTGGTACATCCGAGCAGTAGATCCACAGACCTTGCTCTACACAGGACTGACCCGTGATGGTACTTTCTACATCGAAAATGGTCAGATCAAGTTCCCGGTGAAAAACTTCCGTTTCAACGAAAGCCCCATTATCATGCTGAACAACATAGAGTCAATGGGTAAGCCGGAGCGAACCAGTGGAAACATGGTACCACCGATGAAAATCAGGGACTTTACGTTTACCAGTTTGTCGGACGCTGTTTAAGTTTTGTCAACAGTCCACAGACCACGGACGACGGGTTTTCACTATCGGAGTGAATTCCTAAAATCTTGGTCTGTGGATTTGTTATTTAAAATGAAAGAAAATCAGCTGTGGTCTGTCGACCGTGGACTGTTGACCAATGAAAGCAACCAACTTTTTCTTCACTCGCCTCAAATACAACTCCGGCAATTGGGATACGGATCAGCGCATGCCTTCCAATCTCATCAATAGCCTGGTGGAGTACACCACGATCCCGGTGGATGAAAAGGAGAAAATCGTGGAGCTCAGCAGCGAAGAGATTTTCAAAAGTCCCTTTTGCTACCTAAGTGGACACAAGCTGGTGGAGTTTTCTCAGCAGGAGCGGAAAAACTTCAAAACTTATGTCGAACAGGGGGGATTTGTATTTGTCGATGATTGTAATCATGACATTGACGGGCTTTTTGCCAAATCTTTTGAAGAAGAGATGAGCCGGACTTTCGGTCCCGATGCACTTCAAAAAATCCCCAATGACCATTGGATCTACCGCTGCTTTTTCAACTTTGAAGACGGGCCACCCACCACTTCTTTCGAGTTGAATGGCTGGGGAGATGACCTGGTGCATGATTACCTCAAAGCCATCCAATTCAACGGTCGAATCGGAGTGCTCTACAGCAACAAAGACTATGGCTGCGAGTGGGATTACGACTTTCGCAACAAGCGCTTCCTCAAAATCGACAACACCCGTTTTGGAGTTAACATCGTGGTGTACGCTTTAACCTAATACCTCTTGGAAACTGAACTGAAACAATACCAAACCTTGGTGGACAAGCTTCCACTGCTCAAAAAAGAAATCGCCAAAGTCATCGTCGGTCAAGAGGAAGTCTTGGACGAGGTGATCATAACCCTGCTTGCCGGTGGACATTGCCTGCTGGAAGGAGTTCCGGGTTTGGCCAAAACGCTTATGGTGAAAACCATGTCCGAGGTGATGGAACTTCAGTTTCGCCGAATTCAGTTCACACCGGACCTGATGCCGGGCGACATCCTCGGAACAGAAATTCTGGAGGAAGACCACAGCACCGGCAGGAAGTTTTTCCAGTTTACCCAAGGGCCCATCTTCGCCAATATGGTCTTGGCTGATGAGATCAACAGGACCCCTCCCAAAACTCAGGCTGCCTTGCTGGAAGCCATGCAGGAGAAAGTGGTGACCTATGGCGGTAAAAACTACAGCTTGCCCAATCCTTTTTTGATCATTGCCACGCAAAATCCCATCGAGCAAAGCGGAACCTATCCGCTTCCCGAAGCTCAGTTGGATCGTTTTTTACTCTACATCAAGCTTGGCTATCCGAGCGAGCAGGAAGAGCTGGAAGTTCTTGAAAAGACTACGGGTACCTACAAAGCTCAAATCAACAAAATGATCTCAGCTGAGGAGATCATAAAACTTCAGCAACTGACACGTGAGGTTCATTTGGACTCTGCGCTTTTGGGTTACATTACCCGATTGATCCGGGCGACTCGATTGGAAAGTACCCAGGTGCCGGAGGTTAAATCTTATGTGGAATGGGGTGCAGGAACCCGGGCAGGACAGGCCCTGATCCTTTGTGCCAAAGCGAGAGCACTGGTAAAAGGACGCTTTTCGGTGATTCCTGAGGACATCCAATACTTGGTTTATCCGGTTCTAAGGCACCGAATTTCGCTTCATTTCAAAGCCGAGGCCGAGCAATTGGACACGGATTTCATCATTTCAAAAATCGTCGAACAGGTTCCGATTCATGCCAAGTAATCTGGAGATCATCAAACTCAAGGATCTGCGTCTTTCCGCACGCCTGATCAGCGAACAGCTGCGGCAGGGGATCCACTCGGGCATCCGGGTGGGAGTGGGGAGCGAGTTTGAGCAATACCGGCACTATCAGCCGGGCGATGATCCCAAACGGATTGACTGGAAGTATTTTTCCCGATCCGGCAAATACATGGTGAAGGAATCCACCACAGATAGCAATCTTCACATCAGTCTGATTTTGGATTTGTCAGGTTCGATGAATTACTCGGATGGCGGTTTTTCCCGTCTCGAATATGCAAAAAACCTCTTGGCCTCTCTGGCCTATTTAGGCTATTTGCAAGGGGATTCCCTGAGTTATTACACGCTGAAAGAAGGAGAATTTACCCAAAAAGTAGCTCCGACTCCGAAGAGCTTTCATCGGATTTTGTATTACCTGGAGCAGGAAAAAGCCAGTGGTTCCTGGCCTTTGGATGTGGCCCAACCAACTCTGCCGATCGATCGAAATCGGGAGTTGATCGTCTGGGTGTCGGACTTTCTTCAGAAAAATGAGGAATGGGAAAATTTGGTGGAGAGTTTCCGTCATCCCCGCAAAGAACTCATGCTGGTTCAGCTTCTCGGCGAGCAGGAGCTGGACTTTAACCTGCAAGGAAATCTGGTGTTTCGGGATCTGGAAAGCGGCCGGGAATTGGTGCGGGATGGGCAGGTGCTGAAAGCTGAATTCCGCAGGAACTTCCAAACCTACCTGAATCATCTGGATGTAAGATTCCAACAGCCTCAGGTGCATTTACTGCGTGAATCCATGCAGACTCCTTTGGCTACGGTAGCCCGAAAAATCCTCAACCTTAAGAAAATCTCCTGATGGAAGCTCTGCAGCCTATATTTCTTTGGGGTTTGTTAGGGCTGAGTATTCCGGTACTGATCCATTTGTGGAATGGGCGGCGGGGAAAAGTTTTGGACTGGGCTGCAATGAATTGGTTAAGTACAGAGGAGTCTCAATCCAGCCGATCCATCAAGTTGGAACAATTGCTTTTGCTGCTGGTTCGGACGCTGCTTTTCCTGGTTTTGGTTTTACTTGCGGTTGGGTTTTGGTTTGATTATTTGGGGAAAAATGAAGGAAAACCGGTAGTACACTTGGTTATTCCAAATCCGAGTGTCGAGGCCGAGTTTCGGTTTGAATTGGAACAAGCGCTGACTAAAGGGGAGCAGGTTTATTGGCTTACAGAAAACTTGCCGGTCTATGAAGCGGGAGTTTTACCCGATGGAAAAGCTGAACCAACTTTGATTCAGCATGCTTTGGATCAATTGCCCAAAAGATTGGACTCGCTTCACATTTATGCATCCGGGCTTTCCGGTGAATTTGGGAATGAATTGCATTATGTCCCCGAAATTCCGGTTTTGCATAGTCAGACTTTGGATAATCGAAGAAATTCAAGTGCTCGGATTGCCTTGGATTCCGGGCGATTTCTTGGGGTAAATGAAAGTGGATTACTTCAGTTGATTTCAGATCCGGCAGAAATTCCGGTTAAAAATCCGGTTTATTCAGGCTCGGTTAAGTTTCGGATTTTGTCTGAAAATCAGGAAACACAAGCTCAGTTTTTGGCGGCATTGGAAGCGATTGAGGAAGTGTATGGTTTGTCTTTTTCTAAAGTGGAGGATGGTGAATTAGTGGTTTTGATGGATCAAATCCCAGAATCTTTTGCAAAGGATAAACTCTATCTGATCTCCAAATCAGTGCGGGAAATATTTCCCGGGAATGTCAACGTTCTGGCGCATAGGGCTGGAATGAATTGGGATGAGGTGATCGAAAAAGGACTTTTGCCTAGCCTGATACTCGAACCTTTGGTGGACTTCTTGGGTATTCATCCCAAGGAAGCAAGACTTTCGAATAGTCAGTTGGCGCAGCGGTTTATCAAAATCTCCGAATCCAAAACGGCCATTTTGCCCAATTCGAATTCCATCCTGTTGATTTTGTTTCTGGTCTTATTTGGCCTGGAGCGCTACCTAGCCTATCGAAACAACCTGTGAAAAAGCTTCAACAATCCATACGCTTTTTGGAGTTGCAGTTGCAGCTCAATGCCTTGGCCAAAGCCTTGGTTTTGGGGCTTGGAATTGGTTTTTTGGCTTGGGTTTTCACTTCGGACTTGGTGTGGTCAGGTGGATTCGCTTCAGTGGCAACCCTTGGTTTTGCCTGGCTTTTGGGAGCTTTCAATAGTCGAAGAAACTTGGCGCTTCAGCTATTGCATGAGGAAGTCAAAGGATTGGAGTTTAGCTTGGAACTCTTGCAAAAGCAAAGCTTCAGCATCGCGGATCAACTTCAGATTGAGCGGATTTCCAGACAGATCCCTCCTCAACTTTGGGTGGTGCAGCGTGGTTTGATGCCGTATCTACTTGGTTTTGCTATAATTGTATCCGCCTATGTAGGATTTAATCTATTTGATTTTTCAAGTGCTGCAATTCAAGAAAATACTCTTGAAAAAACTGAATTTATCACAGTGGCCACAAATGAAAAAGGCATCTTTTTAAATCAAACCCGGCTAAGAATCCAGCCACCGGCGTATACCAAACTTCCGGTTTCAACTCAACAAGCACTCGGGGCCAAAGCTGTAAAAAGATCTTTGCTCACCTGGAACATAGGTTTTGAGGAAGCGTCTGATTTGGAAGTTTTTCTGGTCAATTCCGTAGGAGAAAAGCTTCCGTTTGCTCCAAAAAATAAAAGTTTCGAGTTGACTGAGCAGTTGGTCAGTTCCGGTATTTATTCGATTCAAGCCTTTCGGGATAGCACGAAGGTGTTTGAAAGTGACTTTTACACCTTGGAGGCTACTGAAGATCAGAGTCCTCAAATCATTCCTGCGGAAAAGGAGATCTACCGCTACCATTTTCCAAAAAACCCAACATCACTTAATCTAAAGGCTAAAATCAGCGATGATTTCCAGGTGAATGAGGTGTTTCTTGTCGCCACTTTGGCACGGGGAAAAGGAGAAAATGTCAAGTTCCGAGAAAGTCGCTTTCCGGTTTTGACCCAAGCTTTCAAAGAAAAAGAGGCTAGCTATCTGTTGGATCTGAAAGCCTTGGATTTTCGGCCCGGAGATGAACTCTATTACTATTGGGTAGCCGTGGACAACAAGCAGCCCGAGGCGAATATTTCCCGAACAGACACCTATTTCATCAAATTTGTTGATGAAAACGACCAAAGTGATGCGGCTTTGGAAGGGATGGTGGTCCAATTTTTACCGGAATACTTCCGCAGTCAGCGGCAGATTATCATCGACACCGAAAAGTTGATTGCTGAAAAGTCAAAGAAGACAGCCAAGGAATTTGGCTTTACTTCCAACGAAATCGGTTATGACCAAAAGTTGCTTCGTCTGCGCTACGGGCAGTACATGGGGGAAGAATTTGAATCAAGTGCAGGTGGTGGAAGTATGGAAGTCGAAGGAGGAGACCTGCTGAGTGGTTACATGCACCTTCATGATCAGGAAGGTGAAAACGGAATCGAGGCAGGCGAATCCCATGCAGGGCATTCCCATGCGGAAGAAGAAGTGGCCGAAACTACCACCGGCGCAGGGATCGAAAGCTTGCTGAGCGAGTACATGCATTCCCATGATTCGGAGGAGGTCAACACCTATTTTGAGCAATCGACAAAAGGCGCCCTGAAAGCGGCTTTGGAGCAAATGTGGCAAGCGGAACTCTATTTGCGGCTTTTCGAGCCGGAGAAGTCACTTCCATTTCAGCTTAAAGCCTTGGAATACCTGAAGACTGTGCAGCAAAAATCCAGAGTCTATGTAAAGCGGACTAGCTATGACCCGCCACCGATTAAGGAGAAGGAAAAGCGCCTGACCGGAGAATTGAAAGACTTGGATGCCCGGATGAAAAGGGAATTGATTGAATTGGAAAAACAAATCGAGCCATATGCCGCAAAGGTTCTTGGCATACTTGCAAAGTCCGAGCTTACGGCTGCTGATCGCCAAACTGTCCGTGAACTTGGGGAGATTTGGAGTCGGCGGATGGAATATACCGGATTGAAAGACTTAAAGTTTCTGTTGCATTTACGGGAGTTGGAGTCGGGCCAGTTGGACACGCAAGGGAGAGCGGTTTTGTCAGAAAAGCTTTATCCTTTTGCCGGCAGCTATAAAAATACCGGGGCATCCTATTTGGCTCCGAACTCATTGAAAGACGCATTTCGGAGAAAATTAAAATGATACAGTTTGCTCCTTTGGTACCTTGGCCTTTCCTGTTCCTGATTTTGGGAATGACATTTTTGAGTGGAGGAATTCCGATTTTTCTGAATTGGAAAAGTGGAGTTTCTGCACAGAAAATCCTGATCAAAACTGGGCTTTTGCTTCTTTTTGGACTGTTTTTGAGTCTTTTTCTCCTTCAACCCAGTCGAAAGATTTCTTCCGATAAATCTGTGGTTTTGGTTTATTCGGAGGAAGTGGAAGAAGCCGAAATCCAATATTGGAAGGATAGTTTGGGGATAACAAAAACCAAAGCAATCGCTGATTTCAAACCGGATGGAAGCCGGGTGCTGCTATTGGGAAAAGCTTTTTCGAAAGAAAATTTGTATCCAATCCACGATCTTAATCCAAGATGGATTTTGCCGGAAAAGAATCGTGAAATCTCTGAGTTGAATTGGAAAGGATATGTCCGAAAAGGAGAAAAGCAGCGGGTGAACTATCGTGTTTTTTCCGAAGGAGGCAGTGTGAAACTTCAGGTCAAGCAGGGAGAAACAACCTTGGCAAGTACAGATTTGAGGAAGGGTTGGAATGAAGGAGAACTCGGGTTTGAGACTGCCGGATTGGGAAGGACTGAGGTACCACTTTTGTTCGACGGGGATTCTCTGGCTGTTTTGAGATACTTTATCGGTCCGGCTACTCCCAAGAAATACCATTTTCAGTTTGCCTTTCCGGGTCAGGAAGTAAGGGTGCTGAGTCAGTGGCTCGAAAGCAAAGGCGAGAAGGTGAGTCAGGAAATTCGGCTTTCCCGTGGGACGATTTTGGAAGGTGGAGAAACTTCAGTTGATTCCCTCCAAATTCGACTGATTGATCCGAGTCAGTTGGAAGTTAAAGCAATTCAGGACTGGGCAAAAAACTCTGTTGGTGCTTTGGTGGTGATGAATTTGACTGAACCTTTAGAGACGATCAGTCGGGTTAACCGGTTATTCGGAACAGATTTTCAGTTGCAGCGCAGCGGGCAGGGCGAAAGCAGAGTTTTGGACAATCAGCTGGAAGCTGCCCCATTTTCGTGGCTGGTAAAATCCGGGCAGAAAGTATTTGGAAAGGATGCAATTGCAGTTCAGCGGGTAGGAGAGATGCAAATCGCAATCAATTTGTATCAGGCAACTTTTCCGCTTTTTCTTCAGGGGAAAGAGAAAGAATATGAGTCCATTTGGGGTGAGGTTTTCGGGGAATTGGAGCCGTCAGAACAGCAATCCTGGAAGGTGTCTGCACCGGTTTTATCCGGAATTTCATCCGGTTTTCAGCTCAACAAAAGAGACAGTTTACCGGAATGGATTTACTTCGGCAAAGACTCGGTCAACTTGATCAGACAGCTGACCAATCCCTTTTTGGCCAAAGGAAGCGTTCAGATTGATTCTGTAGGTTGGATGGCTTTCGGGGAAGATTTGTCGGTTTTTGTTTATTCTAAGGAAGAATTTCCCAGTCTCCATGCACAGGCTTTGATCAGGCCATTGACTTACAATTCGGATATCGAAAGTGTTGAAAATCAGCAGATTTATGTCAAGGTATCTAATTGGATTTGGTTGATTGGGTTGCTGCTGAGTTTGGGTTTGATGTGGATTGAGCCTAAAATAAACTACTGAATAGCTAAAGGGGATTTTTTGCCACGAAGTCAACAAGGCGCAAAGATTTAAAAAGAAAGATTGCTGATCCTGATTAATGATCTTAATTTTCTTTTTTTGCCGCCAAGTTCGCTGAGTTTTAAAGAGAGGGCACAAAGAGAATTTGCTACGAGGTCACCAGCTCGCTAAAGTTTTTTAAATAATCTCAATTTGGGCAAGTCTGAAGAATGGAATGTATATGGTATTCCAACAAAAAGCTTCAGCTTTTCTCTGTGCCCTCAAAAAGGATTGAATAGGACAAATGGTTTTGAGGAGCCATTTGGGAAGAATTTCCGGACTCCTTTCTCTCTTTTTCTCTGTGGTAAAAACATTGAATTTCGTGGTTATAATACTACCAAATCCAAGTTCCCGTTGCACCTGGGTTGAGTTCGGCAAAGAAGGTTTTTTCCTTGTCCTTAACTTGAAAGCTGATTGGTTTTTTTGCGTCATTCAGGGCAATCAACACCTTCTTTCCATCAGGCCTGAGGAAAGCCACATTGTGAAGTCCTTCAAAAAGATTGCTGTCAATTCGCACTGATCCCGGTTCAACAAACTTGCTGGCATGCGCAATAACATAATATGCAGGGTTACGCGTGACCGAATCCCCATCAACTGTTACAGCACCTAAGCATCGATCGCAGCCCCCACGATCTGTAAATGGAGTAAGCGCTGGGTTTGAAGTCAGGTTCCATTCCAGGACAGTTTTTGCCCAATTGCGTGTGGCACCGATGATCAGATTTTTGACATGCCAAGGCATATCTCCTTCCAGATTTCCCGGAGCTCCGATCCACTGTTCGGTGAAATAGATGTTTTTGTCGGGATAGGCCTGATGGACCCTGCTTAATGCGGCAATTTCTCCGGCATAGAGGTGAAAAGCCGAGCCGTCGATAAATGGGTTTGCCAGTGAATCATTCAGGACTGCAATGGGGTAATCCGGACGATCTGCATTATGATCATAGATCAGGATTTTGGTTTTGATTCCATTTTCGGCGAATGCCGGGCCTAAATGAACACCGATGAATCTTGCCTGCTGATCGGCAAACATCAAAAGTGAGGGATTATTTCCGGGATGAAGCGGCTCGTTTTGGATGGTAAGTGCATCGATCTCAAAGCCTTTTTCCTTCATGGCCTTAATGTACTGAACCAAGTAGCAAGCATAAATCCCCTCGAATTCCACTAAAAGTGAACCTCCCCGGGTATCCTTATTGTCTTTCATCCACTTCGGCGGCGACCATGGAGAGGCCATCAGCTTGATATTGGGATTGATATCCAGGATTTGTTTCAAAACTGGCAATACGTCTAAAGTATCCGGTCCCAGAGAGAATTGGGTCAATGTAGGATCTGTCGCAAGTGAATCCTCGAGATCATTATAGGAAAAAGGGAAGTCATTCAAGTCAGAAGCGGCCACAGAAAGTCGCAAATAGGAGATTCGGATATCTTTCTCTCCATTGCCAAATAGTTCTTTAAGTAATGCAGCACGCGCTGCTTCGCCCATCCCCAACAAGTGCTTGGCGCTGCCTTGGTTCAGTGTAAAGCCAAAACCATCCATAGACTGAAAGCTTGTCTCAGCATCTACAGCAATGACCAATTCACTATCATTGGTTTTGTCAACATCTTCCTGCTTTTCAAAAAGCACATTCGCCACTGGGTCAGTCAACCAATGTTCAATTGCCTGTGGGCGATTTTTTTTTCCGCAGGAAATGCAGGCCAGAAGGACAAGTACGAAGAGGATTTTATTCATTAGGGAAAAGAAAAAGCTTTGAAGAACTTTTAAGGCATCAAATTGAATCAAAATACCGTCCGAATGCAAATGCTGTCAACCCTAATTTTATTTTTATAATATTTGAATAGTAGAAGAAAATTGGATAATCAATATCAAGAATATGTATATCCGCATTCCTATCAGTAGCCAAATAAATTAAGTTTTGAAGTTCCAAAAAACGAGCCGTGGCAAGTTGACTGTCGTCTGAGGACGATTATCCGCAACTTCTAAAGCATATTTCTAAATTACTGGCAGGATTGCGGATAATCAAAATCAAGAATCTTCATTTTTATCAATTGGCTCAAGAAATCAAAAATATCCCAAAATTAAATGGAATTCGGGTTTTCGAAACCAGCTGGATCCGCTCAGGAAGTGGGATCTGTCTGCCGGGGATCGGGATTTTTATCCATTCCAAAATTCCTGAAAATTCAAAAAAGCGAATCATTCAACATGAATACGGACATTTTTTGGATTATAAGTGGGGATTATACGGAGACCGAAAAAAGCTTTTTGGATCAGCCTTTTTGGGTTTTTATTTTCTGATTGGCCTTCCAAGTTTGTTCAATTTAATGCCTTTCATCAATCAAATTCCAGCATTTGCCGGCAGGCATCAATGCTATTGGACAGAACTACGTGCCAACCGACTGGCAAAGGAACATTTTGGAGACTTGATTGCGGAGGATTTCGATCGCTATTTCCCAACCCAACTTGCATAAAAGATTTTCGAGCCTATTTTAAATAAGCCTTTCAATTGTTTTACCTTTGATCCGTCTTAATTAATCCATGAAAAAGCAGGCACTCTTTACGCTTTTATTATTAAGCTGGGTTGTAGGACTTTCATTGATTTGCCGTTTCCCTCCAATTCCGGATTATCATGTTTCCGATCAAAATTCCGGCTCTATAAGTCAGGATTCTTTTCCCGAACTGCATCAGCGAAATAACTCTTTGACGGGTATTTCCCAGATTTATTTGGGGATGGAGTTACAGGGATTGGCAGCTGATTTTCAGTTTAATTTCAAGGTGAAGGAAAGCTCCCTTTTTGAAAACAAGCTAAACCCTTATCCAACAGCTTCTTTTTTCAATACAATTCTGCTCTTGGAGGCATTTTTTGAGACATGGTAGATTAGGGATTCGCGTGCAAAGCAATCCTTTAAAATTCGGCCAAGCGGCCTGAAATATTCATTTACCAACCAAAATTATTCATCCAAATCTTATGGATTCATTAATCAACCATCCCGGTATTCTTATCGGGTTTGCCCTATTGGTAGCGTTTATGCTCCTCCTTGATCTGGGCATTTTCAACAAAAAGAGCCATATCATTTCCAATAAGGAAGCCGCTATCTGGTCGGTATTCTGGATTGGCCTTTCCATGATTTTCAGTATTTTCATCTACATCGTCACAGTGGATCAGGTTGGACTGGAGAAGTTTTCCCAGTTTCAGTCGGCTTATTGGATCGAGAAAGCACTTTCTGTAGATAATCTCTTCGTATTTATTCTGGTGTTTGGTTTTTTCAATGTGCCGAGAGAATATCACCACAAGGTGCTCTTTTGGGGAATACTTGGCGCATTGGTGATGCGTGCGATTTTCATTTTTGCTGGCGTGGGGATCATCGGAATGACCTACCTGCCTGAGATGACGATCATGGAACGGAGTGTTAAAATCAATGTAGTATTGACAGTGTTTGGGATATTTCTAGTCTATGCGGGGTACAAATCCTGGTTTGCAGGAAAAGAACAGGAAGGAGAAAAAGACTACACCAAAAGTCCCGGAGCCCGGTTGATTTACAAGTATTTCAAAGTGACACCGGATTATCACGGAGATAAGTTTTTCGTGATCAAAGACGGAGTGAAGATGGCGACACCACTCTTGGTGGTGTTGGCAGTGATAGAATTCACAGATTTGATTTTTGCGGTGGATTCCATTCCGGCGATTTTTGCCATAGCCCCTGATGATCCGTTCATCCTTTATACTTCCAACATATTCGCTATTCTGGGCTTGAGATCCCTTTATTTCCTGCTTGCCAATTTCATCCACATGTTCAGCAAATTGAAATATGGACTTGCCATAATCTTGGTATTTATCGGCTTGAAGATGGTTTCTGCGCCACTTTATCATTTCAGTTCTACCAATTCATTGGCTGTAGTCGGAGGGATTTTGCTTGTATCGATAGCGGCTTCCGTCATTTGGCCGGAGGAGAAGGAGGTTGGGAAGTAGGGGGTAGAGAGGTTTGGAAGTTGTGAGTGGTGAAGAGTAAGTTGTCAAGTCAGTAGGCAGCCGCAGTAGGCAGTTGCAGTAGGCAGTGAACAGTTTGCAGTGGGACTAACTCCCCCTTGGACTTGAATTAGTATTGAGGAAGAAAATGCCAATCAAAGGGGGTAGGGGGGATTTGAACCTGCTGGTTTCGGATGCCTCGACAAGCTCAGCACAGGTTTCGAATTGATTTCCCGCTGATCTTCGCTGATAATTTGCGCTGATCTTCGCTGATTTGAATTTAGAGATTTGGAAGTAAGGCGACTCCCTCTTGGACTTGAATTAGTAATGATGAAGAAAAGGATGTTTCGACAAGCTCAGCACAGGTTTCGGATTGATTTCCCGCAGATCTTCGCTGATAATTTGCGCTGATTGACGCTGATTTGATTTCGGATTCCGGACGTCGGATTTCGGATTATCAAAAAATCTAACTCCTCTCAATCTCTGACGAGTTCAAACACCAAATTGGCGTCGGTCAAATTCGCGGAACTTAAGCCAATCTTGTAGGTATAATATCCGTTTTTCAGGGGCATTTCCCCGGTATAATCATTTGGTGCCAATGAAAGGCCCTGCCCCTCAGCCTGAAGCCAAACCGCTGCATATTTAAATGCATATTCAAATTCTTTGTATTCAGATTTAGATCGGGCTAGAATGGAGCCAAAGGCTTTTTCCACATTACCTGATTGGACAATGACACCTGTGAAATTGACATCCGAATTGTTCTGAACCCGGATAAATACCCCATTTGGTCTTCCGTCCTGAATGCCACAGGAGCTGAGGATAAGAAAAAGCAGATTGAGGGCGATTCTGATTTTCATTGTAGAATGTAGCTATAAATTGAAATCCAAAAAAAATCCCCCCGAAAAATTTTTTCAGGGAGATTTGGATTTAAAGTGTATTTCTTATTAACCGCTGAACGCGAAGAGACGCAAAGTTTTTTTGAGTTTGGCTCAGTTGAAGTTGGTTTGGATCTCCATACCCTTATGGTAATGATGAGCCTTTTTCAAGGGCGAAGAGTTTAAATGTAGCAGCTCCAGGGTTCCTTGTCCAATGGCACCTCCTCACGGATTTTCGGAGTTATTTTTCCAAAACTTCAATGTTAAATTAATAAAGATACACGGTTGATCTTCCGTATTCTATTTCAATTAAATTATACATTTAAGAGACCGTTCACAGGAGGCATCATCAGCTTTAAAGGAAAAAATGATGCTGGAATAGCTTGACCAACAAGGGTTAATTTTTATCCAATTCAGTACTTTTTGGTTAAATCAATAGTTGGTTTCAGTATTTTCCTTGGGATCGGGCAGTGGAAACTCCTCTTCGATAGGAGGGATATTTTCCTGATTTGAATGCCCCGGTAGATACGGATCATCCAATTCCCGTGTGGGTTCTTTAATTATATCGCCTTCATCATTGGTAATAAAGTGTTCTCCTTCTTTTGGGATGATTTTTTCCGGGGTTTGCACTTCATCTTCCTTTTCCTGTTCGGGAAATTCCTTGTCCGGAAAATCTCTTTTCGGATCCACGATCTCCACATCCTGTTTTTTTGGATCTAATATTTCTTGATCTGTTTCTGAGTTGAAGGGATTTTCCTGATCATCCAAATGGCTGTTCCGATTGAGAATACGATGATTTTTCCCCAAATCTTCAGGGAGAAGCGAACTATGGACATCAGGCCTCCGATAGTGCTGTTTAGTGGAATCCTGATCAATGGTGCCGGGCAGCTCAAATGGAGTACTCAGCTTTGAGTTAGAAGGGATATTGTACATGGCTAATTACTTTATGGTTTGGGTATATAGAAACCAATTTCAGTCCGAAATAAGGAGAGTTCCCTGAATTGAAAGATTCTTTCGAAAAAATATTCTTTGCGGTATTTTAGTTTGAAAAAATAAGGAATTTATCCGTTTTGCAATAAAATCAATCTGGCTTGAACTAATTAAAAATTACACAGTTTGGGAAATTTTTGATTCATGTAGTCCCAAATCAGATCGGGATTTTTCCTTTTTAGGGTGATGCATTTTTTATTGGAAAGAGTACTTTATAGGTCATTCATGGCACCTTACTTACCTTGGATGAAATTACTTGGAGTACTATTTTGAACCTTAATTTGATCCAATGCCGACAGGATGATTTTGTTTTTCAAAGTGTTGGAATTTCAGATGGCTTGGGATTATGAGATTGATAAATTCTTAAGAGGAGCAGCGAAAAATAATGTTGGAAATGAGATGAATCGGGGTTGATTGTTGGTTCTTAAATGAGTCAATTAATTAAAAGCGTTGCTTAGGACCAACAAGCGAAGGGATTTTTTGGATAATCGAAGACTAAAAGCGACGATAGACTAAGGAGTTGCCTTTAAAAAAACATTAAAAGCACAATCTGGTATATGAAAAACAAAAAAAACAATATAAAAATGATTTTTTTGTTTTGAAAATTGAATTTCTATTGTAACATTTGAATTCTTTTGAGGACTGGACTAGTCATGCTTGTTTTTTATAGTTGATCAAATCCATTCTGGGATTGCAAGGCACAAAAACGTTAAGACTATGGGAAATAAAATTTTACTCGATTTTGCCAGGAGATTTTTCCTGGTGTTGACCTTAAGTTTCGGCCTCTTCGGAGCCGGACAGGTGCTGGGGCAGGCGACGGTAGAGACGGATAAAAGGGATTATTTCCCTGGGGAGTATGTAGTAATTACAGGTAGCGGCTGGCAGCCAGGTGAAACTGTAGTCATCAGCTTTGAAGAAACTCCCAAGCCTACAACATGTATGCTTTCCCATGATCGTACGGCTGTAGCCGATGCAAATGGGGATATCTATGAGGATCAGTTTTTGATCAAGGAAAATCATCGGGGGGTACTTTTCATTATGACCGCAACGGGTCAGTCCTCTGGTTTGATAGCTGAAAACTGGTTCACCGATGCTACCATTACATCAAATCAAAATGGGGATTGGGGATCTGCGTCTACATGGAGTGCGATTGCAAGAACAGGAACAATTTCCTACACTAATGGGTCGCCAATTGTTACTGGTAATGGCACTTCTTTTTTAACTGAACTTGCACCAGGAAGTATAATTATTACGGGGAACCCTGGAGGGATAACTAGAACAGTAGCTTCAATTCAAAGCAATACTTCTCTTACATTAACTTCTAATGCTAATTCTAATCAATCAGGTAAAAGTTTCACTGCTCAAGTTGTTCCTTTTCCCGGCGATGCTGTTGTTATTACTAACGGTCATGATGTCATTGTTAATGGCACATTCACATCTGCTTCCCTTATAGTGGGAGTTGGAAGTGGAATTGCAACTTTAACTTTTTCTGGAACTTCGCCTCAATTAACAGTCAATGGGGACATTATATTAGGAAATAGTGTGAATTCAAACAGAAGAGGATTTCTAACTTTTACTGATGGGTCTAAATTAATTGCAAATGGTAGTGTTACTGTAGGTAATAACGGTGCCAATGGTTCTATTAATATGACTGCTGGCGGTGATCTTAAGATTAATTCCTTTGCTACTTCAACTGGTACTTGGATGCCAGGTACAGGTACTGTAGAACTAGCTTCGACGAATACCTTGCCTACAACAATTTTTACGACTTTTAATAATTTGACAATTTCGGGAGGCACAACCACCTTCGGGCCTGCCAGAACAATAAATGGAAATCTTACCGTAAATTCAGGAGCAATAGCCAACCTTGGTAGCATTACTACTCATACAGCTGGAAGCTTGACTCTCGGAGGTCTCGGTACGGATGATGGCACCTGGGGATCAACATCTTCAACTGCAACTTTCCAAAACAATACATTTTTTGCAGCAACTGTTGGTAGAATAACGGTAAATACGGATACGAGGTCAACTCCAACAGTTACACCTACCATTGGCTCTTATATTTATAATGGTAATCAAAATGGCCCCACTGCTGCTACTAACACTGGAACTGGGACAAGTTATACGTTTAGTTATGCTGGCGTAAGCCCTACTACCTATGGCCCAAGTTCTACTCGTCCTATTAATGCGGGCAGTTATACCGTAACTGCAACGGTGGCAGCTAGTACTGATGGTTTTTATAAAGGAGCAAGTTCAGTTGCTACTCCGTTCAGTATTGCCAAAGCGGGGTCAACGATATCCGTTAATGCAGCCGGACCATTTACTTTTAATGCCACACCACAGGGTCCAGACCAGGTAACCAAATCAGGTTCTGCCGGAGCGGTGACGTTCAGTTATGTAGGTGTATCAGGAACAACTTATGCGGCAAGTTCTACCAAGCCAACAAATGCGGGAAGCTATGAAGTGACTGCGACACTGGCTGGAGATGATAATTATAACGGAGCGGTTTCAGCGCCATTGGCGTTCAGTATTGCCAAAGCAGGATCCACGATCTCCGTTGATGCAGCAGGACCATTTACCTACAATACCAATCCTCAGGGCCCGGACCAGGTAACCAAATCGGGTTCTACCGGAGCGGTGACGTTCAGTTACGTAGGTGTATCAGGAACAACCTATGCGTCAAGTTCTACCAAGCCAACAAATGCGGGAAGCTATGAAGTGACTGCGACACTGGCTGGTGATGCGAACTATAACGGAGCTGTTTCAGTGCCATTGGCGTTCAGTATTGCCAAAGCAGGATCCACGATCTCCGTTGATGCGGTAGGATCATTTACTTATAATACCAATCCTCAGGGCCCGGACCAGGTAACCAAATCGGGTTCTGCCGGAGCGGTGACGTTCAGTTACGTAGGTGTATCAGGAACAACCTATGCGGCAAGTTCTACCAAGCCAACTAATGCGGGAAGCTATGAAGTGACTGCGACACTGGCTGGTGATGCCAACTATAACGGAGCTGTTTCTGCGCCATTGGCGTTCAGTATTGCCAAAGCCACCTTGACGGTAACAGCGGATGCAGGGCAGGGCAAGGTTTACGGAGCAACAGAGCCAAGCTTGACCTATACCATTACAGGATTTGTAAATGGAGATGA
>NZ_FMXE01000047.1 GCF_900103735.1 Algoriphagus alkaliphilus | reverse complement strand
GAAAAAAAATCAAAGGGCAAAAAAAAGGCCTTCTCTGTGAAGAGAAAGCCTTTTCGTGTCTGAGAGATATATTAATTCATCCCACCTTTTCGGGTTGGAGATCGCTGCGCAGGCCATTCGCCAGGTTCGCCTGTTCTCGGATTGATTGGAATTCGCTGCTCGCGGGAAACCATCTCCGGTTCTTCACAGGCCATGTACACCAAAATCGCAGTTAGGATGGCATTGTTTCGCACATCATCAAACACGATTTTATCATAGGTATCCAAATTGGTATGCCAGGTATAGTTGAAGTAAGACCAGTTCAATGCGCCTAGGTTAAATGCAGGCACTCCCGCCGCTACGAATGAAACGTGGTCTGTACCCCCTGTTCCCGGGTTGCCCGGAAATTCGGTTTTCAACTCCCTCGTAATGTCGCTTGGCACTTTATTCAACCATCGACCGATGTAATCATAACTGTGTACAAAGCCCATTCCTGAGAGATTGACGATTCTTCCTGTTCCATTGTCCTGATTGAATAAGGCTTGGATTTTATCAATCATTTCAGGATGATCTTCTACAAATGCTCTTGATCCATTCAGTCCCTGCTCTTCAGAGCCCCAGTGTCCAACCAAAATAGTTCGCTTTGGATTTGGATATACGGCCTTTAGAATACGCATTACTTCCATCATTAAGATCGTACCGGTACCGTTGTCGGTAGCGCCAGTTCCTCCATCCCAAGAGTCAAAGTGAGCCGATAGCATCACATATTCGTCAGGCTTTTCGGTTCCTTTGATTTCTGCGATGGTGTTGTAAGTAGGCTGAACACCGGTTTCTTTGGATTGCGCATTAAGGTTAATCTGGGGTTTTTTGCCGCTTTCGGCCAGTCTGAAAAGCAATCCGTAATCTTCCAGCGAAAGGTCAACTGTAGGAACTTTCTTGGTGGATCCGGAGAAAATTTTATTTGCTCCGAATCCATTGGACCAATAAGAAGTAATGATTCCCAAAGCTCCCGCATTTTCAAGTGCCAAAGGCAAACCTGTTCTACTCTTTCCGGTAGTCATCAAGCGGCTGGACCAAGCCGCATTTACTTTGATTCTTTCAGCCTTCATCTTTTCAAAAGACTCCGGTGTAGCAAATTCCTCCCAATTGTAATCCGGTCGTCCTGTCACCTGGGGAGCAGACAGCATCACGTATTTTCCCTTAACGGTTGGCAGCCATTTTTGGAAAGCAAGCGAATCTGCAAATTCAGGGAGGATGACTACCTCCCCTTTCGCTCCTCCTTGTGGAGAAGAAGGACTCCAAGCCAACTGTGTTCCCGCGAGCGACCTAGTCCATGGTGCAATCATGTCGATATGAGTGATCCCTCTTTCCCAACCCCGCCATTCGCCCCATTTTTCATTTCGGGCTGGGATTCCCCAAGATTGATAAGTAGAGACAGCGAGGTCGTGCGCTTTTTGCATTTGTGGAGAGCCGACCAATCTTGGTCCCACACCATCCATGATTTCATGGGCCAAAACTTCAAGTTTGGAGTTTTCAGTAGCTTCTTTAATGATGGCGTCGATGATTTGGTTTTGGGCTTGTACTTTGACAGACACCAAAAGCAATAATCCGATGCCGTAGCGATAGATTTTATTCATTAGAATTTAGTTTAGGGTTTAAAAATATCCCTAGAATTAGAATTAACCGAACCATTGGTGGAAAGAGATGATAAAAAAGCCAACTTGGGCCTGGCTTTGAAATTATTTCGTGAATTCAACCACGTCTGCTGAGACATTTACCTGATGCTTCCAAAAGAGCAGGAAAAATGAGGTTTTGGTGGAAAATGTTTCGTTAACCAACGCCTTTGAACTTCCCTGAAGGTTTGCATTTTGATACATGTTTGTCCGTGCGGTCTCCAATAGGGATTTTTTACTTAATCCTCCAATTCCGAAAACATAGGTTGCATTTGCTTTTCCTTCAATCCTCTCTCCAATCTTGAAGTTATCCTGAGATAAAATAACTTGAGTGTTTTGAGATTTAAAATTCGCTGTTAAAGCGTTGTGCGTGGCGCAGCTTGACATTACAGCCAAAGAGGCACCTAAAAGGGTAATTTTTAAATAATTCTTCATAATTTTAAAAGTTTAATATACAAATATTAAAAAATCAGGAATATAAATTAGTGTTTAGGCTTTCTTTTTTTGCTAGAGTTTGTTTCTCAGGGAAATAATTTTGGTGAGGAATAAAATCAAGCAGGTATATTAATCTAGAAATTGAAGAGAAAGCAAGGTTTCCCCTTTTGAGTCACGGTATCAACTCAAAATTCAAAAAACCCTGCATCAATTTGAAATGCTTGTCATAGGAGAAAAGTGTAAGTTTTTCTTCAATCACTTGTTGAAGAATTATTAAATCAGGAATGCCGACTTTATTCACGCCATTTTTTAGGTTTAAAATCTGATAGTGCCGGATTAAATCCCAATCAATGGTTAAAGGAATTTTTTCAAAGGAAATCAGGGAATCAATGATGTCTGCCTTCCTTTCTAGCTGAAGCCTAGGGATCAATTCACTAAGGATAATATCATTGGTAGAAACCAAGTCTTCATCAATGTATTTATCTAACGTGGAGGGTTTGGCAGATTTCAAAAACTCAATCCAAACAGAACTGTCAACCAAAATTGGAGACTTTACCATCACTTATCTATCTCGTAAAACATCTAAATCAAGGTCCAAATCAATAGATCCTTTCATATTGATAATTCTTTTTCGCTTGGTTTGAGCGATTTTTTCCTCAAGGACTAACTTGATTGCTTGACTTTTAGTCGTTGCTCCAGTAAGCTTCATTACCTCCTCGAGTAATTCTTCGGGTATTTCAATTGTTGTTCGCATAGATTATTGTGCAACATTGCACCATTTATGATGTAATTTAACTGAATTTATGAATACTCCGTTGTGCAAAAGTGTTGCTTAGTATGATTTTCATCAGGATTGGAGTTTTTCTTCCTCCATTCCTGTCAAACGGGATGGTTTTTTATCCGCTATAAAGTTTATTTACATCTGAAGTAAACCTAAAATCTGACTGATGGCCTCTGATATTGAAATGAAGCGTTTTCTCTGGAAAATCTTTGAAAAAAACCGTGCAGAAGAAAAATCAATCGCTTGGCTTCGCCTAAAAGCAGAGCAAACAAAAAATTCTAGCTCCAATTCAACTTTTTTCCTCGCTTTCTCTCAAGCTTCCCGCTTTTTCAAAAAGGACAATCTTGAACTTAGTTCGGAAGAAAAAGATCAGGCAAAAATGCTAGTGCCAGAATTTGAACTCAGCCATTGGGATTTACTCCAAACTGCACGCACTTACCTTCTACTTCATTTTCAGCGGGCAAAAGATCAATGGCTGGATGCGGTCAGCCAGCTTTTTGAAACGGGAGACCTCTATGAGCAGCAGGCTCTTTATGCTTCCTTGCCTTTGATGCCTTTTCCCGAGGAATTGCTTTCCAGGGCGATTGACGGATGCCGCACCAATATGACGCTGATCTTTGATGCCATCGCGTTGAACAATCCTTTTCCCGGGAAATACTTCCCCGAAGCCAACTGGAATCAGCTGGTGCTAAAGTCGATCTTTATGCAACGACCGCTCTATCGGATTCAAAAATTGGATGAGCGTAGAAATCCGGCCTTGGCGGATATTGCATCGGATTTTGCCCACGAGCGATGGGCAGCAGGAAGGGATGTCATGCCGGAACTATGGCGTTTGGTCGTTCCTTTCATTAAAGAAAAATTCGTGGCTGATTTGAAAAAAGTACTTGCTTCTAATGCGCAATTGGAAGTGGAAGCCGGCCTTTTGGCCTTGTATGGTTGTGAGTCTGAGATAGCAAAACAGTTGCTGCAAGGACACAACGAAGTGGTCATGGCGATCGAATACGGAGAAATCACATGGGAAAAAATAGGTAGGGATTTTCAGGAGAAAAGAGCCTGAATCTGTGTTTAGTGCTATTTTTAAGTATGAATTGATGATAAGATGTTACAGCAAGATTGTTTTCATTATGATATGCCAAAATTAAAAATCCCCCTAACCCTCCGCCGCGGCAGAGCGAGTTTGCCACAAGCTAACTCTAAACCTTCACTTCATTAGGTTAGGATTCACACATCAAAATATTAAAAACCTGAAAAAATGGAAATGTACATAGATCCCCATATCCACCTCGTTTCCCGCACAACGGATGATTACGAAGCGATGCGCAAAGCCGGAATCGTAGCGACTATCGAGCCTGCATTTTGGTTGGGACAACCCCGGACAGAAGTCGGATCTTTCAAAGATTACTTCAGCACACTGGTGGGTTGGGAAAGATTCCGCGCCAGTCAGTTTGGGATAGTTCACTACTGCACGATGGGCCTGAATTCCAAAGAAGCCAATAATGTGGCTTTGGCTGAGCAGGTGATGGAGCTTTTGCCGCTTTTTGCAGGAAAAGAAGGCGTGGTCGCCATCGGTGAAATCGGCTACGATGATCAGACCGAAGCGGAGGACAAATTCTATCGTCTTCAGCTCGAATTAGCCAAGGATGTCAACCTACCGGTATTGATCCACACTCCCCATCGAGACAAGAAGAAAGGAACCACGAGATCCATGGATGTGGCCGAAGAGCATCAGGTGGATCCGGGGTGGGTTATCGTGGATCACAACAATGAGGAAACTGTTAAAGAAGTCCTCGACCGTGGTTTCTGGGCGGCATTTACGATTTATCCACATACCAAAATGGGTTCGGAGCGGATGGTAGAGATTGTCAAACAATACGGGCCTGAACGCATAATCGTGAATTCCGCAGCGGATTGGGGGATTTCTGATCCTTTGGCTGTGCCAAAAACTGCCCATCTCATGCGAAAAATGGGTATCCCCGAGGAGTACGTACGCCTCACCACCTACCAAAATGCGCTGACGGTTTTCGGACTCAGCGGACAGATGGATGAGAACGACTGGCTCAAAGCACCTTCAATAGACCAAACCAAAAAACTTGGTGGAAACTCCGTCCTGCGTGGAGGCCAAGTTCCGCGGGTAGAAGGTCCTGCCGATCAAGTTGAGAATTAATCCATGGCCAAACACGGAATTTTCCCTTACCTCCAACTGACCCGCCCTGCTAATGTGATCACAGCGATCGCAGATATCTGGGCGGGTTTTGCCATTGCCGGGGCATGGGACTACATGGCCACCAACTGGATTTATGGAGATCAGCAGTTTTGGCAAAATTTGCTTTGGCTCTCATTGAGTACAATTGGTTTGTATGCAGGTGGAGTCGCCTTCAATGATATCGCAGATGCGGAACTGGATGCCATTGAGCGGCCCGAAAGGCCAATTCCCAGTGGTCGGGCTTCCAAATCGCATGCAATGATCATGTCCACTTTGCTGTTAGTTTTTGGAATTGTTTGTGCTTTTCAGGTAAATCATGTTGCCGGATTTTTAGCCAGTGCCGTTGCTCTATGTGCCGTGCTGTATGATTATTGGGGAAAGCATCAGCGGATTCTTGGGCCGATCAACATGGGATTATGCCGCTCCGGAAATCTGCTTTTAGGAATCAGTGTTGCGCCCGAAGTCTTACAGAAAATCTGGCCGATAGCCTTGATTCCTTTAATCTATGTGGCGGCGATTACGATGATCAGCAGGGGCGAAGTTCATGGGAAAAACAGGAAAGCACTCTTTGCAGGAGGAATGATGTATGCCTCGATTTTCCTGGCGATATTCGGAATGGCCTACTTGGAGAGTCCGGGATACCTGCAAGTCATTCCGTTTTTAGGGTTGTTGGGCTATATGATCTTTCCGCCTTTGGCTAAAGCTATCCGCACACAGGAACCCAAATTCATCGGAAAATCCGTAAAAGCTGCCGTTATTTCGCTCATCATTGTGAATGCTTCCATTGCCGCAGCCTTCTCAGGATGGCCCATTGGGATCATCGTTTTGCTCCTTCTTCCTATTTCCCTTTGGTTAGCCAAAAAATTTGCCGTAACCTGAGGTTTAAATAAACTAATTCCCCGCTCAAATTGTCTTTAAAGCGGAAAATGCCCAATAACCTATTGTCCTTCCGATGAATACAATTCTCGAACAGACCTTTTCAGTTCCTTTCAGATATCCGGTGTGTTTTACCGAGGATCTTTTTGATTCTAAAAACACGATTTTGGCTGATGTGCTTCGGGGAGAACGTGTGCCAAAAGTACTTTTTGTAATTGACAGCGGCGTTTCGGACACGCATCCAGAGTTGATCAATCAGGTAAAATCTTACGCTGACAAATACAAGGATATGTTCACGCTTGCGGCCGAACCTATCGTTGTGATCGGCGGGGAAGCTTGCAAGAATGACGAGACCCTATACCAAAGGATCGTCGAAGCCACCCATTTGTATGGGATTGACCGACACTCTTACATCGCCGTGATTGGTGGAGGGGCGGTGCTGGACATGGTGGGTTTTGCGGCAGCGATTTCCCATCGTGGAATCCGGCTGATTCGCATTCCGACTACGGTGCTTTCGCAAAATGACTCCGCAGTCGGAGTCAAAAACAGCATCAACGCCTTCGGTAAAAAGAACTATCTCGGAACATTTACCCCTCCTAATGCCGTCTTGAACGATTTCAATTTTCTGAAAACGCTGGATGACCGAGACTGGAGAGCGGGAATTTCCGAAGCGATCAAAGTGGCACTGATTAAGGATTTGAGCTTTTTTGAGTGGTTGGAGGAAAATGCCGGAGCCTTAGCCCGACGTGAAATGTCGCCAATGAAGGAGCATATCATCCGAAGTGCAAAAATGCACATGAACCATATTTCAGGCAAGGATCCTTTCGAATTTGGCTCGTCCAGACCATTGGATTTTGGACATTGGGCAGCGCATAAGCTGGAAAAGCTGAGCAACTTCCGCATCCGTCACGGAGAGGCAGTTGCAATCGGGATTGCCTTGGATTCTACCTATTCCTTTTTACAGGGAAGAATTTCTGAAGCTGATTTAAAACGGATTATCCAGGTGATGAAAACCTTGGGGTTTGAGCTTTTTGCGTCTGAACTCAAGGGAGAAAGTTTGATTCAAGGCCTCAAAGAATTTCAGGAGCATTTGGGAGGTCAATTGACGATTATGCTTTTGAAAAAACTGGGAAAAGGCATCGAAGTGCACGAAATGGACGAGGAATTGATTCATAGATCTGTAGCTTTACTTCAATCATTTCAGGAAAAGGGTAATTTGATTCCCTCCTGATTTTTTATTTCAACCTATGGACGTCAAAGGTTTTCATCTGAGCTATTGCAGCAATATTCATCCCGGTGAAAGCTGGGAGGCCACATTTCAGAATCTCAAGATCTACATTCCGGAAGTTCGGCAGCGATTAAAAGCGGAAGGTCCTTTTGGAATCGGACTGAGACTTTCCAATGAAGCCTCTTTGGCCTTGGAAAGACCCGAGAAACTCAGGGAATTTCAGGATTGGCTGCGAAAAGTAAATGCATACGTCTTTACCTTGAATGGTTTTCCCTACGGAGATTTTCACCGGCAGATCGTCAAGGAAAAGGTCCATTTTCCGGACTGGACTACCACGGATCGCAGGGATTACACCATCCGTTCGTTCAGGATTTTAGCCCAACTTTTACCTCCGGGGATCGACGGGGGAATTTCCACTTCACCGATTTCCTATCGGCATTGGTTCAAAACCACAGATGCGCTGAACCAAGGCATGGAAACCGCAACCCAGCATCTGCTGGAAGTGGTGGAGGAATTGGTGACTATTCATCGGATCACCGGCAAACTCATGCATTTGGACATTGAACCGGAACCGGACGGCGTTCTTGAAAATTCCGATGAGACAGTTTCGCTGTTTTTGAATTGGCTTCTTCCAAAAGGGAAGCCTTGGCTGGCTCAAAAGTTTGGAATCACGGAAAGTGAAGCAGATGAACTGATCAAAAGACATATTCAGGTTTGCTATGACGTTTGCCATTTTGCAATTGTCTATGAGGAACCTGCTGAGACCTTTGCCAAGTTTGAAGCGGCGGGAATTCGCATTGGGAAGATTCAGATCTCAGCTGCGCTGAAAGTTATGATTCCTGAAACTCCAAATGGAAAATTCAGTTTGGGCAAAAAGCTGTTATCCTTTGTCGAGTCTACCTACCTGCATCAGGTGGTTGCCAGAGATGCAAAAGGCAAGTTAAAGTCATACTCAGACCTCCCTCAGGCCCTTGAACTCTTGCCAGAGAGCAAGGAAGAAGAGTGGCGGATTCACTTCCATGTACCTGTTTTCCTGGAGAATTACGGTTCTTTTTCCTCCACTCAGGAAACCATTTCAATTGTACTTAAAGAAATTTTATCCAAACCAGAAATCACCCAGCATCTTGAAGTGGAGACCTACACTTGGGAAGTTTTGCCGGAAGATACCCGATTGAGTTTGGGCGAGTCAATTGCCAGGGAGTTGAGTTGGGTGATTGGGGAGATGGGGTAAGGGCTTGGTGAGAAGTAAGTTGTAAAAACAGTATATCAGTTTAAAACTGAACACTTGACCAACGTGAGTTGGGAAATACGGAAAGTGATTTTATCGGGCTTCGACTCCGCTCAGCCTGACACGATTGTCAGGCTGAGCGGAGTCGAAGCCATTAGAATTTTAACCTTTGAGGTTTATTCAAAACCTCGAAGGTTTCAAATGAAAAGTGAAAAGATTTACCATTAAGGAATTAAGTTTTTGAAGATGTATAGTCTGAAAAGTGGGATCAAGCGCTTGACTAGCATTTCTTAATTTTTTTAAGTCCCTTAATGGTTCAAACCCCTTTAGTTTATAAGGAAAATGAAAAAAACCGTCGTCCTTGATATAGTTGCCCTATCTCCACGAGTGATCGGAGAGTATACGCCTTTTTTGAAAAAATGGATTGGGTCTAAAAAACAAGCAGTCGTCGAGCCGGTACTTCCAGCAGTCACTTGCTCGGCGCAATCTGTTTATCTAACCGGCAAATGGCCATCTGAAAACGGAATCGTGGGAAATGGCTGGTATTTCCAGGACGAATGTGAAATCAAGTTTTGGCGTCAGTCCAACAAGCTTGTACAGGCCGAAAAAGTCTGGGAAGTGCTCAAAAAGGAAAATTCGGAATTCACTGTTGCCAACCTATTTTGGTGGTATAATATGTACTCCAGCGTGGATTATGCGGTGACGCCTAGACCGCTTTACCTTCAGGATGGGCGTAAAATGCCGGATTGCCATTCTCAACCCATGGAACTCAGGGATAGGCTTCAGAAAGAGCTCGGACAGTTTCCGCTTTTTTCGTTTTGGGGACCAAAAACTACCATCGAATCCAGTCGATGGATTGCTGAGGCAGCCAAGAAAGTCGATCAATGGCATAATCCCACGCTCAACCTGATTTACATTCCGCATTTGGATTATGGACTTCAGAAGTATGGGATTGACTTTGACAAAATTGGAAAGGATCTCCAAGAAGTGGATGACTTGGCGAAAGACCTGATCACCTATTTTGAGAAGCAAGGAACTCAAGTCTTACTCCTTTCAGAATATGCCATCACCACGGTAAGCAATCCTGTTCACTTGAACCGGATTTTCAGGGAAAAGGGCTGGATTCAGGTGAAAGATGAATTGGGAAAAGAGACGCTGGATGCGGGGACTTCCGCAGTTTTTGCGGTCGCTGATCATCAGGTCGCACACATCCATGTGAATGACAAATCCAAATTAGCCGAAGTCAAAGCCCTTCTGGAAATGACGCCCGGTGTGGAAAAAGTGCTGGACGAAGCCGGCAAAAAAGCCTATCACATCGACCACGAGCGCTCGGGAGATTTGGTGGTGATCGCAGATTCAGATTCTTGGTTTACCTATTATTTCTGGCTGGACGATGCGAAAGCGCCTGACTATGCCCGCTGTGTGGATATCCATCGCAAACCCGGTTATGATCCGGTGGAATTAATCCTGGATCCCAAAATCAAAATTCCACTTTTGACGGTTGGGTCAAAGGTTTTAAAGAAAAAACTGGGCTTCCGCTACCTGATGGATGTGATTCCTCTGGATGCAACTTTGGTGAAAGGCACCCATGGTAGAATCCCTGAATCCGACTTGGACAAGCCTCTTTTTGTGTCGGGTTCGGCAATTAATTCAGCCGAAAAAATCCAACCTACTGAAGTCTTTGATCTGATATTGAGGGCAGTGAGAAGTTAATTTTGCAAAAAATAAGCGACAAGATTCTTTGATTTTAGTTTTGCTAAGCTAGTTTAGTAGGCAAATTATTTTCTATGACTAGATTTACCCTTTTTGCTTTCGCTTTGATCGCTTTTTCCTGTGGGTCAACTGATTCCGAAGACTCCGCTTCTTCCAATGTCCTTGAAGACATCAGCTTCTCAATTGACACGGTAGTGGTTAATCCCGGTGAGGAACTTATCAACCTTCAGTGGGGTCTGGGATTAGCGGATATTACTGCTGACAAGAAGAAGCTTTATTTGCTCGATGGAACCAGCCAATCGTTATTTGAGGTTGATTTAGATGGGCTAAAATTGCTTAGAAAGATCCAATTTGAGAAGGAGGGTCCAAATGGGATCGGCACTTACCCGGGCGGCTTTCAAATACTTTCGGATGGGAATTTCCTTATCTCGGGCTTTCAAGGAAGTGCGATTTTTAGCCCTAGCAAAGAAAAGATTCGGGATATCAAGTTTTTGGCTGGGAATATCGATAGCCTGTCCAAAGATTTGGAAAATGGTGCTTACTTCGGGCTTTTGGCCAGCCAAGACAGTAAGCATTTCCTTTCGCTTCCAGGTAATTTTTTTGATGGGACGAGGGATCTTTTGGTAGCAGACTTTTCAAGTGTCAAGGGCAAAATGATCGATATACCTGCAATGGATATCGCCTCAGAACTCAGAATTGTACTAAAATCTGCCGAGGCAATGATGGTTGCTGCGGAAAATTTGGAAATACAAGACTTAAATGGTAGAGCGGTAATAAGCTCAAGTGCTACCAGTGATATCTACCTCTATGACTACTCTAGCGATTCTCTTCGTCTGGTGAACTACCAACATAGGTTGGTTCCTGGCAAAAAGGAGCCTAGGTCCAAAAGTGAAGTTTCGAGTCAGGAGGAGTTTCAAGTGGAATGGGCTAAACTTCAAGAGCAAATTGGATTCGAGAAGTTTTTTTGGGATGATAAAAACCTACGCTATTACCGATTTGGCAAGATTTCTCAACCAAAAGTGGACGACAAAACACCCCGAAAGGCAGATGTTTTTCTTTTTGCCTACGACAAAGAATTTAAGATGATTGGTGAGACTCAATTGAAAGATTTGACCAGCGTTCCGGCTTATCCCTTTTTCAAAAACGGCAAACTTTGGTCCTATGTGAATGTGGAGGATGAGTTGGGTTTTGCAGTGATAGATTTTAAATTTTAGGATGATGAAAAACCACTCATTAATATTAGCCCTAGCATTTTTCTCGGCATGTGCCGGAAAACCTGACTCACAAGAAACTACACAGGTCGAAGAGCTGAAGAATGTGTTGGAAAACATTGCTTTTACAGTTGATACGGTGATCATCGATTCTGGTGATTCGATAATTGACACCAAAAACGTGGATGGATATGTAAAAAAGTTCTACAGTTCTGTGTCTGAAGACGGAATGCTGCTTTACATTTTTGACAGAAGGAGGCTGATTCTTCAGGAAATTGACCTCAATTCTTTGAAACTTGTCCACAGATACCCCTTCGAAATGGAGGGCCCTGATGGAGTAAGTAGGTTTGTGTTAACTTTTGGAATCCTTCCTTCTGGGGATTTTTTGGTGAAAGATATATTTGGAAATGCTGCACTTTTCTCCAAAACTGGGAAAAAATTAAAAAGCATAAAATTGAATGGAGAAGACCTGCTTCAGAACACGAGTTTAGAACCTTTTGCAATCGGTAATGATTTGTTTGTGGATTTGAAATCGGAGAAACTTTATACCGTTCCTCGCAATTACATGACCAAGGAAATTTTTTTCGCTGTTATGGATTCAGCGGGACAGACAGGAGAAATTTTTGAAATTCCTGAATTCCATAGAGTTTTTAAATTCGGAGTCGAATACAATTCTGGGGGCGGTGGTAGTTCTCAAGGTGAAGAACTCAAGCTTCAAAAACCAAGTAATCTGGTCCTACTTTCCTCCACTTATGGAAATGCCATTTACGTCTTTGATCCAGAACTTGACAGTCTCTATTATAAAGCATTTCCTCATGAAATAGCTCCTTTGGAGAAAGACATCGAGATCAAGAATCAAGTGTCGAGCGAAGGAGAATTTAAGGCCGAAATAGAAAAACTCCACACCCAGATAGATTATGGAGAGTTTTATTGGGATAAAGTTACCCAGCGCTATTATCGGTTTGCAAGTATTGGGCTTCCACGAGCCGCTCTTGATTCTCCCAAAAGATATGAGTTTTTTATGTTCGCTTACGACAAGAATCTGGAGCTAAAAGGCGAAACCAAGCTTCAGGGCGTCGCCGAAATACCAGAAAGCGGATTCTTCAAAGACGGCAAACTTTGGTCCTATGTGAATGTGGAAGATGATTTGGGTTTCGCAGTATTCACTTTTAATTTTTAATCCCATCACGATGAATAAGTCATTCAAAATTCTAGCCCTCTTAGTCCTGGTATCCTGTTCCGAAAAAGAGGATAAGGAAAAAACCAACATACTCGAAGATCTTAGCTATTCCATTTATACGCTCCTCATGGATGTGGGCGAGGAGATTTTCAATCCAGGAGCATATTATGGAAGTGATCTAAGCGAAGACGGCGAAACAGGGTACTGGTTTTATGAACCAAAAAAGCAAATTCACGAGTACGACTTGGTCAACCTTAAGTTGACGGCTATCCATCCCTTTGAAGCCGATGGCCCAAATGCTATTCCTCCAAACCTTAATTATTTTCAAGCGCTGCCAAATGAATCTTTTTTTATGGCAGATTTCGCCAAGACGGGGATTTTTTCCCTCGATGGAAAGCAAGTTCAAAATCTCAGGATTCAATTGGAAACCGTCTCTGGGTTTGATTCTGAAGCTACTTTTTCCCTTACAAACAATATCCATCTCAGTCCTGACAAAAAGAAAACAATCAGTCTACCAAATAACTTCACCGGTCCAGTGGAAGGTTTGGCTGTGATTGATATCGAAACGATGACCGGAACGCTCAAGGATATTTCGAAGCTCGATTTGACGAACAAGTACAACGTCACATTCAAGCAAGGAAATGGAATGACTCGATCAGGTGACTTCCAGACCTTGCAACTTGTCAACAACCTGTTTTTCATATACAGTGGATCGCTCTCTGATATCTATACCTATGATTGGAAGACAGATTCTCTTCGACAATATAGCTTCCCACATCAATTGGTAGCCAAGTCCAAGACCGGAGACTTTCCTACTGAAGTGGATTCTAATGAGTGTTGAAGAGAGGTAATGAAAGAGATGAAGAAGCAAATTACTTTTGGAGATTTCTACTGGGATGAATCTAGAAATCTGTATTTCCGATTGGGCAGTATGACCAATGAAACAGATACCTCGGTATTTCTATTTGCATACGATAAAGAACTCAATCTAATAGGAGAAGCGAGATTGAAGGGAATAAATAAAATGATTCCTCGTCCCTTTTTTCGCGATGGAAAACTTTACAGTTATCATGTAGCAGGAGAAAGCCCGGCCTTGGCTAAATTCACATTTAATTTTTAAATAATGAGAAAAAAAATTTACCTCATATTCCTCCCAATGATTTTTTCCTGTGGAGGAAATTCTTCTGAAAAAGCTGAATCAGGAAATTTTCTGGAGAATCTGACTTTTACGGTGGATACAGTGGTCGTGAATCCGGGAGACAAGATCATTAATCTTTCCTATGGGCTTGGGGTTTCTGCTCTTAGTTTGGATAGAAAATATCTCTACCAGCTCGATCCTAACAATACGCATATCAATGCGATCAATTTGGATCAGCTGACTTTGGATCAGCAATATCCTTTTGAGGAGGAAGGTCCCAATGGAATTGGACCATTGATTTTTGAAATGCAAATCATGGATAATGAGGAGTTGTATTTATGTGGCTATGATTCTTATGGCCTATACACGTTGCAAGGCGAAAAAGTAAAAACCTTTAATCTAAATGAAATAGAGGGTATTGAAGGCCTAGACAATTTCACACTTGGCCCGAGAATAAAGCTTTCAAGGAATGGCAATTTTATGTTCTCTATGCCTCGTGATCGGGTGGAAAACACAATAGAACTGGCAGTAATTGATTTAGAAACCAAATCCGGGAAACTTCTCAAGATACCAGCAATGGAAAAAGCATTAGACTATAACCTGGAATTCCGGATGGGAAACACTACCCAGTTTTATGGAGATGTAATAAGCATTAGTTTGATTGAGGACTTGGTGTTGGTTAGTAATTCGGCAAATAACAAGGTGTATAACTATGACTACGTCAAAGATTCCCTGTATTTATTTGACTATGATTTTGCCTTGGTTCCCAATGAAAAGGACAAGCCTATTAAAAAAGAAGTATCCTCGATTGAGGAATTTCGAATAGAGGAGCAAATTGCACTAGGTCAAATCTATTTTGGAAATTTGCTCTATGATAGCGGCAACAATCGATTTTTTCGTTTTGGGCGGGTTTTGGGTCCAAAAGTAGGAGAATCCCAAACAAGAGCAGGAGAATACTTTCTGTTCGTTTTTGACAAAGAACTGAAGCTGATCGGGGAAGCAAAATTAGAAGGACTAAAGAATATCCCTTCTTCTGCCTTCTTCAAAGACGGCAAACTTTGGTCCTATGTCAATGTAAATGATGAATTGGGTTTTGCGGTGATGGATTTTAAATTTTAACCAACTACAACATGAAGTTAAAACCAGTTTACCTGATGATTTTGGTGCTTTTTTCCTGTGGGGGAGAAGGCGAAAATGTAGAAAAAGAAGGAACAGTCCTGGAAGATTTCAGCTACACGGTGGATACTGTTGTGGTCAATCCGGGTGAAGAAATCATCAATCTCTCCCGAGGGCTGGGCACCGCAGCTTTAAGCCAAGACAGAAAATATATCTATCAACTGGATGTTGCGAACACCAAAATCAATCAGATCAATCTGGACAATTTGATATTGGAAAAGCAATTTCCCATGGAAAAAGAAGGTCCCAACGGCATTGGGCAGTATGTTTTTAGCATGCAATTCATGGACAATGGAGATTTGTATATGGGAGGATATAATTCCAATGGGCTATTCAATTTGCAGGGTGAGAAAGTAAAGGACCTCAATGTAAAACCTGAGGAATTGGCTGGGCTTGAGAAGGTGGAAAGTAACTCGCTCACATCTGGGCTGAAGTTGACCAAGGATGGAAAGAATATGTTTTCCCTACCAGGTGATTTTTTAGGAGAAACCATTGATTTGGCAATCATTGATGTGGAAAATAAATCTGGGAAGCTCCGCAAAATCCCGGCAATGGAGACTGCTTTGAAATACAATCTCTCATTTCGAACAGATAATATGGTTCAATATTATGGAGAGTCAATTACAGTCAACTTAATTGAAGACCAAGTTTTGATTACAAATTCGGCCAACAACAAGATCTATAATTATAATATCGAGCAGGACTCCCTGTACCTGATAGACTATAATTTTACCCTGACTCCAAACGAGAAAGATAAGCCCATCATTCAAAAAGTCACCTCGGAACAAGCCTTTAAATCCGAGCAGGAGAAAGCTCAGATGCAAATTTACTTTGGAAATCTCCTCCACGACCGGGAAAATAAGCGATTTTTTCGCTTTGGGAGAATTTGGGGTCCACAGGTAGAGGAAGGTCAAACCAGAAAAGGCGAGTTTTTCATCTTCGTTTTCGATCAGGAACTTAAGTTGATCGGGGAGGCCAAACTCGAAGGCATTAAGGATATTCCCTATTCGGCATTTTTCAAAGACGGCAAGCTTTGGAATTACATCAATGTGGATGATGAATTGGGTTTTGCAGTGATTGATTTTAAGTTTTAAGATGATGAGAAGACTACTAGCACTGATTTTCCTACCATTGATTTTTTCCTGTGAAGGTAAAAAAGTAGAACAATCACAAATTGAGTTTTCTTACACCACGGATACGGTCTGGGTAGATTCCAAAGACTTATTGTTGACAGTGGATGCTGGACTGCGGACTATGATTTTGGCTCCGGATGATCGCTACTTATTCTTTTATAATGCGATAGAAAAACGATTGGACAAAATTAATTTGAATACCTACAAAATCGAGCGATCTATTCAATTCGCTCCCGACGGACCAAATGGAATAGGATCTCTTTCGCTTTTTGATTTGCATGTAACGAATCAGGAGGATTTCTACTTCTCTTCCTTTGATGGAATCAGAAAAATGGATTCCACAGGAAATCTCCTCAAAATCTACAATTGGGATGTGGAGGAATTTGTGTCCAAAAATATCCCTGACAAGACGATTGCAAGTTTCAGTGGAGACTACGATTCAGAAGGAAATTTTTTCGCTGGTGTCTATGGTGTATCCCGTGGTGGAAGGTCCTCCGGAGAAGGTTTGGTCTTGATTGATTTAATCCAAAGGACTAGCAAAACTTTGGAGGTTCCTTTATTAAAGTCACTTGAAGATTTCAAAATTGTCCTTGAAGCTGAAACCAACATGACTAACGGAGATGAATTTCATCTTCAACTAATAGATGATAGAGTTTTGATCAGCATCAGCCCAGTGAATGCTATTGCTATATATGATCTTAAGAAAGATTCACTTTATCAGAAAAGCTACGCAACGAACTTGCTTCCTGCTGCGAAACCCGGGAATTTTCCCCGAAAAGTTAACTCCTTGGAAGCGATGGAAGAAGCCGTAAAAACTAAGTATTATGAACCGACATATGGGAAATTTACCTACGATCCCATATCCAAAACTTTCTTTCGCTTTTCCTATTATCAAAAGGAAACTTCAGCGGGAACCAATGAACAGACTGTTGTCCTTTCCATATTTGATCAGGAGCTAAATCTAATTTATGAACTGGATAAGGCCCCAAATTTTACTGGGAATGTCTTTTTCAGAGATGGCTACTTACACAAAGGAATCAATCAAAATGATGAGTTGAGTTTTGTAAGGCTTAAACCAAATCTGAACGATGAATAAGCAGCTCCTAATTGGTGTTTTGATGCTTGGATTAGTTTCTTTTTCCTGCGGAAATAGCAAAAACACAGGTTCCAATACTGAAGGAAACATGCTGAAAAATCTCAGCTTCACCGCTGATACGGTCTTGGTGGATCCGGGAGATTACCTCCTCAATCTCCAATTTGGCTTGCTGAAAGCCGACTTTTCTGATGACGGAAAGTATCTCTACCACCTGCATCCTTCAGATCAAGTCCTTTCGGTCATCGATTTGGAAAAGTTGAAAATTGAAAGGCAAATCCAATATGAAAAAGAAGGACCGAATGGAATGCCGGATTTTGCCATCACGACACAATTTTTGGGTGATAACAAACTTCTTTTTTTGGGAATGCAAAATTCAGGAATCTTCAATTTGGGAGCTGAAAAGTTAACCTCACTAAACCGTGATTCTGTCAAATTGGAAGGGATAACGACTGAGAAGGACTACACTTTCTTTTATCAATTAGAGGCGGCCCCTAAGCATAACCTGTTATTTTCTATACCTCATAATGTTGAATCGGAACAGTATAGCCTGGCCATATTCGATATGGACTCCTTAAATGGGAAAGTCATCGGATTGCCCGAATTTGGTTTTCTATCGAATTTTGAATTGATTTTTCGTGAGGGAAGGTCCTCTTCCACAGCCAATACAGCGAGTGTCCAACTGAGCACAGAGCGGGATCAAGTTCTTGTTTATTCTCAGGGTACAAGTAGTTTTTATCGGTATGATATTTTAAAAGACACTTTGGTATTCAAAACTTACGAACACAAACTCGTCCCCAATCAGAAGACGCCACCTGCCTCCCCGCAATTAAAGTCTAAAGAGGAGTTTGATGAAGCGGCTAACTACACCAAAGATCAAATATCATTTGGTGATTTTCTGTGGGACGAGAATCGAGGCCAATATTTTCGGTTTGGGTCTATCCGCAAACCAATACTAGATCCTCAAGCTCCTCCAAAAAATGAAGTCTTCCTTTTTGCCTATGATTCAGACTTTAATCTCCTTGGAGAAGTTGAAATCAAGGAATTAAACTTTCAGCCTTCCTGGCCCTTCTTCAAAGACGGCAAGCTCTGGTCCTATGTTAATGTGGAGGATGAATTGGGCTTTGCCGTGATGGATTTTAAGTTTTAGACTATGAAAAACGCAATTTTCTTATTCCTTATCGTCGGATTCGCCTCCTGTTCTTCTGAAAAAAAACCACGTGAGCGGCAATCCCTAGACTTTTCTGTAGAACTGGACACCGTGCAAGTCGATGCCGGAGATGAGCTGCTCTTTGTCAATTGGAGTCTGTCTTCCTCGGGAGAGTCTCCGGATGGTAAATACTTATACAATTTCAAGCGAACCAAACCCGTCGCACTGGAGGTGATCAATCTGGAAAACCTTAGCCTGGAAAAGATCATTCCCATGGAATTGGAAGGGCCAAACGGTTTGGGTACTGAATATATTTCAAAGGTTCACCCTACTCCTAAAGGCAGCTTTATTTTCCGGGATGGGTATCAGGTTTCTACCTTTGATGCTCAATTCAATAAAATCAGCACTTTCAGACTTGATAAGGAAGATTTTATTCTAAAATCACTCCCTGAAGGACGTCGGATTTGGCTGGATCAAGCCATGTCGGGTGATGGGAAAAAATTAGCGGGATTTTATGGAGGGCAAAAGATGACCGATCCGAAAGAAGGCGTGATTGTGGTTGATTTTGAAGCACAAACGGCCCAAATCTTTCCGATGGAATCGTTAAGCTCTTGGTTAAAATATCAGACGACATTCCTCTACAATGGAGAACACCCCGTCAATGCCACTTTTCCTCCTAACAATATCCTGGTAAAAGGTGACTCCGTGGTCTTTTCAATCGGTGCAGAAAATAAAGTTTACTTTCTGGAACTGAAGACGGACTCGATCAGCTCCAAAACGTATGAAAGTCAATTTACCAGACAGGTATCCGAAGCTGCTTTTCCTGAAATTGTGGACTCTGAAGCCGAATTTCAGAAAATTTTCGAAGCAAAACTGAATGAAGTCCGCTATGGGAATTTTCACTTTGATGAAAAAAATAAGGTCTTCTGGAGGTTTACCGTGGAGTCTCCAAAAGCAGTGCTTACCGCATTTTCTCCTGAATTTGAGCAACTTGGCGAAGTACTTTTGGATGAGAATTTTAAACTGCCCTCAAAGGTTTTCGTCCGGGATGGGATGATTTACACCTATCTCAATCAGGATGATGAAGTGTATTTTGTGAGGGTGAAGCCTAAGTTTAAGGATTAAACCAAACCTAACCTTTTCTTCACCGTCAGCAGGTTTTCCTGCTTTTTAGGCTCTCGGTTGATGCGACAGTACTCGGTATGGAAGTGATGCTTTTGCATAAAAACCAACTGCAACTCGTCCCAAGCCTGCTCCGTGAAGTCGGGATTAAAGTGCTTGAGTTCTTCAAAAAGTGTTTTGCCTATTTTCTCAAAAAGATCCGTACCCAAATATTCCAGATCGGCATCTGCCAGAATATTTTCTAAAAGCGAGGTAGGACTCTGAGGGATTTTGGTTGCCATGATCATCCCATATATTTTTTGCAAATCATCGGTAGAGTAGCCTTTTTCAAGATAGCCCCTAGCGATTTTGCAACCCTTCTCTTCATGGTCTTTGGGATTATCGATAAAGCCCGTATCATGAAAGAGTGCCGCCAGCTTTAGCAAGTCAAGATCTTTTGCGGAGACCTTCAGTTCCCTGGCAAGGAAAATTGCTTTCTCTATCACATAGGCCGTATGATCCAGATTGTGATAAGTCAGGTGTTCGGGCAATTTTGCCAGGATTTCCTGATAGACCGTATGTTGGATTTCTTCAAATACCATCAGCTGTGCTTTTTACCGACCCGTTTGATGACACCACCTTTTACTTCCTTGATTGTTTGTACATAAAAGAATGCCTTAGGGTCTATTTGTTGAATTACCTCTTTCATTCGGTGAACTTCCAGCCTTGTTACCACCGTCATAATAATGTCACAGGGATGCTTGATGTGGAATGTTTCAGGAAGATAGCCTCTTTCGCCTTTATATACGGATATTGCCTTCCCAAATTCCTTTACTATCAGTTCTTTGACTTTATCATGCTCCCTTGAGATGATCGTCAGTGCAGTATATTCCTCAAATCCCTCGACGACGTAATCTGTCATTTTGATGGCGGTGAAGTAAGTGAGGATAGAATACATTGCAGGTTCTATGCCAAAGAAAATGGCAGCGAACAGCATAATGAGTGAATTCAGGAAGATGGTAATCTCACTGGCTGAAAGCGGGGAATTTTTTTCCACGAATTCGGTAATCACCTCAAATCCATCAATCAATCCACCGCCTCGAATAATCAAGCCAATCCCCAAGCCCATCAGGATTCCCCCAAAGAGAGCGCTCAGTACATGATCATTTGTAACAGCTTTTTCAATTGGAAGGATTTCAAGAATTATTATCAAAAGAAAGACCGAGAAGGTTGATTGAACTGCGAAAGTTTTCCCGATTTTTTTCCAGCCCAGCCAAAGAAAGGGAAGGTTGATTGCTACTAACAGGACATAAAGGTTAATTCCGAATCGGAGATTCAAAACTATAGCGATACCAGTCACTCCGCCATCCAAAAACTTATTTGGGAGCATAAAGGCTTCCAATGCTACGGCAGCACAAAAGACTCCGGCTACAATATAGAGGATGGAAAATGGATCAAATACGGCTTCCCAATCAATGTTTTGTCTGGATGTAATCATTCCAGCTTATTTTTAAAAAAGATCATATACTTCGTAATTGTCATATTTCGTAAAATTTAAAACAAAAACCCAGGTTGCCCAAATATTCTACAGCGGAAACTTTAAGGAAAGTAGAAATTAGATCGATTTTGTAAAAGAAAAGACTTGATTCCTAACCGAGCCTTGGTAAACTGAGCTTATACTTCATTGCTATCATTCGGATACTGATGATCAGTGACATCGAAATCAACATATTGTAGTCTCGCTCCAAGCTGTAATAGTCTAATACCAAATAAAGGATTGCACCTGCAAGGCAGGCAGAGGCGTAAATTTCCTTCCTGAACAAAATGGGAATTTCATTTGTAAGCGTATCACGGATAACTCCGCCCATCACCGCAGTAAACATCCCCATGATCGCTGCAATCTCGGGTCTTACACCCAAACTGAGGGCTTTCTCTACCCCTAAAACTGTAAAAAATCCAATTCCAAGCGTGTCAAAAAGGAAGAATGTTTTGCGAAGGCGACTGAGAATACTTGGAAAAAGAAATGCAGTGAGAATTCCGGCCAGTATCGAATAGAGAAAATATATGTCTCCTATCCAAACCAAAGGATGGCTATCCAATAAAATATCCCGCAATGTTCCGCCGCCTATAGCTGTGATAAACCCTGTAAATCCTGCCCCAAATAGATCATGCTCTTTTTCCCGAATGGCCAAAGCACCCGAAATCGCAAAGACGAATGTTCCGGTGAGTTCAAGCGCGTATTGAAGATCCATGGGTTGAAGGGGGGTTGAGGCTGAAGATATTGAAATTCTCAATTACCAATGATCAATTCTCAATTTTCAAGGAGGATTTACGAAGGACTTGCAATGTGAATTTTGGGGTTGATCATCTTAGAGACAAGAAACAAGACGCTTTAAATGTTCAATTACCAATGATCAATTCTCAATTTTCAGGGAGATGCACGAATTATTTGAAAATTGATCATTGAATTTGAAAATTGATCATTTCTTCACTTTCTCCATCACAAAAACCCCCATCGCCCGCTGTCCATGCACTAAGACGGACTTGGGATTTTCCAGATGCCGGAATCCTAGTAACTTCAAGTTATCCACATGGTCTTGCGTAAGCAAAAACCGCTCTGAACCGTCAGGAAGCGAGTATTTTCCACTAGCTAAGGATAGACTTTCATCCATAATTCCTCCAAAACCTGTTGTCATTCGAAACCAGAAAATTCCTCCCGGTTTGAGGATTCTATGGATTTCCCGGATCATCTGCCAGAAATTATCCACACTTTCTGCAAAATGTAAAACGGCCGAACAGATCACTGCATCAAATGCATCGTTGTGAAATGGAATTTCTTCCAATTTTCCGACCTGAAAGCGATGAATGTCAAATTCCGGGTTCAAACTTTTGGAAAGGAAGCGACAGTATTGGATTGCAAGTTCGTTTGGATCAATCCCAAATACAGGATAGCCTTTTTGGATAAAGTAAACGGCATTGCGTCCCTCTCCGCAACCAGCGTCCAGGATTTTCATTTCCTTGGTAAATCGACCCTTCAGAATCTGGTCTAAAAGGTAGATATCCACATTGCCCAGCAGACGATTTAATTCAGGTATATCCATTTTCCAATGCGTCAAGTGCTTCCTTTGCTTTTTGTCGTCCGATCTCGATCATCTCCCCAGCCCGGTGAAATTCCAGTGTGCCTGCCTGTTTTCTCGAAACCCTCACCATCATATCCACTGGATATTTTTCAATCAACAACTCGCAAAACCGATCCTGAAGTAAATCAAAGGAACGTGTCAGGAGATTGATGGAACTGAGGGAAGTTGATTTCTCTTCTTTTATTTCTTCCGGAAAATAATGTCGCATCTTGAGCTGGTAATCTTTTAACCAGCTGGGTATGGACATGAATCTCCTGCCTTTTTCATCCTTTTTTGGAGGTTCGATGTAAAGAGATTCAGGTCCATTCACTTCAACCACCGCCAATAACCGATTTTCATGATTTGAAATCAATGAAATGGGGACAGGATTCAATACTCCACCATCAATAAATTCATGTCGATGATGCCGGGCAGGCTGAAAAACCGAAGGAATACTTCCCGAAGCCCGAATTGCCGCATAAAGACTTCCCTCACGAAAAATAACCTCCTGACCGGTGTGGCAATCCACTGCATTGCAGGAAAAAGGAATTGACAAGTCTTCAATCTGACAGTCCTTGACCACTTTCTTCAGGGCATTGTACACTTTTTCGCCTTTGATAAATCCCCTGCTTGAAAAGGTGAAGTCCATCAGGGAAAAAACATCAATACGATCCAGATTGCAGATCCAATCTTTGAAGTCGGGTAATTTACCTGCCGCATACATCCCGCCGACCAGCGCTCCTGCCGAGCAGCCCGCGATCTCAGCGATCTTATAGCCACGACTCTCCAGCTCCTCGATCACACCCACGTGCGCCAATCCCCTCGCCCCGCCGCTGCTCAAAACCAATGAAACTGTTTTCTTTTTTGACATATCTTTAAGGATTGAAAAAACTTTATTTTAGAAGAAAAATTATCCGCAAAACTAAGCATTATGAGTGAGTTTAAACCCTTTCACCTCGCATTCCCCATCCGTGACATTGCAGAAACACGTGCATTCTACGGAGATTTGTTAGGTTGTGACATTGGTCGAAGCACCGATAAGTGGATCGATTTCAACTTCTTTGGTCATCAGCTTTCGGCTCACATCAAGCCTGAAGAACTGGCCAATGCCAAGACCAATGAAGTCGATGGAAAGAATGTTCCGGTACGGCACTTCGGCGCAATTTTGGGTTGGGACGAGTGGCATACCCTCGCCGATAAGTTGAAAGCTCATGGAATTGAATTTGTCATCGATCCTTATATCCGGTTTCAGGGGGAAGTCGGCGAGCAAGCAACGATGTTTTTCCTGGATCCTTGCGGAAATGCCCTGGAGTTCAAGTCATTTCAGGATCCAAGCCAGATTTTTGCTAAATAATCGCCGATTTGAAAGCCATCAATCTAGATCAGCGACTCGGTCGATTTGTGTATGTTGGAAAAAAGGAATACCTCTTCTTCAGTGGCACTTCCTACCTCGGGATTGACCAAGATCGGCATTATGAATCTGTGCTGTTTGATTGCATCCGCCGCTATGGATTCAATCACGGACTCAGCCGGGTCAATAATGCACGATTGAAAGTCTATGATGAATTTGAAAGCTTCTTTGCGAAACAGGCTAAAGCCGAAGCCAGCGCTGTGATGAGTTCCGGCTACTTAGCCGGAATCTCCGCCTGGCAATACCTTTACCCCAAATCCGATCAGTGCTGGATCGCTCCGGATACACATCCCGCTATCCTGCCGGCAGAATTAAAGCCTGATTATCAATTAAATTTTACACAATGGAAAAGGCAGTGTCTTGAGCTTTCTGATAAACTTCCTGCACAGCGGATTTTAATTTTGGGCAATGCCGTAGACCCCCTCAAAGCTGAGGTTCATAATTATACTTGGGTGAAAGAAATTGCACAAAAACATGAAGTCAGCCTGCTGATTGATGATAGTCATGCTTTTGGGGTTTTGGGCAAAGGGGTGTTTGGAACGTATTCGGTTCATAAAGACTCAAAAATTAATCTGATCATTTCCGGTTCCATGGGAAAGGGTTTGGCCATGCCGGCCGGAATTGTATTAGGGAAAACTCAGCTAATTGAGGCAATCAAAAGCCAGGCTATCTACACCGGAGCTTCTCCGGGAAGCCCGGCCAACCTACAGGCCTTTCTTGAAACTCAGGAAATCTATACATCCCAATGTCAAAAAATCCGGGACTATTGTGGAATCTTCAGTCAGGAAACCCGTGACTTATCCACAATTCAGGGTTCAGCACAATTTCCGGTTTTCATCTATGAAAACCCTGATTGGGTGGAAAAACTGGAGAAAATGGGTTTTATCACCTCTTCTTTTTCTTACCCCAATGCAGAAAGTCCTAGAATAGACCGGATCGTTATTTCAGCAGCTCATACACTTTGGGATTTTATGGCACTCAATGAAGCCTTACATCAACTTTCGGATAAAAAATGAAAAACCTGCCTTTTTTACTTTTGATACTTTTATGGATAAACTCCTGCCAAACTAAGCAGCCGAAACTTTTTGTGGATGGCTTGGACGCTTACCCAAACCTGAAAAAGGTTCTTCAAGATTCCTCCAAATACCAAGTTCAAATACTTTATACACAAATCGACCGGAATGAACATGTCAATCCAATGATGACTACTTTTCAGTTCAACTTGGACGATGAACGCTATTTCTACCCTGCTTCGACAGTCAAACTTCCAATTGCAATTTTGGCTTTGGAATGGCTGGAGGAGCAAGGTATTGAAGGATTGACCCTTGAAACGAGCATGTTGACAGATTCAGTCCGACCTTCCCAATTTCCTGCTTTGGTAGACAGTTCGGCTGAATCAGGCCTGCCAAGTATCGGACATTACATCAAAAAGATCCTGCTCGTTTCTGACAATGATGCCTTCAATCGACTCTATGAATTACTTGGTCAGGACTACATCAATCAAAAATTGAAGGAAAAGGGATTAAGTCATACCCTAATCAATCACCGTCTCAGCATGCCGATGAGTCCTGAAGAAAATCGGCAATTCAACCCAATACGATTTGTGGATAAATCCGGAGTGATCATTCATGAACTCCCTGCTCGCAGTACGAAAATAATTTATTCCAATGCTGAACAACCAAAAATTGGCAAAGCATATTTCTCAGGAGATTCCCTCGTGAATGAGTCTTTGGATTTTACCTTCAAAAATAAGTTTTCGATTTCCGATTTGGATGGAGTGGTGAAGCGGATTGTTTTTCCTCAGGCATTTCTCGGTATCGAACGGTTTGAATTAAATGAGGAGCACCGAAACTTCATCCTGAAGTATATGAGTATGCTTCCAAGAGAGAGTCGTTTTCCAAGTTATCCACAGTCGGAGTACCCTGACAGTTACTCGAAGTTTTACAAATTTGGGACAGCGAAGGGACCGATTCCGGCGCAATTTCGAATCTATAACAAGACAGGTTGGGCCTATGGACACCTGATTGATGGAAGCTACTTCGTTGATTTTGACAATGGAGTAGAGTTTTTCGTCACAGCTGTGATTTATACGAATGAAAATGAAACGCTGAATGATGACACTTACGAAACAGAAGAAATTGGACTTCCCTTTTTCGCTGAATTGGGGGAGTATTTATATCAAATGGAGCTAAAGCGAAAAAAACAGATTCCTGCGGATTTGAATGGGATAAAGTTTGATTATTAGGGAGAAAAGCTAAATCTTTTGTTTTTTACCGCGAACCTGCCTGACGGTAGGCAGGGTTCATGAAGTCACGCAAAGTTTTTTTTTACCGGAGAGTCGGAGATGACTCAAAGTTTTTTGCCACATAGAAACATAGAAGCACATAGTTTTTGGGTGACCAAAGCTTTTGGCTGTCTTTTGCTATATGACTATGTTGTTTTAAAAAGTGTTCTACTTTGACTAAATTCAAACCTGAATCTTTTTTTCCTGTTTTCAACATTCTGATTTTTGAATTTTGCAACTCATTGTAAATAAGATATATATAAAATTGTTTTTGTCATTTTGGGTGCTGCAAATTATATTTTGTGGTGTTTATCCGGGAAAACAAGAACAGAAGTGGTACTGTAAGCATTCAGGTAGTAGAAAAGAACAAGGGTAGAAACAAAGTCATTTTTACCGCAGGTTCTGGCGTCACCCCAGTGGAGTTGGAGCTTTTGAAGATCAAAGCTCAAAAATTTATTGAAGATCAAAGCGGGCTACTTCCTTTGTTTTTAGATCAGGAGGATCTAATTGTTCAGACTTTTGT
>NZ_FMXE01000034.1 GCF_900103735.1 Algoriphagus alkaliphilus | reverse complement strand
AGGGCTGGATCAATTATTACTGCAAGTTCCATAAATGGACTACGATAGGATTGTGGTATTGGCTGAACAGAAAATTGATAGAATGGAAGATGGCTCAGAAACGGAGAATGGGTAAAAGAAAGGCTATCAGGTGGCTGGTAACAGTTTACCGGGGAAAGCCAAATCTATTCGCACATTGGCAACTTGTACCACCAACTCTTGGTAAAAAGTAGGGGACCTGACTTTGGAAGCGTCCGCCGCGGCGGAGAGACTATCACGCATGGTGCTGTGAGAGGTTTGGGGTGAAATTCCCCTTACCTACTCGACTCTAAAAAGAATGTTTAAGGGTTCTGTTCATCCGGAATCGAACTTCTTGTCCGAGGAGGGTAGGGCTGCGGTGTTAATTCACGCACCGAAGGCAATTGACAGCCGAAGCCTTCGAGCTTCAGTTCCCAAAAACAGCTAAGCATCGCTCAAACGGGGATGGCAAGTTTTTACTTCTTTTGAACGACGATCAACTGCAAACCCATTGAAAAAACCCTTTTTGTCCTTGGTCATCCCTGCTACCACCTGCACGCGCTTCCGATCCAATTTTCGTTGATTTCCTGCCACATAGGAACTGTATCTGCCTCATGCCGCTGACCCTTTGTAGGGTAGGTAATCCCGGGTATAATAGACGGCTAATTCATTTTACCTGATGCCATTGGTCAAAAACACCGACTCGCAGGCCGAGCACTTGTGGAATCCATAGTGCTCCGCATTGGCCGCATGCATCAGGGCATTGGTGGAGGTGAAATGCTGATGATCGACACTGTCACACACCGGGCAAAAGACTGTTTCAGTTCGATCCATAGGTAGTTTCTTGGGAAGGAGAAATTCTTCGGCAATCATTCCCACTGACCCATAAAAATAGACTAAAGTCAGCAGCGCGGGCTAAATGGGCAAGCGTCAAACTACACTCAACCGCGGCCTGCTTAGGAATTCCTGCTTTCCTCATCTTCCGTCAGCAAGCAATGCCCTTCAAATTCAGGCTGTTCAAACTCCTCCTTTTTCAACCAGTATTCTGAAGTTACCAGATTAAAGTTTGTCGCATCTTTCTTGTTCAATTCCCACAATACCCCATCCGCCTCTTCAAATTTCTTGGCGGTAGTCATCTGCTCGGTGAATAATCTTTTGATGAGATTCCTGTCCGAGATCCCATTATTCAGGGATTTTAAAACCATTTCCTTGGTGATTTCCCCCGCAAAGCCATCCTTGGAAACCATAGAGAAGTCAGCCAGGGTTGCTTTTGCATTTGGGAATTTCCCGTTGAAAGCCTTAAAAAGCAATTGGTTGATGCTGAACAAATCATGATGCAGGTCGATTTCAGGATACTCCTCGGAGATCTTGTCCAGCAGCATGTCATTGGAAATTTGAGCGATTTGCCCTTCGTTTAAGCGCTTGGAAAGTTTGTAGGTCAATACAATCTCCGCAGCTTCATTGGGTTCAAAATCGGTGATTGCCATATGGAGCATTTCCCTCAGGTTTTCCGGCTTTACCGTGTTGGCATCTGGAAAATTGAAGGCTTCCAACAAGTTGATGTAATCCTGATCCTTCCAATAGCCGGGAAGTTCTTCAACTGTTGAAACGTTGGTGATTGTGATCGTAAAGTTCATGTGTTTGTGTTTTGCTTCTTTACCTACTCCCAAAGCTTTTCGGCGGATGCTCCTGTGAAAGGCCTGCTCCTCCCTGTTGTCGGCGATGGTTTCGAGCTTCCCTATGCTTAACGGGATTCAGCCTTCAGAAGCCGGGAATTAGTCCGCTGAAAAACGAAGTCGGAGTAGGAGCCTTAGGGTCAAGCCAGTATAATTTTCAGCAGCCCCCCTGAAGCTTAAGACTGGAGTATCCAATGCTGTCAGGTCCAATACTGACCTGGGGAGAAAATCAGTCTTGGCCCTGCAAAGGTCCAAATGGACTCTCGGCAGGCAAAGTTCCCGCATCTGTCGCGGCAGGCTCCGTCCCCTTGTTATTCCTGGATTCCGGATGATTAACCGAGGTTATTAATTCCTCCAAAGTGGAGACGATCTTTCTGATCGCATTGGTGATTGAGGACACCGAAACGCTCAACTGCGCCTTGGGCGGAATATTTTTATAAAGATAATTAACCGTCAGAATGTAGAAATCCTCATACTCACGCTGCAGCCGGGAGATTTCTTCCCTGCCCATTCCCTCCGGCGCTTGGCTGCTCAGTTTATTCAGGTTCTTAACCGCAAAGTTCTGCAGGCTGCCCAGAATTTCAACCGCCACAGGGTCCTCGCTATCAGCCATTTCTTTGATGTTTGGAATGACATCTTTGATGTTTTTGGCGGCTATGATCATCGATCTCACACGGATCAGGTAATTGGAAGTAAGATCGGCTTCGGATTGAGTCAGCTTAAAGCGCTGGATCTGAGTGTAATAGTCGGTGATTTCATCTTCGATGGTCTTAAGTTGAGCGTAGGTTTCCAGCAGGTTTTTTTCTATCCTGAAAATATTTTTTATCCCGGAAGAGCGATGGTTTCCATTCTTGCCGATGAGCAGGCAGTCCAGGATAAATTCCTCAACCAGGGTGTAGACCCTCGAGATTTCATTGTCCAATGCCTGAAGTGCTACATCGGAGACCTCAGGGTCCACATTTTTGATGTAAAGACAGGTTCCGGATGGCTCGGATTTAACAAACCGACGGTTCATAAATCGCGCAAAAGCGGGGATGAAGGGAAAAAACAGGACGATGCCGATCAGGTTGATCAGGGTATTCAGAAATACCAACTCCAGCAGGGGTTCCCTGATGCCGAGGTAATGAATGGTGAAATAAACCATTTGCCTCAGCAGCAAAAAGCTCACCGCCCCGGCGACGAGGTTGAAAATCACATTTGCGGCAGCCAGGCGTTTTTTGTCCGCGGTGCCATTGAAGGAAGCAATGATCAGCGTGGAGGTTGTCCCGACATTTGCGCCGATGATTATGGCCACGGATTGGTGGATGCTGATCAGTTCGGCATTTAGTGCGCTCAGGACGATCACGATCATGGCCGAACTCGACTGGATCAATACCGTGGTGATCAGGCCGATCAAAAGAAATATCCACAAGCCCACATTTGCATACAGGCGCAGGTCCACTTGCCCGGCCACATCCTCGATGGAGGTTTTCATAAAATCAAGCCCGAGGAAAAGCAAGCCGAATCCGATCAGAAAACTGCCCCAGTTTTTTAATACCGGGCGACTGTCCAGCAGGAGGTAGCTTAAGGAACCTATGGCCAAAAAGGGGTACGAAAGATCTGCGATGTCCAGTTTGAATCCCACGGTGGCTACGATCCAGGCGGTCACTGTGGTACCCAGATTTGCCCCAAAAACCACTCCAAGTGAATTCTGCAGGCTGATCATGCCCGCTCCTAAAAACGCCAGCACCAGTAGTGTGACCAGGGAACTGCTTTGCAGAATGGCCGTCACAAAAGAGCCCGTCAGAATCCCTTTCCAGCGTTTGTCGGTGAAGCGTTGCAGCAATTTCTTGAATGAATTGCCCGCCAGACCCTTCAGCCCGGTCTCTAGGTGATACATTCCGAATAGAAAAATTCCCAATCCGGCGATGAACATCCATATTTCAAAATCAACTGTATCCATAATTTCCAGAATCGGAATTTATAATTTTTTTCAATCGATCACTCTCCGGAATCCACATTCCCTTTCACATTTCAGCTACTTCAGCCCCGGATCAGCAGAGCCAAGACGATCACCAACACCACATAAAAGCCCACGACAAGGAGATTGTATTTCATCAGCTTGGCATATCCGATCAGAGGCTGATTCACCACCGACTTCACCATGATGATATTCTGCAGGGATATCGCATTGCCGATGGCACTCCCCGTGTGCAGCAGTGCCAGGAGCAGGGGCAGATTTCTCCCGAGCGTCACATCCGCTTGTATCGCATTGCCGAGGAGCAGATTGCTCATCGTCGCGCTTCCGCTGATAAAGCTACCCGTGACTCCGATCAGTGGATTGAGCAGGAGCTTAGTGGTCTCCCGCAATCCCATGTAGTGGGTATTGATGAGCTGCAGCAGGTCTCCCTGAATCAGCTGCGCAAAGCAAACGAGCAAGAATATCGTGGCCATGGACTTCCCGGTTTTCAGGAGGGTATCTTTTCCCTGACTGAAAAGCTGGACCCAGAGCCTGTTTTTTTGGATGGGGATAAGATACACCAAGCTGCTTAGCATAAATATCAACCCGGGCTGATACAGGGACAGGGGACGGATGCTGTCCTTGAATTTCCAGCTATAATCGGAGAGGAAATACTTGGCCAAGACCAAGAGCAGGACCAAAATCAGGTAGGGATAAAAGGTGTCCAGCCAAAAGGACGCGCTGGGCCGTTCGCTTTTGGCCACAAAGAGCGATACAAAGAGCACCAAGCCTACAAATCCGGCAAGTACCGCCGGATACTCCACACTTACCAAGCCGGTGAGGAAGTAGGGAAGGGTAAAAGAGAAACCCGCCCCGGTAAGCATTTTCCAGTCCTTTTTCCAATTGGTTTCAGTCTGTTCGGTTTGGCTAAAGATGTAGGCCAAGAGAAAGGGCAGCACCAATGCCGGCAGGCTGTTTAAGATCAGGGTATGGAGCACCGTGGAATCAGATTCATAGATTCCCAAACCAACCTTAAAGGGCGTTCCCAAAGCCCCAAAAGTCACGGCGGTCGTGTTGGCGGCCAAAGGCAAGACGATACTCGTCAGCGGCTTAAATCCCAAGCTCAGCAGGAGGGGGGCGATCAGCATGGCCGGGATGCCAAATCCGGCTATCCCTTCCATAAAACTCCCCATAAATAGGCAGAGGATAAGAATGACAAAAAGCTTGGAGGAGAAGGAGGCGTTGACTTCGATAAATTTTGTGAAATGCCCGTTGGCGTAAAGTGTATGGTAGAAGAAGTAAGCCCCAAAGAGCAGCAGGGCCAATTCGACGGAGATGACAAAACCCGAGCCGAAGGGGAGCAGGGCAAAGGCAAGTTCTTGCAGGACAATAGCCTTGGAAACAAAGACAAAAAGCAGGGCGAGTAAGGCACCGAGCCAGAGTTTTCTCAGGGCAAATACCCCAAGGAGCAGAATAAGAAATGAGATAAGGACGGTCCAGTTTTCCAAAAGCAATGCAATCAATTTTCCGCAGGACCAAGTTGCATCCTTTGGGCTAGATTATCACTAGCAGGGGGGGAGATTCCGGTGGCTGATGGGGTGTAGGCACAAAATACGCTTACATTTTCACCGGACGGCCGGGTTTCAGTCCGTGCTATTCTGCGCAGCTTTTGGGAGTTCTTATCCAGCATCAGCCGTAAAAACACATAGGAGAAAAAGATAAAAAATATCCAGTCATTGAGGCCATAGATGGTATAGAAAATTCCGGCCATGGTGTCTTTGGCGTAGACTGCCGAGAGCTCGTGGTTAAGGATCCAATTAGTCCAGACGATACCATAGTTAATGATTTTACCGCTTCATCTGTTTATAATTTGATTTTCAATGATCACATGCCCGCCTGTAGTCGGACAGGGAATCTTCGCATGAGGGATAATCATTCCTCAGTGTGACACCGCAGGGTCATGCCTGTCTGCCACAGGCAGGCCTGCTTGTGGCAGAAAAGCTCGATTTCATCACGCTAAACTGATGTGTTTTCTAACAGAAACTCTAACAGGTTCTCTAACAAAATCTCTAACAGGTCCTTCGGTTAGTTCAACCATTTTATGAAGTTTATCGAGAATTTTGAATGTGTTATGGAGAATTGTTCCTAATCAAAAAGGCCCTTTTTAATCTTTAATGCCTGTTTCGTATTAATTATGGAGAATTCATCGCCAGTTATGGAGAATTCTTTTACTGATATTAGCTCCATTTTCTTTGACAATTCATCTGCCTGGCGCATCTCTAACTGATAGAAGCCTGTTATAGAGAATTTATCGCTCAATATGGAGAATCGATTCTTCTACAGCTTTTTGATCATGATGGAGAAGAGCTTCTTCTAACTCTTCTTCTAAATTTAATTCATCCGATTCATCAACGCCTTACACCTCAATCTCCTGTTTCACATCTTTCTAAACTCTTGCGTTCTCTAACCAAAACTCTAACGCGTCCTCTAACAGGTTCTCAAAACACAGGTGTTAATTATTTTTAAATAAATTGTTTAAATCAATTGATTCTGATACTTTTGTCCTGCTCATTTTACCATTGGAAAAAGGAGTTTCGGGGCTCGGTACATCAAGATATGTATCGAGCCCTGCGGTTTTAATGGAGGATGGGAAGCTTTTTCTTCAAGAGCTTCTTGATCTTTTTCGCTCCATAATCCTTGTTCAGATAGTAGGCAGTTACCAAATAGTAATCCCTAAGACTACGCTGCGGATCAAGTACAATGACATAATTCTGATCAACATCGAAAATGTATGTCCGAATGATGTCTACCCTTTTTTTCTGATCCCTTTCTTCAACGCTGAATATTTCAACTCCTTCTTTTTTTGATTCTTCTAAATGAAACCTTACCCAATGTAAGCGTTGAGATCGGTCCTTCTCAAAAATCCTTTTCGGGTATTCCTTTCCATTCTCGTCCATCTCCTGTATTTCTTCCGTCGTCAAATGCTTGAAAAGTAAATCCATGGCAGGTTCCTCACCTTTAATAGGGCGAATGATCTTAGTCCTGAAATTCAAGCCTGGATTTTCCTCCACATCCCTTCGGAAAATTGATCGAAGCGAGATGGTTCTTTCTCTTTCAGACAAATGCATGATTTCCAGCAAATCCGGATAGTTCTTAAGTAGATTGGTTGGCATCATATCACTTCAAATCAATAAAAAAGAGATTGAATTTTTTCTGATCCTTAGTTGTAGAATGAGTCAGGGGATGCTTGCTATGCTGCTGAATTTTTTCGATTATTTTGTTTTTGGCAATTACCCGCTCTAATCCCCGTAGGTGATAAGACAACGCTCCGGTAATAATATCCGCCAGCTGCATCAGTTCACTCTCGTGAGAGCGGATATTCTGTAGGTTCCTGACCTGGATCAAATTTGAGGAAAGAAAGGATCTGAGACCATTTACCTTTTTAGCACTACGGGTATCCTTGATGTCCAGATAGATATTATGGCAATACTCCGGCACCAATTTTTTGCTCAGAAGCTGGAAATACATTTTGTAATAAAAGTCGTCATGATCTTGGGAGAAATCTGCATGACGGAGCTTACTCTTGTCGATCACAATAGCTCTGTATTGGAGATCGGTTGCAAAAAAGTAGTCAACCAAATCATTGTAAAGAGGATAGGCAGATTTGGAAAGTTTGCTCCACTTCACTTCTGAAAACACCCCATGATCTTCTTTAAGCTGTCGGATACTTTGAGAATGCATTTTCACCTGATTGTAGGCACAGCTGATATATCCGATCAGCATATAGGGCTGACCGTCATTCTCTAAATGACAGCTTTCATCGCAGTAGAAGTTAAAGGTCTTATTCATATCTCTATCCATTTATTGGGTTCAAATCGCCCTTGCTCTCCTTGCTGCACATATCCTAATTGATTGGTCAACATCTTGGTCTTTCCAATATTGAACTCCGGCACATTACTGTGATGATGGCCATAAACCCAAAACACGATTTCTGAATTTTCAATCAAATCATATAACTCTACTGCAAAGGCTTCATTCAGGACATCTCCCTTGTATTGCTCAGGATAGTTGAGAAAAGTGGGGCAATGATGTGTGATTACTGCTAATTTTCCCTCTTGTACAGTTTTCAACTCATTTTGAATAAATGCCAAACTTTCCTCATGCAATTGATTGTAATGTTCACCCGAAAAGCGAAATCCCTTGTACTTAATTTGATGAAAATCATTCAAGTTTCTTTCTATCAGCCATTGATTCTCCGGACTGATTTTACTCCACAGGGTAGAGAAAATCAGTCTCGTATTTTTATAAATCGCCGAAGTATTGTTTACCAAAAACACATTGCTGCGGATTTGCTCATTCAACACACTGTTTTTTTCAGCTAGATCAAAACGGTAATATTCATGATTGCCAGGAAGCCAATAGGTAGTTTCAAAACTATCTGCCACGTAACTGAAAAAATCCTGGTGTTTATCCAATATCGCAAAGGGCAAAATATCTCCCGCCAATACCAATACATCGCCTACGGGCTGCAAAGGGTACAGTTTTAGGTATTCCTTGTTTGCAGGAAATTCTAAGTGAAGGTCTGAAGCGTATTGGAGTTTGAGAGGCATGATTTATCTCTTTTTATCTTTCGGTGGATTTAGGTCATTCCCATAGCTGTTTGGATTTTGAATTTTTCCATCTTTTCTATGTTGAATCAATTCGGATATTTTCAGTTTGGCTATTCAGTGTTTCGATTGCAGCTCTTTGGGTTGGAATATCGCCGGACGGCCGGGTTTCAGTCCGTGCTATTCTGCGCAGCTTTTGGGAGTTCTTATACAGCATCAGCCGTAAAAACACATAGGAGAAAAAGATAAAAAATATCCAGTCATTGAGGCCATAGATGGTATAGAAAATTCCGGCCATGGTGTCTTTGGCGTAGACTGCCGAGAGCTCGTGGTTAAGGTTCCATTTAGTCCAGACGATACCATAGATTAATTTCTCAACTGCAAAGACGGCCACCAGCCATTTTACAGCAGGATAATTTTTTGAAACAGAAATATAGGCCAGCCCCCAAACCACAATCATTACCAATCCGAAATTTGACATCACCACCGGGTCAGATTCAGGAATAACAGGATTGGTAAAGAATCTTGAAAAAACCAATACTGTCATATTGAATAATCCAGCCAGAACAAATCCTTTGGTGATTGTGGTATTTTTTAGGATCCCAAGCATGTTATTTATGTTATTTCTTGTGTGCGACTAGGTGCTGGCTTGTATAGGATGTTACGGTTTACTGCTTTACGCAGGCAGGTATTTTCCCGTTAAGATAGGACAGGCGGTGCTTCGTCGGAAATGAAAGTAGTAAATTCGGTATACCTATTTCGTCTTGTTTTTCATTGTCATTTCTGTCTTTACGGTGGTTTTGCAAGCTCTTTGACAAAGCTTTGGTTTGAATGTAGGCTTTTGCGACTTTGGTTCCGAAAGCATTCCGGATGCTTTCAAATAGACTTGGTATTTTAAATCGGATTCAACACCAACTCCTTCAAGTATTCATTGTGTTTGTCCGTATTTTCTTTAATACTGTCATTTATTGAAGTCAGTTTTTTTTAAGTCCGTTAAGTCTTTTGGTACTTCGCCATTTAATGTACTTACATATCTTGCAATGTTCAGGTTGTAGCCGTTCTTTTCAATTTCGTCATTGGAAACCCTGCGGGGCGGGTGGATTCCTTGCGGCTAGGGTAATGGCTACCCAAAAATGTTTTGCATAATTTTAGTATGACCATTCCCCATGACTAACCGGCAAACGGTTTAATTCTTCTTTGTAAAATTTCCATTGTGGCATAAATTTTTCCATTAAGGACAAAAAACGATCATTGTGCTTCCTTTCTAAAAGATGGATCATTTCATGAACCACAATGTATTCCACACAAAGAATTGGTTTCTTAGCCAATTCTAAGTTTATCCAAATTCGCTTTTTCTCAATATTGCAGGTCCCCCATTTGGTTTTCATTTGCTTTACTTGCCAGTCGTCGACGGTAACGCCCATTTTCTTTTCCCATTTGTCAATAATGGGTGGAATAAGTTTTTTTAATTCAGCACGATACCATTGATTGATAATGATTTGTCGTTGCTCGATGGAGCTGTTTGGTCTTACGTACAGGTCGATATAGGTTTTGGTTTTAAACACCACCTTGGGCGGTGCTTCCTGTTCTATTATTCTCAGCAAATACCTTTTCCCCTGAAAGTAATGGCTTTCACGTTCTTTGAATTGTCTTGGTACTTGGCGGTCTTGGGATTCAAAGCTTCGTTGGTTCTTTCTTATCCAACTAATTTTGGAAATCGCAAATAGTCTAACGGCTTCATCATTCACCCGTAATGGTGCGGCAATACGGACCCTGCCCGTCGGCGGATACACAGCCAAATGCATATTCTTGATGTCCTTTCTAACAACATCAATGGAAAGGTTTGAATTGATTTGTAAAACTTTGACTTCTTCCATTGCCTACTTGTAATCTTTTTGCTGTTTGATTACCTCAAAAATCGGATCTAATTTTTCAACTTTATTGTACTCTTCCAAAACCGGCTTTACAACTTTGTTCTTTAGGTGTTTTTCTTTTGAAAGTGTACCTTCCCAATCATCGTGTTTGCCATAGATGACTGCACTGTCCATCACAAGAGTCAATGGTTCATCTTTATCCAAATTGTCATACAATGCCCGTTTTCCTTGGGTGTTGATGGTAGAAGGATATTCGTTGCTTGTTTCAGGCTTCTTGATTTTGACTGCAAGCTCCAGTATTTCTTTCAGATATTTTTCATATTCCCCTGCTTCCTCTTTTCTTAATTTGATGAGTTCGTCAAGCAGCGCACTCATTTTTTCATAGTAGATAGGATTGGTCGGGCTTTCTTCAATGATAACTTTCCGAAGGTTGTTTTCAATGGTTTCCGCCATTGCTTCTTTGTTCTTTTTGATGCCGGCTGGCAATTTATCTAAGGCATCTTTGCCCTCCTTTACCAGTAATTCAACCAAACTGAAATCATCAAAAGCAGATACTTTTTCGCTTTCCTCTGCCGCAATGTAGTTATCAATTAAATGCCGCATTGCAGGTTCGTATTGCTTCAAATCCACCCAATCGCCACTGGCTAATTGAATCTCCTTACGAACAGATTCAAAATGCTTTAAATCGTTTTTAATGGTTTCAATTTCGGTTGGTTTGTAGCCTGCTTCTTCCATTTCATCCGCTATATTGGCATAAGCACGAATTAGTGAAATCACGGCCTTGTATAAAGCAACCCTTTTTGGCTCGGTATCTTTTAAATCCTCTTTCAGTTGGGGATTGCCACAGAAATAAGCAATATATTCCTTTGTTCCTTTTGGAGGAACCACTGGTTCGCACAAGGCTTTGATAGTTTCCAACGCATCATCAAGGCGTTCTTTGCCTTTGGTTAATCGGTCGCTCAACAAGCCTTCTACATCTTTTTTGTCGTAATCTTCAAAAGCCAGGGAGGTAAAATCTTTGTAGGCACTTTCCAAACTGCCAAACAAATCCTTGTAATCAATGATGTAACCGTAATCTTTATCTTCCCCATCCAATCTGTTTACCCGGCAAATGGCCTGAAACAAACCGTGGTCCCGCATACTCTTGTCAATGTAGAGAAATGTGGCACTTGGTGCATCAAAACCTGTAAGAAGCTTGTCCACAACAATCAGCAACTTCATTTGTGCAGGTTCGTCAATAAACCGTTTCTTGACCTCGTCTTCAAAGTCCTCGGTGGTTTTGCCATTGAGCATTTTTTGATAAATATCATATTGCATCAACTTTTCAGTGTACCCCTCTCCTTCACCTTTGATGTCACTGTAAGCTGGAGCAAATGACGTCACAATAGCACAACGTGTAAATCCTGAATCCTGAAACAACTGATAGAAACGACAGGCATTATAGATGCTGTCCGATACCAATATTGCATTACCCCTGCCGTTTTGCAGACGCTCACGGGTTTCCATATCCAATAAAATATCAGCGACTATTTTTTGTAACCGTCCAACTGAACTGAACACTTTTTTCATCGTGCCCCATTTCTGTTTGAGTTCGGTTTTGGCAAAATCTGTTAAGCCTTTGGTTTTACTATCGAACCAAAGGTCTATTTTGTCCAAAGAAGTGATTTTTTGCTCGATGTCTCTGGCTTCATACCGTAAATCCAATACGACACCATCTTTTACAGCCTCGTCAAATTTGTAGGTATGGATGTATTTACCAAAAATGGTTATACTTTGCTTTTTATCAGCTTGCATGATGGGAGTCCCTGTAAAGCCAATAAATAGCGCCTTTTCTCCCAACAATTCCCGCATAGCTTTATTCAAATCACCGCTTTGGGATCGGTGACATTCATCTACGAACACATAAAAATCTCCCTTGGGCTTAAAATCCTTTGGCAGGCTGTTTTTCAATTCTTGCAAATAGCTGTCATAGTCTTTTGTTTTATCAGCACCTTCTTCCTTGTTTCCAAATTTGTGGATGAGTGAACACAGCAGCCAAGGTTTGGTGTCGTTCAGTTTTTCGATTAATACTGCGCCACCGCTTTTTCCATCTTTTGGTACACATCTAAAAATATCTTCTCCAACACCTTTAAAAACCTTTTCGATTTGTTTGTCCAACTCATCTCGGTCAGTGATGATAAGCACCCGTGCATTGGGATTGTATTCTCTTATCCATTTGGTCAGCCATACCATTGTCAGGCTTTTACCACTTCCCTGGGTATGCCAAATGATCCCCCCTTCTTTTTGCCTTATATATTCCTGGGCAGCTTTTATCCCAAAGTATTGGTTGGGCCTGCAAAATTTCTTTTGACCTCGGTCATAGACCACAAAGTCATGAAGGATTTCGAGCAATCGTTCTTTTCCCAACATTTCAATCACATGCTTATCGAGCAGATTATCTGCTTTGTCGGATTGCTCTCTGATGGGTCTGGTAAGTTCCAAAAGATAGGTGTCATTCCGGTTAAACTCTTCACTGACTTCTTTCCATTTCAAATAATACTTTTCGGAAGTATCAATGGCTGCATAACGCAATCCTTCCACATCCTGCCCTGCCATTACCAATTGAATAGTGGTGTAAAAAGGTTTGATAAACAGGTGTTTTTGGTTGTCGTTGTTTTGGCGGATGCCTTCGGAAACTGAAACTGTGCTCCGTTTCAGTTCCAATACTCCAATGGCTATTCCATTGAGGTAAATTACAATATCGGGTCTCTTACTGTGTTGTCCTCTGATGGTTACTTCTTCTGCAATAGCAAAGTCATTTTCCTCTGGGTTTTTCCAATCTATCAGGTAGAGAGTCTGTTTATTTTGTCCCGTTTCTTCCTTTACATTGATGCCATACCGTAAAGCTGCATAGACATTTTTGTTGGCTTGGTACAGGTCATCGCTTGTGTTGATGGTAACGGTTTTTTTTAACTCAAAAAGAACTTTGTTGATAAGTGACAGACTGTGCCCTTGCTTGGTTAAGAAGGCGGTCAACAAAGCTTCATCCACATTGCTGTTTTCTTCTTCTTTTTCCCAATTGCCCAAATACCGATACTGTAAAACTTCCTGAAAAAGCTTTACGATACGGTTTTGAGTGGCACGCTCTATCTGTCCTACTTTGCTCATAGTTCTTCGTTGTTAAAAAATTTATCTTTTCCCCAATTTTCAATATTGGTTTCGATATAATTATAAATTCGTTGGTATTCCGCATCATTGCGAATAATGTGGTCGTGAAAACGCGTTTGCCAAACAGACATTTTTGGAGAATTGCGGTATTCATTTATCCGTTTTGTGGCGGCCGATTTAAACCCCGCAACAAATGATGAAATTGATTTTGATGAACGATAGGCAACACCGGTATTGGTGGGTGGTGGCGTTGGACGTAGGGACGCACGGCCGTGCGTCCCTACTACAATACCGTGCGTCCCTACAATACCGTGCGTCCCTACAATGCCATTATCAATTCGCATTATGGCGTGTATATGGTTTGGCATTATTACAAATGTGTCGCAAAACAATTCGGCACGCATATCAAATGAAATATTCCATTCCTGATACACCATTTCGCCAATGGGCGACAAATGCATTTCATTGTTCGAAATTTCACCGAATAACCATTCACGGCCAGCGGTGCAGATGGTAATAAAATAAATGCCATCATTGGCATAATCCCACCATTGTGCCCTTGCGGATTCGTTGCGGTATTTGTTTTGAAATATTGCCATATTACACCAACCTTATCCTCCCCGTTAATAAATTCTGCATCATCCCCAATTTTACCTTTTTGTATTTCTCCAATTTGGTTTCTAAGGCATTGATCTCGACATCCATATCCGAAAGAATGGTGGCGATATGGGTTTGTTCTTCTATAGACTTTGGGATGGGGATTTCAATGTTTCTTAATTGTCCGCCTGTAATAAGTGGTTGACCAGAACCAAATACAAGTTTATTAAGTTGGAAAAGAATTAAAAAACTAAAAATGAAATTTAAGTCAATTTTAGGTTTTAAGGAAATCATTATTGTATTATCAGAAACGCAATAGTTTCCATTAACAATATTTACAGTTCCAGCATTTGCCCCAACTCTCGCAACTAAAATCCTATGTCCAGAATAGTCAAAAGTGTTACACCAACCAATAATTCCAGTTGAACCAAAAGTAGGGTATTTCCCCTCTTTTGATTGTGTATTAGATTTTCCAGAACCAATATTTTCACAAATCTCCCCCAACTTCTTCACTTCCCAACCGGCTGTAGGTTGCAGCAGTTTTTGCATTGCCCCTTGCTTGATGTTGCGTTTTTTGGCAATGAGTTTTTCTAAACCAGTAATCAAGGCATCGGCATCGGATAGGGCGGTGGCTATAGCGGTTTGTTCGGCTTTGGTGGGAATAGGAATTTTAGTTTCTGAAACAGTCTTCCATTCTGCTCTTGGCATTTTGGTGCCAGTTGATAAATTTGCAGCTTCAATGATTTTATCGCTTTGAACTAATTGATAAAGAAATTTATTTGAAGTTTCCTTTTCTGATTTCAAAACCCAAATTTCAGTTGTACAAACACCATCAAAATCAGCAAGCAAATATTTTCTAAGATAGGGTCTTAGTTTACCAAAAAGAACATCACCTTTTTCAAAAATTGATTTTTGACTTTTTAAATCCTGTGAATTGGCAAAGCCAAGCAATATCCCAGAACCTTGTGACAAATGTTCTAACTCAATACACTTATAGATTTCACTAGAAGTAACAGGATTTATTCTTGCTTTTGAAGGACAACAAATTTCTCCAAACTCCTTCACCTCCCAATCACTTGGAATTAACCCTACTTCGGTTTGTTTGTATGCCGTATTACTCATTTTCGCCCTCCATTCTATTGTCAAACAATTGCCTTTTGAGTTCCAGTTCTTTATGGAGTTTATCTTTAAGCAATTGGCGGTCGGGTAGCTCGGTCAGGTATTCAGCTACTTTTATGCCCGCGTTTTCGAGTTGTAATAATTCTATTTGTTCGTGTCCGCCTTCGGCACAAAGGATTAGACCAAGTGGTGTTTCTTCGCTTGCTTGTTTTTCGAATTTATCGAGCCAACGCAGGTAGAGTTCCATTTGTCCTTTGTAGGCAGCTTTAAATTTGCCCAATTTTAGTTCAATGGCAATGAGCCGTTTCAATTTGCGGTGGTAAAAAAGCAGGTCTAGATAAAAATCTTCTCCGTCTATAATCATTCGTTTTTGGCGTTCTACAAAGGTAAAACCCACACCTAGCTCCATAATAAACTGCTCAATCGAAACAATCAGGCTGTCTTCGAGATTTTTCTCGCTGTACATTCCTTTTAAACCCGTGAAGTCTAAAAAGTAAGGACTTTTGAATATCAAATCAGGTGAAAGGTTTTCACCTTGTTGCATATTGGCAAGTTCTGTTTTGATGACCTCGTCTGGCTTGCCACTTATGATTGTACGCTCATACAACATTCCATCTATTCTACCTCTTAGCGTATCTCTGCCCCAGGCTTCGTTCAGCGCCATTGTAAGGTAAAAATCCCTTTTAATTTCCTCTTTCAGTGATAAAAGCTCTATGAAATGCGACCAGCTCAATTTGGTCGCAGCCTGCGACACAATCTGAAAATCAGGAAATAATTCGGCAAACTGCATCATTCTTCTGATGTTTCTTTCCTGAAATCCACGTTTTCCATATTGCGCCTGCAATTTTGTCGCCAGTTGCGACACAATCTGTTTTCCGTATTCTGCTCGTTGGTTATCAAGAAAATCGTTATTGATACGATTGCCAATTTTCCAATACAAAAGCGTAATAGTTGTATTACTTGTGTTTGCAACAAAAGTTCTTGCTTCTTCAATAAGTCGAGCTATATCATCGAATAACTGATTTTGAAATTTATTTAACCCCATACAAATCCCATTTTTTCAAGGTGAGCGTTTACTTTTTCTTCCAGTTTGGCTACATCGGTGGTTTGCTTAGGTAGCGGTGTTTCGTATCGCTCTGCCAGTTCTTTGATGCGTTGGGTTAGGCGTTGGCTGATGCGTTCCATTTCGGTCTTTACACTTCGTTCTATGCTTGCCATCCATTTATCATCCACCACAAGTTGTTTGATCTCGGTTTCGGTGAGTGTTTTGTAGCGTTCTATCACTTTTATATCCAAGTCGATGATAGCCTCTTTTATTTTTTTGTTGATTTCGGCTTGGGTTTCTACCAGCTCTAGGTACTGTTCTAGAATTGCCTGTTCGCCATAGGAAGCTTCCGGTTCAGCTGCGATCAGATAAGTAGGTTTTTTGGATTTTGGCTTATTTGCCAAGAGTTCCTTTAATCTCTTTTGCACATTGGCTTTGTTCACTTTATCCAGATCCGCAAAGTATCCATCCTCCGTTGAATGCTCCTCCTCTAATTCAGTCAGTTGGGTAGCAATGGTTTCTTTGTCGGCTTCCAATTTTTCAATTGCCTTTTTTTCAGCTTGGAAGTAGCGGTCTATCACCAAGGTTTTTGGTGCCAAATCGCAATCCCACACCGTAGCCGATTTGGTTTGTTTGATGATGCTCAGTTCTGCTTTCCACCCATCCACCGCTATCAGATAGCAATCGTCCTGCATGACTTCATTCCAATAATTCATCAAATGCTGATACACATCGTATTTGTCCATCAGGGCTTTGCCAGTGTAGGTCGCCAGCACATCTTCGGAAATCCGATATATGGTTTGCTTTGGTTTTTGCCCTCCACTAGCCATGGGGGTTAAAGTTTTTAAAAATTGGGTATTCTTGGTTTTCCAGCCTTCAAACAAAGCATCCATTTCTTGGCTAAATGCCACAAATTCGGGGTGCTGAAAGATCTCGCTTTTTACCTGTGCCGGTTCGACCGTAAGTTGCGAATAGTTTTGGCGGCCATCTTTAAAGAGTTGTTTGCGTAGGTTGGGATAAACGTTCCAATATTCTTCCAAAGCATCAATATCCGCATTGGGAATATCGCCCAATAAATGCGCTTCAATATCTTGGATGTCTTCCGATTCCTGGCTGTCTATGTATCGGGGAATATTCAGGTTGAAATCATTTTTTGGGTCACTGATTTCATCCACAGGTACCAGTCTGCTAAACTTGGGCAATTCAATCTGTTTATTAAAAACATCCACAATCTTGTGAATGTCCTGTTCACGCAGGCGGTTTTTGTTACCGTCTTTGATGAAGCCCTTGCTTGCATCCACCAAAAAGATATGTTTGCGCTCACTAGCTCCCTCTTTGTCTAAAACTATGATACAAGCAGGGATGCCCGTACCATAAAACAAGTTAGCGGGTAAGCCGATAATCCCTTTGATATAACCACGCAAAATCAGGCTCTTGCGGATTTCAGCCTCGGCATTGCCTCTGAACAACACACCATGCGGCAATATACAAGCCCCTTTGCCTGTGCTTTTTAATGATTTGAGAATGTGGAGTAGAAATGCATAATCACCGTTTTTGTCTGGTGGTGTTTTATAAGATGCTTTACCGGTTTTGGCACTTTCAATTTCATCCTTTTCAAAGCGGCCATATAGGTCGTCTTGGGGATTAAAACCAGAAGCCCAGTTTACGGATGAGAAAGGAGGATTGGCCACCACAAAGTCGAAAGTTTTGAGATAGCCGTTGCTGTCTTTAAAAAAGGGATCGGAAAGGGTGCTTTGTCCGCGGTGGATTTCAATCGCTTCCTGTCCATGCAATATCATGTTCATCCGGGCAAGTGCAGCCGTTGCCACATCTTTCTCCTGTCCGTATATAGTGCCTTTGCCATCAGCCTCGTCCAATGCTTTCAAGAGCAAAGATCCGGAGCCGCATGTCGGGTCATAAAAGGTGGTTTTGTTGGTAGCATCGTGAATACTCAGCACTTTAGCCATTACCCGGCTTACTTCACTTGGCGTATAGAATTGACCTTTACTCTTGCCGCTTTCGGTAGCAAAGTTTTTCATCAAATATTCAAAGGCATCGCCCAGAATATCATCGCCACCTGCGCGGTTTTTAGAAAAATCAAGTGCAGGATTTTCAAAAATGGCAATCAGGTTGGTGAGTTTGTCCACCATTTCTTTACCCTTGCCCAATTTATCATCGTCTGCAAAATCGGCTACATCTATCACGCCTTTCAGGTCGTTGGCCTTCGCCAATTCACCTATGATAATGTTGATTTGGTTGCCAATATCCTTGTTGCCTTTTAAGGCTTGCATATCCTTGAAACTTCCACCTTGAGGTATTTCAATAATCGCATCAGGGTCATTGGCATATTTGTCACTCACATATTTTACAAACAACAATACAAGAATATAATCCTTGTATTGACTTGGGTCCATTCCGCCTCTCAGCTCATCACAACTTGCCCAAAGGGAACTGTATAATTCAGATTTTTTGATTGCCATTATTCTTGTCTTGTTCTACTAATTTTTAATCAGTTTCTGTGTTGGTAAAGACAGTTTTAAAATAGCCGAAATAGTCATTTGTCCGGTGGCTATTTCTCTGATGTCTTTATGCAGCAAAAATTTCATTCTCATATTGTTGGTTAATGGGTCTTTTCACACTGACCACCAAATCGTTCATTACCCCCATTTTTTGGCTAATAGCTGCCTTATTTGCTTCACTGATCTCCATATTTTATGGTGAAATATTTTTTATCACTTAGCAAGAAGGCCCTTAGTTCCAGATTCCTTTTCGGACTCGCCTGCCAACAAGTATCCCTCCACGAAATCATCCTCGGGTAGCTGATTGGCTGATACGTCTGTAAGCTTGTCTTCAAGTTTTTTTGCTGAGTATCGATGGGAAAAATCTGCCTTGCTTCGGCTGTTCGATCAGTTCAGGTTTCGGCTTGCTCTTGTTTCGAATCGAAAAAATAGAGTTACCGCCTTGATTACCCCTGATCGAAAATCGCCGAGTAATTTGTACTAATGTTATAATTTTTAAGCAAAGTTTCCAAATTTCTCCCCACGAAATTTTTATGCCGATCCAGCTCCTCTGATTCTCAGTAAAATCTCATGGTGCTGCCTGTCCCGCTTGAGGGGGAGCATGGCGGCAGCTTCTTCGAAATGCACTGCTTCCCCATCGATGCTGCCTTCCAGCAAGCCGGTTTGCAGTCCCTCGGGATTGTCGACTTGAATGTGATAGCTCGTCTCCTCATCCTCCAGCCTCAGGTCGATGCTGAATCCCTTCCAGCTTGCCGAAATCGCGGGCTTCAGCAGAATGGAGTCCCCATTCAATCGCAAGCCGAGCACAGACTCCAGGGCCACCCGATACATCCATCCGGCCGAACCGGTGTACCAGGACCAGCCTCCCTGTCCCGTGAGGGCTTTTTCTCCATAGATATCCGCGACCACGACAAAGGGCTCCACCTTGTAGGTGTTGGCCGACTGCCGGTCGAGCGCATGGTTGATGGGGTTGATCATGTGAAGGTAGTGCAGGGCTTTTTCTCCCATTCCCGTCTCTGCAAAGGCCTTTACCGTCCAAAGCGCGGCATGGGTGTATTGCCCGCCATTTTCCCGCACACCGGGGATATAGCCCTTGATGTAGCCCGGATCCTTGGGTGTTTTGTCAAAAGGCGGGGCAAGCAGCCGGATGATTCTGTCCTTTTCCGACACCAGGTGTTCTTCGAGTGCGGCCAAGACCTGCCTGCTTCGCTCCTCGGAAGCGACACCCGAGAAAATGGACCAAGCCTGAGAGATTGCATCGATCCTGCATTCTTCATTTTGGGAAGAGCCGAGCGGAGTGCCGTCGTCGTAGAATGCCCGCAGGTACCATTTTCCATCCCAGCCCTCCGTATTCAGCACCTCATTCAGTTTTTTCGCTACAGCGAGGTAATGCTCCGCGCGTGTCGGGTCATTCATTTTTCGGCAGATTTTTTCAAAGCGGGTCAGCACATGGTAGATGAAAAAGCCCAGCCAGACACTTTCCCCTTTTCCGTTTTCTCCCACGCGGTTCATGCCGTCGTTCCAGTCTCCTCCGCCGATCAGCGGCAGTCCATGGATGCCGAATTTGAGGGAGATATCGATTGCCTTGCAGCAGTGCTGGTAGATCGTCCCCTTTTCATCCAGGCTATGCGGGTGCAGGTAGGCTTCGTGCTCAAATGCTTCGAGTTTCCGCGAGGAAATGTAAGGCGCATATTCAGTCAGTATGGACTCGTCCCCGGTAGATTGGCAGTAAAATTCCACCACATAGGGAAGCCAGAGCCGGTCGTCGGTGATTTTGGAACGGATGCCTCGCCCGGTTGGCATGTGCCACCAATGCAGGACATCGCCTTCCTTGAATTGCTTTTCGGCATGGATCAAAATCTGATTTCGGCAAAGCTTCGGATCCACATAGAGGGCAGCAGTGGAATCCTGCAACTGATCCCGGAATCCAAAGGCACCCCCGGCCTGATAAAAGGCCGTGCGGGCCCACATTCGGCTGGATAAATTTTGGTACATCAGCCAGCCGTTTACCATGATGTCCAGGGATCGATCGGGCGTGGTGATCACGACTTTTGTCAGCGTTTTTCTCCAAAACTCCTGAATGGACTCCAGTTCGGCATCGGTATGGACGCTGTCCGAAAAGCGCTGGATCAGTGCATCGGCTTCATTTCTGTTGGCACATTCGCCTTCCAAAAAGAGAAGGGATACACTCTGACCCGGTGCCAGATCAAAACTGGTCTGGATCACCGAACAGGGGTCTCCGCCCAGGCTGACGCGGTTGTCCAGCAGTCGATCGGTGGCGACCACGAGGGGCTTGCTCAGGGAGCGATTTCGCCCTATAAAGCGCTTTCGATCCGTGCTGTGGCGGAATTGCGCAGTGTCCATCGGGTTGATGACAGCCGAGAAGACGGTACGCCCGGCAAACTCATTGTTGTAATTGTTTTTGGCATAGAGGGTACTTCCATCCGCTGAGATTTCCTGATTGACAAACCGGGAGGCACTCCTCCGCTCTACGCCCAAGACCCGCTCCAAATATCGGAATACAGAGAGCCTTTGGGTTTCGCCACTCTGATTTTTCAGGATGAGCTTGGAGATTTTTACCGGCTCATGTTGGGGGACAAACTGAATCAGCGATTGGTCCAGGCCATTTGAGAAATGCTCAAAGCGGGTAAAGCCAAAGCCGTGAATCACCCGGTAAAATCCCGAGCTGTTTACCGGCCCGGGGGTAGGGGACCAGTATTTTCGTTTGACTTCATCCCGGATGTAAAAAGCCTCGGAGTGGGTGTCCTGGATCGGATCATTTGACCAGGAGCTGAGCTTGTTTTCACGGCTGTTTTCACTCCAGGTGTAGCCGGCACCCCGCTCTGAGACTGTAAATCCGAATTTGGCATTGGCAATCACATTGATCCAGGGTGCAGGCGGAAATACCGGGTAGCCGGTTTCCACATCTCTTTTGATCAATATATGATACTCCCGTCCATCTGCCGAGAATCCGCCATAGCCATTGAAGAATTGCAGTCCCGACTGACTCTGTTCATACAATTCATCGATATCGTAGGCGGGATCTTTCAGGGGCAGGTAGTTGGCCGGTTCATCCCCTTTGTTCCAGGAGCTAGTCTCCGCGGGCGGGATGATTCTAGATAAATCGGGCAGCTGCTTGTCGAAAATAGCGTGAGCTACCGTCAGCAGGAGGGTCAGATCATCTCGTTGGATTTTATCAGATCTACAGAGGAAGATCCCGCCTCTTCGGTTCATGATGTCCCGCTCGAGGGAGGACTCAATCGCCACCTGAATGGCTTCCTGAATTTCGTCGATATATCCGGGTGCATGTTCGTTGATGATGAGCAATTCGGATTCAATGCCCCGCAGACGCCAAAAGGTATGGGCTTTGATTAAAATCTTCAGCTGCTTGAGTTGGCTGGCTTCATTGATCCGGAAGATGACCAGCGGGAAATCTCCCGAAATGCCATAGGCCCAGAGGTCTTGCTGCTTTTTATGGTTGATCAGGAGGTACTTTTTATCTGCCCGATAGGAAGGATCCGCATAGTACAGGTAGGAGGCGAGTTTTTGGAAATAATGCGCCTGCCGGGTTTTGATGGCGAGGTGGTTAAGCTCCACCAAACCGTAAATGGAGGCAAGGTCAAAAGCCCTGTTTACGGCAAGTTGGCTGTCGTACAGGTCTGCCAGTTGGATGGCGGCCTCTCTCGAATCGGCAAAGCCCAGCCCAAAAGTGACCTGGATTTTCTCTCCGGGGTTGAGCGAGATTTGTTTTCTGAAGCTGACAATCGGATCCGATACATTCCCCTGGAATCCCTTGAATATGTTTCCATCATCCATGGCTTCGGGATTGCTCAGCGATCTGCCTTTGCCGATGAAATTTGACCTCTCGGTTTCAAAATAAAGTGGGCTATTCAGATTGTCCTGATTGTTGCCGGCAAAGGTGTGAACCAGCCAGATGGGTTTTTCATTTTCACTGCGAGGCCTGCGCTTGGCAATGATGGAATGGTGGGTATTGAGGTATTCGGTCTCGATAAAGAGTTTGGAAAATGCAGGGTGGGCATTGTGATCCACCAGCCTGTTCAAGACGACTTCCGCATAGCTCGATACCTCCAGCGTGCGCTTTCGGTCGGCATAGTTGGTCAGAGTAAGTTTACGGAGTTCGATTTGATGATCGGGAGAAACGCAGATTTCCGTGGTGGTCTCGATCCAGTCGTCCACCCGGGAGCAGACCACTTTTCCGTTGTGAAACCAGGTGTCATATCTGTCGGGCTTACTCCTGACCGGCTGATGCATGGCCGACCAGAACTTTCCACTTTCGGTGTCTTTGATGTAAAAGAACAATCCCAGTGGATCAATGGTGGAATCCGGTTTCCAGGCGTTCATCACAATCCCGTTATGGCCGGAATAGCCGGTGCCTGCATGGGTGATCATCGCTGAGAAATTCCCATTGGAGAGCGTATGCAGCCTTGGGGGACTTGCGTCGAGTTCGTTGATTCCGGAGTGGTCTGCTACATAGTTAGCAGATGATTTGATGGCAGGTTCGAGTTCGGCATCAATCGGATGGGGCTCTTTGATCGGTGCCCCACGCGGGATGCGTTCCTGCAGGAGGAGCTCACAACTTTTGACACGGCGGTCCGCGTGGAAGTTTTCAGTGATGGAGCAGCCATTCAATATATTATCCAAAGCGATCAGACTCATCCCGTGATGGTGAACCATATAGGTTTTCACTAGTTTGAAGGGCACATCCTCGGTGAGGTGGGAATGGGTGAAATCGATCGCATCATAGAATCCAAAAAGGCCGAAACCTCCGATTTTTTCGATGTCATTCAGGTTTTGAATCGAAACTTTCGATTTGACCATCAGAGCGAGCATGCTTGCATAGGGGGCAACCACATATTCATCCGCCAAACCTCGCTTCAAACCAAGCCCCGGCACACCAAAAGTCCGGTATTGGTAGTGTAAGTCGATATTGAGAAAGTAATAGGCACTTTCAGAAAACCCCCAGGGAAGATCCCGGTCATCCCCGTAGTGTTTTTGCCAGTTGATCACATTGTGAAAGGTGTGAGTCATCATGGTGTCGGGATAAGATTTAAAAAAGAGCAAAGGCATCAAGTACTCAAACATGGTACCGCCCCATGAAAGCAGCATCTCGTCCCGGTTGATGCGGGTGAGCCTTCTACTCAGCCTAAACCAGTGTTCGACGGGCACATCGCCTTTTGCGATGGCGACGTAGGAGGCAATCCGTGCCTCACTTGCCAGGAGGTCATAGGTGCTGTTGTCAAACTGTGCCGAATCCAAATTATATCCAATACTGAACAGGCCTCTCTTTTTCTGATAGAGAAAAGAGAAATCCATCTCGTCGATCATTTTTTCGGCCAGCACGACGATTTCATCAGCCTGATTCAACCATTTTTCCAGTAGGAGATTGCAGGAGTGATCCCGGTAATTCTCCTTGAGCATGACATTCAATTCATCGGGTGAAAAGGCATTGATGTCCAGCTGATCCGGCAGGGTCAGGCATTTGTATTCCTCTATCGCCCGCTCGACATGCTTGAGTGGACTTTCTATCCAAAAGAGCAGATTTTCCCTGTTCCGGTCATCCATATTGCTCCCGAGTGACATCAGGTCGACCGCACTCAGATTGACGGCATCCTCTTTTAAAGCCTTCAGCAATTCCAGGTTGAGACTTTGATTCTTCGCGGATGCAGTGCTGAGCTTGCTGAGCATCAAATCTGCGTGATGGAGAATTTGATCAAATGATGATTTGGAAAAGGACTCCTTACCTGAGTATTCGTTAAAAATCACTTCAATCGTCAGCAAAGTGTCCCGCAGTCCGATGATGAAATTTTTGTTGATCCCGCGGGATCCCATCACCTGAATGATGGCTTCTTTGGTTACTATTAAGCTGGCGGCGAGGTTTCCGGAGTCGACGGTAGAGATGTATTTGGGATTCAGGATTCCTCCCAGTCGGGTTTCATACCAATTAAAGAGATGGCCGGCGTATTTTTCCAGATTAAGAACTGCCTGTAACGATTTCTGCTGTCGTTCGAGCAAGGTGCCGAGGGTGATGTAGCCCATATTGTAGGCCACTTGGTTGGATACCAGTGCCAATCCAATATTGGTCGGAGAGGTTCGCTCTGCGGCGGGGAGTGGGGGGTCCTCCTGATAATTGTCCGGAGGCAGCCAAAAATGCTCATCATTCACAAATCGCTCGAAATAGAACCAAGTGCGTCTGGCATACATGCGGAGCTTCAACTGCTCCTCTTCCGAGATAATTTCGGGGCTTTTTTTAAAGGGCTGACTGATGTACCACATGTAAAGCGGAGAGCCGGACCAGAGCAGGAAGACCGGAGTCACAATCCACAAATAGGGAGGAGCAAGGACAATGGCCGTGAACAGGATAAAAATCCCCAGTAAAACGGAAATGAGCATTAATCGAAAGTAGACCCCCGGGGAATTTGGGCTGAGTTTCTCGGCATGGGAAGCCGTGGTCCATTCGAGTAGCCACTTTTTTGAAAAGATCAGGCGGTATAAGGTCCGGAAAGCTGCATCCAGTTGAATGGCGGTCTGATGTGGGACGATGATGATGGTAGAAATGGCCTGAACGGTATTTATTCTCAAGTTATCCCGTACTTTTTCCATGTAGAGCTTCCATCGGACCCGTGCCGGTCTGTTGAGCAGGTCGCTCGAAAAACTCACATAAGTAGGGAATGCCAAAATTCCCAAAGCTGCGGCTGTCCAGATCCATCCTGATCCGGGCAGCCAAAACAGGCCGGCGATAAAGAAAATGGTCAGAAACAAAAAATTCAGGGATCGGCGAAGGTTATCAAAAATTTTCCATTTCGATAAAAGGCTGAGCTCATTCCGGATTTTCCCCTTTGGCCCCGGTACAAATTGAAATAACCAGGAAGCAATCTGCCAATCGCCCCGTGTCCAGCGGTGGTTACGTTTGACGAAACTCAGGTAAGTGCTTGGGTAGTCGTCAAACAATTCAATATCAGTGGCCAGCCCCGTTCTCAAATAGGTGCTTTCGATGAGGTCATGGGAGAGGATTCTGTTTTCGGGAAACTTGTTGTTTAAAACCAAGTGAAAGGCTTTGACATCATAGATCCCCTTGCCCGTAAAAATGGCTTCACCGATCAGGTCCTGATAAATGTCGGAGACGGCTGCGGAATAGGGGTCTATTCCCACATTTCCGGAGAAAATTCTTGAAAACCAGGTTTTTTTGGCGGATTCGGGAAAAAATGAAATGCGTGGCTGAATGATCGCATAGCCCCTGGTAATTCTTTTTTTATCCGCGTCATATTGGGCTTTGTTGAGCGGATGCGCGATGGTGCTGACTAGTTTTGTGGCAGATCCTGGCGGCAGTTTTGTGTCGGCATCGAGGGTGATGACATAGTGTATCGGCGTGGAATTGAGCGTGTCTAGGAATTCCCCGGCAAAAAACCGGTAGGAGGTCGCAGTGCCGGGATCACAGATTAAGTTGTTTAATTCTTCGAGTTTCCCCCGTTTTCTTTCCCAACCCATCCATGCGTTTTCAGATTTATTCCACTGACGTTCGCGATGGAGCATAAAAAATTTGTTGCCATACTGGGAGGAATACTTCGCATTGAGGGCGTCGATTGCATTTTTGGCGGTGATGAGGATGGCTCCATCGCCTGCTAAATTCTGGCTGTCCGCATCCCTGAAGTCGGAAAGTAAAGCAAATTGAAGTCCCGTGTCCGGGTTGGCAAAAGCATGGATCTCCATGTTTTCAATCTGAAGCAATGCCTCTTCGGGTGATGCTAAGAGAGTAGGGATAACGACGAGCGTGCGGGAAGCGTCTGGAATATTCTCCTTGTAATCCATCTTGGGAAGAACCCGAGGGGGAAGAAAAAATGAAAAAAACCGGTTTACCGCTATGATGGACAGTTCGAGTGCCGGAAAAAAAGCGACAAGAATTACAGAAATGATTACCAGAGGAGAATAACTGATCGTACCGGTGGAATACCACAAGACTCCCACAAAGGAAAGGGCAACTAGAAAAATGGTGTAGAGGTATAGGCGAAAATCTGACTCATAGGCCTGGTAAAATCGCTCTCTGAGCGGGGCAGAGTACCCGACAATCTTTTTAAGCTCAGGTGATCCATCCCCGACGAGGTAATAGCCGATGTGGTTTTTTATCTGCGTGGAATCAAACAACAAGGTTCTTTCAGTTCCATTGCTGACCAAAGCCTGTGCTTTTGCCAAGTCCAAAGCGCGGTTGGATACCTGATACTCTTCGAGATCCGAATGTCTGCTGATTTTTTCCACAGTCCTGCGGTAGCTGTCCCGGGTCTGAAAATCCATTTCCGAATAGTACCCGGCAGGATCTTCTTTGAGAATCCTGTGGATGACGGAGCAATCCTCCACAAAATCCGACCAGTCTGTTTCGGTAATTTCCCGTAATGAAATAATGGCATTTTGAATATTGACCTGAAGCCTGGACTGCTTTTGTGCCTCCAAACGCATGGCGTCTTCCAGGGTGATATCGTATTGGTTGATGTGATAATTGAACCAGCGTTTTTGTTCCTCGTGCATCAGACCGATGGATTGAAGCTGATTGAACAACTCCAAAAGATACAGGAGCCCTAACTTTTCGGAATGGTCTATTGCCCAGCCGCTAATCGCATGCGCGAAGGATCCTGGCTCTTTTAAATCCTCCTTTTCAATTTTTCTTATAAACTTCTCAACTTCACTTTTGATGTTTTTCTGCTCCAAAATCCGGGAGGCTTTCTCTGCCAATATTTGGATAAGAAACAATCGAATCATAATGGGTATCGCCCAGAGTTCTCCCAGCAGAAGCGTTTTCTCCTCCTGATAACTTCGGATATATTCTACCGTGACTTCATTGTTCAACACATTATCGGTGTGTGTGAGCATATTGAGCACGATCTCATATACCCTTGGGAACCCCTTGTGTTCCCCGATGGTCAGGATGGGGATGTTTTTTTGATAGGCTTTTGGGAAGTCAATGGCAATCTGTACAATCTGTTCCTGAATGATGTAAAAGTTGTCCATCAGCCATTCTGAAGCCGGCGAAATCTCTTTTTCTGATTTCACATACTTCGACAGGGTCCGATAGGTCTCAGTAAGTATCTCTTTGGAGTCTTCCAGAATCGGCTTAATCGGGATCGATTTGTTGGAGGTTGGGGAGACTTTATGAATTTTGGCCAAACTAATGGCACTCTCCTTCAAGAAGTTGATGTTAAATGAGACTGTCAGTTGTTCCTTCATAGATAGTAAATTATGCCCCTACACTTTTGCCAACGTGCAGGAAAAATCCCCGGCCACTTGATACGGAAATACCTTAGGCCTGAGCCCATGGACTGATAGTGCTTCTGAGGAATTTGAAAATGATAATCACCGACAAATGAATAATTTCCAGAAGCCTTGCTTCAATTCAGAATTAAGGCACTTTCATTAAATAAAAAATGATCCGGTGTCAGTCCTCCTCCCTCAATTTTTTAAATATACACTAAAATTACTGGTTTCAGTTAAGCTAATTGACTGAAGAATAAGGTTAAACTAAAATACTTTTGAAAACTGATAAAGTAAGCCGAGCCAGAAATGGATTTCCTTTTTGAGGACTGAGTTCTGATTTACAATTGGGAAAAAGGGATTGGTTTCGCAATTATCCCGCAAAAAAGCCCTCCGATTTTTTGTTTTTCTGAGCAATTTGAGAGATCTGGCAGCAGCCCGAAAAAGAAAATAATTTTCAAGATAGAGCTCAGATCCGGGAATTGATGGTGTTGGCTGTTGCAAATCTCGGGCTTGGTGCAGGTTGAAAAACATTCGAATATTCCAACTGATGCTGGAGACTGTCTCAAAACTGCGCTTGTCACATTGAGTTTTAAATATTCCGCGAACATGCAAAAAGGGAATGACAACGATTTCCAAGCCAAAAGCAGGGAAACTATAACGCAGGGTGCTGTGAGAGGTTTGGGGTGAAATCCCACTTACCTGCTTGATTATTAAAAATCAAAAATATTACCTAGAAGTCCTTTCTTTTTTTTATTACGGTAATTATCGTCTCTGTTTTGATAATCCTTCCCTTGATAATTATCATCGGGAAGTCTATTATCTTGTTGAGGCATAGCTCGTTCAATAATTTTATCAAGTTCACCTCGGTCAAGCCAAACTCCGCGACATTCAGGGCAATAGTCAATTTCTATCCCGTTACGATCGCTCATAACTAAGTTTACCTCTTTACAATTTGGACATTTCATGTGTTTATAATTTGGTTTTTAATTGCCACATGGAATACCCCCAGATAATCATGCTCCTGTGTGTCGCTCTTTCGACATGGGTATTTCATCTGTTTATAATTTGATTTTTATTGGTCAGATGGAATGCACTGGATAATCATTCCCCTGTGCGAGAAGCCTTTCTCATGGGCATTTCATGTGTATATAATTTTTTCTTTAAGGCCACATGCCCGCCTGTAGTCGGACAGGGAATCTCGCATTTCGGATAATCATTCCGGTGTGTGATCCCGTACCTACGGGATCATGGGCATTTCATGTTTGTATTATTATATTTGTTTACAACTACTAATTCTGAGGTTTTAAAACCTTATTTACAACAGAATCAAGTTTTGAGGATGATTTCTGTATAAGCGAATCAAGTTTTATTACCTTTTGGTGTTCTTTATCGATAAGTGAATCGAGAGTTAAAACTTTATCGACTTCTTGATTTAGTAAAGAGTCTAAATATTGGGTTTTATTTATCAACTTATCAATGTTTTCGTCAACTTTTCTGCTTACATCTCCACAAGAGATGAATGTAACTGATAGAAATGCAACACAGAGGGTTGTTTTCAATTTTTTTTTCATGACATTTTTTTTATTATTCTGTTAAATATACTTTATTCTAATTGACATTTTTGCGTTTATTTATTGCACTCGCAGAATTTCTCCTATTATGTTGGGTAAGGTTTTTGAGCTTTGCGTTTGGGTGGGTTTCGGAGTACAAAATTTTCAACCAGAACTGAATCCCGCATAGGGGGACATAAAGCTCCAAGATTGCACGTCACCCCGCCTGAAACATAACCCGTGTGCTTGTTGCACAACTTTCCTATCAAGATAAATTTTTTGGACATACGCTATTCTGCCAGTAGGTGAATTTTCCATAGGTGAGGGGCTGGAAGACCGAAGACCGGAGAGCGAAGAGGGCCTGAAGATTAGAATTTAGGCCAATTTTCAATAATTGCATGGATTTACTGGCAAAGAAGCGGATAATCTTATAGGTTTTTCTGGTAAAAACATCAGCCCATCCTTCAACTTGGAACGTCAAAAATTAAGGCATTTCTTGGTCTTTGATCTGGTATGCTTCGCCCATAAAAGAAATTTACGTTTTAATCGCTGTATTGGAAATTCCTCTACTGTCTAAAGCGTTGAAATTCCTCTTGACGCTGGGTGTTTGTAACTACGCTCAGTCCAGGCTTGCAGGGGAATATTAATTTAACATAAAGAATTCTTCAAATCAAACTCTCTCTTTTCTCTGTGGTAAAAAAATCGCGTTCCTTCGATTCCTTTAAGGTCAAAATCAAAAAACTTCGAGGTTGGAAAAACCTCAAAGGTTTCCTTAAAGCCCTGACTTGAAAATCCGATCCATCAATACCCATTTTTCACCCGGCTTTGCCCAGGGGATGGGCTGTTGAAAACCCCACATCAGTGCTTCCCATTTGGCGATGATGGGGTTTGAGGCATCCATTTCGGCCTTTTTCTCAAAGGTAAAGTCATCGTCTGTCTCCAGAATCATAAACATCCTATTACCGGTTCGGAAGATCTCGATGTTAGACACCCCACAGTCGATGTCATGCTGCGTGACTTCGGGCCAAGCGGCACCGGGAGCGTGATGCGCTTCATAGATTCGGATGGATTCGGGATCGTCGATCAGGTCGAGGGTGAGGCAGAAGCGTTTCATGGGAGGTTAGGAGGTTTGGGGGTTAGGAGGCTGGGAAGTTGTGTTTTGAGGTGTTAAAGTTGTATGGTGGTAAGGTTTTCTTCGTCACTGCGAGGGAGGAACGACAGTGGCTTATCCCAATTATATAACTCAAATTGGGAGATTGCTTCGGGGCTTTCAGTTTTATTTGAGGTTCAATTTCTGGAAAACTTGAAACTTTTAAGTTATCCAGTGATCAAAACCTCCCCTTTGCCCAGAGCCTCGTACTTCGTATTTCTTACTTCGTATCTCGTACTTCGTATCTCGTACTTCCTATTTACTTGAACCATTTCCTAAATTCCTGAATCGTCTGCTCTGCTGCGGTATCAGGATTGGGAGAGGGGAAAGCCTCCGCTGAGATATAACCTTCATAGCCGATTTCTTTCAAAGCTTCCGCAATTGGCCCCATATCGGTATGGCCCAAGCCCATCGGTTTGCGGTTGGAATCCGCGAAGTGGACGTGCCCAATGTGCTTTCCAAAATCCAGAATAGACTGGGCGATGTTTTCCTCCTCGATATTCATGTGAAAGAGGTCTGCCAGAAGTCTGACCTTGTTCAGCCTGTGTTTTTCAATAAAACTGCCTCCGGCTGCGAGTGTATTCATCAAGTTGGTTTCATAGCGATTTAGCGGTTCATAGATCAGAAATGCTCTTTCTGATTCGGCTTGTTTTCCGAGGATTTCCAAACCTTCAGCGAGCCAAGTCAGGGTTTCTTCTCGGTCTCCGGTTGGAAGCACATTGCCTTGCATGGATCCAATAATTGCCGGCGCACCAAACTTTGCTCCGAAAGTAATCATGTCTGAGATGAAGGAAATGGCCTTTTTTCGGATTTCCGGATCAGGATCAGTGAGGGTCAAGCCATGGATGACTTTTCCGGCACCGGTACCCACAGCCGCAAGCTGAAGTTGGTATTTTTCCAATAATTCACCCAGATGGTCTGGATCAATGGCATCGGCTGAAGAGGTAAAAAGTTCAATACCATCGAATCCCAAGGCAGCGGCTTTTTTCATGCTTTGCTCCAAGTCTTCCCAAAATATCCAGGGGCCACTTTTTATTTGTGGAACAAGGGCAATAGTAACAGCAGATTTGATCATTTCTTACCGATTAAAGTCAATCATAATTTTGATAATTCCCTGGGGATTTTCGGCCCAGGATTTTAAAGTTTCGGGTCCCTCGTCGATGGAGATCACTTTGGAGATCACTTCGTCCACAGGGAATTTTCCGGCTTCCAGATAAGCGATCACCTCAGGAAAATCAGTTCGGCCCACACAGTTTCTCGAGCCGAGGATTTCGATTTCCTTTTGGACAAAAAGCGAGGTATTGAACTCCACTGGTGCTTTGGCATAGCCGATGCAGACCACCCTTCCCAAAAAGGCCACTTCTTCCACCGCAGCCCGGTAGGTCGTAGGGCTTCCGACGGCTTCGATGATCACATCGGGGCCATCGCCATTTGTGATCTCCTGAAATCTCGCATGAAGGTCTTCTTTGGATGGATTGATGGTATGTGCGACGCCGATCTTGCGGGCGATTTCAAGCTTCGAATCGTCCAAGTCGATAGCGATGACTGTTGCATTTCGGTTGACTGCAGAGGCGACAGCCCCGAGGCCTACGATTCCACAACCCAAGACCGCCACGCAATCTTCCGCACTTACTCTTCCTCGAGCCACAGCATGAAAGCCTACAGTCAGTGGTTCGGCAAGGGCAAGCTCCCTGAAGCTGAGTTTATCGGAGGGGAAAAGATCCTGCCAGGGAGCACAGACATAGCGCGTCATTGCGCCCGGACGACGCACTCCCATGGTTTTGTTGGTTTTGCAGGCATTGGGGCGGCCTTTTCGACAAGCCACGCAGGTGCCGCAAGCGAGATAGGGGTAGAGGGTGACTTTGGAGCCGATTTGAAACTGCTGCGGTACATCTCCGCCCAATTCTTCGATAAGCGCACCCACTTCATGTCCGAGGATGTTGGGATATTCCTGAAGAGGGAAAAGGCCTTTGAACCCATTCATATCTCCCCCACAAAACCCGACCATTTCTACTTTGAGGAGGACTTCATTGGGTTTTGGACTTGGTTTCTCGATTTCGCGGACTTCAGATTTTCCGACTTCGGTAAGAAAAAGGGCTTTCATAGGTTTTTAGTCAACAGTCGACAGACCATAGTCCATAGCTGATTTGTTAATTTATTTTTAATTAATAATTAAGTAATGGCTTCGACTCCGCTCAGCCTGACAATCCAAATTTGTCTTGATTCTAAACTCTTGATACTTAAGTCTAACATCTTGATACTAAATATTATTCTCCTCCTTCCCCTCAAACCACATCCTGTTCTTCACCGGGGCGAGCAGTGTTTCGATTTTTTCAAGCAATACTTCGGGTATTTCAAAGTCCAAAGCCTCCACATTCTGTTTGACGACCTCGAGTTCGCACATGCCGATAATGGTCGTGGCGATATAGGGATGATCCATGGCATAGCGCAAAGCCACATCACTCAGCCGTATGCCGTAGCATTTGCAGAACTCCAGCAGAATCGGTTGCATGGCTTTGACCTCAGGAGGGGAGCGATGCCAAGGGGGCAAAGTTCCGTCTGAAAGGATGCGCTGCATCAGCGGTGCAGCATTCATCAAGCCGAATTCCATTTCCAGTGAAAGGGGCACGAGTTCCTCGTTGATTTCGTCTTCCAGCAGGTTGTAGTGTCCCCAAGAGAGGACGGTGTCAGGATTCGTCTCCCGGGCGATTTGTGCGAGGTAGCGGACCGGCAAACCTGTGATTCCCCAGAAGCGGGCTTTGCCGGAAGCGACCACCTCCCGCATTGCAGGAACTGCTTCTGCTAGGATGATTTGTTTGTCTACAAACTCAATATCGTGCAATTGGAAAAGATCGAGATAGTCAGTTTTCAATCGGACTAGGGACTCGTCGATGCTTTGTAGGATTTTTTTTCGGGAAAAGTCAAAATGCTGCAAGTCGTAGCGGCCGCATTTGCTGGCGAGAATGATGTCCTTCCGGGATCCTTCCAATGCTTTTCCGAGTCGGCTTTCGGCCAAAGTGAGACCGTAAAACGGGGAAACGTCGAAGAAATTGATCCCCTGATCCAAGGCATAGTGGACGGCGGAGATCCCTTCTTTTTCATCTACCGGGTCAAAAACATTTCCCAGGGGAGAGGCTCCAAATCCCAGAATGGAAACTTCCAGACCTGTTTTTCCTAAGGTGCGGTATTGCATAGGTGATGGGCTAGGTTTGATTAGCTTTAAAGCTTGGGAAAACAAGATAGTAGATTTTTTGAAGGGGGGAGTCCTGAGTTGGGATTTTAGGAATGGGTTTTTTTGCCACAAAGGAGCTAAGACGCTAAGATTTTTGAAATAGGGTTTGAATGGGTTTCCCTCATACCTGACTGCCTTCAGGTAAGTTTTTTGTAGAATTCTTTGCCACATTCCTATCCTTGATGTTTAAAAGCAAGGACTAAAGCTCTTCTTTTGTATTTTGAATAGTATCGAAAGCATCAATTCGGATTTTTAGGTTTTTCAATAAACCAAATACCTGTCTCAATTTATCTTCGATCTTAGCTTTAAAGATCTTTGTGCCTTCGTGTCTCCGTGGCAAAATTTCCGACAATGGGGTTAAAAACCTTAAACCTTCGAGGTTGGAAAAACCTCAAAGGTTGTGTCCGTTCAGGATCATCCCGTCTATGACTGACTTGAGGTAAGTGATGGTCTTGCCGTCTTCACCCACTTCACAAACCCGATAGCTTGGAAAAGGATTACCCCAACTGCCGCCAAAGTGTCCTGACCAGAGGTAAGACTTTTTGCGGTTGATCATGATCCCGTCCACGTCGTGGTCATGTCCATGAAAGCTCGCTTTGACATTTGGGTAGCTGGCGATCAGTTTGAGCAGATCCTCACAAGCCACCCCATGTCGGGTCCAGTCATTTTGGGAAATGTGGACAAAAAGAAATACATGGGAAAGCTTGCTGTATTCGTCAAGAATAGCTCTGGCAAAGTCAATATTTGCGCATAGGTAGTCCCCTGCTTCGTTGGAGCAGTTGAGCAATAGAAAACCGTAGTTATCCTTTTTGGTGAAAGCGAAGTCTGCGGGTTGGTTCCAGATTTGAAGCCAACTGTTTTCCGAAATTCGGTCGTGGTTGCCCTTGCATACATAGTAGGGTACTTGGAGTGTGTCGTAGACCTTTCTGACTTCCGGCATCCACTTGGGTTCGTCGTGGATCAAATCCCCGTTGAAAACCACAAAATCCACATTTTCCTCCCGATGAATTGCTTCGATCAAGTTGCGGTGGGAGGTTTGGTAGTCCGTGTCGGGTTGCCCGAAGTGTCCGTCCGAAGCAGTGATGAATTTGAGACGCGTGGCTTTGGGGAAATCTGCTTTTCCGAAGGAAATGAATGGCATGGACATCAGGGAGCTGCTGATTAAACTGATTTTGTAGAGGAAAGGACGTCTTTGCATGCCATTAAATTAAGAGATTCTAAAAGAAAAATCAGGGATTGGCCGGGAAAGGTTGTAGGACAGAACCAAGCTCAAGCTCCGGATCAAAGAAAATACCGAAAGCCATAGACATGTAAATCCCCCTGAAAAAAATCCAGTTCCTCAGCTCGCTGAAATCCCATTCCCTCGTACATCTTCCAAGCGGTCATCATCGTGTGGGTAGTATGAAGAATCACCTGTTCGAGTCCGGATTCTTTGGCTTTTTGAATGCATGCCAGCGTCAATGCCTTTCCGATTCCCTGACCCCTTTCGCTCTTGGAAACCGCCAAAAATCGGATTCCAGCAGCATTTGATTCATTTGGTGCGATTCCCTTGGAGCCATATTGACTCATGTCTCCAAAATAAACAACCGCTCCCGAAACTTCTTCTTCGGGGCCCAAAGCGACCAGAAGTGTGACCTCGGGTTTTTCGGTGAGCCTACCGATATGAAGCAGCAAGTCATAGTATTCCGGAAAATCAGCTTGTTTCGGAAAACCTTTCAGCTCGGAGTAGACCTCGACCATCAATTGACCGGTCTCCTCAAATTCACTCGGTTGGGCATTTCTGATTAAAAAATTTTCCTTCGGCAAGGTCGATTGGGGTTTAGATTGGGCTTCGAATAATTAAAAGGTAAGGTGAAAAATGTTTGATTCAAAATTTGAATTCCAAGTTCTTTTCCGTTTTCAGAAAATGGACCAATCAGCTGTAGCTAGCTAGGATATCCAGTTGATCCATCGTCCGGCTGACTGGTTTCCATTCGGCAAAAGCTACAATTTTCACAATAAAGGCCAGGAATTTTCCCGGACTGATCAGCTTTTGAGCCAGTTTAATCTGTACCAAATTTCCAACTGAGCAATAAAATCTAAATGAAAAAGCTTTTTAAAATATCACCGACATAATAGGCAACGATCGCTGCCAAAAGTCCCAGGGCCAGTGTCTCCGAGACGCTGCGCAGCTTGGAGGTTTGATTGACGATTCCCTTCAGCCACCCCACGATCATAAATGCAAGTCCGGTCAAAATACTGGTCCAAAGGAAGGTGTCAAGATCAGTAGGGAAAAAGAAATCCCAGAGGTAGACCATCAGGGGGATAAACCCAACCAGAATAAAGGATATCAGGGTTGCCACACCGATTTTGAAGGGGCTTTTGCTGTCGCGCATCATCCCCAGTTCGTCCTTCATCATCTCCGCTACCCAAAGATCTTTGTCATCACAAATGTGGTTGACGATTTTGTCCAGGAGATCCCCTTTGAAGCCTTTTTCACGGTAGATTTCGACGATTTCTTCCCGTTCGATTTCCGGAAGGTTTTCGACTTCCCAATACTCTATTTTCTGGTGCTTGTCGTAATTATCCCGCTCGCTTTTAGCTGAAAGATAGGCCCCCACCGACATCGAGAATCCGTCAGCCAGGAGATTGGCCAAGCCGAGAATAATCAGGATTCCTGCGTCAAGGTTGGCTCCAAACCCACCAGCTACCACAGCGAAGGTGGTCACTGCCCCGTCAATTCCCCCATAGACAAATTCGCGGAGGTACTCCTGAAGTTTACCGAAATTGGCATTCTCCTGATGGATAGCTTTTTCCATGGATCAGTTTAAGTTTTCAAGCAAAAAGCGCTTTACATTTTCGCCCATCACTGCTTTGATTTCTTCTTCCGTAAATCCGGCATTTAAAAGTCCTTCGACAATAAGGGGAAGTCCGGTAATGTCAAAAGGAACAGCCACCGACCCGTCATAATCTGAGCCCAAAGCCACAAATTCGACTCCTACTAAATCACGCACATGCTTGATTGATGCAATGATGTTTGGCAGTTCGGGCGTACCCACTGCCATGTCAAAAAAGGCGATTCCGATGATTCCTCCTTTTGCCGCGATTTTTTGAATCTGTTCGTCGCTGAGATTTCGTTGAGAATCCAATACCGCCCGCACACCGGTATGAGACACAATCACGGGTTTGGAGCTTAGTCTAAGTATATCTTCGACAATAGCGGGAGAGGCATGGGCTAAATCGATGAAGATCCCCAATTCATTCATTCGGGCGATCATCTTTTTCCCGAAGTCCGTCAACCCTTCACCGCTTTGACCATGGGCCGAACCGCCGAATTCATTGTCAAAAAAGTGAGTTGGCCCGACCATTCGCACGCCGGCAGCGTAGACTTTGTCCAGATTCTCCGGCATCCCCTCCAGTGCGTGCCCCCCTTCAATTCCCAACATGGCGCCGATGACTTCTTTGTCTGTTTTCCGGGCTTCGATGAGCTTTTCAAGATCAGCTTTTGACCGGACGAAAATGGCTTTTTCACCTTCATTTTCCACAAAATTTTTCAGTGCCTCTGATTGCGACAAAGTTCGGTTGATCAGGCTAAACCAATTCCAGGGGCTTTCGCCTTTTGCGATGGTCAGCGGGGTGATGTTGTCAAAAGCGTCTTCGCTGTTACTCTGCATATTTTGGCCTGCGGGAGATTTGGAGACAATTGTAAACATCTCCAGGGCAACATTGGCTTCCCTCATTCTTGGGAAATCGACGTGTCCCTGATTCCCTCTTTTATTCAGATTCCTGCCCCAGAGGAGGGCATCGCAATGCAAGTCTGAAATGAAATCGAGCCGGGCATAGATGGCTTGGGCTTCCGGAGATATCTGATAGGGTCCTGCGGCTTTGACCGGATTTCGTTCGGCCTCAATGTATTGTGGGACGGTGTTGATGCCGATTAAGTAAACGACAAAAAGGATGACAAGAAATAGGATGAATTTTTTCATCGGCTGGGGTTTGGTTTCAAGTTAAAAGGAATTTTGAATAGCTCCGATATATCGTATGAAGAATCGAACAGAGGATTAAGAAAAATAAATCAAAAATTTTAATCTGAAATTTTGATTTTTTGTTTGGTTTTAATACGTTTAGGAAACTTTTGCAAACAGAATAGTTGCTCAACCCAGCGCTTTGCCAAAGTTTATATGGTTTTAATCCATTGACAATAAACCCTGATAGGGAGCCTGATTTTAAAAAGGCTCCCTTATTTTTTGCTATTTACTTTTTGATTTAAGTCAAAAATTGAAAAACCGGTTTAAAAAAAATCACTTTCGGGTAAAAAAAGTGTAAGAATCCTAAAAACCGGTTTCGGCGGTTCAAGGAAATCGATTTCCAGAAGATTCTGAATCTAGGGCCAAAAACAGGGAATTCTTACTGATTGTATCGGAAAGTTGGAAAAGCTGGAGATTTTATGTTTTGTTGATCTTTAGATTAAATGACAGATGTCACCCTGACCTGAGAGAAAAAATTATCAGAGATTCAGTTTTTTAAGGATTTTTGATTTTCGCTGTTCAAAATTAAACAGCATTTCAATCCTTATTCTTGCACGGTTTGCCAATGGTTGTAACGGCGTGTTTTTGGTTATTTCCAACAGTGGCTCTAACTCTCCAAAATCCTTTTTGAACAGCAAAAACCCTGCGTTCCCAATAATCTCAGGAATTGCTCCTACGGCTGAGCCAATCGGCACGCAGCCACAAGCCATAGCTTCGCCCAAGGCATTCGGGAAACCTTCTGAAGTGGAAAGTTGAAGATAGAATTGGTGTGAATTGTAGCTTTTAAGCAGTTCAGCAGGATTCATTTTTCCCAAGACTAAGACATTTGAATTCGGCGAAACGTAAGCTGAATCTCCCACCAAAGTGAAGGTCCAATCGGAATGATTTTCGGCCAGTTTTTCAATTAAGTCATAGCCTTTTACGATGGCACGGGCCGGATTGGAGGTGCCGGTAGCGACGGAGATAAAGCTGAATGGTTTTCTTCCCTTTCCCAAGTCCCTCCAGTATTCCGTGTCAAATCCATTGGGGATGACCTGAATGGGAGTTTTTAAATCCGGAATCAAATTCAATAAGCCCTGCTTCGGAGAGATTTTTGGATCATATCGATAATCCTGTTTGACCAAAGCCTCGGCTACAGGAAGAATCAGACTGCAATTTTTGAAGGAATAGACGGTAGCTTTTCGCAGCCATTTCTTTCTGAAATTCCCATACCCGATCTCAGGCATGTTGATGCAGTCGGTTCCCCCGGCCTGAATCGTACATTTTTTACCGAAAATCTTTCCAAACCAAGCCGGTAATACACTGTGATAGCCCCCGAAAAAGCAGAGGTACTGACTCGTTTTGGGCAGATACCAAAGCAGCTGAAAAAACTGAAGGATAAAAAAGAAGGGGAGCTTTAGTGGACTTTGAGTGAATTCCAAGGACTTGATGGCCGAAACAGGCCCGATCATCTCCAAATCTCGATCGATAAAAGCAGTTCGGACAGGGAAGGTGTAAATGATCATGAATCAGCGAAGGCGGTACGTTTGCTGCAAAGTAAAAAGTTTAGGCTGGATTTTGCATTTGATCCCATCGCAATGATTGGTGCCAAAAGCTCAAAGCTTAAATGGTGGGGTCAATAAATTCTCTGGTTTTTCACTTGCCTTTCCCTATTTTTCTTTCCTCAAAGCCAAAACCTATGATCCAAACTTCCAAGACAATGGTGTTCATCCGATGACGCGATATCAGCGATTTGTGATTGAGGTGAGCAAATAAAAATGATCAAAGGTTTTCTCAACACATCCCAGTTTAGTTTCCTCAAAGACCGGGATTATTGATTTCCAATTGTGTATCCACTCCATACAGCTCCAAGCACCTATTCCAATTCGATTTTCCACTTACATTCAATCAGACAGGCTTATTGCTTAGAATCGACTGTAGTGTAGAGACACAGCACAGGGATGGGGGCCATTTGGCAGGCATGAATTTGTCTAAAACTGAATTTCCCGTCAAAATTCTTAGTTTTGTAAACATATCGATCAATTCCCGATTATCTAATTGACCGTTTTTTGAACCCATTTGGCTTATTTCTTGACCATTAGGCAAGGGAGAGTGTGATGCTCTTAAAGTCCAACTAGTTAAAATAAATTCTATCAAAAGATTTATCAGGACATTCTTAAAGGTTTTAGGGATTACGATAGCCTCACTTTTGGTAATCGCGATTCTTTTAGTGCTTTTTATCCGCAGCCCTTGGGGTCAGGGCATCGTTGTGGACAAGGCGACCCAATTTGTCTCCAATAAAACCAAGACAGCGGTTTCCATTGACAAGCTCTACATTACTTTCTCCGGAAATTTATTTTTGGAAGGGCTTTACCTCGGGGATACAGCCGGAGATACTTTGATCTACTCCCGAAAATTGGAAGCAGGGGTTGAGATTCTTCCATTGATAAGAACCGGTGCCATTAACATCACCAAACTGGAATGGGAAGGACTTAAAGCCAACATTTCCAGAACTGAAGTGTCCGGAAAATTCAATTTCGACTTTTTGATTGAGGCATTTGATACACAGAATGGGGAAGTGGCCGTCGAAGTCGATCCGGCAAATCAGCAAAATTCCCAAGTGCTTTCCATTAAATTATCTCCAGTTTCGCTGAAGGATTTTGACCTGAAATACCTCGATGAGCGCATGGGAATTGATGCTTTTTTAAAGCTCGAATCCTTGAAAATCGAAGTCCCGGTTCTGAATTTAGAAAAGTCTGAATTCCGGATTTCTAACTTTACCCTCCAAAATTCACAGCTTTCCTACTCTCAAACCAAAGCTTTTGAACCTGGTGAAGAGGATTCTATCGCCTCGGTTTTGCCCTTTTTGATCTTGGATAATTTCCAACTTTCCAATGTCTCCATCGCCTATAGCAATACCGTGGACAGGCAGCAGGCAGGGTTGAAGATTGGCGATTTTAATGTTCAGGCACCGGAAATTAATCTTCGAAATCAGCGGATTAAGGTTAATTCCATCGCGCTTCGAGATTCGGACATCCTCTTTTATGATTTTAAAGTGGCTGAAGCCCTTGAGGAAGTTGTTGAATCAATTCCCTTCGCATGGCCCGTTTGGGACGTTCAGATAGGAAGCTTGTCACTCGCCAAAAATTCGGTGGAGTTCAAAACTTCCGAAGACCAAGAAATCAGACAGGGGTACTTTAATCCGGAGGTGTTAGCGATCAAAGCGCTGCGCCTTGAGGCAGGGGATATTTTTCTGGAAAATAAGCAGGCAGGTCTTAAGCTTAGCGAGGCGGGATTTGTAGAGGCAGGAGGATTTGAGTTGAAAAACCTCCGGTTTGATTTTTCGATCTCAGAGGCTGACTCCAAAATCGAGAAGCTTTGGATCGAAACCAACAGAAGTCAGCTGAAAGGAATTGCCAATTTTGGCTTTCAGTCCATACAGGATTTGATCGAAAATCCGGAAAAAACCAAGTTTGATATTTCCTTGGCCGAAACCCGTCTGGACCTCAGAGACAGTTATTTCTTTGCTCCCGAGCTTGCCTACGACACCCTCATTCGGGAATTGGCTTCTGCCCCGATAGCCCTGCGGCTGGAGGTAAAAGGTGATCTGAATGCGGTCGGGATCCCGCTTTTCGATTTGAGCTGGAGTGAAACTTATTTCAGCGGCACTGGTCAGGCCGGCAATCTGTTGGACTCCGACTTGTTGGCTTTCGATTTTTCAAGACTGGAATTTCAAACCAACCGTGAGACCCTGCTCAAATTTGTGGATGAATCCCAACTGGGAGTGAAGCTGCCGAATCTGATCAGCATCAAGGCGAATGCTTCGGGTAAACTCGATGATATACTGGCAAGGGTTAATCTTGAAACTGACCTGGGAAATCTGCTGCTGGACGGAAGTTTTCAGAACAGTGCAATTCTCGCATTCAAAGCGGATTTGGATGTGGACAGACTCCAATTGGGAGCTATTTTGGGTAATCCGGGATTGGATACGCTCTCGTTCAGTCTATCAGGCAATGGATCCGGAAGAAGCCTGAATGATTTCAGTGCCGAACTCTCTTCCTCATTTGAAAGACTAAGAATCAACGGCAATGACTTTTCAGGCTTGGCACTTGAGGGACAGTTGATAAACGGCGCTGGGGATGTTCACATGTGGTTGGATGATGAATTTTTGAAATTCGATTTGCTTACCAAGCTGATATTGGATTCGATCAATTCCAGTGTTGATTTGAATTTGGACCTGAAAGGGATTGATCTGTTTGAGTTGGGATTTGCAAGGCAAAGTACCCGTGCCAAATTTCAGTTACTGGCTAATTTTGAAGGTAATCCAGCCAATTTTGACTTGACTACCAGCTTGGATGATGCCATTGTGGTCTATGGTCAGCGGACTTACCCGGTTGGGGGACTGAATCTGGATGCCAGAATCCGCGAAGATTCAACCAGTGTTTCGATTCAAAGCCTTTTGCTGAATGGGTTCATTCGCTCGAACACTTCTCCCGACAGCTTGATTGCGGCTGTTACGACGCATTTCAGACAGCGCTTGGATAAGTTGGACTCCATCGGGGAGTCATTGGGTAAAATAACCATGGAAATGGATCTTGCCATCAACCAGGCTCCGATTTTGAACCAAGTGCTACTCCAGGGTTTGGATCAATTGGACAGCGCCAGAATCAAGGTGAATTTTAATCAGGCTGAAGACAAGTTTATTGGAAGTGTTGACTTTCCTTTTGTCAAGTACGGTGACACGGAAGTGGACAGTCTGGGAATCAGGATCGATTCCACTAATGATAATCTGGACCTAGCGCTTAGCTTTTTGGCACTTAATTCAGGTCCATTGGCGATGGATCGAACTTATTTTACAGGAGAACTCAAGCAGTCCCGGTTTTACTTTGGTTTCAACTCCTTTGCAGGCAAAGAAAAGCTGGTTCACATAGCCTCGGAAATCAGTTATTCCGGAGATACGCTGAGTATTCATGTTTTCCCCGAAAACCTCCTTGTAAACTCCCGTGAATGGAGTATACCTGAAACTAATCTCATACAGATTGCCGCACAGCATGTGAACTTTGAGGACTTCAAATTTTCGAGAAACCAACAGGTATTATCCCTGCGAAATGACTTGGAGGATATTAATGATAAACACCTTGCAATCCAATTTGAAAATTTCAGACTGGAGACTTTTACCAGTTTGCTCAATCCAAATGACTTGATTGCTTCGGGCGCAGTCAATGGTAGGCTTGTGCTGGAAAACCCTTTTGGAGCCACAGGTTTACTGGGCGATTTGAAGGTGGATAGCTTGAATGTCCTTCAGATCCCTTTGGGCAACTTGAGCGTGGAGGCTACCTCTGAGACTTTGGGTGACTATGTGCTTGCCATGCGCCTGAAAGACGGGGGAATGGATGTCGATTTAGCAGGAAAATTTCAGGCCGATGAAGCCGGAGGAAGCTTTGATGTGAAGCTGAACCTCAATCAGATCGATATGGAAGTCGTAGCGGGGCTTTCCGGAGCTGAGCTCTCAGATGGTACAGGTTACCTTTCAGGTCTGATTGAAGCGAGTGGAACAACATTGAAGCCCAACTATTCAGGACAAATTAAATTTAATGATGCGGCTTTTGTCGTTTCGCAGCTCAAGGCAAAATACCTATTGGCTGATGAAACCATAGCTTTGGATAATTCAGGACTCTATTTCAAGAAATTCACCATTCAGGATGAAAGCAAAAACAGCTTTCAAATTGACGGTTCGATCTTCACAGAAAGGATCATCAATCCCACATTTGACTTGAATCTGATCGCAAAAAACTTTTCTGTGGTCAATTCTACCAAAGGCGACAATGACTTGTTTTATGGGAGAGGGATCATCGATGCAGATGTGAGGGTCACCGGTGACCTTTTCTTGCCTAAAGTTTCCGCCAACCTGACTGTAAAGGAAAATACAGAATTGACAGTGATCATTCCTGAATCACAACTTGACTTGGTTGCGCGGGATGGGGTGGTCGTTTTTGTAAACCGAAGTGATCCTTACGATATCCTCACCAGAAAGACAGAGGAGACGGCGAGTGCCTTCATGGGATATGATATCCGGGCAATTCTTCAGGTAGACCCTAAGGCTTCGTTTCGTTTGGTGATAGATGAGCGATCCGGAGATAATCTGTTGGTGTCAGGTAGTGCAGACCTCAATTTGGAAATCAACCCTAACGGGCGCATTACGCTGAGCGGCAACTACGAGATCAGAGAAGGGCATTATGAAATGTCCCTCTACAATCTTGTCAGCAGGAAATTTACAATTGGCCAAGGAAGTCGGATTACCTGGAACGGTGACCCGATGGATGCGACACTTGCAATCAGCGCGATCTACCAAATCAGGACCGCATCATCGGAACTCATGGCTTCTCAGTTGACGGGCTCGACAGGCGATTCAAAAAATCAATATTTCCAGGAGCTTCCCTTTTTGGTCTATCTCAATGTAAACGGTGAGTTGCTAAGACCGGAAATTTCATTTCGACTCGATATGCCGGAGGCTCAAAGAGGAGCCTTGGGAGGGAATGTTTATTCCAGAGTATTGCAGGTCAATGAACAAGCGGATGAGCTGAACAAACAGGTGTTTTCCCTGCTGGTATTAAATCGATTTTTTCCTTCAACCGGAAGTGACGGATCGGGTGGAGGCACAGAAGCCATTGCGAGAAGCAGCGTAAGTCAGGTGCTATCCGGGCAATTGAACGCCCTTTCCAGCAATCTTCTGGGTAAAAGCGGGTTTGAGTTGGATTTTGACTTGGATAGTTTTACTGATTATCAGGGGAGCTCCCCGCAAGAGCGAACCCAGCTGAATGTCAGTGCAAAAAAACAATTGTTCGATGATCGACTCGTAGTCCAAGTGGGCAGCCAAGTGGATGTGGAAGGAAGCTCTCAAAATCAACAGCAGGGCAATGCCCTGTTGGGAAATATCAGCATCGAATATTTGTTGACAAAAAATGGGCGATACCGTCTCCGGGGATTTCAGCGGAATGAATTTCAAAGCATCATAGACGGGCAATTGACGGTGACTGGTTTTGGTGTGATTTTCAACAGAGAATTCAACACCTTCTTGGAGCTGTGGAGGCAATCGGAAGAAAATAAAAACCGGGTCAATCCAATCGATGAACTCGAGAAGAAAAACGGAATAAAAAAAGAAGAGAAGTCAGGTGAAAAGGATGGTCAAACCAAAACAGAGCGGAATGAAAACTAAATACACTGCACTTGTCGGATTCGCTTTTCTGCTTCTTTTGGGATTTGCCTGCAGTGTAAAGCGATTCATTCCCGATGATGAATTTCTCCATACCGGGGCAGCGTTAACGCTGGAGTCGGAATCAGAAATCAGCGATATCAAGGAAGTGACCGAAGAGGTAGAAGACTTACTGAGGCCCAAGCCAAATAAGAAGATCCTTGGGATGTATATAGGCCTGTGGGCACACTACAAGGGAGCAAAGGAAAAACCCGGTTTTATCAACCGCTTTATAAATAAAAAAATAGGGGAGGAGCCTGTTTATTTCAGTGGTGTAAACCTGCGGGGCACAGAAGAACTCATCCTCAACCGATTGGAAAACAGAGGGTTTTTCTACAGCATCACCAATGCTGAGGTAAGCCGTAAGGGCAAATTTGCATCGGTAGCCTATTCTGTTAAGCTATCCGGCCCTTATTTAATGGACAGTCTCATCGTGGATCGGGATTCGATGGAAGTAGACAGTGAAATCATTGAATTGTTAAAAGACACCAAATTAACACGCGGAACCCGGTTTGATCTATCCAAACTCAACACTGAGCGGGTACGAATAGAAGATGCGCTGAAGAATAAAGGCTATTACAATTTCAATGATGAATACCTGATCTTCGAAGCCGATACCAATCAAGGAGATTCCACGCGTACATTTAATCTGTATCTGAGATTTAAAAATTCAGTACCAAAATCAGGAATTATTCCTTACAGAGTAGATCAAATCAATGTTTTCCCAAATTATTCCATAGATGAGAAGGCCGAGCTTATAGATACGGTGACCATCAACGGTAAAAATTTCATACAAGGTCAGCTCGTTTTCAGACCTGAATTATTGGACGATTATATTCTTATCGAAAAAGATGGACTTTATCATCCCGGTAAATCCAAACTCTCCAGTAATCGATTAAGCTCCATCGGAAATTACCGATTTGTCAATCTCCGATATGAGGAGATGGAGGCTGATGACACCCTTGGGTATCTGAAAGCAAACATTTACCTCTCTCCGATGAAAAAACGATCCTTGCGTGCAGAGCTGCAGGGAATTTCAAAATCAAACAACTTTGCAGGTCCGGCTTTAAACCTGATTTACAGAAACCGAAATTTGTTTTATGGGGGTGAAACACTCAACATCAGCGGAAAATTTGCATACGAATTTCAGGTTGGAAGGGGAGCAGTAGAAGGGTTGAATTCGGTGGAACTCGGGTTGAATGCTGATTTGATCTACCCAAGAGTCATATTTTTCACCCCAATCAAAGAGCGGTTTAGCTATTCTGTCCCGAAAACCAAAATTAGTCTCGGTACGGCTTTGCTCGATCGGGGAGGCTTGTACCGTTTGAATACTTTTTCGGGAAACTATGGGTATTTCTGGAATGTCAATCGCTATGTGTATCATGAAATAAATCCGGTCAGCATCAATGTGGTCAATCTGACCAAAACCTCGAATGAGTTTGAAGCAATACTGGATGCCAATCCGTTCCTGCGAAACAGTTTCCAGCAACAGTTTATAGCAGGGATGAATTACACCTTCAATTTCAACAAACTTGTAGATCGATTTAGAACACATGGGGTTTTTGTGGGTGTTGGGATTGATTTGGCGGGCAGTGGGTTCAAGGCGGCAAGTAAAATCATAGGCTCAGCGGAAGGGGAGTTTTTGGGGATGCCGTTTGCCCATTATGCCAAGGCTGATTTGGATCTTCGCTATTACCTCAGACTGAACACCCAGCACACCATTGCCACCCGATTTTTGGCAGGTGTTGGCAAGCCTCTGGGCAACTCGGTGTCTTTGCCTTACGTCAAACAGTTTTTTGCCGGTGGGCCTAACAGCATCCGTGCCTTTAGAATCAGATCCCTTGGCCCCGGAACCTATCGACCGGAGGTGTTCAATCAGGCATCTTTCTTTGATCAGGCTGGTGACATTCGGCTGGAAGGAAATTTGGAGTATAGATTTCCGATCATTTCGGTGTTAAAAGGTGCCGCATTTCTGGATGCAGGTAATCTCTGGCTCATGAACGAAAATGAAGCCTTGCCGGGTGGAAAATTCTCCTCCTCCTGGTGGGATGAGTTGGCAGTGGGGACAGGGGTTGGTTTGCGAGTCGATATTGAGTTTTTTGTGATCCGGTTTGATTTGGCCACACCGCTTCGTATTCCTTATCTACCTGAAAATGAACGCTGGGTTAGCGGATTTGATGTGGGGAGTAAATCCTGGAGGAGAGATAACCTGATCTTCAACTTTGCCATCGGATTTCCATTTTAATCCAATTTCTTCAGGCCATAAATCCTGTAATATCCAGTGCTTTTCTTCCCAATTTCTGATCACCATAAATCTTTACCAGATCCAAAACCTCATTTGATTTCCAGCTTTTGGAGATAAGCTTCCATGCTGTTTCGGGATCCATCATCACTTTTGCGAGGGGACTGGCGGAGGGATTTTGGCTTAGTTCCCAAGTTTTTTCGGTTTTAATAATACTCCAAGTTCCTCCGATTTCTGTGGTTATTTCCAGAGCAACAAGAGTTCCGATTTCGGCCTCCACCTCCTTGAAGGTATATGGGAATGCCTTCATGACTATTTCCAAAAAAGGCTGAAATAGCTCGGCAGTCATAATTCCCGGCTTATTCACCGCATCCCTGATTTGCTGCTGATGGAGGAATTTTTCGGTGTATTCACGGGCGATGTGAAACCAATTCGGCGAGGTTTCATGTCCTGCCCAGGCTACTGAAAAAATGGCGTTTTCGAAAGGAGGCAAGGACTCGAGTTGCTCGATGTATTTCTTTCCGCTGGATTCCAGGAAATCGATCAAAATCGCCGGGCTGACTCGCTTCATTGCCTGAACCCAGGTTCGGTTCAGTTCATTCAGATAGTTGACCAAGTCCTGATAGGATTGAATGTGATCGGGTTTTTCTCCAAAAAAGCCATCGCGTAACATAGAGATCGTTCTCAGGTTCACATCCAAAAGATGGGCTGCCACATCTTTGACTTTCCAGAGTTTAGCCACGGTTTGTGCCTCCCAGTCCTCAGGACTTAAGGAGCGAAGCAATTCCAGTAGTTTTTGATCCAGGATGGGAAAGAGGTGGAGGGTAGGTATGGGAACGAAAGCCTGCATAGCTCGGAAATCTAGTATTTTGGGATCAAAGCAGTTCCTTCGAATTGAATTCCCTGCCAGCCTGATTTCATGAAATTTCGGATATTTTGATGATCTGAACCGGCTGGATTACCCAGAACATCGATCCGATAGTAGTCGCCGAAGAGGGACAGTGTCTGATCTACCGTAAGGTTATTTAGCTTCGCAAAAGAAAAAACTTTGCAGCTTCCGTTGTTTTGTCCGGCTTCGTTGATGGCAGAGCCATTGATAAATCGGGTAGGGGTGAAGTCAAAATTTGCATCAATGTGGGCAATGACTTCCGGGAAAGAAATGGATTCAGGTGAATTGTGGATTTTGTCCAAAAGGGTCATGTCACTTTAAATTTTGTGCAAGATAAAAACGATAAAATGTTCAATTATCAAACTCAATGTTCAATTATCAAACTCAATGATCAAGGCAACTGATTCTTGTGCTTTTTTAATAATTGTTCATTGTCCATGTCTTCTGCCCATTACAAATTGTCCACTGTCAATTGAAAATTGCTCATTGTCAATTGCTCATTGAAAATTGTCATTCCATCATCCCTTTCCCCGCCATAATCTTCTCCAGACACTTTTCAATTCTACTCAGTCGCGTTTCAACTTGTTTGGCTCCGGTGAAGTGAATCAAATAGCCTCGCTGCCTCCCGGGAGTAAGGGCAAAAAATGCTTTTTCAAGTCCTTCATACTCGTTGAATTTTTGAGTTAGTTCTTTTGGGATTTCTATGCCACCACGAATTGGAATCTCTGGTTTTTTGCCTGATTTTTCGACTTCGATGGCTTCTTGGATATACTGAGTTAAGACTGAATGTCCCCTTTCCAGATCTTCCATTTGGGTAAACCGAATGATCCGTCCTTCATGGGAATTGGGGCCGGGAAGCTCTAGCATACCTTTAGGATCTTGCATCAGGCTGCCTTTGAGGAAGCTGATCACACAGGAATCATTGAAGACGCCCAGGAGGATCACATTTTTTCCTCCCAAGGTGTACACAGGCACTCCCCACTTGCGCTCTTCATTCAATTCAGTCCCCAAAAGAAGCTGTCGCAATTGCTCAAGAATTGGCGTCCAGCGGTGAACTTTGCAGGCTGGTGTTGCGCCCTTTTCGCAGCGCATGCAGCCTTCGAGGAGGAAGAGGTCAACTTGAAGATTGGACTGGGGCATGGAATTCTTTATTATTCATCATTCAAAATCCGATATTCGAAATTTAAAAAAGTTAAGGGTTAATGGTTAACTAGTTAAAGGTTCCGCCTTTCTTTCTTCATCATTCGATATTCGAAGTTCGAAATTTAAAAAATATCGAACACAGAATGATGAATAATGAACACCGAAGATCAAGATACTTGATACCAGCTACTTGATACTATCTTCCTCTCTAAACTCCAAAATATCTCCTGGCTGACAGTCCAAAGCCGCACAGATGGATTCAAGCGTACTGAAGCGGATCGCTTTTGCCTTTCCGGTTTTGAGAATGGAAAGATTGGAAAGCGTGATATCCACTTTTTCGGAAAGCTCGTTGAGAGATATTTTCCGCTTGGCCATCATGACGTCTAAGTTTACGATGATTGGCATGGCTTATACAGTAAGATCGTTTTCAGATTGCATTTCCAAGCCTTTTTTAAAAATCTGGGCAATCACAAATACCACCGCCGCCATCATCAAAAAAGCAGAATAATCATTCCAAAACTGTCCAGCGGAATCGACATCATAACCACGTTTCACTAAGCTTTGGGCGTATCGATGAGCGATCGCCCCAATCAAACCGATGGAAAAGGTATAATAGCTGATTTGGGATATCAGCTTGGAGACCTTCTCGCTAAATGGTTTGACCAAGTTCAGGCTACTGAATATCTGAGTAATCAAAAAGAACAAATACGCTTTTATCGCAGTCACCACGATGATGAAACTGAACAGAAAGCCAAAATAGATCTCGTTTTGACCAAACAATTCAGAAAGATCCATGCCTAGGTACAAATCTTTAGCAGCTGCTGGATTGAATTGGGTAAAGATAAAATTGAAAATCAAGGCACCAGTTTGAATACTGAGGCCGATGAAAGTGATCCAGGAAATCACCTGCAGGAATTTGATCAGGAAATCTGTTCTTGTTGACATCGCTTAAGAGATTAGAGTTGATTACTCAAATAACAGTAATTATTTATTGATAAACAATAAATAATAATCGAAAAAGAAATTTGTTTTAAAAATCAATTTTAGCTTTTCACAGAAAAGAGAGTGCTAGGAGCTAGTATATTCCAAATATTTCATTACTAATGTAAGGTATCTTACATTAGTAATGATAAAAGCCTTACATTAGTATTGAATAAAATAAATACTTATCAGCAATGCTTAGACAGGAACAAATTGCCAGGATCATCGACTCTCAGCAGGATTATTTCTTGGCTAAAGATCCGGGCTTCATCCGTGATTCCCTTTCTGAGATACCGGTTTTGGAGAATTATGCAACCATTATCACTGGGCAGAGAAGATGTGGAAAGAGTACTCTTTTACTCCAATTGATGAAACAGAAGTTTCAAAAGGCCATCTATCTTAATTTTGAGGATATTCGATTGATTGGTTTTGAATCAGCCGATTTTTCACGGCTTTACTCGGAAATTCAATTGAGGTCTGTTCGAGTGATTTTTTTAGATGAAATCCAATTGATAGAAAAGTGGGAAATATTTGTAAATCAGCTTTTACGGGAAGGGTTTTCGGTTTTTGTAACTGGCTCTAATGCTTCGCTTTTGAGTAAAGAACTAGGGACACATTTGACTGGCCGGCAGTTGTCAAAGGAGTTGTTTCCATTTTCTTACCAGGAATTTATCGCTTTCACAAAGCGTGCAGCCTCAGCTGAGTCTCTTGAAGTTTATTTAAAAATAGGAGGTATTCCGGAGTTTGTTAAAACTGAAAATGAGTTAATCATAACTTCTTTGTTGGATGATATTTTGGTGAAAGACATCGCTGTCCGTCATGGAATCAGAGATGTGGTCTCTCTTAAGCAACTTGCGCTTTATTTGTTAAGTAATATCGGTGTACCAACTTCTGCAAATAAGCTTATCGGCATGTTTGGAATCAAATCAGCAGTCACCATTTTGGACTTCTTCTCTTATTTTCAAGATGCCTATCTGATAGATTTTGTACCTCAGTTTAGCTATTCGCTCAAGGCTCAAAATCGGAATCCCAAAAAAGTTTATGCCATGGATATGGGTTTAGTCGCAGCCATTTCGACTTCATTTTCAGAAAACATAGGAAGAAAATTAGAAAATCTGGTTTACCTCCATCTTCGACGCAAGTACAATTCCATCCATTATTTTAATGACAGGGGAGAATGTGATTTTGTGTTATCACAAAAGGGAAAGGTGACCCATGCCATTCAGGTGTGTTACCATATTTCGGATGAAAATTTTGCAAGGGAATATGCAGGTCTGATCCATGCTATGGATTTTTTCAATCTTGAGTATGGAGTAATTGTGACTGAAAATCAGCGAGATCGATTTGAAGAGAAAGGGAAAGTGATCGAATTGGTTTCTGCTTTTGAATACCTAAGTAAACCTATTTGAGTCTATTGGTTCGTTTCAAATTCCGCTATTCCAAATAATCAATCAACCCTCAGCCATTCCCAACGCTTTCCCCAATCTGCCAGGATGTCGTTTCGCCATTTTAGGAGGGTTTTGCCGCCTTGGAGTTTGCCGTCGTATTTTTCTGGATCGGAAGAATCGCTGTACCAGTTCTTCCCGAGGAGGTAATCTGTTTCGTTTGGCTTGCCCGGCCATCTATTGCTGACCACCAATTCTCCCGCTAGGGCTGGGGAGCCGGGGATTTTTGAGGTGATATGGTAGCGCAAGATTTCGGCTTGTTTGGGCGCATAATTGATTGCATAGTTTCCATTTCCGAGGTAGTAGCCTGGCCAAATCTGCTTGGAATTACCATAGGGCACCTCCATCCAAAAGACCGCCGAATCAGCCGGAACGTTGATTTCAGGGCCTTTGAGGCGGAATTCAAGTACGGAGCAAAACGCAACGGTATCGGCAAGGGTAGTCATCCGGTCATAAACCACCCGAGCACTTCTGGAAATCGATTCAAAGCTTCCTCCCCAACTTTCACCGGTAGGATCTTCCGGATTGCCCTGCATCAGGTAGAGTAGGGAAGGGGTGTCGCCCATTTTAATCTCTCCTTTGTAATAGCTTTTGAAATCCTCGCCCAAATGACCGGCGCCTTTGATGTGTCGGTCGTAGTAATCGGTGGTTTGGATGACATCGGGCGTCTGATTGTTGGAGAAAAAACCGTAGTAGCTGGAATTGACTTCGATCATCCAGAGCTTGGGGAAATTGGCGGCGATGTAGGCATACGCATTAGCGCTCCACTTTTTGTTGGGGCCGCCGATCTAATAGACGCGGATGTTTTTTTGGATTTCCGGTGCATCATGTAGGGCTTGTGCCAGATCTTCCAATCCACCCCAAACCAGCACCCAAAGCGGTCGGGCATCCACTTTTTTTGCGCAGCGAATAATCCAATCCGAGCCTTCGGTAGAAGTGGTAATTCCTCGGTAAGGGGCATTTCCCTTTCTGCCCTGCTTGGTCACTTGTCGCAAATCCTCAGGGGGTGTAAATCCGGAGTTGTGTCGGAGGAGCTTGGGTAGGTCTTTTTCATACAGATCAATCATCCGAAGGATCTCAGCGGTGCTTCCATTCCCATAGGAAGGGGAGGAGACCAAGCCCTCGATGTCAAAGCGATCACTGTACATCAGCAGATGCGCCATGCTCTGATTATCGTCTGGATCCGTGCCTCCGATGTCGGTGCTGATGAGGATGCGGGGTTTATCAGGAACTGGTTGTTGGGAAAAAGTAAGAATTGATAAAAAACTGAGGGTAAGCGTGATCACAAGTAATTTCAGGATCTTGGTCATGTTTTGAATTATAATGTATCAAGACCCAAATTCTAAATATCCAAAACACTCTCTGTCCTGTAGTCGAGGGTATAAAAAAAATCCCAGATTTAATAGTCAACTCTTTACTTCATCGGAGTCACTCGAAGCAGCGCGTCAGGTGAATTCGTCAGCACATACAATGCCCCGTCAGGCCCGATTTTGACATCCCGCACCCGTCCTATTCCTTTGATGATGACTTCTTGGCTCAAAACTTTGTCACCTTCAATTACCAATCTTCGGATTTCCTGATCTTTCAGCGCGGTGATCAATAGGTTATTGGTCCATTTGGGAAACATATTCCCATAGATAAATTCAGCCGCACAGATCGCAATGGAAGGATCATAGTAGATCAGAGGTTGTTCCATACCTTCTTTGGACCTATGACTGGTAATGGGACTGTCATTGTAATTCACGCCATACGTGATAACGGGCCAACCATAATTCCCTCCGTTTTTTAGTAGGTTCACTTCATCCCCGCCTTTGGGTCCGTGATCGGTAAAGTAGATTGCTCCGGTGATTGGATGCTGGGCAAGACCTTGGACATTACGGGTGCCCACCGCATAGATTCCTTGCATAGTTCCTTCTTGTCCGTAATAAGGATTGTCTTTGGGAATGCTACCATCTGGATAGATCCGAAATATTTTTCCCTCTGCCCGAGATGGCAGCTGAGGATTTAGCCCTTCTGCGATGCTTTGCTGCATGTCTCCAGTGGTGAAATACAGGAATCCATCGGTGTCAAAGAGAAGGCGGCTTCCCCAACGTGTTCCCCCGCTGACTAAGATCGAATCCGGAGCTTCAAAAAGTGTCTCTTGCTCCACCCATTGGTAATCCTTTATTTTCCCTCGGACCAATTTGGTCATAGCAGGTGAAGTCCTATCGGCTGTGTTCTTTGGATTATGACTGTAAGCGAAATAGATCCAGCCATTTTCTGAATAGTTAGGATCCAAAGCCAAATCCATCATCCCTCCAACCAAGTCAGTTCCATAGATAAAAGGAATTCCGGTTACCCGTTTGGGATCGA
>NZ_FMXE01000043.1 GCF_900103735.1 Algoriphagus alkaliphilus | reverse complement strand
ATCCGATTCTGATGCATGTTCTCCAAAATTTTTTTTTAGATCAACACCGTATTCATCGGAGGCCTGTTCAACTATGATCCGATACAAATCTGCCTCTAAAGATTTGCGCCCCAAGGCCGCTTCCAGTTCTTTAATGCGGTTTCTAAGCTCTTGAGCCGTCTTACTCTGACTGTCTTTTTCCATAACCATTCGGGTTCCCTTTTTCAAGGTACGAGAATAACGGTAAAGCCAATTATACACAGTTTGTTTACCTCCGATACCATACTCACGCATGGCTTGGGTAACGGTAAACTCACCTCGCTCTATCTGTCCAACAATTTGCTTACGTAAATCTTCACTGAAGATTCGCTGGGGTTTTAAATGAAATGTCATTTTCATTTTGATTTGGTTTTTAACACCAACAAAATGTGTCAACTTTATCCAGGCATTATCAGTCTATTCTCGGGCCTTCGGTCTCCTGTCTTTCCCTCCTCTTGATACTTATATCTAAATAGTTAATACTTCTTTTAGGTCTGAATCACCCCTACGTTAAATCTTTCAGTAATTGGAGAATGATTAGCTGCCTCAATTCCCATACTGATCACTTTACGGGTCTCCCTAGGATCTATGACTCCATCCACCCAAAGTCTCGAGGCTGCATAATAAGGACTCAATTCTTCATTGTATTTAGTCGTGATTTCCTCCAAAAGCTGATTTTCGTCTTCCTGAGAAATTACTTTCCCAGTCTTCTTCAGTGAAGCCACCTTGATCTGTAGTAAAGTCTTGGCAGCTGAGGCCCCAGACATCACAGCCATCTGCGCGGTGGGCCAGGAAAAGATCAAGCGGGGATCATAGGCTTTGCCACACATGGCATAATTGCCTGCCCCGTACGAGTTGCCGAGGATAATGGTGAATTTCGGCACTACCGAATTGGCCATGGCATTGACCATTTTTGCGCCGTCTTTGATGATCCCTCCATGTTCTGCTTTGCTCCCCACCATGAATCCGCTGACATCCTGCAGGAACACCAGAGGAATCTTTCGTTGATTGCAGTTCATGATGAACCGTGCAGCTTTATCCGCTGAATCCGAATAGATCACACCGCCCATTTGCATTTCGCCTTTGGCAGTTTTGACGATTTTTCGCTGATTGGCGATGATTCCCACAGCCCAGCCTCTGATCCTGGCTGTACCGCAAATCAGCGTTTTTCCGTAGTCTTGTTTGTATTCATCCAGCTCACCTCCATCTACCAATCCTGAGATAATATCCAGCATATCGTACGGTTTCACCCGTTCCATGGGAAAAATATCGATCAGCTTATCTCCCGAAATACCTGCCTCTTTGGCTTCTATCCTGTCAAATCCAGCTTTCGGGTTTTCGCCCAGAGTGCCGAAAATCTTTCGGATGGCATCCAGACATTCCTGGTCTGTGTCGTATTTATTGTCCGTTACACCTGAGATTTCGCAATGGGTCGTCGCGCCTCCGAGTGTTTCATTATCCACGCTCTCTCCGATGGCAGCTTTGACCAGATAAGATCCGGCAAGAAAAATTGACCCCGTCTTATCCACGATCATCGCTTCATCTGACATGATGGGCAGATATGCCCCGCCGGCTACGCAGCTGCCCATAATAGCCGCAATCTGTACAATCCCCATGGCAGACATCTTCGCATTATTTCGGAATTGTCGGCCAAAGTGCTCCTTGTCGGGAAAAATCTCGTTCTGCATCGGCAGGAAGACTCCGGCACTATCGACGAGATAGATGATGGGAAGATGATTTTCCATGGCAATTTCCTGTGCACGAAGGTTCTTTTTGGCAGTCATCGGAAACCAGGCACCTGCTTTCACGGTGGCGTCATTGGCCACAATTACACACATTCTCCCGTTTACAAAACCTATCCCGGTCACCACTCCGGCTGAAGGACATCCTCCCTCCTCTTCATACATTCCATCAGCGGCAAATGTCCCGATTTCCAAAAATTCAGAGCCGGTATCGATCAGATAATCAATCCGTTCTCTCGCTGTTAATTTACCTTTTTGATGCTCGGAATCGATTCGCTTTTGGCCACCGCCGAGCTGCACCTGAACTGTTTTAGTGGCAAGTTTTTCAAGCAAATCATGAATAGTCGGTTGAGTTGTTTCCATATTGGGATTCATCGGTTTTTTGGGTTTATAAATTCTAAAACTCCCAAGAAGCCGTGGAAGTTCTGAAGGCAAGATACAGAAAAGCCCTTTTCCGTGTGAAAAAGGGCCTAAATGCTTTTGGGTAAGACTGAATATTAATTTCCTTCGATTTGTTCTTTGTAGGCTTTGATCGATCGGTAAATAGCCGAAGCCATGTATTCTTTTCCAGCTTGGCTCATGAGAAATTTTTCCTCTTCGATATTAGACAAAAACCCAAGCTCAACCAGTACACTCGGCATGGAAGGGGTCCAAAGTACGTAGAATGGACCTTGCTTGACACCCCTGCTTTTTCTTCCAACACGATCTCTAAACTGGGTTTCAATGTGATCCGCTAGCGTGATGCTGTTACCGATGTAAGCTTTTTGAGTTAGGTTGAAAAGCATGTATGACTCCGGAGATGTAGGATCAAAACCTTCATATTCTTCAGCATAATTCTCTTCCAGTAGGATTACGGAGTTTTCTCTTTTTACAATGTCAAAATTGGCCTCGAAGTGCTTCGTGCCCATCACGAAGGTCTCTGTACCAAAAGCAGACTTATTTGGTGCGGAGTTGGAATGAATCGAAACAAAAAGATCTGCCTTATTTATATTGGCAATATTAGGACGCTGTTTGAGGGTCGGAAAGCTGTCGTCATCCCGTGTATAGATCACTTCCACATCCGGCATATTTTCTTTGAGATATTTACCAACCAACAGTGTCACAGCAAGGTTGATATCCTTTTCTCTAACCTTGGAGCCAATGTTTCCTGGGTCACTTCCTCCATGGCCAGCATCTAATACGATTTTTTTCATCCGAAATGCAGGCATCATCGTTTCATTGGGGATAAATCCACCAAAGAAAAAGGGAATCGCGATAAGAAAACTTAAGATAATTTTTTTGTTATTGAACCGTTCCATGAGGGCAATCGAGTTAACTTTACTCAAAATTTCTAACAAATTAAACAAAGCGCAAGCAGCAGTGTCGGGTTTCAGAATCCTTTTTTTTCTTCTTTCTTTGCTTTGGATCCTCCCGCAATTCGCTTTGGCGCAGCGACCAACCCAGCCTCCTCGAGAGAAAGTCTTGGTTGCACCTGACACCTTGGTGCCTCCTGCACGCAACCTTCCACTTGCTGATACCCTTGCCGCAAGGCAAGACACTTTGATAAATCTTGACTCGGCAAAAATGATGCCCACAAGCGATATTAAAACAGATATTCTCTATTTCGCTGAGGACAGCATCATTACAGACTTTTTAGAAAACAAAGTTTACCTCTATAAAAATGCATGGTTTGAATATGGTGAAATGAAACTGGAGGCAGATCGAATTGTCATCGATTGGAAAAACTCTGAACTTTACGCTTCCGGTGTTACAGACAGTCTTGGCGCAGTATCGGGGAATCCATTTTTCAAAGACAAAGGAACTGTCTATGAGATCCGAAAGGAAATGCGATACAACTTCAAATCCCAAAAAGCCATCATCAAAGACGTTGTCACCGAACAGCAAGACGGAGTCCTGCGGGGGGAAACGATCAAAAAAACCGCTGACGGAAGCATCTACCTGGATCATGGTTATTACACCACCTGTAAACTCACCAAGCCACACTGGCATATTTCTTCTTCAAAAATCAAATCCATCCAAGGAAAACAGGTTGTTTCCGGGCCATTTAACCTGTATTTCAATGGAATACCCACTCCACTTGGGTTACCCTTTGGCTTAATTCCTGACACGCCTGAAGAGAAAGCGTCCGGAGTGATTTTTCCTTCTTATGGCAAGGAGCAATTGCGGGGTATCTTTCTTAGGGATCTTGGTTACTATTTTGCCATCAATGATTACATCCATGCCCGGCTCACGGGTGACATTTATTCCAAAGGGGGCTGGGGAGCCAAATCCCAAGCCGTCTATACCAAACGCTACCGGTACAGTGGGGGATTTAATGTAGACTTTCAGAAGTTCACCAGTCCGGAGACGGAGCTAAACCCCGTTGACTACAATACCTTTCGCGTACAGTGGAATCACTCGCCTATCACAAGAGGTACAGGTAAATTTTCAGCCTCCGTCAATGCCGGTTCCACCAGCTACTTCAACAACATAGTAAGCCAGAATAATTTTGCCAACAATGTAACGGCTGACCTAAATTCGAATATTTCCTATTCCAAAACGTTTTCCGGCACGCCGTTTTCGATGTCTGCCAACCTTCGCCATTCACAAAGTGTGCAATCCGGGGAAGTCAGACTCGATCTGCCAACCGTGGCTGTAAACATGAACCGGCAGAGCCCATTCAAAAACCTGAAATTCGAGCCGCTGAAAACCTTGAATATTGCCTGGAATTTCAACATGCAAAACACCATCTCCAACCGTGTTCAGCAGGAACTTGGAGTCAATAATCCCGATTTCAGAACAACCCCCCAAGTAATCCCATTCAACCTGGATAATTTTGGTTTACTTTTGAAAAATGCAACTAACGGCGCCAGAAACACCATTCCGCTTTCTTCCAATTTTACTCTTTTTAATTATTTCACCGGAACAGCATCAATAAACTACGATGAACTCTGGTACCTACAACGAATCAATTACTACTACAATCCTACCGAAGAGCGGGTTGACCGAATTATTGAAGATGGCTTTAATCGTGTTGGCTTTTACAACACTTCCTTTGCGGTGAACACCAACTTTTACGGTTTTTATAACTTCAAGCCCAGCAGTAAAGTCCAAACCATCCGGCATCATATTGCTCCGACTTTTACTTTTAATTACACCCCGGATTTTTCCGATCCTTCATTCGGCTATTATCAGGAAGTACAGATTGATCAAAGTGGAAGAACCCAACGATTTTCAAGGCAACAAGGCTTCGCTTTTGGTGGTGCACCCCTCGGGGAGTCCCGCGCATTGAGTTTGGGAATCCGAAATGTGCTGGAAGCAAAAATCCTGGATTCAAAAGACAGCACCTCCGAAAAGGCTACCAAGAAAATCCCGCTTTTGGAATCTTTCAATATCAATACAGCCTACAATTTTGCCGCTGACTCCTTTCAGCTGGCTCCCTTCCAGATTTCGGCCCGGACTAGCTTTTTTGAACGCAAGCTTTCCGTCAACTTGACCAGCAACATTGATCCCTATGCAGTACAAACAATAACTCAAGAAAACGGAACCAGTTCCTTCAGGAGTATCAATCAGTTTGCTTGGAAAAACGGACAGGGTATCGGAATGATCCGAAACGCCTCACTCAACATGAATGCGTCATTGAACCCTCGAAACGGAAAATCACCGGGAGAGGTGCGGGATGACATGACCCAGAATTTTATTCAGCGAGGCGGTATATTGGATGAATTTGCGGAAAAAGAAATCAACCGAATCGTATCAGATCCCAGCCAATACATTGATTGGGAAATCCCATGGAATTTGACCGTTGGGTATAATCTTGCCTATTCCAGACAGATCAACAATAATAAAAACATTACACAAATCTTGAATTTGAGCGGAGATTTGTCCATTTCTGAAAAGTGGAAGTTCAATTTCAATACCGGTTTTGACATTCAGGCTGCCGCTATCACCCAAACCATGATCGGGATTGCACGGGATCTTCACTGTTGGCAGATGAATGTCAATTGGGTTCCTTTTGGTCGATTTACTTCCTACAACATCGATATCCGAGTCAAATCAAGCATTCTTCAGGACCTGAAGGTATCGAGAAGAAGATCCTTCTTTGATTTTTAGAAAAAAAGTCAGATGTCGGATGACCGATTTCCGATGTTTTTGAGTAATTAAAAGAGACTCTGCTATTGAAATCAAACTCGTGCCCGGCTGAGGGGCATGGTCATACAGCGCGGACCGCCCAGACCACGGCTGAGTTCCGAACTGGGAATCTCCAATACCTCCACTCCCATGTTTCGCAAAGCGCGATTGGTATGGATATTACGATTATACGAGATCACACGCCGAGGTCCTATCGCAAAAACATTGGCGCCGTCAAACCACTGTTCACGCATGGAATAATCCGGATTCCCATCGGCAGTATGAAGCACTTCCAAATGCGGAATTTCTCGCGCCAAAACTGTCAACAATGATTCCTTTAGCACTTCCCGCTTGATGGTTGTTTTTTCTCCATTATTCTCTTTTAGGGTGTAAAGCGAGGTCTGCAAAACAGCATTCAAGGCATCCGGATAAGTCAATACCAAGTTTTCATCCAAAATCGTGAAAACCGTATCCAAGTGCATGTACTGACGTTTTTGAGGAAGATGAACTTCATATACCCGCTTCACTGAACCTTCGGCTAAGAGTGCCTTTGCGGTATGATATATCGCTTTTTCGTCTGTCCGCTCGGAATTGCCGATAGCCACTGCTTCATGCGAAAGAATAATCACATCCCCCCCTTCTATGCTAGGCGGAGAATCATGCCCATTGACTGGATAGAGTTTGTTCACATGATCCTTAAAATCAGGATGATTTTCGAAAACCGTCCGAAGCAAGTCCGCCTCACGCTGTCTGCCTTCCATTTTCATGGAGGAAAAAATGATCCCGCCGGGAGTCAGTGCCATTGGATCCCGCTGGAAATACAAATTGGGACAAGGTGGAATTGCAAAAGCATAGTCTAAGAGTTCACCGGGATTCAACTTGGGGATTTTCCGCCTGAGTTCATGGATTTTCAGGCCGGCAGTCAATATACCGGCACACTCCGCTGTGGAGTAGCGCTCCAAAATATCCTCGGCCATATGAGCAAGCCCCGACCGATTGAGCGATTCCCGCATCAGGCGAAGCAGAATGTCTTTGTCATAAAGGACCCGGATCAGTAATTCTCGCAACTGATATACTTGAGCACCGGTCGACTCCTTGATCAGATTGGAAAAGGTATCATGTTCCTTCTGAAGTGCTTCCAGATAAGGCACATCCTCAAAGAGCAAAAAGTCTTTATTATATGGGGTCAATCGGTCAATTTCTTTTCCCGGTCTGTGCATCAGGACTGATTTGAGCGTTCCAAATTCTGAATTTATCCGAAGATTCATTATTTCTATATTTTCAACAAAAATGTATTTTATCTACAATATCAAAAATTAATATTTATTTTATTTATGGTTTATTTAAAATTTCAATCTTTTATTTAAACAATCAACTTATCGATTAATCCTAGTTTCAGGGAAATTTAAACTTATTCCAATCTGAAAAAAAACAAAATTCCTTAATTCTCAATTTACTCAATCCTATGGCACGGTTATTTCGTTCCTTTAAGGACATCACCGAAAAATAAATCTATGGTTTCTTTAAAAAAGCTTTCAATCGGCATTTTACTTACCGCCGTTTTTTTACTCCCAGCTTGTAGTTCAGCACAAATCTCGGATATCCTCAAACAAGTGTCAACCAATCCAAGTACCGCTGAAATTTCCTCAGGAATCAAAGAAGCACTCGAAAAAGGCACAGGAATCAGTGCCGAGCGACTTTCACTTGAAAATGGGTATTTGGGAAATCTAGACGTTAAAATTTTATTTCCTGAAGAAGCCAAAAATGTAGAAAGCACCCTTCGGTCTTTGGGTCTTGGCTCGATGTGTGACCAGGTGATCACCAGCCTGAACAGAGCAGCAGAGGATGCCGCAATTGCTGCCAAACCAATCTTTACGGATGCGATCAAGCAGATGAGCTTTCAGGATGTTCAGCAGATCCTTCTTGGTGAAAAAAATGCCGCTACGGTGTATTTCAAAGGAAATACGACTACTTCCCTTTCACAGAAATTCTCCCCGATTATCGACACTAGCTTGAAGAAGGTCGATGCAACCAAATATTGGAGTGATGTCATGACACGCTACAACAAGGTGCCTTTTGTGAAAAAAGTGGATACCGACTTGACTGCCTATGTTACTCAAAAGGCAATTGATGGCTTGTTTGTGGAAATCGCCAAAGAAGAATTAAAAATCCGTGAAAATATCACCGCCCGAACCAGCCCATTGCTTCAAAAAGTCTTTGGCTATGCCGAGCGCGAGAAGAGTGGGAAGTAGGGAGTTTGGAAGTTGAATGAAGTTTTGGGAGTTGGCTTAACCAATTTTCCCGTTCCGCCCATGTGAGTAAAACACACATGGGCGGAACGAAAACTCGCAATAGAACAAAATCGCCGAGCACCTGGGCCTGTCTTCGACTTTTTCTGCTTTGATCAGCGGGAAAGCGAAATAACAAAAAACCGTGAGTGGGGACACTCACGGAGGCGGAAAAAACAAAAAAACCGGAATCACTCCCGGTTTTTGTTTTTTAAAGCAAGCTTTAATTGAAAAATCTAGACCAAATCAACCGTCAAACTCTCCCCTTCCTTGGTCACTTTCGCCACCCCTTTTTGAGAAAGTCCTTTCATGGACACATCCCACTTTTTACCGCTTAGTCCGGATTGTACTTTTAAGTCAGATAGGGCTAACGGATGGTTTTTGCTGAGGAGATCAAAAATGATTTTCTCATCCTCAGTCATTTCTACGGCCTTTTTCTCCGGTCTCATCTGAGGGAAGAAAAGTACTTCCTGAATGGTCGTATTATTCGTCAAAAGCATTGTCAATCGGTCAATACCGATCCCCAAGCCTGAGGTCGGAGGCATACCATATTCCAGTGCACGAAGGAAATCCTCATCCATTACCATGGCTTCGTCGTCGCCTCTTGCTGCCAGTTTCAACTGCTCCTCAAATCGCTCGCGCTGATCGATCGGATCGTTCAGCTCAGTGTAGGCATTTGCAATTTCTTTACCATTGACAAAAAGTTCGAATCGCTCCACCAAGCCCGGCTTGCTGCGGTGCTTTTTCGCCAAAGGCGTCATCTCAATAGGATAATCAGTGATGTAGGTTGGCTGAATCAGGTTGGCTTCCACTTTGGCTCCGAAGATCTCATCGATCAGCTTGCCTCGACCCATGGAATTATCCACTTGAATCCCTAAATCCACGCATACTTGACGGATACCCGCTTCATCCAATTCGGTGACGTCTACACCCGCATATTCCTTGATGGAATCATACATGCTCAGCCTTCTGTAAGGACCTGCAAAATCAATCGACCGGTCGCCGACTTTGACCACGGTCTTCCCATGGATGGACTCGGTTACTTTTTCAAGCAATTCCTCCACCATTTCCATCATCCAAATGTAGTCCTTATAAGCCACATAGATCTCCATGGAGGTGAATTCCGGATTGTGGGTTCGGTCCATGCCTTCATTTCTGAACATTTTTCCAAACTCATAGACGCCTTCAAAACCACCTACAATCAACCTTTTCAGATACAATTCATTGGCGATCCTAAGGAAAAGCGGCATGTCCAATGTATTGTGGTGCGTCGAGAACGGTCTCGCTGCCGCGCCACCATGAACTGCTTGTAGAATTGGTGTCTCTACTTCCAACCACCCGTGATCGTCGAAGTATCGACGCATGTTGGAGATGATTTTGGATCGGGTGATGAAAGTTTGCTTGATTTCAGGATTGACTGTCAAATCCACATAGCGCTGTCTGTATCTGAGTTCGGGATCGGTAAAACCGTCATAGACATTTCCTTCTTCGTCCCGCTTCACAACCGGAAGTGGTTTCACTGACTTGGATAGTATCTTCAACTCTGTAACATGGAGCGAGATTTCACCGGTTTGGGTGGTGAAAATATAGCCTTTCACCCCAACGAAATCCCCAAGCCCAAGCAGTTTCTTGAAAACCGTATTGTATAAAGTCTTATCCTCGTCCGGACAGATATCATCACGGCGAACGTAGATCTGAAGAATTCCCGTTGAATCCTGAATCTCGGCAAAAGAGGCCGAGCCCATGATTCGACGGCTCATTAAACGACCCGCAATTGTGATGTCTTTATAATCCGTCTTTCTATTTTCGTAGTTTCTATGGATGTCCTCTGCGGTGACATTGATGGGGAAGGATTCAGCCGGATAAGGATTGATCCCGAGGGCCATTAACTCTTCCCGATCTTTTCTGCGCTCGAGTTCCTGTTCGCTAAGAAGTTGCATTTTCTATATTTGATATTTGAAATTCTCTTTTTGTCGGGTGTCCGATAACCGATGTCCGATGATTGAACCCAACAACCTTCTACCACTAACTTTTCACTATTAACTCTTCACCACTAAGGCTTCGACTCCACCCAACCTGCCTACTGCGACTTCCTACTTCAACCCCTTCCTCCGCTTCAATTCCCGCTTGATCAACTCAAACTCTCTACTGCTTTGACCTGCAATGGAGGTGTTTTCCGAGGCCCGGCGAGTCAGGTATGGCATTACTTTTTCTACAGGACCGTATGGCACATACTTAACCACTCGATAGCCTCCCTTCGCTAAATTGAAAGAAATGTTATCACTCATTCCATAAAGCTGAGAAAAGAAAACCCGATCCGAATTAGGATCAATTCCATGAAGGTTCATAAGTTCGGTAAGCTCCAAGTTACTTTTTTCATTATGCGTAGCACAGACCAGGGAAATCCCATTTTCCACACAAAACTTAATGGCGGCATCGTAATCCCTATCGCTGGCTTCCTTATTCGGTTGAATTGGGTCAGGATAGCCCATTTCTGATGCACGCTCGCGCTCTTTTTCCATATAGGCTCCGCGCACCGGCTTTGCACCAAGCAAATATCCTTTAGAGGCGGCAAGTTCAGCGGCCTTTTTCAGGCGATCCAAGGAGTCGTGGCGGTACATCTGATAGGTATTGTAGACCACACAGCGCTCTTTGTTATATTTTTCCATGGCCTCATAGGCCAAGTCATCAATTACATTTTGGAACCAACTTTCCTCTGCGTCCACCAGGATTTTCAATCCCAAATCATGGGCAGTTTTGCAAAGGTGATCCACTCTGCCTTTCATTCGGTTAACTGCTACTTGCTCTTCACCGGTAAGCGGTTCACGGTTTTGGATTTTAATCATCAAATGATAATCCCCCAAACCAGTCGTCTTAAAAACCCCAAAGGGCATGTAATCCGTCTTCGAGGATTCAACCAAAGTCTGATAAATCTCAGCAGAGGTAGCATCAAAACTCGCCTCATCTCCTTTACCCTCTACTGACAAGTCCAAAATGGAATGAACTCCAAATTTGGCAAGGTGCTTACAGGCTTTTACACTCTCGGCGATGGTTTCGCCACCGCAAAAATGACCAAACATGGTTTTTTTCATGATTCCTTTGACAGGAAACTTGAGCTTGAAAGCTAGGTTTGCCAGGCCAATACCCAAGTCTGAGATCAGATTATTGTTGAGTGTGGCAAAGATCAGGTACATTTTCCTGAGTTCTGTGGTACTTTTAGAAGCAAAGGCTACTTCCAGATTTTCAAAAGAGACTTTGGGTATGACAGGCATATCACTCAAATAAGGTGGCAAAGATATCAAAAAAACCTCTCCAAAAGGGCTTTTGTTCGGGTATTTGAACTGCAGAATAGTCATGATGAATTGAATCATAAATCAAAGAATCTGTACAATCCATTTAAAGATGTAACCTCTAACTCCAGAAAATTATTTATGAGTAACCATCCAACGAAAACTCAAAACCAATTTTCCTTTTACTAAACAATCAAGGATGGAATAGAAAGAAGTTGAAAATTATTTTTACAAATGATTATTTATTTTTTTGATCCAAAAAAGAAACAAAATACTGTTTAGCCTAAAAATCATCGCTCATTTAGAGAAAAATCAAAGAAAACGACCAAGATTTACTTAAAACCTAACTAAAGGGCGAAAAAATAATTTTGTTTTTAAATTTGAGCCTTTTACTTTTGAAACATGTTAATCACAGCAGCGATCTATTTTACCTTCTTTTACTTTTACTTTCGAAGCCAAAATCGAATCGGAGCCGTGTATATGCTAGCCAAAAACTAAAAGAAAATAAAACACACAAAAGCCCGATTCGAAAGAGTCGGGCTTTTTTCATTTAAACCGCTCAAATCTATGAAGCCGCACAAACAAATTAAAGACTGGGGAATGGGATTAACCGCCCCACTGATCATCGCAGGTCCTTGCTCTGCCGAAACTCCGGAACAAATCGGGCAAATCTGTAAAGAGATGAAGGAAGCCAATGTGGTTCCTCATCTTTTCCGTGCAGGAATTTGGAAACCAAGAACCAGGCCGGGGTCATTTGAAGGTGTCGGCGAGGAAGGTTTGAAGTGGATGGAAATTGTCCGTCACCACCTGAATATTCCCATCACTGTTGAAGTTGGAAACGCTTCACACGCCGAACTGGCTCTTAAGCACAAAGTTGATGTGCTCTGGATTGGTGCCAGAACAACGGTCAATCCTTTTGCAGTTCAGGAAATTGCCGAAGTACTTCGTGGAGTAGACATTCCTGTGATGATCAAAAACCCGATGAATCCGGATTTGGAACTTTGGATGGGCGCATTGGAAAGAATGTATGCAGTCGGCATCGATAAACTTGCAGCCATTCACCGTGGTTTCTCAGATGAATACGATAAGCGTTATAGAAACAAGCCAAATTGGTCTATGCCCATTCATCTGAAGCGTGAGTGGACAGGAATGGAAGTAATCAACGATCCTTCCCACATCGTAGGACGCAGAGACGGTTTGTTGGAAGTTGCTCAAAGTGCGATGAATTTTGGGCTGGATGGTCTGATGATTGAGACCCACCATGATCCTGACAAAGCATGGTCAGATGCCAAACAGCAAGTGACTCCTGCAAGATTGAAAGAAATGATCAGTTCCGTTGACTTCAAAACGCCACTGGAAAATATGAAGCCGGATGAAAAGCTTCAAGATCTTCGTCGTGCTGTCGATCACATGGATGATCAATTGTTGGACATTCTTCAGGAAAGATTTGCAGCCATCGATCAAATCGGAGCGCATAAGCGTGAGCATCATTTGACTGTTTTCCAGTCTGATCGCTGGAAAGAAGTGATGGAAAGTCGCACCAGAAAAGGTGTCGCCAAACACCTGAGTGAAAAATTCATGAAAGAATTGCTGTATTGCATTCATGAGGAATCCGTAAAGCGCCAGGAAAAACAATTGCGCGAGGCTGAGCCAATTAAAAAATAAATCTGCACTCAAACCTGGAAGGCAGCCTCTCTTGGAGACTGCTTTCTTTACCTTTAGAATTCCAACAAATCAGGTCAAACCGTGGATTCCATCATTTTCACCGCTGAAGCAAAACAAGCGCTTTCAAGAGTTTTAACTCAGTTGTCCTTTTCAAAATTGGCTGTCTTAACTGATCAAAATACTCAATCTCTGTGTTTGCCAATCGTGAGCTCATTCTTGCCTAAAGACACAATTTTCATCAGTGTTCGGTCGGGCGAAGTTCAAAAAAACCTTGAAACCTGTACTGAAATTTGGTCTCAAATGACCGATGCTGCACTGGACCGAAAAGCCTTGATGCTAAACCTAGGTGGTGGTGTGATCACGGATATGGGAGGGTTTTGCGCCAGCTTATACAAGCGCGGAATTCGCTTTTTAAATATGCCTACTACCCTACTTTCGCAAGTTGACGCAAGTGTGGGTGGCAAACTGGGGGTGGACTTCAATGGACTCAAAAACCACTTGGGAGTATTCAATGAACCGGAAACGGTCATCATTGCCCCTGAATTTTTGAAGACTTTGCCCCTAGCAGAACTTCGATCCGGTTATGCTGAAATTTTGAAGCACGGACTGATTCGGGATAAGTCTTATTTCAACAAACTGAAAACAACTAATTGGGAATTCCAAGATTGGGAAAGTCTGATCATTCATTCCGTAGGAATCAAAAAAGCCGTAGTGGAAGCTGATCCAAAAGAAGCAGGTTTGCGAAAAATCCTGAATTTCGGGCACACCATCGGGCATGCCTTCGAATCCTACTTTTTGGATACCAAAAATCATCTTTTGCACGGTGAGGCGATTGCCCTTGGGATGATCTGCGAAGGATTTCTTTCCTTTGAAAAAAACGCCTTCAGTTTTGATGAACTGGATCAATTGACCAAAATAATGATTCAGATCTATGGGAAGGTCGAATTTTCAGTAAATGAGCTAAATCCAATCCTGGATCTTTGCCTGCAAGACAAGAAAAACGAAGGAAGCTCCTTGCTTTTTTCCCTCCTAAATTCGATCGGTGATTGCGCCTACAATATCCCCGTCAATCGTGATGAAATCAGGGAAGCAATCATCTATTATCATAATCTTTAAACGGCCTGAGCCTTGACTACTCAAACCATGACTATCCTTCGCCTAAACCAAAAAAGCGAATTTACCCCTTCCAGAATACCGCTTCCCTCCTCCAAAAGTGAATCCAATCGCGCTCTGGTGATCGATGCGCTGACCGAAGGTGAAAATAAACTGACTAATCTGGCCGAAGCTCGCGATACGCAGACGATGATCCGCTTGTTGGAGAAAAATCCTCCGGTTTTTGATGTACTGGACGCAGGAACGACGATGCGGTTTTTGACAGCATTTGCGGCGGTTACCAATCAGAAAAAAGTCATGACCGGAACCGCGCGGATGTGCGAGCGGCCGATTGGAATTCTAGTAGATGCCCTGCGTACTGTTGGTGCAGAAATCCACTATTTAAACATCGAAGGTTATCCTCCATTGGCAATCCATGGACTTCCCAAACAAAAATCGGATAAAGTCAAAATTCGCGGGGACGTATCCAGTCAATATATTTCAGCCATGCTGATGATCGCCCCTATTTTGCCCCAAGGATTGGAAATCGAGTTGGAAGGAAAAGTAGGAAGTCGGACTTACATTGAAATGACCCTCGACCTGATGACCCAATTCGGGATCAAGTACACCTGGGAAGAAAACAGAATAAAGGTTCCTCACCAAGTCTATCAGCCCACAACTTATGCAGTCGAAAGTGACTGGTCAGGCGCGAGCTATTGGTTTAGCTTATTGGCCTGTGCAGATTCGGGAGCGCTTTTTTTGGAAGGATTGAAAGAAAACAGCCTGCAGGGAGACTCCAAGATCGTCGAGATCATGGATCATCTCGGAATCAAAAGCACATTTGAAAAAGGCGGCGTTTTACTCAAAAAACAAGCGGTGAAAGGACTGAAAAAATGGGATTTTACCCATTGTCCTGATCTTGCCCAGACGGTTGCAGTGACTTGTGCAATTCTTGGTCAGAATGCAATTTTCACAGGTTTGGAAAGTTTGAAAATCAAGGAGACTGACCGAATCTATGCCTTACAGCAGGAACTGGCCAAGTTCAATGCGGATTTGAAAGAAATCGAACCGGAAGTTTACCAGGTGATTCCGTCTGTCACGATGCCTCGCAAAGTTCAGATTCACACCTACGACGATCACCGAATGGCGATGGCTTTTATGCCACTTTTGACCAAAACAGCTGTATTGATTGAAGATCCTGAAGTAGTCAACAAATCTTACCCAAGTTTCTGGAAGCATTGCGAACTGCTGGCCATTTCCATGGAAAAACATATTGAGTCATGAGTTTGAAAATAGCTATTCAGGGCATCCCGGGTTCCTTTCATCATCAGGTTGCCTTAATTAATTTCGGTCCTGAAGCTGAGATTCTGGCATTCAATACCTTTGAGCCCGTCGCCAAAAGTGTCGCCTTAGGCGAAGCTGATTTTGGCGTGATGGCCATCGAAAATTCCATTGCCGGAGCCATACTCCCCAATTATGATCTGATTGACCGCTACGAATTGAGTATCCGGGATGAGTTTTATCTGCCGATTGCGCATCAGTTTATGGCCCTCCCCGGTCAAAAAATCGCGGATATTCGGGAAGTCCGCTCACACCCCATGGCACTTTTGCAATGCAGAACTTTTTTGGCCCAGAATCCTCATATTCAGCAGTTTGATGATGTGGATACAGCTTCAGTTGCCAAGCGAATTGCAGAGGAGAAACTCACCGGCACCGCAGCCATTGCGAGTGAAATTGCGGCCGAAATTTATGGTTTGGAAATTCTGACCAGAGATATCCAAGCCATCAAAGATAACTTCACCCGTTTCATCATTTTGCAAAAAGAAAACGGCATCTCTGAAACAATTCCGAACAAAGCATCTTTCAAAGTAACCATCCGAAATCAAATAGGCGGCTTGGCTAAATTATTGACTATGATCGCTGAAAAAGGGCTCGATTTAAGCAAAATACAATCTATCCCAGTGATCGAAAAACCCTGGGAATATGCCTTTTTTATCGATGCGGAATTTAAAGATTACCTACAATTCAAAGAAGCAATGCAACTGATTAAACAGGATTTTGGAGGAGTGAAAATTTTCGGAGAATATCTAGGCAGAAAGGCATGAAGGGATTTTCAGATCGAGTAGAAACAGTTCAGGAATACTATTTTTCAGCCAAACTGAGAGAGGTAAATCAATTAATAGCTGAAGGGAAACCAGTGATCAATTTGGGGATTGGAAGCCCCGATTTGGCTCCGGACCGAATGGTCATTGATGCGCTGAAAAGTACTGTCGAACATCCGAGGGCTCATGGTTACCAAAATTATCAGGGGATCCCGGAGCTACGGATTGCCATGGCGGAGTTTTACGCCAGAGAATATCGAGTTACATTAAATCCCACCAAGGAAATTCTTCCCCTGATGGGCTCAAAAGAAGGCATCATGCATCTCAGCATGGCTTTTCTCAATCCCGGTGATCAGGTCTTGATCCCTGATCTAGGTTACCCAACCTACACATCAGTCACCAGGCTGCTTGGGGCTGAACCTCTTTTTTACAGCATGGACTTGGCGAAAAAAGGAAAACCAAATCTTGAAGCGCTTGAAAAACTGGACCTCAGCCGTGTCAAAATCATGTGGATCAATTATCCCCACATGCCCACCGGAGCGACAGGAAGCAAAGAAATTTTACGGGAATTGGTGGCATTTGCAGAGAAGCATGACATCGTTATCCTTCATGACAATCCATACAGTCACATTCTTAATCCGGAACCCCTAAGTATTTTGGCCATTCCCGGAGCCGAGAAAGTGGCACTGGAACTGAACTCCCTCAGCAAAACTTTCAATATGCCCGGCTGGAGAATCGGCATGCTTTGCGGAAGGGCAGACTGGATCGAAGCTGTCCTCAAAATTAAATCAAACATGGATTCGGGAATGTTTCTCGGCCTTCAAAAAGGTGCTGTTGCCGCCTTGAGCTTGGGAAAAAACTGGTTTTCTGATCTCGACGAACAGTATCAAAACCGACGAAAACTGGTTTGGAAAATGGGTGATCTTTTAAATTTGACCTATCCTAAAGACACAAGCGGATTGTTTGTCTGGTGCAAAGTGCCGGAAGGGAAATCTGCCGATGAGTTGGTGGACTACCTGCTTTACGAAAAAAATATCTTCATCACACCGGGAAGAGTCTTTGGACCTGCAGGCGAAGGATACGTTCGAATTTCGCTTTGCATGCCTGAATTCAAAATACTGGAAGCTATCAATCGCATAAAATCATAACGAAAATGAAAAAAATACACATCATCGGGCTTGGACTTTTGGGAGGTTCCTTTGGTCTTGGTGCAAGACTGAAATTCCCCGAACTAATCATCACAGGTACTGATTCCAATCCTCAGAACCTCAAAGATGCACTCACTTTAGGAATCATTACCGAAGCCAAAGAAACCCCTGATAAAGATACTGATTTGGTAATTTTGGCTACTCCAGCCGATACCTTGGGAAAAATCCTGATTGACACCCTGAATCAAGTCGGTGAAAACACCTTGGTTTTTGATGTGGGTTCGACCAAATCTAAGCTATGTGCAATGATGTCTGATCATCCCAAGAGAAAGCAATACCTCGCCGCCCACCCGATCGCCGGAACGGAATATTCAGGCCCAAAAGCCGCAATGGCAGATCTTTTAAACAGAAAAGTATTGATCATCTGCGAACTGGAAAAAACCGATTTGCATCTCAAAGAAAAGGCTTATCAATTGTTTGATGCGCTTAATGTGAAGTTGCGATTCATGGATCCTGAGGAGCATGACAGGCATTTGGCTTTTGTCTCTCATTTGTCACATATTTCTTCATTTATGCTTGGAGAAACTGTTCTTCAAAAAATGGCAGATGAGAAAAACATTTTCGATATGGCAGGTTCGGGTTTTGCATCGACAGTTCGATTGGCAAAATCCAGTCCTGCGATGTGGGCTCCGATTTTCACGGAAAATAAGGAGAATATCCTCAGTGCTTTAGATGGGTATATTTCCAACTTGAGTGCATTCCGAGACAAAATCGCAAATGACGACAGCAAAGGCCTTTTTGAGGAAATGGCTGAAATCAATAAGATTCGGGATATTTTGGAGTTAGGAAAGTAGTTGATTTCGGATTTCAGAATTCGGATTTCGGATTTCGGATTTAAGACCACGAAGAGATTCATGGTTTTTCTTTTGTGTCCATTTCCCGCAGATCTAACGCTGAAAAAGTCGGGGATGGTCGCGGATTTTCTCATGTTTACTTTGCAAATTCTACCATCGTGAGTGTCTCACGGCTTTTCAAAAAAAAGAATAAAAGTGAGTGATGACACTCACTTAGGCGACAAAATGATTTGAAATTCGAGATTTGAAATTTGAGATTTAATTGAGAACCACGAAGCAATTCGTGGTTTTGCATTTGTGTCCATTTCCCGCTGATCTCCCGCTGAAAAATTCGCAGATGGTCGAGGATTTTCTCCTGTTTACTTTGCACATCCTGCTATTGTGAGTGTCTCACGGCTTTTCAAAAAAAAGAATAAAAGTGAGTGATGACACTCACTTAGGCGACAATTCCAATAACGACAAAAGGAAAATTTGATACTCAAAGAAAAAAATCTGCGCTATTCAGCGAATTTTTCTGCGCCGATCCGCGGGAAAAATAAATCCCGAAAAGCCTTAACTTCCTTCCTAACTTGCACTAAGAATATCTATGCAACCAAAATCAACCCACCTATGAAACCTATTCTGCTCTCCTTTTTCCTCCTGTTTTCATTCGGAGCATTTTCCCAAGAATCCTGGACCACCATCCAACCCAAGACCGAGGCCACTTCCCGTCACGAGAGTTCCTTTGTGGAATGTGATGGTAAACTTTACGCCCTTGGCGGTCGTGGAGAACGGCCTGTGGATGAATATGATCCCAAAACCAATTCCTGGACCAAGCTGGCAGATGCACCGATGGAAATCCACCATTTTCAGGCTGTTTCTTATAAAAGTGAAATTTGGGTTGTTGGCGCATTGACAGGAAAATATCCTCATGAAACCCCAATTCCAACTATTTTGATTTTCAACCCCAAAACCAAAACCTGGAGAGATGGCCCAAAACTTCCTGAAAACAGAATGCGTGGTTCGGCAGGAGTTTTTGTCAGAAATGACAAAATCTACATGGTCTGCGGAATTCAGGATGGACACTTCGATGGGTTTGTCCGCTGGTTTGACGAATTGGATCCGAAAACAGGCGAATGGAAATCACTTCCAAGTGCTCCCAGAGCCCGTGACCATGTGAGTGCGGCATTGGTCGGGGATCGACTATATCTTGCCGGAGGCAGAACGTCCTATGCCAAAATCGGGAAAGTATTGGAGCTGACTAACAATGAAATCGATTATTACGACTTCAAAACATCTACCTGGACTACCATCGAAACAGAAATCCCCACTCCCAGAGCCGGTAATTCGAATCTCGGGATCGGACCATATTTGGTAATTATCAACGGCGAAAGTCAAGCCCAAACTCCGGCCCATGCAGAGGTCGAGGTATTGGATACCCGAACACACACTTGGAGCAAATTACCTAATTTGACTCAGGGAAGACATGGGACCGGTGTGGCATTCTTGGGTGGAAAAATCTACGTGCATGCAGGTTCGGCCAATCGAGGCGGTGGCCCGGAGATCAATACAATGGAAGTGATTGAGTGGAGGAAGTGATTGCGGATTTCGGATGTCGGATTTCGGATGTCGGATTTGGGATGTCGGATTTCGGATGTCGGATTTGGGATGTCGGATTGGATGTCAGATTTTAGTTTGAGGCTGTGAAATTTTTGATTTGGGATATTTTGAATTGGCGAATTTTAAGTGATTAAGAATTTCCAGGATTTTATTAAATTAATCTTGATAAATTTTATTAAATCTTTAGTCCAATACTATGAAAGAGCAGCTAAAATTGAGATGTAAGGTTTTTGCTTTGAGCGTGATAGAAATGACTGAAGGGCTAGCTCGGAAGAACGCAACTTTTCCAATTTGCAATCAAATAATCAGGTCTTCGACATCGATTGGAGCAAATTATAGAGCTGCACTTCGGGCAAGATCAAAGGCTGAATTTTTGTCAAAACTTGGAATCGTTGAAGAAGAAGCGGACGAAACACTTTATTGGCTGGAATTAATTAAAGATTCAGGCTTGGGTGAAGCTTCGGTTATAGATCCGATTTGGAAAGAATGCAATGAGCTACTTTCTATTTTTATAGCAACAATTAAGACTTCAAAGGAAAATCAAAAATCTTCCAGAAATCCAATTAATAAATCAAATACTTAGGCAGGGACTTTAAAATGTGAAGGGAACAATCCGAAATCCCATTTCCGAAATCCGAAATGTTAATTTTTCCAAATTCAGATCAAGTATTCACTAATCCTGTAGCTCTTTCATTTCTGGTTCGTCTTTTGTCTATACAGCACTGAAAACTCATAAAACTATGAAACGAATCCTGATTTTATTCTTGGCCTTTGCGATAGCCTCACCCCTTTTTGCGCAACAAATCCAACAAGTCCCACTGATCGAAGTGGAAGGATATGCTGAGCGCAAAATTGCCCCCGATGAAGCGGTTTTTTCCATAAATCTGGAAGAAAAAGCTTTTAAAGTCCCTGATGCAGTAAATGCTTTGAACAAGAAAACCCAAGCACTGTCGGATGCATTGAAAAAGGCAAAAATCAGAGATTATAAACTGGTGGCTGATAATTACTCCGTCGATGTGAATCGCGTCTATCAAGGCGGTACTAGCAGAGACGACGGTTACGTGGCCCGACAAAGCCTGAGAATTGTCACATCGGTAACCAATGAGGATTTGCAAAAAATCGTCAGTGCAATCCAAAACTCCGGAGACATGAGTTACAATCTTCATTTTGGAATTGCTGAGACTACTCGAAAGTCGCTTGAAAATGCACTTTTGACAGATGCATTGAAAGACGCTGAAGCGCGGGCCATGCTGATCGGAACCACACTGTCTATCCGAGGACTGAGGGTATTCAGCGTGACAATGGAGCCTAATTACAGGCCTCAGCCGATGTACAGCATGAATGCAAAAGTAGCGATGGCAGAATCAGCCGATATGCTAGTTGAAACTGACAATCAGACGCTCACCAAGCGGGTTTATGTGAAGTATACCTATTGAACAATCGCTAAGTTTACAGTAATCAAAAAGCCTGGCAAAATAGCCGGGTTTTTCTTTTTTCTGTTACCCTTTACCAATGAAAACTTGATCAGCGGTTTTTAGCTTCTAGCACTTTTTCAGCAACTTAGTGGCCTTTATCATCCAATCCTAAATGAAATCTATCTTTTACTTCCTTCTTCTTAGTCTCATCAGCTTAGCCTGTACTCAAACTGATCCGATCGTCGGTCAAACAGAAATCACCAAATTCCAAGGAAATAAAAAAGGAGCCATCTCCGTCACCTACGATGATGGCATTGTAAACCAATTCACCATTGCCAAACCCATCATGGATAGCCTTGGGCTACCTGCTACTTTTTATATCATCACGGGAAAAGTGGAAGGTTCGGGCAAAGGAAAATTCATCGGACGAGACCCAAAGGAAATCATCTCCGAGACCGCAAGGATCAAAACTGATTCCACCAACTTTTTCGAGCGGGCCTCTTTGATTGCCTTCACCGGTAGCAGCGAGGCTGAAGACTATCATGCACGCGCAGGTTCGCTTTTTGAGCAGGGGAAAGTAGCCGAGGCACATGCGTTGATCGACGAAGGCTACGCCAAAATCCGAAGAGGCACAATGAAAAACACCAATGATGTCGTTTTTCACAACAATGCCGAAGATACCACTACTTGGGAGCAGTACAGATCCTACTCGGCCCAAGGTCATGAGATTGCTTCCCACACCGTCACTCATCCCCGATTGGCAGCTTTGGATGAGGTTAACATGCTTTATGAACTGGAGCAAAGCAAAGCTGACTTGCTCAAATTTATTGGCGCTGAATCCACCTTCAGCGCAGAGGGGCCTTATGGAACAGAAAACGAACGGGTAATGGAATTTGCGCATAAAGTCTATCCTTCGCTTCGCAATAGAATGCCCGAAGATTGGCTGGAAGAAATCAACCGTGGCAGCAAAATGACGCCGGGAGAATCCACCAAAGAATATGTACAATGGCAACGTGGGCCGGTGACTCGCATCGACATCACTCAGATGAAAGCTTGGGTAGACACCACCATGTCTCATGACAACAACTGGCTGGTGCTCGTTTTTCACGGAATCGAAAATCTGGGCTGGGAACCAAAAACCAGATCTGAATTGGTGGAGTATTTCTCCTATATGAAGGCAAATGAGCCAAATTTGTGGATTGCTACTTTCCGCGATGTGACCAAATACCTTCGAGAGCGAAAGGCTACACAGGTAAGCACAGTAGTAAGCAAAAATGCAATCACCGTTGAGCTATCTTCAAGTCTGGATCCTGAGACCTATGCTGTCCCATTGACCCTGAAAACCTATGTTCCGGCTGGTTGGACTACGGTACAACTGGCACAAAGCCAAGGTAACGCTAACCTTGAAGTACAAACCGACAAAAAAGGAAGCTATGTGATTTATGAGGTAAGGCCAGGGAGCGCAAAAGTTTCTTTAAAAAAAGGATCTTAAAAAAGCTTGAAAACCTTCTCATTACAGTTTGATATTGGTGCTAAAAGGAGGATGTAAGGGTGCACCCTTACATCCTCTTATTTTTTCTAAGCTAATGGCCTAGGTCTTCTGCTTCAATAGAACTCTAAAACTCGTCCCTACCCCAACTTCACTTTCGACCAAGATTTCAGCACCAAGGCTGTCAGCAAACTCCTTACTCAGCATCAGGCCTATTCCTGTACCCGATTCTCCTGCTGTTCCTTTTTGGGAATTTACACGGTCCGAAAACAGCTTGGATAGAATTTCAGGTTCTATTCCTTGTCCGGAATCAGTGATTCTAATTTCACTCCCATTCGGGTAATCCACCCTGATTTTCCCCCTTTCGGGAGAAAATTTAATGGCATTCATCAGAATATTTCGCACAATGAAACTTAGCCTTTCCCTGTCTGAATGGACTTCAAGTTCAGTTTGGTTTTCATGTGAGAAATCAAGGTTCTTTAGATTTATTTGAGAAATCAAGAGCTCCACATTTTCATTCACCAATTCTCCAAGCTTGAATGTGCTGAGCTGGACTTCCTCCACTCCCATTTGCTCCCGGGACCAGATTAGCAAGTTGTTGAGCATTTGAGAAAGTGAATGCGTATCCCTTGCTATCAAGGGCATGACTTCTTGCAATTCGTCTTGAGAAAGCAACTTTTTGTCCCAAAGCTGAATAATGCTATGCAATGAGGAAAAAGGAGCACGGAGATCATGTGAAATGACCGAAAATATTTTATCCCGAAATTGGTTGGCTTTGGTTAAAGCTTGATTGGTTTCATTCCAGTGGTCAGCTTGAGATTGAATTCGTCTGTTTTGTTCCTTTGCCAGGACATGGGCATTTTCAAGTTGTACGTGCGCGTTTTTAAGTTTTAGATGGTTTTTTTTCTGGAACCAAAACAAAGTCCCAAAAGCAATTAGAAGTAATCCCGAACCTATCAATAATTCATTTCTTCTTCGAAGAGAAAGGTCAAGGTATTCCTGATCCTGAATTAGCTGCTGATTTTCAAGTTCTTTCCTTTCTGTTTCATATTGAATCAGGAGCTCCTCTCGCACTTTTTGGCGATTATCATTAAAAAGGGCTTCATCTGAAGCTTTCTTCACAACCAAATATTCGTAAGCGGCTTTATAGTCATTTTGTCCCAAAGCAGCCGCTACCAAATATTCTGCAGTGGTGGAAATGTAAAAATGCGAACTGGCATCTTTGGCTAATTGATAGGATTTGAGCGCATATTCTTTCACTTTGGCGTAGTCTTTCCCTTGCAAAAAGTAGTTGGAAAGCTCATTCAGCACGTTGATTTTATTTTCAACATCCTGATTGGCTTCCGCAATATCCAAGGCTCTTAAAAGATACCCACTCGCTTTTCCCCGGTCACTCATATTCAGTTCTGCCAACTGAGTAAGTGTATTCACTAAGCCATGACTATCCTTCAGTTCTTCTTTGATTTGAAGGGACTTTTGGAGGTAACTCAGCGCAAGGTCAAGGTCTTTTTGATCTTGATTTTGTGTCCACCGGTCTTTATGATAATTCCCGAGATTGTTATAAATCAAAGACTGGCCCCGAAGGTTCTTGATCGCCAAACCATATACTAAGGCTTTTTGGTACATTTCGGCGGCTTTAGCCATTTCCCCATTTCGGTAATAGACATTTCCGATGTTTAGATTAGACTCCAGCATCCCTGTAGAATCTTTCAAGGCTTCGCGGATTTTGAGTGCCTGAAGGTGCGTTTTCAAGGCATCTTCGTAATCTGACCTGATCAGTTGGGCCACGCCCATGATGTTGAGTGCGTTTCCTTTAATCTTCTCCAAGCCAAGCTTTTCGGCAAACCGGATAGCGCTTTTGGCAAAAAAAATGGCTGTATCCTGATCAATGCCATAATAATGCTTACCAAGGTCATAAAAAAGAACGGCCTTTAGCGAATCGTTTTCGGTTTTGGAAACCAGATTTTGTATACTATCAGGAAAAGCCTGTGGTGATTGAAAAGTGGTCCAAAGGACAAAAAAAAGAACTAACATGCTGAAGAATTAGATTAAATAGGTGATAGGTAAATATGCAGCTATTCAACTTTATTCCACATACCGTTTAAATCGAAAAATGATTTTTTTTTGCGGTTGAGTTGTAAATGCACAACTCAAAACATCAAGACAGCGATAAAAATGACAATCCCAACAGCCAATCCAAGCACAAATACTTCATACGCATTTCGGATTAATTTGTATTTACGATCCAGCACTTTGCCTTGGTAATAAAGTGAAACTGACATATGATCCTGAATGGACTCTTTTTCCAAGAGCATTTTTCGGGTTTCTTCCAAGTAATCTTCCATGGTGTATTTGGCACTTTCTCCAAAAAACATGAGGCTGGATTTAGGTTTTACCTCTTGATTTTTTGCTTTCCCGATAATTGACGGTTTGGCAGCCTGAACGGCAAGCATGGTGGAAGTGAGGATAATTCCCAAGAACACCAAAATAGGGATGATAGTCAGCGGAGAATTTATTTCGATCAATTGAGACATGGAACCATAGCCCAGGATCGCAATTGTAGATGAAATCACCAAGGCATTAATGCTGATGATAATATTCGCCTTGTTGTCCGCGATTTGAAGGAGATTGCAGTTGTTTTTGAAAGTGACGCGATAAAAAGTCTGCCTTTCGCGTTCAGTTTTATCCTTATCCTTTTTTTTCTCCAAAATTGGTTCTTCCATGGGTCGGGGGTATTTTCATTGAAATTAAGGAATATTTCATACCGAGTATCAAGTATTAGGTAGTTTTTCTATGGAAGAGTGTCTAGTCTTTAGGGTTAAGACGATACTTAGGTTTATTCACAGTTGGCCCCGAAAACCACAGATTAATTGCATCTGTGACAATCTGAGCCAACTGTAAGCTTTTTTAAGAAAAGAAGGCAATCACTAGGACTGCCTTTCATTTTTTCAGATTTCTGAATTTATATTTCTGACTTTACTTTCTGCCTACTGTGACTGAATACTGGCTTCGACTCCTGTCATACTGAGTCTTAAATATTCTGCGAACATACAAAATGGAAATGACAGGGTTTTGCACACCAAGTAAGTCAATAAATGTAAAACCACGTTTGATTTAACCTGCGTAAACATAACATCGATCGGAAGGGCGCGGTGGGAGGATTTGCCCCTGCCTGCGGCCATAGCCGTCAGGTTAATGTCATAAGTATCTCTTTTAAGATAGTTTACCCTTCTTTTTTTCAAGGTATAAATTACTGGGAGCAAATCCTTTGAGTTGATTTAAAAGTCAAGCAGTTCTTTGTGATTTTTCAAAGCATTGATTAGATGATCCGATATGTTTTGGATCATCCTGAAGGATTTCCATATACTGCATAACACGTTGTTCTTTTGTAATACTTGTTTTTTTGACCAGTTGAAAATGGTCAGATTAAGAATAATCCAGATCAATTTTCCATAAAGCTGGCATTCAAACCGATGGATTTTTTGGTGTTAAACTCGTCAATGGTAACCAGCGATTTCCAGTTTTTGAAAATCAATTCTATTTGCCACCGTAAAGAATATACTTTCCTGATGTCTTTTCCTTTCAGAATCTCAGGGGGAACATTAGTGACGATCATATTCAATCTGGCCCTTACTTTAAACTTATCAGAAACCTTATTCCCTGTAGACTTTGCTTGTTTTGAGGTTTTTCGAAGTCTTTTCTCATAGGTAGTCTCATCGGCTAGCGAAACCACAAGTCGGGCAGGAATCCTTTCCTTTTTACCCGGAAATACAGCTACTTCCATCAATTCCAACCTATCCTTCTTGAGCTTTTTAAGCAAAGAGTTGATGTCGACCGGATCTTTGGCGTGCTGATCGGAACAGATGTTTACCTGTGGAGTCAACCGATTGAGAAAAAAAGCTTGTGATTTGCAAACCTTGGAGAAAAACGAAAGTGTACAATATCCCATATCCCGAATAAAAAGATAATGCAGTGGCAGAAAACTTCTTTAAGATCATTAAATCAGAGCTGATTTACTAGCTTCCAGTATTGACTAGCGGGCAAACCCAAATCGAGATCTTTGAGTTCATCGAAATCTGGTACAACAAAAAAAGAAAACATTCCTACCTGAATTACCTCACTCCAGAGCAGTTCGGAGAAAAAACAAAAACAAAGGCCGCTTAAAGAAAACAGAACTCGAACTAATCAGGGGGATTTAGAAAAAAATCCCCCTGATTAGTTGAGTAGCCCCGGAGCAGGCGGCATTAGACCAAATCAAAAACAAGCTTAAAAATATTGTCCAGTTTTTTGTAGCAAATCCAGATCCGAAATAGCCAAAATCCGGCACAAAATGGCCCGCAGGTATTCCTTGAGCATTTCCGGCCTCACCAGGTTAAAGATTCTGCGCAGTTTGTAGACGGTGAAGATTAATCCTACATCGGAACTGGCCCGATCCATTCCTTTTTTGGTGGTCAAGATCATCGGATTCTACACTGCTGCTTCATCGTCCCGTAGTTGTGTTCGATGATGGCCTGCCTCCGTTTGTAGAGTTGTTCTTTTTCCCCGACATTCTTTCGGTTGATGTCAATGTAGTCCTGATGTTCTGTTCGCTCTAGTACTCTTCCTCTTCCTTTGGTGTTTTTTGTGCAGCGGTTCAGTACAGGGCATCCTTTACAGTCTTTAGTCTTGAAGTGTTGCACACGGATTGGCCTTGCATTTTTACGGGAAGAACCTCCCAGGTCTTTGTTTTACCAGGTTCCGTTGGTGGACAGCACTGATCCCTGAGGACAGGTGTAAGTTCGGGTTTTTGAATTGAAGTTGAATTCCGACACGTTGTAGGCCGGGTCGGGTGCCATGCTTGAACCGCTGACAGCAGGAATGGCCACGATGGACTCTACGCCGAGTTCAATGGTTGTTTTAATTTCGCTGCCGATATGAAAGCCTTTCTCAAACAGAGCGGTAAACTGATTGGTACCCAGGATGGATTTGGACCGTTGGATCATATTTCCCATGGCCTTGGAATCGTTGTTATTGGTTACTTTGAAGTCAATAGGAATATGATGCTTGGCATTGGTGGTGGACTGGATGTTATAGGCGACTTCGGTGATGTTGTTTCGGATGATCATCTGCCGACTGTCCGGATCGGAAGTGAAGAGCTGCTCCTGATCACTCATGTCCAGCTTTTCATGAAGGGATTCATAGTTGGCCTTGTTGAGGTACCCACAGATGATAGCCTGAGCAGGTCGCCGGGATGGTAAGCGGGGCGACCATTGTCGATAAAGTCCATCTCAAATCCCAAAGTTTTTAAGTCAAGGGAATTGACAAACAGATCGATCAGGCGGGTTTCATTATCAAAATCAAGGGAATCATCCAGGCAGGCGGGAAAAAGAGCGAGCTGAGTTCAGTCAGTTCCTTGGATAAATTTCATATAAAAGGATACAAAAAACACCCTAAAAATCCCATAGGGATAGTTCCTGTTTCTAGTGAAATTTTAAAGGGTTTTTTAGACAGTCTGACGTTAGCAGCAACCCTAGGAGACACTTGAGTACCGAAATATGCCTAAGTTAAACTAGTCGGACGTTATAATATTTTAATCGTATATTTACCGACACAAAAGCACGGGGTGCCTGGTGAAAACCAAGCTGAGATAATACCCGGAACCTGATTTGGATAATGCCAACGTAGGGATGCCAGCTAAGATATTTCATTTTAGGCTCCATTCATTGGCTATTCCAAAGAATGGAGCTTTTGTTTTAAAACACTACTAAAATGGAAATAGAAAAACCAAACTCAGAACTTATTCCTCAAAATGACCAAAATTGGCAAAACCGCCCGGAATGGTTTTTTAATCGTGAACATACCGATACCTACGAACAATGGTACGAAGGAAGATACAAGCGTGCAGAAATCTGGCAGAAAAAAGTGATGGAACAATTAGTTTCAAAAGACAAACGTGTTAAAACATTACTGGAGTTTGGCTGTGGTACTACACGCTTTACACGTTGGTGGAAAGAAATAGGTATAGAAGCCACTGGCGGAGATATTTCGCCTCTTATGCTTTCTCAGGCAGTGCAATTATTTGAAGGCGACCTGGTAATGGCAGATTCACACCAAATGCCTTTTAAAGACCACAGCTTTGATTCACTGGCGTTCATTACCACTTTTGAATATTATAAAAACCCAGTGCAAGTAATTCGTGAAGCCGCACGTGTTGGAAAATATGGTATTGCCATGGGAATGATGAACAGAAATTCTACAAAGGTAGTGAGAAGGAGAGTACAAGAAGTGTTCGGCATGAATCCATTCTATTTGACTGCCACTTTTTATACACCGGCAAAAATTTCCAAAATTATAGACGAGGCATTGAAAGGAAGAGACTATTCCATTGAGTGGACTTGTACCGGGCTTCCAGAATGGTTTCCTGTTCAGCAGTGGAATTTACCCTTGGGTGATTTTTTTGGCTTGTACATCACCCTAAATGACGTAAAATAATGAGGGATAAACTTGGAAAAATAGATCAGCATCTATTCGGGCAATTTATCAGCAATAAATGTGGCTCTCATAGAAATGAAGTAAGGATCGGTCCTGAATTTGGTGTAGATGTTTCCATTGTAGATTTGACCGGAGAAATGGCAATGGCTTTAACCAGCGATCCGCTAACACTTATTCCAAGCCTTGGGCTGGAAGAATCAGCCTGGCTATCTGTTCAATTGATGGCAAACGATATGGCAACAACGGGCTACGCGCCTATGTACGGACAATTTGTTTTAAATTTACCGGCAGGTTTTTCAAAATCAGATTTTCAAATTTATTGGGACTACATTCACCGCTTTTGTTCTAAAATTGGAATTGCGATTACTGGCGGGCATACTGGTTTTATTGAAGGACAAAATTCGACCATAGCAGGCGGTGGTACTCTTATCAGCATCGCACCTAAAAATAACCTACTGGTTTCAAAATATGCAAAGCCAGGCGATGTTATTTTAGTGACTAAATCCTGCGCTATCTCCACAACTGCAATTCTAGCAATGTGTTTTCCTGAAACCGTTAAAAATAAACTGGGAACAGAAAAACACCAACAAGCATGTGCCACTTTTTATAATACCTCTTCTCTTGAAGATGCTCTTGCCGCTGTTGGGAAAAATCACGAACACAAAGACATAACAGCCATGCACGATGTAACCGAAGGAGGTGTTATGGGTGCTATTTATGAAATAGCAACGGCATCAGGCAATGGTGCATTTATTTATAATGACAAGCTACCCATTGGCCAGTTACAAAATGACGTTTGCAGTTTGTTTTCTTTAGATCCCCGGAACTGTATTGGTGCTGGTTCTATGATCATCACGTGTAAACACGCAGCTGTAAGTACTGTTATCAATCGTTTAGCAAAAGAAAAAATTACCTGTACTGCAGTTGGTGAACTAGTTGAAAAACATAAAGGCATTCATCTTATTACCAATGAAAAAGAAAGTACTGTAATCTATAATGAAAATGACCCTTACTGGGCAGCCTACTTTAAAGCACTTCATTCAGGATGGAAATGATCAATATGGCAAATAGAAAAATAGGCTCTGGCATTTATTTAGTCATAGACCCAGCAATGGATGAAGTTACTCTGCTTAATAAATTGACGCTCTGCTTAAAAGAAAAACTTTTGGCAATACAGATTTGGGATAATTTTAAAGACAAGCAAAATATAACTGAACTCATCAGAAAAATCTGCGAATTATGCCATGCTAAACATATCCCGGTATTAATAAACAATAAATGGGAGCTGCTAAATAACTCCTTATTGGATGGTGTTCATTTTGATAAAATTCCCGAAAATTATGCTGCTATTAAAGAAAATATCAATAAACCATTCCTAAGTGGGCTTACCTGTACTAATGATTTAACTTTAGTAGAATGGGCAAGTGAGAACAACCTCGATTATATTTCCTTCTGTTCTATCTTTCCGTCAAATACGGCTAACAGTTGCGAACTTGTGAATTTAAGTACCATACACCAGGCCTCAAAGCGCTATTCTTTACCGATCTTTTTAGCTGGTGGTATTAAGCCAGAAAACATAGACCAATTAAAAGAACTTAACTATGCCGGAATTGCTGTAGTATCAGGTATTATGAGTACAGACAAGCCCGATGAATCAATAAAAAATTATCAGGAACAATTAAATAGTATATAAACATGAACACTAAAACAATAAATAAACTTTGCTGTCCATTTGATAAAGCAGATCTTAAGCTTACAGAAATTACAAATGACATAGGCGGAAATATTCTGGAAGGGTTTTTAGTTTGTAATAACTGCAAACGATTATATCCCATAGTAAAGGGCATACCAATTATGAGCCCGGACGAATACCGTGAGTTTAAATTTGAACAACCCTTGCTAGAAAGATGGCAGAAACATCTAAAAGGACAGACCTTTGAAAATTTTCGACTTGTAGATTCTAAACCCAATGAAGAATTAAACGTATCCCTCCGAGGAACTACATCTTGATGTGCTTTGCTTTATGAGCTAAAGTTGCGGGATGAAAAAGACAAGTATTGAAACCTACTATGAGCTGTTTTACAGATGGCAGCGATCAGGATTGAGTAAAGCTGCTTTTGCGGATCGAGAGGGGATTTCAAAAGTGAGTTTTTATTCTTGGTGCAAAAAGTTTGAAACCAAAACCGATTCCCAGGATACCTCCACTGGATTTACCAGAATCGAATTGGCTGAGGCTACTGCTCAGCTAGCAGTGGCCAAGATCAACTATCCAAGCGGAATCAGTGTGGAGCTTCTTGGACCCTTGGATCCCGATCGGATCAAGGCTTTGTTGTTCTGAT
>NZ_FMXE01000025.1 GCF_900103735.1 Algoriphagus alkaliphilus | reverse complement strand
GTTGTGTGCCCGGCATGGGCGATAGCTCTAGGGTGAAAGTCCCGAACACGCTTGGCAGTAGGGAGTGTTAGCTTAAGACAAGGGGGTCCACTGAGTCCCTTGCTGAGTAACATTATGCTCAATGAACTGGACAGGGAGTTGGAGCGCAGAGGTCACAAGTTTGTACGATACGCAGATGATATGGTCATACTGTGCAAAAGCAAACGGAGTGCAGAGCGGATAATGGAATCGATTATCCGATTCATAGAGGGGAAACTGTTCCTAAAAGTGAACAGGGATAAAAGCCAAACAGCCCCGATATCCAAGATAAAATTCTTGGGTTACTCCTTTTACAAAACCAAAGGGGAAGGGCGACTGCGGGTACACCCGAAGAGTGTATCAAAGATGAAAGCAAAGATTAAGGAGCTGACATCACGTAGCAATGGCTGGGGCAACGACCGCAGGAAGGAAACACTCCGCCAGTACATTACTGGTTGGGTTAACTACTTCAAGCTGGCAGATATGAGAAGGTTGTTGCTGGGAATAGACGAATGGTACAGAAGGCGAATCAGGATGGTCACTTGGAAACAATGGAAACGTATAAGTACCAAACTGATGAATCTTGTCAAGCTCGGGGTGAAGAAATCCAAGGCTTGGGAGTGGGCAAATACTAGGAAGGGTTCCTGGCACATCGCCAAAAGCTTCATTCTAAATACCACCATTACCACGGAAAGACTTAGGCAAGCAGGCTATTTATTCTTGTCAGACCACTACCAAAAGGTTATGATAAAACTTAAGGAACCGCCCTGTACCGAACGGTACGCAGGGTGGTGTGAGAGGACAGATAGGGAACTAATCCCTATCTTCCTACTCAATTTAAGTGGGAAATCGCTATAATTACATAGTAATTGACTCTTAAAATGAAATATTTATTAAGCTACTTTTTTACGATTCTTTGTAGCGTAAGTCTATCTCAACAGCATTCTGATCCCCAAAAGGCTGACTATATTTTAGTCTGGCAAGATGAATTTGACCAAAATGGAAAGGTTGATTCGACCAAATGGACTTTTGAAAAGGGATTTGTAAGAAACCAGGAGTTGCAGTGGTATCAGGAAGAAAATGCAACCGTGAATGACGGGAAACTTGTCATCACGGGAAAAAGAGAAGTGATACCAAATCCCGGATTTGAATCTGGAGACGCGGACTGGAAAAAATCACGAAAACAAGCCGATTATACCTCTTCAAGTATCAAATTGTACCTCGATAGTAAACTGTTGAATGAAATTGATCTTGCCGAAACTATCAATCCCGATGGCTTTAATCCATTTCACCAACCGCATTACCTTCTCCTCAATTTAGCCCTTGGCGGTAATGGTGGAGATCCAAGCGGCAGTACTTTTCCTTCAAAATATTTGGTGGATTATGTGCGGGTGTATCAAAAAATCAGTCCCTGAGAAATAAGAGAAACAATGCGATTGGGCGCAGTTTAATCAAATGTCTTGGAACTGTCTGCGATCAATGAATTCAGTTCCGCCAGCTCCTTTACACTGAGATCCCTCCATTTTCCAACCGGAATATCCAAGTGTATATTCATGATCCGGATGCGCTTGAGTTGCTTTACGGTATAACCCAGGAATTCGCACATTCTGCGAATCTGTCGGTTAAGTCCCTGGGTTAGAATGATCCGGAATTTAAACTTGCTGATCAACTCCACTCTACAGGGATCAGTGACTGTCCCAAGAATCGGAATTCCAGAGGACATTTTTCGTACGAAACTCCCATCGATTGGACGATCTACCGTTACGATGTATTCCTTTTCGTGATTGTTTTTGGAGCGGAGAACTTTATTGACAATATCACCCTCGCTGGTGAGAAGGATCAAACCTTCACTGTCTTTGTCCAACCTGCCAATCGGAAAGATACGCTCCGAATGTCCAATGAAATCAATGATATTGTTTCTTTCACCTTTGACATCCGTAGTGGATACGATACCAACAGGTTTGTTGAAAACAATGTAAACATGCTTCGTTTTCGGTTTTCCTACCAATTCTCCATCGACCCGTACTTCATCTTGGGGGAAAACTTTTGTTCCCAATTCCGGTAATTTACCGTTGATGGTAATTCTGTTTTGCTCCAAAAGTTGATCGGCAGCTCTTCGAGAGCAAAACCCTGCCTCACTGAGGTATTTATTGATTCGGATTGATTCTTCTTGGGCCATAAAAACAAAAGTGGATTGGATCGAAATTTAAGCGATCAAATCCACCATTGGGATATTTTAGCAGAATAAACCGAATATTTCTATTGTTCTGCTGTTTGTGTCTGATTTGGAATTTCAGCGACCAGTTTCTTTTCCCCGTTGGTACTGATTTCTGCCAGAAGTCTGAGCGATTCATCTCTCTTGGCATTGAATGCGCCTCTGTTGGCTTGCAGGACAGGTTCAGAAGGCGGGATTTTCTCCTTCAACCAGTCTTCCTGCTTGCCGTTTTTCCAAAATCTAAAGCATAAATGTGGACCGGTAGCCAATCCGGTACTTCCCACATATCCGATGACTTGTCCCTGTCTGATACGGGTTCCGGGACTTATCCCTTTTCCGATTTTAGACATGTGAAGGTATTGGGTGGTATAGGTTCCGTTGTGTTTGATCTTCACATAATTTCCATTTGCGGAGGTATAGCGGGCTTCGACGACTGTTCCGTCTCCCACGGAGCGAATTTCTGTTCCTGTCGCGGCGGCATAGTCTGTGCCAAGGTGGGCTTTGAATCGTTTCTGAACAGGATGGAAGCGGTTAAGATTATATTTGGAGCTGATTCGCGTGTATTTGAGCGGATCTCTGAGGAAAGCTTTTTTGAAACTGTTTCCATTTTGGTCAAAAAATGAGACTTGTCCGTTTTGCTCGAAGGGGATGGCATGATAAGGCAGTCCCATATGTTCGAAATAAGCTAGTTGAACCCCCGAAACACTCACAACCACATCATCAATGACTTTTTCTTCAAACACGACCTTAAATAAATCACCTTTTTGCAAGCGCTGAAAATCCACAGACCAACCGTACAAATCGGCAAATTGATCAATGATCTCCGGAGAAATTCCCTGCTTTACCATGTCTACATAAAGTGAAGTTTCGATTACACCCCCGATTTCCCTTGTCTTAACTATGGCCGGTTTTTCAGCCTTGTAGATTTCCATCGAATCCAGATCGAAGACCACATACTCGGCAGGATTGGGTTCGTAAATAAAAAATTGAGCCTGGGGAGAATCTGCAGACTGGAGAATCGTAAACTTTTTGTTGGCGGAGATCCAACGGACATCAAAAACGCCCTTGGACTTTTTGGCGATTTCGTCGATGATCTGATAAGGAACATTGAAAGGAGTCAGGATGGATCCTAGAGTTTGATTTTTACTGACTGTACCTTCTATTATATTAAGCCCAGTGACATTGATACCATAGAGAAACACTTCTTTTTCAATTCCGGTGCTGTCTATCGTTTCGATGTCTTCGGTCGAGTTGGCACCTGTATTTTTGCCAATTTGGAAAATAGCACCGGCTCCAAGCGTCAGAAAAAGAGCCGTAGCACCAATCCATTTAGTATTCATTAATCGCTGATTTATAAGGGGTAATAATTAAATAATTTCTAATCAAGTCAATAAAGTGGGTTTTTCCAAACCAATGGCTTTAGAATGCGTTCTCTTCGCCAATTTTCGTGCCGCATTGTTGCAAAAAGTAAAAGAAAGTTAGAAAAAGCTGATTTATAACTTTTTAAAATTTTATCAAAAAAAACTGACTTTTTCCAATCAAAATCTCCTCTTTGTTGCGAATCTTCGAAAGAGAGATGCTGATCTCTGAATCAATTATTTATCTTTGGCTTCCCAAAAAATCAAGGAATAAAAATGTTGAGAACTCACACGTGCGGCGAATTGCGCCTTGACCATGTAAATCAGGAAGTGACTCTTGCGGGCTGGGTTCAGCGTGTCCGTAACAAAGGAGGATTGATCTGGGTGGATCTTCGTGATCGGTATGGTCTTACTCAGTTGATTTTCGAAGATGGATCCTCAGACAAAGGCTTACTTGAGAAGGCCGCACAGTTGGGTAGGGAGTTTGTCGTTTCGGCAAGCGGGAAAGTGATCGAACGAACTGCCAAAAATGATAAAATCCCAACGGGATCGATCGAAATCAAGGTCAGCCAACTGGAAGTGCTCAATGCCGCAAAAGTTCCTCCTTTTATAATAGAAGATGAAACTGACGGAGGTGACGAGCTACGGATGAAATATCGCTACCTCGATCTGAGAAGAAATGTCATTAGGGAAAAACTTCAACTGCGTCATAAGATGATGCAGGAAACCCGCAAATACATGGACGGTCAAAGTTTCATTGAAGTTGAAACACCTGTTTTGATCAAGTCTACTCCGGAAGGAGCCCGTGATTTTGTCGTGCCAAGCCGTGTGAATCCGGGTGAGTTCTATGCTTTGCCACAATCTCCGCAGACTTTCAAGCAACTGTTGATGGTGAGTGGTTTCGACCGCTATTTTCAGATTGTTAAGTGTTTCCGTGATGAAGATCTACGTGCTGATCGTCAACCTGAGTTTACTCAAATAGACTGCGAGATGGCCTTCGTGACTCAGGAGGATATCCTGAACACCTTTGAAGGGCTCATCAAACACCTTTTTTCATCTGTGAAAGGAATCGATTTGGGCTATGTGGAGCATATGACTTTTGCGGAGGCAATGAGTGGCTATGGTAACGATAAGCCTGATCTTCGCTTTGATATGAAGTTTGTTGAGCTCAACGACTTGGCTAAAGGTAAAGGCTTTGCGATTTTTGACAGTGCCGAACTCGTTGTAGGTATCTGTGCCAAAGGCGCATCGGAATACACACGAAAGCAAATCGACGAACTGACCGAATGGGTAAAACGTCCGCAGATCGGAGCCAAAGGAATGATTTACATTCGGTATAACGCAGACGGTTCCCTGAAATCCAGCGTCGATAAGTTCTATTCTTCGGAAGATCTCAAAACCTGGGCGGATGCATTTAATGCCGAACCCGGAGATTTAATGCTACTTCTCAGTGGAGACGCTAAGACAGTCCGCAAGCAACTTTCTGAATTGAGATTGAAAATGGGCGAGGATCTAGGTCTCCGGGACAGAACTATATTCAAGCCACTTTGGGTGGTAGATTTCCCGCTTTTGGAATGGGATGAGGACACAAAACGATTCCATGCCATGCACCATCCCTTCACTTCTCCCAAGCATGAGGACATCCCATTGTTGGAAACTGATCCGGGGGCAGTTCGTGCCAATGCATATGACCTTGTCATAAATGGTGTGGAAGTAGGAGGTGGGTCTATCCGTATCCACGATCGCCCAACCCAGCAGTTAATGTTCAAGCATTTGGGCTTCACAGATGAGGAAGCACAAAAGCAATTTGGATTCCTGATGGAAGCCTTTGAGTACGGAGCTCCACCCCACGGGGGAATTGCCTTTGGCTTTGACAGACTTTGTGCAATCTTCGGAGGATCGGATTCCATACGGGATTACATCGCTTTCCCAAAGAACAACTCAGGAAGAGATGTGATGATCGACTCACCGAGTACCATTGCAGATGATCAGCTGGAAGAGCTTTCGATTCGAGTGAGTTTGAAGAAGTAATTCTTGACCACAGTCGACAGTCCATGGCACCGTGAATTAGGATGAAAATCCTTCAAATCACAGTTGAATGGAAAAATTAAAAATAGAGGCCGAAGCCTCTATTTTTATTTAGGATCAATAATGAATGATCGGATTCCCATCACGATTAAAAGTTGGGCAATCACATAAGTGCCCATGATTATAATCCCTGATTCAGGAAAATCAAAGAAAAACCTGCTGATTGCAATGGCCCCGTCAGAAATGAAGAAAAAAACTGCTCCGATAAATACCTGCCAAAATGAGGCTGAATTACACTTTTTGAATCGCTCCCGGGCAGTAGCGACCATACTTACGATCACAATGATGTAGATGATGACGGGAATTTTCATACTTCCCAAATTCGGATTTATCAAATAAAAGGTGAACGCCGCAGCAAGGTAAATTGGGAGATTAAAGAAAAATATCTTGATAAAATTCACTTGATCCAATCGATTTGATCCACTTTGGGCAAGTTTGAATCCAATGATATAGCAAACCTGCGCCATCAGGAAAGCACCCAGACCATAGATAAACAAATGTGGCCAAAGCAACAGGATATCTCCTATCCAAGAGAAAATCAGGGCTGAAAGAATTGATTTTGTCAGAAAAGTAGCCGCAATAGGTCTTGTGATTTGAAAAAAATAAATAATTAACCCTAAAAGAATCAAGGGTTTTGAAAAAAATCTCAAACTTAAATTACCCTCTAAGAGGAATGCTATATCGACCAAGGAGGCCAACAAAAACAAATAAAGCCAAATGATGTTTCTATCTCTCAAGGGAATATTCTTCTGAGTTTTTGATTAAAGATAAATGAAAAGATTGTACTATGGGGTAATCAGGCCTGACTGTTCTGAAATATTGAAATTAGCCATTGTCAAAGATGGGCTAAAATCCATGCAGTTTTTCAAGGAATTTTGTCCTGTTTAAGATTTGTCAGATTAAAATTCAACCTTTTTCTGAAAAAAACATGGAAAATATCTCCCATACCATGTTAAGCTTCTGTTAATTATTGTGAATTTTGATCGTCAAAAATTAACCTTAATTACTCTTGCTTACCTAGGAGTAAAACTACCTTTGCAACAAGCAAAAATCAAAACCACCTTTTACCAAAACAAAAATTTATGAGGCAAAATTTACTGAAAAACTTGCTGGCAGTGATGTTTCTAGTGCTTAGCACTGGTTTTGCACTTTCACAGGGCGTGACCACCTCCGGTATCTCCGGAGTAGTGTCAGAAACAAACGGTCAGCCGCTTCCGGGAGCGAACGTGGTTGCCACTCACCTTCCGTCCGGCACCCGCTATGGCGGCGTATCTAACTTAGACGGAAAGTTTACCATTCCGGGTATGCGTGTAGGGGGGCCTTACCGAATTTCGGTTTCCTTTATTGGATTTTCCACTCAAGAGGTGGATGGGATTATCCTATCTCTTGGTGTATTTGCCAACGTAAATGTATCTCTTCAGGAGGATGGTCAAGAGCTTTCGGAAGTTGTCGTGACTTCAAGTAAAAACAACCTGTTTTCAAACGAAAGAACGGGAGCAAATACCTCGATTGACAATCAGGCACTCACCAGACTTCCTACCATTTCCAGAAACATCAACGACTTCACAAGGTTGACACCGCAATCAAACGGTCAGTCTTTTGCAGGTCAGGACTCACGACTGAACAACATCACTGTTGATGGTTCTTACTTCAACAACTCGTTTGGTTTGGGAAGCGGAAGTAACCCGGGTGGCAGAACTGGTGTATCTCCGATTTCACTCGATGCAATTGAGCAAATTTCAGTCAACGTCGCTCCGTATGACGTAAGACAGGGAAACTTTACAGGTGCCGGTGTGAATACTGTTACCAAATCAGGAACAAATGAGTATTCCGGTTCAGCGTATTATTTCTTTAGAAATAATAACAACGTAGGAACACAAGCAGGTGAAAACACCTTCAATCCGGGAGACTTTACCTACAAACAAATCGGATTCCGTGTAGGTGGACCAATCATCAAGGACAAACTGTTCTTTTTCGCTTCATTCGAAGATGAAAAAGAGGCAAGACCGGGTACAACCTGGAGAGCAAACCGTGGCGAGGCTATTGAAGGCAATGTGACGCGGGTTTTGGCCTCTGATCTGGATCAACTCAGCGGTTTCTTGAGAGATAAATTTAACTATGAAACTGGCCCGTACCAGGACTACGATAACGAGACCTTAGGAACCAAATTCTTGGTGAAGCTGGATTACAACATCAATGACAAGAATAAGCTTAGCCTGAGATATAATCATCTGAATTCTTCTACTGACGTATTAATGTCCAACTCCTCTTCTTTGGGTTTTGGAAGCAGAAACGGCAGACCTGAAGCATTGAACTTCCAAAACTCCAATTACAGCATTAATGAAAACATTCGGTCATTTGTTGCGGAATTAAACTCCAGACTAAGAACAAATATGACCAACAGTTTAATTGTGGGTTATACCTATCAGGACGAAAGCCGAGGAGCAAAAGGGGCGTTTTTCCCAATGGTAGATATTTTGCAAGAAGGAGCAACTTATACTTCCTTCGGGTTTGAACCATTCACTCCAAACAACGAATTGAGATACAAGACTTTCCAAATTCAGGATAACCTACAAATATTTGCCGGAAAGCATACATTCACTTTAGGCTTTAGCTATGAGCGATACGAATCCGAAAACGTATTCTTCCCGGGATCACAGTCTGTTTATACCTATAATTCCATGGATGATTTTTATAAAGACGCAAATAACTTCCTGGCTAATGGAAATACTGTTCCATCTAATGTAAACCTTAGAAGATTCCAGGTAAGATGGAATAACATCCCGGGTTCAGAAAAACCTGTCCAGCCTTTAAAAGTTGATTATGTAGGTTTCTATGCACAGGATGAAATTCAGGTTCGAAGCAATTTGAAAACCACTTTCGGTCTCAGAATCGATGTTCCTTTCTTCGAAGAAACTGCGCTTAGAAATGAAGATGTGGAAAAACTGTTTTTTAGAAATCCCGCAAGTGCATTTGTGAATTTCAAAACGAACCAACTTCCTGATCCAAACATTCTCTGGTCTCCTAGAGTAGGATTCAACTGGGATGTTTTCAGCAATCAGAAGACTCAAGTCAGAGGGGGTACAGGTATTTTCACAGGAAGACCAGCCTATGTTTGGATTTCCAACCAAGTAGGAAACAACGGGATTTTGACAGGATTTGCTCAATTTGATAATTCTACAGCAAGACCGTTCAACCCGGATCCAAATGCTTACAAGCCTGCTGAAGTTTCAGGAACACCTGCTTCTTCATATGAATTGGCCTTGACTGAGACAGATTTCAAATTCCCGCAAGTTTGGAGAACTAATATCGGTGTCGATCAGCAATTGCCGGCTGGAATTGTAGCAACAGGTGAATTTATCTACAGTTCAGATGTCAATGGCGTTGATTACTATAATGGCAACTTGCCAGTACACCAATCTCAGTTTGTCGGTAAGGATAACAGACCAAGATATACCAGAAACAGAATCAACAACAATATTCCAAATGCAATAGTCTTGTCTAATCAGGCTATCGGTAATTCTTGGGTAGCTTCCTTTTCCCTGGAAAAACCATTCGGAAATGGCTTGTATGTGAAAGGTGCTTACAGCTACGGTGAGACAAGAAATACAGTCGATCCGGGATCTATCGCTGCGGGAACATGGTTCAATAATCCGGTGTCTAGAGATCCAAATAATCCGGGATTGGGAATTTCCGGCAATAACTTGGGACACAGAGTTTTTGGTGTAATCAGCTATAACAAAGACATCTTCAAGTTTGGAAACACCTCAGTTTCCTTATTCTGGGAATCCATCACCATCGGAAACGGTTCTTACAGATTTGCAGGTGATATGAATGGTGATGCCGGTACATCAAACGACTTGATCTACATCCATGCCAATAAAGCTGAAATGAACTTCCAACAGTATACAGTTAATGTGGGAGGTCAGCCAGTGACATTTACTGCGCAGCAGCAGGCAGATGCATGGGAAGCCTATATCATGCAGGACAAGTATCTCAGTGCCAACAGAGGTAAATATGCCGAAAGAGGTGGCGCAATCATGCCAATGGTCAGCCGTGCTGACTTCTCTTTTGCACAGCAATTGTTTACCAATATCAACGGAAAGAGAAACACATTGGAATTCCGTGTGGACATCCTGAATGTCGGTAACTTACTGAACCCGGATTGGGGTCAGGGAAAAACCTTCAACTCAACTCAGCCTTTGGTCGTTCCTGCGAATAACCAAGGAGGTCCTGCCGATGCACAAGGTGTTTCTCAGTACAGATTGAGAAACTTCGGTGCAGATCTTATTTCTGAGACGTACAGGCCTACAGCAGGAGTACCTGACGTGTGGAGAATGCAGTTTGGATTGAGATATATCTTCAATTAATATAAAAAGTAAAATCAAGTTAAAAGGCGCTCCATTAATTTAATTGGGGCGCTTTTTTATGGTTTTTACTTTTTCGTTAAATGCAGCGAAATAATGCCAATCGAAGATTCTGTCCTTCTGCTTTGGATTTTCTCATATAGAAGGGCTTCCCTCCAAACTGACTGATTCAAACGCCGGTCTATTGGGTTAAACAATTGTTCACCATTGGAATATTCCAGGGCTTTAAAATTGGACATGTAGGTATCACGTATTTTTTCCTTTGGAAGTAAAGATTTGCCTTCAGTGTCTTTTATTTAACAGTAGCTGAAATATGCCGTATTTTTGTCCATAGGTAAACTTTTGCCCTTTTTATCAGTCTAAGGTGATATGTTGTATTACAAGGAATTTTTACATCCTCAGAGTAACCAATGGGTGGTATTCATCCATGGTGCAGGAGGTTCATCTGCTGTCTGGTATAAACAGCTCAAAGATTTCAAAAAGGAATTTAACCTTTTGCTGATCGATCTGAGAGGACATGGAAAGTCTGCCGATCTTCCCCAAGACATTTGGAATAAGCAGTACACTTTTGAAGCTGTCACAGAGGATATTATCGAAGTCCTTGATCATCTTAAAACTCCTCCTGCGCATTTAATGGGGGTTTCTTTAGGGACTATCCTCGCACGTCAACTAGCCGAACTCCAGCCCCATCGGGTTAAGTCGCTCATTATGGCAGGTGCAATTACCCGCCTCAATGTACAAAGTCGGGTGCTCGTGTTTCTTGGAAATACATTCAAGCGAGTGATCCCTTACATGTGGCTGTATCGCTTGTTTGCCTTCATCATTATGCCTCGAAGACAACATGAAGAGTCGCGCAATCTCTTTGTGGGAGAGGCTCAAAAGCTTTGTCAAAAGGAATTTATCCGTTGGTTCAAGTTGACCAGCGATATCAATCCCTTATTAAAATATTTCAAGGAAAAGGATATGGGAATTCCAACTCTTTATGTAATGGGTGACCAGGACGTGATGTTTTTGGAGCCAGTCAAAAATCTTGTCAAAGAACATAAAAATTCCATTCTAACTATTCTTGAAAAGTGCGGGCATGTAGTAAATGTTGAGCAACCCGACCAATTCAATCAACTTTCAATGGCGTTCATTAAAAACCAACAGTAAACAGACCTATTGCCTTAAATGAAAAAACAAACCAAAATCGCTCTGATCATCGGGATATTTGTAATCATTGCTATTGCCTTTTTTTATCCAAGACTAAGTAATCAGGGCGGAAATTCTCAAAGCCCTGCTGCTTCGGCAGGAGGGCCCGGAGGAGCCAATCAAAACCTTCCCGTGAGCGTAGTTAAACTTCAAAAAGAAACGCTTCGCAATCAGCTGCAGGTATCCGGCACGATTCTTCCCAATGAATCTGTCAACCTCCGCTCTGAGATTTCAGGCTTGGTTACCAGAATTGCATTCAAGGAAGGGCAATATGTAACCAAAGGAACGCCTCTCTTGTATTTAAATGACGACGAGCTCCAGGCTCAGTTTCAACGCTTACAGTACACCCAAAAATTATTTGAAACTCAGGAGAATCGTCAAAAGCAGCTATTGGCCCGCGAGGCGATCAGCCAGGAAGAATATGACATTGCCCTGAATCAGTTTAATACAGCACTGTCCGATATCAAGCTGGTTGAGGCCCAGTTGTCCAAGACCGTCGTCAGAGCTCCATTTAATGGATATTTGGGTCTTAGACTAGTCTCGGAGGGCTCTGTCATCAGCACAAATGATGTAATCGTAAGCGTGGTAAACATTGATCCGATTAAAATCGAGTTTTCTATTCCGGAGCGTTATGCCAATCAGGTCACTGTCGGTTCACCGGTTTATTTTTCCAATGAAGGATCTACTCAAGAGGTAGAGGGTCGAGTTTACGCTTTTGAGCCACAGGTGGATTTGGCAACCAGAACATTAAAGCTTCGGGCACAAAGCCCAAATAAAGACCGAAGATTCCTTCCGGGAATGTTCGTGAAAATCAGATTTATTCTTGAAGTCATGGAAGACGCCTTGCTTGTTCCGGCAGAGGCTGTCATCCCTGAATTAGCAGGGTACAAGGTATTTGTCGTTGGGGCTGATGGGAATGCAGAACAACGAATAATAGCAATAGGAACGCGGACAGATACTCAAGTGCAGGTCCTATCCGGACTCAACGAGGGCGATCTGGTACTCACCACTGGTGTAATGCAAGTAAGGCAGGGAATGCCATTACAACCTACTCAAATCAACTAAGCATGGCTAGCTTATCCCAAATCAGTATCAACCGGCCGGTATTGGCCATTGTGATGTCCTTGGTTATCCTCCTCTTTGGTGGGATAGGGATCTCACTTTTAGGTATCCGCGAGTATCCCAGTGTGGATCCCCCTGTGATCAATGTCAGCACTTCTTATGTCGGTGCCAACGCGGATGTAATCGAGGCTCAGATCACAGAGCCGCTTGAAGAGCAAATCAACGGCATCCAAGGCATCAAATCCCTGACCTCAGTCAGTGCCGATGGGCGAAGTAACATTACGGTAGAATTTGAAGTCGGTGGTGATTTAGAGGCTGCGGCCAACGACGTAAGAGACAAGGTGGCAGGAGCACAACGAAATCTTCCTCCGGATGCCGAACCTCCGGTAGTGTCCAAAGCAGATGCGGATTCCCAGCCTATAGTAGGAGTGAATGTAAAGAGTGAAAACCGAAGTCTGTTGGAGCTTTCGGATATCGCTTCCAATGTGTTTAAAGAAAGGCTTCAGACAATTCCAGGCGTTAGTCGGATTCAGATTTGGGGAGAAAAAGAGTACGCAATCCGTCTTCGGATGGATCCACTCAAAATGGCATCCTATGGCATTACGCCTTTGGATGTATTACAAAAAGTTCAAAGTGAAAACGTCGAACTTCCTTCCGGAAGAATAGAAGGTCAAAATATAGAGCTATCGGTCAGGACCAAGAGCAGGTTGAGCTCTCCACAGGAGTTTAATAATTTGATCATCAAAGAAGACCAAAGCAATATCGTTCGTTTCCAGGATATCGGAAACGCTGAATTGTCAGCCCTGAACGAAAAGACGGTGTTGAAGCGGGATGGGGTTCCCATGGTGGCTGTAGTGTTGGTTCCACTACCGGGCTCCAACAATATTGAAATCGCAGATGAATTTTATCGGAGACTTGAATTCATTAAGAAAGATCTGCCAGCTGATGTGGGCGTTGAAATTGGATTCGACTCTACTTCTTATATTCGGAGTTCGATAGCCGAAGTTCAGGAGACGATCATCACAGCATTTATATTGGTGGTGGCCATCATTTTCCTTTTCCTGAGAGATTGGCGTACCACGTTCATTCCGGTACTTACCATCCCCATCTCCCTGGTTGGGGTATTTTTTATCATGTACGTGATGGGTTTTTCCATCAATGTGTTGACCTTACTTGGTATCGTACTATCGATTGGATTGGTGGTCGATGACGCAATCGTGGTCCTGGAAAACATCTACACCCGAATAGAAAAAGGAGAAAATCCACTGAAGGCTGCAGAAAAAGGATCTGAGGAAATTTTCTTTGCAGTTATCGCTACCACTGTTGCCCTTTCTGCAGTATTCTTACCTGTGATTTTTCTTACGGGTACCACAGGCCGACTTTTCCGTGAATTCGGAATAGTGGTGGCAGGGGCTGTCATCATTTCTTCATTTGTGGCCTTGACCATGACCCCAATGCTAAGTGCAAAACTGCTCAAGCGTCGGGAAAAACAAAATGCCTTCTACAATTTTACTGAGCCGTTTTTTGTCTGGTTGAATGACCTGTACGACTTTGCCCTGAGTAAATTTATGAAAATCAGGTGGGTGGCTTTTCCGGTGATTCTATTTATGGTGGTGGGAATTTATTGGCTGGTCATCCAAATACCGACAGAGCTGGTTCCTACCGAGGATAGATCCGAACTCAGAATTAATATGTCAGGTCCAGAGGGAGCCACATTTGGCTACATGGGCAGTGTGGTGGATAAATTGACTGACCAGTTTATGAAGGAATTACCGGATAGCGAGCGACTGGCGGTGATCAGTGTGACCTCTCCCGGGTTTGGTACAGCAAATACCAATTCGGCATTTATCAGACTTTTCTTGACTGATGCTGACAAAAGAGCTAGATCTCAGCAGCAAATATTCAATAGTGTCAATGCCTCGTTGAAAAATGAAACGGCGGTAAGGGCCTTTGCTCAGCAACCGGTTTCGATTGGAGACCGAAGAGGTGGACTTCCGGTGCAATATGTTATTCAGGCACCTACCATCGAAAAATTGAAGGAAGCGATTCCTCCTTTTATGGAAGAAGTGGGTAAAAGTTCGATGTTTATTTTCTCAGATATCAACCTAAAGTTCACTAAGCCCGAACTGGAAATCGAGATAGATCGGGAAAGGGCGAGAAATTTGGGGGTCTCGGTTCAGGAAATAGCCCGAACACTTCAACTGTCCTATTCCGGTCAGCGATTTGCTTATTTTATTAAGGACGGAAAGCAATATCAGGTACTTGGAGAAATGCGTCTTCAAGACAGAAATGAACCTGTAAATCTTCGTATGCTCTATGTGAGAGGAGAAAATAATCAGTTGGTGCAACTGGACAACCTCGTCAAAGTGACAGAAAAAAGTACGCCGCCTCAGCTTTACCGCTTCAACCGATTTGTGAGTGCTACAGTTTCGGCCAACCTAGCCGAAGGATTTACCATCGGAACTGGATTGGACGAAATGGATCGCATAGCCGCTGAAGTTTTGGATGATTCTTTCTCCACGGATGTATCCGGACCTTCCAAAGAATTCAGGGAGAGCTCCAACAGTTTGTTGTTTGCCTTTGTGTTCGCACTAATCCTGATTTATCTGGTTCTTTCGGCTCAGTTCGAAAGCTTCCTCGATCCATTGACAATCATGTTTACCGTACCGCTTGCCATCTTTGGAGCATTAGTCACGCTGTGGGCATTTGATTTTACCCTGAATATTTTCAGTCAGATTGGTATTATTATGCTGATCGGACTCGTGACTAAAAACGGGATCTTGATCGTGGAATTTGCCAATCAGCGAAAGGCACAGGGAATGGACGTGCATGAAGCCATCTATGGCGCTGCAGTAGCCCGATTTAGACCAATCTTGATGACCAGCTTATCCACGATTCTGGGTATTTTACCGATTGCTTTGGCACTTGGTGCAGGTGCAGAGAGTCGAGTGCCTATGGGAGCCGCAGTCATTGGTGGATTGACTTTCGCCACGATACTTACCCTTTTCATCATCCCGGCCATTTACACTTACCTCACCTCCAAAAAAGGAAGATTAGCAAGAATTTAATGAAGAAATTAGCGATTCTGCTCTTTTTGAGCATAAGTTTTTCTGGTGTTCACGCACAAATCCAAGAATCCTTAGATCTTGAGAAGGCAATCCAGATTGGATTGGAAAATAATTTCCAGATCAAGATAGCCGTAGAGAATGTCAATTTGAGAGAAAGGGAAATGCAAATTGGAGCGGGTGAATTATTTATGCCAAGGGTAGATGCGACCTATCTGCGGTCATACAGTAAGGAAGATGTAGAGCAAACCTTCATAAATGATCCCACACCACGTCAGATCGACGATGCCAAATCCCGGAACAAAAACTTTACCATAGTGGGGATATATGGATTCAGACCGGAGTCCGTGGTAACGATGAGAAGATTGGGCCAGTTGACCGAAATCAGTGAACTCGATGCCAAGGTGACAGTGGAAAATACCGTAGCTGGCATTTCTACTGCATATTATCGGCTAATTGTGGAGTTGCAACGCTACCAAGTGTTGAAAGAAACGCTAGCCTTGAGTAAGGCAAGACTAAACATATCCCAAGCTCAGTATGAACTTGGTGGTGCAGGCAAGCGGGACTTCCTTACTGCCCAGGTTGATTACAACTCAGATTCCAGTTTGCTCATTACCCAAGAGCAAATCATTCAAAATTCCCGTGTAAACCTGAATGAGCTAATGGCGGTCAATCCAAAGGAGGAATACATGGTGAAGGACACAATTTTAATTGCAGATGTCCTGAGGTTTGAAGACTTGGAAGAAAATGCAATTCTGGAAAACAAGCAGCTTCTGATCAACCAGCGTCTAAAAAATGTGGCCTTTCTCCAAATCAGGGAATTGCAGGCTTCCCGTCTCCCGGTTTTGAATTTGAATGGAAACTACGTGAATAATACCTTCAACTCCGACGCAGGCTTCCTCCTGCAAAATCAGCGGGAAGGTTTTAACTACGGAGGAAATATTACAATTAACCTGTTCAGTGGACTTACCTTGAATCGAAGAATTCAAAACGCCAAGGTCCAGGAAAGAATTCAGGATTATACCTTGGATCAATATGAAATCCAGCTCAAATCAGACATCCAACGAGCCTTTAATATCTATACCAAAAACCTTCAACTGCAAAAAATTGAGTTGGCTAACTACCAGGTAGCTAAAGAAAACTCAGAGATAGCCCTGGAACGATTTAGATTGGGGATTTCTTCCTACCTAGAATTTAGAGACGCTCAGGTGAATTTACTTACTGCAGAAAACAGATTGATTAGCTCCATTTTTAACATTAAAGAGCAAGAAATCGAGTTAATGAGACTTTCAGGCAGGATTTTCTTCCAAAGCAGCATGGAAGAACTGACACTCAAGCCCTGACAGCTATTTACTAAAAAACGGAAGAAATTAACTTCCGTTTTTTATTTGCTTTTTTTAACGATCGCTTCATTTTTGTTTTGGCATAGGCTTTGCCAAGTAGCGCAATGAACCATCCGGGGTCTCACCCTTTGGAATGAAAAAAATAATTATTTCTACTCTTACCACATTAGTGATGCTCTTCTCCGGGGTGCAGTGTACTTTTTTGGAGAATCGCATCGAAAAGGTGTTGAAGGAGCCTTATATATTTGATTTGACCGCAATTCAGGAGCGTGGCACACTTCGGGCGGCAGTTGATAACAACTCTACTTCTTATTATATCTATCGGGGAAGAAGAATGGGCTATGAATTTGAACTGCTGAGAGATTTGGGTAAAAGTCTCGGTGTTCAGCTAGAGTTGGTTGTATTGGATGACATTGATGAAGCCTTTGAATATTTGGAGTCAGGAAAGGTGGATGTCCTTGCCATGAATCTTGAAAACACTAAAGAGGGTAATAACCGCGCTTCCTTTACGCATTATCTTGGAACCATGAGTACTGTGGTCGTAGGTAGAAAGCCCATGGAAAAACCGGTAACCTGGAAAGAAATAGGGGCTGATACGATCTTTGTTAGGAAAGGAACCATCTATACCAGTCGGCTTAACTCAATAAAAGATTCCCTTAATCTAAGTTTTACTGTCTTGGAATCAGTGGATCACGAAGAGAACCTTATCGATCAAATCGCCGACAAAAAGATCAAATGGACCGTAGCAGATCGAAACATTGCGAAGGCCAATCAGACCTATTATCAAGGCTTGGACGTGAATTTGAAGGTTTCCGATAATGGTGCTGTGGCTTGGGCTGTTCGCAAAAACGCTCCCGTCCTTTTGGGGGAAATCAATTCTTGGTTAACGGAGAAAAAGAAGCGATTCATCCCTGATGTTTACGCAAAATACTTTCTTAATGCGCGAAATAATTTTTACCGAACCAACAGTTCTTTTTCTTCATTGGGAGGAAATCGCATCTCGGTTTTTGATGAACTGATCCAAGAAAGCTCTAGGGAATTAGGTTGGGATTGGAGGCTTTTGGCTGCATTGGTATATAAAGAATCCGGATTCGATACTTCCGCTGTCTCTTATGCGGGGGCAAAAGGTTTGCTTCAACTGATGCCGGTAACTTTAGAACGATTTGGAGTCACTGAGCCTGAAGATCCCCAACAGTCGCTTCAGGGGGGCGTGAAGTACCTTCAATATTTGGATAAATTTTGGAGGGGGAGAGTTCCGGATGCCAATGAACGGATTCGCTTTATCCTGGCATCCTACAACATTGGTCAAGGTCATGTCGAAGATGCCTGGAGACTGACCCTGAAATATGGGAAAAGTACCCAAAGCTGGGAAGATGTATCCTTCTTTCTAAAGCTTAAAAGTGATCCCGAATTTTATCGGGATCCCATGGTCAAGAGTGGATTCGCCAAAGGACACATTGCTGTGAATTACGTGCGGGATATCTTAAATCTTTTTGAGTCTTACAAGGCTTTGGTGAAACCTTAATGGCCTTGGTGAAGCTCAAATAGCGCTTCGATCTCTACCGGGATATTATCAGGTAGTGAGCCCATACCTACAGCTGACCGAACACCAATTCCGTTTTCATCTCCCCATACACTTGCGAAAAGCTCACTGCATCCGTTAATCACAAAGGGATGGCGCTCAAAGTTCGGGGTACAATTGACCATCCCGAGGACTTTGATGACCCGTTTTACTTTGTTCAGTGAACCGATATTGGCTTTAATGGTAGCCAGCATTGCAAGTCCAACTTGTCTTGCCGCCAATTTTCCCTGGTCGATATTCAAGTCAGATCCGACTCTTCCGATGATCAGGCTTCCATCGGGCTTTACAGTTCCGTGCCCGGATAAGTAAAGGTAATTACCATCGATCAGGCAAGGCTTGTAGACACCTAGTGGCTTGGGTGCCGGAGGTAGGGTGAGTCCAAGTTTTGCAAACTTTATTTCAGGTGTTTCCATAGTGTGAAAATTTGATTTAAAATTGATCAATATCCGCCAATTAATCAGAGGAAAAATTCAATTAGGATTGATGTGCCATATTATGAGCGGTGTACTGTGGACTGGGGCCTGTCCACCATTATCCGCATTAATTTTTAGGAATAGGAGTCATCGATAGCTGCGGGGTAATCAATTTTAAATTAGACAAAAAGATCTAAAATCAGGACACCAAAGAGCCCCACCACCGCGACAATCGTTTCCATCAGCGACCAAGATTTGATGGTGTCCTTGATACTCACGTTGAAAAACTCCTTGTACATCCAGAATCCGCCATCGTTGAAGTGCGAAAACATCAGGCTCCCCGCACCGATGGAAAGCACCAGCAAATTTGGATCAACGTTCATGGTGGTAACCAAAGGAGCAATGATTCCGGCTGTAGTCAGGCCAGCCACTGTCGCCGAACCTACACAAACGCGGATGACTGCGGTGATGAACCAAGCCAGAATCAAAGGATGCATTTCCCAGGTTTTCAGACTCTCGGCAATGGTAAGACTTACCCCCGTGTCGGTGAAAATCTGCTTCAGCGCGCCTGCACCTGCTACAATCAACAGGATCATAGAGACATCCTTTGTAGCTATGGTATAGATGTCCATCAACTTCACCATGTTGACTTTGCGGCTAAGTCCCAGCGAATACGTTGCATAAAGCAAAGAAACCAGCATGACTATGCCCGGATCGGCGATAAAATTGACGATGGGGCTCAAAGGATCTTCTTTCGCGATATTCAGGCTCAGGGCCGTGGTTCCAATCAATAGGATTACCGGAAGCAACGCAGTAAAAATGCTGTTGCCTATTCCGGGAAGTTCATGATCAGCCTTGGGTTCCGCCTGAAAAGTCTTTAGAGGCTGGGATTTGATATTTTTAAGAAATGGGGCAAACAGAGGGCCTGCAATGATAATGGTAGGTATGGCAATCAGAAACCCATAGAAAAGTGTAAGTCCCATATTTGCACCAAATTGTGCTACCAAAGCAGCAGGAGAAGGATGTGGAGGTAAAAATCCATGCGTCACGGAAAGAGCAGCCAACAAAGGAATTCCCACATATACGGCAGGCAGCTTGTATTGATAAGAAACCGTAAAAGCCAAAGGGACCAACAGGACGAAACCCACATTATAAAACAAGGGAATACCGACAATCAGACCCGTGAATGCCATTGCCCAAGTGATGTACTTTTCACCAAAAATGTTCATCAGAAAACCGGCTATTCGTTGTGCCGCACCGCTCTCGGCGACGAGCTTACCAAGCATCGCTCCGGTTACAATGACGATGACCAAGTCCCCGAGCATGGCACCCATACCTTTTTGGACGGACTTGGCGACTTGGTCGGCAGGCAGGCCGAGCATCAGGCCTCCGGCTATGGAAGCGATAAGAAAAGCAAGGAAGGGATTGAGCTTGGCCCACACGATCAGGAGTACCAGGATCGCGATGCTGAGAAGTACTAAAACAAAGGTCATAGGTTGGGTGGGAGTTAGGGAAGTAAGATAGGGAAATGATTTTTTTAATATAAAATTTGAACTTTGAAATCAAATCATTAGTTCTTAAAAAATTTAATCTGGTGAAAATAGTTCCCATCACTAATCCATACTATATATGCCCCGGGCCTGAGGTCTTTTAGTGTAGTCGAAAAGTCAATTTTTGAATAAACAAAACGTTTTATTAATCTTCCTGAGAAATCTAACACTGAAATTTCATACTCCGATCCCGCTTTAAGATTGATGGAAATTTCTCCAAAAGCATGTGGATTTGGGAAGATTTGAATCGTATTGGACTGGATGGTAATTGCCTTATTTTTTCTGATTACATGACTCCAGGAGTCTCTGCCATCATTATCGATTTGTCTGATTTTATAAAAATAAGATTGAAATTTTTCAGCAGTTCTGTCCAAATACGAATATTCTTGAATCAAATCAGAATCCCCCTTTGACCCCTCTTCTCCAATTTTTTTCCATTTTAAGTTCGATACCTCACTCCTGTACACTTCAAAAAGTAAGTTTTCCTTTTCCCGGGCGACTTTCCATTTGATTAGATTTCCATCTTTGGTCGATTCGGAATTTAATTCCAGCCAGGTAAGAGGCAAAATTGATAAAGTCCGAAAACTTCCCACCGTGAAGTTCACTCCCAATAAGTCAGCAAAAGTCAATTCTCGTCTCGCCCAGAGTTCATCAGGATCCAAACCTGCCAAATGATTGCCCGGGGCGGCATATCCTGTTCCTACTATGCGTAGATCATCCACATTGTCCACAATCAGGTCATTGGCAGATATCCGTAATTCCAAGGTATTGGTACTTGGACTAAGATTTGAAAAATGGAAATAGCTGAAAAGGCGATACAATATTGGAGTGCCATCCACATCATCAAATCCCGAATTATATTCTGCTCCTTTGTATTCTGTAAAATTGATGGAGAGGTTTCCTCCTGCTGAAGTTCCCAGAAGTTGGACTTTTCGGATTCCTCCATTTCGGGTGTCCTCGTAAGGGAAAGTAGAATTGGTCCCGTTAAGATTTGCCGGGATTCCGAAATAGGTAAACTGCCCCAAATTTTTCCATGATCCAGCTGAATAATTGAGTGATCCTGCAAGCCCGGTATTTATCAGCAGGTTATTTCCCTGCAGATCCATACTTCCCTGATTTAGCGTCAGGCTCCGCAGAATGGTCAGATTTGAGTTGGGAAAAAAGTCCCCTCCGGTTTTGCTCAGGATCAAATCTCGGATGACAAGCGGGAAGCCCAAGATCTGCTGAGCATTTGCACCGGCGAGTGTCAATGTCGTGGCATTGGTGATAAAATTACCTGTTTCGCTTTTTTCCAAATTCCCCAAAAGTGTGAGCTGATTTGGAAGGCTTAAGTTCTGCGAACCTTGAAGTTCAAGATCGCGAACAGCTGTAGGAGTAGCGGAGTCGGCATAGGAACTAGATAGAAACGTTTTGGGTGAAGTGCCACCCCGATGGATTATTCTGCCGTTAAGTTGAAAATTTGCAGATTCAATTCGAGGATTAGCCCCTTCCAAAATCAGAGTACCTCCATTTCGGAGATCGAAGTTTAGTGCGCTTACCGTTCCGCTGGTTGATCTGTTAAGGATGTTTGCATTGCATTCTGAGATAAAAGTTGCACCCGGTTCAATGATCATTTCTCCAAATGGACCGGCCCCATAAACCGCTGTTTCCGTGTTGAAAGAAAGCGTAAAGCAGACATTTGGAATGACTGAAACATCCAGCTTTTGTAACACTTGGCCCGAACGTACGGTAAAAGAAAGAGTTTTGAATGGGGCCTCCAAAACAAATTGTTCCCCGGCATTTGCTTCGAAAATCACCGAAAATCTACTTTGCGTAGTCTGAGCACTCCAACTGTTTTTTTCAATTAGTGTCCGACTGCTCCCTTTGAATGTCAGGGTACTGTTAATTGAATTTCCTATCCAGTTTTGACTATTCCAAGCATTGGACGGAGAGCCCGGAGCAGGGCCGGAAAAGGCCTGCAGGCTACCAAATACATTTAAATTATATCCATTCAGGTTTAATTTTTGACCCGCCCCGGTTTCAGCATTGATAAACAAGTTTTTGATTTCCTCATTTCCAAGAAGCCTAAGCGTATGTGTTTGATTGATGTAGACATCATTGGCTTGACCGGGTTTGACTACAGCCGGATTCCAGCTTGTTCCATCCCAAACTACCCAAATGAAAATATTGTGAAAATCGCCAGAGGAGATCGTCTTATAAGCATTGATTTCTTGGGAAAAGGAGAATTGCAGAACCAGACATACCCCTGCAACTGACAGGAATAACCTGTATATTCGGCAGGTAAAAAATGCACTCAGGGAGGCTGTAAAGCAAATAGCATCCATAAAAAAGCAGATTTTGAAAAAAGTATTTTAAGTTAATAAAATGATTTCAAAAAGTAAAATAACCGTCTTCGTTTTTTTGCTGATTATCATGGGTTTAACCCAGGCAAAAGCCCAATTATATGAGATAAGCCTGCTGACATGTGACCCTGGTAAAGAACTCTACAGCAGCTTTGGGCACAGTGCGATCCGGCTGCGTGAGATCGGGTCTGAGGGTCAGGATCTGGTATTTAATTTTGGGACCTTCGACTTTAGAACGCCTAATTTTTATGGAAAATTTGCCACAGGAAAGCTGGATTACATGCTCAGCGTGAGTACTTATGCGGAATTTATCCGGGAGTATGATTATTACAGACGGGATGTCAGAGAGCAGATCTTAGGCTTGAATGCAACGCAAATGGACTTATTGATCCAGCACCTTTGGACCCAATATGACCCGGCTAGGAGGTATTACCGATATGATTTCTTTTTCAATAATTGTGCAACCAAAATCCGGGATGCTTTTGAGATTTCTCTGGGAAATCAATTAGTTTGGAACGACCCACCAAAAGTGGAGGAGAAAACCTTTCGGAATCTGATAGACGAATATGTGTACCTGCTCCCCTGGGCAGATTTGGGGATCGATCTTGCTTTGGGATCAGTCATTGATCGGAATGCAACCGAGCGGGAGAGGCAGTTTTTGCCGGATTACATGGAAGCTGCTTTTGCCAACGCCACAATTGTGGGAGACGGGCCGACTCGACCTCTTGTCAAAGAATCGCGGGTGATTCTGGAATATCCAGATGAGGAATTCAAGATGGACCCGATCAATCCCTATTTGATTTTCTGGGGAATTGCCATCCTTTTTACAGGCATTACTTTCTTTGGACATAAAAAGAAGCGACACTTTGTTGGATTCGATGTTGCTCTTTTTTCCATTCTTGGGATTTTGGGCCTGGTGGTTACCTTTCTTTGGTTTTTCACCGACCATTCGGCCACCAAGTGGAATTGGAATATCCTATGGGTTTTCCCCGGTCACCTGGTCTTGGTCTGGGGATTGATGAAAAAAACACTTCAGCCTTGGGTGAGGAAGTATCTGCTTTTTGCCTTGATTATGGCCGATGCTGCAGTGGTTTTCTGGATTTTGGGCTGGCAGTCTTTTCACCCGAGCTTGATCCCGATTCTTTTGGTGATTATCCTAAGGACTAATTACTTGTATTATAATCTGGGGAGCAAGACTTTAAAATCAACCTGAATTTGGCCTTTTGAAAACCTTTTCACTCACATTCGTTGTTGGGAGGAAGTAACAGCTATGGATTTCAAACTTACCTCAGACTATCAACCCACAGGCGATCAGCCTAAAGCCATCAAACAACTGACTGAAGGTGTCAATGCAGGTGATGCTGCCCAAGTTCTGCTTGGGGTGACAGGTTCTGGAAAAACCTTTACCATTGCCAATCTCATTCAGGACACGCAAAAGCCGACGCTGGTTTTGAGTCATAATAAAACCTTGGCGGCTCAACTTTACGGGGAGTTCAAGCAGTTTTTCCCGGAAAATGCCGTCGAATATTTTATATCCTACTACGACTACTATCAGCCGGAAGCTTTTATACCAAGCTCGGGGACTTACATTGAGAAGGATCTGAGTATTAATCAGGAAATTGAAAAACTTCGATTGAGTGCAACCTCCTCTCTTTTGACCGGTAGGCGGGATGTGATTGTCGTCGCATCGGTTTCCTGCATTTATGGCATTGGAAATCCTGAAGAATTTGGAAAAAATGTAGTCCGCCTTCAGGAAGGAGATCGGATTCCAAGGAATCAATTGCTCTTCAAATTTGTCGATATCCTTTACAGCAGGACGCAGCAAGACCTGACTCACGGCACATTCAGGGTGAAAGGAGATACCGTGGATATTCATGTAGCCTACGGGGATTTTGCCTACCGGATTTTCTTTTGGGGGGACGAGATTGAAGCAATCCAACGGGTGGAACCGGACACAGGGAAGAAGATTTCCGACGAAAAGATCATCTCTATTTTCCCGGCCAATCTCTTCGTCACTGGGCGAGACACAATCAATGTGGCCATCAGCGAGATCCAGGACGACATGGTCGCTCAGGTTAAGTTTTTCGAAAAAGAAGGGAAATTCATGGAGGCAAAACGTCTTCAGGAACGAACGGAATTTGATTTGGAAATGATCCGGGAATTGGGCTATTGCTCGGGTGTGGAAAATTATTCCAGATACTTTGATCGAAGACAACCGGGAACACGACCCTTCTGTTTGTTGGATTACTTTCCGGATGATTACCTGTTAGTGATCGATGAGAGTCATGTGACTATTCCCCAGATTCGTGCCATGTGGGGTGGAGATCGATCCAGAAAAGTGAATTTGGTCGATTATGGTTTTCGATTACCATCTGCCTTGGATAATCGTCCCCTGAAGTTTGAGGAGTTTGAGCAGATGGCTGGTCAGTTGATCTACGTATCTGCGACCCCTGCCGACTATGAACTGGCACAGACTGAAGGTGTCGTAGTAGAACAGATTATCCGTCCGACAGGCCTGTTGGATCCGACCATTGAAGTTCGTCCCAGCTTAAATCAGATCGATGATTTATTGGAAGAGATAGATCAGACTATAAAATCCGATGCCCGTGTCTTGGTGACTACTCTGACCAAACGGATGGCCGAAGAACTTCAGAAATTTCTCGAACGGGCAGGAGTGAAGTCCCGCTACATTCACTCAGAAGTAAAAACACTGGATCGTGTGGAGATTTTGCGGGAGCTGAGATTGGGGGTTTTTGACGTGCTCGTGGGAGTCAACTTACTGAGAGAAGGGCTTGATCTTCCGGAGGTTTCGTTGGTTGCGATTTTGGATGCAGATAAGGAAGGTTTCCTTCGGAACGAGCGATCATTGGTTCAGACCATTGGCCGTGCGGCGAGAAATTCCGAGGGTCGGGTCATCATGTATGCCGATAAAATCACTGATTCCATGCAATCAGCGATGGATGAAACAAGGAGAAGAAGGGTGATCCAAATCGAATACAATGCAGAACACGGTATCACGCCTACCACAGTAATCAAGTCGAGAGACAGGATCATGGGTCAAACCAAAGTGGCAGATTCCAAGAAAAACGCCAAAATCTACGCAGAACCTATGCCGGGCGATTCACCGATTGCGGCGGATCCTGTAGTTCAGTACCTCAGCAAAGACAAGCTTGAAAAGTTGATTCAGCAAACTCAAAAACAAATGGAGAAGGCGGCCAAGGAGCTCAACTTCATGGAGGCTGCTCGCCTGAGAGACGATTGGCAATCACAAAAAAACAGGTTGTCGGAACTCAGCAGGGGACTTGGAAACTAGTATTGTGATACATAAAACCTGTCAGGTTTATCCCAAAGGTTTTTTCACAATTCATTCATATTTGCGATTCTGAAAGCAAAACCTGACAGGTTTGTTCGCAAAAGTAAATTTAACACGATACTTGTAGAAATCCAACTGTTTGATACTATGACCCTTCAGGAAGTGAAGGCTTTGGCTGCAAAAGGCGAAGGGCTTAAGATTGAATTCAAAAAGAAAGCAGCTTTTCCTGAGAAAATTGTCAGAGAGGTGATTGCCTTGGCCAACACTGAAGGCGGAGATCTCCTGATTGGGGTGGATGACGATGGGACGGTCAGCGGTCAGCGGTTTATTGAGGAGGAGATTTTTGTGATGGAAAAAGCCATCCGGGAGTTGATTTTGCCCAAGCTGGAATATTCCATTTTCACCATTAAGTTATCGGAGAAAAAGGGGGTAGCCGTATTCAAAATTCCCAAAAGCCCGGATCGGCCGCATTTTTTACAGGAAAAAGACCGAAAACAAGCCTATATCCGAGTGCAGGATCGAAGTGTCCAAGCCAGTCGGGAGGTTTGGGAAGTTTTGAAAAAGGGAAGAATCCCAAAAGACACAATTTTTACCTATGGCTGGAAGGAGGAGATTTTGATGAAAGCTTTGGAAGAAAGCGAAAAAATCACGCTCAAGGAATTTGCCAGAATTGCTAAAGTTCCGCGATTCTTAGCCTCCAAAACTTTGGTACGGCTTGTGTCAGCCAATGTCCTGAAAATTCATCCTCAAGAGTCTGAGGACTATTTTACTCTTAAAGAATAGGAAGATTGATTCCAGTCTGGGTGGCAAATCCGGCATTTCCCTGAAGACCACCGGTATGGATCAAAAGAATTTTTGAACCGGGATGGAAATGATCTTTTTTAATCAAATCCCAAATTCCGAAAGCCATCTTTCCGGTATAAATCGGATCCAGCGGGATTTCAAATTCCCCGTAAAACCAAGTTATAAATTCAATCAGTTCGGGTTTGTGTTTTCCATATCCTCCAAAATGATAATCAGTTTTAATTTCAAAAGAACCGGCTGCATGGATCTGATTTGACTCAAGCAGGTTTGCAGTCTCCTGATGGATAAATTCTCCTTTCAAGGAAGAGAATCCAATTAGGTTTTGGTGATTTTTTAGACTGGATGCAATTCCGGCAAATGTTCCTCCAGTACCAACGCAGACGCAGAGATGGGTGAAATCATGAGCTTGATCTCCCGGAATTTCTTTGGTGCCTTGGATAGCCAATTCGTTGGTGCCTCCCTCAGGAATTAAATAGAAGTCCCCAAATTGAGCTTTTAAATCCTCCAAAAACTCAGATGAATTCTTGTTTCGGTAGCTTTCTCGATCTACAAAATGAAGCTGCATCCCCATTTTTTGAGCGTGTGCCAAAGTGGGATTGTTTTGATCCGAATCCTTACCTCTGATGATTCCGACGCTGTGGAATCCAGCCAGCTGTGCACCTGAAGCTGTTGCATAAATATGATTGGAAAAAGCGCCTCCAAAGGTCAGGATTGTCTTTTTTCCTTGTCTTTTGGCTTCTTCGAGATTGTATTTAAGCTTAAAAAACTTATTCCCAGAAACCAGAGGATGAATTTGATCCAGTCTTAATACCGCTACCTGAATTCCCTTTTCCTCTAAAAGAGAATGAGTGAGGTGTTGAAGTGCGATGAGTTCAGGGTGAAGCATTTGAAGTCTTTTGCCGAAGTTAAGCCACATCCTCCTATTTTTGCGAGATGAATCAGCAGCCCGAAGAAGAGTTTGAAGAAGACGAATTAGAATTGTTTGAGCGCCAACGAATTGTGGTGGACAAAGGCCAGTCGCAAGTACGTATAGATAAGTTTTTGACTGAGAAAATTGCCTTCGTCACCCGAAACAAAGTCCAACAAGCGATTGATAACGAGACGGTGTTGGTAAATGGCAAACCTGTCAAATCCAATTACAAAATCAAACCTTTGGATGATATTCAGGTGTTCATGGATAAGCCGCGCCGTGATACCGAGGTTATCCCTGAGGATATTCCATTAGATATTGTTTACGAAGACAAGTATCTTCTGCTAGTCAATAAGCCCCCTGGAATGGTGGTCCATCCTGCTCATGGCAACTGGAATGGTACTTTGGCGAATGCCTTGGTCTTTCATTTTCATCATTTGCCGGAGATGAAAGGGAATGAAGGAAGGCCGGGGTTGGTGCATCGAATCGATAAAGATACTTCCGGACTTTTGGTGATTGCCAAGTCGGAGGATGCCATGACTCCCTTGGCCTCCCAGTTTTTTCACCATACCATTGACAGAACTTACGTCGCATTGGTGTGGGGAGAACTTCCAGAGGACTCGGGTACAATTACAGGTCATGTGGGTAGAAGTGCCAAAGATCGTAAGGTGATGGACGTATTTCCTGATGGAAGTCAGGGTAAACATGCCGTGACACATTGGAAAGTCCTGCGGCGATTGCGCTATGTGACTCTCGTCCAGTGTAATCTCGAAACGGGCCGAACCCATCAGATCCGTGCACACATGAAGTTTATCGGACATCCGCTCTTCAATGACGCCATGTATGGAGGAGATAAAATCCGTAAAGGAACCCAGTTTGTGAAGTATAAATCATTTATAGATAATTGTTTCAGTCTGATGCCGCGTCAGGCGCTGCATGCCATGAGTTTGGGATTTTTACATCCTGTGACCAAAGAGCGAATTTATTACGAAGCTCCACTTCCTGATGATTTTAAAGGGGTGCTCCAAAAATGGGAAGACTATGTCAAATACGAATAGGAATTGCGTATATGGCAATGAAATAGTTTGTTTGATATAAAAAACACAACAAAATATCTTAAATGATAATTTATCTATAAAAATAGACCAGATTGTTAATGAATCGTTAAAATTAATGGCTTTGACTTTAATTTATTTGACGAATCGTCATAATTCAATCGATTTCATTAAATAAACTGTAAAAATTCACATATTTCTTTGAAATATTTGCAATAACGCTTCTTGATGCCCTATCTTTGATTCGTTGATAGAGATAAAAGATCTCTGATACACATTGTAGGATGTTGAAATTGGCAGACAAGCCCTCCTGTCTCGGGGGTGGAGATTATAGAATAAAGCATTTAGCGAGCTCGTAAATTTGCCTAACTACTCCGTGGAGGTTCGAATCCTTCTCCTACAGCAGGTTATTTTGGGTTTATTGTTAATTGACTAAAACCATGGAATTTTATTTCATGGTTTTTTTATTGCCCAATTTTTAAATCGGCAAATTAAATTTTGATAAAACCATTAAAATCAGATTAAATCCCAACTAATAGTCGAGACTTCGAGCAATTGACAAATTGATTATTAAAATGAAGATTCAGCACGTTTCATTTCCTTTTTGTAGTAAAAAATGAATAAATATTTAAAATAATGTAAAAAAATAAAATAAAACTTGCCAAAATTTTAATAAACCAATCATATTTCTAATTTTGGGTCATAATGTTCTCAAACCTATTCAACCTATTGCAAAAAGCTCGAAAGAGCTTTTTGATTATCAGTCGGTTAGAGGATTTTCTGCTAAAGTGTAGAAACAAGTTCTAAACAGATTAAAAGTGCCACATCTTGTAGGATGTTGAAACTGGCAGACATGCCCTCCTGTCTCGGGGGTGAGGATCCTGTCCCGGTAACTATCGGGATCGGGACTGGATAAAGCGTAATTCTACCGGACTACTGCCTAACTGCCTCGTGGAGGTTCGAATCCTTCTCCTACAGCAATACCCAAAAGCAATGCATAGCATTGCTTTTGGTGTTTTTGGGCTTTTTTTATACTATCTTTTCAGCGCTTAAGATTACTTGACTTTTATGGAACCTGGGAAAAGGGAGAAATATTTTACCCATCCTATTCGAAAAAAAATAATTCGCTGGGGGATGATAGGAGTGCTTTCCCTGCTTTTTTTGGAATTTGTTGTCTATTTCGGATCCAATCTTTTTCTCTCAAAATTTGCCCAACGGAAAATCAATGAAGCCACGGGGAATATTTATGAGATTGATTTCAATCGATTTAGTTTTTCGCTCCTGAGAAGAGGGTTTTTCATGGATGGGATAGTCATGAGACCTATCAATCCTGAAATCAGAAGAGAAGATCAGACACTTTTTGATATGAGGTTGGATCAGATTGCCTTCACTGGCCTTTGGTATAATTTCCGTGAAAGAAGATTCACAATTGGCAAAATCTACATTGACAACCCGAATATCGTTCTTGATTTACCTCCAAATACTGATACACAAGAGCAGAAAAATACGGATCCATCAAAGGGGAATATGAAAAAAGTGTCTCCGATTAAGGCACTGGAAGAAGAAATCAAAAAAACCGTAAAAAGAGCCAATCTTACTGGCCTGATGATTGAAGAAGTTGAAATTGATCATGCAAACATTTTCTTTTTCAACTTCCTAAGCCAAGGCGCACTTCAGGCTGAAAACACCTCCTTGATCGTTCGGGGCATTGACTTTTCCACTCAAAAGGAATGGAAAACTCCATTCAATGCCAAAGGATTTGAGTTTGATCTGGATCAAGTTACTTTTCCCTTGCCCGACGGGGTACATATCATTCGTGCGGAGCGTGTGAGGGTTTCTTCCCTGAATAATTTGATCGATATCCAAAATATCATTCTGACTCCCGACAAAAGCAAGGAGAGTATGGCCTATTACCAAGTAGCACTGGATCAGTTGCGCGTCGGTAACGTGGACCTCAACAAGGCGTTCATGACTTCGGTATTGAATATTGACGAATTAATTCTGGACTATCCGGACTTTAAAGTAGAGTATAATCCCAGGGCAAAGTCCGACAGTGCAGCCTCAGGTGATCTGAATGATTTCATCAGAGGCAGCCTAGAATCTGTTCTGATCAAAGAGTTATCGGTCAACAAAGGGAGGTTTATCAGGTCGGAGGTAAATGATACCCTGAAAAACCGCATTGAGTTTGATGAGTTGGATTTCAAAATGATTCAATTCTACCTCGGTGAGGATTCAATCCGGCGCAAAAATCAATTTTTCTACGGGAAAGATGCGGCAATGAACATCAAAGGCAGCCGGGTGTACCTGGGTGATCAGATTCATATTTTACAGGGTGAAGAAGTGAGCTTTTCTTCATTTAAGGATGAGCTGCTCGTTCGCAACTTGACCATAAAACCCAAGATAAGAACCTTCACTTCCCTGAATCCGGAAAATCTTATTCAGGTTGAGTTGACGGAGTTGTCGATAGAGGGCATCAACCTCAGAAAACTATATAATGAGGGGATATTGGTTGCCGATCAAATTCTCGTTTATCGTCCTCAGGTAGAGTTCACGGATCTTATGGATTCCAATTCCCTGGAGAAGGATCAGGTACCTGTTGCAGAGATTATTTCAAGTTTGGTCAGTCGGGTTGAAATCAGAAGGTTCGAGGTGCAGGAAGGATTAATCCAATTTAAAGATGATCGCGGGGAAAGAAGCAATGACATCGGATTCGAAAAATTCAGTATTCGTCTGGAGGATTTGACACTGTTTGATGCGCCAGAATTGCCGCTTTCTGATAAATTGTCAATCGGTGAAATCTACCTTTCCCTTGATCAGTATCGATTGAAATTGAGAGATAACCTGCACTCCATTTTGGCGGATAAACTGGTAGTGGACTCTAAAAGGCAACTTCTTGAAGTAGTTAACCTGACCATTCGCCCCGAAAATCAGGAACAGATTCAGGCTTCCTTGGACACCTATGGGCAAACTGCCGCAATTGATTTTTTTGTGCCTGTTTTCCGGGCCGAAGGCATTGATATCAAGTCGGCTTTTTATGATGAAAAACTCTTCGTAAGACAGATATTTCTTCCGGGACCTGTTTTCACGATTTCCAACTACAGAGAAAAAGCCAGATCCATCGAAACACCCGAGTCACCGGATGAGGTCAAAAATCTGCTTTTGGGCTATTTTAAGGTCATTCAAATTGACTCCCTCAGCTTGGATAATGCTCAGATCAAGTATCAAAGTTTGGTAGAAAATAAGCGTTCTGTTTTTGAAGAGGATAATTTTTCGCTTAACCTGAAAAACGTCATTCTCGATCAGGATGCCTTGATCAAAGAGAATAAAACATTGTTTTCAGATGAAATTGACCTTGTCTTCAACAATTATTCCTTCAGCCTTGCCGGAGGAAAGTACGAAGTATCCACGGACAAGCTGCAATACAATTCAAAAACGAAGTCGATTGAAATCAAAGATTTAGAGTTGGTACCCAATGAACAAGCCGCCGGAAGAATTCAATTGGGACTGCAATTTCCAAAGGTGGGTTTTAAAGGGCTTGATATAGAAGAGTTCTTTTTCGAAAACAAACTTGATTTGGACAAACTCGAAATAGATCAAGGGGCCATTGAAATAGGAATTGATCGGAAGGTTGCCTCAAAATCATCCACTATCCAAGGAAAAAATCTCAAAAAAAGAACCCTGGATGAGATAGTAATTGATACCATTCAGGCTAAAAACGCGACCGTATCAATCAACTATCAAGTGAACGAATCGGTGCTGAACTCCATAGAAACGGGGTTTGAATTGATGATTCGTGAGTTTCGATTGGACTCAACCATTACCACCAGAAAAAATGTGGAGGAAATGTACAAGGAAGTCAATCTGAAGCTCAACGCGTTTAAGTTTGCGCTGCCTGACAGTGTGCATACCTTAGGTTTTTCTCAAGTGGCCATCGGGACACTTGGAGATGAGATTACTTTTTCGGATTTCTACATGACTCCGAAAGACCAATTCGGAAAGCCTGGAAATCCGGTTTTAGATGCCAAAATTGACCGTTTGATTTTAAGAAACAATCAGATTGCTGAGATACAAGAGACAGGGATCTTTGACCTGAGGGATATTCGAATGGTAAATCCCAAAGTTCATTTGTATCTGGATTCTGTCAAAATGGACAAAAAAGCCAGTTCACCAGGGAGATTAAAATCCGCAACGGCACTGGTCCAATCCATCTTGTTGGGCGACGTTCATCTTGAAAACGGTGAGCTTACGATTCATAAGAAAGGGAAAGGGCCGATTCCACGAATGGATTTTCAGGGAATAGCAGTGGATGTGGAAGGATTGAATATTAATCTATTGGATCAAAATCAGTCCCTCGATCTAAAAAAACTGGCAGAAGTAAATTCCCGCTTTGGCTTTAAAAATTACTCCATTTTCACACCTGACAGTCTCTACAAAGTAGATATTGGAAGTGTTGACTACAGCGATCAAAGTCTGTTGTTAGAAAAGATTTACTATCGCCCTGTAGATGGGAACTATGCCTTATTACGAAAACTTCCTTATCAAGCAGATGCCGTTACGGCGCGAATTGACGCGCTTAGACTCAATCGGATAGATCTTCAAAGTTATTTGGAGTCCAATATATTCAAGGCAAATGAACTGATCATTGAAAGACCTCAGGTGGACCTGTTTAGAGACAAAAGATACCCGATCGACAGTGCTGCGCTGAAGCCCATGCCCCAGTTTTTGTTGGAGCACGCCGGTATTAACGCGGACTTGGATTCCCTTATCCTAAAGGATGGTATGGTGAGGTATTTTGAATTTGCCCAAAAGGGAATGGTCCCCGGTATGCTGGAATTCGGTCGTATCAACGCTAATATGGCACCTTTTTATCTGCGAAAACCGGAACAGGAGTATCCGGCTGATCGCCTGCAATTGAATATGGAGGCCTATCTGATGAATACGGCTAAACTTAACCTGAATGCAGTGCTGTATTTTACAGGGAAGTATCCCATGGATGTCAGCGCGAGTGTGGACAAATTTGCCTTTAGCGAGGTGAATGATTTCCTGTCCAAAACCTTGTTTGTGAAAGCATTGGATGGTACCGTGACGGATGGTAATTGGCAGTTTAGACTGACAGACGATGAAGCAATTGGTGAAATGGAATTCGCCTATACGAACTTGAAAATCCAGTTTTTAGACTCACTAACTTTAGAACAGGGCCTGGGTAAACTCAAGATTTTCACCTTTGGAGCCAACCTTTTTGCCAGAAATAATAATCCACGGGGCCTTTCTTCCAAAGTGGTTTCACGAAGGATATATCAAGAGCGAGACAAGCGTAAGTTCGTTTTTAACGCTTGGTGGAAAGCAACCTTCAGCGGATTGAAGGGTACCTTTGGATTAGGCAGAGCTAAAGTCCCGAAGGGTAGGGAGGAGGAATAGAGATTTTTTCACCGCGGTGAACTCTATGTTTTTTTACCACTAAGGACTCGGAGAAAAGGAGGTTGAGGGATCAGTCCTTGAATTTGTCTTTTTAATAGTCGGTCATTTGACCTTATTCAAGTTCACAAAGAATATACGCTTCGCTTATTGGTCGTTATTGCTTGGCTTGGGGAGGAAGGAAAGGAGTAGTATTTTCAATCCAATTTCAATGAAGTAATTCGTACATCTCCAAAGTTTTTGCGGGTTTTTTTAACCACCAAGATCGCAAAGGGACGCAAAGAAATTTCACCACGGAGGCCACAGAAAAAAAAGAGTTTAGGAACTTATTTCTCTGAGGAAGGGCTTTTTTTGAAAAAATTGTTTTCCCGCTGATCAGCGCTGAAAAACTCGCTGAATTTCGCGGATTTTCTATGTGCCTTTTGACCATTTTGGCAAAACCAAAAAGCTTTAGCAACGGTTAGCGCAAGTCTTTCGACTTGTGTGCCTACGATACTGCAGTCTTCAGACTGCCAGAAAAGAAATGATCTCACTAGCAGTCAGGAGACTGCATCATTAATGGTCCAAGTCTGAAGACTTGAATCAACGATAGGGAAGGGCCAAAATATAAAAGGCCATGGTATGTACCACAGCCCTTCAAGTTTTTTTAATTATAAAAGTTTTACTTTTTGATCAGTTTAAGCTGTTCCGATTGACTGCCCCAAATCAGTTGAACGATATACATTCCCGGTCTGGCATTTTCCAGATGGGAGTTAACCACGTTGGATACTGCATCCGGGGATGAGACAGAATAGGAAGAGAAGATTCCTCGAATGTCGGAAATTCTCACTTGGATAGTTCCATCGGTGTAGCCCGTATTATCGATCATTGCCACCGTCACCGGTGCTTTCAAATCACTTGGATTTGGATAACTTATCCATGCTGTGTTTCCTTTGATAGGATTGACCTGAATGGAACGAGTCACGCTGTATTCAGAAGTCCCGCTGAGATTTACCTGCTTCAATCGATAAAAGATATTACCTCCTGCTGCAGGAAGATTGGAGTCTGTGAAGGAATAATCAACCGGAGCATCGGAATTACCTGCGCCATTTACTTCACCGATTTTTGTCCAAGTTTTGATGTCATTCACCGCACGCTCAATTTCGAAATGGGAGTTTTCCCATTCTTTGGTTGTGGCCCATTTTAGCTCGCCAGATCGGTTTTGAGGATCGTATTTGGCGGTAAAGTCTTGGTATTCGACGCTGAGGATACGGAATACATCGTAATAAATGTAAACTACACCATTTCCGCCTCTACCTCCTCCGGCTATTCCTGCTCCACCACCTGAGCCAGTCAAATCTACACCTTGAAGTCCTATTGAACCGGCATTATCCTGAGCTCCGTCACCTCCGATTTTCACCCCTACTGCCCTTCCTCCCTCACCGTTGAATTTGTTTGCACCGTTAAAATTGTTTCCGATACCGCCTCCGCCTCCACCATAATTTATTAATAAACTTCCTATTGAAAATTGCAGTCCATTTCCACCATTTCCTCCTTTTCCTTGTCCGGCACCGGCACCTTGTCCATTTTGGCCCAAAGAACCAATACCGCCACCGCCTCCTCCTGCATGTGCTCCACCGCCGGATGCGTCTCCTCTTCCTCCGGCAGATCCAACTGATCCATTTCCGTTCCCCCCATTAAAATTAGTTGCTGGGGTAGGTATTGCAGCTCCACCACCTCCTGATGCCCCGTTCATTCCTAGTCCATTTCCTCCTGATCCACCGCCTCCACCGCCTTCTGCAAAAACAGATCTTGTAGAGCCATCTATTATACCAGTGATTGAAGATGTTCCTCCTAGGCCTCCTTTGGTATTTAAGGCTGTAGCGCCTAAACCTCCTTGACCCACTGTAATTTGGAATTGAGTATTTGCTGGGAATCCAATAGGACTAGTAGTGGAGAAAGTCGAGTTATGCACAAGTTGACCTGCACCTCCGCCACCGCTACCAGATCCAAAGCCACCACCACCACCGGCACCGCCTACCGTGGTTTGAAATCGGGTTAGTCCTTCAGGTGCTGTCCATGTTGTATTGCATGTAAATCGGATAATTGCAGTCCCGGTTACTGATCCGTCGTCGATAACTGTAAAGCATGGGCCAATCGGAGGCAATGGAAAAGAAATTAATACTAATCCGTTTCCTCCTCTTCCACCACTACTGTTTCCTTTGGAACCACCACCACCACCACCGGGAGCTAAACCTGGCTTTCCTGTATCATTACCTGATCCCGAACCTCCGGGACCTCCGGCTCCTCCTGTAGCTCCGCCTCCATTTCCACCAGTTCCGCCGTTTCCTGTTTGACCATTTCCTCCTCCAGCAGTATTTCCCCATCCTAAACTAGTAAGGCTTGGTAAAGCTGGATTGTGTGTTCCTGGTGTGGGACCGGAAGCTCCTGCTCCCCCTTTTGCATAGACAAGGCTATTACTAATTGCATTTGGAGGACTTGAATCTCTAGTAGCCCAACTGTCACCTCCAGATGTTTGTGCATTTCCTCCTTGACCAATGAAAATTCCAATTGGCTCACCAGGAACAACTGAAAGAGTTCGAACAGAATAACCGCCACCACCACCTCCGGCACCATTAGTATTATTCCCACCACCACCACCACCACCCCAAACCTTAATAGTAATTTCAAAAATACCTGCAGGTACGAAATAAGTGCCTGATGTGGTAAAGGTAGCGGCCTTGATACCGAAAAAAGTAACATTATTCTCACTTAATGGGACATAACATTGATCGGTAGCTTTCTTGATTCCAGTGATTGTAAGGCTTGTAAGGTCTTCTGAATTAATTGGTCCTGCAATAAATACAGCTCGACCGTTATTGAATGTCACTGTTCGGGTTCCGGAACCGGCATTCGACAGACCTAATGTATAATTAAGTTCAAATGATGAGCCATTAGGAAAAAGTAACGGATTTCCTTCAATGGTTATTGTTGCCGAACCACCTGTGCTTGACGGAGAAACTGAGGAAATAGAGGTCAGTTTAAACTCAGGCTGTACATCAATAAATCCAGTTGCAGCCACAGTTCCGCAACCTCCGGTAAGTGGAATACTATAAGGATAGATTCCCGGAGCAACAGATGCTCCTATAGTACCACTGATTGTAATGGTATTTCCACTGAAGCCTGCATTTAGTCCTGTTGGAAGTCCTGTTGGTGTTCCGATTCCTGTGGCTAAGGTTGTGGTATGGTTAAATGAGGTAAAGGAATTAGCCGGTAGCGCATTTCTATCAATAAAACAGGAACTTGGATTAGGATTTGAGGAAGGAGTGACAGTGCTTCTTTGAACAGTAATTGTATTAGATGTAGCTGGTGTTGTCGCTCCGCAATTATTTACATCATTATAGTTGACTGATACAGACTTATCCCCTGGTGTAAGCCATCTAATTACTAAAGTGTTGCTTCCGTTGCCTCCCGACGTGATGGTGTAATCAGTTCCGGCTACACCTGGTATCGTCCAGACATACGCCGATTGACTTGCTTGCGTAGTGTAGGTTAAGTCTGTCTCAACACATGGAGTACCACTCGGCTGAAAAGTGAAACTCACTACTGGTAAAGGATTGACCAGAAATGCTCCTGAAACCGCACTAGTGGCAGTTGTTCCGCAAGTTGCTGAGGTAACCAATACATAATAATAGGTTGTTCCAACTGTACTTGAAGGAGGGGTATAGGTACTGGAAGTAGCTCCTGTAATTGCAGAACCTGTTGAGTTGTTATTGGCTGCGTTGCTATACCATTGGTAAGTTAATCCTTGACCAGGAGCTACTGAGATTGGAGAAAAGGCCACATTTTGACAGCGTATTTGGCCAGTAGGGCTGAGGTTTGGAGTGAGGATGGCTGCTTGGGCATTGACAGTTATAGTACCTGTAGCATTTACTGTTCCGCAGCCCCCTGTTAGAGGAATGGAATAGGAGAAAACCCCTGAAACGGAAGGCGTGCCACTGATGGTGATCGTATTAGCTGCCCATGAAGCGGTGACTCCCGTCGGTAAACCTGTTGCTGCACCGATTCCTGTCGCTCCGGTAGTGGTGTGGCTTATGGTCGGAGAAAGCGGAGTGTTTATGCAAAGGGTAGGAGAGGATGAAGATGCCCCGACTGTATTGTTTGGAGTGACTGTAATTGTACCTGTCGCTGATATTGCTGGTCCGCATCCCAAAACTGGTATGGAATAATTGAATGGGCCAGAAGCTGTGGGTGTTCCTGAAATAGTTATAGTTTGAGTGGAAACATTGAAAGCAGCAGTAACTCCTGCGGGTAAATTGGTTGCTGGGCCTATACCCGTTGCATTTGTTGTGGTATGGGTAATAGCGGTCATGAGGCTATTAATGCAGGGCGTAGGAGCAGAAGAAGCAGGTCCTACTGTTTTATCAGGATTGACAGTAATAGTTCCTGTGGCTGAAACATTCGGTCCACAGCTTACGCCAGTCAAGGGTATAGAATAATTAAAAGTACCAGAGGCAGTAGGTGTGCCGCTAATCGTAAGGGTATTCCCGCTAAGGCTTGCTGTCACTCCGGGTGGCAGGTTTGCTGGAGCTCCGATTCCGGTGATGGACGTTGTCGTATGAGTAATTGAAGTAAGTGGTGAATTAATACACAGTGCTGGAGTAGAAGATGCAGCAGAAACAGCCTTGTTTGGTGTTACTGTTATTGTGCCAGTAGCGAAAACAGCTGGTCCACAGCCCTGTACAGGAATTGAATAATTAAAAGTGCCGGAAGCAGTGGGAGTTCCTGAAATAGTAATCGTATTGGCAGCCCAAACGGCAGAAACTCCTGCGGGTAAGCCATTCGCACCAGCTACTCCATTATCTATTATACCAGTAGCATTTGCCGTGCTGTGTGTAATATTAGGGCTTAGTCCAGTATTTACGCAAAGAGTAGGAGGAACCGAGGCAGCTCCAACAGTTTTATTGGCAGTTACAGTTATTGTACCAGTAGCAGGGAGTTGATTAGTAGTACAGCCACCGGTCATCGGGATGGAATAATTAAATGTTCCTGAAACAGTGGGAGTACCAGAGATGGTGATGGTATTTGAAGCCCAGGTAGCGGTAACTCCGGCAGGAAGGCCATTTGCTCCTGCTACTCCATTATTGGCTATCCCAGTTGCTCTTGAAGTGGTGTGTGTGATTGGTGTAAGTGCAGTATTGATACAGACTGTCTGATTTGGTACAGCAGATGTGGATGTGTTTGCAGGAGTAGTTGTGGTAATTATAACTTGGCCGTTTCCACCATTTCCCCCTTCTGGATTTCCCGATGTTCTAACTGCCCCTCCTCCTCCTCCTCCAGGAGAAGTTCCAATAAAGCCATTACCATTTCCACTTCTTCCATTTCCACCATTTCCACCCCCAGATGGAGCACTCGCGCCTGTTACACTTGTTGCATTATTACCATTTGCTCCAGTTCCCGCAGAAGATCCACCACCGCCGCCATCAGTTACTCCGTTTGCTCCACTTCCTCCAATAAATCTGTCCGTTCCCGTCCCCAGTCCCCCTCCAGCCGCTCCATTTGTTCCGTTAGCGGGTACTGAGGCTCCACCTAAAGCACGAACAATTGCGGCCCCCTCATTATTAGTGAGTGAGAACCAAGAATTTCCACCCGGATTAGTGTTATTGGTACTACCTGTCGCAACATTAAAAAAATAAGTTTGACCTGGAGTAACAGCGATAGTACTTCTTGAGTATCCACCACCGCCCCCACCGCCATAGGAGCCAGCAGAATTTGTTCCTCCTCCTTTCCCTCCCCCGCCCCAGGTTTCAACAGTTATTGAAGTTACTCCTGCTGGGACGGTCCAAGTTGCGGTTCCTGGAGAAGTAAATGCAGGTAGTGTATTTGTACACTGCCCAAATGCCTCCCAGCCCGTCAAAACGAGAAACGCAAAAAATAACGTTTTAAGTAAATTTCCCTTCATAGGCTCACACTGCTGAGAATATGTCTTTCAAACCAGTAAAAATGTATTTCAAAATTACACCTGAATCTTGATATTTCAAATCATTTCATAGCTTTTGATTGAACTTCAAGGAATTACGATAGTTCGTTTAGTAAGTGCTTTCAGGCAGTAATTTTCTTTCCCTTATGACTGATACTTTATAATCGATTGGACTTAGGGTTAGTTTTTTTCTTTTTTCTCAAAAACCTAAGACTCTTTTTTGTATATAAAATGCATTTTAAAGAGGTAAAGAAATATTCTTTCAGTTACACTTCAATATAGCCTTGAAATTTACTGTTTGGAAAGAATAAAACAAATTTTATTTTATTTTTATTAAAAAAGTTACATTTTGGATGATAATAAAAACAACTTTAGGAATTCCCTTTTCTTAGGTTTTTGTAAGAATTTTAGAATCTTGGTGATAAGTATTGGCAATTTTAGAAGGGATTGAATTGATAAAACCTTCCTGATACACCTACCAAAAGGTTGGGTATTTTAAACTCCAAACTGAAGTCTATTTTATGATTTGTTGGCTTTCTGACCTTTGGACTAATTACAAAAAAAATAACCCCGACTTTTCCAGCCGGGGTTAGTATTTTCTTTTTGGGACAGGAGTTTTACCCGTTCATACTGATCAAAAACTCAGCATTGTCTCGGGTACCTTTCATTCGGTTGAGAAGGAATTCCATAGACTCCTGTGAGTTCATATCGCTCATCAGCTTTCTCAGAATCCATACACGCTGCATTTCTTCTTTGTCCATGAGTAGATCCTCTCTTCGAGTACCAGATCCCAAGACATCAATAGCAGGATAGATTCTTCTGTTGGCCAATTTACGGTCAAGGGCAAGTTCCATGTTGCCGGTTCCTTTGAATTCTTCAAAGATAACCTCATCCATCTTGGAACCCGTTTCTACCAGGGCAGTTGCGATGATGGTCAATGAACCTCCATTCTCTACATTTCTTGCCGCGCCGAAGAAGCGCTTTGGTTTGTGAAGTGCATTGGCATCTACACCACCGGAAAGGATCTTACCGGAGCTTGGCACCACGGTATTGTGCGCACGGGCGAGACGAGTGATGGAGTCCAAAAGGATCACCACGTCATGACCTACTTCTACCATTCGCTTGGCTTTTTCCAAAACGATGTTGGAAACTTTCACGTGACGGTCGGCAGTCTCATCAAATGTCGAGGAAATCACTTCTGCATTTACCGAGCGAGCCATGTCCGTAACTTCTTCCGGACGTTCGTCGATTAATAAAATCATCAGGTGAACTTCCGGGTGATTTTTAGTGATCGCATTGGCGATCTGCTGAAGCAATACTGTCTTGCCTGTCTTTGGTTGTGCCACGATCATCCCACGCTGACCTTTTCCGATAGGAGCAAAGAGATCAAGAATACGCGTTGAGTACCCGTCTGCTTTGGTAGAAAGGTTTAATCTTTCCTCAGGAAAAAGCGGGGTGAGGTATTCAAATGGAACCCGGTCACGAATTTCATCTGTGGTCTTACCGTTGACAGTTTCGATTTTCAGAAGCGCAAAATATTTTTCGCCTTCTTTAGGTGGACGGATGGAGCCTTTGATATGATCACCGGTTTTCAGTCCAAAAAGTTTCACCTGACTCGGGGAAACATAAATATCATCCGGAGAAGCCAGGTAGTTGTAATCCAATGAGCGGAGGAAACCGTATCCTTCCTGCATCATCTCCAAGACACCTTCGTTGTCGATCACGCCGTCAAATTCACGAGGGCTTACAAAAGACTTTTTGCGATTGGGATTGTGGACGGTTTCGGCTGCAGGAGCCAGGATTTCATCCGGCGATCTGAAATTTTTCCGCTTTGGTAGCTCAATTTCAGTTTCTTGTTTCACATAATTTCCTGAAGGAGGCGTAGCGACTTCAGTTGTTTCTGTTGTGTTACCACTGACTTCTACTTCTTCAAAGGCTCTTCTTCGTGGCCTGAACGTTTTTGGTTCCTCACCTGCCGGAGCTTCTTTGCGCTCAGGTTGCAGTTCTTTTCTTTCCGGTGCCGGACGCGGTTCTCTCTTTTCAAAGCTTGGTCGCTCTTCCCGCTTTTGTTTCCACTCCGGCTTAGCAGGCTTGGGCTCTGCAGGGATTTCAGACTGAAAGGGAGCAGGTTTTTCCGTTTCTGGAGTAGTGGGGATTTCAGTGACGTTTTGTCTTCTGAACTTTGTCTTGAACTCAGACGCTTCTCCAGCGGGTGGTAAGCTAGGGGCGGGGGACTCGATGGGTTTTTTTGCTTCGGCGGATGAAGTTTCCACGGCAGATGGCTTTTTCTTGGGAAGGGCCTGCTCTGGGGTGATGGCCTGCTGGTCTAGAATTGCATAGACTAATTCGTCTTTCTTGAGGCTTTTGAAGTTTTTCACTCCTAGCTCCTCCGCAATCTCCTTCAATTCAGATAAAAGCCTGATTCGGAGTTCTTCTATGTTATACATAAAGAGTGTATGAAATAAATAAGATATTGTAAAATGTGCTATTTGGGAACGTGTCTGATTTTCTGAGCAAAAAAGGTCTGCAGGAAAAGCTCAAGTCAAAGCGGGCTGACTTGTTCTTACACGGTGATGGCACAATATTAACCGATGCTTTTGGATTTAACAAATTTTTTGTTTGATGTTATAGTTTTTTGAAAGTCAGGCCCTTCACTCCATTACCTGTCTGATCACCGCAAGTGATTTGAAAGCACTGGGATTTTCCATCTGTTGGGCATAGAAGTCGAGTAGGTGATCAAGAAGTTTTCTCCGGATAATTACGGGAATTTTGTGGGTACAATGATACTTTTCTTCCAAAAGGTTTTGCAGGTATTCCAAGGTGACCGGAAGCTCCTGATTTGTAAAAGGTTGCTTGTCTGATTCCAAAATAAAGCCTTCGGCCTCTTCCGGAGCAATACCAAGAAACTTCGCCTTTTCGATCAAAAACACCAAGGGGTAATGGGAGAGAAGTGTTTCACCCTGATCCAGAATGACAACGCTTTCGGAAAGAAAATCAAAGAGGGATTCATTCTGATAGTTTTCATAAATACTGCGATTGATCACTTCGGTCATGAAAAGTGCGATACTTGTTCGGGAAAAATCAAACGGAATCCGCTGATGAGCTCGTTGGAGCCTGGCTTCCGAAATTCGCTGCAACCCGGAATTCTCTTTGTTATACACCACTAAGTCCAGCAAAGTCAGCGGTTGATAAAGTGCCATTTTGGAGCCTTTCCCCATGCTTCTTACCCCATTGATCAGGTAAGACTTAAGACCCAGTTCACGGGTAAAAATCTTCACAATAATGCTCGTGTCCTTGTATCGGATCGAACTGAGCACTAATCCTGAAGTTTTACGGATCATTGGATTGAAGGGATAAGATTTGAAATTTGAGATTTGAAATTCAACATTGGGAATCGGACATCGGTCTCTTTCTCCCGTGTGCCTTTTTTACCGCAAAGTTCAGGGAGTTTTTTAAGGAAGACTTTGGGTTACCTCCTTAAGGACTTTTTGGTTTTTGAGTTGTAGTTGGCTTTTTTCAAGGGGACAGAGGCTAAAAGCCTCGCTTTTTTTGGACCTCTTCACTATTTACCTCTTACTATTTACGACTTACAATTCTTTCCTCTACTTCGGTCTCCCGTCTTGACACTTGATACCAGATACCAGGTTCCGGGTATCGACTCCGCTCGGCCTGACCCAACTGTCTGCACACCACTGTCCATTAACCATTTCAGCCCACGTTCATTTCTGGCTGCACTCTTAATTTTCCAATCTTTCAATTTTTCAATTTTCCAATAAAACTCACCCGACATCGGTCATCCATCACTTCTTATCCTCAAAAAAACACCTGCGACATCTGGCCTCATAGCTTTCCTTTTCCCCTAGTACCACTTTCTCTTTTGCTTCCGAAAGCCTTAAAGAAAAAGCTGCCAAATCCCCGCATTTCATACAGATCGCGCGAACTTTGGTGACATATTCAGCGATTGCCATCAACCTCGGCATGGGCTCAAAGGGCTTTCCTTCAAAATCCATATCCAAACCTGCCATAATCACCCGTTTCCCTTTATTGGCCAGCAGCTGCCCTACCCGGACAATTTCTTCATCGAAAAACTGTGCCTCATCTATTCCCACCACATCACAATCCCCCGCCAACAGTAAAATGTCTCCTGCGAAATTGACCGGAGTGGAACGGATGCTGTTTTCGTTGTGGGACACGACATCCAAGTCATGATAGCGTTTGTCCACAGAGGGTTTGAAGATTTCTACCTTGAGTCGGGCTAATCGCGCCCGATTCAGTCTTCGGATCAATTCTTCTGTTTTCCCGGAAAACATGGAGCCACAAATCACCTCGATCTGTCCCTTTCGATCGGTTTGTCTACGGCTGTTTAGGGAAGGTTCTATAAACATTATTACCTAGTATAATCTATATGAGGAAATTTATTGACATCAGCGACACGGATGATAAGCTCGTCTTTCAGAAGTTGACTTTGACAGGAAAGCCGCTCGTTTGATCTGAGTTGATTTTGGCTTCTGTAAAATAGCTCCCGTTCAGTTTCTGGACTTAAATTTTCCATTCCGCGCACCACGATCATTTTACAGGTGGTGCAGCGCCCTTTTTTCCCGCAGGCATGCATCCAATCCGTACCGTTTTCATGAATAATTTCGATAACTTTACGATTAGTGTCCTCCGAATGAATACTAAGATTTCTCAGGTTTTCAATGACTATTCGGGGCATTTCTACGTTTGCATTTGAAAACAAGACCTACTCATGACAGTTCAAATTAACAGCAATTATTTAGAAAATTATTCTCGTGAATATGCACAGCTAGTTTGTGAACGATTTTTCTCAGGCCGACAATTTATTACGGGCCAAGAAATCATTCAGTTGACGAGCAGTACACAGGTCAATTTTTTTATTATCAAACGTCTTTTTGAACTTTGGCAGGAAGAATTAGCCAAGCTAAAAAGCAGTCCTTACTTTGATTACCGGGATATAGGAGTACACGATGCTTTGACTCAATTTATGAATGTGCTATCCCGCAGGATCAAGGTGGAGCGTTCTAATTTGGAACCAATGGTCAAAACCGCCGTCGCCCAGGCTATCCAGGTAGCCACAGATCCAGTCTCCTTCTATCAAAAAGAAATCAACAAAGCGCCTCAGGGAAAGATTAATGATTTTCTCAGGGAAAATAAGAAGTACTACAAATGGCATGATAGGGTGATTCTGTTTTTGATTGACAAAACGGGGTTCGGTCATGATTCGGATTCCTATCTGAGAGCGATTGCCGCCAACTACCAAGTGGTCAGGGATTCCCTGGAATCGGTCAACCTTTTACTGGCCACCTTGGGAGATATCAAAGCTTTCGATTCTGACCTGTATTTAGGAGCAGGAGAATATGAATCTGCTTCTGTTCCCGAACCTATCATCAAAGCTGAGACCGCAGACGGATCCTTTTTTGACACGGTAGATAAAAGTGAGCCTGTTCGAGAAGCCACCCTTCCTGTCCATGAAACTTTGCCCGAAAAAGAAGTGTCAACATATTTACAGGTAGAAAAAACCACAATCACAAGCAATGGCACCCAACTCAATGCATCAAAGTTGAAAGCATATTTTGCAACCGAGACCTATAAAGGAATGAAAGGGATCATGGGAGAACTTTCTGAAAGCCTTGCCCTCAATCAGCGGTTTATGTTTACCAAAGAGCTTTTTGACGGAAATGCTGATTTGCTCCGACATGCCCTCAAGGCGATTGATGAAGCAGGATCTTTTGATTCAGCAGTTGACTTAATCAACTCAAGGTTTGTGTCAGAGTTGGGCTGGCAAGCGGAATCGGATGCGGTGCGGGAATTTATGCAGCTGGTCTACAGAAAACATTCAGATTAAACCTAAAAAAAGGAGCGGTTGAGACTGCTCCTTTTTTTTTAGATTGATGCCATCTTCCCAATTGCCTCGCTGCAAAAGACGCCCGGATTGTGTCTCCACGTATCGAATTCAGGATTATCCCAACCTTCCCAATTGAGTGGCTCTGGACGAGTCCATTTTGATAAAAATGAACAAAAGCACAGTAAATGACCAAAGTGAGGAACCTCCGTAGCTGAAAAAGGGTAGTGGAATCCCCACCACAGGGAATAAGCCAATAGTCATTGCGATATTGATCATAAAGTGGAAAAGTAAGATGGAGACCACGCAATAGCCATAAATTCTGGTAAATCTTGTCTTTTGTCGTTCGGCCATAATGATTAGGCGATACAAGAGTCCGGTGAAAAGACTGATCACCACCAAGCTTCCTATCCATCCAAATTCTTCACCAAGTGTGCAAAAAATAAAATCTGTATGTTGCTCCGGTACAAAATCAAATTTTGTCTGGGTTCCTTCTAAATAACCTTTCCCTAATAATCCACCTGATCCGATTGCAATCTTTGATTGAGTCACGTTCCAGCCTACACCCAATGGATCCAAATTGGGGTTGAAGAGTACCATGATTCGATTTTGCTGATGTGGAGGGAGTTTGGACACCACAAAATCCAAGGAATAGATGTAGGCGATCAATCCCAATCCGATCAGGGAGAAAGCTAAAATTCGCTGCCAGGTCCTTTTTCCAAGAAAAATTAAAATAAGGGTAATTGCTATAACTGCTCCAGCTAAGTACAGATTGTTTTCCACTCCTAAAGCCAATAGGGTGACTGCAATCATCCCGATGCCCAAGACAAAATAACCGGAAGGAAGTCCTTCGCGATAAAACATCAGCAACATGGCAAAATATACCATAGCGGTACCCGTGTCAGGTTGCAGAATAATCAGAATTACAGGAAGCAAGAGAACCCCAAAGGCAATCAGCTGATAGTTCTTTTTCGAAAGGTCAAAAGTCGGTCGCTCCATAACTTTTGCCAAAGCGAGCGCCGTTGCAAATTTAGCAAATTCCCCTGGCTGAATCCGGAAGCTTCCAAATCCAATGGAGAGCGTTTGCCCATTTACTTCCTTGCCTATAAATGGAGTGAGGATGAGGAGAACCATAAATATCAGGTAAATAACCAAAGATAGATTCTCAAAAAACCGGGAATCTGCCACCATGATAATGGTAATCAACACAATGGCTGTCCCAATCCAAACTAACTGGATACCCGAATTGATGGAAACATCAAAAATGCTTTTTTCGACTTGGCTATCATAAACAGCGGCATAAATATTAAACCAGCCAATGGTCACCAATGCGAAATAAATCGACACAGCGATCCAGTCTACCCGGTTGATTTGTATGTCAGCTTCCCGCATCAGTAGATAAAGTTTCCGGCTAAAACATAGTCCTGAAGCGCAGGACGCGTGATGGTACCTTTCAGGTATTTTTCAATCATCAGCGAGGCGGTACTTGCAGCTGCTCTACCACCCCATCCGGCATTTTCCACATACACTACAATGGCAATCTTTGGATTGTCCTTTGGCGCAAAAGCAATGAAAACCGAGTGATCCTCACCATGCGGGTTTTGAGCGGTTCCTGTTTTTCCGGCAATAACCAAATCTTTCAGCACCGCACGGTTTGCTGTACCATAGAGGGCCTCAGCCATTGCATCCTGAATGAGATCAAAATGTTTGGCATCGATGCCTACTTCATTTTTGATCTGATATCTCGCAGGAATCAAAGTAGGATCACCGTTTATTTCTTTGATTAGGTGAGGGGTGTAATAAAAGCCTTTATTCGCAAAAATAGCCGCAAGATTTGCCATCTGTAGCGGGGTGACCAGCATTTCTCCCTGACCAATGGAAAGCGAGTAAATGGTCGAATACTTCCAACGGCCTACTCCATACACTCGGTCGTATAGCTTACTCGATGGAATGGAGCCGCCTTTTTCATTGGTCATGTCTACTCCGAGCGTTCCTCCGAGTCCAAATTTCATCACACTTTCCCTCCATTCATCAAGTCCGATCTGTGTGTCTTTGAAGGTGTTGCTGGAGACTTCCCGATTGATAATCTGACGAAAAGCCTGATGGTAGTATGGATTGCAGGAGTTTCGGATGGCCCCAAAGAGATTGACAGGGTTTGGGTGATTGTGGCAGGCCACCAGGGATCTGTTGCAGGCGAAAGTGGTTTCGGGAAACAAGATGCCTTTTTGTAAACCGACCAAACTTTGCACAATTTTGAAAATGGATCCCGGAGGGTATGTCGCCATAATCGGGCGGTTGAAAAGGGGCTTGATCGGATCATTGTTTAGCTTCCGGTAGTTTTTTGAAAAGTCAGCTCCTGTCAAGTTGTTAGGATCATAAAATGGAGCTGAGATCATCGCCAAGATTTCTCCTGTTCCGGGTTCAATAGCCACCACAGACCCAGTTTTACCAGCCATCAACATTTCGCCATAGAGTTGAAGTTCCATGTCGATAGTGGAGGTGATGTTCTTTCCGGCAACGGATGCGGTATCGTACTCTCCATCCTTGAAGGGTCCTTTGTCCACACCACGGACATTGACCATTTTGTATTTGACCCCTTTTTTTCCTCGGAGTTCGTTTTCATAATACCGCTCCATACCGCTCAATCCCACATAGTCACCCTGTGAATAGTATTTCAGGGTATCCCGCTCGAGTTGCGTAGAACTGATTTCACCGATGTAACCCAAGGCATGACCTGCAGTGGCATTCGGATAAGACCGGACGGCACGGGTCATGATGAATAGTCCCGGATAGTCAACCAAAAAATCCTGAATTCTGGCAAAATCTCTCGTGGAGATTTGCTTGATAAATGTGGATGGTTTTACTGAGGAATATTTTCTTGCCGATGTGTAAGATTCGATCAGTTGCTCTTTGGAAATTTTGAAAAGTTCGCAAAAACGTGTGGTGTCGCCTACTTTAAATTCCTTGGGCACAATCATGACATCAAAGATCGGATTGTTGAAGACCAAAAGCTTCCCGTTTCGGTCATAGACAAGTCCACGGTAGGGATGGTCCACGATTCGCTGTATGGCGTTGCTTTCAGCCCGTTTCATAAAGCTGTCGTCCACGACTTGAATCATGAAAAGTCTGATAAGCAGGATTATGCTCACCAGAAAAATAAAGATGAGTATGACTACAGGTCTTTGGTCTTTCATCGGATTCCCCGTCTGCGTTTAAAGAACAGGAGTTGTACAAGTATAGCCAAAAGGCAAGTGAAAATCGAGGAAAAAAAGCTTTTGTTTAGCACACCTAAAAAGCCACTTGTGCCCCACTGATCCGCCACGAAAAACACCATGGAATATGCAAAAACCAGTGGAAATGAATAGCTCAGAAACCAGACCAAACCCATTTCGTTAAGCGATGGCTCTTCCGTATCCACATACCCCCCAGTCGGACTGATCGCCCTCAGCCAAATCGATCGGGTAAATGCCAAAAAGGTCGCAGCGGCGGTATGCATACCTATTGTTTCGTAAAAGACATCGAGGAAAAAGCCCAATGCAAATGCAATGAGCAACAGTGGCACAGTTTTAACCGAAACGGGTAAAATCAAAATGCCCAAAAGATAAATGAAGACAAAGGCAATTCCGAAAAGCGCCAGATTTTTTAAAAACAAAACCTGAATCACTCCCAAGAAGAGAATCAGCAGAAGGTAGGAAATCAGATTTCTAATATTCATTACTTATCTCAGATTGGCGGTGAAGCGAATCCAGTTCTGTGAATAGCGTATTTTCAACGAGGTAAACATAATTTACTTTGCTGAAATCAGTACTTAATTTGACAGTAAGGGAAAGGTAATTGGGGTTCTTTTCATCCGGGGAAATTTTGGAAATAACTCCGATCAAAATTCCTTCCGGAAACACTGCATTAAACCCGGAAGTAACAACGGTATCTCCTTCTACTGCTTTCACGTGCCTTGGCACGAAAAGTAAACGCGCTTCTGAGGCGCTTTTTCCATCCCATTGCACTGATCCAAAGACATCCGAGGATTTAATTTTTGAAGAAACCAATAATCCTGTATTCAGCAGGGAAAATGCCACAGAATAATTTTCGGAAACAGATTTTACACGCCCAACTACCCCTTCCGGATTGAAGATCCCCATTCCGGGTTTGATACCATGTTTGGATCCTTTATTTAAGGTTAGATAATTCTGAGAAAATCTCAAAGAATTGCCAATCACCCTCCCTCCTTTGAATTGATAAGTAGCGGCTAAAGCAGAATCCAGCTTAATGGAAATGCTATCCGGCTTGATCTGCAGTAGCCGAAGCTGTTGTAGGATTTCGGCGTTTTCGGAAGTCAATGCTTCATTTGCCTCGGCAAGTGAAAAAAACTGGATTACGTCAGCCTGTTTCTTCAGCACAGAGCCTATCAAAACACTGGAACTGTTGAAGAAAGCTGCACCCTGTGGAGAATTATTGGAGACAATCATCCAGATTGCCAACACCTCAAGAAAAACGAAAAGAATAAATGCCCTTATTCGATAAAGGAACTGTAGGATGCGTAGCATTCAGTGTTTAAGTCATCAGGACGGTTCGGAAGTTTTGAATATTTTTCAGGGCTGTACCTGTACCTCGTACCACTGCTCTCAGCGGGTCTTCGGCGATGTGAATAGGCAGCTTGGTTTTTTGGTGTAGTCTTTTGTCAAGACCTTTCAAAAGTGCTCCTCCACCTGTAAGATGAATTCCATTGTCATAGATATCAGCAGAAAGCTCAGGCGGAGCGATCTCCAAGGCCTTTAAAACTGCCTCTTCTATTTTTGAGACTGATTTGTCCAGCGCAAAAGCAATTTCGGAATAGGAAACCTTAATGACTTTGGGAATACCGGTCATTAAGTCACGTCCGCGTATTTCGTAGTCATCCGGTGCATCATCCAACTCAGTCAGTGCCGAACCGATCGCGATTTTTACTTTTTCGGCAGATCGCTCACCGATCAGCAAGTTGTGCTGACGGCGCATGTAATCTAAAATATCTTTGGTGAAAGTGTCGCCTGCAACTCGGATAGACTGATCTGCGACAATTCCCGAAAGGGCGATCAAGGCAATCTCTGTCGTACCACCTCCAATATCCACAATCATGGAACCCATCGGTTTTTCGATATCAATTCCAATACCGATTGCCGCGGCAATCGGTTCATAGATCATATACACTTCTTTGGCTCCCGCATGCTCTGCAGAGTCACGAACCGCTCTTTTTTCTACTTCTGTGATTCCGGAAGGAATACAGATGACCATTCGGTGCGATTGAGGAAACAACCCCTTCTTCTGTCCGGGGATCATTTTGATTAATCCACGGATCATCTGCTCGGCTGCATAAAAATCAGCAATCACCCCGTCCTTAAGCGGACGGATAGTCTTGATGTTTTCATGGGTCTTCTCGTGCATGTTCATGGCCTCTCGGCCCACAGCAAGTACCCGGTTGTTTGTCTTATCGATAGCGATGATGGATGGTTCATCCACGACAATTTTATCTTTATGTATGATGAGGGTATTTGCAGTACCCAAATCAATGGCTATATCACTAGAGAAAAAATCAAATAATCCCATTTTGTGCTGATTGATTGGCTTTGTGTTGGAGTTTGGTGTTTAAGGTAGTACCTAGGTACCGTTTTTAAACGCGGGTCGGCAAAATTATTATCTTAAATCGATAAAACTCAGATAAAGAAGTTTTTTTTGTTGTCTGGGGGCAAATGATTTAGTGATTGGCACAATCAAAAGTTTTTTTGGGGTTTTCACACTATTTTTTTCTGCTCGATTTGGATTAGAGGCTCCTGCTTTGCATTTCGGATTTCTTTATATTACTTTTGCACTGTATTCGAAAGTTTCTGGAGGGGACAACAAGTCCCCTCTTTCATTATTCAAACGTATGACTGAGCTTAGAAAAGCAATCGGAGAGTTGGTTGAAAAGCATCTTCCAGATGAGACGCACTTTGTTGTGGAGGTCAAATTGGAAGAAAATGCCGGTAAAACCAAGATATTGATTCTAATTGATGCAGATCAGGGAGTCACTATCCAAGCTTGTGCCAAACTAAGCCGTGCCGTGTCTGGAGAATTGGAAGAAAATGAAATGATCGGAGAAGCCTACGTGATTGAAGTTTCTTCCCCCGGCCTTGACTTCCCTCTAAGCAGTGCAAGGCAATATCAAAAAAATATAGGACGCGAGCTGAAGTTGACGCTGAACTCCGGGATCGATGTCTTGGGCCAACTGCTCGAAATAGACGCCACTGGGGTAAAGTTATTGGTTAAGAAGAAAGAAAAAGGGAAAAAAGCTACCGAAGAAGAGCTTCATCTTCCTTTTGCTGAAATCAAAAAATCTATCGTACAAGTATCTTTTAAATAACTCAAATGGATGCCAAAATCTTAATAGAATCTTTCGCAGAGTTTGCGAGATCTAAAAATGTGGATCGACCTACCATGATCCGTATTCTGGAAGATGTGTTCAGAGCCATGATCCGTAAAAAGTTTGAGACTGACGAAAACTTTGACGTCACGATCAATGCTGATAAGGGAGACCTCGAGATTTTCCGTATCCGGGAAATTGTTGACGACAATTCTGAGGATATTTGGGATTTCGATAAAATCAGTTTCACGGAGGCCAGAAAAATAGAGCCCGATTTCGAAATTGGTGAAGAGGTTTATGAAAAGATTGAATTGGAAGAGTTTGGACGCAGGGCCGTGCAGATGGCGCGTCAGACTTTGATCCAACGAATAAAAGATCTGGAGAAAGACATTCTTTATAATAAGTATGAAGAACAAGTTGGAGAGATCGTCTCGGCTGAAGTTTACCAGATTTTGGGAAGAGAAATCCTCCTGATAGATGGAGATGGCAATGAATTGATTCTTCCAAAAACGGAACAAATCTCCAAGGATCGTTTCAGAAAAGGAGACACCGTGAAGGCAATTGTACATCGTGTTGACATGAATAATGGCAACCCGAAGATCATTTTGTCCAGAACTTCTCCGGTTTTCTTGGAAAGATTGTTTGAAAATGAAGTACCGGAAGTCTACGATGGCCTCATTACCATCGTGAAGATCGTCCGTGAACCGGGAGAGAGAGCTAAAGTTGCGGTAGAGTCCTACGATGATCGAATAGATCCGGTAGGTGCCTGTGTCGGAATGAAAGGTTCCAGAATTCACGCCGTGGTCCGGGAATTGCAGAATGAAAATATTGATGTAATCAATTACACGGAGAATCTCGATCTTTACGTCACCAGAGCACTTAGCCCTGCCAAAGTATCTTCAATCACGGTAGATCAGGACAGAAAGCGGATTTCGGTTTTTCTTAAGCCGGATCAGGTATCACTGGCAATCGGCAAAGGCGGATTTAATATTAAGTTGGCAAGCAGATTGGTGGGATTCGAGATTGATGTATTCCGGGAGTTGAACGAATACGATGACGAAGATGTAGATCTGAGCGAATTCGTGGACGAAATCGACGGTTGGATCATCGAAGAATTGAAAAAGACGGGTTTGGATACTGCCAAGAGTGTATTGGCATTGACCAAAGAAGACCTGACTAGACGTACAGAATTGGAGGAAGAGACGGTCGATGAGATTTTCAGAATCCTCAGACAAGAATTTGATCAATAACGGGGGACTTCCCCCTTAGATTACCCTATTTATATTTAGAATTTCGAAAGAGGTTTTTGCTTATGTCAGAAGAGAAAATGATGCGTTTAGGCCAAATAGCCAGAAAGCTCAACGTGGGTACGGCAACCATAGTTGAGTCAATGGCTAAAAAGGGCTTTGAGGTTGAGAATAATCCTAATTCCAAAATTTCCATGGAGCAAGTGGGGATGTTGGAGAAGGAATTCAAATCCTCTGCCCTTGATAAAGAGGAAGCTTCCCACCTTTCAATCGGAAAGCGTCATGAGCCTATTTCGCTCGAACCTGAAACACCAAAGCAGGAAAAAGCACCTGATCCAGCTCCTGCACCGGTTCATAAGGAAGAACCAAAAGTTGCCGTAACTATACCTGTTCCAAGTCCAAGCCCTGCTCCTGAGCCGGCGCCAATTCCTGCACCTGCTCCAGCATCAGAGCCGGAACCGGAAAAAGTATCACAGGAGGTTCCAAAACACGAGGGGATAAAAATTCTGGGCAAAATTGACCTGGGTAAAAAGCCAGCACCTAAACCTGCACAGGCTCCACAATATGCACCGGGGCAGCGGAATGAGAGATCTCAGGATCAGCGAAAGCAACATCCGAACCAACAGCAGCCAAGACCCGGTCAGCAACCTAATAGAGGTGGACAAGGTGGTCAACAACAAAATAAGCCGCAGCACCAAGGCCCTAAACCAGCCCAATCTGCGCCTAAAGCTCCTGCTCCCCCTCAGGCACCACAGCCACCCAAGCCGCAGGTTGTACAAAAGCCAGTAGAAACACCAGCACCGGAGCAATTGATCTCTGCAAAAGCAGATTCGCTCAAAGGATTAACAGTCCTTGGAAAAATAGAACTTCCTGTAGATCGACCTAAGAAAAAAGGTGGCCCAGTAGCCTCCTCTGATGAGCGAAATAGAGATAAAAAACGTCCTCGTAAAAGGATCGATAAACCGGGAACTCCCGGAAATCAGGGTGGACAAGCAGGCGGAGCAAATAGGCCGCCGCAAGAACAAAGAGGTGCTCCAAAACTTGCTGTTCACAGACCAGGTACGCAGCAAAGAGGTGGTGCTCCACAGCAGCGCGTTCAAAAGGCGGAGCCAACACCAAAAGAAATTCAAGACCAGATCAAGCAAACACTTGCTCGTCTGCAGGGAACCAAGCCGGGCTCAGGCAAATCCAAAACCCGAAGAGATAAACGTGCCGACAGGGATCGAGAAGTTGAAGTCGAGGGCGAAGAAGCAAAAATCCTAAAGGTTACCGAGTTTATCTCGGCCAACGATTTGGCCGCACTCTTGGATGTTTCTGTAAATCAGATCATCTCAACCTGTATGTCATTGGGGATGTTCGTTTCTATCAATCAGCGATTGGACGCAGAAGCCATTACCATAATAGCAGATGAATTCGGGTATGATGTAGAATTCACCAAATCCATCGAAGATGAGATGGTTGAAGATGCACCAGATGAAGCAGAAGACTTAATTGAAAGAGCCCCGATTGTTACCATCATGGGACACGTAGATCATGGTAAGACTTCCTTGCTTGATTACATCCGGATGGCTAAGGTAACTACTGAAGAAGCGGGGGGAATCACCCAGCACATCGGAGCTTATGATGTAATGACCCAAACAGGTCATAAAATAGCGTTCTTGGATACACCGGGTCACGAGGCATTTACAGCGATGCGTGCTCGTGGTGCTAAAATCACCGATTTGGCAATCATTGTGATTGCAGCAGATGATAGCATCATGCCGCAAACCAAAGAAGCAATCAATCACGCTCAAATGGGTGGAGTACCCATGATCTTTGCAATCAACAAAGTAGATAAGCCCAATGCTAATCCAGCAAAGATTAAAGAAGCACTCGCAGGAATGAACCTTCTCGTAGAAGAGTGGGGAGGAAAATATCAGTCTCAGGATATCTCCGCCAAGACTGGCCAAGGTATCGACGAGCTCCTTGAAAAAGTCTTGCTCGAAGCTGAAATCCTTGAGTTAAAAGCTAACCCGAATAAAAATGCAGTCGGCACAGTAGTCGAAGCTTCTCTTGATAAAGGTCGTGGCTACGTCGCTACCATCATGGTTCAGGCAGGAACACTGAGAATCGGTGATATTATGCTTGCAGGCCAACACTATGGCCGTGTGAAGGCCATGTTTGATCACAAAGGCAAAAAACTGAAAGAAGCCGGACCTTCTACACCTGTTCAGGTATTAGGTCTCAGTGGAGCTCCACAGGCTGGTGATACGATCAAAGTGTATGACACAGAACGCGAAGCGCGCGAGATCGCCAATTCAAGAGAGCAGATTCAGCGCGAGCAAAGCTTACGTACCAAGAAGCACATTACTTTGGATGAAATCGGTCGTCGTTTGGCAATCGGAAGCTTCAAGGAGCTTAACATCATCATCAAGGGTGACGTGGACGGGTCGGTCGAAGCACTTTCTGATTCATTGTTGAAACTTTCCAAAGACGAAGTCAAAGTATCCATCATTCATAAAGGGGTGGGTCAGATTTCCGAATCCGATGTTTTGTTAGCCTCAGCATCTGATGCGATTATTCTCGGTTTCCAGGTTCGACCTTCTTCCAATGCAAAGAAACTTGCAGAGCAGGAAGAAATTGAAATCCGTCATTACTCCATCATTTACGACGCAATCAATCAGATCAAGGATGCGATCGAAGGAATGCTTGAGCCGACTTTTGAAGAAGTCATCACCGGTAACATTATCGTAAGGGAAATCTTCAAAATCACTAAAATCGGAACTGTTGCAGGTTCTTACGTGACGGATGGTTACATTACCAGAAAGAACAAGATCCGCGTGATCAGAGGAGGTATTGTAATTCACGAAGGAGAAATCGATCAGTTGAAGCGATTCAAAGACGACGTCTCTGAAGTGAAAGCGGGTTACGAATGTGGTATTTCGATCAAAAACTTCAATAACATCGAAATCGATGATACCATTGAAGGATACGAGATGAAAGAAATTAAGCGTAAAAAATAATTTTAACGATTTTGTTTATACAAAAAGGAACGGCAGCAGTCGTTCCTTTTTATTTTTAAGGAATGATGGAAGCACTTCTTGTTATTATTTTGGGTCTTGCCGTTTTTTTCCTCCTAAACTTGGTTATTGGATTGTATCGCCCAGTTTTGGTTCTTTGGTTTTTGGACCGCTTCAATCGGTTAAAGGTGATTCAGATTTATGGTGCTTTAATTACTTTATGCCTTATAATCTGGCTTGGGTTGAAGGTTCTTTTCTTTTGACCAAATAAAAAAAGGAATTTCTGCCTATTTCGGAATATTGCCCCGTTTTTTTAATTTTTCAGAAATCTTGTTTCTTTTTCTCGGATTTTTAAATCAATTTTCAATTTCCTAACTCTTCCCCTTGAGAAAAGCAGTAGCCATAGCACTTTTATTATGCTTCGCCATCTATCATTTTGGCTACTATGCATTTTATTATTCTTACCAATACACCATGGAAAGTAATTGGAAGGATAAAATCTATGGGGAACAATCCGGGACCTTGGACGAGCGATTGATGGAGATCCCGCTTTCAGCTCCTTACATGGCCAATCAGGATGAATTTCAGGCTACAAATACCCGTTTTGAAAAGGAAGGAAAATACTTTCGTGCCATTAAACAACGCTATCAAAACGACACACTACAGGTTGTTTACGTGCCGGATACGGCCAGAAGGGTTCTTGAATCCACTGTGAAAAGCTGGATTTCATCCTTGACCGAGGACGAACTGCCTCAAGATCAAAGTGGACAAACTCAGCTCAAATTGTTTGTAAAAGATTACCTCGAGCCGGAGGTATTCCAAATAGGCTTTGTTGCGAAGGATGCCATTGAAAATAAGATTGGGTTTATTTTTTCACCTTACATGAGTCCGTATTTCACTTTAGATTCACCACCTCCGCAGGTTTCCTGATTTTTTATTGAATACCACCTCCATCGCAGAATGCCGGGCATTTCTGTGGTGAATTTTGGTGTTCCGCTTATTGCTGCACTGGATCTGTTTTTTCGGCTGTTTGGCTGAAAATCGTATTCCTGTGCGGGAAACAACATTTTCCAAATCACACTATCAATTCTTATGAACTTTAACTCAAAGTTCCCGGGCTTGCTGCTTGCAGGCTTGGGAATGATACAATTGGCTATCGCTCAGACACCTATCGATGGACTGATGATGCCTAAAGGTGAAATCTGCATCGCCGTAGTCTACGAGGATGCCAACTGGGATCACTATTGGGAGGGTACTTACCTCCGAACCAATGGCAACATTGGTACTTTCTCAAGAAAAATGCTCATGCCAATGATCGTGGGCGGTATTACTGACAAGATCAATTTTATTGTCAGTTTGCCTTATGTAAAAACAGCTGCTACGGGCGGGCAACTGGCAGGAGTGGAGGGGATACAAGACTTAGGTCTATCGCTGAAGGCTCAGCTAGTTGATAAACAAATGGAAAAAAGCAAACTGATGGTTTTTTCCAACCTAAGTTTTAGTACTCCTGCCTCCAACTATCTGTCAGATTATATGCCTTTTAGTTTGGGGTTTGGTGCCAGGGAATTGGGACTCAGAGTCATCGGACAGTTTGAACTAAACAAAGGTCCTTATGCAAGAGGATCATTTGCCTACCTCCATAGAGGGACGACTGAAGCTGAGCGGGATTTTTACTATCAGGAAGGCAGTTTTTACACAGCTACCATGGACGTACCTGATGCTGTTCAGGCTCAGATTGCCATTGGTTCCTGGTTTTTGCAGAAAAAACTCCGCGTCGAAGCATCGCTGACTTCGCTCCGTTGTGCGACAGGAGATGATATCCGTTCTTACAATGCTCCACAGCCAACCAACAAGGTTGATTTTGATCAAGTAGGTGGATTTGCACAGTACTATTTCAAAAAAGACGGTGGTCTCGGAGTCTTGGCCTATTACAATCACATGTTTTCAGGCAGAAATATGGGTCAGTTTTCTGGCCTGGGTCTAGGATTGACTTATCAGTTTAAAGCCTTCTAAAAAATCGGAAAAATGAAAATACAACTACGATACCTTTTCCTTTTTACTTCACTTGCGGCCCTGACTGTTTCCTGTATGGAGGAGTTGCCGACACGACTGGAGTACGAAGGGTATGAATATTCTGAATTGGATGAAAATGCCGGAACATGGAATTTAATTCTGATGGCAGGCAAAGAACAGGTCTCCATTCCTGATCCTGCTGCGGTGGGTTCAGCGGCATTGAATCAGCAATTGCAGGAAGTAAAATCTAAAATCGCAAATTCTACAGCTGCTCAACGAGAGTCTGCGAACTATTGGACTAACAATTCTTTGCTTCGATGGAATGAAATTGCATTGGAACTATCCGTAAAATACAACTTGATTCCTGGCCCAAATTCTGACGGGACCTACACGCTTCCAAATCCGGCAAATCCGGCAGCCACACCAAACTTTCCTTTTGCCCATCCTCCCTACATCAGCCGAATGCTTGCATACCTCAGTGTGGCCCAGTACGACGGACTGATTACCGCATGGCATTACAAAAAGAAGTTTGGCCGACCCGCCCCTTATAAGCTCGATCCTCAGATCAAATCCGCCTATGAAGAGAACGGGTTGAATTCCTATCCTTCGGATGGTGCTGTTGTAGCGATCACTTCCAGAGATATTCTTTCTGTGATGTTTCCTTTGGAAAAAGAATACCTCAATAAGCTCGCAGAAGCGCACTTGGAATCTCTGGTGCTGGCAGGAATTAATGTCAGCAGTGACATCGAAGCAGGAAAAATAATCGGAACCGAAGTTTCCAAAATAGCCCTTGCCAGAGCAAACACCGATGGGATGAAAAGCGCTCAAACCCCTAAGTCAGTATCTGATTCCATCAAAAACGCTGCATTTCAACACTTTGGATGGAAATGGGAAAATATGGAATCTCCTCAAAGACCGGTTGGGCTGACACCCCTATTCGGAAAAGTGAAAATGTGGAATGTCCCCACAGTGGAGGAAGTGAGGCCAAGAGTACCACCGGCACCGGGTTCTGAAGAGTTCAATAGAGATGCAGAAGAGCTGAAGCGATTTGCAGCCAAACTGACCACCGAACAGCGCAGGATAGCCAACTTCTGGAATGACGGAATAAATACCTACAGTCCTCCCGGGCATTGGAATCGATTTGCCAAAGAGGCGGTGGTAAAATACCGCTTGAGTCCAGTTCGTACTGCCCGTGTTTTTGCTTACATGAACATGGCCATAGTAGATGCAGGTATCAGTTGTTGGGATGCTAAGTATTACTATCACTATCCACGGCCTATTCAGACCATTCCGGGGTTCAAGACGATTTTGGGAACACCAAATTTTCCTGCCTATACTTCTGGGCATAGTACATTTTCGGCGGCGGCTTCAGAGGTTTTAGCACATTTCTTCCCCTCCGATGCCGCGAAATTCAGAAAATGGGCCGATGAAGCCGCTATGTCCCGAATCTATGGTGGCATTCATTACAGATTTGATGCAGAAGAGGGCTTAGCCCAGGGTCGAGCTGTGGCGGCTTTTACAGTTGCCAAAGCAAAACGCGACCAAGTAGATTAATAAATTCAACCAATTATTCAGGAAAAAAATGAAAAAATATATACTTCAAGCTGTATTTACTTTGGGATCCCTAATGCTGTTTTGTCAGCTGTCATTTGCCCAAGGTTGTGTAGCGATCCGGCAATTTTCAGGTATCGGAAATGCCGTCGGCCAACTCAGTGTCCAGACCAAAGGAGATCTGAATGTCGGTTTGACCTACAGATAATTTAAATCTTTTCGAAATTTCCTGGGAGGTCGACTCGAAGGTGTTCCGATTAGGGATTTGATCGGAGAAAGTGGCTGATTCAGATGTCCCGGATAGGTGATTTCCGTCGAACCCGGTGCCAGCTACATGCTGGGCAATGTGACTGCTATCTTAAATGTACCGCTCGCACTGGTACGAAATCGAACCCGAAGTCTCACGGACATTTCGGATTCTACACCTGATAACTTCCGTCATGGTGATGCTGCTTTTGCAGATTATCTGCTCAACTTTTCACCCGCGTGGAGGATTCCCAAAAAGACTCCGGTGCTATTTAACTCACTTTAATTCTGGCGGTCAAAGCGCTTTCACAGGCTCTTTGACCTCATTTTTCAGGCTTTTGAACGCCAAGAATATCAGCGAAATAGCCAGCACAAACAGTAAGGCTGCGATCACCGCCAAAACATATCCTTTTTCCTGAAAATTCTTCCAGGCAAAAAGCCCCAAAGACGCGAGCGTCACGGTGAACATAAAAAACATGGGGATAGTCACGAAGGTCGCAGGGATCTTTTTCTTGATCAACCATACTGCAATTGTCAACAAAGCCAGAGCGGCCAGAAGCTGGTTGGCCGAACCGAAAATCGGCCAGAGCGTACTGAATTCTCCTGAAGCTAAAAGCAAAATGGATAAAATCACAACCACTGTGGTGGACAAGTAACGATTTTTGGCCACTACTTGAGCTGTGGCTTGGGGCATGTCTTCGAAGTATTCCTGTAAGGTAAATCGCGCCAGTCTCGTGCATGTATCCAAAGTGGTCAAGGCAAAAGCTGAAACAGTAAGTGCGACAAAACCTATGGCAAAGGGTTCAGAAATCCCCAAGGAGGAGATCATCCCTCCGATTCCGTTGGAAAAAAGAGCTACAGGGCCTTCCGTGCCCAGCCTGCTGGCGTAGTCTTCTCTTGATAGCACTGCCACTGCCCCGACAGCAATAATGGCGAGGAAGGATTCAATCAACATGCCGCCAAATCCTACCACCTTGGCATCACTTATTTTGTCCAACTGCTTTGAGGTGGTGCCGGAAGCTACCAAAGAATGGAAACCTGATATGGCCCCACAGGCGATGGTGACAAACAAAACAGGGAACATGTAACCCAAACTTTCACTGGAGGTTTGAATCTGAGAAGTCATCTCGATCTGAGGATTTGCAATGAAAACGCCGGCTACTGCAGCGATCATCATTCCATAAAGTAAATAACTATTCAGGTAGTCCCTTGGCTGAAGAAGTAAGCTCACCGGAGTAACGGAAGCCAAAAATGCATAGCCCAATAGGGCCAAAATCCAAAAATTATAAGACATCACAAATGGCAATTGCGTCCCCAGATACACGAAGAAATACATCATCACCACACCTACTGCCGTGATGATGATAAAAGCGATTTTACCATTTCCGACTAATCTGTTGACGTAACCGAAAGCTACTGCCAGTAAAATAAAAAGGATGGATGCAGAAGCCACGCCCGGATTTGCGATGAAAGTCTTGGCAATGATATCCGAGAAAACTCCAATGACAAGGATCAAGGTGGAAAAGCTGAAAATCACAAACAGTTGTTTACCCTTTGGGCCGATTTGATTTCGGATGATTACCCCGATGGATTTTCCTTCAGTTCGCAAAGAAGCGGCCATACTTCCCAAGTCATGCACCGCTCCGAAGAAAATTCCTCCGACCAAAATCCAAATCACTGCCGGAATCCAACCAAAAGTCACCGCGATAATTGGCCCCACTATTGGTCCTGCCCCTGCAATAGAGGCGAAATGATGGCCCAATACTACAATTGGCTTGCTTGGTTCATAATCCACACCATCCCGAAGCAAATGAGAAGGTGCTTTTTTGGAATCATCCAATCCAAACTTTTTATAGGCATAGGCACCGTAAAACCGATATGCGGCAAATAAAATGACCGCTGATATCAAGAGAAGAAGGGCAAGACTCATGGATTTTTTGGGATATTGTCAAAAGATGGATTCACAGGTGAAAATTGGGAATCTTTTCGATATAAAGTAAAAGAGTTTCTGCTTTTCTGTCCTTGGCCAAATTAATTTTAGGCTCGAAATCAGATTTTTCAGGACATGAATTCTGATTTATGTTCTTGGGTTTTTGGAATTCATTAAGTTCCTTATTTCCAGGTTGAAATTTCCAAAAACTATTAACCGTTACTTGTGTTCCAATGACCTCTAAGTGTGCTACTTTTGTGCTGACAAATGGAAATCAAAGAATTTAGGTATTCCGCAAATTTTTGCGAAGAAAACATCTGGCATCTCTGCCAAAACCCGGCACTTGAGCATTTTTCAAAAAAAGTATTGATCGTATCCAACAGCAGTAAATATTGTCCATTTAGATTTCAAAAGTCCATTAATGGGTATGAAATCGTCTGGTGGAATTATCACGTGATCTTGTTTGCTTCACACGGGTGTCAAAGTTTCATTTATGATTTTGATTCGACATTGCCAGTGCCTTTGTCGGGAATGGAATACATCGAAAAGACCTTTCAAAGACATGAAAATTGGGAAGAAATTCATCTCCCCCGATTCAAGGCTATAGAGGATAAAGATTACCTTGACTCTTTTGAGTCTGACAGAAGCCATATGAAAGATTCGGATGGGAATTGGCTTTCTACACCTCCAAAATGGCCTGCAATCGGGAAATCCGGGGGATTATCCTTGCCTTCTTTGCTGGATTTTACGGATTCAAGCAAGGAGCGAATTTATCATCTCGATGAAATGGCGGCAATGGTTGCGGCTTTTGGCTAATAGCTCTGAACCGGGGCATGGAATAGGTAAGTAAAATCGACTTAGTTCTTCTGATCAGATAAAGATCAGGCTTTGGTTTTTCGCTCATCGTATCCTTGGGTACTTTGAGGATAATTGGCTGAGGATTCAAAGAGGATTTTATTTAATGGATATATGGGCTAAATTTGCAACCCTTGACTTGTCAAATTAACGACCTAACAACAATCTATGGCTTGGTTTAAAAGAACTGACAAAGGCATCAAAACCTCTACTGCTGAGAAAAAAGATGCTCCTGATGGACTTTGGTTTAAAACTCCCAACGGCAACATTATCCATACACGGGAGCTGAAAAACAATTCTTTCGTCTGTCCTGATGATGATTTTCATGTGAAAATCGGCTCCAAAGAGTATTTTGAGATTCTTTTTGATGCAAATAAATTCACGGAGTTGGATCAAGACATGAAGTCCGGTGACCCTTTGAATTTTGCGGATACCAAACCGTATTCTTCTCGGATTGAAGCCACCATCAAGAAAACTGAGTTGAATGACGCTGTTCGAACGGCGCATGGCAAAATGAATGGTCTTGAAATCGTAGTTGCCTGTATGGATTTTAATTTCATTGGCGGTTCGATGGGATCAGTCGTCGGAGAAAAGATCGCCAGAGCCATTGATTATTCGCTAAAGCATAAGATTCCTTTTCTCATGATTTCAAAATCAGGAGGCGCAAGGATGATGGAAGCTGGTTTTTCGCTCATGCAAATGGCAAAAACCTCAGCGAAACTAGCCCTGTTGGATCGGGCCGCTATTCCCTACATCTCCTTAATGACAGATCCTACCACTGGAGGTGTGACTGCCTCTTATGCCATGTTAGGGGATTTTAATATCGCCGAACCTGAAGCCTTGATTGGTTTTGCGGGTCCTCGGGTAATCAGGGAAACAATCGGGAAAGATCTTCCAAAAGGGTTTCAGAGTTCGGAGTTTGTGTTGGAACACGGATTTCTTGATTTCATCATCGATCGACGACAGTTGAAATCAAGGTTAACCACTTTGCTAAACCTCCTGAACAATTAATCAGTTATTCCTTAGAATACCATCTGTAAATAAGTCAAATTTGAATCCTTTTATGGCCTGTTTTATAGATTAATAAATATATTTGTGCTCCTTAAACAGGTTCAATCCATACCAAAAAGTAAAACCAAAACTTCATGGGTTCAGTAATTATTACCTCCATTGTAGCATTTACAGCTATTATCCTGCTACTGGTATTTATCCTCCTTTTTGCCCAGTCTAAGCTGGTAAATTCCGGAGATGTAAAGATTGTCATCAACGGTGACAGCGAAAATCCGATCGTAGCTTCCGCGGGATCAACCTTACTTACCACCCTGAGCAATCAGAAAATTTTTCTTCCTTCTGCCTGTGGTGGAGGAGGAACATGCGCCATGTGCAAATGTGTCGTGGAAGACGGTGGGGGAGATGTTCTCCCTACCGAGGTGGGTCACCTCAGCCGTGCTGAACAGCAAGGAAATGTGAGACTTGCCTGTCAGGTTAAGGTAAAGCAGGATATGCAAATCCGTGTTCCTGACGAAATCTTTGGAATCAAGAAGTGGGAATGCGAAGTGATATCCAACTACAACGTCTCAACTTTTATCAAAGAATTCAAAGTGAAATTGCCTGAGGGCGAAAACCTTGATTTTGAATCCGGAGGATATATTCAGGTCGATGTACCTGCGATCACCGTGAATTTCAAGGATATGGATATCACTCCACATCCTGACTTAGGCCACCCTGCTGATGTTTACAAAAGCGACTGGGATAAGTTTGGCCTTTGGAGTTTGGTGATGAAAAATGATGAGCCCCTCTTTAGAGCTTATTCCATGGCCAACCACCCTGCTGAAGGGAACATTGTCATGTTGACCATTCGTATCGCGACGCCACCTTGGGATCGTGCAAACAACAGATGGATGGATGTCAATCCCGGGGTTTGTTCTTCTTATGTATTTGGAAGAAAGCCTGGTGATAAAGTGACCATTTCAGGTCCTTATGGAGAATTTCATATCAATCCAACCGAAAGAGAAATGATCTACATCGGTGGTGGTGCTGGCATGGCTCCGCTGAGATCTCATATCTTCCACCTATTCCACACCGAGAAGACACATCGAAAAGTCTCTTATTGGTACGGAGGCCGGTCCAAGAAGGAACTGTTTTACACACCGCAGTTTAGGGATATAGAAAAAGATTTTCCAAATTTCAAATTCCATATTGGATTGTCCGAGCCTCTTCCTGAAGATAACTGGAAGGTGAAAAAGTCCCTTGATGACGATGGCGATGGTTATGTAGGTTTCATTCACCAAGTGTTGTATGATAACTATCTCAAAAATCACGCTGACCCGGATGAAATTGAATATTACCTCTGCGGACCTCCTTTGATGAACGCCGCAGTGCTGAAGTTGCTGGATGACTTGGGTATTCCAAAAGAAAACATCCGCTTCGATGACTTCGGAGGGTAAAATTTATAAAAAGATCCCGCTTCGGCGGGATTTTTTAGTTTAGTGCCATTTTTGAGTATTTTTATATCCACATTATCACCCTATGAATATTCAATCCTTTTTCGACCCTGTCGCAGATTTCCTTCTCGAGAAAAAAAAATATCCCGAAAACTCCTTTTTCCATCAGATTCATATTTACGGCGAAAATTTTCCTGATCTGAAAGGAATGCAAATTGCCCTTGTTGGAATCAAAGAAAAGCGGGGGGCAAAGAAATCCGAAAGTATCGAGCGGGGTGGCTCTGAAATCCGCGAAAAACTTTATGAACTCAAGAAAAGTCTGGTACCCTATCGGGTGGCGGACTTGGGGGATCTGATTTTGGGCGCTTCTCTGAATGACACGTACCAAAACATGCGACAGGTAGGGGAGGCATTGATGAAGCAGCAGATTCTTCCGATTTTCTTTGGAGGATCACACGATCTGGACTATGGGCAATATTTGTCCTATCAAAAAATGAAAAAGTTGGTTAGTCTGGTGACAATCGATGCCAAAGTGGATATGGAAGAAACAGGCCCGGAAGACGACCGTCACACCCAGGAAATCGTTCTGCACCAGCCCAATTTCCTGTTTTCATACACCCACTTGGCTTATCAAAGTTTTCTTGTGGATCCGACCCTGATCAATGTGATGGAGAAACTTTACTTTGATCATGTCAGGCTCGGTCAGGTTCGTGACAACTTCAAAGAAACCGAGCCATTGATTCGGGATGCGGATTTACTCAGTTTTGACTTGTGTGCCCTCCAATCTGCCGATGCACCCGGCGCAGTGGATGCCCAACCCTTCGGACTGACAGCGGAGGAAGCCTGTCAGATCTTCTGGTTTGCAGGAATGAATGAAAAGCTTAGCTCCATAGGAATCTATGGCTACGATCCCTATTTCGATGATGCAAATAATAAAACAGCTAAAGTAGCAGCCGTGATGATCTGGTATTTTATCGAAGGATTTTATTCCAGAAAAGACAGTCTATCCTTCAAAAGCGCAGATTATATTAAATACTCCGTTTCATTGGATGCAAAGCCTAACGTACTCGTTTTTTATAAAAGTAAACGCAGTGGAAAATGGTGGATGGAAATCCCCCACAATGAAACCAATCGTTTTGACCGGGTGAGTACTGTGCCTTGCAGTTACTCAGATTATCAGCTTGCCCAAAAGGGTGAGATCCCCGAGCGCTGGATCAATGCCCAGATCAAGTTGTATTGATGAAGACGTACACCAGGCAGCAGTTGGCCCTCCGAAATGGTCAGGATAAACCCGAAATTTGGGTGGCATATAAGGGAACAATCTATGACCTGACCACCTCCAGGCTTTGGAAAAAAGGGATGCACTACGAGCACTGGGCGGGACAGGATCTGACTGACGAACTTGTGGATGCGCCTCACACCGAAAAAGTATTTGAAAAGTTTCTGGCCATAGGCCAACTTACCTAGCATGATATTAATAGCAGACAGTGGTTCCAGCAAGACAGACTGGAGAGTAATTCATCGTGACGGCAAAATCAGCCAACATCGCGGAGTGGGTTTCAATCCCTATTATATGACCTCCGAAGAAATGGCGATTCAGATGCGACATGATTTTTTGGTCAATCTGGAAGACGAAATCGAGCAGATTTATTTTTACGGGGCGGGTTGCTCAGCTCCGGATCGGAAAGCTGAAGTTTCCAATGCCCTGCGGACCATTTTTCGACAGGCAAAAATTGAAATAGACCATGACCTGGCTGCGGCAGCACATGCTACCTGTGGACATCAGGCAGGAATGGCCTGCATATTGGGTACAGGATCCAACAGCTGTGATTATGACGGGAAAAACATCATTGCCACGCGTCCTGCGGCAGGCTATATCTTGGGGGATGAAGGGGGCGGCTGCTATGTGGGAAGGAAGTTTTTGATCGACTTCATCCACGAGGAGATGCCAAAGTATATCCGAGAAGCGGCAATCGAGCGTTTTCATATTACTCAAAATATCATTCAGGATCACGTTTACAGGCAACCTTTTCCGAGCCGATATATGGCAAGCTTTTGCAGGTTTATTACTGAAAACAGGGCCGATCCATACTGCTATAGACTGTATTATGATTCCTTCAGGGATTTCTTTGCGAAGCACCTATTCAAGTATGAAGACTACCGCAATAAACCGGCGAATTTTGTGGGCTCCATCGCTTATTACAATAGCGATATCCTAAGAAAAGCTGCCGCAGACTCAGGAATCAACGTCCACATCATCATCGAAAGTCCCATTGCAGGGCTTACACTATACCATCATGAATTACTATGAAGACAACCGAAAGTAGCTCGAAGTATGAGAATCTGGAGCGTATGGAAGTTTCCGAACTGCTCCATCATATCAATGCGGAAGATCATAAAGTTGCCCCAGCCGTGAAGGAAAATATTCCTGCGATTTCAGCCTTGGTGGATCAGATTGTTCCCCGAATGAGAGAAGGGGGAAGGCTTTTTTATATCGGTGCGGGCACAAGTGGAAGGTTGGGGATTTTGGATGCCTCAGAATGCCCTCCGACGTACGGAGTGCCCCATGATTGGGTAATTGGATTGATCGCCGGTGGAGATGCAGCGATTCGGAAGGCCGTGGAGAATGCAGAGGATGATCCGGAAATGGCCTGGAAAGACATCCAGGAATATGGTGTTTCGGAATTGGATTCAGTGATCGGAATTGCCGCCTCAGGATCGACACCTTATGTGATTGGTGGTGTCAAAGCAGCGAGAGAAAACGGCTTACTCACAGGATGTATTACCTGCAATACAGAGTCACTTTTGGCAAGATCTGTAGAATTTCCCATTGAGGTGGTGGTTGGGCCGGAGTTTGTCACCGGAAGTACACGAATGAAATCCGGAACTGCCCAAAAACTGGTGCTGAACATGATTTCCACTACGGTCATGATAAAACTTGGCCGGGTGAAAGGAAATAAAATGGTGGATATGCAGCTTTCCAATGCAAAATTGGTCGATCGCGGCACGAAAATGATCATGGAAGCCACAGGCTTGGACTATCAAACAGCCAATGATTTATTACTATCTGAGGGTTCAGTACGGAATGCCACAGAATATTATTATAAAAACAAGGCTTGATCGTTAAGAATATTTTGAATGCATAGCAATAATTACCTTCTTTCGCCATATCTTTACAGCCCGATTAAGCGTTTGTATTTCATCTGTTTATAATTTGATTTTTATTTGTCAGATGGAATATTCGCATGAATTATAATCATCCCAGTGTGTGACGCTTTGGGTCATGCTTGATTTCATGTGTTTATGATTTTATTTTCATTGGACGCATGGAATCTCGCAATATGAATCTTCATTCCAATGTTTGACCTGTTCGTTTTGCTCGATTTCAGTCGCTTATTCTACACCATTTAACTACAGCAGTGATGCTGCATACTATGAAAAAAAACAATTCAAGAAAGCCGTTTTTCAACGACGATCGCAAAGACTCCGGCTCTTCAAAGTCCGGGAAATCAGATTTTTCAGCAAGAGGTGGCCGTCGATCTGAAAACGGAGACTCGAAGTTCTCATCCAACCAAAAATCATTCGGTAAAAAGGACGACTCCCACAGTAAGCCTTCGTTTGGAAAGAGGGATGGTTCCCGCAGCAAGCCTTCTTTTGGCAAAAAACCGGATTTCAAGTCCGATTCTAAACCGACTTTTGGCGATAAGCCAAGAGGAAAATTTTTCAAATCTGACGAAAGAGGTTCGGATAAGCCTGCTTTTGGAAAACGCCCGGGCAGTGGCGATTCAGAACGAAAGCCATTTGGTGAGAAGCGTTTCGAAAAGGGAGACGGATTCCAGAAGAAGTTTGAAAAGCGGGAAGGTTCATCCTATCCAAAAAAAGCATTTGGAGATAAACCGGATCGCTTCAGAAAGGACGACGCTGCCGGTAAGAAATTCGAAAAAAGAGAAGGCTCAGACTATACCAAGAAAACTTTTGGCGATAAACCGGATCGGTTTAAAAAGGATGGCTTTTCAGGTAAGAAGTTTGAAAAACGTGAAGGTTCGGATACTCCCAAAAAGACCTACGGTGATAAGCTGGACCGATTTGAGAAGAAAGATTCAGACAGACGGAATGTTGGGGATGAGCCCAAGCCACGACCGGAAAAGCAATTTTTCCAGAAGGATTCCACGCCGGATCAGTCTCCAAAGGAGCACGGCGAGCGATTGGTTTATAAAGGCAGAGGACGGGATCAAAAGCCGGTTTTTGCACCCGAACAACCGAAAGCAGCAGAAGAGAAATCAGGCGAAAAAAGAGGATTTGGTAAAAACCGTCCCAACCGACAGGCCTTAGACCTGGATAGACCGGATTATAATTTTGAGGCCCTACCGGCAAGAAAGGTCAAAGGAAAGGAAGAAACAGACTCATTCCGTCTGAATAAGTACATTTCCAATTCTGGCATCTGCGGACGCAGAGAAGCGGATGACTTGATTGCCAAAGGGCTGATCACGGTCAATGGGCAAGTAATAACAGAGATGGGTTACAAGGTCAAAAAATCAGACCGTGTCATCTATCAGGGGAAGAAAATCAATCCTGAAAAGCCTGTCTATCTGCTTTTGAATAAGCCGAAAGATTTCATCACCACTACTGATGATCCAATGGAACGAAAAACGGTGATGAAATTGGTAGAGAATGCCTGCGAAGAGCGAATATTCCCTGTGGGAAGATTGGATAGAAATACGACAGGGTTGCTGCTTTTTACGAATGACGGAGAGTTGACAGCCAAGCTTTCGCATCCTTCCAATGAGGTGAAAAAAATCTATCAGGTGACGATTGACAAACCCTTGACACATAATCATGAATTGGAGATCCGGGAAGGATTGACATTGGAAGACGGTGACGTGAAAGTGGACGATATGCAAGTGCTATCCTTGGATCGCACCATCATGGGCTTGGAAATCCACATCGGAAGAAATCGGATCGTAAGAAGGCTTTTTGCCCATTTGGGCTACGAGGTTACGGCACTGGATCGGGTTATTTTTGCCGGTTTGGACAAGAAAGATCTGAAGCGCGGGCATTATCGATTCCTCACCGAACAGGAAGTGATCCGCTTGAAATTCTTCACCTAAAAATAGTAAAGGCTCCTAATTGGGGCCTTTTTTTATGCCTTTAATTTTTTGGAAAATTCCCCATTCAAGTGATTTTTAGGTGAGAATGATCTTTTGTTTTATCGGATAGAGTAAAAGGATTCCTTGTCAGTCGGTAAAAAAATCCCCAATTGGCGGAGTTAAACTCTACTTTTTTAATAATAGTGCTGCACTTCATTTACTAATCCCTGCACTTGCCAAGGCAAGGGTTTGAAACGAAAAAGAATGTTGAGTTCTTCGATGCATGTTTCGGCTTACACCCGAAATTATTGCTTTTAATCCTCAGCTCACTTTAAATTTTAGATCTATGAAAGGAAGTTTTTACTCCGAAACTTGTGTTCAAAATTCCACTGGAATAGTCCATTTTATGGATGAATTAGCAGATTTTAGTAAAGACACATTGAAAGAAAACCTATTTTTCCCGCTTTTGAAAAGAGTGGATTCCAAGTTATTCAAATTTAAAAATCTTCCGTTTTTATTGTTTCTATTTTTTAGTTCACAGGTAAGCATGGCTCAAACCAGCGAATTTAACTTTAATACAACTGGGCAACTGAGTAACAATTTTAACGGTTCCGGAACGCATGTCTCTAATGTGGTTCAAGCCTCAGATGGCGGTTTGAATAATTCCGGTTCCGTCTCTGTACCAAATTCTTCAACTAATGCTGTTTTCACTACTAAAAATAGTTATAGTTTGGGAGTAGTTGGTAGCTCTTACACTTTTGAAACATTTATTAAAAGTGAGGGAAATAGTGGCTATAGTGGAGTAGGATTTACTGCAAGCTCACCTACGACATCGTTTCATACTTCTCCTGTTTACAGACCAAATGATGCCCTTGGTATTTCGGTACATGGAGGCGGTTTTGAATTCCATAATGGAACTGTAAACTACTCAGGAAGTTGGGGTGTAACCTATTCTAGTGGATCGATTACTACTATCAAGGCATCTACATGTAGTGATTTAATTAACAACAATACAAGTTGTGGATCTCCGGACAAATGGTTTAAAATAGTTTTCAAAGTAACGAGGTCTACCATCTCCAACTTTGATATGAGAGTTGAAGTTTGGCCTGCAAATCAAGATGGAACCTTACGTTTTCCATCAGAGGCTACTGCTATCTTTGAAGTTAATGGGGTCACAAATTCAACGCTTTCGAGTGCTTCACAACTCTATAGTTATTTCAATTTCTCCGGTCATCGGGTAACCAAATTTGACAACTTTAGCTATGACTTGAAAGGTGCGACTGAGATTCAAGCCGGAGCTCCTGTGATTCTAACTGAATCAGTTTCTGAAAGCAATGGTGTGATTACAGTTAATGGGAATGTCACAAGTGACAATGGAGAAACAGTGACAGAAAGGGGTTTTGTTTATGGAACCTCAACGAATCCAACAACAACAGATAATAAAATCATAATTGGCTCAGGAACTGGTGCTTTTTCTGGATCTACTCCTGCTTTGATGCCAGGAACATATTTCGTACGAGCATTTGCAACCAATAGTGTGGGGACGAGTTATGGGGGAGTGGAGAGTTTTACCATAGAGGCACCAGCATCATTATATGCCGGAGGTTCCGGGACAGAACTGGATCCATATCAGATCAGTGATTGGAGACATCTACACAATGTCCGGCAGAATCTTTCATCGTATTTCATCCTGTTAAATGATCTGGACCAAAATTCAACCGGATATGCCACCTATGCTTCGTCTGCAGCAAATGAAAATTTAGGTTGGTTGCCGATTGGTACTTATGGTAATACTACGAATGCCTTTTCCGGAAACTTTGATGGTCGTGTTAAAACAATTAGGGGCCTCAAGATTAAGCGGCTCAATTTATCTGGAGTAGGCTTGTTCGGTATTGCTAATGGAGCTACTATTTCCAATGTTGGCCTTGAAGAAGTTATGGTAGAGGGCAAAGCTACTGTTGGGAGTTTGGTTGGTTTTATGGCAACGGAAGGGATTATAGATAATTGTTATGCCAAAGGATATGTAAAAAGCGAAGAGGATACCTCGGGAGGTTTGGCAGGCAGTGTTTATGGAACAGTAGTCAATTGCTTTGCTTCTGTTAATGTAATAGGGACTTATCAAATCGGCGGACTAATAGGTGCTGTAAATGTCAACGCAACAGTCAATAACAGTTATGCTACCGGAGCAGTAGAGGGATCAGATGAAAGCTGGACTGGAATTGGTGGATTGGCAGGCTTCAATGGTGGTGCAATCAGCAACAGTTATGCAACGGGGTCTGTGACAGGTGCTGGAAGTTCTGTAGGAGGATTAGTAGGTTATAATGGAGGCTCAGTCAATAAAAGTTACGCAATAGGTCAAGTGACCGGGGCGGTTAATCCCGGAGGCTTGATTGGTGAAAATGATGGCGGTACAGTGGTGAATTCCTTTTGGGATACTGAAACATCAGATCGTGCAACTTCATCAGGCGGTGAAGGAAAGACTACAGCTGAGATGAAAACTCAGGGAAATTTTACAGACTGGAATTTTCAGGACATCTGGAATATCAATCCTGCCGGATATAGTTCTTATCCTTACTTAAGAACCCTTACTTATGATTCCCCTGGCGAGGAGCCGGAAGTGAATCCGATACCGGGGCTGGAGATTTTTATTCCTGCTCCGACAGTGACTGATGCAAATATTATTATTTCCGGTGCTACAGGTACAGGTGGTGTTTTCAAAATAGGGAATACAATAACTGCAACTTGGAACAATACCTTAGCTGGTGATAACAACACCGAGATTATAAGCTCGGTTACTATGGACTTCTCCCAGTTTGGAGGAGGTTCAGCTGTTGTTGCTACCAATAATAGTGGCATCTGGACAGCTACCTATACCCTAACAGCGGGGGAGATTAATGCCGCAAATCGGAATGTTAGTGTGACAGCAACCAACAGTTCAAGTAAAACAACGACAACGGCTGATACGTCCAATGCCACAGTCGATAATGTTGCTCCAATAGTTTCCGAATTTGTGCCGGGGAATAACGCAACTGGGGTTGCCTTGCAGCCTACCTTGATTATCACATTTGATGATGAGGTAACTCTGGGAAATATAGGGATTTTCAGTCTTGGCAAAGTCGACGGGGATGGATGTACCATTACTTCAATTTTGGAATTTGACCTGAGTGATCCGGATGAAAGGTCCTTGTTTACTTTATCTGAGGATAAGCTTACGGTGTCCTTGGTTCTCACAGAGAACCTGCCGGTAAACACCCAGGTGATCCTGGCGATTCCGACAGGCTTTGTAACGGACTTGGTTGGAAATTCCTTTGTTGGCTTTAGTGCCTATACCTACACTTGGTCATTTACGACCATCAACAAACTGAATCAGACCATTACCTTCCCTGAAATCGAAACCAAGACCTATGGTGATCCTACCTTTACCTTAGGAAATGCTGAGACAGACCAAGGGCTGACGGTAACCTACACTGCCACTGATCCGACAGTAGTCAGCATCATTGGAAATCAGGCAACAATTCTGAAAGCAGGCTCGACTACGATCACTGCAACACAGGATGGGGATGAGGTGAACTTTGCGGCAGAGCCGGTCGAGAGAACACTGACGGTAGGCAAAAAAGCACTGACGATCACCGCCGATGACAAGCAGAAAACCTACGGCGAAGCGAATCCTGTCTTGACCTTCACCTACACAGGTCTGGTCAACGGAGACACGAAGGTGACAACCGAGCCAAGCATCAGCACGACTGCTCTGGCAAGCTCGAACGCAGGCACGTACCCAATCACGCTAGAAGGCGGATCGGACGATAACTACGCGATCACCTTGGTGAACGGTACGCTAACCATCGATAAAAAGGCATTGACCATCACGGCTGATGACAAGCAGAAAACGTATGGCGAAGCAAATCCTGCCCTGACCTTCAGCTACACAGGTCTGGTCAACGGAGACACGAAGGTGACGACCGAGCCAAGCATCAGCACGACAGCTACCCAGTCCTCGAACGT
>NZ_FMXE01000033.1 GCF_900103735.1 Algoriphagus alkaliphilus | reverse complement strand
CTCGCAGATCGTCACATTAACCGGACTGGTCGGTGCGGCAGGTGCTGCAAGAATTGTCAGCGTTACAGGAGTTCTTGTCAAACTCTCGCACTCTGTCTCATTATTCACTGATGCTGCGTAGTAGGTGATTGTTCCTACTGTGCTCAGGCTTGGACTTTCTGTAGTCACATCTCCATCTGCTGTGGTGTACCATACAATGCTGAAGCCTTGTGGTACTGTAGCATTTGCAGTGATAGACTCTGCATCCCCCTCGCAGATCGTCACATTAACCGGACTGGTCGGTGCGGCAGGTGCTGGGTTGATAGTTACAGTCACTTCAGCCATCTCACTTTCACATTCCCCTTCTTTGAATTGGGTGATGTAAAAACTTTCATTACCAGCTGAGGAGGTTGAAACCGTCGGAGCTCCCTGAAGCGGATTCATTTCAGAATCATACCAAGTGATAGTATAATCCCCTGTTGGGGTCACTAGTAATGGCTGATCGCCAGAACCCTCGCAGAAATCAAAAGTCTGCGGATTGGGGGTAGGTGATTGTTGAGGTTGAATTATTATTACTGATGTTGTAGCAGTACATTCTCTAGCATCCGTAACTAAGACTGTATATGTGCCTGCAGACAAACCAGTTTGATCCTCTGCTTCGACGACTAATCCATTACCATCAAGGGTACTCCATAAAAAAGTATAGTCTCCATCTCCACCTAAAACAGTTATATCAATGGAACCAGTCGAGTTAATTGAACAATCATCATCCTCTGTATTTGATATAGTCAATGACAATTGATCATTAACAATAACTTCTTTGGAAAATGATTTTACCACTCCTGATTTGGTGGATGTTAACGTAACTGTGTAAGTCCCTGCTGAAGCATACGTATGGGTAGGATTCATCTGAGTTGAAGTATTTCCATTACCAAAACTCCATAAATAAGTTGCCGAAACTGCTGGGTCACCACCTGTAGTCAAATTAGTAAAAGCAACATTTCTGTTTTGGCAAAAAGTCTGGAAACTAAAATTGCTAACAAGCGGTGTGTTAACAACGAGGCCTGTTGGATTGTAATAACACTGAGAATTCTGCAGTCTTGGAGTACAATTGCCAGTTCCGGCATTTCCAGTGGTCCAAGTCATGTAAATATTTTTTATTTCTAACTTATCACCATATTCCCAGGTAAAGTCATCAATGTAATAAAACAAACCGTCCTGAGTGGGAACTTTAACTCCCCCAAATAAGCAAAGTGTTCGAGTACTCCCGTCTTTTACTCCATTGATAAACACATCAAATTGAGCATACAAATTGTATGCGTTAGAGGTGCTACCTCCAAATTTTACCCATATCTCTCCAGGAATCTCGTCTCCAATTTCTAAATTATTAGGGTTAAACGGACTTGGAAAAGGAATCCCGCCTTCATCTCGAAATTGAATTTCTGAAATAGTAACGTTGTTTTGAGGACAGCCTGGTGGATTAGCTGGATTAATTACAATTGGAACTGTCCCTACAATTTGCCCTTGGGAATAACCCGAAGAGGGGAAAAGGAAACTGCCTCCCAAAATTAAAAGAAAAACTAAAAGCAACTTGAAAAGCGCATTATTTGAATTTCCTTCAAAAAATCCACTTTGGGGCGGCAGAATATTTGTCTGACAATTGAATGGCTTGTCCATATAATTAAAGTTTAAAATTTTCGAGTTTGTAGACGTTTTGCGATAATTTGTCTTTTTACTTTTCTTAAAAATCTGATTTCCAGTACTATATTTCTTGAAATCGATTTTAACCAATTTTATTTTCTCTTTTTGAACTTCAAAAACTCCCGATTTTACATCCTTATTTAAAGAGCTGAAATTCTTGAAATCATTTTTATGCCATAAAAATACACTTTAATGTTTTTCATATCCAAATTATTTTGCAAAAAAAATTATTTGTAATGCATTTTTTTTTATTTGAAATATTTTTTGTCGTCAAAATCACACAGGATTTATCTAGCGCTTTCTTGGTTTTATTCAATTTTTTAAAGTTTAAAGTTAATTTGTATTGAGATTTTAGGACGATTCCGTGAAACCCAAAACTTTACCCAACAATTGAAAAAAATTTATTCTAAAAAATTATTTTGAACATTCGAATTATTATTAGACTTTCCCTGTGAGCGGATAATCAGATTAATCATCCCAATCCCGACCTTTAGGCTTACAATTATCTTCGAAAAAATAGCCCCTAATTCCAATGCTGAACCCAATCCCAAACCAAATTGATCGTTTGGATTTCCAAAAAACTTTTTCCGATCATCAAGAGACTGCTGTCAGATGGAGATCATCAACTTTGGAGGAAAGATCAGCTCGACTCGTAAAACTCCGAAACTGGATCAAAGAAAATCAAAACCTTATCCGCAAGGCACTATGGGAGGATTTCAGGAAACCGGAGCCTGAGGTAGATCTCAGCGAAATCTTTCCCGTCACCTCAGAAATCAATCATACCTTAAGGAATTTAAAGGACTGGATGAAGCCTAAGAGTGTGAGTACTCCACTTTCAATGATCGGGACTAGTGGAAAAATACACTTCGAACCCAAAGGAACGGCTTTGATAATTTCCCCTTGGAATTTTCCATTCAATCTGACGGTCGGTCCACTTGTTTCAGCACTTGCTGCGGGTTGTACTGCCATCATCAAACCCTCTGAACTTTCACCTGCTACCTCTTTTTTGATCCAAAAAATGGTCAAAGCAGTATTTCCAACCAATGAAGTTGAAGTATTTCTCGGGGAAGTGGAAGAGTCACAGGCCCTACTTAGGTTGCCTTTCGATCATATCTTTTTCACTGGAAGCCCTGCAGTGGGCAAAATCGTAATGAAAGCTGCGGCTGAGCACCTTAGCTCAGTCACTTTAGAATTGGGAGGAAAATCTCCTGCCATAATTGACGCTTCGGCTGACCTGAATGATGCCGCGGGGAAACTGATCTGGGGGAAATTTGTGAATTGTGGGCAAACTTGCATTGCGCCGGATTACATCCTGGTACATGAATCCCAAAAGGAGCGACTGCTCATGGAACTCAAAGTTTTTCTTCAGAAATTCTATGATCCAGCTTTTAAAGGAATCGAAAACTCAAGGGATTATGCGAGAATTATTGGACCCAAGCATTTTGAAAGGTTAAGTGATCACCTGGAAGACGCAATTTCAAAAGGTGCTACCCTGGATTTTGGAGGGAAAACAGACAAGTCTTCATTTTATTTCGAACCCACTATTCTTACTTCTATCAGTGAAGACATGAGTGTATTTCAAGGAGAAATATTCGGACCGATTTTACCTATCCTAACCTTTTCCACAATTGAAGAAGCAATTGGAATGGTCAATTCTAAACCAAAACCACTGGCCCTTTATTATTTCGGAAAGGAATCTGAGAATTCGGAGAAAGTAGTTCGTGAGACAAGTTCAGGAAATGTAGTTCTAAATGACTGCGTAATCCATTTTTTGCATAACAACTTACCCTTTGGCGGCGTGAATAACAGCGGAATAGGCAAAGCACATGGACATGAGGGTTTCCTTGCATTCAGTAATGAAAAAGGCGTTCTAACACAACGAATAGGCCTCAACAATGTCACTTTATTAAGGCCTCCATATGGTGTGAAAGCCAAACAAATCATTTCCACTTTAATCAAATGGTTTTAAGCGATGAAACATTATATTTTTAAATCCTTTTTATATTTCAGCGTTGCGGCTTTTCTGGTTTTCTCGGCATGTACGCCTGATTCTGAACCAGATTTTCTAATCGCAAAAGAACTGCTAAATGAATCTTATGGTGCTGATGTCAAACAAAATATGGACGTCTACTTACCTGCAGGCAGGACTCAAGCTGAAACCCCACTCCTTATATATATCCATGGAGGAGGCTGGATAGACGGAGACAAAAGTGAATTCCTACAGGTAAAACCCATTTTGGAAAGTCAATTTCCCGGTTATGCTTTTGCTTCATTAAACTATAGGCTCTACGATTTCGCTACCGGAAACAATGGAATAATAGAGCAAGAGAAGGATATAATCCGAGCCTTTGAGTACATCGAAAGTAAACTCGTAGAATGGAATATTTCTGATGATTTTATTATTTCCGGAGCCAGTGCCGGCGGTCATCTGGCACTTTTACATGCTTACAAGAATAACACTTCAGACCTCAAGGCTGCAGTCGTATTCTTCCCACCTACAGAGCTGTCAGAACTTTATAAATTCAATAATTTTACTGCCTTGGGTTTAACGGCACTGTTGGGAGGCACTCCAGCTACGGCGAGTAAAAACTATCAAGATACCAGCCCGATTAGCCATATTGATTCCAAAGACGTTCCTACGATTTTTTTCCATGGGGATCGGGATACAGTAGTCCCCATTAGCCAAAGTCAACTCTTGGAACAAAAGTTGAAAAGTGAAAAGGTAAGGCATCAATTCACTGTGGTTCAAGGGCAGGGCCATGGATTTACCCCTGCCACCAACGTCGCGCTACTCAAAGAAGCAAAAGAATTTATAGGAGAGTTTTAAAGAAAAAAACCCCGGCAAATGCCGGGGTTACCAATGCTTTTTCAGACTCTTTGAAGTCCCGTAGAATGTGCCATCGATTTAATGGCGTTTACTACTTTTTCCGATGGCTGCAGGCGAACCTGGTCCAATTGCTCTATCGTGCTCAGCATCTCCACGTATTCTTGCATCAGGGATTGGTCGCTATGCAAGGCTTGCATCAAGAGTTCTTGTTCTACCTCGGGCATTTCCTGATAGATGTATCGTACCAGGTCATTTGGGGTAAAAGATTTTATCATAGGCAAAGTTTAGTTGTTTCATTTTCTTCCTGAGGTGGATCAGCGCGTATCGCATTCTTCCCAAGGCTGTGTTAATACTCACTCCGGTCTGATCAGCAATCTCCTGAAAACTCATATCCAGGTAATGACGCATGACCAAAACTTCTTTTTGAGCTTCAGGAAGCTCTTCAATCAATTTTTTTACCATCTCCAAAGTCTCCTCCCTTACGCGAAGATCCTCAATCGAGGATTCCGCAAACTGGAGAGAATTGAAAATATTTGATCCATCTTCCATCAAGATGGTCGGGTATCGTTTGGCCTTTCGGAAATAATCAATGGCCAGATTATGTGCAATACGCATCAACCAAGGCTGAAACTTCCCCTCCTCACTGTACCGGTCTGAATGGATTGTCTGGACGACTTTCACAAACACATCCTGGAGCAAATCCTCCGCAACAGCCTGATCCTTGACGATCAGATATATTGTGGTAAAAACTTTACTTTGGTATCGATCTACCAAATGATCAAAGGCTGCCTCGCTGCCATTTCGATACTGAGCTATCAACTCGCTGTCCTGTGGACCTATTCGCTTACTCATTTTAAGTTGGTTTATAAACAACGTAGAAGTCTAAGCCATAGTATCTGTTAAGAGTGAGCGATATAAAAAACTGAAATTTTACTGAGGATTATATTCAAGCAGACCAATCTAAGTCGTTTTTTGAATACTTGTCAAGTGAGTACTTAAATTCAAGCGAAAGTTTGGAAAAAAATTGTTTCACAAACTTTTATTTTAAATAAAACCCGGTTTTATCAATCAAATTGCAATTGTCAATGCCAAAAAAATTACGGCAAATACTATTTGTAAACTCTTTTACCTGCTTGAAAACCCTAAAAATCCCCTTCAATCCTTATCTTCGTAATCGGATCAAGAAATAGAAATTACAATGGATTTAAGCGGAAAAATAATCAACCAACTACCGGAAGTAGGAGGAAATTCAAAAACTGGAAATGCCTGGAGAAAGCAGGAGTTTATACTCGAAACCGGTGGACAATACCCGAAAAAAGTATGTGTATCTCTATGGGGGGATAAAATTGATCAATTTGGATTGAAAGTGGGTGAGCAAGTTACGCTAGGAATCGATGTGGAAAGTAGGGAATATAATGGGCGTTGGTATACAGAAGTAAAAGCCTACAAAGTGGATCGAACTTCCGGAGGAGGCGCAGCAGCCCCTATGCCGGAGATGGACACATTTTATTCCGAAAGCGAAGAGGACAAACTTCCTTTTTAAGGAAAATAATTCTCGGCTTTTTTAAACTTGACTTTTCGATGTGGGACGATTTTGAAGAAAATGAAGAGGATGATGATGAGAGTGAATTTGATCCGAAGACACATCGGGACCAAATTTACTCCCATCCTCTAATGAAAAAAGGTAAAGAAATTGTATCCCTTACGCATGCGCTAGTCGGAAGTCTGGATGAGGCGCGAAGGGAACTTTATGGAGGCATGATGTTGGAAGATGCTATGGTGATGTGTGCCAAATTTGCCGGTGCAGAGGGAGTCAAAGACTACATCCTCAAAATGGAAAATGCCACCGTCATGAAAGTTCACGCCAGACATCTCAACTCCATGACATACCAGCTCGCTATGGAGGAAACCCATGCAGAGGAACATCTGGACTTATTGAGAGAAGCCATTGAAGAATTTAAAAACCTCTTTGTAGTATGGGTAAAGGGCTTCGATTCTACGGATAAATTTGATGACGGCTGGGGTTTGTTCCTATAGACTGGTAGTTTGACTAATTCATTTTTTTTCTTTCTTGGAGAAAAAACTATGAGAAGATTCCCTTTTCTGGGGTTTGCCTTTGCAATTTTGGCGTGTTCAAAAAGCCAACAGCTATTCAATACTTTGAGCTTACGGATTTAATTACAGATACGCTTTATCTTGAAAAGGACACTTTAACCAAGGAATTGGGTAGTACTTTCGCCTACTTTGAAACTGACTCCGGTCAGGTATTACTGACTTTTCGGGATAATAGATTGCTTTTTTTAAATACGAAAGTCTCGACATCGATACTCATTCTAAAAAAATCTTGAGAACTGTAAGGATCAAAGGACCAACTATTGAAAATCCTGATCAGAAGAAACATCGCTTATTAGTATTTGACTATGCCCTTTCGCCTGAAGCTGAATTGGAATTCAATACTGATCAAATAGGATTTTATGGATTCAATACCCCGAAAGGTTATGCCGTTCTCCTCCGCACAAAAACAACCGACGATCTAGTTGCCTTTGCAATATTAGATTTTTCCAAAATTAACCCATAAAAAAAAGCGAGACTTACTCAGTCTCGCTTTTTACCAGTTGTAATTCGATTTCTTCACCAGATTCATCTAGAAATCTGTATTCCGTCACGGGTAGAGAAGAATCTCTGATCAGTTTTATCCATTTGTAATACTTGAAAAACCACCTCATCCTCTGGCTAATCAGGCCTTGGGTGAAGTATGCGTGCAGATAGGGATGCAGCCCAATTTGAATTTTAGCCACGTTTTGGATGGTGGCAATATGCTCTAGGTCATGCTCCAACTTATCGGCGATCAGGATCGAAGCCTGAATCTTGCCGGTTCCGTTGCAAGCCGGGCAAGTTTCCTTAGTCACAATGTTGACTTCCGGTCTTACCCGCTGTCGGGTGATCTGCATGAGCCCAAATTTGCTCAGTGGCAATACAGTATGCTTGGACCTATCTAACTTCATCTCCAGCATCATCACTTCATAGATGGCTTTTTTATTGTCAGCCTTCTTCATGTCAATGAAGTCTACGACGATGATTCCACCCATATCCCGGAGGCGGAGCTGTCTGGCAATTTCTTTAGCGGCGGCCATATTGGTTTTCAACGCTGTTGATTCCTGGTCGCTTTCTTGGTTGGATTTGTTGCCGCTGTTGACGTCTATGACGTGCAGTGCTTCGGTGTGTTCAATGATGACATAGCCGCCTTGAGGCAAGCTCACCGTCTGTCCAAACAAGCTTTTGATTTGCTTTTCGATTCCAAAACTTTCAAATAGCTTGACTTTACCGTTGTAAAGCTTTACAATTTTTTCTTTTTCAGGGACAATTGACCTGATGTAGGATCTGATCTGATCGTAAGTTGACTCTTCTTCTACGGTGATTGCGTCGAATGATTCGTTGAGTAGGTCCCTGATTAATGAGGAAGCCATACTCATCTCTCCGATGATTTTGTCCCGGCTCTTGGCTTTCAGCAATTTTTTCATCCCCTCTTCCCAAGTATCGAGAAGATTTCGAAGGTCTTTATCGAGTTCCGTCACGGACTGTCCTTCGGCCACAGTACGGATGATTACTCCGAAGTTGGCGGGTTTAATTGAATTGATGAGTCTAAGAAGCCTTTTGCGCTCATCGTTGCTGCGGATTTTCTTGGATACATTGACTGTATCGGAGAAGGGTACCAGCACGAGAAAGCGACCGGGCAGAGAGAGCTCGCAAGAAAGTCGGGGGCCTTTGGTTGAAATTGGCTCTTTGACGACCTGAACCAACACTTGATTGGTCTTAGATAGAACTTTCTCGATTTTGCCGATTTTGTCTATTTCAGGTTCGTTTTCGAAGCCTTTTAGCAGATAATTGTTGTAGTTGTTGTTGCGTACCATTTTGGTAAACTTCAACATCGAGTTGACATTTGGCCCGAGGTCTTGGTAATGAAGAAAGGCGTCTTTCTCATAGCCTACATCGATAAATGCAGCATTGAGACCATTGACGATCTTCCGTACCGTTCCCAGATAAATGTCACCTACTTTGAACTGATTGTTCATCCCTTCGGAATGAAGCTCCACCAGTTGTTTATCATGCAGCAGGGCGATCCGACTTCCGTTTTGAGCTGAATCGATTAACAATTCCGTACTCAAAATTTGGTCTTATAATATGTAAATGAACGTGTTGTGTTAATTAAACAGGAAAAGAAGAAGTGGATTACTTCTTCTTATGTCTGTTTTTTCTAAGTCTCTTCTTACGCTTGTGCGTAGCGATCTTATGTCTCTTTCTTTTCTTACCGCAAGGCATAGTTTTTAGATTTTATGGTTTATACTATTAATTTACAGCCGGTCGAGGTAGGTCTGAACACTTTCCAAAATCATCGGATCTTGGGTCATTTTCTTTACTGCCTCAAACTGAGCTTTCGCTTTATTCTTTTCTTTAGACTCAAAATAGCTAACAGCCAAGTAAAATTGACCCTGAAGATTGTCGGGGTGATATTTAATCAACTCCTCAAATCGCTCAGCTGCACGCTTATATTGACCAGATTGCATGGATAGAATTCCCATGTTAAACAAGCCATCTTCATTTTGGGGATCAGCTTCGAGGATTTCCCTCATCATGGTGATACCCTGCATTGGATTGGCCGAAGATACATAAGTCATCGCCACTTTGGTTTTCAAATCCAGTCGATTTGGATCTTTTTCCAAAACCTGATTTAAATACCCCCTCGTCTTTTCAGCTAGATTTTCCACTTTAGTTTTATCCAAGGCAAAGGAAAATGCCTCATAATATGCTTTACCGGCGTCTTCTTTCAAGGCTAAATCTGAAGGATTTAGATAAGCCGCTTCACCAAGAAAATAGGCTGCGCTGTCAAACATTCCTTCATTTTGATAAATTGAAGCAAGTGCTTTTGCCGCTTCGATTTTTTCAGGTGATCCTTCTGCTGAGGCTAAAGTTGATTTTAATTGATCAGCTTGGGAGCGATTGTCAGAAGAAAGCTCATTCTCATGCATTTTAGATACCTCCATTTTGGAAGTCTCCGGGGCATTTGGATCCTCAACAGCCGTGGTACCTGCCTTATTGTCGACAACGACCTTAGGCAAAGCGTACAGTCCTATTACGGCACCTACCGCTAAAATAATGAGAATGAGCTGAGTTTTTTTCATGGTAATATCGCCTCAGACTTAGTCTTGGGGAGCCAATTCCTTGATTTTCTTACTGTTTTTGATTTTCTCGATAAACACTTTAGATGGCTTAAAAGCCGGAATATAGTGCTCATCAATAACGATAGCCGTATTTTTGGAGATATTACGGGCGATTTTCTTAGCTCTTTTCTTATTGATAAAGCTGCCAAAACCTCTTACGTAAATGTTTTCTCCATCAGCCATGGAATCCTTCACTACTTTGAAGAACGCCTCAATGGCTTGTGTTACATCGTCCTTCTGGATTCCTGTTTTGTCTGAAATCTTGGTGATTACTTCTGCTTTTGTCACAGTGTTTTTAATTTAGAAATTACGAAATAAGCTTAACAACCTATTAACCAAGTGTTTTTGGGACTGCAAATGTACGAGAACCAACTCAATTAAAAAACATATTCAAAAAAATTACCTTGGTTTATACTTGAAATATTTTCCACAAATGAATCATAAAACTACTGAAAATCAAGCCTTTTCTTTCCAAATAATTTCTTGGTATAGAGCAAATCCAAGGGAACTTCCATGGAGAGGGATGGATAATCCTTACAAAATCTGGCTATCAGAAATCATTCTTCAGCAGACTCGTGTTGCCCAGGGCATACCTTATTATTATGCTTTTTCGGAAGCTTATCCTACCGTTAAAGACCTTGCAATGGCTCCTGAATCGGAAGTACTCAGACTTTGGCAGGGATTAGGCTATTATAGCCGAGCCAGAAACCTCCATAATTGTGCTAAATATATCTGTGATAAACTTGACGGGAGATTTCCGGACAACTACAAGGATCTACTCTTATTAAAGGGTGTTGGGAGCTACACCGCGGCTGCAATCGCCAGTTTTGCTTATAATGAAGCCAAGGCGGTGGTCGATGGGAATGTGTTTAGAGTATTAGCGAGGTATTATGGAATCGAAACTGACATTGCTACGGGTAAGGCAAAAAAACAATTTGAGGCGCTTGCGGACGAATTGATTCCACAACAAAATCCTGGAGAATTCAATCAGGCAATGATGGATTTTGGTGCAAGGCTTTGTGTCCCTAAAAATCCTGACTGTGCAAATTGCCCGTTAATTTCAACTTGCTTTGCTTTTCAAAAGGGCTTAGTGAAAGATTTACCGGTAAAAATCAATAAGACAAAAGTAAAAGAGCGGAGTCTTCATTATTTCGTGATTCGGTGCGGAAAAAATTGGGTTTGGAAAAAACGGGCTTCCGGAGACATCTGGGAAGGACTGCATGATTTTCCTTTGGAAGAAAAAACCAGCACTGAGTTCGCCAAACTTGCATTCCCCACTTCGGAAATTCCGGAATCCATCCCAAAGAAATACCGACATATTTTGTCACACCAAAAACTTAATGCTAGTTTTTCTAAACTTGAAATTCCTGTCAACAAATACCCCGAATTGTCTGATTGGTGCGAAAATGAAGGATATTTCTTGGTTTCCGAAAATGAAATTGAGGCCTTGGCTAAACCCAAATTGATTGTAAACTTTTTGAACGATCAAGGGATTTGAGTAACTTCAATTCTTTTAATTTTTCAACCTAAACAAATAAAATTATGGCAGGAGTAAACAAAGTGATTCTAGTGGGTAACCTTGGGGCAGATCCCGAGGTAAAATATCTCGAAGGTGACAAAGCGGTGGCTAAACTTCGGTTGGCTACGACTGAATCTTACAAAGACCGAAACGGCAACCGAGTAGATCAGACGGAATGGCATGATCTTGAAATGTGGGATGGTCAGGCCAAAATAGCTGAACAATACCTTAAAAAAGGCTCGCAGCTCTACGTCGAGGGAAAAATCAAAACAGATTCTTGGCAGGATGAACAAGGACAAAACAGGTATAGGACAAAAATCCGGGTTTTGAGTTTCACAATGCTGGGAGGAAAACCTGAGGGAATGGGCGGAGGCCAAGCCCCTACTGCCGCCCCTGCTGCAAATCCAAAACCTGCCGCTACTAGTGGAGGGGACTCAAATTCGAACCCAGATTTAGTGCTGGACGATGCTGATGATGATTTGCCATTTTAAATGATACTTAATTCCCCTGAAGTTGATTTTCAGGGGAATTGCTTAATTTTGCCACGAACATCTTTTCGCCTACATGGACGACCCCTATCCGAGTTACTACCTGATTGCACAGATTATCGAGCCTTCATTTAGTTATTTCTTTATCAATGGATTGATTTTGGTTCTTCTATTGATAGGGTCAGCCCTCGCCTCTGGTTCGGAAGTGGCATTTTTCTCCCTGACCAATGATGAAATCGCCTCACTCCAAGATTCGGAAAATAAAAGGGGGAGACGGGTTGCCAACCTTTTGGCAAATCCCAAAAAATTATTAAGTACCATTCTGATACTTAATAATCTAATTAACATTGGCATTGTCACCCTGACCACTTTTGTTTCGTGGTCACTTTTTGGGATGAACGCTACCGGCATTATTGTGATTTTGATCCAGACTGTAGGGATTACTTTTGCCATCGTATTCTTTGGTGAAATCGTACCAAAAGTTTACGCAAATCAGTCAAGAATCCCTTTTGCACTCACTTTAGCACCAATCCTTAGTCTTTTCTCTTCGATTCTTCAGCCCCTTTCCTGGTTTTTGATGGCTTTTAGCAACCTGGTTGAAAAACGCGTGGAGTTAAAGGGCTTCTCTCTATCTGTTGATGAACTCCACCAGGCCCTTGAATTGACCACCGAGGATACGCCCAATGAAGAAAAAGACATTCTCAGAGGAATTGTAAATTTTGGAACACTCTCGGTAAAACAAGTGATGCGAAGCCGCCTGGACATCACCGCTATTGATGTTGAAATGGATTTCCATGAGTTGATGGACAAAATCAACAAGAGTGGCTATTCCAGAATTCCGGTTTTTGAGGAGACCATTGACAATATATTGGGTGTATTATATATCAAAGACCTTCTCCCCTTTATCGAAAAAGATGAGGATTTTGCATGGAAGGACTTGATTCGCAAAAGCTTCTTTGTGCCGGAGACCAAAAAAGTGGATGTGCTTCTCAAAGATTTCCAAAAGATGCGTGTTCACATGGCCATAGTGGTGGACGAATATGGCGGCACTTCAGGCCTGGTTACTTTGGAAGATTTGATCGAAGAAATCATCGGAGAGATCAATGATGAATTCGACGATACCAATGATATATTCTTTCAGGAACTTGACAATGACACCTTTATTTTTGAAGGAAAGGTATCATTGAATGACTTTTGTAAGAAGTTGGATTTAGATTCTCAAATATTTGAAGAAGTAAAAGGTGAAAGCGAATCTCTCGGGGGATTACTTCTTGAATTAAACTCAAAGCTCCCTAAGAATGGGACTAAAATCAAATTTGAGGATTTTGAATTTACAGTGCTGGCAGTGGACGCTCGCAAAATCAAAAAAGTCAAAGTACATCTCAGCAATGGCGAAAAGGACAGTTCGGCTCCTTTTACTGACTAACCATGAATTTTTATAATATTTGGATTTACTTTTATTATTCAGAATATTATACTGTATTTAAAAATTTCATATCGAAAGCTCACTATCAGCTAATTTTTTCTGGAATAAAAATTTAAAAAAAAATCAATTTTTTTTAAAAAACCGATTCCTTAACTTTTTACATCTAAATGTCTTAAAGTGGCTTGATTTTTTACAACAAAAGCTGCAATGGTCATTTGTAACTGTCAATAATCGAAACTTTTTGGGTCAAAATCGGTTTTGCTAAAAATCTAATAAAGCCGGATATTATCAATAATACTTCATAATTAAGCCATTTTTATTGCCTAAATTTTAACAAAAGAATTTTTTTTTGTACTTTTTGGAAATTTTGAACCTATTAAATTAACAAAGAATGCAAGAAGGTTTGTATCGATCGGAGTTTGAGCATGACTCCTGCGGTATTGGTGCGGTAGTCGACTTGAGTAATATACCGTCTCATGAGACAATCAGCGATGCCTTATATATGCTAAGTAATATGGAGCACCGTGGCGGAAGGGGATCAGACCCGAAAACCGGCGACGGTGCCGGTATTTCTATACAAGTCCCGCATCAATTTCTCAATGACGTCACAGCACGAACGGAAATTAATCTCCCTGAGCCTGGATTTTATGGCGTAGGTATGACCTTTTTTCCCAAGAATAAGCAGCTTTATCATCGCTCCAAAGAATTACTCAATCAACTGATTGAAGAAATGGACTTCAATCTGATTGGGTATCGACAGGTACCTGTTGATGAAACGATTCCGGGATCCGGGGCTTTGGAAGTCATGCCAAATATTGAGCAGCTTTTTGTAAGCCACAAACAAGGCCTGACTGGTCTTGAACTTGAGCGAAAACTCTATGTATTACGGAACTTTGCAACCTCTGAGATAAACACGAAGATCCCCGGTGTAAATCATGCCTTTTATTTTGCAAGTCTCAGCAGTCTGACCCTTGTATATAAAGGTCAATTGAGAACAGATCAAGTTTTGCCTTTCTACAAAGATCTTCAAAACCCAAGAATAGAATCGGCTTTTGCCATTGTTCACTCTAGATTCTCGACCAATACCTTTCCAAATTGGAGACTCGCTCAGCCCTTCAGATTTCTGTCCCATAACGGTGAGATAAATACAATCCGGGGAAACCTGAATAAAATGAAGTCCAAAGAAGCCTTGATGAAGTCCAAGTTCTTCACAGATGAAGAGCTCGCCAAGCTGATGCCTATCACAAATAAGCTCAACTCGGACTCTGCCAATTTGGATGCCATGGTAGAATTGCTGACGCTCAGTGGCCGATCATTGCCGCATGCCATGATGATGCTTGTGCCCGAAGCTTGGCAAGACAATGAGGTGATGGACCGGGATAGAAAGGCATTTTATAAATTTCACGCCTCACTGGTAGAGCCTTGGGATGGGCCTGCGGCTTTGCTTTTCACAGACGGAAAGTCAGTAGGGGCTACTTTGGACCGAAACGGTCTACGTCCACTTCGCTACTTCATCACAAGAGACAATCGGCTGGTGCTTTCTTCAGAGGCTGGTGCTTTGCCTATTCGCGAAGCTACAATTACTGAAAAGGGAAGAATAAGCCCGGGAAGAATGCTTTGGGCTGATCTTGAAAAAGGGCGTGTACTATTCGATGAGGAAGTAAAAGGAGAAATCTGCCGTCGTCAACCCTACGAAAAGTGGGTAAACGAACAGCGAACCAAACTTCGGTTTGTTCCAGATCCTGAGGAATTATCACATCCTTACTCCACGGAAAATATCAAAAAGCGTCAAACTGTCTTTGGTTACACTTCTGAAGAGCAAAAAGTGATACTTGGCCCCATGGGCGACACTGGATATGAAGCCATTGGTTCGATGGGAGCAGATACGCCTTTAGCAGTCTTATCAAAGCAAAGTCAACATATTTCCAACTACTTTAAGCAGCTTTTCGCGCAAGTCAGCAATCCTCCTATCGATCCTATTCGGGAGCGATTGGTTATGTCATTGTTCACCCGAATCGGAGAGGGGCACAACATCTTGGATGAAAGTCCAATCCATACCAAGCAGATTCACATTTCACAGCCGGTTTTGCTCAATGAGGATCTGGAAAAAATCACCCGAATGGAGCACTTGGGCTATCGCACAAAAAAACTCTACGGACACTTCATCGCTGATCACAAGCCCGGAAGACTTCTTGAAGCATTAGATAAACTCTGTCGGGAGGCAGAAGAAGCTATTCATGCTGGTAAAAATGTCCTGATTCTTTCTGACAGAAACAGTTCGGAAGAATTAGCTCCGATTCCTTCACTGCTTGCAATTGGAGCAGTTCACCAACATTTGGTGATAAAGAAAATCCGAACACGTGCGGGAATTGTCCTTGAGTCAGCTGATATCCGAGAAGTTCATCACTTTGCCACTGCCATTGGATATGGTGTTTCAGCGATCAACCCCTATCTCGCTTTGGAGTCCTTATTGGATATGTTCGAAAAAGGCCAATTGAAGAAGGTAAAAGATCAAAGCACGTTGTTCGCGAATTACCAGGATGCAATTGGAAAGGGACTTTTGAAAGTTCTTTCAAAAATGGGTATCTCCACGCTTCAATCGTACCAAGGATCTCAAATTTTTGAGGCATTGGGCCTAGGTCCAGAGGTCATAGATCGTTGTTTCAAGGGCACAATTTCCCGAATCAGCGGTATTTCATTCGATGATCTGGCTGAAGAAGTGTTAATCCGTCATCATGCAGCACACGAAACTCACAGTCCGATTTTGGAGACTGGTGGAGTCTATCAATGGAAAAGAAGAGGGGAAAAACATATGTTCAACCCGGAAACTATCCATTTACTTCAAAAATCTACCCGACTTGGAGATTTCGAACTCTATAAAAAGTTCGCCACCAAAATCAACGAGCAGACAAAGGATGCTTTAACGCTCAGGGGCTTATTTGAATTCAAGAAAAGGATCAGTGTGTCCATCGAGGAGGTAGAACCCGCAGAAAACATCATGAGGCGTTTTGCTACTGGTGCGATGTCATTTGGCTCTATTTCCCATGAAGCGCATGCCACTTTGGCTATCGCCATGAACCGAATCGGAGCGAAGAGTAACTCCGGCGAAGGGGGAGAAGATGAAATACGATACAATATAAAGCCGAATGGGGATTGGGAACGCTCTGCTATTAAGCAGGTGGCTTCAGGACGCTTCGGAGTCACCAGTCACTACCTGACTAATGCAGCCGAACTTCAAATCAAAATGGCTCAAGGTGCCAAGCCTGGAGAAGGTGGACAACTTCCTGGTCATAAAGTGGATGAATGGATCGGAAGAGTAAGACATTCCACGCCTGGAGTAGGCTTGATTTCACCTCCTCCACACCACGATATTTATTCTATTGAAGACTTAGCACAGCTGATTTTCGATTTGAAAAATGCAAATCGAAAGGCTCGAATCAATGTGAAATTGGTGTCTCAGGCTGGAGTGGGGACAGTAGCAGCAGGTGTTGCAAAAGCGGCTGCTGATGTGATTCTCATTTCAGGTGCCGATGGCGGTACGGGAGCATCTCCTTTAAGCTCAATCCGACATGCTGGATTGCCTTGGGAACTTGGACTGTCTGAAGCACATCAAACTTTAGTAAAAAACAACCTCAGAAGCCGTGTTGTCCTTCAGACGGACGGACAGCTTCGCACAGGACGTGACTTGGCAATAGCCACACTGCTGGGCGCTGAAGAATGGGGAATTGCCACCGGTGCACTGGTCGTCGAAGGCTGTATCATGATGCGAAAATGTCATCTTAACACTTGTCCAGTGGGCATAGCTACTCAAGATCCTGAACTGCGGAAGCTCTTCACCGGAGATCCCGACCATGTGGTTAACTATTTCAAATTCCTAATCCAGGATTTGAGAGAGATCATGGCTTCACTTGGATTCCGTACAGTGGATGAAATGGTAGGACAAAGTCAGGTACTTCAGTCTACAGGACATTTGAATCACTGGAAGTGGGATAAAGTCGATCTTTCTCCAATTTTCCATAAAGTGGAGGTACCGGATCACGTGGGTATCCACAAGCAGATCGATCAGGAATTTGAACTAAAAAAGGTTCTTGACCGCCAATTGATCAAAACCGCAACTGCAGCTTTGGAACAGGCGATTCCTGTCACCGGCAATTTTCAAATCAAGAACATCGACAGATCGGTAGGAGCGATGCTTTCCAACGAGATTTCCAAAATCTACGGAGGTGCAGGATTACCCGAAGATACTGTTCACTTCAAATTCACTGGGTCTGCGGGCCAAACTTTCGGTGGATTCCTTGCAAAGGGTGTGAACTTCGAATTGGAAGGTGAGGCTAACGACTACTTTGGAAAAGGGCTTTCGGGCGGCAAACTGATCGTCTACCCAAGTAGAAATGCACGCTTTGCCCCTGAAGAAAACATTATCATCGGAAATGTGGCCTTCTATGGTGCCACCTCCGGAGAGGCTTATATTAATGGAAAAGGCGGCGAACGCTTTTGTGTAAGAAACTCAGGTGTAAAAACTGTAATTGAAGGGATCGGAGATCACGGCTGTGAATACATGACCGGAGGATTAATGATTAATCTCGGTGAAATCGGCCGAAATTTCGCGGCCGGTATGAGTGGTGGCATTGCCTATATACTCAAGGACTACATCACTGAAATAAACAGTGAAATGGTGGACATTGACATCCTTGAAGAAGAAGACTTTGCCACAATCAAAGCCTATATCAAGCGCCACGTCAAACTGACCAACAGCGGACTGGGTCAGCGATTCTTGGAAAACTGGGGCAAAACAAAAGAGCAGTTCATCAAGGTAATTCCGAGAGATTATAAGGCGGTTTTACAAAAAAGATCACAAGAACAAGTTAAATCACTGGTGTAAGATGGGAGCGAAAGAAGGATTTATCCAATTTAAAAGAGAAACACCTGTCAGTCGGGATCCAAAAGAGCGAATCGGCGACTATAAGGAAATATATGAGCCGTTTTCCGGCGAAAAACTGAATCAGCAAGCTGCACGATGCATGGACTGCGGTGTACCGTTTTGCCATAACGGATGTCCGCTTGGTAATGTAATTCCGGAGTTCAATGATGCCGTTTACAACCAGGAATGGGGACAAGCGATCAGCATTTTACACAGCACAAACAACTTCCCGGAGTTTACAGGTAGAATTTGCCCTGCTCCCTGCGAGGCCAGCTGCGTGTTGGGAATCAATAAAGATCCGGTTGCCATCGAGTTGATAGAGAAAAATATCGCCGAAAAGGCCTATAAACTTGGTTTAATCAAGGCAAATCCTCCAGAAAAACGAAGCGGTAAAAAAGTGGCTGTAATCGGATCGGGTCCTGCAGGACTGGCGGCCTCTGATCAGCTAAACCAAGCAGGCCATGAGGTGACATTGTTTGAAAAAGACGCAAAGGTAGGTGGCTTGCTTCGGTACGGAATTCCTGATTTCAAACTCGAAAAGTGGGTAATTGACCGTAGGGTAGCACTTATGCAGGAGGAAGGAGTGATTTTCACTACCAATACAGAAATCGGAAATACCAATCAGGCAGAAGAAATTCTGAAGGCTTTCGATGCGGTAGTTCTTTCCACAGGTGCAGCACATCCAAGGTCTTTAAATATTAAAGGAGAAAACTACAAAGGCGTTCATTTTGCAATGGAATTTCTTGGCAAACAAAATCAGGTAATCGGTGGTGAAATCACAGAAAATCCGATTTCTGCCAAAGGCAAACATGTTATTGTCATAGGAGGAGGCGATACGGGAAGCGATTGCATAGGTACTTCCAACCGACATGGCGCAGCCTCCATTACCCAACTCGAGCTTTTACCCAAGCCTCCCAAGCAACGAAATAATCTCAACCCATGGCCAGAATGGCCGATGACCTTAAAAACTTCCAGTTCGCATGAAGAAGGGGCTGAACGAATCTTCTCCATCCTGACCAAAGAATTCACTGGAAATGAAGCTGGGGAAGTCACCGGACTGACTTTGGTCGATATCGAATGGGTAGAAAAAGGAGGACGAATGACTTTCGAAGAGATTCCCGGAAGCGAACGAACTGTACCTTGTGACCTTGCCTTTATCGCTATAGGTTATATGGGGCCAGCTCAAAATGGACTTTTGGAGGCTTTTGGTGCAGAAACTTTGGAAAACAGTCTGCCAAAATCAAAAAATTATCAAAGTACAAATCCTAAAGTTTTCCTTGCCGGGGACATGAGACGCGGCCAATCCTTGGTTGTCTGGGCGATATCTGAAGGAAGGGAAACGGCTGTAAAAGTGGACGAATACCTTATGGGTACATCGTCACTTCCGCAGAAAGATGTGTCTTTTTTCCAAGTTGAAGAGCAAATCGCAGGATAATGTCAAGGATATCCCCTATGGGTTTGCCCTGACACATCAATAGTACCCTGTTTAGTTGAACCACCTGCGATATAGAAAGCCACCTTTTGGGTGGCTTTCTTCATTTGGTTTAGTTTCCTCTTTTGTGCCTTGGCATATCCCTACGCTGATGTACTTCTCCTCCGGGTTTTCGGCCTTTCCGCTGATCAAGTTTCATTTCTTCCCACTTAGTCCGTTGCTCTTCCGTAAGCACTTCTTTGATTTTCTCCTGATGTACCTTCATTTCTTGTGATTTGACTTTTCTTTCAGCCATGTCCTGCTCCATTTCTATCTGCCGCTTTTTAGCTTGTTCTAAATTCAATTCAAGAATTTGCGCTTTCTGCTGATCCGAAAGTTTAAGTTCGGTTGCCATTTTTTCAGTGACTTTTTTGGCCCGTTCCTCAGGATTGATCTCAGCTCTTTTTTGTTGTTGAGCAGCTACTTGCAAACTGGTAAATACCAATAAGGCCGCACCAATGATCCAATTTTTCATCGTTTTTGTAGTTTAGTTTCGAAGATTAGACCCATCAAACTTTAATCCGTTTAATCCCCTCTTCACTCGGGACGTTAGGGAATCTTAATTAGGAGCTTTTTTCTTCAATCAACTCCTTCCGCTCAGAAGCTCTGACATACTTAGGTTTGATCAAAAGCCGCAAACTGGGATCAAAGCTGAGATAATTCCAGCTCCAGTCCAGAAAAATGAATACCTTATTCTTCACACCAAGAATGGCCATTAAGTGAACAAAAAGCCATGTCATCCAAGCCAATAGCCCCTGAAACTTAAGAAAAGGTAAATCTACCACTGCTAATTTTCTCCCTACCGTTGCCATCGAACCTAAGTCTTTGTACTTGAAAGAAATTGGAGTTTGGCTATTTACGATACGAACCAGGTTCTTGGATAGATTTTTGGCTTGTTGGATGGCGACTTGGGCAACTTGAGGATGACCTTTTGGAAAATTACCCTGGGGCAATAAACATTGGTCACCCAACACATAAACCCCTTCAGATCCAATCAGCTGATTAAATTCATTCACCAGCATTCTTCCATTTCCTGCATATTGCTCCGGCTCAAACCCTTCAATCCAATTTGGCTTAATCCCAGCCGCCCATAGCAAGGTTTGGGTTTCAATCGATTCTCTTCCCTCCAATAAAACCTTTTTTCCATCATAATCCTGAACTTTGGTACTGAGGAAAACCTCGACTCCAAGCTGTTGAAGGTACTTTAACACATGATCTTGCGATTCCGATGACATAGAAGAAAGGAGCTTAGGTCCGGCCTCGATCAACACCACTTTCATGTTTTTGAAGCTGAGCTCAGGATAGTCTTTGGGAAAAACGTTGTTTCTCAGTTCGGCCATAGCTCCGGCCAGCTCAACTCCTGTGGGCCCTCCGCCCACGATCACCATATTCATCAGGGATTTTCTGTTTTCGACCTCTGCGATGGAAATTGCCCGCTCATAGTTGGATATGATTTTATTTCGGATGTAAAGTGCTTCGGAAACTGTTTTCATCGGAGATGAGTAATACTCAATATTTTTTGCTCCGAAATAATTGGTGTCTGCACCCATTGCCAACACCAAAAAGTCAAAGTCAATATACCCAATATCGGTATAGAGCCTCTTGGCTTTTGAATCCACTTTCTCTGCCTCAGCCATTCTGAAACTCACGTTGGGTGTACCATGGAAAATTTTTCGAAGCGGAAAAGAAATCGCACTCGGTCCAAGTCCGGCAGTGGCCACCTGATAAAACAGCGGCTGAAATTGGTGATAGTTATTTTTATCCAACAGAATGACCTGAAATGCTGCATTTCGAAGATCTCGGGCGAGTTTCAATCCCGCAAACCCTGCACCTACAACGATAACTTTGGGGTGATTTAGTTTGGGGAGATTCGGGATTGGCTGATAAGTAGAAAAGTCCATAAGAATAACGGGTTTCCTCTTTAACGGGGCCAATAGGAAATAAAGTTGAAGATTTTGGAATAAATAACCATTTTGATAAAAGGACTCGAGGTTCGGCTAAGTAAAAAGATTTGCTATTTTTGCCCACCTATACTTAAGCAAATCCATGGGAAGAGCATTTGAATTCCGAAAAGAGCGAAAATTTAAGCGTTGGGACAAAATGTCTAAGGTCTTTACCCGGCTGGGAAAAGAAATAGTGATGGCTGTCAAGGCCGCCGGACCTGATCCAAACAGTAATGCAAAACTCCGAACGGTCATTCAGAACGCCAAAGGAGCCCAAATGCCTAAGGACCGGATAGAAGCCGCAATCAAACGTGCTTCAAATAAGGATGAAAAAGACTATGAAGAAGTCGTCTATGAAGGGTATGGTCCTTTTGGGATTGCCTTCATCGTGGAGACTTCCACGGATAATACCAACCGTACGGTAGCTAATGTCCGTTCCTATTTTTCGAAAGCAGGCGGGGCTATGGGAACCTCAGGCTCTGTGAGCTTCATGTTTGACCGAAAGGCTGTTTTTCGTTTCGCCAAAGGGGATCATGATTTGGATGAACTTGAATTGGAGTTGATTGACTTTGGACTGACTGAGATTGCTGAAAATGAAGGTGAATTCTTTGCTTACACCGAATTTGAGGACTTTGGCTCGATGCAAAAAGCATTGGAAGACCAGGGTATCGAAGTGATTTCTGCGGATTTTCAACGTTTTCCAACTACCTTGACTGAACTCACAGAAGAGCAGGAAGAAATCATTCACAAACTCATCGATCGTCTGGAAGAGGACGATGATATTAACCAAGTATTTACTAACATGGCCTAGGTTCTGCCTGGCCTTTTTGTATGAATTTCAAAAGAAGACAAAATTTCCAGCCCTCCGACAAACTTCTGGTTTTGGTTGGAAGCAAAAATCCTGTAAAAATTTCATGTACGGAAGATGCCTTTACCCGGGCCTTCAACAAAAGCTTCTTGGTAGAAGGCATTAATGCTGCTTCCGGCGTAAGTGATCAACCTATGGGAGATCAGGAAACACTCCAAGGAGCGATAAATAGAGCAAAAAACTCCAGAGACGTATTCCCTGAGGCCCATTATTGGGTTGGAATTGAAGGAGGGTTGGACGAGGACGAAGCGGGTATGTTTGCTTTTGCCTGGATTTTTATTCTGGATACAACCGGTAAAACAAGCCAATCCAAAACGGGTACTTTTTACTTACCCACAGCAGTCTCAAAACTTGTAAAGGAAGGCATGGAACTTGGAATGGCTGATGATACTGTTTTCAACCAGGAAAACTCCAAACAACAAGGCGGCTCCGTCGGGATATTGACTCATGGAATTGTAGACAGAAACGAGTATTATAGACAAGCAATAATTTTGGCTCTAATTCCATTTTTGAATGAAAATCTTTTCTAAAAGAAAGGAATTCATTGAAAAATTCAATAAACCAAAATCTTTTTCAAAATTTTTTAGGTGAAATTGGATTTGCCAAATATTATTTCTTCTTTTATTAAAATATGGATTTGATCCCTAAAAATTAGCACCTCATCTTCTCTTATAGTAAAAGTTGCATTAAGCACCCTCAGCCTTAATTCGTGTATAAAACCTCTCTAGGGAGGTTTTATTTTTTCAGGTTATTCAGAAAATTACTCAGGGCTACTTTCCAATCTGAGTCAGCATCCCAAACAGGTCCGAGATATAATTCATCTCTCACGATCAATTTGATGTAATATTTAACCACTGTTTTGGATCCCTCTTCTCCAAGTATTGGCTCTAATCCCATACTTTTCATCAGATCAGCCTGCCTACCCTCCACTTTTACCAAAAGAAACTGTATACGGTCTCTAACCAATTGATCATTTGTCTTGGCCTCGGTCAGCCACTCGATTTGGTGCGGATATAAATTTTCAAAAATTCCCTGAATCTGAGTTTTTTGGGCTGTCTGCTCGGCTAAAATTACTTCTTGGGATTTGCCCAGCAAATCATACCTGAAATAGCTCAGCGCGCCAGTCTCAGCAGAAGAACCTTCAAGGGGAATTCCCAGTTTGAACACCTCCAAATTCAGGGGATTTCTCGCAAAGAATTTTCTTTCAGATTGGGCCGTCTCCTGATTGCTAATTTGAGGAAATTCCGCAACATCGATTACGAGCAAGTTTTTTGATCGGGTGGACTTCCCTGATTCTGCCAGTTGAGATCCGGCTTCATTCCAATTCTTACCTACGACTCCAAATAAGGCTGTTGAATTAACTATTTTCCCGTCGCCACTAAATGCTCCAACATGAATGCTCAGACTTTCCTTTTTTCTAGTGACCAAAATGACGTTTTTCACCTGTCGTTGCAAAAAGGCCTTTGCAAAATCAGCTTGTCTTGCCTCTGAAAGGATTACCTGCTCCAATTCGAAATAGGCTATGGGATCAGCTCCAGCCTCAATTAAATGAATATGTACACTGTCTGCCAGCTCCTGCCAACTCAAGGCAGGCCTTGAGCCAGGATCGGTAGAAACCAATACTACAGATTTCCCATCAAAAAAACTGGTTGGGAGTCCTCCTTGAGCAACAACACGGATAAAAGCACTAAAAAAAAGGAGTGCGGTGCAGATATATTTCATCTATTTCAAGTGTGGTGACGGTAAGCCTAGTATTTTTACGAATATACATAACGATTTATGGATCAGCAGATACAATTCCAATTCAAAAATATCCTCTTTTTTATCCTTTTTTATTTTTCTTCAAATATTTCAAATGGTCAAAGTGTTGATGCAAATAAGCTTATAAAACACATTGAGTACCTTTCTTCAGATGAACTTGCCGGGAGAAAACCACTCAGTGAGGGGAGTCTTGCTGCCAGGAAATACATTCTGGATGAAGTTACCGCATATCAAAATGTGCAGGCATTATATCCGGATTTTATTCAGCGTTTTTCATTCACTGGACGTGATCTAAAGAAGTATGAAGAAGCTGCAAATCTCGTGGCTTTTATTCCGGGCAGCAATTCCAGAAAGGTCATCGTGATTACGGCCCACTATGACCATGTGGGAACCGGTCGGCCTAATGCTGACGGAGATTCGATATTCAACGGGGCAGATGACAATGCTTCAGGAACCGCCGCCATGATGACTCTGGCGGAATATTTTTCCAAAAACCGACCTTTACACAGTATGATGTTTGTGGCATTGGATGCGGAAGAATTGGGTCTTAAAGGAGCGAAGGCCTTGGTAGACGACTTCCCCTTTCCCCTGGAACAAATAGTACTAAACGTCAACCTGGACATGCTTTCCAGAAGTGATAAAAATGAACTTTACGCTTCAGGCACCTACCACAACCCCCAATTCAAACCAATTCTTGAAAAAGCAGCTGCGGGATCCAATCCCAAGTTAGTCCTCGGACATGACACTCCGGGGTCAGGGAGAGAGGACTGGACAAAATCCTCTGACCATGGGGCTTTTTTCGACAAGAAGATTCCACATCTGTATTTTGGAGTAGAAGATCACAAAGATTACCATAAGCCATCCGATGAATTCAAAAATATCCATCAGGAATTTTACATCAAGGCCGTGAATCTTGTATTAAAATGTATTCTTGCCCTTGACAAGGAATAATTTACTGAAAATGAGATGTAACTTGAAATCAATTCCTAATTGACCTGATTATAAATATCACATGTTTTGGCAAAAAATGATCTGATAACAAAACTTTTAATATGGAGGCTCCGACACCTCAGCAATCAGGCTTTTATCCTCATTCTAAGCGGTTTGATCGGTGTTTTTTCGGGATTGGCAGCTGTCATTCTTATCAGTTCGGTTCATGCAATCCAAAAATTTCTAACAGAGGACTTTTATACCGAATATGCCAACTTCATGTATATCATTTATCCGCTTATCGGGATTTCGGCGGCATATCTGATCGGTCGGTTTATTTTGAAAGACATCGGAGGTCATGGTATCCCGGATGTCCTGTTTAATATTTCGAAAAATTCCAGCATCATCCCGAAAGTCAAAATTTATAGCCGTGTAATCACTTCTGCCCTGACGGTTGGATTCGGTGGATCAGTAGGATTAGAGGCCCCCATGGTGGTAACTGGCTCGGCAATTGGCTCCAACTTGGGCATATTAATGCACCTCAATCCAAAGAAACGTACGCTTTTGATCGGTTGTGGAGCAGCAGGGGCGATTTCGGCAATTTTTGGAGCGCCGATCGGAGCTGTAATTTTTGCAATAGAAGTAATCTTGCTTGAAATCAGTACGGCAAGCTTTATTCCGCTCCTGATCGCCTCCGTAATGGGGTCAATTACCTCCATGATCCTGATTGGGGATGAGTCTTTGTTCAACTTCGATTTGAAAGAGACTTTTATTGCCGCGCACATGCCCTATTATCTTTTGTTGGGTATCATTTGCGGGATGGTTTCGCTCTATTTCAGTAAAATGGTAAGGGCAACGGAAAGACTTATGAACGACATAGGAGATCAGTGGATGCGAACCATGTATGGGGGCGCTTTTTTGGGATTTGTCGTTTTCCTTTTTCCTCCGATTTACGGAGAAGGGTATGATATGCTGAATACCCTTATCGATGGAAATTCAAGTCAAATACTTGATAAAAGCCCATTCTTTTCTTCTATCGAAAACCCGGTTATGATCATGGTATTCCTCTTTTTGATTGTATTGGTAAAACCCATCGCATCAGCAGTGACGATCGGATCCGGAGGCAGTGGTGGGATCTTTGCGCCTTCCTTATATGTAGGAGGAATCGTAGGATTTCTATTTGCCTACTCTAAAAATATGCTTGGTTTCCATATCCCGCTACCGATGGCACATTTTACATTGGTGGCAATGTGTGGATTGATGGCAGGAGTTCAGCACTCACCGCTGTCTGCTATATTCTTGATAGCCGAAATCACCGGTGGCTATGACCTTTTTGTGCCTTTAATGTTTGTATCCGCGATAGCCTATACCACCACTACTTATTTTCAAAAAGACAGCCTTTATAAACTCCAACTCAAAGACCAAGGGAAGCTTCTTCCTGAGTCAAAAGATCAGGAGCTATTGGACACCATTGATATTTCCCATGTCATTGAGCGGGACTTGCTTCCGATTCATCCCAATGCACAGCTAAAAAACCTGATTGACCTAGTGAAAATCTCCAAACGAAATATTTTCCCCGTGGTGGATGAGAATCAAATACTTCGGGGGATCATCACGCTCGATGACTTCCGAGACATTATGTTTGACATTGAAAAACAGGAAAGTGTATTAGTCAGACAATTGATGCACAGTCCTCCGGAAATTCTATTGGTTACTGAAAATATGCAATCCGCCATGGAAAAATTTGAAAGGTCAGGTGCTTGGAATCTTCCGGTGGTAGAGGAGGGAAGGTATCTCGGGTTCGTTTCAAAGTCAAGAATATTCAACACCTACCGGAAAAGATTAATCCGTCAAAAGCAAGATTAACCACGATTTAGAAGAAAATTTGGCTTTTGGAATTATCCACTGACTTGAAGATTTTTTCTCCTGTTTTTCTTGCAGTTACCTATTATTATCCACAAATTCCACTTTCTGACTTGATGTCCAACATGCTGATATTCAAGATTTTGTGATTTTTTTATTTGGATCTGTGGATAAATAAATGAAAATGTGGATAAATTTTTCTTGCGTTTTTTAATCCCCAATTTCAGCCTCTAAAGGGCATTTTTGATTAGAAATAGTAAAAAAAATGAAACAAAATTCCCAGTAGAACTTTTCAGAATTTTAAAACAAAATTTGGAATCTTGTTGCCTTATTTTTTCGATCATAAATCCAATTGAGCAACACCATTCCTTACAGAAAGGTAAAGGACGAAATTATTATATTTTAACCTTTAAAACACAAGTTTCAAACTCCGAAACCAACAGGCTCAAGATTGTTCATTTGTCTCATAATCCAAGACTGCCTACCTCTTATATAAGCGGTTGGTTTAGATGGTTTCCACCTTCGGGGATTTGGCAATACCGCGGCTATCATTGCAGCTTCGCTCCTATTGAGTTTGGCTGCGGGTTTTTTGTAAAAAGTTTGAGAAGCTGCTTCAATCCCGTAAATCCCATCTCCCATTTCGATCACATTCAGATAAACCTCTATGACCCGCTCTTTGGACCAAAGAAATTCAACCAATACCGTAAAGTATGCTTCGAGACCCTTTCTGACGTAACTCCTACTTGGCCAAAGGAAAACATTCTTAACCGTCTGTTGAGTGATTGTACTGGCGCCTTTGATCCGTTTTCCCTTTTTATTGTTTTCCCAAGCTTTCTCCATTGCTTCAATATCAAAGCCCCTGTGGTTGAGAAATTTTTGATCTTCTGCAGCTATTACCGCTTGGGGTGCATTTTTAGAGATTTTTGAAATAGAAACCCAGTCTTTGTATAGACGCACGTCCTTATCAGGATCAAAAGCCTGCTCAAAAACGCGGATGACCATCAGCGGAGTAATAGGGACCGGCACAAAGCGATAAATAATCACTAAACCAATCGAAATTCCGAAAAACCAGAGGGCTGATTTCCATATCCATCTCCAAATCAAGCGAACTGTCTTCATAAGGTTTTATACCGTTGCTTTTGCCTGCACAAATTGGTAGAAAAAAACTGCATTTTCATCAGCCGTGACTCGATCCAGATCATTTTCCATTTGAGCTATGTCTTCCTGTGTGACCATACCAGCTTCCAGCAAACCATCAGCTCCACTTTTCATTAAAATTTTCCAAAAGTCAATGAACCGCTTCAGTTCCGCCGGATTGCTTTGATCCAAGTGAAATCCATTGTGCAAGAGCGAAATCTTGCTGAATCCTGCCTGAAACAGCAAATTTCCCAATTGGCTCCCGACATCGGGATTGCCTCCGAACCTAAGTTGCTGTTCGTTGTACTTTTGATAATAGTAATCCATTGCGGGTGACTTTGGATAACAGTAGAAGGTGGAGTTAAAGACCTCTGTAATGTGAATCTTTGAACCCGGAAGCAAGTGAGTCCGCAGCTGCTGAAGTGCCGCAATAGGACTGGTTATATGCTCCAACGCCCAGCAGATGAAAGCAGAATCAAACTTATCGTGGAGAAGCAGCCGTTCTGCATCTTGATTCACAAAAGTAATTCGGGACTCGAAGTCCTTCAGATTCTCTTTCGCCTTATCCAGTTGAGCGGATGAAAAATCCACCGATGTGATCTGCAAGTGGGGAAAAAGCCCCAACAATACCCGCGTCTGAGCTCCCACACCACTACCAATCTCGAGGAGTTTTTTACACCCCGAGAAATCAACCGTGGGATAAATCAAGGGGGCCAAAAAACCTGCCTGATCTTTGAGGCGTTGCTGTTCTTGGGAATTGAATCCATGAAGGTATTTGACCATTTGTGTTTTTAATTTTGGGATTTAAGAGATGGATTTGAAAGTATTTCAATCATTAAAACACTTAATAAAACAATCCACAGAGAAATATCAGGCTTATTTCTGATTTGGAAATCCTTATCCGTGGAAAAATATTCTCTTTCTCTTTTGGCTTAGTTAGAACCCCTTTTATAAACCAAAAAATTTAGGGTTAATTGAATCAAGACCTTGATTAGCATTTTGGATATCAAAAATAATCTCTGCTATTTTGATTTTTTCCAAATCCAATTTCCATGAACCCTACAGTTATCGGCAGTTTTGAAGCGTTTGAAAAGCACAATGGTCAAGAGCTAGGGGCTTCTGAATATTTCAAAATCACTCAATCGCAAATCAACCTTTTTGCTGATGCAACGCACGATCACCAATGGATCCATACCAATCCTGAGCGTGCTAAAGCGGAAGGAGCATTTGGAAATACAATTGCTCACGGTTATCTGACGCTCAGCATTGTGCCTCACCTATGGGAGCAGATCGTCCGGGTGGAAAATCTCAAAATGATGATCAATTACGGCATCGAAAACCTGCGATTTGCCCAGGCGGTAACTGTGGAAAGTGAAGTAAGACTTGTCGCCAAACTGAAAAATGTCGCAAATCTACGCGGCACGGTAAAAGCAGAAGTGGAGGTCAAATTGGAAATCAAGAACCAAAAAAAACCGGCTTTCATCGGTGTTTTGATTTTCCTGTACCATTTCCATTGAGGTTAATCCTCAATTTAATCAATCCCGCTAAAGAATTAAACTTATCGGATTCTTAGTAGGTTGGATGTCTGGTTAACTATTGCCTTTTAAAGACAAAGCTTTGGCCACCTTGCTTCAGTGTCACCTGATTTTTCTCGGGGTCAAAAAGGAAGACCGCATTTACAGGCTTAAACTCGAAGGTGTGTTCCTTCGTAGCTTCCAATGCTGTAGCCGGCTGACCTGTAGGTTTAGCTACAAGTTTATTCCCCTCTCTTACGAAAGTCAATTTCAGCGGAATCTGATCTGAGGCATAATCACCCACATACCGCTCCAAATCCTCCGTAGTCAGTGAAACTTGCTGAAAGCTGGGTAGGACTATGTCTTTTCCAAAATACGAATCCAGTAATGCAATCAGGATGTCATTGTTATTGTAATTCAATCCATTGGAGAGAACTGTCACTGTTACTTTTTCCTCCGGAAAGTATCCGAGGAAAGACCTGAATCCATCGATTCCTCCAGTGTGGCCATAGCTTCTTTTTTCAGAATAAGGAAAAGAAAACATCCCTCTTCCAAAATTTTCTTTGATCTCCATCATAAGTTTTAGGCTTTCCTGAGAAATCAACTTGCCCTCAAAAAGTGCATAAATAAAGGAGTTTAAATCATTGACGTCTGAAGTGATCGCCCCTGCACCCAAAGGAATACTTGGGTCTGTTTCGACATCTCTCATCCATTTTCCATCGAAATTGTAGGAATATCCCTCCCCTTTGGAAGGATCAATCCCTGTAAATACATAAGTACTCTTTAAATTCAAGGGATTTGAAATTTGCGTTTTTAAAAGCTGCGAAAAGGGCATTTCATTGATTTTTTCCAGAATAAAAGTCAGCAACACAAAATTAGAATTGCTGTAGTCACTCTTAGCATCAGGCTCAAAATCACTTCCTCCTGCCACTATGATCTCCACTAATTCAGCTTCCGAAAGTGGCTTGGTATGATAGCTTAGGTAATCAGCATTGTTGGTGAAATTGTGAATTCCAGTTCGATGCTGGAGCAGCATACTCATCGTGATCTTTTCGGCATGGGGGATTTGGGGATAAAAATCAGCCAGCTTTTGATCTAAGCTGAGGATCCCATCCTCCACGGCTTGCAAAACCAAAACAGCAGTAAACATTTTGGAAATAGAACCGATTCGATAATGTGTTTCGGTATTTGCTTTTAATCCTTTATCCCAATCCGCATATCCTATGGCTCTTTGGAATACAGGCTTTCCTTCAGATGCTAAAAGCACTGTCCCCATAAACTTGTCATGAATCTCCAGCGAATCAAGAAACTGATTCAGACTTGTAAAATTTTGTGCCTGTGAAAAGGAAGTATGGAAGGCAAGTCCAAAGAAAAGGATTGTCGAAATAAAAGCTGACTTCATGATTATTGAAATTTAGAAATGTAAAAAACCCCTCCAAAATGGAGAGGTTTCTATATTAATCCAATCTATTGCGCTCTTCGGTACTTCCCGTATTGGATCGTACTCGGAAGCTTTCTCCCTTGGCGAAGTTGTATCTCAGCGTAAATCTCATGCCCTGATTACTTCGATATTGACGAAAATTAGTGTCAATCTCCGCAAACTGAATATTCGCTCTGATGACTTGTGTTCTAAACAAGTCCGTTCCATTGACAGAGAGAGAAAGTTTGTCTTTCATCACAGACTTAGTGACACCGGCATCTACCCATCCAAAACCTCCTATGCTTCCTTGGCCCCAAATCTGGGGTCCAAGATACATCCCCATTACTTCAACCTTGAATCCTTTAGGCAGGGTGAAGTTTTGTTGCGATCTCACCATAAAAGAAACCTGCTCCACATCCAGAAAATCGCCCCCAATCGGAGTTTTAAATTGATTGTAATTCACCTGGAGCATGTTTGAGGTTGTCCACCATTTTTTTATTTCAACAGGCACTATTGCACGGAAATTGGCATTTCGGGTCTGGTCAAAATTATCGGTAAAGGTAGTAGTGGTCCGTTCTGCCTGATCTTGTTCAAAGACCTGCATAAATGCATCTTCGGTAACACTATATCCAAACGTAAACTGATAGGATCCTTTCACCACATGATTCATCTCAAAATTGGTGGAGTACTGTGGTGTTAAATGCGGGTTACCCCGCTCCGAAGTCAGTGGATCGATGTAGTAGACAAATGGATTTAGTAATCTGTAATTTGGTCGTGTGATTCGTCTGTTTGCATTGTAGACGATCTGATAGTTATCACTTACCTTATGCTGAACAAAGACGCTTGGAAACAGATTAAAATAACTTTGTTTGTTCACCTGATTCAGGGTCACCGAGTTTCCAACGATATCGGAATATTCACCTCTTAATCCTGCCTGATAGCTTAATTTCGTGTTAAACGAGCCTTTCAAAGCAGCATAAGCGGCCAGGACATTTTCGTTATAGACGAAGCGGTTAGAGTTTGGATCTTGCTCAAAGGGGCCTTCGCTTTCTGCTCTACTCAAATCAAGATTATTATCGGACTCAACCCAGCTTCCTTTTACTCCCGTTTCAACTGTTTTCCCACCCTTCAATGCCTTGGTAAAATCTACTTTAGCAGTAAAAATGGTATAATACATGTCGTTTAATGTCTGGATTTTATTGGAATTTGCAGAACCTGTCGGATCATTTTCTGGCCAAAAGCTATTATCCAAAAGCGAGGAGCTTTCGCTGTCCATGATGGTAAAATCGACATCTGCTGAAATTTTGCTCCCTAAAGTATCAAGCTTTGCATCATAGTGGAGATTGGTAAACAAACGGTTTCTTTCTCCTTTTGCATCATTGAAAGACTCGATATAGCTGTTAAAATCCTGTCCAGGGTTGGATATGACTGTACCCGATGAACTTGTATTGACATCCGAGGAATTAGATGCCTGTACGTTCAGCCCAAGATTTTGATTTTTATTGATTTCGTAGTTGGCACTTCCGTTAAATGATGGCGTCTTGTATCGGGAAGCTATTCTTGAATCCTGATTGAAATTGGATTGGCCTTCGGCTAGTCTGAAGTTTCTGATGATGTCTATATCATTGTAGACTGCATATTCATTGTAGTTGAGTGTTCCGTTTGTAGACCATTTCCCTTTTTTCACATTCAGTGTCATTCCTGCATTGGGCGCAAACTGACCGTTGTATTGTCCTCCTACTTGAATATTCCCGAAGACACCATCCACATTGTTCTTTTTCAATTGGATGTTGATCACACCCGCTGCACCCTCTGCGTCAAACCTGGAGGTAGGATTATTGATCACTTCGATACTTTTTATATTATCTGCAGGCATCGATCGGAGAAAATTGGCGAGGTCTGTCGCGCTCATGTAAGTTGGGCGATCGTTGATCATCACCGTGACCCCAGTCCGTCCATTCAGGTTGATCGTTCCATCCTGATCCACGTAGATTCCCGGAGATCTGCCGATGACATCCAGGGCATTTGAACCCTCAGCCATGATCGTCCCTTCTACATTGATTATGGTTTTGTCCGGCTGGATGATAATTTCCGGCCTCGAGGCTTTGACAGTCACCTCATCCAAACCCATCATTTCATCGGAGATGGATATGGAACCGAAGTCTTTATTGATCCCCGGAGAAAGATCAAAAGCCTCTGAACTAAAGGAAACATACCCAATCGAAGAAATTACAAGTTTCACTTTAGCGGATTTGGTAGACTCGATCAGGAAGTTCCCATTTTCATCGGAAACAGCCCCATCTACCAATGCGCCGTCCAATTGTACGAGAGCAACATTGGCGTAAGGGACCGCTTCTCCCTTTTGGTTGGCAATTTTTCCGGTAATTTTTGCCACTTCTTTTGGAGTGGCTGCCAGATTACTTATTCCCAGAAAATAAATAAGCATGGATAGAAAAAGGAAGTTGGTAGTTTTCATTTGAATAATAGATTGGCTTAGTCAATTCGATATGCCAACTCTATAGGGAAATGAAGTGCCAAAGCTACTAATAAGCTTAAACAAGCCATTAAGGCACTTTTATACTATACTCTGTACTATACATGTCTCAAATCCGTACAGGATATTATTCGGTTTAGGACATAAAAAATCCCCGAACAAGTCCGGGGATCTGTATTTCCAGGCAGCTTTACCTTAGTTGGCAGCGGCAAAACGCTTGCTTACTTCATCCCAATTGACTAGGTTCCAAAACGCAGCTACATAATCAAGTCTCCTGTTTTGGTAATGCAGATAGTAGGCGTGTTCCCATACATCAAGCCCCAAGATTGGTGTCCCAGGGCAATCAGATACGTCCATCAATGGATTATCCTGATTTGGAGAAGAGCAAACGCAAAGCTCTTTTTTTGTATCTACACATAGCCAAGCCCATCCTGACCCAAATCGAGTGGCGGCAGCCTTGTTGAATGTTTCTTTGAAGGCATCAAATGATCCAAATTTGGCATCAATTGCAGCAGCAAGTCCACCGGAAGGTGATCCTCCTCCGTTTGGGGAAATTACTTGCCAAAAAAGACTGTGATTCCAATGTCCTCCTCCATTATTTCTGACAGCTGCATTTGAGCCGGCAACTTTCATCAGTTCCTCAAGAGATTTACCTTCCAAGTCAGTGCCAGCAATGGCATTGTTTAGATTGGTTACATAGGCGTTGTGGTGCTTTCCGTGGTGGATCTCCATGGTTTTTGCATCGATGTGTGGCTCTAGCGCATTAAAAGCATAAGGTAGAGCGGGAAGTGTAAAAGCCATATTATTTTTAGGTTTTGAGTTAAAGAATTTTGATTAAATAAGTCTTTAGACTGTTGCTTGTCAACCCCCCTAAACAAAAAAAGGTTCTTTAACCCCAAAAAAAGGCTTACTCTCTCAATTTTCTGAAAAATTCCAAAACCAGTTTTTCGGCTTCCTCCTTCAGAACTCCTGAGAAAACCTGAGTTTTAGGATGAAGCATGGAAGGATTACTCTGTCTAAAACCCCGCTTTGGGTCTGATGCACCAAAATACACCTCCCCAATCTGCGACCAATACAAGGCACCGGCGCACATCGGGCAAGGCTCTAAAGTCACATAGAGTCTGCAATCAATCAGGTATTTGGCTCCTAGAGAATTTGCAGCAGCTGTTATGGCCAGCATCTCTGCATGCGCAGTAACATCATTGAGCCTTTCAGTCTGATTATAAGCTCTTCCTATGATTCTGTTTTTTGAAACGACTACAGCTCCCACAGGTATTTCTCCTTCATCAAAGGCGATTTTGGCTTGTTTCAAAGCCTCATTCATGAAATACTCGTGGGTGTAAAGTTCCAAATTTTCAGTTACTGAAAGAATGCCCAAATCTCCTCCCGTACGCCTTTGTTGATGATAATGGCCAAGATCAAAGAGACTACAAGTCCGATCAGGGCTTTAAAAATATCTTTTCTTCCCAATCGGAAAGCTCTTACCAGCCAGACATTTCGCTTTTTAGCCTTACCATGTTTCCCCAAAGCAATGGCCAATTCCCTTCCTGCCAACAAGCCAATAAACACCCAAGTGGTACTCATAGGAACATTGTTGTACAATTTGAAGTAAAACAAGATCACGGCATAAACCAAGTCCACGATGGTTGCTGCACGGACATCCGTGACATTTGATTTTTCATTGACAATCTCCTGGATTTTGTCTCCTTTCATGTAGAAGAGAAATCCAAGTCCGAGAAACACAAAACCTGTATACACGGAGAATTCAACAGCATCGAGCTGCCGTGGCAGGAACACTGCGATATTTGCGGCATCCTGCATGATCCATACAGACCAGAGTACTCCGGATGTAATCCACTGTAAATAAATCCAATAGGATGCAGCCTGACCCTTAAGGTAATTTTTTACAAACCGCTCCAGGAGGAACCAAACCACCATTGCCAGACCAAAGGCCAAAAGATACCCGACGAAGCTTTTGAACATGACATCTACAATGGTGCCTGCTTTATAGGTAAAGACATTCAGCAAGAGGAAGGTAGTGGACACCGGCATGCGGAGTCGGGTCATTACCAAAAGAACGATCGGCGCAGCGAGCTGTAAAAACACAAAACTTTCCGGTGCCTTTTCCAGACCAGGCACATTGAGACGCTGATAGGTCACATCCCCAGCATAAAAAACCCAGCTATAACTCACCGTCCCGACCCAAATCAGGCCCATAAATAGCCACAACAAATACCAAGGCTTCTTGCTGTTGGAGGCGATGAACGTTCCGATGGTCTGAATACTGTCATTTGCAATCGCAGAATAGGCGGCTAAAGCAAAGCCAAACCACATGGCAGCATAAGTGTAGGGAGTAATCAACCCTGCTATGGATACCAGTATACAAACAGTTATCAGAAAAGGGCGCTCACTTTTGGTAAAATCAAAAAGGGAATAGGTTTTCCTAGAAAGCTTTTCCTGATTGATGTTTTGATCTATTGCTGTTTTCTTGGCCATGTTGAGGCATGTGGGAGATTGGGCACAAAATTAAATAAGTTATCTGCATCCAATGTTAATAAATTGTTAACTAGGTGAAAATCCTTCACTTTCAGGACGAACCAGACTTGCAAATCATGAAAAAACTTCAACTTTGACCTGAATTTCTAAGTTAAATTTGAATTTCTTCAGAGATCAATGAAATAAAAAAATTGATCTGATTTGAATTCTCCGCCTCAAGTAGGCATATTCTGTTAAAATAAATGGAAGAACTGTTAGAAGAGAAAACAACCAAGAGCAAGATCAGAAACTATCTGATTGTATTCCTCTCCCTATTGCTTTTCATTTTTGCCATTGACTTGCTCACGGTGGCGATGGGGAAGTTGAATAACGATGTCGCTACAGAAATTATTCAGGCCACCCGAAATCCATTTATCAGCTTATTTGTCGGACTGTTGGTGACTGCTTTGATTCAAAGCAGCTCTACGGTGACGGCAAGTATTGTGGCAATTGTGGCCTCCGGTAATATGACCTTGCAGCAGGCCGTCCCGATGGTTCTTGGGGCAAATATTGGAACCACGCTGACTTCGACACTTGTTTCTTTCACTTTTATCACCAGAAAGAAAGAATTTAAGCGGGCACTTTCTTCAGGAATTTCTCATGACGTGTTTAATATTTTCAACGTGATAATTCTGTTCCCCCTGGAATTATACTTCAATTTTTTGTCCAATACGGCAGAAAAATTGGCAAAACTCTTTGTGTCTGATAAAGAGTTCACCGGTGCTTTTGAATATAATCGAACCTTCACACGGGGAACCACTGAGTGGATCGTTGAACACATCAACATCCCATTTGTGTCCACTTTATTGGCAATTTTCCTGGTGTTTTTTTCTATTAAAGTCATGTCTACGTCTGTATACAAAACTTTTGTTTTGGATACTTTTGAAGACATCAGCAAAATTATTTTTAAAAACACAGCAGTATCTTTTATCTACGGAATATTTTTTACGGCCGCAGTACAATCCAGTACAGTGACGACTTGTCTGGTTGTCCCTTTAGTTGCCAATCGTAAGGTAAGCTTGGCCAAATCCTTCCCTTTTATCATCGGAGCCAACATTGGAACAACCATCACCGCAGTAATTGCAGCAATGTATAAAACCGAGGCTGCCATCGCCTTGGCCTTCGTTCATGTGCTGTTCAATTTGATCGGAGCTTTGATCTTTTTACCTTTCCCAGAAGTCAGAAATATTCCGGTAAAACTGGCTGAGTGGATGGGAAAAACCTCCGTGACGCATCGAATTTTCGGATTTGCCTACATCCTGCTGACCTTCTTCATTATTCCTTTCCTGCTGATTTATTTCAGTAGGGATTAGGCTTGAGAGGCGATCCGATAGGCTTCCATAATTGCTTTTGCAGAGCTTGTGCCTATCCGGTCTGCCCCGGCTTTGATCAGCTCAAGGGCAAACTCCAATGTTTTAATCCCTCCACTCGCCTTGATTCCAATTGCGGAGGAAAGGGTCTCCCGCATAAGCTTGATATCCTCCACTTTGGCTCCTGATGGGGCATATCCTGTAGAGGTTTTGACAAAATCAACTCCGGCATCCTGGCAGATCATGCAAGCTTCCCGAAGCTGTTCAGGATCCAAATAGGCAGTCTCAATGATCACCTTCAGGATTCGCTCTTCGGCATGACAAATTTTGGCTATCTGTGCGATTTCAATTTTGGGCCAGTTCATCCCCGAGTGAAAGGCGGTCTGTGACCACACCAAATCCAATTCGTCAGCACCCTGTCTGATTGCCTCGTTCGTTTCGGCTACTTTAGTGGCAGTGTCTTCAAATCCAAAGGGAAACCCGATCACTGTCACCACTTGAATATCCTGATCCCGGAGTTCCCGCTTTACCTTTTTTACCCAAAAGGAGGGAACACAGACTCCAATAAACTGCTCCTCAACGGCATCTTGGATTAATTGGTCCACCTCATGGCCCGTCATGGTCGGCCGCAGCAGTGTGGATTCCAAAAAACGATTCAAATTGTTCATGCTTATTTCATTCAATGTTATCCACAAAATCCCGGAGGTACATAAACTCCAAAGTTAAATCTCCATCCCGTGCAACTGTGGCCCGCTCCAAAATAGGGGAATTTTCTTCGAGCAAAGCCGGGACTACCCATTGTTCGAGCTGCTTGCCAAACTCAAGCGAGGATTCCCTCGGAAGTTCGCATGGTAGATTATCAATCGCCATGACCGAAATACTGGTTTGACTTCCGAATGCCGGAATTTCGGTTCCGCTTGCCCGATCCACGTCATAGATAGGTTCCAAGATAGTCGAAGCCCGAAGTGTGGTCGGTATCGAACCCCCAATGTCACAGGTCACATCTGCTATCACCGAAAGGGCAAAATCCGGAGAATTGATGTCTTCCAATTTGAATAACCTCGGCGCATCAGGGTCCCAATATGCTGCAGCAATCAACATTTCGCCTGCTTCTGCAAACTTTAAAAAATGGCTTTCATACAACTCAGGTGATGAATAAAACTCCTCTCGATCAAATCCCCCATCAGCTTTTCTTCTGTTGTAATCCGACGAACTCAAGACTGTGAATACAGGCTCTTCGAAGTATAAATGCAAAAACTCATGCGTTTCGACTTCCGGTATATTCAATACCTCAAGTATTTCTTTCACTCCTTTACCTACCCGACCGGAACCAGTAACTACAATTTTGATAGGGGGGAGCTGTACCTTTTTCAATTCAAGCTTCAATTCGGAAAGATCCAAACATTCCGAAGCCCGCTTGATATCGTATAGGGCGGTTTTCTTTCCATAAGCCCAGAAGGCATTGTATGCCCCGACAATTCCAGCCCAGCGCCCAAAAGCCACTACCCGGTTTCCTTGATCGTCCTTGAGCACTTCATAATCAATGAGCCGGATATTTTTTTCCAAAATCTCCCGAAGAAGATTTTTGTTGTAGCGCTGTTTCTTGATGGTGTGGGAAAAAAAGAAATACGTTTTATCAGGATTCAACTTTTCAATCGGAACTTCCTTAACGCCAAAGAACACATCTGCATCGGAGATATCATCAGCTACTTCAATTCCCGAAGTCCTGTATTCATCATCAGAATAACAGCGAAAAGAACTGGATTCAACGATAAAAGTAAAATGATCTCCAAAGCGCTCATTTAGCCTTTTTAGTTGTTCTGGAGGAAAAGGTGTTCTTTTGTCCGGTGGGTTTTTCCCTTCACGGATTATTCCGATTTTCATCTGTTTATAATTTGTTTTTCAGTGGCCACGCAGCCTATTACGAACCTGAACGTATGTAACAGACAGGTTCGATTTCATAAAAATTCTTATCTATCGGGTTTAATTTTCGCAAATGTCAAATCTACTCATGGTCCTTAGCTGGGGACTGTTTTACTTTCTTCACACTGCCCTTGCAGCTTCCAAGTTAAAAAGAATTTTGAAGGCGAAATGGCCCGAGGGCTACAAATGGTACAGATTGTTCTATTCTATTTTATCTACCCTTCTTTTTCTTGCAATTCTTGTACAGGCAATTTTTTTGCCTGTAGAACTGGTCTATCCCGCAACGCAGTTTGGACAATATGCCGGATACATGATCGCTACAGCCGGTGTGATCATTCTGATGCGATCACTCAAGCAAGTATCAATGAAATCATTTCCGGGAATTCTCCCCGAGAAGATTTCGAAATCAAAACCGGAATTAATCACCTCAGGGATGTATTCACAGGTCAGACATCCGCTTTATTTTGGACTTCTACTGGTATTTGCGGGGTATTTTTTGGTTTCTGGGACAATGGGTGCTTTAATCCACTTGGGCTGTCTGATCTTGTATTTACCCCTCGGAATTTATTTTGAGGAAAAAAATCTGATTTCTCATTACGGAGAACGCTATCGGGAGTATCAAAAAGAAGTGCCCCCCTTTTTTCCTAAAATCCATAAAAAAAGGGGCTGAGCCCCTTCATTTTAATCTATTCCCAGAAAATCAATTTTAAAAATTAAAACTGAATTTGCCGGAATTCGGTTTTGCTCTTTATCTCGATATCCCCAAGGAGAAGGTATTATAAAGACTGCTTTAGAACCAGGTCTCAGCTTTCGGAATGCGATATCCCAACCCTGAATTACAGTTCCGGTGTTGAATACAAATTGAAATGGAGCATAGATCACTTTATCATTAAAAATATCTGCTTCCCGCGCCACATTTTCAATGCTTGTTTCAAATATCTTCTTGTCAAAAAGATACCCTGTATAATCGGTATAGATGACCGTGTTGGTAGTAGGCCTTGTTCCCACTCCCTCCTTTTGCAGAATGATCACCACCCCACTTGGGTCATGAATCCGATACAAGCTGTCGATACGTGCTGTATCTAGGTATCCAGCAATTTTGACGTTGTCAATTTTTAGATTTGCTTCAACATCGTAGGCAGGAACTGTATTGAATGGATTGTTCGGCTCGCATGCCATCATGGAAAACATGCCCAGCATAACCAAAATGGGAATCAGTCTTTTAATCATGGTTTAGTTTTGTGGTGCCTTTTTTACTCTTGTCAAGTCCAATTCGAATATCAGGGGAGAATTTGCCGGAACAGGACCGCTTGGCTGAGAGCCATATCCGAGCTTTGAGGGGAAAATTACAGTAGCTTTCTCACCCTCTTTCATCAGCGATATTGCAAATTCAAAGCCTACAATTGCAAAGTTGAACCCCGGGCGGAATTTTAGAGGCTGGTAAGTTCGGTTAGTTGCAAAAATACCATTATCTCTAGCAACCTGTTCGATGGAGGTGTCAAAGACCTGCTTGTTGAGCAATTTACCGGTGTAATTCACAAAGACTGTATCTCCTCTTACGACACTTGCTCCAGATTCATTGGCAACCTCCCAGAACATATAAAAACCTTCCGCTTCCTCTTTGTACTCCTTTACAGATGTGAAGGGGTTTTCTGAAATGTATTTTTCAATTGCCAATTTGTCTTTTTCAAGAATCACTTCTTGAGTCTGATCAGGGTCAATACAAGATACAACAGAAATGGCACCCAAAAGCAAAGCTGCAAAAGCGATCAGTCGGTAGTTCATATGTTCTGGTTTAGTTTAATTTTTTCTTCTTCTTTAGAAATATTATTTCTGCACGTCGGTCACTTCTACGTCGAAAATAAGGATGGAGTTGGCAGGGATCATTGCTCCGGCACCGGCTTCACCGTATGCCAAAGGCGAAGGAATCAAGAATTTCGCCTTGGATCCTTTTTTCAACAACATCAGTCCCTCATCCCATCCTGGGATCACCTGACCCATTCCCACATTCACTGAAAGTGGCTCGTATGGCCTGCCTTCGCTGAAAATATTATTTGCTTTGGCGATTTCTGACCAAGAAGTATCAAACAATGTCCCGTTCAACAGGTATCCTGCATAGTTAACATACATGGTAGTCCCCGGAGTAGTAACTTCACCTGTTCCTTCTTTTTCAATGACATAATACAGGCCATTTTCGGTCTTTTGCACCTTAAGTCCCTTTTCTGAAGCATAGGCCTCGATAGTTTTACCTTCTTCTACCAAAAGTGTTTTGGCTCTTTCCACACTTTTCGTCTGCTCGGCCATCATGACTTCCTGATAAAATGCCTGCATTGCAGAGTCCGTTTTGATATCAAATGCCCCCAATTTGACTTTAACCACATCACCTTCTTTCAAAAATGGAGGTTGATTGCCACTGAAGATAATTTTGGCAGTGGATTCAAAATAAATGGAGTCACCTTTTCTCAAAGCCAGGAATATTTCATCCATTCCATTCTGAGGAGTCAAGGTATCATTTGCCATTAAGTAACCTGGAAAAGGTTGGTCAATAGTACTGTAAATCACCGAGTCACTGGCTGTGGTGATTTCCAAGTTGTAAAGGAGAAAATCTCCGTTGGGAGCTTTTTCAGATCCTTGCTTGATGTATTTATACTCGATTGCGTCTTTTTCAGTGACTTTTGTTTTCTGACAGGAAGACATAGTGCTCGCTCCAAACATCAGAACGAGGATTGCCAACTGGCTTTTTCTATTTTTCATAAAGGTTAGGGGAATTTTCTGTGTTTTATTTCTGTGCCTGTTTTATCCGGCAGTTAATGTTTCGGAATGAAACAATTCATCTTGGCATTTTTCAACGAGTGATTCAAATAGATCAACGGTTTCCTTCAGGCTCAAATCAGACTTTCCTCCGGCGGCATTCTTATGTCCGCCTCCGTTGAAATAGGACGCAGCAAATTTATTTACTGCTACATCACTGCTGGATCTAAACGATATTTTTATCCCATCTTCCCGCTCTGAAAATAAGGCAGCAACCTTGATCCCATCCAAAGATAAGGCATAATTGACCAATCCTTCTGTGTCCCCGGTTTGGCTTTGATATTTTTTAAGATCTTTTTTACTGATCACAAAGTAAGCAGTATGTAAATCCTCGCGAACGACCAATCTCCGTGTTATGGCAAAACCGATAAATTTGAGTCGGTTGACCGAGTTGGAATCATAGATCCAATTGGAAATTTGAGCGCAATCAGCTCCTTTTTCAATAAGCTCCGCCACGACGAGATGAACATTTTTGGTGGTATTGGGATGGCGAAATCCTCCTGTATCTGTCATTATTCCGGCATAAAGACAATCCGAGATGTCTTTATCGATTAAATCTTTGTCGCCCAATTCCACAATCAATTCATACACCAACTCGCATGTCGCAGCGGCTTTGGTACTCCAATATCTGAAATCCGCAAAATCCTCCGGGTCTTGGTGATGGTCGATATTGACAACAAAAGCATTGGATTTTCTGATCATCTCCCCCAATTCATTGACTCTTCCCAGGACTGAAAAGTCAAGGCAAAAGATCATATTGGCTTCTTCCAAACGAAGTGAGGCCAATGGCTTGTACTCCGGGTTGCTAAAGTCCAGGACCGTTTCATTGCCTTTCATCCAGCAAAGAAAAGAAGGATAATCTGTCGGGGTTACCACTGTCACTTCGTGCCCTTTCTTGATAAGGTAATTCGCCAAACCCAAAGATGAACCCAGGGCATCTGCATCCGGCTTCACATGGGTGGTGATGAATATTTTCTTGGGTGAGGAAAGTTCTTTTTTAAACGAATCTAAAGCTTCCATTAATATCATTTCAGCAGCACTTCTGGCTCTAGTGGCCTGCAAATGTCTGCAATTTTTCCAGAAATCCCAAAGACCTCATTGGGCTGAAAATTAGAGGGATAAAACAGAATAAAATTACATAGGCAGAAAAATGAAGGGAAAAGCCCTACTTTTGCGACCGAATTAAACCAAGATAAAAACATCCCATGGCAAATAACAGAACTTTCACAATGATTAAGCCGGACGCATTCGAGGCTGGAAACTCAGGAGCTATTCTGAAAATGATCGAAGAGGCAGGTTTCAAAATTGTGGCAATGAAAGCTACCCAATTAACGCCTGTATTGGCAGGCAAATTTTACGAGGTGCATAAGGAAAGACCCTTCTACGCAGATCTGTGCAAGTATATGTCCTCCGGGCCGATCATTGCGGCCATTTTGGAAAAGGACAATGCAGTGGAAGATTTTCGTGCGTTGATCGGAGCTACCAATCCTGCCAATGCAGCAGAAGGAACGATCAGAAAGATCTTTGCAAAATCAATTGAAGCCAATGCGGTGCACGGTTCAGACTCTGACGAGAACGCCGCTATCGAAGGAAACTTCTACTTTTCGCAGACTGAGCGGGTACTTTAAAAAATCCAAGATTCAGCAAAAGCTAAAAAGCGCTCAAATGAGCGCTTTTTTTATGCCTAAGTCATGAATTTTTTGTCTTTTGCCAAAAAGGAACGACGGCTTACCAGCTTCCACCTGCTCCGCCGCCGCCGAAAGATCCACCGCCAAAGCCACCAAATCCACCGCCTCCACCGAAGCCGCCTCCACCAAATGATCCCCTGCCTGAAGAGAAATCACCAAATTTTCCTCCACCGCCGCCTTTGAGCATATTGGCCAGCATGATAGTCGTCCAGAGGTCTATTCCGCCTCCTCTTCCACCCATGTGATTGTCGTTGTCCTTTCGGTTTTTGATCAGCGGAAGAATCACAAATATGACAATGAAAAGTAGCAAGAGAAAAACTGCTCCTCCATGATTCCCCTCTGATTCTACATCTTCGGCTTTGTACTCTCCTGATGCCAATTTGAAAATCATGTCTGTCGCCTGATCCAACCCTTGATAATAGGCTTCCATTTTGAAATTGGGCGTGATCAGATTAGTCACAATCCGCTTGGCAAGTGCATCGGGTATGGCCCCTTCCATCCCCCGGCCGGTGGCAATGAAAACCTTTCGGTCATTCATTGCCGCCAAGATCAAAATACCGTTATCCTTGGAGCTGCCTATCCCCCAGTTTTCACCCAGGCGTTGCGCATAGTCTGCAATTTCATAATCCCCCGTCGAGTGCATCAGCACGATGGCGATTTGGGTAGAGGTGGTATCTGTGTATCCAACCAACTTCTGCTCCAGTCGTGCCAACTCATCGGAGGAGAGTGTCCCGGTAAAGTCGTTGACCAAACGCGGTGGATTGGGTAATGGAGGGAAATCCTGAGCCCTGATTTGTCCGAAGAAGAGGACAAAAAACAGCAGGAATAGCGCCTTTTTAGTCAAAAGATAGTTCATCCGAGAGTTCGTTTTTGTCGCCGGCTTGATCGTATGGGAAATGTGTGCCCAACTGTTCTCCGGCTTGATGAATGCCTGCGATGAGGCCTTGGGTAAACTTTCCCTGACGGAAATTGACTGCCATCAATTCCTTGGTGCTTTCCCAAAAATCTTTGGGTACCACTGAATTGATCCCTGCATCTCCCAGTATCGCAAATTTGTGATCTACCACTGCCAAGTAAAACAAGACCCCGTTACGGTCTTTGGTTTGATACATCTTGAGTGTCTCAAATACTTCCGCAGCCCGATCCAGCACATTGCCTTTGCAGTGATTTTCGATATGCACTTGAATTTCTCCGGAGGTTCGGGTCTCAGCATCCTTTATCGAAGCTGTGATCTGAGCTTTTTCCTCCGGAGAAAATAATTTTTCAGCCATGATTAAAATTGAACAGTTGGTGCATTTTCAGCGCCTTCAGAAGCTTTGAATGTTCCCTTGGTCTCAAAACCATACCATCCGGCAAAAATATTGTTCGGGAAAGTTCTGATGTTAGCATTATAAGCGACGACCGATTCATTAAAATTTCTGCGGGCTACTGCGATTCTGTTTTCTGTACCCTCCAGCTGAGCCTGTAGTTCCAGGAAGTTTTGATTGGCTTTCAGGTCAGGATAGCGCTCCACAGTAACGAGCAACCGGCTCAATGCCCCTGAAAGTTGATCCTGAGCTTGCTGAAATTGCGCGAGATTTTCCGGAGTAAGGTTAGTCGGATCAATAGTCATGGAAGTGGCCTTTGAGCGCGCTTCAATCACCCCTGTGAGCGTCTCCTGTTCAAAATCCGCATATCCCTTTACCGTGTTCACTAAATTGGGAATCAAGTCGGCCCGACGCTGGTATTGGGTTTCCACTTCAGCCCATTGTCCATTGACTTGTTCTTCCGCTTGGACAAATTGATTGTAACTTCCAACAGCCTTAGTATATAGGTATATACCCAAGACGGCAATAATTGCAACAGGGATAAGAAATTTTTTCATAGTTTCCAGGATGTGTTTTTTAAAGGTTTTTACACGGATTCCAAATCTTGTTGTTTAAAACCCGAGTCAAAGTTATCCAAATAATCCCTCCATGTGGAATATTTAAATTTGCTTTTTGAGAAAAATACTCACTTTGTAATCATCAAATTCGGTTAAATCATCACCTTGATAGCGCCTCATTTCCAATTGGATTTCCTTTCCTTCCTCTGATCTAAGCAGTTTGAAAAGCTCCGAAAGTTCCCAAAGAAAGGTAGGAATCTTATTGACGGAGAGGAGTTCATCATAGGGCAAAATCCCCGTTTTGTAGGCTGGGGAACCTAATCGAACATCACTCACGTAGTAGCGGTTTTCATCATTCGGGATTTTTCTCAAAATCAAACCGCTCATATCATATTCAAATGGTGAATAGAAATTTTCTCCTTTTCGGATCAAAGCTCTTTTTCGCTGATAATCCAAAATCATTCTAGTCCTGCCCAACACCTCAGAACCTAGACTACCTTGTCTTCCCGTAGCCACAATGATGTCACTGAATTTGTTTTTATCAGGATAAGAGGTGAGCACCTCCTTCATTTTCAGCCCATTCAGATTGAGCGAGTTCACCCGTCCGATGTATCCGTAAAGTACGCCGCCGAGCGATTGACCCAGTTGGGATTCAATGAACAGCGGGGGCATTTTAATTTCATCTGACGTCTCCTGATTGAGTAATAGGCCATGATTGGCACCCGTATCAATCAACAGTTTAGCATTGATTTTCGGGCCGCTTTTTTGATTGATTTTGGCCTCGATATATGCCTTACTATCCTCAATAGCCATATCAAATTTTCGATAAAAGGGAGGTTTCCACTTGATCGAATTTTCTCTATAGAACTCCAAAAATCCTTCATCATAATTAATCTTGACCGGATTAAATTTGAAAAATTCATACCCAATAATCCCATAAACCGGCACTCCAATCACTGATTCCAATTCGAAAAAATCTTGTTCGAGTACCAATAAACTCTGCATTCTTCCCAAAATAGGTCCAAGATCCAAGGTGTTGATCGGTGAGACTTGCGCCATAATTACCGTAGATCCATCCGCGCCTGCAATACTAAGCCGCCGGGTGTAATCCAAACCTAATGCATCACCCAAAGTTTTGCTGAACAATATGTTTGAGCGTACTCCAGTGTCGACAAGAAAATTGATCGACTCGCGGCCATTAATCGAGACCGGCAGTATAATCAGGCTATTGGAATTATAAAATGGAATTCTGACTTTTCGTGCTTCCTCTTTCATGAAAAATCCAGGCACCTGAGCCCCCGTAAAGGCTATAAAATTGAAAGATAAAAGGACAAGGAGGAAAATTTTTCTTGAAATCATTTGGGCTGGGGTGATCTCCGACAGAAGATAAAGAGATTTCTTTTAAGGTTATACTCCATAAACTCAAATTGCCTACCCAAAAGTTGGAATAAGATTGAAAATTCTTTTCACTAATTTAGACTGAAATCAAATTACCCAGAAACCGCAGGGTGATTTGCCAAAAAAACAGGAATGCCTCATCTTTAATTTTCAATCATCAATTTAAAAATGGCGGATACAGTTCTAATTGATAAAGCGAAAAAGATTTTCGAAAACTTCCTGATTAAACAGGGCAACAGAAAAACCCCGGAGCGATTTTCAGTCATTGATGAACTGTACATTTTACCCGAAGACGAACACATTGACGTGGAAGGCCTTTTCTTGAAAATGAGAAACAAAGGTTATACAATCAGTCGTGCCACTATTTACAATACCTTGGATCTTCTGGTCGAAAGCGGATTGGCGGTCAAGCATCAGTTCAAAGATAAAGTGGCACTCTACGAGCAGGCACTGACTTACAAGCACCACGACCATCATGTCTGCAATCAATGCCAAAAAATCCGTGAATTTTCCGATCCGAAAATCAATGAAATCAAGGATTCCACAGGCCGGGATTTCAAATCCCAAATCACCAGCCATTCTTTGGTTCTCTATGGCGATTGTAAAATTGAAAACTGCGAAAATCTCAGTGCGCTCCAGGCCTTTTGAAAATCTTTTTGTAAATCGGCTTCCGAAAAGCAAACTGAAGCCATAAGGCTGGATAAAGTGCGTAGGTCAATAAACGAAAAGGTGCTTCATACTCAATCTCATCGCGAATAACCGAACCGATCCCCGATGAAATTATCCGATGCTTGTGTTTCCATTTTTTAAGGAAGAAAGGTAATTCTACGCCTTTGTCTACAAAGAAAAACTCCAGCGGGGTGGCACTTTCTTCTGTGATTTCACTGGTCCACTTTTGTTTAAAAAAAATAAAATTAAGTTCCAGAGTAACCAGATCACCCTTTCGTGACCCATCAAATCGCAACAGCTTTACCGGCGGAAATGGCGGACTGAGCTTTTTGAAAAGCGACTCATTGAATCCGGCTTTCACATCAAGATAGCCTTGCTCGACAGGAGATTCTATTTGTATTTGCATCAGAAGCTAAGGATAAACAGGAAAAATAAAATCAACCAAATCGCATCCATAAAATGCCAGTAAACGGTAAATAACCGAATTCTCATTTTTTCAAACGGGTTAGTCACCAAGATCAATTTTCGGATCCCATCTTCTTGGGTCTTGCGAAGCTGTACCAATAAGATTAGTGCAAAGATCATTGCCCCCAACAAGTGGAAGATGTGAATCCCGGAAAGTAAATATAAAAAACTGCCACTGGGAAGCCCCGTAAAGTTTATACCCATGTCAGTTAATTCCTTCCACCCTGCAAACTGAAGGATAGTGAAAGTCACTCCCAGAAGAAAGGTGTTCCGCAATGAGCCTTCCAATTTGGGAAGGTTTTCTTCCTGGTAATGCAGTCTCATTTTGGTGGCGGTATAGCCCGAAAGGATCAACATGAAGGTCGAAATCAGAAACGCTACAGGGATCTTGTGATTCAAGCCTTCTAACTGATTAATTCCGGAGGAGATGAAAGCTACGACTAAGAATAAAAAAATCAGCCCGCTGCCAAACATCCCCAAATAAAGCAAAGACTCATAGGGATGGAGATTTTCCACCCGTTGAAGCCAGGTTTGGGGTTCTTTTGTTCGATTCATCTGATAAAAAACATTTTAAAGGGTGCTTGGTTCAGAAAATTATCAAATACTCGACCGCTAACCTTAAAAAGGTCAAAATACCCTAAATTTGGCACTTCCAATATTCCTCTAACATTTCCAGCCTTGGATCGTCAGTCCTTTATCAGCATTTACCAGTCAGACCCTATTTTTCAGACGCTTGCCCATCAGCTAGCGTCTACCGAAACGATTAAGCTCCAACTTCGGGGACTATCAGGAAGCTTGGACATGGTTCTTTTGGCTTCTTATTTTGAAAAAAGCGGTGGTTTTCACCTCATCATCGCTCAAGATAAAGAGGAGGCGGCCTATCTGAATTCAGATTTGCAAAACCTCCTTCACACGGAGATCCACATGATTTTCCCCGGCAGTTTTAAACGCCCCTATCAATACGATGAAGTAGACAATGCCAATGTCCTGATGCGGGCCGAAATCCTGAACCATATTTTGGAGACAAAAGGAGAATCTCGCATAATTATCACTTATCCAGAGGCACTCTACGAAAAAGTGATCAATAAGCGGTCACTCGTAGAAAACACCTTCTCGGTCAGAGTCGGTGAATCGGTCGATATGGAGTTTGTGTCAGAACTTTTGGCCAGCTATGATTTTGAGCGAACCGACTTCGTCTATGAACCCGGTCAATTCGCGATACGGGGTGGAATACTGGACGTGTTTTCTTTCAGCAACGAGCATCCCTATCGCCTCGAACTTTTCGGCAAAGAAGTGGAAAGTATCCGAACCTTTGATCCGGAAACCCAACTTTCAATTGCAAGTGTGGAGTTGATTTCCCTGATCCCAAATGTACAGACGAAGCTGCTTCAGGAGGTAAGGCAATCATTTCTGAGCTTTCTGCCTGAAAACGCGACTATTTGGATCAAGGATTATCAGCTGACAGTGGACGTGATGGATGAATCCTTTCACAAAGCTGAACAGGCATTTACCCAAATTGTATCCAAATCTCACACCGAAAATTTATTGCTGAAGCCTACGGATTTGTTTGATCGGGGAGCGGACTTTTCAGCCATCATCAGCAGATTTTCAAGTGTTGAATTTGGCAGGCAATTTTATTTGAAAACAGAAAATAAAATAAACTGGGGAAGTCAGCCTCAGCCCTCTTTCAATAAGAATTTCGACCTGCTCGTCGCCAATCTTTCAGACAACGAAAAACAGGGGTTCACCAATTTAATTACGGCTGAGAACGAAAAGCAAATCGACCGGCTACTTGGAATTTTTCATGAATTGGATCCTACTCTTCATGTTCAAAGCATGCTTTTGGGGCTAAGGGAGGGATTTGTAGACAAGCAGGGAAAAATCGTTTGCTACACCGATCACCAGTTATTTGAACGTTTTCACAGATATAAATCAAGGGCAAAAGCCAGTAAATCCAAAGCCCTCACCATCAAAGAGCTGAAAGCCCTCCACCCCGGCGATTACATTGTTCACGTTGATTATGGCGTTGGACGCTTTGCGGGTTTGGAAAAGGTCGATGTCAACGGCAAGAAGCAAGAAGCTGTCCGCCTGATCTTTCGGGATGATGACCTTTTGTACGTCAACATCCACTCCCTCCACAAAATCTCAAAGTATTCCGGTCAGGAGGGGCAAGTACCTTCCATGTCGAAATTGGGTTCTCCCGAGTGGGAAAACAAAAAATCCCGCGCCAAAAAGCAGGTAAAAGACATTGCAAAGGATTTGATCGCACTCTATGCCAAGCGAAGGTCTGCACAGGGGTTTGCTTTCTCGAGAGATTCTGTTTTACAGGTAGAATTGGAATCTTCCTTCATCTATGAAGATACGCCTGACCAGGCTTTGGCCACTTCAGATGTCAAATCTGATATGGAAAAAACATATCCAATGGACCGATTGGTATGTGGAGACGTAGGATTCGGAAAAACTGAAGTCGCCATCCGTGCGGCCTTTAAAGCAGTCAATGACCGCAAGCAAGTGGCCATATTGGTCCCAACCACCATTTTGGCAATGCAGCATTTTCACACCTTCATCGAAAGATTGGAAAATCTTCCTGTCAAGGTGGAATACATCAACCGTTTTCGCTCTGCTAAAGAAATCAAAGAAATCATTGCTCAGGTGAAAACCGGCGAGATCGACATTCTGGTTGGCACACATAAAATCGTCAATAAAGACATCGTTTTTAGAGATCTCGGTCTGTTGATCATAGATGAGGAGCAGAAGTTTGGTGTCAAAGTCAAAGACCAACTCAAAAATTTGCGAGTCAATGTGGATGTCCTAACCCTGACCGCTACACCGATTCCGCGAACACTGCACTTTTCGCTGATGGGCGCACGGGATCTTTCTGTGATCGCCACTCCCCCTCCCAATCGCCAACCTGTCACGACCGAAGTTCAGACCTTCCAAGAGCCTGTGATCCGTGATGCAGTTGCTTATGAGCTGAGAAGAGGAGGGCAGGTTTTCTTTGTGCACAATCGTGTCGGGGAGATTGAAAGCATTGCCAACCTGATCATGAAGCTGGTGCCGGATGCCCGCGTTATCAGTGCTCATGGTCAAATGGATGGCAAAAAGCTTGAAAAAGTAATGGTAGATTTCATCAATCATGAATATGACGTATTGGTCTCTACCAATATCATCGAGTCAGGACTGGATATTCCGAACGCCAATACAATCATCATCAACCGGGCTCACATGTTTGGATTGAGCGACTTGCATCAGATGCGTGGCCGGGTAGGGCGAAGCAATAAAAAAGCATTCTGCTACCTATTGACCAGTCCGATGTCAGGTTTGACTGCGGAGGCCAGAAAAAGGCTTCAAACCTTAGAGGAGTTTTCGGATTTAGGTGACGGATTCAAAGTAGCGATGAAAGATCTGGACATTCGGGGGGCGGGAAATTTACTGGGTGCCGAGCAAAGCGGATTTATCACCGATCTGGGATTTGAGATGTATCATAAAATCCTCGATGAAGCTGTACAGGAATTGAAGGAAAATGAATTTGCCGCACTTTTTGAGACAGATTTGAGCGGAAGAGTGAGGGTATTGGTTCAGGATTGTACCATAGAAACCGACTTGGAACTGTTAATTCCTGAATCATACGTGACCAATATCAGTGAACGTTTGGGGCTTTATTCCAAACTCGATGCAATCAAAAATGAAGAAGATCTCACAAAATTTTCGCTAATGCTTCAGGATCGTTTTGGTCCATTCCCACAGGCAGTCAGTGACTTAATGGAGACAGTTCGTTTACGTTGGGTAGCAGAAAAGCTTGGAATTGAGAAGCTTGTCTTGAAAGGAAGGCAAATGAAGTGTTACCTTTTGCCTTCGAATCGGGATGACTTCTATTCTTCCGCTGTTTTTGGCAAGATTATGAAGTTTGCACAGGTACAGACTAAGCAGTGTAAAATAAAAGAACACAAAAACCGTTTGATTCTTACCATTGAAGGAGTCCCGACCATTCAAAAGGCCCAAAAGGTTCTTTTGGAAATGAGTTTTTAAGAAATTTATCAAAATTTAACTGGCATAAATATTGCATTTTCGATTATGAATTTTGTTGAATTTGCCTCAAATGATTCAATTGGGGCCATTTTGAATAAACCTGAAAATTGAAAAGCGTTGGAAGTAGGTTCCAATGCATCTATATTAGCATTCTGAAATAGACCAAAACATCAATATATGCGTCTGAATAACAAATCATGGGGAATGTGGACAACAGCTTTTTTGCTGGTTTCCGCTACTGTATTATCCTCCTGCAACAAAACTCCAGGGTATGGCCGAAGAACCGCCGACAAACCTGGTAAGAAAAGTGCTACTACCGGAGCGGCATTTTCTTTTGAGGAAAATGATTCTACAAACTTTTTTGTTTCCAAAAGAGCAGAGCAAATTCCCGGTCCAAACTTGAAGTTTGTTCAGGGCGGCCGGACTGTATTGGGTTCACAGGAAGAGGACATAATGGCTTTTAGAGATAACTTGGAGAGAACTGTATCGATTGCCAATTTTTACATGGATGAAACCGAAATCACCAATAATGATTACCGGGAATTTTTGTTTGACATGAAGAAAAAAGTGAGTGCTGATTCGCTTTTGAAACTCGAACCTTCTGAAGCAGTCTGGGCGAGCGCGATGTCCTTCAATGACTTGTATCAATCATACTATTTTAGATTCCCTGGCTTCAATTTCTACCCTGTGGCAGGAGTATCTTGGAAACAAGCAAGCGTATATTCAAAATGGAGAACTGATTTCGTTCAGGATTTAGTCCGAAAGGAAAGAGGAATTGACTCATCCTTCACTAAGGTTCAATTAATCGAACGAGGAGTAGCTATGGCAGATTTTAGACTTCCAAACGAAGCTGAGTGGGAATATGCCGCCAAAGCGATGATCGGAACTCAATATTTGGATGAAAATCAGGAATATGGCCGAATCTATCCTTGGGATGGTCGTGGTGTCCGTAATCCCTACAACGTTAAGCGAAAAGGTAAGCAGGGAGACTTCCTTGCTAACTTTAAGCGGGGACGAGGTGACTATGCTGGTATCTCAGGTAATCAAAGAAACGATGGAGATATTCTTCCAACCAACGTGTACGATATGGCACCAAATGATTTTGGACTCTACCACATGGCAGGTAATATGAACGAATGGGTTTATGACATCTACAGGCCAATGACTTTTCAAGATTCAGATGATCTTAACCCTATGAGAAAAGATGGGGTGCATGACGAAGAGGAAAATTACGAGACTTCTTTATTCACGGACCAAATCAGGGTATATAAAGGTGGCTCTTGGAAGGACGTGGCCTATTGGTTGGCACCCGGTACACGTAGATTTATGCACCAAGATTCTGCCACCAATCACATCGGATTCCGTTGTGCAATGATCTCCATCGGTGAAAAAGGAAAATAAAAATTAAATTTAATAAAAGAGAGCCTGGCCCAAAATGCCGGGCTTTTTTGTTTTAAAGGCATAATTAGTCAAAACATCAGGAAACTCCACTTTCCCTCCAATTTTTACCATTGGCGTATTTCAATCCTTGACTTCTAAAATTCAAGAGTATTTTCATGCAGAATTAACCCAAATCAATATGTACAGACTCTTAACTAAATCAATTTTGGCGCTCACTTTATTCGGAGCGTATCTTGGGTCCAATTTTGCACAGACTACTTATCAGACTCCACCCAAAGCTATAGCCGATTTGGTCAATGCACCAAGTACCCCTTCGGTTGTTTTTAGCAAAAATGGAAATTGGATGATGTTAATTGAACGGGCTGGGAATCCTTCCATCGAAGATCTGTCACAGCCTGAGCTTCGGATCGCCGGTCTGCGCATAAATCCAGCAACTTCCGGACCAAGTAGAACTGGAAGCGTGGAAAATCTGAAAATTAAAATGACCAAGGGAGGAGAAGAAGTCCAAATCAAAGGACTCCCAACAAATTCAAAAATGAACGGTTTTTCGCTTTCCAGAGATGATAATTATGTGGCTTTTACGCAAACTGAAGCTAATGGAATCAGTCTTTGGGTGATAGATATAGCCACCTTCGAAGCTCGTAAACTCACTGAGAACATTTTAAATGAAATCGTGGGAGGAAGCTTTGCCTGGACTCCGGACAATCAAATTTTAATTAAAGCCGTCAATCCCGTACGGGGAGAAATTCCAAAAGCTCCCCTGGCTCCGGCCGGACCAATAATTCAGGAGACTTCAGGCAATGCAGCTCCAAGCAGAACCTATCAGGATTTGCTTACTAACCCACATGACGAAGCACTGTTTGCCTATTTCATGAGCTCCCAGCTAATGATGGTTAATTTGGATGGTACTAAAAAGCCAATCGGCCCGGTAGGTATGATCAAGTCAATGGATCTATCTCCTGACGGATCCCATCTAATCGTCGAAACTGTCAAAAAACCTTTTTCATATCTGGTACCTGCAAACCGCTTTCCTTATGATGTGGAAATTTGGACCAAAGCAGGACAAAAAGTAAAAACTTTGGCACAAATTCCATTGGATGAAAATCGTCCCACAGGTTTTGATGCCACTGTAGCAGGCCCCCGCAATATCAATTGGAGAGCAGATCAACCTGCCACATTATATTGGGTGGAAGCTCAAGATGGTGGGGATCCCAAAGTTGAAATTGCAGAGCGAGAAATTATTTACACACTAAAAGCCCCATTTACGGGAGTTAAACAAAAGCTGGCGAGTACTCCCTACCGATTTGGCGGCATCGCCTGGTCGGACGATAACTTTGCTATCCTTTCGGAAAGCTGGTCTAAAACAAGAATGGATCGGAAATCCGTGATTAATCCATCCAATGCAGGGCAATCTCCAAAAGTAATTATTGATCGTTCATCGGATGATATTTACAATGATCCGGGAAATCCTGTCTACACCGTGAACAAATTTGGTCAGCGTGTCCTTCTTCGTAAAGGTGATCTGGTCTATATGACAAGCGAGGGTGGTTCACCGGATGGTAGCATGCCATATCTTTCTGCTTTTGACACCAAGAATAAAACAGAGAACATCCTCTGGAGATCACAGGCTCCGTACTACGAGCGGGTAGTCAAAGTACTGGATGAAGATGCATCAGAGTTTATTACACTAAAAGAAAGTACAGATCTTCAGCCTAATTATTGGCTGATCAATACCAAAAAAAGAATCGCCCCGCTTCAGGTGACCAACTTTGCTCATCCCTACGAATCCATCAAAGGAATAAAGAAGCAATTGGTTACTTACAAGAGAAAAGACGGACTGAGCCTTTCGGCTGTAGTCTACACGCCTGCGGGATACGATGCCACAAAAGACGGAACACTTCCCGTCTTAATGTGGGCCTATCCCCGTGAGTATAAATCAGCCGAAATCGCCGCGCAAGTCAGAGGCTCCAAATATGCCTTTACCAGATTAAGCTGGGGTTCGCCGATCTACTGGGTGACGCGTGGCTATGCGATCATGGATCAGACCGAAATGCCGATTGTGGGCGAAGGTGAGGAAGAACCCAACGATTATTTCATCGAACAGTTAGTGGCCAATGCCGAAGCTGCCATAGATCAGATCGTTGGAATGGGCATCGGGGATCGAATGAGAATCGGAGTTGGTGGACACTCCTATGGCGCATTTATGACGGCAAACCTGCTTTCTCATACCAACTTGTTTGCCGCAGGAATTGCACGAAGTGGCGCGTATAACAGAACTTTGACTCCCTTTGGATTTCAATATGAGCAGCGAACGTATTGGGAAGCTCCGGAAGTGTATTTCAATATGTCCCCATTCTCCTATGCCCATAAAGTGGAAACGCCAATCTTGTTGATTCACGGCGAAGCGGACAACAACTCCGGAACGTTTCCAATTCAATCCGAGCGGTACTATAATGCCTTGAAAGGCCATGGGGTTACCGCTCGTTTGGTATTCCTCCCACACGAAAGTCATGGCTATGCGGCCAAAGAATCCATCCTTCATACGCTTTGGGAAATGGATACCTGGTTAGAGAAGTTTGTGAAGAATAAAAATCAATTGGATTCGAAGAAGTGATTGTAAAAATTAAAGCCCTGTTTGATTTCAATTTTCAGACAGGGCTTTGTTATAAAGTAGATTCCAAAATTGCAATATCTGGAGCTGCTACATTTGATTGGACAGTAAGTTAAGCCCCTTAACTTAGAATCAATGAAAGAAGGAACAAGAAGAAGTTTTGACAAGGAATTCAAGAAAATGGTTGTCGAGCTTCACAAGAATGGTAAAACATCCAATGAGATCGGTAGAGAGCTGGGAATACCCGGAGATATGGTTCGCCGCTGGAGCAGAGAGTTTGAATCCCATGGTGATCAAAGCTTTGCAGGAAAGGGTAAAGCTATCCTAAGTCCCGAACAGCGAGAAATAGCGGAGTTGAAGAAAGCCTTGAAAGAGGCTCAGATCGAGCGGGACATCCTAAAAAAGGCCGT
>NZ_FMXE01000032.1 GCF_900103735.1 Algoriphagus alkaliphilus | reverse complement strand
TGTCCAAAATTCAACTTTGGGTCATAATTTGGTCACGATTTATCATGATAATCATCTGTACACAGTTTATTTATACCCCTTGCCGAATTTTAGTCAAAACAAAGGCAAATAAAGATCTGAGTCTGATGAAAGTCACTCAATATTTAACAAGGAATCCACAAAAATTGATTCTAATTCTGAATGAATTACAAAGCAAACCAAATGAACCTTGCCTGGCGATAGAGGCACTAGCCAAATATTGTTGCTATGAAACAAGAAAAAGATCTCATTATCAACAAGATCTGAAAATTATATATCGCTAAGTTAACGCCAATGCCCGCATGGGGTTGAACTTAAAGGAAAGAGAGTTTGAAGTAAGACCCTTTAAAGGTAGAGGTAAGTTTATCGGGTTATGCCTCTTATCCACGGGTTTCACCCGCGATTATTCAGAAGTTAGACTCCGAAAGGGGTCTGAAATCCTAAACCATAATCGAAAAATTAGGCCTAAATTTTCGATAATGATATGGATATTCGATCTTAAGTAGGCTTTTTGTTTAAAAAAACCGCTTCATCTTCTCCAAACCAGTCTTCACCACATACTCGGCGTCCATGGCGTAATAGGTCGGATTAAAGAGTTCCAATGAGAGGATAATGGGCTTGCCTTTGGACTTGAGGGTGTCCGCCAATTCCTTCATAGGTGCGCCGCCATCACCGGGAAAAACCCTATCCTTGTCCTGTTGCTCGGTTCTTGGGATTTCGATGGGGAAATCATTCATGTGAAAAATGTCTATCGCATGTCCATCAAGCATTTTCATTCCTTCAAATCCAGAACCTCCGCGAAATAGGTGATAGACATCGGCGAGGATCTTGGCATCTTTGTCGTCCGCCGCCGCCGCCACAGCCATGGCCTGTCCCAAGTGGAAAAAGGAAGGAAAAGCTCCCCAAAACTCCAATTGCGGCATAACTCCGGTTTTCCGTCCCAGTTCCAGAAGCTTCTTATAGCGCTCACCGGCTTTCAGCAAATCCAAGGGTGCTTCGGTACCTATTGCAGGAGCAGCTACTCTTGGGCAAGACAATTCCGCCAAGATGCCCATTTCGTTTTCCATCTGGGTGAATCCAGTTCTGCTTTTTTCCTCATCCTGTGCCATCCACGTCGGGAATCCAATGCAGTCAAAAAATTCAATACCCGCATCAGATGCCAATTTTTTCAGCGATGCCACGGACTTTCCGGTTTCCAAATACGCTTGAATCTCCATCATCCAGGGTTCGAAGCCATCATATCCTGCTCGTGCTGTGAGTTCGATGATTTGTGGTAAACTTAGCTTCTGACCCCGGATCGTGCTGGTGTTTAAGGAGAATTTAAATGAGCTTTCTTTCTTTTCGGCGGATTGTCCAAAGACAGGAGCAGCAGAAATAGCCAATGGGGAAAGTGCTAAGGTTTTTAAAAGGTTTCTTCGAGTAGTCATGGAGGTTGAATTTTAGTAATTTTTACCCTTTCAAAGTTACAGATAGCCGCTCATACATATTCTGAATTAATCTAAACGGTTAGGATTTTCAATCGTATTTTGCGACATGCAAAAAATAATATTTTTTCTTTTCACTACGACATGTTTTGTGAGCAATGGAGTTGCTCAGGTGGTTGGGGGAGATTTGGCTTATCTTGCGGAGTACAGGGAGCAGTTGCCCTATTTTCAGGAATTGATCACAGGAGGCCAATATGCGGAGGCCTCCAGACTCATTCAGGGAGACCCTTATTTTGCTTCCCGACAATTTGAAAAAGGAAGATTAAGCATCAATGGAATAGTCTATCCTGAAGTGCCTTTGCTTTACGACAGTTACTTAGATCAATTGGTGACATTTCATCCGATCTTCAATCAGAAAATCCTGATTAAGCCTGAAAAGATTGATGGATTTACCCTTTCAAACGGGTCAAGTTTTCGCTTTTTGTCCGGAAACTCAGGATATTCCCGAAATCAAAACGGAATCTATGAAATTTTGGGTGAGGGCAAGTTTAAAGCACTTGCAAAGCGCTATAAGACCACCAAAGCCCTTCGTGAAATGTCTCAATTCGACGCGCTTTTCGTAGAGAAGACTGATTTTTTTCTATCGAAAAACGGGGAATTTTTCCCGGTCAGTTCCAGGAACCAAGCAATTGAAATTATCGGGCTAGATCCAAAGGATACCAAGAAAGAACTGCGGGCTGAAGGCTTGAATTTTAAACAAAGTCCTGAAAATTTCCTTCGGTATTTGGTCACAAAATCCTCCGATCAGTAACCTGCCCTATGAGACTTTTTACAAAAGTGTTAGTATTCTTGCTGTGTATAATTTCGACTTTTTCTTTTGCGCAGCAAGCTCCTGAAAGAATCTCCGGATTTTATCCCGGAGTCACTTTTGAGCGGTTTATGGAAAAGGTGGAAGAAGGAACCAACTATCGATTTTTCTATAAAAAAGAAGATATAGCGGGTCTGACAGTTAATCTGCAAGCCAATAACGATAAGTTGGAGGATGTACTCGGGCTGATTTTTTTGCAATCAGACCTTAAATTTTCCATCTCGAAGGCAGGAGAAGTTTTTATCAGCAAAGGAGTAAAATTGTCGGTGGATTTTCCGGACTCTTTTTTTAGCCCAACTTCAGGAAATCAATCCGGGGAATCGGCCGGATCAGAAGATGAATTTGTCAGAAATAGAAGGCACGTAATTGGAGTGCCAAGTGGCGGCAGTGCCACTGCAAAAATCCGCGGTCAGGTCTTAAGTCTTGAGAAAGGACAAGCCATCCAAGGTGCGGTAGTGTACGAGAAACTTAGCCAAACACAAACTATTACCGATCAGCAAGGACGCTATGAGCTGACTATACCGAAGGGCAAGCAGACGATTTTGGTTCAAAATATTGGAGGCTATACCGAGCAGCGTCTGATCGATCTCCAAGGAGACGGTGAGCTGAATATGAGTATCGGAGAGGGTGTGTTTTCGCTTAGTGAAGTGATAGTCCGGTCAGGTGCTTTGACCAATGTCTCCCGCCCTGAGATGGGGGTTCAGTCTCTTACTGCCCAACAAATGAGAAAACTCCCATCCGTGATGGGTGAAGTCGATATTTTGAAAGGAATCCTTACCATGCCAGGAGTAAATACAGCGGGCGAAGCAAGCGTTGGCTTCAATGTGCGCGGAGGTGCCGCTGACCAAAATTTGATTTTGTATGATCAAAACACCCTATTCAATCCTTCTCATTTATTTGGATTTTTCTCCTCAGTCAACTCTGATATGGTGGAGGGTGTGGAATTATACAAGGCAGGAATTCCGGCCAGTTATGGAGGAAGATTATCATCCGTCCTGCAGGTCACTCCAAAGCTGGGAAGAACCGATAAAATCGGGGGATCAGGAGGGATCGGTCCCCTGACGAGTAGATTGAGTTTGGATGGACCAATTGGACAAAAGACCACCTTTATAGTAGGTGCTAGAATGACCTATTCGGATTGGTTGTTGGATTACTTGGAGGATCGAGCGGATCTAGGAGCGAGTAGGGCATTTTTTGCTGATTTCAATGGCACTATTCAGCATCAGGTCAACGAGAAAAATATTTTAAGGTTTACCGGCTATTACAGTGAAGACGAGTTCCAATTTGATCCCGATACGGTTTACAGCTATTCCAACCAAAATTTCGCACTGTCCTGGACACATTATTTCAATGACCGGGTGGAGGCAACCTTTTCGGTTGGACAAGATGCCTACGATTTTCAGGTTCAGGGAGAGGATAATCCATTGAATTCGTACCGGTACAAATTCGATATCCGTCAGCGTTTTCTCAAGGCCCAGTTTCGTCAGGAAAAAGGTGAACGCCACATTTTCACTTATGGAGTTCATTCCATTTGGTATGATTTGAATCCGGGCAAAATAGCTCCTTTTGGGGCAGAGAGTATTGTCATTCCTGATGATGTGCCTACCGAGAGGGCATTGGAGACTTCCCTTTTTTTCGGAGACGAATTTGAAGTCAATGAACAGCTGACAATCTCCGGAGGGTTGCGATACAATTTGTACGGATACTTTGGCCCGCAGACTTTGCCCATTTATGCATCCGGCGAGCCAAATTTGCCACAAAATATCATCGGTGAGCAAAACTACAGTTCCGGTGAACTGGTCAACACTTATCATGGCCCTGAGTTCCGTCTGTCAGGTCGGTATGCCTTGACCAATTGGTCATCCATCAAAGCAGGAGTGAATACCATGCGACAGAATATCCACCTGCTGAGTAATTCATCTGTGATCACGCCTACCGATACCTGGAAGTTGAGTGATGCATTTATTGCACCCCAACGGGGGATTCAGTATGCATTGGGGTATTTTCAGAATCTTAAAAACAATGCGGTAGAGTTTTCTGCGGAAGTTTATTATCGTACCATGGAGAACCTTTTGGACTATCGGTCCGGCGCATCGATTATCCTAAACGACCGCATCGAACAAGATGTCCTGGTTACCAAAGGTAAGGCTTATGGATTGGAACTCTTTCTTAAGAAATCCACAGGAAAACTGAACGGATCAGTCGCCTACACCTACAGTAGATCTCTCCTAAAGACCGATCCACGCGAAGGGAAGGAGCAAATCAATCGGTCGGAATGGTATCCGAGTAATTTTGATCAGCCCCACAATGCCAACGTTGTGCTGAATTATGAACTGAGCCGAAGAGTAAATACCACCCTTGCCGGAAAATACAGTACTGGCCGACCCGTCACGTTGCCCATTGCCAAGTTTGAGTATGGGGGCTCGGAGCGCGTGTATTTCGGGGATCGTAATTCAGTCCGAATTCCGAATTATTTCCGAATGGATTTTTCAGTAAATCTGGAGGGAAACCACAAAGTCAAAAAGCTGGCGCACGCCTCCTGGTCATTCGGGGTGTACAACATTTTGGGAAGGGACAATCCTTTTTCTGTGTATTATATTCCGGAAGGAGGAAAATTGCAGGGGTATAAGCTTTCGATATTCGCAGAGCCTATTCCATTCATCACTTATAATTTCAGATTCTGATGCGAGCGAATATCCTAGGTCTTCTTGCTTTAATTTTCGGGCTTTTTGCCTGTAGGGAACCTTTTGATCCTGAAATTCCCCAGCAGCTCACTTCGGTATTGGTAGTGGAGGGATACCTCGATACAGAAGGGCTGGAGAGCGAACTTCGGATCAGCAGAACTGTTCCGATAGACGCTAAGACGACTTTTGCGCCGGAGATTGGAGCGAGTGTGAACTTATATTCCGAAAGCGGTGCGGCTTTTTCACTGGCTGAAAAAGTGCCAGGCGTTTATGTCTTCGCCCGTGACCTTCCTGAAAATGCCAACTATCGACTGGAAATCGTCCTGCGAGGCGGAGAGCGTTTTGAATCTACTCTGATCCGACCCATCATCACGCCCGATATTATCGATGCCGGTTTTGTAAGAGACCAAGAAGGAGTGGAGGTCTATGTCAATACCCAAGGGAATGAGGCTGCTGATGATTTTCTTTGGACGTATGAAGAGACCTGGATCTTCCGGCCTCGAATCAGAACGATCTATATCTATGATCCGGCCACCAGAAATGTCAGAGACAGAACTCAGGCTGAACAGATTTCGCTTTGCTTTAAAAGCGAGCAAAACCCCGATATTTTGTTGGAGACGAGTTCAAGATTTCAAAATCAGGTGGTTTTCAGAAAAACTATTACCGAAATACCGGTTGGAGATGAGCGAATTCAGGAGCGTTACAGTATTCTGATTTCCCAAAAGGCAATCGATGCAGCTGCCGTTAAATTTTGGGAAACCCTAAAAAGAAATACCGAGGATATCGGGTCAATCTTCAGTCCCTTGCCTTCACAGATTTCTGGAAATATCAAAGCTGTCGGTAACTCTAAAATCCTTGTTCTCGGTCAAATCAGCATGGGGGTGATCAAGCAGCGTAGGATTTACATCAACCTCAGCGATGTTTCCCCATGGGGCTATACCAACCCTATTTTCAGTGGTTGTGTCGTTGCGGAAGAGCCTGTCCGATTTCCAGCGTATCAGTCAGCGTTTGCTAGCGGAGTGGAAGTCCCTGCCCGCGAATTGATGGAGGGTACGACCATAGTTGCTTATTATCCCACAGAAAGAAGATGCGCGGATTGCACCCTGTACGCTTCCCGAACAGTTCCTGATTTTTGGAAAAATGATTAAACGACCTAGAGAAATAGCATTGATCGGATATTTTGATTCGATTTTCAGAAAGCGATTCTTTTCCTTATTTGGGATGATTGTCTTGCTACTGATCACGATCTCCTTAGGTAAAGCACAAGGAGTCAACAGACCAAAAGAAAATGTATCCTTTCAAATTCCCAAAACGCTTTTTTTGGTCGGGGAAAAAATCTGGTTGGAAGCAGAGGTAAAAGGAGATCAAAAGCCAAGCCCCTCAAAAGTCCTTTATTTGGAGTTGGTGGATCGCTTTTCAAATTCGGTGGCTTACGCCAAAGTCCCCTTGGACGAGGGCAAGGCCTTGAATTATTTACTGCTTTCGACAGCCATTCCCTCTGACCACTATTTACTCAGAGTCTACACGAGGATCAGCCCATACCTTGATTTGGAAATTGGGATTGCTCAGCAATTCGTTACAGTAATCAATCCAAAAATTCCCCCCAAAACGGTTGGGACGAATGAATTAATTCCAAAAAGAGCAGGAGTAACATCGTCAGATTTAATACAGTTGAGTGAAGCAAACCCCAAAGTAGGCTCCACATTTCTGCTTTCGTTTGACAATTCTGCAGAGATTATTTCCTCGGGGGTGTCCATTTCCAACCCGTATTTGGAAGAAGAGCAGCGTCAAATTAATTCCAGGGAGGCCTATGTTGAAATTGAACAAAGGCCACTTTTACCTGAGCTTTTTGGACACATTGTGGAATCAAGAGTCCCACAGGCTGATACGAGTCAGACCTATTTTCTCTCACTCCATGGAAAGCAAAGTGCCCTGTACACTGACCGTGCCGATGCAAGCGGACAGATTCTTTTTGATGCGGGCGGTCTTTCACACTGGGATAGACTTATCATTCAGCTGGAAGACGGTGCTGAAATGGAAGGTCTCGAAATCATTTCTCCGGTCGTCAAAACGAAATTCCTTCAGAATTTCAATTTTCCCGTTCTCTCGATTCCAAAAACCGAATTAACTTTTCTTTCGCAACTCCAAAAAGCAGCAGCTGTTGAATCCTATTTTGTGGAGAAATATGACAGTGATTCACTGGAGGTTGTTACAGGATTTGTTGCCGATCACACGTTTTCTTTAGATGATTACACACGATTTGAAACCGTCGAGACTGTCTTTCGGGAATATGTTCCAAGTGTTTCTGTCAGGATTCGCGACAAGAAGAAGGAATTTCGACTTTTGAATGAAGCTGCGAAAAATGTTTTTGATGCCAATCCATTAATCCTGATCGATGCAATGCCGGTCTTTGATTCGGATTTGCTCTCCGGCTTCAATCCCAAATTTCTAAGCAAACTGGAAGTCCTCAACCGGGAATTCTATCTCAATGACCGGACCTATCCGGGAGTGCTAAGCTTTAGTAGCTTTGGAAATAATTTTGGACTTTACCCACTGGCTCCAAGCGCTCGTTTTTTTGATTATTTCGGTCTTCAGCCAAAAATCGAGCTTGATAAATCACAGTTCACAAAACCCGGCGAGGGCGGTAAATTTCCCGATTTCAGGACCGTATTGTTTTGGGGAAAATCAAAGGGCGAAAGTATCCAGACATCCGAATTAACCGGGGACTTTTTGGTTTGGGTCAGGTATTTGGATTCAAGTGGGGAAATCCGGATAGCAAGGAGAAAATTCTCAACCAACCTCTAGATTATTTGGTTTTTTTTGTCAACTCATTCGATACAAACTGATTTAACCGAGTCTTGTATTCATCCTGACTGGGATAGGATGGAGCAAGCCCACTCTTTTCGGGGAACGATTCCATGTGAAGGGTTTGGGTAGGGAAAGCAAAGCGAACCCCCAATGTTTTGGCAAGCTTGACAATCTGAATTAGAATTTCGTGTCTTGCCTTGAGTTCTTCAGGCCAAGTCGGTACCTCAAAGAAAATGTAAAACATTACATCTTGACTGTAGGTCGAGAGATTGTTGAAGAAGATGTTGAAATAATCCTTTCGGGTCATTGGATGTGCCAAAACGATTTCATGAAGTCCATTGACAAACTCCTCAATCAGCTCCGGAGGAGTGTCATACGTGATGGTTAGTGTGGTAAAAAATCTACGGTATTGCCGCAGACCATGATTGTCCACGACTGCATCGGCGATTTTCCCATTTGGCACATACATTACCGAATTTCTGAATGTACGAATACGCGTAGATCGAAATCCGACTTCCTCGACAGTTCCGTCAATTTCCCCTGAGGTCACCCAATCTCCTACCTGAAAGGGTTTGTCAATGAAGATCATGATAGAGCCAAAAAAGTTTTTGATGGTATCCTGAGCGGCCAAAGCGATGGCGACACCTCCGATGGAAATTCCGGTAAGAAATGGGAGAATATCAAGGTTGAGCCCGTCCCGCAGGATGAATAAGGTTCCAACCAAAATAACCAAAGCTTTTAGTGTCTTACGAATCAGAGGGACCAATTGGTCATCGAGTGTGGATTCGGTTTTGGCTGCCAAACTTGCAAAATATGCCGCAATGACATCGACGATTTTATAGAAAATCACCGTGATCAAAAACGGCTTCAGGGTGTCGAATACGGGGATAATCCAGGCATAAATTTCCACTGGCAATTGCAAAATCCGGATGAGTAATGACAGCATCAGTACGATGAGGTAAAAGCTGGTGATTTTGGCAACGGGAAGAAGGTAATTTTCACCGATGTATCCGTATCCCAATCGGTCCAGGAAATAGATCAGCCCTTTGTCAACCAGAAAAGTGAAAATCAAGTGGGCAAGAAAGGTGAGGAAAATCAAAAAAGTAATCCCGACCAATTGCCAAAGTTGAAGTCCCAGATATTCATCAGTCCCAATCTTGGGAAGGATATTCAAAAGTTTATCGCTCCCGTAAGGATAAGTTTCCTTATGAAGTTTTTGAATTTGGCTGACTGAGAAGGATGAGAATTTCCATTGACTTCCCTTTTTTTCAAGAAAGATTCCGGGCAGTTTTGTTTGGTCAAAATAGAATTTATGTTCTCCGTTTGCAGTAGAATCTGCAAAGTTGGCATTGTTTGGTACTTCACTTGTCCGGATGACTAGGCCTTTTCCTTCAAAGATCTGTTGAAGCTTGATGGCGAGTTCCTCAGGGTCACTGTCATTGCCTTGCAGATCCAACGTCCTTGCTGCGCGCTTTGGAAAAAAATGATTTTTGTCGAGGTTGTAGAAAAATGTGAGGGTGGTGTGATAAGGAGAACCTAGGTTGATTCCTTCTTCGATTTGAAGTTCTGTTTTGCTGTCAGTAATGAGTTGTGACAACGCAGAAGAATGGAGGGCGAAAAGAAAAAGCGAAAGCAGGAAAAACTTTTTGGACATCAGCTGTAGTGTTGTTTTCAGGATTGCAAGTTACTTAATCCTGAAGGGCCACCCAAGTTTCCATCCTCAATCAGGCATGAGGTACTCCATCATCCGGTGTCCACTGACTGTCCGGATGGCATATTGATTTCGGGTAGGTTGATGACTGATTTGAATCGCTCCCTCACTCTCCAAAGGAGTGGCAGTCAGCATTGTTCCCTGAAGATTATATAAGTAACCAAATCCCTGTTCAGAATCAGAAACGGCGATTATTTTCCTATCTGAGCCAAAATCAAAATAGCCAAACCCTACCTTTTCACCTGAAATTGGCAGTGTAAACAGTACTTTTTCCTGTTCATTCAGGATTAGCGTTTTTGAATATTGCCTTGATAAAATAATCTCGGAATGTCCCGATTGATCCGCCAATAAGACAAAGCGATTATCCTTGTCGGCTTTGACGAGTTGCGTTCTGTAAGTGATCTCTCCTCCGAAGCTGGCATGGATCAATTCTCCCGTTTGCGATATGGCTGAGATCTTCAAGGTATTCCCTCCAATTCCTGTGGTGATATTGATCGGGGACACAAATTCTTTACCGAGCACGAGAGGGGAGCCAACCTGGTTTTCGCCTCTTCGATTGAAGAAGTGAACTATTCCGCCTTCGGTCTGTGAGACCATGAAGTCACCTTTGCCGGGTACACGGATATGACGTGGAGCCAAGACTGGTTTCTTTCCCAATTTCAAGGGGTTCCAACCTTCCAAACCCTTTCCGGTTCGGTCTAAAAGCCAGAGATTTCCTGATTCTGTCGCTAAGAAGTAACGGTAATCACGGGAATTGTCATAGTCAGCAAGGCTTAGATGTGTTATTTTTTCATTTTCCAGGGACAATGGGAAGCCCGGAAGTGAATTTCCCAACCGATCGATCGCATAGAGTTTGTCCGAAGTGGCTACGAGCAATTGAAGCTTTCCATTTTTCAAAAAATCAATCTGAAATGCATCCGAAATAATCGAGCCTGTCAGTTGCTGGGAATAAACAATTTCTCCACCAGAATTAACCAAATACAAAACATGATTGGCATCCTGCAAGACCAAATCTTCAGTCTTATCATTGAAATTAAGGATGCCTTTAGGCCCGTAAATTATTTTTTCGGGAAGGGTTATAGTTCTGGATGGAACTAAGCTTAATCCAGTTGTTTCTTTCACTGGAACCAGGTTTGCAGTCTGATAGGGGATGCTCAAAGTTGCCTCTGGTTTCCCTCCGATTTGATTGATCCTAAAACTTAGGTAAGGGAATGTTTTAAATACGGAAGCATAAATTTGAAGAAAAGGATTCCATGCAGGATTACTTTTGACTTCCCATTTTTTCCAGATTTTATCCAAAATGAAAGTTTTGGAGTATCCCGCAGCCGGATTTATTGCCCGGTTTCCCGGAGCGGATTCTGGGGCTTTTGCCCAGGTGTTTCCCGAAGCCAAATCATCCAATATGAGTTTCATTCCAGCCGATGAATTGGTCATTACCAAGATTTCGCCCATCAGACTGATATGTGTCTGAGGAAATCCCGTGAATTTTCCATTGAATAAATGGGCAGGGAACTCTTCCTCTGGGAAAAACAGAATTTCCGAACCCCGATAGAAGTCAGATTGATCCTGATCTGTTCCATTTCTGAATTCTTTGAGAAAGGCAAAGGTCTGCGCCGGGTCTAGTGCTTTCGCCAAGATTACCAAATTATCATTCTGATTCCCCAAATTTTCTAATTGAAGGAAATAGAACTCTCCCGAAAAATTATCCAAAAAACCGCGGTCTGTCAGACGGTTTTGGATTTCCCCGCTGATAGTTGACTTAGGTGAAAATGCGGCATTCTGAAGTTTTTGAGACTCAAAAATCCCATCCAGATTGATCTGAGTAAGTGCCTGAGTTCTGTTGGAGATCAGTTTTTGGATATCAGGGAAATTTGCCCTTACCGAGGGAGTGAAATTGATTTCTGCTCCTAGTAGTGCGGGTCCTTTGAAGGTAAGTAGACCCTCTTCAAATGTCAGGTTCAAAGCAAAAATTGATTCATTTAAGGCAAGTTCCTTGACAGTCGAATTTCCCCTTTCTGTCCCGATACCTTCCAGAAATTTCGAAACTCCTTTAGCCGAGAAGATCAATCTTCCCCATTCCGATCCTTTCTTGAGCTCGTCTCCTAATTTTGAGGCCAGAGAATTTTGGTCAGAACTAATGTAAAGTCTTATCGCTTCCTCAACGATGAAGGAGGAGGCTGAAGCAAGCATGACATTGCCCAAGATCGTTACAGACCATTTTCTGGAGTTTCCTGTTCCAAAAAACTCGAAAACTTCCTGGTCACTGTATTTTCTGTTTTGTATGCGAATGTTTTTTGGAAGGCGACTTTTTATTTCTTCCAGAAAATTCAGTGGGGAGTTTGCCCCGAAGTTTATGGAGTATAAAAGTTCAAAGCTGTCTATACCGATGGAATGGTAGCTGATGGTGACTTGCTTTCCACGAAGCGTCTTGGAAACCTGTCCATTTGCCCCAGTGAGACTATCCAAACTGACCAATTGATCGGCTGTTTTAGAGAAGGCTGGCAATTGAGAAAGAATTTGCCAAACCGGCTGATTGACCAATTCATTCCATGTCTGATTGGCTTGGTAGGTCTCAAAAACAAAAATCGCATCTGGCTGGATGAGTTCCAGGCTATTGATTTTGCCGGAATAAAAGTAATTTTCATACAGCCAGTATCCGCCCAGTGAGAAAAGGGTTATTCCAATCAGAACCAAAAGACTCTTCCAGATTTTCACTTAGCTGATCTAGGTAATTTGAAATCCATTATACAAAAAATAGACCTAAGAAGCCCCGCTTTAGGCGGAGAATCTTAGGTCCTATCAAATCATCAGGCTGAATTACTTAGCCAGTTTATCCAAAACATTCATTACTTCCTTCACGTGACCGCGGGAAGTTTCAAGCAGGGCCTTTTCTTCGTTGTTGAGATCAAGCTCAAGTACTTTTTCAACTCCATTTTTTCCCAATATAACCGGTACGCCCAGGTAGCAGTCGTCAATGCCGTACTCGCCGTCCAGTTTGATGCATACAGGGAATACTCTTCGCTGATTCTTCAATATGGCTTCCACCATTTGGGCGGCCGCCGATCCCGGTGCATACCAGGCTGAAGTACCCATCAGTTTTACCAATTCCCCACCGCCAAACTTGGTTCGTTCGATGATTGCATCCAATTTGTCTTTGGATATCAATTCAGTCACAGGGATGCCTGCTACTGTTGTATAGCGCGGCAGCGGAACCATGGTATCACCATGTCCACCCATTAGAATCGCCTGAATTTCTTTTCCGGACACATTAAGTTCTTCAGCTAGGAAAGCTCTGTATCGGGCGGTGTCAAGGATACCGGCCATTCCGATTACTTTGTTTCTGTTGAATCCGGAGGTAAGGTGAGCCTGATAAGTCATGACATCCAATGGATTGGAAACCACGATGATGATCGCATTTGGGGAATGCTTTACCACGTTTTCAGTCACGGACTTCACGATTCCCGCGTTGGTTTCGATTAGGTCGTCCCGGGTCATTCCCGGCTTGCGCGGGAGACCTGAGGTGATCACCACTACATCAGAATTTGCAGTCTTGCTGTAGTCATTTGTGCTGCCTACAGTGCGGCTGTCATACTGATTGATCGGAGCTTTTTGCCAGATGTCAAGGGCTTTGCCTTCAGCAATTCCCTCTTTGATGTCGATTAAAACAATTTCTTCGGCTACTTCGCGATAAGCTAAAACATCGGCACAGGTTGCACCCACGTTACCTGCACCTACTACGGTTACTTTGCTCATGTTTTTTATTGATTTTTATTTATGATTACTGGCTTTGAAAGCGCCGCTAAGATATTAAACAACCACTAGGAATCGAAACTAGCTTCGGAATACTTTGGTCAGGGCTTGGGATTTTTGATAAATGAAAAGCTAAGCGGATGAACTGCTTATTCAAACATTTGCCGAAGGCTGAAAAAGCCAAAAGATTCCCGATAGGACCGGAAAAGGCGTTGGTTATTCCCATTGTAATATTCTGCCAGCGAGGTCATCATTTTTGCTTTGATCTTTGGGTTGCTGTCAAAAATCTCCTGAATTGCAAAATGCGGAATGACAATGAGTTCCGCTTCTTCAGAGTCGATCAGGGCTGTATAGGTTCGTTTCGCATTTTCCAAAAGTGAATTTTCGCCAAAACATCCCCCATGTGTGACTTCCATGATCATTTCGAAATTATCTTTAATATCAATGCTCAGGTTGACTTTGCCGCTTTTGACTAGATACAGTGCCTGACTGGGATCTTTACTGAAAAAAACCACCTCATTACACACATATTTGCGATGGTGCATGGCGGGCAGAAACCGCATCAGTTCTTTTTGCCTTAGTCGTTCAAAAAATTTGATCCGCTGCAAAAAATCAAACATCATCAATTCTTCCCCGTCGTAAGTTTTGGAAAATGGATTTATCATGGATCAGTATTTTTTAAAATAGAGAATGCCTTGAGTCGCAGGGGTAACCTTGCCCCAATCGGCAATCCTCAGTCCGATTACCCAAGCAATTTCCCCAGCTGAAAGTAAAACTTTTATGCTTTTTTTCTTTGCAAGAGGCACTTTAATATCAATTAAATAGTCAGAGATTTTTTTTGAGGAATTCATCCCTAGCGGGATAAATTTATCTCCTTCTTGCCAATCTCTAACTTCAAGCGGAAAATCCAACCTTGAAAAATCAAGTTGGGCGTTGACGGGCGATTTATCCAGTTGACAGGGGTAGTCTTCTCGGATTAATTTATATTTCCCATCAGGAAGTACTAGTTCCGGGGTGTTTTCAGCAATATAGATCGGATCGAAATTCTTTTGATTCTGTGCCAGAACAAGTTCCTCACGATCAAAGTAAAGCACATAACCCGAGCCTTCAAATATCAATCCCGTCTTGGGCTGACCCAAAGCTTCTGCGATGGCTTGAGCCTGATCCGAATTGAAACCGAAAGGGCGAAGCCAAAAATAAAGTAGCGTGGAGGCTCCAGGCTGATTTTGCATTGCTGCAAAAGGAAGGGATTGGTAAGGATGATCTTGCTTAATATTGGTTTTTTTCCAGGTATCAAAAAGCCCACCAAAAGCCCTACCGGTATCTTTTAGCCTTTGGAAGCTGGTCAATAGATTTTTCCGTGCATCAGGCTCAAGTTCATATATTGCAGGTAGACCATTGATTCTTAGGTTATTTCGCTTGTAATCTGATTTTTCGTTTGAGCTATCTTCTCTCCAGGTGAGCTGATTTTCTTGCATGTATTTTTGGATTTCGGCTCTGGAAAAATTTAATAACGGACGGATCAGCCAATCTTTTCGCTCCGCCATTCCGTAGACACCTTCTATTCCGGTTCCTCTTAGCAAGTTGAGAAAAATCGTTTCCAACTGATCATCTTCGTGATGCGCAAGGATTACCCCATCGAGCTTATGCGCAGCTCTGATTTCTTCAAAAAATGCATAGCGGATTTCCCTTGCAGCCATTTGGATGGAGATTCCACCTTGCTTTGCAAATTTCTCAGTGGCTGCAAGTTTTGGATGAAAAGTGTGACGATTGCTCTTTGCCCAATTTTGGACGAATAATTGGTCTTCCTCACTCGCTTTTCCGCGTAGTTGAAAATTGACATGTGCCACCTCGAAATTGATTCCCGACCGGAGTAAAAGATCGCCTAAACACATGCTATCCATTCCTCCGCTGCAGGCTAGCAAATAGTTGGAGGTGGGGGTAATCAGGGCACGGGTTTTAATGTGGGATTGAAAAGCTTCAAGCATTGATCAAAAATAGTTTTTTCTTTGGGAAAAATGGAAAGGTTCTTCGCTTGAATATGTGTGCTTGTGATCTATTTCGAAATAGTTTTACAAGTGTTTCTTCTATTTTTGTCACCTAGTATTCACCTATGAACATTCAATACTTTCTCGCATCTGGTTTTTGTCTACTGTTTTTTTCGGTCTCAGAGGAGAGTTTTAGTCAGCAATCTTCCACTCTTGAAATCAATAGGGCTGACTTACTGAGGGGTGCAAATGGGTTTGAACGATTATTGGGGAATGTGGAGATGAAGCATCAGAATTCCCTGATTTATTGTGACTCAGCCCATTTTTTCAGAGCGGAAAACAGAGCACAGCTTTTTGGAAGAGTTCGGATCAAAGATATCGAAGACCCGATCACCACTACGAGCTCGTATGCCGAATACAATGGCAATACCAAAGTCGCCAAGCTCCGGAGAAACGTGGTTTTCACCAATCAACAAACGACGCTCTACACCGATTACTTGGATTACAACCGGGAAACAAATATAGCCACGTATTTCAATGAGGGGAAAGTAGTGGATTCTACAAATGTCCTTACCAGCGAACGGGGGATTTATGAGGTGAATTTGGAACGTATCACTTTCCGCCAAAATGTAGTTTTGGTTAATCCGGATTACACCATGAAGACCAATAATTTGATTTACCGGACGATTCCAAAAACTTCAGAAACTAAAGGATTGACCAATATTGTATCCAAAGAAGGCTATAAGCTTGATGCGCAGAAGGGAAGCTTCTATGACACCCAACAGAAGCAATTTCGGTTTTTTGATGGGATAGTGGAGACGGAAGAAAGTCGAGTGAAGGCACAGGAATTGTTTTATGATGAGGCAAAAGCATATTACGAAGGCAAAGATGATGTTCGGGTTTTGAACAAGGAACGCCAAGTTGAAGTCTATGGTGACAGGGGGAAATATTGGGAAAATCGTAAGTATAGCTTAGTATACGGCAATGCATTGGTTCGAAAGTACTTTGAAAAGGACACACTGTTTATGACTGCGGACACCTTGATCTCCCAAGACAGTGAGACAGATACGGCAAAATATTTACTGGCTTTCAAATCCATCAAACTTACAAAAACAGATCTTGCGGGAATTGCTGATTCGTTGGTGTATAATTATTCCGATTCCTCGATCAGGTTATTTCAGGATCCGGTGATGTGGAACCATAAAAGTCAAATATCAGCAGACTCTATGGTATTCTTTATTGTAAATGAAGAGCTTGACCGCGTTTTCATGAAGGATAAAGCTTTCGCCATCATGTCAGACACATTGCTGAACTTCAATCAAATGAAAGGAAGGGAAATGACCGGGTATTTCAAAGAAGGACAGATGAAGCGGCTGCTAATTGATGGGAATGGGGAATCCCTGTATTTTGCATTAGAGGCAGATACCCTCACACAGGGGATAAACAGGATTTTGAGTGCTAATATAAAATTGACTTTTAATGATGGGGCAATTCAAAAGGCCAACTTCGGAATCAGGCCCGACGGGAAATTTACACCTGTCCAAAAAATCGATGAAAAGGTCTCCAAATTGGTCGGCTTTAACTGGAGAATAGCAGAAAAACCGGATCGAATGACCATTGATGCCTGGAGAAAACCTGAAGAAATCGATCTCGGGGCTGAAAATTTATTCAATATTCCGGATGTAAAATTAGAAATGCCTTCTGACCGTCAAATACAGGAAAAACTTATGAAATCGAATTTAGCGCCAATTAAAAAGCCGTTGAACCCTGCGATCATGAAAGATAATTTTCTTTGAGTTTTACGTGGTCTTTTTTTCCCCAAAAGCTTAACAACAATTAACCCATATTTTTATTGTGTTACTAATCAAAAAAGTATTTTTGTACGTATATTAAGTTTATAGAAACCCCTTTAGAGTACCCATTTGATTAAAGTTTTACATGAAGTCCTTGTTCAGATTTTTAACATGCTTGCTGGTATTGGTTCCCGTTTTGGCGGGAGCGCAACAGGTTCGTGTGCTGAGTGAGGTGCTGGATTTTTCTGGAGACATTGGTTCTTCTCAACGCAAAACAGTCATAATCCAGAACGAATCAAATCAGATTAAAAACTATCTTCTAAAAAATGTTAGAGGGAGTGTTGGGTCCTCCCAGAGAGTAAAAATTTGTCTCAGTGACCAATGTTTTGATCCTAAAAAGGACTTGACAAAGATTTCTTTAAAGCTACAGCCGGGAGAGATTTTTACAGACCTCTATTTGGAATTTGAAATGGGCATTACAGAAACTCGAGGAAGTTTTGACTTATTTTTTGTTAACTCAGAAAATATTCGAGAAAATTTCGTCGTTGAGGCTAGGTATGAAGTAGCCAATGGTTCAAGCACTGATTTCACCCATAAAGACATCAAACTCAGCGAGATTTTCCCAAATCCAAGCAATAGAATTGCACAGTTGAACTATGAATTGGTTAATCCAAAAGCGAAAGCAAAGATCACGATCAACAGTTTCATTGGTAATCCTATCGCCGAATTTGAATTGGATCCTGAGCGCAATTCCTTAGTGATTAATGTAACGGACTATCAGCCGGGTGTATATTTCTATACCCTCTTCGTAGACAACAAAAACGTAGTAACCAAAAAACTACAAGTCAAGAAGTAACAATCCTTGGATAATTCAGGTATTTGAATACGAACAATTTACCCGTATATTTGCGGTCTTGAAAATGAGCATGCAGCTAAAATCCCTACTATTTCTTTCAGTTCTGTTTCTAATCGCCTCCTGTGGGCCATTTGCCAAGTTGGAAAAAAGCACCAATTGGGAAGAGTTATATAACGGGGCCAATAAATACTATCAGGAAGGAGAATATTCAAAGGCGATTATCCTCTATGAAAAGGTTTTGCCTGTAATAAAGGGGTCAGAGAAGGCCGAAATGGCCGAATATAATTATGCCAACTGCCATTTTAAGATCAAGCGGTATATCGAATCAGCAGGGTACTTCAATTCTTTCTATAGAACCTACAACAGAAGTCCTTTGGCTGAGGAAGCCCTTTTTATGCATGCGTATTCCCTCTACTTGGATGCTCCTGATTTCAATCTTGATCAACAAAGCAGTCGGGAAGCAGTAGCGGCAATACAGCAATTTGTTACCCGATTTCCTGAATCTGCAAGTTATGAGCGGGCAATGGACATGCTGATTGATTTGGAAGGAAGATTTGAGGACAAAGCATTCAGTGAGGCGCAGATGTACTACAAGCTGAAGGATGGGCTTTTCCCGGGTGACTTTTACCGAGCCTGCATTGTCAATTTTCAGAATTTTGCAAAAGATTATCCTGAAAGTAAGCGCAATGAGGAGTTGGGATACAAACTCGTTGAAGTTGGATTTGGTTATGCTAAAAACTCCACTTTTGACAAGAAAGAAGAGCGTTTGAATGATGCAATTCGATTTGCCAGCCACTTTTACAGAAAATACCCAAGCAGTGCTTACATTGGAAAGGTGAAGGGGTTTGAGGCTGATACACGAAAAGAACTTGATGCGCATCTGAAGCTCAAAAAAGAATATGCTGAAAGAACAGCAGCTGCTGAAGCCAAAGCTTTGTCTGAGGCTAAAGCAAATGAGGACGATAATTAATACAGAAAATCAAAAACTAACTATAGTATGGCTATTAACCCATCAATTGTAACGCGTGATCTTGATAAGGTTGCTGATAAAACAGGCAACATCTATGAGTCTCTTCACATCGTGGGACAGCGTGCAAAACAGATTTCCACCAATCTTAAGGAAGAATTGAACAACAAACTTTCTGAGTTTGCTTCAACTGTGGATAATCTGGAAGAAGTATTTGAAAACAAGGAGCAAATTGAAATCTCCAAGTTTTACGAGCGTATGCCAAAACCCTCTACCATGGCAATGGAAGAATTTATGGAAGGTAAAGTGTATTACAGATTCCCTGCGGAAGAGGGAGCGGAGTAATCGAGATGGGCCTTCAAGGTAAGCGAATACTAGTAGGCGTGACTGGCAGTATTGCTGCTTACAAGTCTGCTCATTTGACGCGTTTACTTATCAAATCCGGAGCTGAAGTGCAAATCATTATGAGCACTTCAGCTTTTGACTTTATCACCCCCCTCACGCTTGCCACCCTATCCAAGCGCCCTGTTTTTTCTGAATTTTCCGACAAAAAAACCGGAAAGTGGACTAATCATGTGGAACTTGGACTTTGGGCTGACCTTTTTATCGTAGCTCCGCTAAGCGCAAATACCCTTGCTAAATTTGCCAATGGGATCTGCGACAATCTTCTCTCCGCAACTTATCTCTCCGCCCGTTGCCCAGTCATGCTGGCTCCGGCAATGGATCTGGACATGTATCAGCATCCAGCTGTTCGGGAGAACATCAGCAAAGTTCAGGCCTTTGGCAACATCTTATTGGATGCCGAAAGCGGAGAATTGGCGAGTGGTCTGTCAGGTCAGGGAAGAATGATGGAGCCGGAACACATCCTGAATCAGGTTGAAGTTTTTTTCAATACTAAAAAAGACTTTGCCGGCAAAAAGGTTTTAATCACTTTGGGACCTACTCAGGAAGCGATCGATCCTGTTCGTTTTATAAGTAATCACTCCTCCGGTAAAATGGGAATAGCAATTGCAGATGCTTTTAAATCCCGAGGGGCAGAGGTTTTTTTGGTTTCAGGACCTATTTCCATTCCTTTTAGGTCTGCTGATTTTCATTTGACCAAGGTCAAATCTGCTCATGAAATGTATGAGACGGCCAGAAAGATTCATGCTACTATGGATATCTGTGTTTTCGCAGCGGCAGTTGCAGACTATGCTCCGGCAGTAATCGCTTCCCAAAAAATCAAAAAAAATGAATCCGAGATGTCCATTTTATTGAAAAAGAATGTGGACATCGCCTTAGAATTGGGCAAATTAAAACAGACGAGGCAATTGCATATTGGCTTTGCATTAGAAACTGAAAATGAAGAAACGCACGCCAAAGCAAAACTGGATAAGAAAAACTTTGATTTGATCGTTTTGAATTCAGCTAAGGACGAAGGGGCAGGATTTCAACATGACACCAACCGGGTGAAAATCATTCATGCGGATGGTAGATTTGCCGATTCAGGACTTATTTCAAAATCTGAAGTTGCAAATTTGATATTGGAAGAAATCAAAAAAGTGCCAGTTTGGATTTGAGCTTTGGAATTTTAGCTACTTTAGACCTATGACAAAATTCAGACTTCTGATCCTCCTTTATTTTTTCGCACAGGCTCTGCAGGCTCAAGAATTGAACTTCACTGTGATCATCAACAGTGACCGCTCCAGAATTCAGAACACTGATATTTTCAATCAAATGAAGTCCAGTTTTGAGCAGTTTCTCAATGGAAGGTCCTGGTCAAATGACGAGTATCGCCCAGAAGAAAGAATCAAAGGAAATCTTTTGATTACGATCAATGACGTGCCTCAAATCGGATTCTATAGTGCCACAGTTCAGGTGCAGGTTGTGCGGCCGGTTTACGGAACCAATTACGAGTCCTTGATTTTTAATTACGCGGATAGAAACTGGAATTTTGAATACCTCGAATCTCAGCCATTGGAGTTTAATAGGTTTACTTTTTTGAATAGTATCAGTTCACTTTTGGCATTTTATGCACATATCGCCTTGGGAATTGATTCTGACACCTTCGCCAGTCGTGGAGGCAATCCTTACTTCGAAGTAGCAAATGATATAGTCAATAATGCCCAACAATCTGGTCGTCCGGGTTGGGTTCAGACACAAGGCGACCGTAGAAGTCGTTATTGGCTGATCAATGACATCTATGTTTCCACGATCTACGGATCAATTCGAGAAGCCTATTACCTCTATCACCGTCAAGGGATGGATCTGATCCAGATAGACCCCGATACGGCCTATAAAAACATACTGGAAGCAATACGCCTTGTCACTGAAGCTAACAAACTTCAACCCAACGGGATATTCACCATTGCCTTTGTAGACGCAAAATCAGAGGAGATTTCCCAGATTTTAAAAAGAGCACCTTTTGAAATTAGAGACGAGGCGGTCAAATTACTTTTGCAAGTTGACCCAAATAACGCCAGAAAGTATAACGAGCTACTGAGAAGCTAAGTCTGTTTTTTTTAGCTTTGCGCAAAGCCTTTCCTGTATATGCTCAAATCGCTCAGCATTTCCAATTACGCACTTATTGATCAGTTAGACATGCAGCCAAGTAAGGGGCTTAGTATGATTACCGGTGAAACGGGGGCTGGAAAATCAATCATGCTCGGGGCTGTCGGGCTTCTGCTTGGGAATCGTTCAGATACTAAAGTACTCCTTCATGACGACAAGAAATGTGTCGTTGAAGGGGCTTTTGATATTCGTGAGTATGGGCTGAATAAGTTTTTTGAGCAGGAAGAACTGGACTACGAAGAAACTTGCATTATCCGCAGGGAAATCAGTCCGGGAGGGAAATCCCGTTCTTTTGTCAATGACACCCCTGTTTTACTCGAATCACTTAAGATTCTCGGGTCAAAACTCATGGATGTCCACTCACAGCACGATACGCTTCAACTCGGAGAGGGGAGTTATCAACTGAGCTTGGTGGATGCTTTTGCTTCCACGAGTTCCGAACTGGATTCTTATCAATTGAAATTTAAGAGCTTTAAAAAGGCAAAAAGGCAATTCGAAGAGTTGAAGCAAAAGGCCTTTGAAATGCAGAAGGAGGCGGATTATAATCAATTCCAGCTGGATGAATTAAGCGCTCTGACATTGGTAGCGGGAGAACAAGCCGAACTGGAATCTGCTCAAGAAGTCCTCGAGAATGCAGAAGAAATCAAACTCAAAATAAATGAGATGCTGGCCCTTTTTCAGGAGGAGCAGATTGGAATTATTCAGGGTTTGGCTCAGATTCAGCATGGAATGCAAAGCCTGGAGCGCTTAGCGCATAAGTTTTCCGAAATCCGGGAGCGTTTCCAAAGTGTATTTATCGAAGTAAAAGATCTTACAGAAACCTTGATCGATGAAGAAAGCAAAGTGGAAATCGACTTTGCAAAATTGGATCAGATTCGGGAGCGACTCAGCAAAATCTACCAACTTCAGAAAAAACATGGGGTAAATTCGGTGGAGGAATTGATGCAGATCGAAAATGAACTCGCGGATAAAGTGTTTCAGTTTCAGAATCTGGACGAAAGTCTGGCAGAAGCGGAAAAAAGCTTAAAGGAAGCACAAGCATTGTTGGCTGATTCCGGAGCCCTGCTGACTAAAAAGCGGCAGTCTTGTTTTCCACTATTCGAAAAGCAACTCCAGGAATTACTTATCGGGCTGGGGATGGAAAACGCCCGAATCCAATTTGAACACAAACCTGTTTCGCCTTCTTTGTCTGGACTTGATGAAGTGGAAATTCTGTTTTCGGCAAACAAAGGAGGGGTTTTGCAGCCTTTGAAGAAAGTAGCTTCGGGAGGGGAGTTTTCCAGATTACTATTTGCAATCAAATATTTGATGGCCGATAAAATGGCTTTGCCAACTTTGATTTTTGATGAAATTGATACGGGAATATCCGGTGAAGTTGCCCTTCAGATGGTCAGGATGATGAAAGAAATCGCAACCCGACATCAGGTGATTTGCATCACACATCTGCCTCAGGTAGCAGCCAAAGGAGACTTGCATTATTTTGTTTACAAGGATAATTCATCAGAAAAAACGATCAGTAAAATCAAGCTGTTGGCCGCCGAAGAGCGAGTGACCGAGCTTGCTAAAATGATCGCAGGAGCCAATCCCTCTACCTCTGCATTGGAGAGTGCCAAGGAGCTATTGCTTAATTGACAAGTGTAATCCCAAATTTTCCCTATTTTTACATCGAATTTTTGAAATCAATCCAAAGCTATATGCCAGAAAATTTACTAAAAGGAAAAGTTGGAATCATCACAGGAGCCCTAGATGAAAATTCAATTGCCTGGAAAACTGCTCTAAAAGTAAAAGAACAAGGAGGTCGATTTGTCCTCACCAATGCTCCCATTGCCATGAGAATGGGCGCAATTAAAGAACTGGCAGAAGAATGCAATACGATCGTCATTCCGGCTGATGCTACTGTATTGGAAGATATTGAAAAGCTTTATGCCGAGGCCAAAGAGTATTTGGGTTCTGATTTTGATTTCCTTTTACATTCCATAGGAATGTCTCCAAATATTAGAAAAGGCAGAAGCTACGGCGATCTGAATTATGAGTGGGCGATGAAATCGTATGATGTTTCCTCGATCTCTTTTCACAAAATGATGCAGGTAGCTGAGAAGATGGATGTGATGAAGGAGTGGGGATCAATCGTAGGCCTATCTTATATCGCTGCGCAGCGCGTATTTCCATTCTACACCGATATGGCCGATGCAAAGGCTTTGCTCGAAAGTATTGCCCGAGGATATGGATATCGGTATGGTAAATTGAAAAAAGTAAGAGTCAATACAATTTCCCAATCTCCAACCAAAACCACTGCAGGTTCGGGCATCGGAGGATTTGATTCCTTTTACAACTTTGCAGAGTCCCTTTCACCACTAGGCAATGCCACAGCAGAAGCTTGTGCGGATTACATTGTCACGATGTTCTCTGACTTGACCAAAATGGTGACCATGCAAAATCTCTTTCATGACGGAGGCTATTCCTTCACAGGAATTTCCGAAGACATTATGGAAAAGTTTAAAGATTTATAAAACCACTAATCTCTATCCAAAAGCCCGATTGAATTTCAGTCGGGCTTTTTTTAGTGTATATCCGCTTTTGACAGGTTAAATTCAATAAAAGAAAGCACGTTTAACCGATGAATTCATAGTTTCTTCGGTCTCCCGAATCCGGTCTTTACTCCGGAGACTGAGGGAAAATCAGTATACTGCCGGAAATGGCCTAATCACTATTGGTTTTAATCCAGCTGTCCGAATCACATTTTTTCCTGATTCATTTTATACTAACTTATTGTCCTAATATTAGCCATTCAATCTATGTTTAAGAGAATTTTATTCATAGCCTTAACAGGCTTTGCTTGTGCTTTTCAAGCTTTTGCCCAAATCATGCCCGCCCCAACCAGATCGGAAGGTGAGGGACCCTATTCTAAATTGATCATTAGGGGCGTGATTTTGGTGGACGGAACAGGTGCGCCTCCAGTTGGCCCGGTGGACATCGTTGTTGAGAAAAACCGGATCACTCAAATCCAATCTGTAGGCTATCCGGGTCTTTCAATTAATGAAAACAGACGACCAAAAGCCGATGAAAACACCAAAGTGCTGGACATGGAAGGACATTACCTCCTGCCCGGATTTGTGGATATGCATGGACATATTGGAGGCTCCGGTCAAGGAACGCCGGCTGAATATGTTTTCAAATTATGGATGGCACATGGCATTACGACCGTTCGTGATCCATCTGCCGGTAACGGTCTGGATTGGGTGCTGGATCAGAAAAAGAAATCCGCAACCAATGAAATCACCGCACCCAGGCTTTTGGCCTACACTTCATTTGGACAAAAAAGCGAGTTTCAGATTACTACTGCCGAGCAGGCAAAAGCTTGGGTAAATCAAAATAAAGCAAAAGGTGCCGACGGTATCAAATTCTTTGGAGCAAATCCCGAGGTGATGCAAGCGGCAATTTCTGAAAACAAAAAAATAGGCCTTCGCTCTGCTATGCACCATCAGCAATTGGACGTAGCAAGATGGAATGTCCTGAATTCTGCCCGTGCCGGTCTGACCTCAATGGAGCATTGGTATGGTTTGCCTGAAGCACTTTTTCAGGATCGAACCATACAGGATTTCAGATTGGATTATAATTATCAAAATGAGCAACACAGATTTGGGGAGGCTGGAAAGCTATGGAAGCAGGCAGCTCCGCCATATTCTGAACATTGGAATAAGGTCATGAATGAATTGCTGGAACTTGACTTTACACTTGACCCGACTTTCAATATCTATGAAGCTAATCGGGATTTGATGCGGGCTCGTACCCAAGAATGGCATGCGGTCTACACTTTGCCCTCTCTTTGGAGATTTTATGCGCCCAGCAGACAATCTCATGGTTCCTATTGGTTTGACTGGACTACCGAGGAAGAAGTTCAGTGGAAAGAAAATTACCGCCTTTGGATGACATTTGTAAATGAGTACAAAAACCGAGGAGGCCGTGTGACGGCAGGTTCTGACTCTGGGTTTATTTATCAGTTATATGGATTTGCCTACATACGCGAACTCGAACTCCTGAGGGAAGCGGGATTTCACCCATTGGAAGTAATTCGTTCGGCAACTATGTATGGGGCAGAAGCCTTGGGGATGGACAAAGAAATAGGTACAGTTGAAGTAGGTAAATTGGCAGATTTCGTAATAGTCGAAGAAAATCCTCTTCAAAACCTAAAAGTACTTTATGGAACTGGTACTATTCGGATCAATGAAAATAATGAACCTGTAAGGGTCGGAGGTGTGAAATACACAGTCAAAGACGGGATAGTTTACGATGCCAAGCAGCTGCTCGAAGATGTCCGAAAGATCGTTGATGCTCATAAAGCCAGAGAAAACGCACGGATAACCCAGCCAGGATTGGATTGGGAATAAGCTGCCATTGATAGCTAAACTGATTGATTATTTTCCATTTACAGACCACTTACCCTTAATCCTAATTTTTATGCCGCTAATCGAAGTCAATGGAGTGAACCTTTTCTATCAAGAAAAAGGAACCGGTAAAGAGACAATAATCTTTTCTCATGGTTTGCTTTGGAGCCATAAAATGTTTCAAGCACAGATTGATTTCTTTAGCCAGAATTATCGGGTGATTGCATATGACCATCGGGGGCAAGGTCAAAGTGAGGTGAAGGGTCCATTTGATATGGAAACTGTAGCAGAGGATGCAGCGGCATTGATTCAAAAGTTTTGCAAAGAACCCATCCATTTTGCAGGCCTATCCATGGGAGGTTTTGTAGGAATGAGGCTTGCCTCGAGATATCCCGAATTATTAAAAAGTCTGATTCTTCTTGAGACTTCAGCCAATGCCGAACCGGTTGAAAATTTACCCAAGTACAAAACATTAAATGGAGTGGTAAAATGGCTGGGAGTGATTCCGCCAGTTGCAAAAAAAGTGATGCACATTATGTTTGCGGAAAGTTGGCTTACAAATCCATCAAACAAATTGGCGATTAAGCATTGGAAAAATGAACTTTCGTCAAATAAAAAAAGTATCACAGGGCCAGTGGAGGGAGTGATCTATCGCAAGGGAGTGGAAGACGAATTGTCAAAAATTACCTGCCCAACTCTGATTATCGTGGGCGATGAGGATGTGGCTACTAAGCCTGAAAAGGCGAAATATATTCAAATGGGGATAGCAGGTGCAAAACTTCATGTGCTCACCGGTGCCGGACACAGCAGCTGCATCGAAAAGCCGGATGAGGTCAACCGGCTGATTTTAGATTGGCTGACTAAGAGTAATTAAGAATAAAAGGTATATGATGACCTTTTTCTTTTTTAAGACCAATGAAAACGAGCTGGAATTTTTTTTTGTTTTTTTTTCCGAAAATCAAACTTTTTCTTACATTTGAATGTATATACATTAAATCCAAATGTAATTAATATGGGAAAAATCGAAGATGCCATTCAGCAAAAGGAGTTCAAGGATCCTTACAACAAGTTGGTGGTGAACTTGCTTTACACCCACAGTTACTTGGTGACTTCTCAAAACGCCTTATTCAAGCCGCATGAACTTTCACCGGAGCAGTACAATGTACTCAGAATTCTAAGAGGGCAAAACAGGGAACCGACGACAGTTTCTTCCATTCAGGATCGGATGCTTAACAAAATGTCCAATGCTTCAAGACTTGTGGACAAACTAAAAATGAAAGGATTGGTCAAGCGGGAGGAGTGCCCAAGTGATCGGCGTCAGGTTGATGTTTTAATTACTGAAAAAGGGCTTGAGCTTTTGAACGAATTGGAGGTTAAGGTAGAACAAGGCAACAGAACCTTTGTAAATCTCACAAAGGAAGAAACCAATCAGTTAAATGACCTTTTGGATAAATTAAGGGGGTAAAAAAATTTCGAAAAATAAATGTCTATACAATCGATGTTAATACAATTCTAACAAATACTAATTTAAACAAACAAAATTATGAGTACTACAAAATGGATTATTGACCCTACACACTCTGAAGTTTCTTTCAAAGTAAAGCATTTGGTGATTTCAACAGTGACTGGTTATTTCAAAAGTTTTGAAGGAACTGCCGTCTCAGCCTCTGAAGATTTTGAAGATGCAACAGTTGGCTTTTCTGCAGCTATAGACAGCATTGATACCAATCAGGCTGACCGTGATGGTCACTTGAAGTCTGCGGACTTCTTTGATGCCGCCAATCACCCAAATTTGACTTTCGAAGGAAAAATCTCAAATAATGGTGGAGAATATAAGTTAGTCGGAGAACTTTCTATCAGAGGGAATAAGAAGGAAGTCTCTTTGGACGTTGATTTTGGAGGAATTACTGCAGATCCTTACGGGCAAACTAAAGCCGGTTTTGAAATCGAAGGTAAAATTAGCCGTAAAGAATTCGGATTGGTATGGTCAGCAGTGACTGAGGCTGGTAGCGTGGTAGTAAGTGATCAGGTTAGATTGATCCTCAACGTGCAGTTGGTAAAGCAGGAAGTAACAGAGTCGGTAGCGGCTACTGCTTAAAAACAAAAAGGCTGCCTAAGGGCAGCTTTTTTGTTAAATTAAATGTAGAGCTTATTCAATCGGCACATCTTAGAATGATCATTATGCACCTGCCTATGGCAGACCGGCCTGTTGGATAATTTAGGGACAGGAGAATTATCAGGACCTTTGAAAAAAACAATAATCACATGACACCATTAATCACCGGCATTCACCACATCACGGCCATCGCCGGAAGTCCGCAAAAAAATATTGATTTCTATTCAGGCATCCTTGGATTGAGGCTGGTGAAAAAGACAATCAATTTTGATGCTCCGGATGTTTATCATTTCTACTTCGGAGATGAATTGGGTCGCCCGGGGACGGTTTTCACTACGTTCCCATTCAGCGGAGCAAGAAAAGGCACTAAAGGAACGGGCGAATTGACCTACACGGCCTTTTCTATTGGAAAAGATTCACTGGACTATTGGATTGAGCGGTTGAAAAAGTTTGGAATCATAGTTTCTGATGTCCAGAGCCGATTTGGAGAAAAACTCATTCGATTCGAAGATCATGACAGTATGGGGATCGAATTGGTTGCAAACGACCAAGACGACCGGCCCGGATGGACGTATGGTCACATTCCTTCACAGCATTCCATCAAAGGGTTCTATGGCGCAACATTAAATCTTCGGGCTAAGGAATTGACTGCCAAATTGCTGACCGAACACATGGATTACAGATACATCGGTCAAGAGGGCGATCGATTCCGCTATGGTACTGAAGGGAAGCCAGGCGATATTGTGGATCTATTGATTGATAAAATCGGAAACCGTGGAGTTCAAAGTGCAGGGACAGTTCACCACATCGCGTTCCGCACAGCAAATACACTTACCCAGCTTCAGATTCAGGAAATTCTGATGAAAAACGGTTACCAGGTGACTGAAGTCAAAGACCGGAATTATTTCAAATCGATCTACTTCCGCGAGCCGGGAGGCGTATTGTTTGAAATCGCAACTGATGAACCGGGTTTTGCGATTGATGAAGATGAAGCACATTTGGGTGAACTGATAAAGTTGCCAAGTTGGGCTGAATCCAGCCGTGAAAAGATCGAAAAGAACCTGACACCTGTGAAGCTTGACATTGAATCCTATGCCTGATATCAAAAGAGTAGGGCTTCCCCTACATGGAGCTAAAAGAGCAATCATCCTGATTCATGGCCGTGGAGCTACCGCTGAAAGTATGCTTTCGCTCGTTCCTCACCTTAATCTGACCGATTATGCAATTTTGGCTCCTCAGGCCAACGGAAATTCTTGGTATCCGTTTGGGTTTATGGCTACTGATGAAGGCAACAAAGTTGCATTGGATAACTCGCTTGGTATTTTGAAAGAAACATGGAGCGAGGTTGAAGCAGCTGGAATTCTTGCCGAGAACACAGTTTTTCTGGGGTTTTCTCAGGGAGCCTGTCTCAGTCTTGAATTTTCGGCTCGCAATGCTCAAAAGTTTGGTGGTGTAGTAGCCTTTACTGGCGGATTAATCGGAGAGAAATTGAAGACTGAAAATTATTCGGGGGATTTTCAAGGAACTCCCATTTTCATCGGTAGCAGTGATCGAGACTTTCACGTTCCTGCTAAAAGAATAAAAGAATCAGCTGATCTGCTTCGCAAAATGGGAGCAGATGTAACTATAGAATTATCTGATGACCCGGGTCATACCATCAGGGAAGATGAGATAAACTGGGTAAACCAAAACATTTTTACCAATAGATGACTCTTGAAAGCGCCTTCTATCTGGCATGAAAGATTTTCTTGTAAGGTCTATTTAGTTTAAAAAGTCCCCGGCACGTTGTCGGGGTATTTTTTTGTCTTTTCTATTCGGATTTAATTGGACTTTGATTCCGATTTAAGTGATTTTTGATCGTTTTTTTGCTTAAAAATTATTTCATAACTCATTGAATATAAATAAAATGAATTCCATATTTGGAATTTACTCAATGTATTGAGTAAATTTAATCAATACATTGAGTAAAAAGAAATGACCTTTCAAAGAGCGGAAAAAATCCAAATCCAGCACCGTCTTCAAAACGAACCCCGCAGGTTTATCCAAGTGATCTATGGCCCGCGACAGGTTGGAAAAACTACGCTCGTGCGTCAGGTAATCCGGGACATGAACAGTCCGCATTCTCTTGTGGCTGCAGATTCCGTTCCTGCAAGTGATCAGGTCTGGATCGCTCAGCAGTGGGAAAATGCGCGGGTTCGGCAGCAACTTTCACCCGAGACTCCCTACCTCTTGGTCATTGATGAAGTCCAAAAGATTGATAATTGGAGCGAGCAGGTCAAAGCGGAATGGGACAGGGACACCCTAGAGGAGCGGGATATCCGAGTGATATTGCTTGGTTCCTCCCGGTTGATGTTGCAGCAGGGGTTAACCGAGTCATTGGCAGGAAGATTCGAGGCGATGTATATGGGGCATTGGTCATACGCTGAAATGAAGGAAGCATTCGGTCTGACTCCTGCCGAATACATCTGGTTTGGAGGTTATCCTGGAGCTATTACCTTGAAGGAGGACGAAGACCGCTGGAAAAGCTATGTCCGGGATTCGCTCTTGGAGACCAGTATTTCTCGCGATATTCTGATGCTGACTCGTGTGGATAAGCCTGCACTGATGAAGCGGTTTTTTGAGATTGGTTCAGTGTATTCCGGACAAGTACTCAGCTTCACCAAAGTCATGGGGCAGTTGGCAGATGCAGGCAATACCACTACTTTGTCTAATTACCTTGAGCGCCTCAATGAGGCAGGTCTCCTTGGCGGACTGGAGAAATACAGTCCCAATCTGGTCCGAAAGCGATCCTCCAGTCCCAAATTCATGGCGCATAATACTGCCATCATGTCTGGGATTTCAAATGAAACCTTTGAGACACTTCAGGCGGATCACCGAGCTTGGGGTCGCTGGGTGGAGTCCGCAGTCGGGGCGCATTTGATCAATCAGGCCTTCAAAGACAAGAGAATCTCTATTTACTACTGGCGGGAAGGAAATGACGAGGTGGATTTTGTAGTCGAATACAATAAACGCATCATCGCATTGGAAGTGAAGACTTCCAAAGTCGGCGGACTTGCCGGGTTGAATGGGTTCGCTAAAATCTATCGTCCCGAAAAGGCATTGGTCATTGGCACTGATGGTATTCCATGGGAAGAGTTTCTTCAGATGAATGTGTTGGATTTATTTACTTAAAAGACAGTCTTTTGGCTGTCTTTTTTGCTTAAAAATTATTTTATAACTCATTGAATTACAGTAGGTAAAACCATATTTTGTAATTTTACTCAATGTACTGAGTAAAATTACTCAATGACTTTTTTTTCGCCACTAAGTCCCGAAGGCTCGAAGAAATTGAAGTCCCTGCTAGCACAAGCCTTTCGACCTCCCTAGCCGCTTTACAGGCTTGTACTTGGGATAATGCAGTCTTCAGACTGCTTTCAATTGATGATGATTTATTCAACAGCAGCATCAGTCTACTTTGGGCAGGTCTGAACCATGAACCAATTTAATTAAAATGTTCCCGCAGATTTTCGCAGAAAAAGACACAGATTTTCACGGATTATTAAACACAGAATCATGGATTAATAATTTAACAATAGCCTCCTTTCTGGGTGCTAAATCTGAAGACTGCATGGGTCCAGGTCCGAAGAACCGATTTATTGACAAAAAGCTTTAGCTTTTCTCTGTGCTCTCAAACAAGCTCAAAAGTGAAATTGGGATTAAAGTTCAAATCAAGCCAAAGATCTACCAAAAACAATCTCTCTCCTTTCTCTGTGGTAAAAAATTCAAATTAAAAGCAGTCTGAAGACTGCATTAAAATAGGTCCAAGTCTAAAGACTTGAACAATTCCGAATTTTTGGAAATTTTTATTTGCGCCTTACTGCCTTTGTGGCAATCTTTTCTTAAAACGAATAACTCACCTGTGAGCCTCGCTCCGGATCCAGCTCAATCTGCGCATAGACGCCGACTTCCTGCTGCAATTCTTCCACGTGGCTGATGATTCCGACGATCCGATTTTCGTGGCGAAGGGACTTGAGCGTCTCAAAAACTACCCGGAGCGCATTTCGGTCCAAGGCACCAAAGCCTTCATCCAGGAAGAAGAAGCTTTGATCGGCTTGATTGAGTGCTTTCACTTTTTCTGCCAATGCCAAGGCCAGGCACAGGGATGCCTGAAAAGTCTGACCCCCGGAAAGCGTCTTCAGCAAACGTCTTTTGCCGCCGTTCAGATAGTCAATCACCCAAAACGTATTGTCATCGTCGATCTCCAGGCTGAGGCTGTTTTTGCTCAGTTTCATAAATCGCACATTAGCCGTGTTGCAGAGTTCTTTGAGATAGATGGAGCTGACGTATTTGACAAATCCGCTTCCACGAAACATATTATCCAGCTCTTTGAGGTTGCTTTCCCGGTTTTGGAGTTTGGAATAAATCTGCTCCAACCTCGCCTTTTCTTCCAGATTTTTGAGGGATTCTTTGATTTCCTGCCCAAGGAGTAGCTGCTGTTTTTGGAGATTTTCTGCTTCGGATTGGAGGAGCTGCAGCTTTGCTGAAAGTTGGAGGAAGGATTCCTCTTGGAATAGGCTGACTTCGGGATTTTTTGTCAAATCCTGAATTCTACTTTCGGCGATAGCCAAATCCTGATCAAACTTGGTGATCTCCCTCAGGACTTTTTCGGCATCCAAAGAATGCTCAAACAGCTGAATCAAAACTTGTTCGTCAGGAAATCCAAACGCTACTTTCAGCTGTTCAAAGCGTTCTGCAAATTGACTTAGCTTCTCGGCAGTTTCTTTTTTTAGCTTGGTGAAAGTCTCCAGATCAGCAAGGTTTTTGACTTGCTCGCCACGCTTCTCCTGAAGGTGTTTTTGCTTTCCTTCCAAGAGTTGAATCGCTTCCTCGATATCCTTTTCGACTTTTTGAAGGGTCTGCCGGATCAGGTCAGCTTCCTTGGTGAAAAAGCCCTCGCAAAATGCCGGATCCTTGATTTCTTCCTGCTTGGAGCTGATTCCGGACTGAATGGATTGCATTTTCAGCCGGGATTGGTTCAGCTCATTTTCGGCCTTTTCCAGAGCTTCTTGTTCCGTATCCAGCTTTTTTCGGGTAGTTCGGATGTCAAGTTGGAGCTTTTCGAGGCTTTTTGCCGAATCTGAGATTTGCTGGATCTTAGCGGAAAGTGATTCCTGATTTTCAATTCCTTGGTTTGACAAGGTTGACGTCAAGTTGGCTATTTGCTGACTGAGTTGCGCTAATTCAGCTTGCTTGGCTTCCTTGTTTTTACGAAAGTTATCCAGGTGAATGGCCAATTCATTTTGCTTTTGAATTGCATTTTGGATCTGCTGAATTTGGCTTTTTTCCAATGCGAGCTCCTGAGTTTTTTCACCGAGTTCTTTTGCTTCTTCTGCAGCTTGCAGCGGATCGGGATGCTCCAAAGCGCCACAAAGCGGACAAGCCTGCCCATCGTGGAGGAGATGAATGTGGGCCACCAAACCCTGCTTTTGGATCAGTGAATCGCGCTCGGATTCTAGCTTGGTAAGTCTTTCCTTTCCTGTTTGAAGCCAGGATTCCAGACTACTTTGCGTGGAGGGGAGGGCTTGAAGAATTTGGGCTAGTTCGCTTTCGAAAGCTCGGGATTCATTCTCGATTTGCTTTATCTCGGCGTTATACTTTGCTGCTTGGTTTTCCCAGTTTTTCCAATCCCGCTCCGCAGATTTCAAATCTGCCAATAGCGAACTGTCGGTTGGTGCTATCTTTTCATTTTGGCCCTCCAACTGCTGGATTTGCAGTCTAAGCGCTTTTTGAGCTGTTTTTTTGGTGTCAATCTGAGGTTGGAGGGTTTCGAGTTGAGACTTCGCCGCTTGCAGATTTTGGTTTAAAAGCTGGATCTCCAGGACTTTTTTGAGGTCACGAACTTTGGCTTCCCGCTGTGGACGTTCCTGGTTTTTTTTCTTGAGTTCAATTTCCTCATGTTCTAGCTGAGCCACTTCTTTTTCAAAACGGTCCTTGAATCGAATGCAATCCTCGACGCTGACCGAGTATTTTTCCAACTCGACTTTGGCATCGTTCCGCTTTTCCCAAGTGGGTTTGAGGTGGGTTTTTGCCGTGATGAATGCTCCATGAAGCTGTCGCCTGGATTCGATCTCTGGCTTTTTTCCGAGTAGTTCAGTTCGAAGCGTCTGATAATTGAGGAGTTCCTGGTGCTGAGTTCTTAGGATTTCTTTTGCCCGAAATTCCTGATCCGCTTGTTTTACAAAACTTTCCGCATGGGTAAGGGACGCTGTCAGCTTGGCAAACTGCCCTTCTTTTTCGACTAGCTTATCTTGGGTGAAAAGCTCAAGCGCATTCAGCTGCGTTTCCAGTCGGATTTTTTCTTCCCGAACTACTTTAAGCAGTGAGCCGGTTTTGCCTGAAAGATCAAAACGCTCCAGTCCAAAAAGCTCCTTCATCATCTCTGCCCGTGGCCCAGGCGTGAGATCGATGAATTCACGGAATTTTCCCTGAGGAATGATCACGGTCTGCTTGAAGTGGTTCTTTTGCATCCCGACAATCTCCTCACCACGCTGACTGAGGGCTTCCCATGTGTCACCGACACGTTCATAAAATGTGTGTTCGGCAGGTTTTACATCTTCAAAAATTTTGGGGTTTCGCTTGCTCGCATAGCGGGCCAAATAGGTCTTGACATTGTTTTTTCCGGCACGGAATTCAAAATTTATCAGCAATTGATCGCTTTGGAGATTGAGCATGGAGTTCTTTTCTCCCCGGTCCGAAAGCCGCTCGGTACTGCCGTAGAGGGCCAAAAGTATGGCTTCCAAGATGGAGGATTTGCCGCTGCCTACAGCACCGAAAATCCCAAAAAGTCCTGCGCCGGTCAGTTGATCAAACTCGACGGTTTGTTTTTCACGGTAGGAATATAAGCCCTGAATTTCAAGTCGTACTGGGATCATAACTGGTCGTTTTGGCTGATGACTTCTTTGAAAAGGTCCAATAATTCTGCATGGGGTTCCTGCCCTTTTTCACTATGATAGAAAAGGGTAAACAGAGTGGTCATGTCCTTGCCCAAATCCTCGACCTGTAGACTATAATTTGCTTGTCCAAGTGGATTTTTGATTTGGGGAATCAGATTGACAATGCCGTCATGGGCTTTCATCAGCGATTTCCGTGTAGCCGCATCGATCGAGTGCTCGGTCTCGTAGGTCAACTCGACAAAGCAATAGGGGTTTTCTTCCAGCCATTGGAGTGCAGGGGCAAGCGCATCAAACTTGACGCGAAAGAGTGGCCGTCCCTGTTTGAGCCCAATTGGGCGATAGGTTGCGGGTTTTCCGGGTTCCAATTCAATAAGAATAACATTTTTTGTCTGATCTGCTTCGCTGAAAGAGTAGGCTAGCGGCGAACTCGAATAGACCACCGGAATCGAATCATGGCCTACGGCATGGTAGCGATGGAGGTGGCCCAAAGCTGCGTACTGGATTTGATCGGGGAGGTTTTGGGTGAAAAGTGCCTGTGTTCCACCTACATGGAGAATCGGGCGCTCAGATTCGGGTTCGGCTTCCGGTATTTCGCCTTCTTTCATAAAGAAAAAATGGCCCACAAAAAGATTGACACCGGCCTGATCGCAGTATTTATAGGCAAGTTGGTTCCATTTACTTGACAGGATAGTCCGAAATTCCCCCTCCCGATCGCCTTCGCCCAAGTAGGTTTTGAGCGAGACTTCATTGGCATAAGGTGCCAAAATCAGCCTTATTGGAAAATTATGCCCGGGCAATTTCAGTTCGATAAAACCCGATTCGGAGCGGGTGATTTCCATTCCTGAATCCAGCCTACCGACAGGAATTACGTTTTCATATTTCCCATAGAAAAATATCCCCAATTCCCTCGCCAGAGGATCCGGTGCCTCGACAAACTGCGTACTGTCGTGATTGCCGGAGATGGCCACGATGGCTCGGGTCCCGTTTTTGGAGAGTCGCTTTAGGGTTTTGTAGAGCAACTCGACGGCTTCGTGTGTGGGATTGAAAGTATCGAAAATATCGCCTGCGAGGAGGATCAAATCCACGTTTTCTTCATCAGCAATCCGGCAGATTTCATCGAGCACGAGCTTTTGTTCTTCGAGACGGGAATATTCCTGAAGGCGCTTGCCGAGGTGCCAATCGGCGGTGTGGAGGATTTTCATTGGTTTTTTGTCAACGGTCCACAGTCAACGGTCCACAGATGCGGCGATCATTTTGAGGCTAGAGAAAATAGGAACAACTCAAAAATTGCATCAAGGAATTTTGACTAAAGATTATGCACTAAGATAAGTGGCAAGTCCGCATCCTGCAAGAGAACTGAGAAGCTTGACAGGAATTGGCACTTTTATTGAAAAATCGGGCGGAAATGGTAGATTCGGCGGTGAAAATTCGATTGGTTTTGGTTTTTCTTTTTGGGTTTTGGGCTGCTGTGGCGGAAGCGCAGGTCGATTCCCTATTCATCCAAGAGGGGACAGCCAGTTTTTATGGGAAAAAGTTTCATGGCAAGAAGACGGCTAGCGGGGAAGTTTTTTCGCTAGACAGCCTGACCGCTGCACACAAGCGTCTACCGCTGGGAACTATTGTCCGCGTGATCAACCAAAAGAATGATTTGGCTGTGGTGGTACGGATCAATGACCGATTGCCCAGCTACTCCAAGCGGCAGATTGATATTTCGAGAGCAGCGGCTACTCGGATCGACATGATCCAGGATGGCTTGGCAAAAGTTCGAATCGAGGCAGTGGATCTGGACCAGCTTGATAAGCTCGTGGAATATTATGCCGAGAAAGAGCATCTTGGATTGCGGATAAGGCCTTATTATCAGGGAATTGTGTTACCAAAGCGAACGTTGGATTTGAATTTAGCTGAGTTTCAAACTGAAGAATTTAAAAATTATCCGCCTGATTTTCAGTTGGTTAAAAACCAATTTTAAATTTTTTATGAACTACACTTGCTTTATTGGATGGGGGGGGGGTAGTTTGGCTAACGAAAGATCAAGGTCGGCACCGAAGTCTGGATTTTTCGCAAAACCAAAGGTTGGTCTTGAAAATATTTCGTAATCAAAAACTCAAAACATGAAAAAGTTAAAAATAAGTTTGGCTACAATTTTTTGTTTAGCCTTGAGTATAAGTCCGATGTTTGTGAATGCCCAAAATTGCGGTACCCTTGCAAGCGGATACAATATAAGAATTAATGGTACGAATGTTTGTGTTCTTAATAATGCATCACGAGAATGTTTTGCTATAATTAACCCATGTCCAGAACAATAATTCAATACCTTAATCTATAAGTATTCGAACACACATCTTTGTTATTTGAAGATGTGTGTTCTTTTTTTTATAAATATGAAAAAAATATATGTCTTGGGTTTTTTACTTTCTTTCCTTTTATCTTCATGTGACCAAAATGGAAAAAATAAAAAGGAAAGTAGCGGATATTTAAAATATAATGGATCTATTACAGAATTGACACCTATTCTATTCAAAGAAACAAAAGATTCAATCACTTTTAACTTGCCTTTAATCCTCCCAATCCACATTTTTTCTAGCGATTCCACAATTATGATTTATGATCTTGCAGATCAACATTTAAAACAGTTTTATTTAAATGGTAATAAAGGGTCTTTTAATCCCATGCAAGAAGGACCAAGTAGGATTTCTGGTGCGAATTTTAGAGGAGTTGGATACATCGAAAATGGTTATGATAATTTATTGATCGCAACAAATACTACAATTAAAGAATTTAATTTTTCAAAGGGAACATTTAAAGAGGAAGTCCTTGATAGTTATACTGATTGTGTTTCATTTAATTCTTCGTTTTATGAAGTTTTTTCAAAGATTAACGATGATGAAACTATATTTATTTCTCAAAATGGTAATCCTTGTTATTCCCTAATTGATTTGGGCGATTCAGTTACTCCAGAAAATTTTTGGGATAAAACTTTCGTGAGGATTAAAACAAATAAAAGGGCAGATTCAGTTCAAACTCTTCGGCTTCCAGAGCTTAAAAATAAAAATACTTTATACGAAAGATTTAGGTTATATCTCACTTATAATAAGGAGTCTGATCGTTATTATGGAATGCTTAATCCACTGAATTATTTATTTGAATATCGAATAAACTTAAATTCTTTGGAGCTTGAATTAACAAATTATTGGGATTTGACTTTGCCGCAAACTGATTTACCAATTAATTACTTCATTGAAAAGGTTATAAATACGGAAATGATGAATAAAGCCTTAGACTATAATTTTGAATTAAATTTTATTGATTCCTTTGGGGATTATATATTTATATCTTATCATCCATCTAAGGATATTAAATTTGATAATCCTGACGATGCTCCTTATTCTTCTCATTATTTTTTAGCTGTTTTAAATTTAAAGGATAAACTTGTAAGAACTTATTCTCTTAACTATGATGAAATCCAATATTTCGGAACATCAAATGGTAACGTCTGGTTTTATGATGTTGTTAGTTCGGAGCTTTCTGGCCAAACCAAATTTAGATTATTTAGAATTGATGAGTTACTTTCTCTTGGGATATGATATCTTAAAGTACATATATGTAAATGGTAAATTCCCAAAAAATTTACCTGTGAGCTATTGTTTGAAAAAAATCTTATATCTTAGTTCCTCTACTTTGAAATCATAAACCAATGACTGTTTTTTCTACTGCTCGATTAGGGGTTTTTGCCCTTCTGCTCTTTTCCTGTTCCAAGGCTGAAAAAGGTTCCCAGGAAATTCCCTCCGAGTCCTTCCGAAATGAAGTGGCAGCCACAGAAGTCAGAACTGCGACTGCCCAGCGGAAAAGCTTTGACTACCTGATCAATGCCATCGGGAAACTCGAAGCTCAAAGCGAGGTGAAAGCACTTGTCGAGCGAGAAGGATACTTGGAAAAGGTACAGATTGTTGAAGGGCAATATGTCGAAAAAGGACAGATCATCGCCACATTGGACCGACGGGAGGCTGAATTTGCCCTCGAAAAGGCCAAAATAGCCGTAGTCAAAGCACAATCCGAATTGGAAGTCCTGAAGGCTCAATTTCACCTGGCTTTGGAATCCAAGGATAGTATGGTTTCCAAAACAGTTCAAAACCGTATCCTGGTCAACAGTGGCCTTTCCCTTGCCGAAGTAGAGTTGAAAGAAGCCCAACTGAATCTCTCCCGCTGTGAAGTTCGTGCTCCTGTCTCCGGCAAAATTGCCAATATCAAATTCAGAGAAGGAAGTCTGGTAAGTAAGAATGCCGAGTTTGCCGAAATCCTTTCTACAGATCGGCTTTTGCTGCGGGTGAATGTACTCGAATCCGATATTCCCCTGATTTCTTCTAATCAGCGTGCAGAAGTCTATCCCATCTCTGATTCTCAAAATGCCATCGAAGGCCGCGTCACCGCCATCAATCCCAAAGTGGATGAAAACGGTTTGGTTCAAGTCTCGATCACGCTTACCTCTGTCAAGAATCTTCTTCCGGGCATGAATGCCCGTGCAATCATCCGTTCTCCACAAAACAACAGTTTGGTAGTACCGAAAAATGCCGTGGTTTACCGATCCGGGCGCGCTGTAGTCTTCACCGTCGAAAACGGCAAAGAATCCAAATGGAACTATGTGGAAGTGGGCAAAGACAATGGACAAGAGATCGAAATCCTGGACGGAATCCCCGAAAACAGTACGGTAATCACCACCAATAATCTTCAGCTGGCTCATCAGGCACCTGTTCAAATCGTAAAAGAATAAGCCATGATCCGATTTTTGCTTGAGCGGCCGATCGCGGTGACGATGTCTTTTTTGGCTTTGATGGTGTTTTCGGTGATTGTGTTTCGGCTGTTGCCGATCTCGCTTTTGCCTCCCATCGATGTGCCGCAGATCGTGGTGAAGGTCACCTATCCCAATGCCTCTCCCGAATCCATCGAGCAAAACGTCCTGCAGCGAATCCGTGAAGGACTGATCACGCTTAATGGCCTGGAGGAAATGGAAAGCAAGGCGGGTTCGGAGATCGGAACTGTCCGCCTGACCTTTGACTATGGGACTAAAATGGAACTGGCCTACATCGATGTCAATGAAAAGATCGACCGCCTGACCAATTCCCTTCCCCGGGACCTTCCCCGGCCTGAAGTCATCCGGATCAATACCTCCGATATTCCCGTCGCCCGTGTTCAGGTCATTCCCAAAGTAGATGTGGATCAGGTGGAGGTCAGCCTTTTGGCAGAGAATGTCCTCAAAAAGCGCATCGAACAGCTGCCGGGAGTTTCCTTGGTCGATATCAACGGGAAGCGGGAGCGGATTATCTCCGTCCAGCCCAATGACGGTGCCTTGGCGGCATTGGGTATGACCCAAAAGGAATTGATCGAGGCTATCAAATCTGGAAATGCGGAGCTGCCGGGAATCAGTGTCAAAGACGGACAGTTTCGCTATTATCTTCGATTGGCCACCCGAGTGGACACGCCTCAGGACATTGAATCCTTGCCTGTGCGATCTCCTAGCGGGGCGATTGTCCCTTTGGGAAGAGTGGCCAATGCCCGCTACGAAACGCAGGAAATGCTCGGCTATCATCTTTTCGGACTGAATGAAGGTCTGGTGATCACCGTTCACAAACAGGCTTCGGCCAAGATGAATGAGTTGATCCCCGAGCTGAAAAAGTCGCTGGAGTTGTTTCGTGTGGACTATCCTCAGGTGGATTTTGAAATCACACAGGATCAAAGTAGCCTGCTCAATGCTGCCATTTCCAACCTGCAGACGAGCTTGCTTTTCGGGGGTATTTTCGCATTTGGAGTGCTTTTCCTTTTCATCAAAGACTATCGGATTCCGCTGATCATGGGAATCAGCTTGCCGACTTCGTTGCTGATTAGTTTCCTGGTTTTCTACTTTTTCAATATCTCTATCAATATCATTTCACTTTCTGGACTGGCACTGGGGATCGGAATGCTGATCGACAATGCAATCATTGTCTTGGATAACATCACCCGAAAGCGGGAAGCGGGGATTCCTCTGTTTGAGGCTTGCGTGCAGGGTTCCAATGAAGTGATGGGTGCGCTGATCAGTTCGGTGCTTACGACTTTAGCGGTATTTGTTCCGCTGGTGTTCCTGAGTGGGATCTCAGGAGCTTTGTTTTACGATCAGGCAGTAGCTGTTGCGGCGATTCTTTCGGTATCCCTTTTGGTGGCCTTTGTGTTGCTTCCGTTGCTTTATTGGTTGATTTTCCGGGTAGGAAAACGGGATTCGCTCAAGGGCGAGCCCAAGGCTTTTCTTCGGGTTTTGGGTGTCTATGAACGGGGTTTTAACTGGATTTTTGCCCGGAAGAAATTGGCTTTGATCGGTTTCTTCATTTTGATTCCTCTAGGTTTAAGCATCAGTCTTTTACTTAAAACTGAAGGCCTGCCTGAAATCGAAAAGCCGGATGCGACACTTGAAATCGACTGGAATGAACCCATTTCTGCGAGTCAAAACCGGGATCGATTGCTCGTACTGATTCGGGGAGTGAAGGACTATTCCCAGGCCGAAGCGGATGTGGGCGTACGGCAGTTTTTACTTTTTGACGGGGACAATTCTATTCAGCGCTCCTCCCTTTATTTGCTTTTCCCTTCGGAAAAAGAAAAAGAGGTCCAGTTGGGGTTCCTCAGAAAGCGGCTGCAAACCGATTATCCCCTAGCCACTTTTATCCTGGGAGATGCGCCCAATGCATTTGATCAGCTATTCAGCTCCAATATGCCCTATTATGAGGTGCGCTGGAAAGACCTGAAAGCCAAAAAACCAATCGAAGCCGAAAAGATGAAGCCTTGGCTGGAGAATTTCCCTGCCGAAAGCTGGGAACCCGGACCCGGACTTCAGGAGGAATCCTCCGTGGTTTTTAGCCTGCTGGCAGATAAACTCGCCTTATATCAGATCCCGGTCAATAGTGTGCAGGATCAGTTGTCCCGTTTGTTTGGTGTTTTTACGATTACCGATATCCGACGATTTGGGGAAATCACACCAATTCGTCTCCGCGAAAATCAGGATCGATTTGAAGATTTGCTGCGGAACACGCGAGTTTATGCCTCGGACAGCACCTCCTATCTGTTGCGTGAATTTGTGGATTACCGATATGCCGATCAATACAAATATGTGACGGCAGACCGTGGGGGGATTTTCCAAAGTGTGTCAGTGACCTCTGAAAATCCGAATGACCGGTTCAAAGATTACATCGAATGGGGAGTTGACAAAAATCTCGCCGTAGAAACCAAAGGGCAATACTTCCGGGACAGGGAAAACATCAGCCAATTGATCGGGATTTTGGGGATTTCGGTTTTGCTGCTGTACTTCATTTTGGCGGCCCAGTTTGAGAGTTTTGTACAGCCTCTGATCGTGGTTTTTACCTTGCCTTTGGGAATTGGAGGAGCCTTTTTGGTGCTGTTGCTTTGCGGCGCGACGCTGAATGTGATGTCTGCGATCGGATTAGTCGTCATGCTGGGAATCATGGTCAATGATGCCATCCTCAAGATCGATACGATCAATAGGCTTAAGGTAGAGTTTGCGGAGCAATCTGGACTTTCTGGAAAAGCTCTCTTGGATATAGCCATTCATGAAGCAGGTAAAATTCGCCTCAAGCCGATTCTGATGACTTCAATTACGACGATTTTGGCCTTGATTCCGATTATTTTCAGTGTAGGTTTGGGAGCTGACCTGCAGCGCCCACTGGTTTTTGCGGTGATTGGAGGCTTGACGATTGGGACAGTTACTGCACTGTATTTTGTTCCGTTGATGTATTGGTTTTTTGATTCGGTGGTAGGGAAAAAGGAAAAGCTATGACAGCATTTCGGGTTCTGATCGCATTTGTGGTTTTGGGGATTTTGGGCTTTGCCGTAGTCCCTTTACTTTCTGTGGATCTGAATCCGAGGGAGCGGGAACCCGTCCTGTCGATCAGGTATGGGATTCCGAGGTCCTCGCCTGAAATCATCGAAAAACTCGCCACCTCTCCGCTGGAAGGTGCTTTTTCCCAGCTTTCCGAGCTCAAAAAAATCACTTCGGTGTCCAACTACGACCAAGGTTCGATCACACTTCGGTTTGATAAAAAATCGGATATGGAGTTGAAGAAGTTTGAGGTATTGGCACTGATCCGGCAGGTGTACCCTCAGCTTGACGAACGGCTGAGCTACCCGGTAGTCACTCAATCTGCGCAGGCACGGAATGATTTCAAAACCCCGATCCTGACCTACAGTATCAACGGTCCTTTCGCTTCCTTTGAAATAAAAAAGATCGCGGAGGATGTCCTGAAGACAGCCTTGACACGGTTTGCGGAAGTGGAGGAAGTGCAGATTCGTGGAGCAAATGACTTGCAGGTTTTTGTGACTTTTGATGCCCAAAAGATGCAGTCCTTCGGCATTTCGCGAAATCTGCTTAACAGTCAAATCACTCAGGCCTTTGGTCAAAAGTATCCCGGAACAGTGTATAACAACAAAGATGAAACACTCTTTGTCACGCTGGACAGCAAACTGAACAATCTGGAACAGCTCGAAAATCTCAACATCCGTCAGGTTGGCGGAATGGAAGTCCGGCTTAGGGATATCGCCAAAGTGACGATGGAAGAAGGCGAGGCGACAAACTATTACCGGATCAACGGGAATAATTCGGTGACTTTGACGGTGATCAATCGGGATGGCGTTAATAAGGTTCTGCTGGCAAAAACACTCAAAGCGGCCATAGAATCGGCCAAGGCGAATCTGCCTCAGGGTTTCGAGGTGCGTCTGGAAAATGATGACACGGAATTTCTCGAAAAGGAACTGAACAAAATTTATAAGCGATCCGGCTTGTCCATCTTGATCCTGATCACGTTTATTTTTCTGATCAATCGCAATTGGAAATACCTGAGCATTCTGTTTTTGGGAATTGTAGTCAATCTGAGTTTGACGGCAATGGTCCTGTATTTTTTGAAAGTGGATATCCACATGATCACCATTGCGGGATTGACGATCAGCTTTGGGTTGATCGTCGATAATGCCATCATTATGATGGATCACCTGCACAAGTATCGAAACCGAAAGGTCTTTGTCGCATTGCTTGCTGCTTCGTTGACAACTGTAGTCGCTTTGATGATGGTGTTGCTCTTGCCTGAGGAAGACCGGAAAAGTCTGACTGAATTTTCGGTGGTAGTCTCGGTGATGTTGGGAGTGAGTTTACTTGTTGCACTCTTTTTTACTCCGGCGTTTTATGAGGTTTTATTTAAAGAATCGGTTCAAAAAGGCAGAAAACTCACTCTTCCCAAACTAAGAAGCCGGGTCAACTGGCTTCGGAGATATGAGAAGGGGATAGCTTTTACCGCCAAGTACAAAAAGACCTTTTTGATCGCAGTTTTGCTCCTCTTCGGGACACCGATTTTCTTTCTTCCTGCCAAATGGGAAGGACAGGAATGGTACAACAAGACGGTGGGCAATACTTTTTATCAGGAAGAAATCCGCCCCTATGTCGACAAAGCGCTTGGCGGTTCGCTTCGGATGTTTGTGCGGGGAGTATATGAGAAAAGTGCCTATCGCGAAGCGGAAAAGACGCGTTTGTATGTTTCGGCCAGGCTTCCGTTTGGCAATACCCTGGATCAGATGGACTTCATCATGCGTGAGTTTGAGGCCTATCTGAAGGGTGTGGAGGGAGTGGATCAGTTTGTGACCAATGTGATTTCCGGTCAATATGGCCAAATCACCATCACTTTCAAGGAAGCTTACGAAAAAGGGGCTTTACCCTATCAGCTCAAGGGAAAGCTGTCGGTGAAATCAACCGACTGGAGCGGTGCGCAATGGAATATTTATGGAGTAGGTCAGGGCTTCTATACAGGAGGAGGCGGTGAGGGAATTCCGAGTTTCCGGGTGGAAATGAAAGGCTACAATTTTGACGAACTCGAGCGGCAGTCGGAAGTATTGGCTGAGAAGCTACTGCAGCATAAGCGGATTCAGACAGTCAATACCAATGAGCGCCTCAGTTACAATGAACAAAAGACACGGGAATATGTCCTGCGTCTGAATCAAAATCAGATTGCTTTGGGCGGGACGAATCAGTTTGAGGTGCTAAATACGCTGCAGGATCTGTCCAAACCTCAAGGCCCATCAACTTATCTGGAACTGGCCGATCAAAACTACGGGCTGATGCTTCGGGAGCGGCAATCGGAGAATTTCAGCAAGTTTGACCTGGAGCAAAAAGGCCTGATCAGCGGGGAAGACCGGATCCTCAAAATTTCGGATTACGGAACTCTGAATCTGGAAAATACCACGAACGCCCTTCACAAAGAAGACCGTCAATACATCCGGTCTGTCAGCTTTGAATACATGGGATCGGCTAAGTTTGGCAACGAATACCTGGACGAAGTACTGGATGAAATGAAAGTCCTCATGCCGATCGGCTATGAGGCCAAGAAGCAGACCTGGAGCTGGAATTCAGAAAAAGCCAAGCGAGAGTACGGCCTATTGGGACTTTTGGTCGTGGGTATTTTCTTTATCTGCACGATTCTGTTTGAGAATTTCAAGCAACCGTTTTACATCATCTTCCTGATTCCGATCAGCTTTATTGGCTTGTTTTTGATCTTCTCGCTCTTCGATTTTTACTTTGATCAGGGAGGTTATGCGGCTTTTGTGATGCTGGGCGGATTGGCGGTGAATGCAGGGATTTTTATCCTGAATGATTTTAACAATCGAAAAACCGGAGTTTATAATCGAAACATTTTGAAATCAGTAGCAGGAAAGGCTATTCCGATTCTGTTGACAGTGCTTTCCACCTGTTTTGGCTTGGTGCCTTTTCTGATTGAGGGGCAAAATGAGATCTTTTGGTTTTCCCTTGCGATCGGTACGATTGGAGGCTTGGTATTCAGCATGGTCGGTGTTTTTTGGATACTTCCGGTGTTGATGTGGAGGAAGGAGAGGAAAGTCTGACCTTTTTCTGTAAAATTTTGAAAAGGTTCCTGCAGATTATCGCAGAAAAAGACACAGATTTTCACAGATTTTATTAAATCGATGTGTAGTGTCTTGGTTTTTTTGCAGTCGCAAACCCTAACTAATCTATCTATGAACAGTCAGAATTCCCGCCGTGATTTTTTGAAAAAAACCGCTTTGGCCACTGCCGGAGCAAGTTTGCTTCCTTTGTCGTCTTTTGCGCAAGCGAAACGAAAAAACAAACTTCCGGCATGGAAGGGCTTCAATCTACTGGATTTTTTCTCCCACAACCCGGATCAGGGCAGACCGACCAAGCCGGATTATCTCACCTGGATAGCAGACTGGGGGTTTGATTTTGTGCGTGTCCCTATTTCCTATCCGAGCTATTTGGACATCGATCGCACCCGACCAATCAGACCTGATGAAGTGCTGAACTTTGATGAAAGCAGGTTGGAAAAAGTGGATCAGTTGGTAGAGAAAAGTATCAAACAAGGCTTGCATGTGAGTCTGAACCTTCATCGCGCGCCGGGATTCTGTATCAATGCAGGTTTTGAAGAGCCCTATAATCTATGGAAAGATCAGGAGGCCTTGGATGCGTTTTGCGCGCATTGGGAAATGTGGGCAAAGCGATACAAGGGGATCTCATCGAAGAAACTCAGCTTTGACTTGGTAAATGAACCTTTTCAGCGGGAAAATCCCAATGACCAGCACAGTCCAGGCGGACCGGTAGATGTGGCGGATTACCACCGTGTGGCGAAAGCTGCCTTAGAGCGGATCAAGTCTGTAAAAAAATCCCGTTTAGTCATCGCCGATGGCAATGGTGGTGGTGGAATTGCTGTACCGGAACTGGCGGATTTAGACTTGTCTCAAAGCTGCCGGGGCTATCATCCTTTCCCGATTTCACATTACAAAGCTGGTTGGGTGTACAAAGATCCTTCGACCGTCCCACCTGTAGATTGGCCTTTGCCGCAAGGAGAAAAAACACTCGATATCGATAACATCCGCCAATACTATGCGCCGTGGAAAGCGCTAATCGATCAGGGAGTGGGTGTGCACTGCGGCGAATGTGGCTGCTATAATCAGACACCACACAAAGTATTTTTGGCGTGGTTTGGAGATGTACTTCAAGTGTTGAAAGAGATGGAAGTAGGATTTGGGATCTGGGAGTTTTCGGGGGCATTTGGGGTGATGAATTCCGGGCGAAAAGATGTGGAGTATGAGGATTGGTATGGGGAAAAGTTGGATCGGAAATTTTTGGAGCTACTGAGGAGGCAGATTTGAAGGAGGAAGGATTACAATGTGTTTTTTCGATATCGGGTGAAAATGTAGTCCTTAAATATTTTTCGTTTGGTTTTTTAAATTCCAATATGAATTAAGCCGACGGAAAACATCAACAGATCCAAAGGTGACCTTCGGTAGTTGTAATCAAATTTCCCGCCGCCTCCGGGTTCTGCTTTATAGGTGGCGTCACCTTTGGTGAGAAAGCGCACCGAATTCCCGGTTTGATAATTGCCTTTCAATTCTAAAAATAAGCCGGAGGAGTTAAGGGGGATTTGCACTCCAGTTCCCACTGAGTAGGACAATGTCCAATTTTCGAAATCTTTGCCGGACTCAATTACTTCATCCGAAACAATAGAATCTCTTATTTTGAACCGAGTGTAAAGGTAGTTTGCCCCGAATTTGGCTTCCATGAAATGCCTAATATTCCCGAGAGGATTCGTTTGATAGCGCATCACTGCCATTCCCGTCAGAATATTGTTATTGCGTCTCAGCCGAAGTTCATCATTGAACCCCTGGTAATAATCTGTTCGCTTTTCCAACTTGCTGCCATAAATTCCATAGCCCAATTCAAATCCAACCTGAATCGGGAAAGTTTGTGCTTCATGAAGGAAAATACCTGAGATCGTAGGGATGAAAAGTCCATTGGTTTCGTCTTTTAATTTTCCTTGGGCAAACCCACCATTGAAATGGCCTCCAGCCGACCAAAATTGGGCATTGGCAGTATATCCAAAAAGCATCAAAAAGAGGGAGAGGGATAGTTTTTTCATACAAAGAATTTTTTCTTTTTACGGAAAAAGAAGCCAAAGTGGTTTTGAATAGTTGGAAAAGGGTCAGTAGCTTTTTGGCTACTAACCCTTGGTTTTGCTTTGCTCCAAAAACTCTAAAAATCCAATCAATCCAATCACTCTGACATTTTTTGCTAATGGATAATTTTCATCTTTTGGTACGATGACATGAAGAAGTGGGATTTCGAGATCTTGCATTGCTATATAGGTCCCTTTTGTCAAGACTGGAGCAGAACTGAATTTGATCTCTGCTGCGGCAAGCCATCGGTTATTTCTTCGGATTAGCAGATCGATTTCGGCGCCGTCATGAGTTCTATAATAATACATTTCATCATCCGATAAGAGTACGGAGGAGACTTGTGCAATCACAAATGACTCCCAAGATGAACCCAAAATCAGATTTCCGAAAACAGAATCTCTATTGAATATGCCCAATAGATAGTGCAACATACCTGTATCTCTGTAATAAAGTTTAGGTGCTTTAACCAATCTTTTTTTGGGATTCACTGCCCATGGGTATAATTCTCTTATTAAAAATGCTTCTACAAAGAAGCTGAGGTAGGTTTTAACGGTTGGGATGCTTAAACCTAGGGATTTTGCATATGTTGAGTAGTTTAAAATTCCACCGTTTGATGAAGCAATCATCATTAGGAATTGGCGAGTTACTTTAGAATTGGCAGGTAGTCCATATTGAGGCAAATCACGATGGATATAACTTGAGACAAAATTTCGATACCAATTGCTCTTAGATTTTGCATTGGAATAAAGAAATACCTCAGGAAATCCCCCAAAAATCCACAGATCTTCCCAAGATTCGGTTCGATCGATTTCTAGAAGAGACAGCGGCATCATTTCGATATAGGAAATTCTTCCTGCCAAACTTTCAGTACTTTGTCTCAGTAGGGCAGGTGAAGCTGAACCAAGAATTACAAATCTTCCGGGCTTTCTATGAATATCTACCATCGCTCTGATCAGTGGAAATAGGTTTGGCAAATGATGGATTTCATCCAGGATGATGGTTTTGTCCTGATTTTCTTCGAAAAAAAATTCAGGATCATTTAGCCTGTTTAGATCGGAGATTTTTTCCAAATCCAAATAAATCGACTCAGACTGATAAATAGCTGATTTGGCAAGTGTGGTTTTCCCTACTTGTCTTGGTCCAATCAGTCCTGTGACAGGAAACTGATTGATTGATTCATTAAAATCTGATTCTATTTTCCGCTTAAACATCCCCGTAAATCTAAAAATAAATTTTAGATTTACGGGGATAAATATTTTATAAAAATATGATATTCAATTTAATAATTAATTTTGATGTTCTTTTTAATTTTGGATAAATCTTATTCTTAGGTTAATAGGATTTGAGACAGCCTCGACAATTTTGCAAACTATTGAAAATCAGATCTACCAGGTTTCCAATAAAAAAATCTCTTACGCTTGATTTTTGTAAGGGATTTCATATTCGAAATAAATAGACTCAAATCAAACGTTTTTCGGCTCCGGGTGAACGTAAGGAGCGCGATATGGCCTGCGAAGTCTTGCTGTGGCTTCGGGATCGTTAAGTACTGTCATGGTTTTGGGGTCATAGCGAAGGGCTCGACCACCAAGATCCATGGAGATATTGGCTAGAATACAAGAAGCAGTTGAAATATGGCCGTCTTCCACATCAGCAATTGGTAAGGTGTCTTTATCAATGGACTCAAGCCAGTCTTGCATATGAATTCGGGTGGCAGGGGCGGCGTTAAGCTCGATTCGTTCTTCCGTCAGATCTTCCGGATATTTCTCCCGCTCAAAGAAGCATTCGAAATGTACTTTTTCTTCATTAGTGTCATAAGGAATGTAATCTGCCTGCATGGTGCTTCCCGCCAACATTCCTTTTTCTCCAAATAGTTTGAAAGACCAAGGGTATTCCGGATCCGGCGCGTTGCCCCATGTGCGGTGTTGCCAGACCACACTCAGTTCAGGGAATTCAAAAATCGCTGTTTGAGTGTCAGAAATATTGGATTTCCCTTCCTTTTGGACGTAGATGCCTCCGGTCGAGGTGATCTGGGTTGGCCAGCCGAGGTTCAGCATCCAGCGAACGGTGTCGAGCATGTGCACACACATGTCACCGGTGATACCATTGCCATATTCGATGAATGTTCTCCACCAGCGGATGTGAGGTAGACCATCATAAGGTCTCAGCGGTGCCGGTCCGGTCCAAAGCTCATAATTCAGAAAGTCCGGAACGGGTTCGATGGGTGGATTCCCATTGGCGCGCATGTGAAAATAGCAGCAGACTTCTGCATGGCTGATTTTGCCCAGCTTTCCGGTGTCGATGATTTGTTTTTTGGCATCGATGAGGTGTGGGGTACTCTTGCGTTGGGTGCCGATTTGTACCTTTTTGTTGTACTTGCGGGCTGCGGCAAGGATTGCCTCTCCTTCGATCACATCGACTGAAATTGGCTTTTGCAGATAAACGTGTGCGCCAGACTTCAGTGCATCGATGGCTTGGAGTGCATGCCAGTGATCCGGTGAACCGATAAGCACGAGGTCACATTTATGTTTCTTGAGAAGTTCCCGGTAATCCTCGAAAAGCTCCGGGACTTTCTTTGATTTTTGTCTTTGGGAGACAAGCTCTCCAGCAGCGGTGAGGAGGTTTTTGTCTACATCGCAGAGGGCGACCACTTCTACATCGGCCACTTGGATCAGGCGGAAAAGGTCGGACTTGCCATACCAGCCTGTGCCGATTAAGGAGACTTTAAGCGGGCCTTCACGGTCTTTGAAGTCCATTCCAAACAAGCCAAAACTGGCCAAGGTCATCATGGCTGTGGAGCCTTTCAAAAAGTCACGTCGATTTACTTGATTCATAGGTTTTTGGGTTAAGAGGTAATGTTGATCAACAATTTACAAAAAGGGTGGACAGATGCAAATCGGGATGGGATGGGAGGCTAAAGTTGGAAGGTGGGAAGGTTGAAAAGTTGGAAGGTTCTTTCTTGTTTTAGAAATGACCGAAATTTATAAATGACTACCCTTAACTCTTTTCCAAATTCTCCAAGTCGTCCAGGTCTTTCGATCTTTTTGACGCGTTTTTCGCTGCTATCAAATCATTTTTATGCAGTGTGCATTCAAAAATTCCCGGAAATCCTCCTGAAAAATATTTCCCGTTACTCCCTTTTTTTGATTTGAAAGAAAGTTTTGTCCATCCTTGGCGGATTATTTAAATCATACCCGTAGGCAATGCTGTTTAGGTACTGGTGAATTCTGAGACGCTCCTGCCAAGTGAGTTTTTGGTGTTCCTTTCCGTAGTTTACCTGTTCTGAAGCATTTCTGGCTTGGAATGCAGTTCGGTCCAGGCGGTATTTTTTTGGAGAATCACTCATGAAAATCAAGTTATGAATTTGAGGTTAGAAATAATAAATCCGAAATCCGAAATCCCAGATCTGAAATCAGAATTTCACCCCAAATCGTTCACCCAACTCAGTCAAATCCTTCACCACGGGATCCAGTAATGGAATTCCGGCTGTTCTTCGGATTGCCTCCAATTCCCGCTCCGGGTCACCAGGAATTAACACTCTTTCGTTTCCTGGAGTTGGAGTTGCCGAGCGAAACCGAGTGATCCAATTGTCCATGTGGGATTTGAATTCATCAGCCGGTCGGAATGCATCCACACGCATTGCGCCGAAAAAGTGACCAATTCCTTCACCTACCAAGTTTGGCAAAGGGTCAAGAAATGCAACAAATGGAGGAACCCAAGGGCCATAATTGGCACCTGAAAGTACCGCAGAGAAAATATCCACAATAGCACCCAATGCATAGCCTTTGTGCGAACCGTGTTCCCGATCTCCTCCAAGAGGAAGCAAAGCTCCACCGTCTTTTACACCGTTAGCAGAGGTGGTTGGACTGCCGTCTTTGTCCTGCACCCAGCCGGTTGGAGTATCGAGACCTTTACGTTGCAGGATTTCCAGTTTTCCATTGGCAGCAGTGGTGGTTGCCATGTCGGCGACAAATGGAGGTTGGTCTTTTGCCGGAATAGCCACAGCGATCGGATTGGTGCCAAGCAGTCTTTCTCTGGAAAATGTAGGGGAAACAAGCGGACTGGCATTTGTTAAGGAAATCCCGATCATGTCATGTTCCAAAGCCAACATCGCATGATAGCCGGCGATTCCATAGTGATTTGAACCTTTCACTGAAACCCAGCCAGTGCCTACATTCTTTGCTTTTTCAATGGCGACTTTCATCGCAAATGGAGCAACGACCAATCCCAAGCCGCTGTCTCCATCGACTACCGCAGTGGAGGGTGTTTCATATGCGATGTGAACATTCGGGGTAGCATTGATTCTTCCTTTTTCCCACAATCTTACATAACCAGAAAGTCTCGCAACACCATGGCTGTCCACACCACGAAGATCTGCGGAAAGCAAAACCTCCGTACCAATCCTGGCATCTGCCTGAGGACAGCCGATTTTGGTCAGCATTTCGAATGTGAAGTGGTATAATTGATTGTAAGAGTAGGTTTGCATAAACTAGGAGTCGTAAATTCTGAAAATCGGCTAAAGATAAGTATTCAGGTAAACTTTAGCGATTGATTTTTGGCTCGAAAACTCCCTTAAAAAGTCAGGATTGTCTAGGGAATTTCCTTTTTTAGCCTAGAGCCCATCGGAAGGATAAAGCAATTGACAGGAGGGTTAAACCGTAGTTTCTCCTGAAAGTAATCTGGCTACGGCTCCTTCTTTCAAAGAATAATGAGAGCAGACAATAGCCTCAACTGGAATGTATCGAAGGATAAATTCAATGAGGTAACTGGCGACAACAATCATGTCGACACGCATTGCAATCATTCCGGGGATTTTCAGTCGCTCTTCTCTGTTTTTGGTTTTGAGCATTTCAAAAATACATTCAAAGTCAACGGTAGGGAGTTCAAACACATGCTGACCGGTCAATTTGCACTGAAGCATCGATTCGAAATAGATATCCGTCAGTGTATCAAAAGTACCGGAGGCACCGACTAAAGCCGTTGGCTTAAAGTTTTCAATTGCTTCAATCACTGGCTGAAGTTTTTCCTTGCAGTAAGATTCCAGTTTTTCCACCTCGTCCTGCAGTATGGGATCGTGATAGTGGAAAGCATCCAAAAGGCGTTGTCCTCCAATTTCAAAGCTTCTTTTCCAAAATACCTCTCGGGAAGTTCCTATGATGAATTCAACAGAACCACCCCCGATGTCCATCATTAATGTAGTTTGACCATTGAGCGAACCGGAAAGGTTGATTCCTTCATAAATAAGTTGGGCTTCTTGCTCTCCGGATATCACGTTGATATGAATTCCAAGATCAGCCTTGACTTTGGATACAAACTCGGATCCGTTTTCGGCGTTTCTTACCGCGCTGGTTGCAAAAGCAAAAACCTGATCGATGTGTTCTCCGTCGATCAGGTTTTTGAAGTGTTTTAGGGTATGAAAGGCTCTTTTTTGAGCGTCAGGGGCAATTTGATTTTGGCTAATTCCGCCTTGGCCGAGTTTGACAGCAATTTTTTCCTTGTAAATAGTCTTAAAGCCTACTCCATTCAGTTCCACCAATAACAAATGAAATGTATTGGTTCCCATGTCAATCAAAGCTGCTTTCCGGGTACTCATTTTACTGCCAAAATTTTGGATGGGCGAATATAGAATTTTTTTTAAAAGTTCGGGTGAGGATTTGAAAAGTACAGTGTTATGGTTTTCTGAACTTCAACTTTCAACCGATGAAGGAAGCTGAATTTTTCCAATCCAATCAAGGGGCTATATTTGGATGGTAATAAAATCAGAGAAATGACAGAATCGAATAAACCCATTTATACTTTGCCGGGAAATGCTGAAAAGCTTGAGCTTTTACAGAAGAAAAACGCGGAAGCTTTAGAAGGAGGAGGAAGAGCGCGGATTGCCTCCCAGCATAAAAAAGGAAAATTGACTGCGCGGGAGCGGGTAGATCTGTTGATGGACGAGGGGACTTTTGAAGAAATCGACAAATTTGTAATGCATCGCTCTAAGGATTTTGGTCTGGACAAAGAACATTATTTAGGTGATGGGGTAATCACAGGATATGGGGAAGTCAATGGTCGATTAGTTTATGTTTTTTCTCAAGACTTCACGGTTTTTGGAGGTTCGCTTTCAGAAACTCATGCGGAGAAAATCTGTAAAATCATGGATATGGCCATGAAAAATGGAGCTCCCGTGATAGGCTTGAATGACTCCGGAGGAGCGAGAATTCAAGAGGGAGTAAACTCATTGGGAGGCTACGCGGATATTTTTTACAGGAACACGAGAGCTTCAGGGGTAATTCCCCAGATTTCTGCAATTATGGGACCTTGCGCGGGAGGGGCTGTTTATTCTCCTGCGATCACAGATTTTATCCTGATGGTAGAAAATACCTCCTACATGTTTGTCACCGGACCAAATGTGGTGAAAACTGTAACTCAGGAAACAGTTACTGCCGAAGAACTTGGTGGAGCGTCAGCGCATAGCACAAAGTCGGGTGTGACACATTTTGCCTGTGCCAACGAACTTGAGGCAATCAGGCATATCAAACGCCTGCTGAGTTATATTCCCCAAAATTGCGAGGATCATGCCCCTGTTTATCCTTATGAATTGAAAAAGGACGAGGGAAGAAAAGTGCTGAATACACTGATTCCTGAAAACCCAAACCAACCCTATGACATGCGGGACGCGATTCGTGGAATCGTGGATGAGGAATCATTTCTGGAAGTTCATGAAAACTATGCGGATAACATTGTTGTTGGATTTGCCAGAATTGCAGGAAGAAGTATAGGCATCGTAGGGAATCAGCCGCAATCCATGGCGGGAGTTTTGGATAATCACGCTTCTGTGAAGGCAGCTCGATTTGTTAGATTCTGCGACAGTTTCAATGTCCCCTTGTTAGTTTTGGTAGATGTGCCGGGCTTTTTGCCGGGAACTGATCAGGAATGGAACGGGATCATCACCAACGGTGCTAAATTGCTTTATGCCTTTTCGGAAGCGACAGTTCCGAGAATCACCGTGATTACCAGAAAAGCATATGGAGGTGCGTATGACGTGATGAACTCCAAACATATCGGAGCAGATATGAACTACGCTTGGCCGACAGCTGAGATTGCAGTGATGGGAGCTAAAGGTGCGGCAGAGATTATTTTCAAAAAAGAAATTGCGGAAGCATCTGATCCAGAGGGGAAGCTTCAGGAAAAGGTAGACGAGTACACTGCCAAGTTTGCCAATCCTTATCGGGCCGCACATCGGGGATTTATCGATGAAGTAATATTGCCATCAGATACTCGAACTAAACTGATCAAGGCTTTCAAAATGCTGGAAAATAAGGTTGATAAGCTGCCTAGGAAAAAGCATGGGAATATTCCATTGTAGTCCATGGATTATAGACCATGGTCCATAGAGCGTTAACTCTTAATTTTAAGTATGGCATTTAAATTTGAAAATCTTCAGGTTTGGCAGAAAGCCATGGATCTAAATGATCTTACATTCGAGATTTCGAAGGAATTTCCAATAGAAGAGAGGTATAATCTTACATCTCAAATTAGAAGAGCAATTGATTCAGTTTCTCTAAATATTGCCGAAGGTAGCACCAGCCAAACTAACCCCGAATTTGCTAGATTTTTGGGTTATTCTATTCGATCTGTTGTTGAAGTAGTCTGCGCCTTATTTATTGCAAAAAGGAGAAATTATCTTTCGAACGAGATCTTTCAAGAAGCCTATTCTAAGAGTGAAGAGTTAGTGAAAATGATTCAAAGTCTAAAAAACCATCTTAAGTAAACTTTAAAATTCGGGAATCCATGGACTATGGTCCATGGACTGCTAAACTGAAAACACATGAACCCACTCCACTTCCTCACCACCTACCTCAACAACGCTTCCCCCACCGGCTTCGAAGCATCAGGCCAGCAGATTTGGTTGGATTACATCCGGCCTTTTGTGGATACCTATTTTACCGATAATTATGGGACGGCAGTTGGTGTCATCAATCCTGAGGCAGAATTCAAAGTAGTGATCGAGGCGCACGCTGATGAAATAAGCTGGTTTGTAAACTACATCAAAGATGACGGCTACATCTATGTTCGCCGAAACGGAGGATCTGACCACATGATAGCGCCATCTATGCGGGTGAATATTCATACAGATAAAGGAGTTATTCCAGGGGTTTTTGGTTGGCCCGCTATTCATGTTCGGAAAGAAGGAAAAGAGGATGCGCCAACTTTGGATAATATTTTCATCGATGTAGGAGCTCGCTCCAAAGCCGAAGTGGAGGAAATGGGAATTCACGTAGGCTGCGTGATTACTTTCCAGGATGAATTGATAGAACTCAACGGGAAATTCTGGTCCGGTAGAGCTTTGGACAACCGAATCGGAGGATACATGATTGCCCAAGTTGCCCGCAGAATCAAAGAAGCAGGAGTCCAACTGCCATTTGGGCTTTACATCGTAAATGCAGTGCAAGAGGAAATCGGACTTCGTGGTGCTGAAATGATTGCCAAACGAATTAAACCTAATTTGGCTATCATCACAGACGTCTGCCATGATACCACAGCACCTCTATATAATAAGGTGTCGAGCGGAGATCAAACCGCAGGCAAAGGTCCTGTTTTGACTTACGGAGCATCAGTCCACAAGAAATTACTCGATTTGATTATTTCTAAAGCCAAAGAAAAAGCCATTCCATTCCAGCGAGCAGCTGCATCTCGGGTCACAGGTACGGATACCGATGCGTTTGCTTATTCCAATGAAGGCGTACCCTCAGCTTTGATCTCACTTCCTTTGAAATACATGCACACCACAGTGGAGACTGCAAGTAAGGAGGACATCGAGCAGGTGATCAATTTGATGTATGAGTTCTTGTTGGATTTTGACCCGAAATTTGATTTTAAGTACATTAAATAAGTCCACTGACTACTGACCACGGTCGACAGCTGTGGTCTTTGGACTGTCGACCGGGGACCAATTATGCATTTCACAGACCATCTTTCCCGTACTATTTTTCTTTCAAAGCCACCCGAGCGGATTATTTCCCTCGTTCCATCCCAGACTGAATTATTGGTGGATTTGGGTTTGGAGGAAAAGATCGTCGGTGTGACCAAGTTCTGTGTTCATCCTTCTCGCTTGAGAAAGTCAAAGAAAATCATAGGCGGCACTAAAAATTATCGGCTCGAAGTCATTGATGCCTTAAAGCCAGATCTGATTATAGGCAACAAGGAAGAAAATGATCAAACGGGAATCGAGTCTTTGGCAGAGAACTATCCAGTTTGGATGAGCGATATTTTCGATTTTAAAGATTCCTTAAGAATAATTTCAGACATAGGCGAAATCACTGGAACACAATCCCAGGCCACTGAAATCATTTCGAAAATCGAATCTTCTTTTGCTAAAACCATTCCATTCAAAGGAACATGTGTTTACCTGATTTGGGAAAACCCAAAGATGGCTGCTGGAAAAAACACTTTTATCGATGCTATGCTCTCTGTCGCAGGATTTAAAAATCTGATTCAGGCAGTGCGATACCCCGAGCTTTCGGAGGAAATGCTAGTCAAGCTTAATCCTGATTATTTGCTTTTGAGTTCAGAGCCCTTTCCATTTAAGGAAAAGCATCAGAATACTTTTCGGAAGCTTTTACCAAAATCTAAGATCCAATTGGTAGATGGAGAGCTTTTTTCGTGGTACGGAAGTCGATTACTTCATGCCTCCGATTATTTTAAAAGATTATAGGCTAAGGAGGCGGAAGTGTTTGATCTCCACTCGTAAAAATTAAACTTACTAGAAGGTACTTTTTTAAAAAATTCAATTAACTTTTGAGCTCTAACATTAAACCTATTGTATTCAAATGAAGGATAATCGAAGGAGCTTTCTAAAAAAGCTCGGCTTGACTACCGGTGCGGCGGCTTTGTCACCGTCCATTTTGGCAGAAACTAATACCAATAATCAGGAATTTCTCAATCGCTCAGAAGATTATTCGGCGGATCAACCCATTAGATTGGCTTTGATTGGTGCCGGGATAATGGGTACAGAGGATACCAATACGGCACTGCGTCATGCGAATGTGTCTTTGGTTGCTGTTTGTGACTTGTACGATGGACGACTAGCAAGTGCCAAACAAAAGTGGGGAGACCATCTTTTTACCACTAAGGATCATAAGGAAATCCTGAAAAGAGCGGATGTAGATGCCTTAATCATTGGGACGCCTGATTCCTGGCACAAGCAAATCTCCATTGATGCATTGAATGCCGGGAAGCATGTGTATTGCGAAAAGCCAATGGTTCACTCTGTAAAAGAAGGAGCCGAGGTAATCGAAGCCTGGAAAAAGTCTGGCAAAGTGATGGTCGTAGGATCTCAGGGGATTTCATCATTGGGAAATGAAAAAGCGAAAGAATTATTGGCTGCCGGAGTAATTGGAGATTTGGTTTATGCAGAAGGGTTTTGGGCAAGGCATTCTCCGGAAGGAGCATGGCAATACAATGTGCCTGCAGATGGGAATGAGAAAACAGTCGATTGGAAGCGATACATTTCAAATACCAAAGCCAGAGATTGGGATCCATTGCGATTTTTCCGTTGGAGAAATTACCTGGATTATGGTACCGGTATGTCAGGAGATCTTTTTGTCCATCTTTTTTCGAGTTTACACTTTATCACCAATTCTAAAGGTCCGAATAAAGTGTCATCCATGGGAGGATTGAGATATTGGAAAGATGGACGTGAAGTTCCGGATGTGTTATTGGGGATGTTTGACTACCCCGATAGCCCTGAGCATGCTGGCTTTAATCTTTCACTGAGATGTAATTTCGTGGATGGGACCAGCGGTACTACTTATTTGAGAATCGTTGGGACAAAGGGTTCTATGGATGTAAAATGGGAAGAGGTGGTGGTTAAGTTGAATAACAATGCTGAAAGTGATGATCCGTTTATGAAAGAGCAGGCAAAACTTCGGTCAGCGTCAGGGGAAGAAGAAAGGGCGAAAATTCTTCCTCCTCGTGAAACATCTTACGCAGCCGAAAGAACTTGGAAAGGTGCACATTACGATCACTTTGGAAATTGGTTTAAAGCAATTCGAACAGGAGGAACTGTTGTCGAAGATCCTATATTTGGATTCAGAGCTGCGGCACCAGCGTTATTATGTAATGACAGCTACTTCCAGGATAAGTTTATTAAGTGGGATCCAATAAATATGAAATTGATATAAGACTATGAAGAAAAGTAAAATAATATGGATGGCTTTGCTCTCCCTTGCATGGGCTTGTGGCCCCAAGGAGACCGAAGAAACTACTGAAGTGGTGGAGGAAGTTGTTGTTCTTGACAATTCGCTCTCGGAAGAGGAAAAAGCTGGCGGCTGGTTCCTTCTTTTTGACGGCACATCTATGGAAGGTTGGCGCGCTTTTAATGGAGATACTACTCCTCCAAACTGGATTATCGAGGATGGAGCGATGAAAGGACTTGGCGCAACCGGTGGAGAGGACTTCGGAGGAGACATTGTATTTGGCCCGATGGAATTCGAGCAGTTTGAAATGGAGTTCACCTGGAAGATTTCATCCGGTGGTAACAGTGGAGTATTCTACCACGTTGTGGAAGGTCCAAAATACAAAGCTCCCTATTATACTGGACCGGAATACCAAGTGATAGATCAGATTGGTTTTCCGCAGCCATTGGAGAAATGGCAATCATTGGCAGGCGACTATGCCATGTATGAACCGGATTACGAGGGGGTCGTTAAGCCAGCAGGAGAATGGAATACTTCAAAAATCATTTTCTCTGAAGCTGGGGCCAGCTATTGGCTAAATGGGAAAAAGACGGTAGAATTTATTCCTTATTCTGAAGATTGGACAACCAGAAGAAATTCCGGTAAATGGAATGATTTTCCTGATTATAAGATTGCGAAAAAAGGACTGATTGCGTTGCAGGATCATGGTGATCCTGTTTGGTTTAAAAATATTAAAATAAGACCCCTATGAAAAAAGTACTAATACTTGGGCTTTTGCTTCTCGTAGCTCAGGCTTCAATTGCTCAAAAGAAGAAGAAATTATTTAACGGCAAAGACCTTACGGGTTGGGTCATCTACGGTACTGAAAAGTGGTATGTAGAGGATGGGCTGTTAATTTCCGAGAGTGGGCCGGATAAAGGATATGGTTATTTAGGTACTGAGGAAAATTTTGATGACTTCGAGATCAATCTTCAATTCAAGCAGGAAGCCAACGGAAATAGCGGGGTTTTTATCCGTTCCACTGTGGATGGCACCAAAGTTTCTGGCTGGCAAGTGGAAGTAGCACCTCCGGGCAATGATACGGGGGGCATATATGAATCCTATGGAAGAGGGTGGTTGGTTAAGCCCGAGCCTGAAAAGGATAAAGCTTTGAAATTTGGAGAATGGAACAAAATGAAAATCGTTGTGAAAGGGGATAATGTCACTTCCTATTTGAATGGCGTAGAGATGGTCAACTTCACCGATGCTAAAATTGGGGAAGGAAAAGGAGGAGTTTTGCTCCAGATCCATGATGGTGGAGGAATTAAAGTTTATTGGAGAAAAATTGTATTGAAGAAGTTGTAAGAAACGAAAACACTCCAAATTGAGGCCTTGAGATTTTAATTCTCAAGGCTTTTTTATTTGTTGGATATTTTTCTTAATCATTTCCAGCGACTTATGTAATTGGGCGATTTTTTTCAAGGTTTGGTATTGTTGTGGTAAAAAAAAGGGAGATATTTGCACTCCCAATCGAGGCAAACGGCTTTGGGCAGTGGAGGAAAAAAGAGAGGGGTAATTGAAGATGTCGGAGTTTGACATCAGGGATTCTCAAATTTATTTTCGAGGAGTAGTTGAAAAAGTAAAAAAGCTGGTTACCTTTGCATCCCTGTTCGGAAGGAACGGGAATAAAAGAGGATCGGATAAAGGAAAAGAGAGCTGAGAGGCTGTTTTTTGACAATCCTGCCGAATGAGGCTGGGTAAGTTCTTTGAAATGTTGTAAGAGAGAGAAGAAAGCCTGAGAAAAAGGGCAGGAAGTTGCTGGGATGCTTTAGGGTGCTCAGTGATTGACACTAATGATAAATTACAATGGAGAGTTTGATCCTGGCTCAGGATGAACGCTAGCGGCAGGCCTAATACATGCAAGTCGAGCGGCAAGTCGAGGAGTAATCTAAGACCTAGAGCGGCGCACGGGTGCGTAACGCGTATGCAACCTACCTCATACAGGGGGATAGCCCGGAGAAATCTGGATTAATACCCCATGGCACGTTACA
>NZ_FMXE01000027.1 GCF_900103735.1 Algoriphagus alkaliphilus | reverse complement strand
GCGGACGGGAGTTCAAATCTCCTCATAAATTTGAAATGTTGATTTATAAAATTATTAGGCGAGGTAGCTCAGTTGGTTAGAGCGCAGGATTCATAACCCTGAGGTCGGGAGTTCAAATCTCCCTCTCGCTACATAGGTCTCTGATTTTTCAGAGGCCTTTTTTATTTTTAGGGTATGAGTGAATTTGTCGTATACATTCTTTACTCCCCTTCCTCAGGAAAAACATACACAGGAATGACTTCTGATTTGATTACACGATTTCAATTCCACAATTCAAAATCGACAAAGGGATTTACTATTCGATTTAGGCCGTGGACTGTAATTCATGTGGAATTTTTTGATCAAAAAATGCAGGCTCTAAAAAGAGAAAAGGACCTGAAATCCGGAAAAGGAAGAGATTGGATCAAAAAACAAATAATTCCAGATTTCACCTAGCCAAAAGGATTCGTAACCGCTACGCCACGGCGTACAGGCAAGGAGGACAGGATTCAAATCTCCTCCCGAAAGCATTCGGGACTACCAAGTGGCTGTCTCATAACTGCTGTTTGTCACTTTGAGCGAATTCGAAATGTGGCTTTATTCGCTGAAAATAGCCTTCGACTCCGCTCAGGGTGACTGTAGTCGAAGTTTCATGCTGACCCTTTCAATCCTTTTGAGACAACCTCTTTTTTATTTTTCATCCATTTAAGTTTTTGGCTATATTCCCAAATAATGAGCCTAAAAACTGTACAAAATCCTCCCGACTTCTTTTTTCAAAAACTCCGTTTTTTAGGTCCTGGGTTTATTCTTTCTGCGTCTATCGTTGGTTCAGGTGAATTAATTGCCACCACAATTCTTGGAGCCAGAGGAGGTTTTATCACGTTTTGGGTAATCCTGGTCAGCTGCCTGATCAAAGTTGCTGTTCAATTGGAGTTTGGGAAAAATGCAATCATATCAGGGAAACCTTTGATGCAAGAGTTTAATCAATTATCAGGGCCAAGCCTATTTAATGTAAATTGGGCTGTTTGGTCAACTTTTATTCTAACCCTTTTGAAAATCCTTCAACTCGGTGGAATGCTTGGAGGAGCTGCAATAGTTCTGAATCTGATTTTTCCACAAGGATCGATCATTTTATGGATCATCCTTCTGGGAATCAGTCTGAGTCTTCTTATTTATAGAAACTATTACCTTTTGATTGAAAAAGCATCAACTCTGATGGTCTTTGGCTTTACATTATTTACACTGGTTTCACTGGTTGCACTTTTTTATACTCCATTCGCTTTTTCACTTTCAGATGTTTTAACAGGCCTAAGTTTTAAACTCCCTCAGGAGGTTCTTTTTGTTGCTATTGGAGCTTTTGGAATCACCGGCGTAGCGAGCGATGAAATTATTGCTTACACCTATTGGTGTCAAGAAAAGGGCTATGCAGCTTTCACAGGTGCTAATGACGGATCGGAAAGCTGGAAATATAGAGCTAAAGGTTGGATCAAAATCATGTATCTGGACGCGTTCTTGGCCATGATCATTTATACTTTGGTCACGGCATCCTTCTACTTATTGGGCGCTGCCATTCTTCACGGAAATGATGCTTTGCCTGATGGAATGGATTTAATCAATTCCTTAGCCGCCATTTACACAGAATCACTGGGGCCAGGTGCAAAGTTTGGTTATCTTCTTGGAGCTTTTTTCGCACTTTATTCCAGTGTCTTTGCTACTCTTGCCTATTGGTCGAGACTTTTTCCGGATATCTTTTCACAATTCGGATGGATTAATTCCGAAAACAGAGAGCATCACAAAAAATGGGTAGCAATCCTTGCTTGGGTCTTTCCTATTGTTTGGGTAATAACCTTCCTCTTTGTAAAGCTTCCAGGCTTTATGGTGCTTTCAGGTGGAGTGGTAGGTTCTGTCCTTTTACTTGTAGTGGTGGCCGCCGCAATTAAATTCAGGTCAAAAAACAGAAGCCTAAAAGTAGTTTCAGGACAATGGTCGGAATTTATGTTTTGGATCAGTGTTGCTTCAATTTTGACGGTTTCAGTCTATGGAATTTTCAAATTATTTTAAACAAAAAAAGCCTTCCCTCGGGAAAGCTTCTGCAAAATAGGATGTGCCGACCTTATTTTACTCTTTCAACTACAGCTTTGAATGCCTCTGGATGGTTCATTGCCAAATCTGCCAAAACCTTTCTGTTGAGATCGATTTCTGCTTTTTTCAACAAACCCATCAATTGAGAATAAGATACACCGTGCATTCTTGCACCGGCGTTGATACGCTGAATCCATAAACCTCGGAACTCTCTTTTCTTCGCTTTACGGTCTCTGTATGCGTACTGAAGACCTTTCTCGTACTTGTTTTTAGCTACTGTCCACACGTTTTTACCTCTTCCGAAGTAACCTCTTGTGGCCTTAAGTATCTTTTTTCTTCTTGCTCTGGACGCAACCGCGTTTACCGATCTAGGCATAGTTTTTTGATTTTTGAAGCTTGGTGTCCTGATTTACTCGGGATCTTTTTTACCAAAGCATCTGGTGAATTAATGAACCTTACTGATTAATTGAAATTGGACGAAGATCAAATCTTCAACATATCTCTTACTCTACCTTCGTCAGACACGTGTACCAAACCAGTCTTGGTCAGGTTGTGCTTACGCTTAGTAGATTTTTTGGTCAGGATATGGCTTTTGAAAGCGTGTTTCCTTTTGATTTTACCGGTGCCTGTTAAGGCAAACCGCTTTTTTGCACTGGATTTGGTTTTTACTTTTGGCATTTTGCTGTATTTAAAATGGTTGAAATTATTTTTTTCCTGGCTTCGGAGCGATGAAGATGTTCATTCGCTTTCCTTCCAATTTCGGCATCTGTTCGACGATACCATAATCCTCAAGAGCCTGAGCAAATTTCAACAGGAGCATTTCTCCCCTTTCTTTGAATACAATAGATCTACCTACGAAGTGTACATAAGCTTTCACTTTTGCTCCTTCTTTTAGAAAGCTGATTGCGTGCTTCAATTTGAAATTGTAATCGTGGTCGTCGGTATTAGGCCCGAAACGAATTTCTTTCAAAACAACTTTAGCCGCATTGGCCTTGATTTCCTTCTGCTTTTTCTTCTGCTCGTATTTGAATTTGGCATAGTCCAAAATCTTGCATACAGGCGGATTGGTAGTCGGTGAAATTTCAACCAGGTCCAGCTCATTGTCCTGAGCCAGTTTAATTGCCTTTTCCAGAAGCAATACTTCGTTCCCTCCTTCGACGAAATCTCCTACTACTCTTACTTCGCGAGCTCTGATTTTTTGATTTACCTTATATGGTTCTTCTTGTCGACCTCTAGGTGGTTGTCTTTCTCTCAAGTTTTTTCGATTGTTTTTATTGAAATTGACTGCAAATATCGGAATTATTTCTAATTCTAAAAAGCAGAATAAAATATTAGCTAATTACTATTTACTCAATGATTCTGAAATAATCTTCTGGAAGTAAGCAATAAACTCAGCTGGCGTGAAGCTACCCAAGTCCCCCTGACCATGCTTTCGGACAGAAACTTTACCTTCTTCTTGTTCCTTTTCCCCTACTATCAGCATGAAAGGCACTTTTTTCACTTCTGAATCTCGAATCTTTCGACCGATCTTTTCATCACGGTTATCTATACTTCCAGCAATATCAGCATCGTCCAAAATGCTTTTCAACTCTTCGGCGTATGCGATATATTTTTCGGAAATAGGTAGAATATTGATCTGCTCTGGAGATAACCAAAGCGGAAAATCACCTGCACAGTGCTCAATTAGCACGGCAACGAATCTTTCCAAAGAACCAAATGGAGCCCTGTGGATCATCACCGGTCTGTGCTTTTGATTATCCGAACCGATATACTCCAATTGGAATCGATCCGGAAGTTGGTAATCCACTTGGATGGTTCCAAGCTGCCACTTTCTGCCCAAAGCATCCTTCACCATGAAGTCCAACTTAGGACCGTAGAAAGCTGCTTCGCCTAGTTCAGTCACCGTATCCAGTCCTTTCTCCGCAGCTGCTTCGATGATTGCTGATTCAGCTTTTTCCCAAGCTTCATCAGTACCGATATATTTCTCTTTTTTCTCAGGATCTCTCAGTGAAATCTGAGCTGTGTAATCCTCAAAACCCAAGGCTTTGAATACATACAGCACCAAATCGATCACTTTGATAAACTCTTCTTTTACCTGATCAGGACGGCAGAAGATGTGCGCATCATCCTGAGTAAATCCCCGAACCCGGGTCAAGCCGTGTAATTCACCACTTTGCTCATAGCGGTAAACTGTTCCAAACTCAGCATATCTAATAGGTAAATCCTTATATGATCTTGGCTTGTGCTTGTAAATCTCGCAGTGATGCGGACAGTTCATCGGCTTTAGAAGGAAAGTCTCACCTTCATGCGGAGTGGTAATCGGCTGAAACGAATCCTTCCCGTACTTTTCATAGTGACCGGAAGTCTCATACAATGCTTTGCTACCGATATGTGGGGTTGTCACCTGCTGATAGCCTGACTTATCCTGCGCTTTTTTCATGAAGCTGATCAGTCGCTCGCGCAAAAGGGTTCCTTTTGGAAGCCAAAGCGGCAGACCCATTCCCACTTTTTCGGAGAAGGTAAAAAGCTCCAATTCACGACCGATCTTTCGGTGATCGCGCTTTTTTGCTTCTTCAAGCAAAGTCAAGTATTCCTGAAGTTCTTTGGCTTTTGGGAAAGTGACGCCATAAATACGGGTTAACATTTTGCGCTTTTCATCCCCTCTCCAATACGCTCCAGCAATGTTGGTCAGCTTGACGGCTTTGATAAATCCGGTATTGGGAATGTGCGGTCCTCGGCAAAGATCAGTGAAATTGCCTTGCTCATAGAATGTGATCGACCCGTCTTCCAATCCTTCCAAAAGGTCGAGCTTGTATTCGTCTCCTTTTTCCTTGAAAAATGCGATAGCATCTGCTTTCCCAACTTCTTTTCGAATGAAATCGGCTTTTTCGCGTGCGAGTTCGATCATTTTCTGCTCGATCCTTTCCAGCTCCTCTCCTTCCAACTTGTGATCGCCGAAGTCCACATCGTAATAGAAACCGGTTTCAATCGAAGGACCGATACCGAATTTGATTCCCGGATAGATTGCTTCCAAGGCTTCTGCCATCAAGTGGGCCGAAGAGTGCCAGAAGGTATTTTTGCCTTCTCCATCATTCCAGGTCAATAATTGTAAGGTGGAATCTTCATGGATCGCACGGGTGGCATCCCAAACCTGACCATTAACTTTGGCAGCAAGGACATTTCGCGCTAAACCCTCACTGATACTTGCAGCAATCTGTAGCCCGGAAGTTCCTTTTTCATACTCCCTCTCCGAACCGTCCGGCAGGGTAATTTTAATTTGTTGTGACATGTGTTTGTGTTTTATGCCTATACAAACAGGCAAAGGATTTAAGCTGCAAATATGCACAACCGGCCTGCAAAGGAAAAATTTAGGGGAAGGGAATGTGGAAATGAAATTCGATTTTTTCTCCTTTAGCTGAAAAGGATGAGTTGTATCAAAATTTAATACGTGTATTCGCTTTTTCGTCAGTAACCAAATTTTATAAAGTTTCACCTCGACTTCCCACCACGGTGGGCAAGCTGCTCGGTGTCCGTGGGCTTTGTTTTTAAGGAAGGGGAGAAATATGCGGCTGCTCCGCATTTCCCTCCTCTTCCCATCATTAACTCTGAACCCGGAGGCCGAGCGACGGTTGGTGAGCTGGTCGAACCAAGTCGAGGCCATTTTGATCAACTGGCATCTACGCAGCTAATCAAAAAAATTAAAATTCATTTCCTTATTGATTCAAAAAGATTTAATTCAACTCAAAAACTCTTTCCAAAACTTACTCCTGCAAATCTTGGCTCAAAGATCCATCCTTCTCTTCCGCCAGTTGGAAGAATGAAAATTGGAGTATATCCCACCCGGAAAAAAAATCCGCCTTCTGGTTTTTGGTACCTGTATCCTACTCTTAGAGGTATGAAAGCGTCAAAAACCACTTTATCTTCTAATTCTAATGATTCTGAATTAAAATCTAAAGTTCTACTTAAATAAGAAGTGACTCCAAAACCCAATTCCAGATGATGGTTTGACTTGCCATATAAGGCTGATACCTCTAAAGGAATAACGGGTAGCCAAATCGTCTTGAAATTATTTATTTGATCACGCCACATAGAAAAACCTGCACTCGCATTCAGCTTTAGTTTCCCTTTTTGATGAAAAATCTTGTTATAGTTTATCGCGTATCTTCCAGAACTTCCTCCTAATTCAAGATAAATGGCATTTTTAGCAGTGAAAGTATCGGGTTCGGTCTGGGCAAAAGTGAATTGAGATAGTGTCAGGAAAACTAGAAAAAATCCGATGAGAACTGGTTTGAATAAGGAGTTCATAGCAAAATTGTTTTAAAGTAGCTCTGATTTATTTGACCTTCAAAAATTGATAATCTATGTTTAATCCTAAGTCAACGAAACCTTAATTAGATTATTTTCCCATTAAATTAAAGTTTTTTTTTTTAGCAAAAATATTTAGTGAAACTAAATGAAGTTTTCTTCGCTAATCACAAAATAAACTGTGCACTCACTTTCACATGAAACGGCTTTGCTCCCGGATTATCCAAATAAGTCATCCGATGAAAAAAGTCAACCCGAAAGAATTTAAAAATATTTTCCACGCCGTACCCCAATTCAAAGTAAGGCGTCCCAAAATCCAATTGCCCAAACGTTTTGCGAGGATTTCCTTCAGGATCTACCATAGGCACAATGGCTACATTGTAATTTTCTACGGATCCCCAAAGCACATTGGCATTGCCGACAAATCGCCACTTTAATTTTTTAATCAAAGGAATTGAGTTGAGTAAAAAGCCTTCAAAAGACTGTCTATATCGAATACTGAGATATTTATCCGAAGTGAATTCCGTGAAATTCATCGTATTGAATGCAGCCGTTGTGTAAAACAAGGTTTCATTACCCAAGTGATTTTTCAGAATTGGATAGGGAACTTCCCCAAAGATTTTCCCCGCATCCAATTCATACCTTCCTACCCCAAAACGCCCCAAATTAATTCGATGATAAACATATAAACTTAGCTTTTGATAATCTAAATCTCCCCCAAACCCATTTATTCCCTGGGTATAATTGATTTCAAAAATCGGCCATTTCACCGATCCAAGTGAGGCTCGCTCGTTGTCATTGATAATGATGATTTCATCTCTACCGTAGCGGATTCCTGCACGGATTTCGGTAGTTGAAAAGTTAGATTTGAATTCCCTGGTATTCTTATCCAAGTAGTAAAAGTCAAAAAGCGGATCAAATTGACCCAAGTTCACTCCCCCTTTTACCAAAAATCCTTTAAAAAATTCCCGTTGAATATTAAGTCCGTGATTCGTACTGAAGTAAGGACTTCGTAAAGTGCCAAACCGGCTTGCAGCCAGAAATATGCTGTTGCCTTGAAGGTTAGAAATTTCCAGACCTACTTGATCGATTTCTCTTGAAGAATAAGCCTGCAGGGATGTCCAGTGGTTTCTGTCTAATATACGGGTGATCGAACTTGCATATTTCCATTCCTCATCTCTAAATCCTCTGGCTAAATACCCTTTCAATTCCCACTTTTTACTGAATTTATAATTGGTACGAAAGCCCATACCCAAGCGCACTCCTTCCACATTATTGTAATTGAAAAATTCAGGCCAAGGCCCGACATCAATTTTACCCATGGCCTTATATCCTGTTGCAAAAAACTTAAGACCTTCAGAATAAAACCTAATAATCGGAATATTCTTCAGGGTATCCACCATTTGAAGTACGGCCAACTCTTCCACGCTCAGGGGATCAGGTCTGTTTTTCTCCCAAAAATCTGCGCCAACAAGCCCAAAATCAGGCTTTAACTCAACTGCCTGGTTGAAAAATTTAGTGTCCTTTGGCTCATTAACCAATATGCTGTCAATTGCGGTGTAAAACTTAGCCAAAACTCCCGCTGTATTATCGCTAAGCTGCGAGATCTTAATTAGAACCCGTGTTTTGGAGGGGATTAAAGGGCCAGCCGAACTGGCTACCAATTCCTGTTGAATTTTTATCCGGTCTACGAAATTCAGATTCGCGGCTTTCGGAATTGTCAAATCGACCTGCCTGAGCGCGTAATTGTCTTTCTGGATCCAAATCGTCCCTGAAAACGCCAAATCCTGTTCTCTTTGTGGATAAACTTGGAGTTTGTAGCAAGTATCCCGACCAACCAAAACAGAATCAAGCAGGTCATAATCATAGGATGTTCGCCAGCCATCAGCTATCGGTGAAATAAAATCTTTATTTAGAATGGAAAGCCAGTTTTTATAAAAATTATATTCCTGAAACACTGATCCCGTAATCTGCGAGGTAGTAGATCCATCCGTGATGCCGACCCCGGTGACTTTCGATTTTTCGATTACCTCTTTTTTGAGTTCAGGATTATTTCGGTAATAAAATTTTGAAACCGTCTCTGAAAAAAATACGGGAAGGATTTTTTCGCCCTCATCATCGGTCAGCTGCTTGATGCTGTCGAGTACTGCCGTGACCTTCTTTACAGACCTACGTTGCCTAAAATCCTCCGAAAGGTTATCAATGTCAATCTCAATTTTGGTATAGCTCCTTGTTTCATAAGCCGATAGAGTCCTTTTATCAAAGTCTTTTCTTCGCTCTACGGCACGTCTTATGATCTCGAAAGCAGGATTTTCCCCAGCTGTAAAGACAAATGTCTCTAAATCAAACAAGGCAGATCGAAGTTGAAAATTGATCGTTTGGTCTGCTGATTTACTTAATGCTTTTGACTGTTTGATATATCCCAAATAGCTGACGTCAAGGCTATCAGTCAAAGTTTTTGACTGTAGGAAATAATTCCCTTCAAAATCTGTGGTGATACCGACTGTCGTCCCTCTCAAAATCACATTTGCAAAGGGAATAGGGTCGCCCGTTTCGGCATCAGTAACTTTCCCTTTTATGGAAAACTGCGCCAAAACTGAACTTGAAATCAAGAAAAAGCCAGCAAAAAGAAGGTTTCGAAGCATGGGGTGAACGCACTGAATTTTAAAAGTCTCGAAAGATAAAGTCAAACCGCCTTTTTAAGGTTCGATTTGAACGCAAAAATTTCCAAATCTCTGTTTTTTTCCGAACTGCAAAACCTGCTTGGATTCAAATTTCGACTTGTATATTTGGGATCAAATAGATTCAGTGATGACATACGATGTAGTAATAGTGGGCGGCGGAATTGTGGGCTTGGCAACAGGATTGAAAATCCAAAAAGGCCGTCCAGACCTTAAAATAGCCATTCTGGAGAAAGAAGATCAACTTGCCAAACATCAAACAGCCAATAATTCTGGCGTAATCCATTCAGGGCTTTATTATAAACCCGGTTCACTGAAGGCCACCAACTGCATTAACGGGTATCATGAGTTGATACAATTTTGCACAGAAGAAAAAATTCCTTTTGAAATCACCGGAAAGGTGGTAGTGGCCACAAAAGAAGAGCAGAAACCATTGCTCAAAACACTTTGGGAACGTGGTATTCAAAATGGACTCGAGGGCACGCGCTACATCACGTTGGAAGAGCTGAAAGAATACGAACCGCATTGCGCGGGTGTTGCTGCTATCCATATTCCCCAGACAGGGATAGTGGATTATTTTAAAGTGGCTTTGGCCTACGGAAGAAAAATAATACAAGCTGGAGGGGAAATATTTTTAAACCATAAAGCACTTAAAATCAACCAAAAGAATGGAATCAATTTCATTGAAACGGCAAATAAAACTTTTGAAGCAAAACTGGTAATCAATTGCGCAGGACTTTATTCCGACAAAGTCGCCCAGATGAATGATCCTTCTTTTAACGATGTGAAAATCATTCCTTTTCGGGGTGAATACTTTAAGCTTAAAAAAGAAAAGGAATACTTGGTCAAAAATCTGATTTATCCTGTTCCGGATCCCAATTTCCCGTTCCTTGGTGTCCACTTTACCCGAATGATGAAAGGTGGCGTAGAGGCTGGTCCCAATGCAGTTTTGGCTTTTAAAAGAGAAGGATACAAGAAATCACAGATCAATTTGGGGGAATTAGCCGAAACCTTAGCATGGCCGGGATTCCAAAAAGTGGCAGCAAAGTATTGGAAAACCGGATTTGGAGAGATTTACCGTTCCTTTTCAAAAGCCGCATTCACCAAAGCGCTTCAAGAATTGATTCCTGAAATACAGGAAAGTGATCTGGTCGAGGGCGGAGCCGGAGTCCGGGCACAGGCTTGTGATCGAACGGGCGGTTTGTTGGATGATTTTGCAATCAGAGAATCAAGCCATTCAATTAACGTCTTAAATGCACCCTCTCCTGCGGCGACAAGTTCGCTATCGATTGGCGGCACAGTTGCTGAAATGGCATTGAAACGATTTATTTAAGTCTGGAATTCAGCTTTTCCAAAGTTTCAAAACTTTGGAAAAGTTCATTATTACCAAATTAGAAAATCCAAAAATCGATATTCCGCCCAGGTAAACTCTTGCCCTGAGACCATAAAACCAGTATGTCCTCCCCTTTTTGGCATTTCCAGAATGATTTCTGACTTTGATTCAGCGAGTTTTACAGGATAGCATTCCGGTCCAAGCAGAGGATCATTGAGCGCATTGATAATCAGGGTTGGAATACCAATATGTGCCATCCAATTATCTGCGCTGACAGCTTGGTAGAAGTCTGCTGAATCTTTAAATCCATGTAATTTGGCGGTGAAATGAGTGTCAAACGAATCAAAATCCTTCACTTTGTGCAACAAGTCCAGATCAATCAAATCAGGAAACTGCATAGCTTTTGCCTCAATTTTTTTCTTGAGTTTGCCCAAAAACCGATTTCTGTAAAACAGATTCCTTCGAAGCTTGAGGGTAGCAGCACTCGATGGAAGGTTACAGGGTGTTGAATACACGGCTGCTCTTTGGATGACTTTAGGCAAATCGTCTCCTTTTTCACCTAAATATTTGAGCGTTTGTGCTCCACCCATACTTATTCCGACAAGGAAAATTTCACGGTAGGAATGTGTTGAAATGACATGCTCAATGACTGTATTCAGATCATAGCTGGCACCATGATGATAAAGAATCGGCCTGAGGTTCATTTCTCCCCCACAGCTTCGATTGTTCCAAATCAATACATCGATCTTATTTTGATTGAAAAGCTTCACCAAACCCATAGCGTAATGCCTCCTTGAATCTCCTTCCAATCCGTGGGAAATAATCAGGAGTTTACTTCCGCCTACTTTTGACCAATCCAAATTCAAAAAGTCATTGTCCGGCGTGTTGATTTTCTCTCGCACATAGTTGACACCCAATATTTTTCGAAGCAAACTTGGTACAATGGTTTCCAAATGCCCATTAAACAAATGCCTTGGGGGATTATGATAAGTACTTGGTATAATTGGCATTAATTCAAAAATTTAAATCTTCACATGAAGTTTATTTACCGGAAATTCAACACCGTCAAACAAACTTTACCTTTGACTAATAAAATTCAATCATCGGGTCTAAAACAAAATCGGAGCTGCATGTGCAAGCTCCTTTTTTATTATTTCAGGCGATCCACTTCTGATATAGCCAATTCAACTTGGTGTAAAAATTTCTGAAAATGCTGTTCAAATTGAAATCCAAAACCCTGTGATTCTAAAATAACTTTTCCCTCATTTAATGCTTCTGCTAAGCCCGAAAACTCAAACATCATTAGTGTAGGTTTAATTTTGTGACGGATTTGCTGGATAATTACCTCATCTTTCTCTTTAAGACCTTCTGCATATTTGGATTGTAATTCAATCAGTCCATTGTATATCGCAGAAGTCAGTTCCATTCTAAATTCCTCGTCTCCTTCAGCCATTTCCAGAATTCGCTGATTTAATTCCGGGTAGTAACTATTCATAAATCTGTTATTTAATAGACTTTCCGGCTAAATATCCTGTAGACCAAGCGGCTTGAAAATTAAAGCCCCCTGTAATACCGTCAATGTTTAAGACTTCGCCGGAAAAGTATAGGTTTGGGTGATAAAGACTTTGTAAACTTTCCGGATCGACCTCACTCAATTGGATTCCACCTGCGGTGACAAATTCCTCTTTGAATGTTGTTTTTCCATTTACTTCCAAAATATAGCAAAAAAGGTTCTGTACCATTCTGTTTAATTGCTTTTTCGGCAAATTTCCATAAAGTTGGGTTGAGTCGATCTCAGCTTTGAAGCAAAAATGCTCCCAGAGCCGTGACGGGATGTCAAATAAGGGATGTGTAATTACTTTTCGATTAGGATGATCTTTGCCATAGTTAAGTAGCTGTATTTGGTAATCATTTTCACCAAAACTCGCATTCCAATTGATAATCGCCCGAGCTTGGTACTGATGATCATGAAGCCATTCTGCACCGAAAGCGGAAAGTTTCAGCACTGCAGGCCCGCTGACACCCCAATGTGTAATCAATACCGGACCCCGATAATTCAACTTGGTCCCTTCTATTTTGACCAAACCATCTGGTACAGCCACTCCCATCAACTCTCGAATGGGTTCCCCCGGAGTATTGAAAGTAAATAATGAGGGAATTGGGCTATTTATCCTGTGATTTAATGATTTAAGAAAATTGTAACCTTCGGTTTTTGGATGTCCTCCGCTTGCAATTACTACTGCATCAGCACGGAATACCCCCTTCTCAGTGATCAGCTCATAGCCTTTTTCAGTAGGGTTAAGTTCTTTAATTCCAGTGGAAACCAGGATCTTGACTTTGCACTTTTTAGCCTCAGCCATGAGCACATCAATAATAGACTGAGAAGTATCCGAAACAGGAAACATACGTCCATCCGATTCGACTTTCAGTTCAACCCCCCTTGACTCAAACCATTTGATAGTATCCCGAATGGAAAAGTGCCTGAAGACACGCTTAAGAAATTTCTCTCCCCTCGGATAATTTTTTATCAATTTAGAAATCTCCATAGGCCGATGGGTGACATTGCATCTACCACCACCGGAGACCTTTACCTTGGATAAAAGCTTGGGGCTTTTCTCGAAAATAGTCACTTCCCTCCCCATTCCACTGGCATGGATTGCAGCAAAGAAACCAGCCGCACCCCCTCCTATTACTGCGATTTTCAATTGGTTTATCTAATTAAATAACAATAAGTTATGTCTATCTTCTTTTACCGGTAAATGATCCCAAAATTCCTCTGGCTAATTCACGAAACAGGGTTCTTCCCATTTGCCTCACCATCGTGTTTTTACTAAGCTCACCGAGCAAAGATTCATCTTGCTTAGTCCTAGATCCGCTTCTTGGAGGAGAACCGGGAAGTGTAGCTTTATCCTGATCTCGTTGGACTTGTTCCATTTTTCGCTCCAAAATCTCAAATGCACTGTCGTGGTCGATTTCCTGATTGTATTTACCCGCCAATTGGGACTTGGAGACTAAATCGCGAATCTCCGAATCCTCCAAAATATCCATTCGGGTAATCGGAGCCCGTACCAAGGTGTGCGCTAGGGGTGTTGGTATCCCTTTCTCATTGAGTGCTGTAACCAAAGCCTCCCCAATCCCCATGGAAGTCAAGACTTCCGAAGTTTTATAAAAATGGGAATCGGGATAATTTTCTGCCGTTTTAGTGATAGCCCTGCGGTCTTTGGCTGTAAAAGCCCGAAGGGCATGCTGGACTTTCAATCCCAACTGACCCAAGACGTTATCGGGGACGTCCGTTGGAGTCTGGGTACAGAAAAAGACACCAACACCTTTAGACCGGATTAATTTTATGATGGTTTCAATTTTGTCCAAAAGATCCTTGGATGCACTGGAAAAAACCAAATGAGCTTCATCAATGAACAAGCACAACTTTGGTTGATCAGTGTCTCCCTGTTCCGGAAAAGTCTCATAGATTTCAGAAAGCAAGCTCAGCATAAAGGTTGAAAACAGCTTTGGCCTACTTTGAATGTCAGTTAAGCGAATGATGGAAATGACACCTTTACCATCTTTTGTTCTCACAAAATCATTTACCTCAAAAGAGCGCTCACCAAAAAACCGATCTGCACCCTGCTGTTCCAATTCGATGATTTTCCGCATAATCGTGTTGACCGAAGCTGCGGATACCTGTCCGAATTCTTTTGTAATCGCTTCTTTGCCTTCATTGGAAACAAACTGAAGCACACGCTTGAAGTCCTTCAAGTCCAGCAGAGGAAAATGATGCAGATCACAATATCTGAATACCAAAGCGACAACCCCCCGCTGTGTATCATTCAATTCCATAATCTGGGAAATTAAAACAGGCCCAAATTCCGAAACAGTGGCCCTAAGTCTAACACCCTTTTCGTTGGAAATCGTCATGAGTTCTACGGGAAGCCCCTGAGGTGAATATGCAACTCCTATCGTAGCAGATCTTTTTAGAATAAAATCAGAGGATTCACCTGCCATAGCAAGTCCTGAGAGATCTCCTTTTAAGTCCATCAATACGGAAGGAATTCCTTTTAATGATAACTGTTCGGCTATTACCTGAAGGGTTTTCGTTTTTCCCGTTCCGGTAGCGCCTGCGATAAGTCCATGCCTATTTAGAGTCTTCAGGGGTATTTTTATGTGCGTGTTGGTTACCGCTTCTCCATCCAAGATCCCTGTGCCGAGAACGATGAAATCTTTTTTAAAAACCTGACCCTCAGTCAGGAGTGTTTTAAACTGATCAATTTTGCTCATGGGAAAAATTTTGAATTCCAAACTACAAAAAAACCATGAGTCGCCTCAAGGTTTCCTGAATGAAAGATTCCGTCAGACTCAATGTGTGATAATAGGATCAAGTGATTCTGCCTAGCTGATAAAGTCTTACCATTTGGAAAATGCCGAAATTCCTCTAAAAGGTCTCAAAACCTACAGTAATTTTTCTTATTGATCCGCTTGCAATTTTTAACTTTGGCTTAATAGAAAGTGTTCTTTACTTGCAAAACATTACAAATCTGAAATCTTGAAATTATATACGTTGATTTCCCGAATCCTTCTCGTCACATTATTGACAATGTCTTCCCTAGATGTCATTGCCCAAGCCGGACCGAATCTTGGTCAAACTGACCGCTGGATGAAAGGTGCTTTGGCCGCAATAGAGAGAAACGATTACCAAACTGCCAATTCTATTTTTAGAAACCTGATTGATTCGGGACTTCCACTTCCGGATGAGATGCCTTATTATTTTTCAGAGACACTTTATAATCTTGGCCAATTTGACAACAGTTCCAACTTCCTGAAAAAATATCTTGAGTTAACAGGATTCAAAGGTGAAAACTACCAAGGAGCAAAAGAGCTTCAGGAAAAGCTTAAAATACATATCTCGGCAATTGAGGCATGCAATCTCTGTGATCGGAGAGGGTACCGATTTGAGACCTGTTTTACTTGCGACGGATCCAGGCAAATCGAGCAAACCTGCACTTATTGCAAATCAAAAGGAATCGTCGGCTGCAGCCGTTGTGCTGCCTCAGGTTTGATCAAAAAAGTAAATATTTTCAACATCGTGGAGTTTTTTGAATGTGAGCGCTGCTCCGGCAAAGGTCGCTTGACCTGTCCTGAATGTGAAGGATCCGGAAAAGAAGTGAGTGATTGTAAAACCTGCTCAGGTGCCGGAAAAATAACCTCCGATCATATTTGCGATCACGAGGACCATGATCATGATACGGATCCAAAAAAGTAAAAATTCCACCTAAGGTGGGATTCAAAATCATTTGCAATACTTATTGAACAAATCATCAGCACCTGGATATTCTAAAACTGATGCAAGCTTAAAATCTTCACATGCTTGTTTTTTTCTGTCCAAAGCCACTTTTAATATTCCCCTGTTAAGATAGGCTTGACCAAAATCCTTATCAATCTGAATGGCATTTCCATAAGCCTTCAATGCATCTTCAGGTAATCCCAATTGATGCAATGCTCTGCCCTTTAAAAATGAGGCCATGGCCGGGGCCCCGGGAATAGCCTCCGCCTTTGTTGCATAGAGTAATGCACTGGCATATTTCTTATCTTGCAACTGAACAGCTGATAAGCTAAGAAGAACCTGAAAGTTATTTGGATCATAAGCCAGAGCTGACTCAAAGTCAATTCTGGCTTTATTATAATCTCCCATTTCCTGATAGGTCCTCCCTCTGTTATACAACATGGTCACATCGGTAGGCTTTAACTTAAGATTATCCGTGTAAGTCTGAACCGCACGTTCATACTGCCCCTTTTCAAAATAACTGTCGGCTGGATTCTTTTTAGAATCGGAGCAAGCCCAAACTGTCACAGCGAAAACCGAAACAATCAGGGCTTTGGGAAATAAATTCATCTTTTTTCTTTTATACTGCTACGTTATTTTCTCTCAGCGCATCATTGAGGGATGTTTTGAGGTCGGTAGAAGCCTTACGTTGACCAATGATCAGTGCGCAGGGAACCTGATAGGTACCTGCTGGGAAATTTTTGGCAAGCGAACCCGGAATTACCACTGAGCGAGGAGGAACATATCCTTTGTACTCTACGGGCTCAGATCCTGTTACGTCTATGATTTTGGAACTTGCGGTCAGTGTTACCCCGGCTCCTATAACGGCTTCTTTACCGATTCTGACACCTTCTACGATGATGGCCCTTGAACCGATAAAAGCACCTTCTTCCACAATAACCGGTGCAGCTTGCACTGGCTCTAACACCCCACCAATGCCTACTCCTCCACTCAAATGAACGTTTTTGCCGATCTGCGCACAGGAACCGACCGTTGCCCAGGTATCAACCATCGTGCCACTGTCCACATAGGCTCCGATATTAACATAACTTGGCATCATCACCACCCCGGATGCCAAAAAGGCTCCGTATCGTGCAACAGCATGTGGAACTACGCGAACTCCCTGCTTAGCATAATTGGTTTTAAGCGCCATTTTATCATGGAATTCAAATGGTCCCACTTCGATAGTCTGCATCTTTTGGATCGGAAAATAAAGGATTACAGCCTTTTTTACCCAGTCGTTTACTTTCCAGTTTCCATCAGCAGTAGGCTCGGCTACTCTCAGTCTGCCCGCATCCAAATCTGCGATAATAGTTTTTATAGCTATTTCAGTTTCTTTCTCTTTCAGTAATTCCCTGTTTTCCCAGACGGCTTCAATGATTGTCTTGAGTTCCATTATTTTAGTTAGTTTCGTTTATGAGTCAGTTTCCGGCCAAAAAGGTTTCCGTTCTGATCGCTTCCACGCTGAAGCCGATCTTGGATGTTCGAGCTTTTGGAAAGCTCGCCCTTTCGCTTGGCGAAACAAATAAATACAGGCTATTTATCATAGGTTTTTCTCCGAAAAGGCCGACATCCATCCGCGAATTCCGATTTTATTCTTCTGTTAGCCTTTTCGATTCCCGCGTGGATCGCCTGTTGGCGCAGGGAAGATTTATGTTTAGGCTGCTCAAAATCAGACCAAAAATCCTGATTTGCTGCACTTATGAACTATTGCCGATCGCTTCATTTCTGAAATCAATAGTGGGATACAAAATCATTTATGATGTCCAGGAAAACTATCGTGCAAATCTGGATCTCAATCCTAGCCTTTCAATTAACCAAAAAACAAAAGCTTCAAACCTGATTCAGAAAGCTGAATCTGTCCATGGCATCGATCTCTTTCTTTTGGCCGAAAAGTGCTACACGGATGAAATGCCCGAAAAACAACCTTACTTAATTCTTGAAAACAAATACCAAGGGCAAATCAAAAAAACGGAGCCTAAAAGTTTCGAAGGGAAAAACAAAATCCGGTTTTGCATCACCGGTACTATTACTCCGGCTTTTGGCACTTGGGATGCCATTCGTTGGTTTGAAGCAATCCTAAAGAATTATCCCGAAGCTGAATTGGAAATAGTAGGCCACTGCCCTGTTGTTTCTTTTCAAAAGCAACTGTTGGATGTAGCCCGAGGAATCCCAAATCTGATACTTCGAATTGCTCGAAATCCAATCGGACATTCCGAACTTATTGAAGTGATCGCCAAATCAGATTTTGCATTACTCCCTTACCAAAATCATACAGGTATTCGTTACAAAATGCCAACAAAACTTTTTGAATGCGCCGCTTTGGGAGTACCTGTTTTGATCAGTCCCAATGTAAAATGGGAGGATTTTTTGGCTGAGTTCGGCGGAGGATATTCCCTTGACTTTTTAGACCTCCCTCAGGCTGTGAACAATTTGAATGCAGCTTTAAGCCTTACTTTTTTTACAGGAATGCCCACAGACGACATCTTGTGGAAAACTGAAAAGTCTGATTTTCAGCAGGCTGTCCAAAATCTCCTCTCTTAATCTGTATTCTTTTTCGTGGCAGAGTGGATAAGTGTGGGTATTTATCCACTTACACCCCTTCTTTTACACTCAGTTCCTATAAATGGAAACTGATAAAATTCACTTTACAAATCGAATTTTCCATCAGTCTTACAATTGCAACCAATTGTATTTCAATACTATAATTCATTTTTTAGAAACATATAATCTTATTTTTAGACTAATCTAAAAAGGAAAACACATTAAAGAGACGGTTTTCCACAGGTGATTTAGCATTTCTTAAAAATATATTTAGCCATATCTAAATTAATTTTTATATTTGACTTATTATTCAATTTGGATTACCATGGATTTGACCAGCACAGAAGAGAATTACCTGAAGGCCATCTATCACCTCTCCGATGGGGGAAAGAAAAGTGTCTCGACGAATGATATCGCAGCGGAGATGAAAACCAAGGCGGCTTCAGTGAGCGACATGCTCAGGAAACTTGGAGAAAAAGAAGTCATCGAATACCGTAAATATTACGGCCTACAGATCACTGATTCGGGGAAACGATTCGCCTTACAGACCATTCGTAAGCATCGGCTTTGGGAGGTGTTTTTGGTGGAGAAATTAAATTTTGCCTGGGACGAGGTCCATGAAGTGGCAGAGCAACTGGAACACATCCACTCCCCTCTTCTGATTCAGCGTCTGGACTCCTACCTCAATTACCCCAAATTTGATCCGCATGGAGATCCGATTCCTGATGAATTTGGAGATGTAAGAGCGAGACCCCGAGTACAGCTCAACGAAATGGAAGTGGATCAAACCGGTCAGATCGTGGCGGTCAAAGACAGTTCTGCGGCATTTCTACGCTACCTGGATAAAGTCGGTGCCTACATCGGTGCTCGGATCAAAGTACTCGACAAAGTAGAATTTGACGGCTCACTGGAAATCCTGGTAGATCAGAAAAAGACCCTATTCATGTCCAAAGATGTGTCCTGTAACATTTTGGTTTTACAATCATGAGATACTTCTTCCTGTTTGTTTTTGTGTTATTGATTTCTTTCTCCTGCAAAACGGACTCAAAGGAAAGCAGGGAAAAACCGTTGATTGTAGCGACCACCAGCATATTGGCCGATGGGATCAAAAATCTCGTGGGCGATCAGGCTGATGTTATCGCCTTGATGCCGGCGGGAGTAGATCCTCACTTATATAAAGCATCTGTCCGGGATCTGGATTTGCTGACCAATGCAGATTTGGTCGTCTACCATGGTTTGTATCTGGAAGGAAAAATGACAGAGATTTTTGAAAAATTGGCCCTGAGTCAATCACTTATTGACATCTCTCAAGGACTCCCAAAGTCAGAACTGATCCGATCCGGCCCCGAGGCGCATAGCGTAGATCCACACATTTGGTTTGATGTTAACCTCTGGTCAAAAGCGATGGCATACACCTCAGTTGAACTCATCTCCTTGTGGCCTGAATGGCAGTCAACACTTGAATCCAATTCAGCAGCTTACCTTGACCAACTTCAGGTACTTGATGCAGAAGTTCGACTCAAAGTCAATGAACTGCGGTCAGCCGGGCAGATTCTGGTCACTGCACACGATGCCTTTGCCTATTTTGGAAAAGCCTATCAACTCGAAGTCAAATCGCTTCAGGGACTTTCCACCTTGAGCGAACCCGGGCTTCGGGATTTGACCGAGTTGATTCAACTGGTGCAAGTGAATAAAGTCAAAGCCATTTTTGCGGAACAGACCATTTCACCAAAGGCAATCCGGGCAGTGGCTGCAGGTGCAGCTGAAAACTACCATCAGGTCAAGCTCGCAGGCCCACTGTATACCGATAGCCTGGATGCCGTCGGAACTCCCGCCGGAACTTATATCGGAATGGTGAAAACCAATCTCAAAATAATCTACGAAAACCTATTGCTATGATCACACAAGTAGAAAATCCCATACTTGAAATCCATGACCTTACGGTCAGTTACGATCAAAATCCAGTGCTTTGGAATGTAGACCTCAGTTTACCCGGAGGAAAATTGGTGGGAATACTTGGTCCCAACGGGGCTGGAAAATCCACACTGATCAAAGCGATTATGGGTCTGATTGCGCCTACATCCGGCTATGTCAAAGTGTTCGACAAACCACTGAATGAGGTCAGGTCAAGAATCAGTTATGTTCCTCAGCGGGAATCTGTGGATTGGAATTTTCCGGCATCGGTACTGGATGTGGTGATGATGGGGACGTATGGTAAACTTGGGCTTTTTCGCCGTCCCGGAAAAAAGGAAAAAGACATTGCGCTAAAAAGTTTGGAACAGGTCGGAATGAGTGGTTTTGTGAAAAGACAGATTTCTGAACTTTCAGGTGGACAGCAACAGCGTGTATTTATTGCCCGGGCATTGGCACAAGAGGCCGATTTGTATCTGATGGATGAACCCTTTGCCGGGGTGGATATGTCAACAGAAACGGCGATTTTTCAGCTGCTTCAGGAAATGACCGCAGCCGGAAAAACCGTCATTGTAGTTCATCATGATATCCACTCGGCTATGAATTTCTTTGATTGGTTGATCATGCTCAACTTACACTTGGTCGCATCGGGGCCAAAAGAGCTGGTAATGAACGAAGAATTGCTCCGAAAAACCTATGGAGGAAAGCTGAATCTACTCACCCGAGTCACTGACATGATTCGCCAAAAAGACTTCAACCCATTGAAAAGCTGACATGGAAGATTTTATTTACTTCTTCACGTTTCAGGATCCATCCATAGTTTGGGTGGTTTTGGGGATCACTTTGCTGGGAATCGGATCGGCTTATGTTGGCACCTTTTCATTTTTAGATAAAAAGGCACTTTTGGGCGATGCGATTTCCCATGCAGTTCTCCCGGGAATCTGCTTGGGTTTTATGCTTGCAGGTGAAAAAAACCCGGTCTACATTGTCACAGGGGCTTTTGTTTCGGGGGGCGTGGCCACCTTCCTGAGTTCCTGGCTGAAGCGGAACACCAAACTCAGCGAGGACACCATAATAGCGACTATCCTTTCAGTATTTTTTGGATTTGGTATCGTGCTGTTGACCTCTCTTCAGAAAAGCGGCAATCCCGAGATTGCCGGTTTGAATTCCTTCATTTTCGGAAATGCCATCGGGATATCCGAGTCTGATCTAATGCTGTATGGTGGGCTTTCCTTGGTGATCATCATTGTGTTGACCTTGATGCTGAAAGAATTTCGCCTGATGGTCTTTGATCCGGAGTATGGAAAAGCAATAGGATTCCCCATGAAGGCCATTTCATTTCTGTTTAATGTGCTGATGATTTTGGCTGTGGTGATTGGGATTCAGGCGATTGGCGTAGTGTTGATGGCGGCACTCTTAATCACTCCCGGTGCGGCAGCCCGATTCTGGACAGATCAATTGAATCCGCTTTTGATTTTGGCCGCAGTTTTTTCGGTCCTATCCGGGATCCTTGGAACCTATGTTTCATTCGTATTGCCGCAGATGCCTACCGGGCCTTGGGTTGTTGTTTTCCTTTCGATGTTTGCCTTGATCTCTTTTTTGATTTCTCCCAAAAGTGGTATTATTTCCAGATATTTTTCCAGAAAAAAATACCTCCGAAAAACACATCGCGATCACCTGATGAAGGCACTGTATAAAGCCAAAGAAGGAGGCAAGAATGGTTTGCCTATAGAGGAAATCTATGAGCTCTACCCCTACCAAAAAGCGGAAACAAATAAATCAATCAAATATTTATATAGGTCTAAATATATTGTTAAAAATCAAGCTATTATATGTTTAACAGAGAAGGGGATTTCTGATGCGATGCGCATTGTTCGATTACATAGATTATGGGAACTGTACCTCAATGAATCTATGAATATTGCTCCCGACCACGTGCACGATTCAGCCGAACAACTGGAGCATTTGATTACTCCGGAGCTTGAAGCTTTGTTGGAAAAGAGACTCAACTACCCTACCCTCGATCCTCACCAAGAAACTATCCCCAGAGAAAACCATGACCTTCGATAGCAACGCATTTCTGATCATTTTCACAGGCTCGCTGATTGCGATTTCCTGTGGATTTTTGGGGGTCTTTATGATGCTCCGCAAAATGTCCATGACAGGTGATGCCATTTCACACGCAGTGCTACCCGGTATTGTTATCGGATACTTTGTTTCAGGAAGTCAACGGAGTTTGGAAGTAATTATTGGAGCAGGACTCTTGGGGATTTTGGCCACCTTGATGATTGATTGGTTGCGCAAAAAAGCCCGTGTTCAGCTCGATGCCTCGATCGGAATCACCTTTACCTTGCTTTTTGCCATCGGTATTATCCTGATAAATCTCCTTGCCTATAAGGTCGATTTGGATCAGGAATGCGTACTCTACGGAGAGATCGCCTACTTGCCGATCGACAGCTGGATCACCAAAAGCGGCTTAAACCTCGGCCCAAGAATCACCTGGTTGGCAGGGTTAAACTTCTTCTTTGTTATTGGATTTATATACTTACTATTTAAGGAGTTAGTACTCACTAGCTTCGATGAAAACTTTAGCTCGGTGATGGGAATCCCGTCCAAAGGCGTGAACTTGGCTTTGATGAGTATAGTGTCTTATACTACAGTAAGCAGTTTTGAGTCTGTTGGCGCGATATTGGTAGTTGCCTTGCTTGTAGTCCCTCCTGCAACAGCTTTCCTTTGGACCAAGAGCCTGATTCCGCTTCTCAAACTTACCGCTGCAATTGGAATTTCAATTTCGGTTTTAGGGTATTACCTTGCTTACTGGATCGACAGTTCGATTGCTGGAATGATGGTGACTGTTGCCGGAGCCTTCTTTGGAATCAGTGTTTTGATACATGGCAAAAAGCCGGCATGGTTTCGAGGAACTTCTCCCGCCAATCAACCGTTTGGAGTTTGATTGGAAAAAGATGTAAGATGTAAGATATGAGATGCAAGACATTCGCCTCTTTTACCTTTAATTAAAAAATATCAATGAAATATGTAGTCCTTTTAATTTTCGGTGTCTTGTTGAGTTTTTCTACGAAAGCTCAGGATCAGATCAAATGGTTAAAGTTTGAGGAGGCAATCGCTGCCAATGCTCAAAAACCAAAAATGCTGCTTGTGGATGTCTATACCGACTGGTGTGGCTGGTGTAAGAAGATGGACAAGGAAACTTTCACAGATCCCAGAGTCATCGCATACATCAACAATAACTTTTATGCGGTCAAAATGAACGCAGAAGACACCAAGCGGACTTTTGACTTTATGGGAAAAGAATACACAGAAGCCCAAATGGCAGCGGCCATGCGGGTTCGCTCCTATCCTAATTTTGTGGTCATCGAGCCAAAACTTCAAAATATTGCCCAACTTCCCGGCTACAGAGCCCCTGAAGCATTTTTGAGCGGGCTTTCTGAATTGATCGAAAAAGCATTTAAAGCCAAACCATGAGTTTTTCCCCCGCCGAGCGCGAAGATACGATCATCGCACTTGCCACTCCTCAAGGTGTCGGTGCCATTGCGGTGATTAGACTTTCCGGGAAAGACGCCATCAGTGTCACCAACGAAGTCTTTTTCGGAAAAAACCTGGAGGAAGTTCCTTCCCATACCATTCATTTCGGAACAATCCGGGATGGGGATAAAATTATCGATGAGGTATTGGTATCAGTTTTCAAGGCTCCCAAATCCTTCACCAAGGAAAATGTCTTGGAAATCTCCACGCATGGTTCCTCTTATATCATCAGTCAAGTTCTCAAACTTTTCGTCAGAAAGGGCGTCCGCCCGGCCAAACCCGGAGAATTTACCCAGCGTGCTTTTCTTCATGGTCAATTTGACTTGGCACAAGCCGAGGCCGTAGCGGATTTGATTCATGCCGATTCCGAAACAAGTCATCAGGCCGCATTAAATCAAATGCGCGGTGGGTTCAGTTCTGAGATCCAGGAGTTGCGTAACCAACTGATCCATTTTGCCTCCATGATCGAGTTGGAACTTGATTTCACAGAGGAAGACGTGGAATTTGCCAGCAGAGCAGATTTACGTGTTTTGGTTGAGCGGATCCTCCGGATTGTGGAAGAATTGATCCTGAGTTTTGATTTGGGAAATGTGATCAAAAATGGAGTCCCCACTGTCATTGCAGGAAAACCCAATGCCGGAAAATCCACACTCCTCAATGCTTTGCTCAATGAGGAAAAAGCTATCGTATCAGAAATTGCAGGAACCACCCGTGACTTTATCGAAGATGAAATCAGCATTGGAGGCGTGATTTTCCGATTCATCGATACCGCAGGTTTGCGGGAGACCACCGACGTGATCGAAGCTATCGGAGTCAGTCGCACGCAGGAGAAAATGAAGACCGCTTCCCTGATTTTATATCTCTTTGATCTGAGCGATACCGACCTCATCGAGATCAATCGAGACATCAACAAACTGGAAAATCTGGGCGTTCCTTTCCTGAAAGTTGCAAATAAGACAGACAAGGCTAAGGAAAATATTATCAATGAGTTAAAGATACAGCATTCGGACACTATTTTTATCTCAGCCGGCAAAAAAGAAAACCTCGAAGGCCTCAAATCCCGCGTCTTGGAACTCGTCAACCTGGATAAATTCCGAACCGGAAATACCATCGTTACCAATGTCCGCCACTACGACTCCCTCACCAAAACAAGGGAATCCTTACTCGATATTTTGACAGGTTTGGACAATGAAGTGACCAATGATTTCGTGGCGATGGACATCCGCCGATCCCTGCATTACCTGGGCGAGATCACCGGGGAAGTGACGACCGATGATTTACTGGCTAATATTTTCAGTAAGTTCTGTATCGGGAAATAATTTATTAAATTGACAATATGAAGAGTCTAAGAAGAACTAAAAGATCGAAGGCAAAAAAGACGACTGCCTATTTGACCAAGCGTGATTTAATTCGTGTAGCTTCAGCTGCTGTAAAAAAAGCTTCGGATGCTTCGATGCAAATCGCAGGATATGTGGTCAAAGCTGAAAATGGATGGATCGTCAGAGAAAATTCAGATGGTTCGGTAATTCAACTTGAGAAGTTGAAAGACTATTCAAAATCTAGAAAACTTGTCCTCGACTAAATCAAATCTTAGACTTAGGGTCTTTGCCGGGCCAAATGGTTCTGGAAAAAGCACGATAATCAATGCTGTTCGAGATCTCAAGGTTCGTGAAATACCTGTTGATTTTGGGATTTATATTAATGCTGATGAAATCGCGAATGAATTACTAGATGGAACAATTTCTTTTGACAAGTATGAAATCAAAACCAATATTGAAGAATTTTTAGCCTTTACGCTTTCATCAGGATTAATTAATGAAACTTTTTCAAAACAGGATTTTTTAGAGACCTTTTCACTGGAAAAAAATCAAATTACACTTCTTAACCCTGAGTTGAATGAGCGATTAGGACAAATAATGGCTGATTTTCTCCGCAGGAAACTATTAGCCGACAGGAAGAAATTTTCATTTGAAACTGTTTTTTCCCACCCTTCCAAAATTGACATAATGAGAGAGGCAAAAGCTGCTGGATATAAAGTTTACCTCTATTTTGTCTCCACAGAGTCGCCACAAATCAATAAGTACCGAGTCAAAGTTAGAACTCAAAAAGGAGGACACGATGTTCCCGAGGACAAGATCGAGCAGCGGTATTACCGTTCACTGGAACTTATGTTTGATGCCGCCCAAATTGCCTATCAAGCTTATTTTTTTGATAACTCTAAGGACGGAGAGGACTTCAGATTATTTGCCCATTTCAAAAATGTAAGAGGTGAAAAAGAATGGGATCCAATCGATGAAGAAAATGTTCCCGGTTGGTTTATTGAGTATTATTCGAAGAAAGTTAAGAAGTAATTAGGTCCAATTTTACCTTTGGCAAGGATTTAAATAGATCAGTGAGAAGTCATCAAATTTGAATTCCCGTCATAAACTGTCTCATTTTCTTTAGCATTCACTACTTTCCCATTGCTTTTTTAGTCAAAAAAAATGCATCTTGTTATCAGTTTTTTTACCAAGCATGCTCATTTCGAATGTACGATAAGTTACTCAAGCCAAAACAAGCCCTCAAGAAAGCATACCTAAAAGTAAAGCCTAATCGAACTGCAATCGAGCAATTCAAGACAAACCTAATTAGGCTTATCGATCATATCACTGAAGCCGAATCTGAGGAGTTTCATAAGAATTTGGTAATCGATTTTTTAAAGAGAACCTACTACGATCCCAATCATTTTGTAAACACCAAAGGTCGAAATGACCTAGTCATTCATACGGGAGACAAGGCCAAATCCAGTGTAGGGGTAATCATTGAGGCAAAAAAACCGACCAATAAAGCAGAGATGATTTCTGCTTCCAATCTCAATTCAAAGGCGTTTCAAGAGCTTGTCCTATATTATCTCCGGGAGCGTATCACTCAAAACAATCTTGAGGTAAAGAATTTAATTATCAACAATATCTATGAATGGTTCATTTTTGACGCGCAAACTTTTGAACGATATTTTGCTCTGGACAAGGCATTAGTCAGGCAGTTTCAGGAGTTTGAGGCAGGTCGTCTCTCTGAGATCAAAACTGATTTCTTTTATAAAAACATCGCCGAACCGGCCATCGAAAAGGTCAAAGATCAAATCGAGTTTACCTACTTTTCTATCCGAGATTATGAGAAACCCCTGCGGAATGCAGACAAAAAGGATGACCATAAACTAATCGCTCTTTACAAGCTTCTCTCTCCTGAGCATTTGCTGAAGCTGCCATTTGCCAATGACAGCAATTCATTGGATAAACGATTTTACTCTGAGCTACTTCACATTATTGGATTAACAGAGACAGCTGCAGGTGGAAAGAAACTGATCGAAAGGAGTCAAAAAGAAAAGCGGAATTCCGGAAGCATTCTTGAAGATGCAATCATTCAACTCGACTCTTTAGATAAGATTGGGCAGCTTGATAAGCCAAGTCAATATGGAAGTACGCAGGAAGAGCGACTGTTTAATGTCGGACTGGAACTGAGTATAACCTGGATCAACCGAATCCTTTTTCTTAAACTTTTGGAAGCTCAGTTGATCACCTATCACAAAGGGGATAAGACTTATGCATTCCTGAACAAAAAAATCATTCATGATTACGATGAACTGAACGCACTCTTCTTTCAGGTTTTAGCCAAACGGCTGGACGAACGAAATGAGGATGTAAAGCATGCTTTCGCAAAAGTCCCCTATCTCAATTCCTCGCTTTTTGAGCCAACGGAGATGGAGCAGAAAACGATCATGATCAATTTCCTAAAGAATGAAAAAACCATTCCGGTGATTTCTTCCACGGTTCTGAAAAATGATCAGGGTAAAAAGCTGACAGGATCTCTCTCTACCCTCGATTACCTTTTCAAATTTCTGGATGCCTATGATTTTGCCAGTGAAGGCTCGGAAGAAATACAGGAGGACAACAAAACGCTGATTAATGCTTCTGTGCTTGGCTTGATCTTCGAAAAGATCAACGGATACAAAGACGGTTCATTCTTCACACCCGGATTTATCACCATGTATATGTGTCGCGAGACCATCCGCAGGGCAGTGGTACAGAAGTTTAAGGAAGCTTTAAGAACCCACGCCCTAAATCCCTCAAGCAACCTCACCCCTAACCCCTCTCCTTTGAGGAGAGGGGAAAGTGCCCAAATCAAGCTTGGAGTACAGAAAATAGATCCAATTTTATTAGAGAATGCTCGGGAGATGCGGAAGAATCCGACCAAGGCCGAGGACTTCCTATGGCAATTGATAAGAAACCGCAAATTATTAGGTTACAAATTCAGACGACAGCATCCTGTTGCCCAAAAGTTCGTTCTAGACTTTTTTTGTAATGAACTAATGCTGGGAATAGAATTGGACGGCGGATATCATGAAGACATTGGACAAAAAGAATACGATGAGGGAAGATCCTATGAACTGAAGGAATTAGGAATAACCATACTTCGATTTTCAAACGAGGAGGCAATTTGGGAAACCGAAAAAATCTTTGAAGCAGTAAAACACCATTCGGAAACGATTCTCTCCTCCCTCTCCTTTGGGAGAGGGATCGAGGGTGAGGGTAAAAATACCAGAGAATTAAATTCGCTCTCCGATGTGTATGATATCATTGGCCCAAATGAATACTTCTCATATGATGAAGCCAACGCCATCATCAACTCCATTAAAATATGTGATCCGGCGGTAGGCTCCGGACACTTCCTGGTTTCAGCTTTGAATGAAATCATCTCAGTCAAGAATGATTTACGGATTCTGCAGGATAGATCGGGAAAGCGGCTTAAGGAATATGTGGTTGAGGTAGAAAATGACGAATTGATCATTACAGATGAAGACGGAGAGCTCTTTGAATATAATCCAACCAACAAAGAGTCCCATCGGATCCAAGAAACCCTCTTCCATGAAAAGCAGACCATTATTGAAAATTGCCTTTTTGGAGTAGATATCAATCCCAATTCCGTTAAAATTTGCCGGCTTCGACTTTGGATTGAGTTACTAAAAAGCGCCTATTATAAGTCAAGTGAGGAACTGGAAACCTTACCAAACATTGATATCAACATCAAATGTGGGAATTCCTTGGTTTCCCGGTTTGCATTGGATGAGGATTTAAGTCAAGCCCTGAAGAAAAGTAAATTCTCTATCGTAGCATACCAATCTGCTGTGGATCGCTATCGTAACGCAGAAAACAAGGAAGAGAAGCGGGAAATGGAGCGATTGATCAATTCGATCAAATCTGACTTCCGCTCTGAAATTGCTAAAAACGACCCAAAGATTCTCAGAAAAGCCAAACTCGGTGGAGAACTATACAACCTAACCATGCAGACTGGGCTCTTCGAAGAAACAGCGAAAGAGAAAAAGACCAGATTGGAAAGAATCGATAAAGTCAGTCTTGAGCTGGAAAAGCTTGAAACTGAACTCGAAGAAATCAAAGCCAACCAGATCTATGAAAATGCATTCGAATGGCGATTTGAGTTTCCTGAGGTACTTAATGATGATGGGGATTACATAGGTTTTGACATGGTGATAGGCAATCCTCCTTACATTAGACAGGAGGAATTTTCAGACTTAAAACCCTATTTGCAGAGCAGGTTTAAAACATTTGCCGGGACCGCGGACCTCTATGTCTATTTTGTGGAGTTGAGCATGAAACTACTTAAAGACTCAGGTGACTTTGTCTTTATCATCCCCAATAAATGGATGCAGGCCGGATATGGCAAGTCGTTACGGAACTATGTCAAAACCTTTCAGATCAATGAATTATTGGATTTTGGTGATTTGCAGGTTTTTGAGGAAGCCACTACTTATCCGTTGATTATTTCCCTTTCCAAAAGCAATTCAAGCAAAAATTTCAAAGCCGTAAACTTGGATACCCTGAGTTTTCCCACAGGAATGGAAAACTACCTAAGGGAGAACCAACTGGAAGTCTCCCCTCTTGGTCTTTCCGATAGTGGCTGGACGCTAGCTGACAGTCGGTCCCAGGCACTCCTTCTCAAGCTCAAATCCAAAGGAGTTCCTTTATCGGAATATGTGGAAGGAAAAATCTTTTATGGGATTAAAACCGGTTACAATGAAGCTTTTGTCATCGATCGGGAAACCAAAGACCGACTTATCTCTGAAGATCCAAGAAGTGCGGAGGTGATCAAACCTTTTTTGGCCGGAAGAGAAATTAAAAGGTATCAAACCCCTACCCCTGAGAAATATCTGATTCTGTTTCCGAAAGGATTTACGATAAAAAGTAACCTACCAAAAGATGATCCCAATTATATCAGTCAGGTGAACGAACCACCAAGATATGGTTATATGAACTATGATCCAGCATGGCAATGGCTCCAAAGCAATTATCCTGCAATAGCCAATCACCTTAAGCCGTATGAAAACGCAGCTAAAAAAAGGACCGATCAGGGGGATTTTTGGTGGGAATTGAGAGCATGTGATTATTATGGAGAATTTGAAAAGGAGAAGATTATGCTGCCCGATATTTCAATAAAAGCAGAAGCTATTTTAGATACGAATCATATCTATTGTGTCAATACAGCATACATAATTCCCAAGGCTGACCAATATTTGCTGGCGCTTATCAATTCTTCAATGGTTCATTTCATCTATTCGAACTTAACGTCTACAATTAGAGGTGGCTATTTGAGATTCATTAGACAGTACTTAGCCCAAATCCCAATTATAGAACCATTAAGCCAAGTAAGGGAAATGATAGAAACTATATTGAATCAAATCATTGAATCAAAAAATCAAAATCCAACTTCGGACATCTCAACTCTCGAAGCCGAAATCGACCAATTGGTTTATGAGATTTATGGATTGAGTGAGGAGGAGATTGGGATAATAAAAATTTATAAATAAATAAAAATGTTACTACATCACTTATCTTACACGGATCTTATAGAAAATATAAGAAATTTTCTTCCTTTGAGAGATAAAGGTTTTTATAGTTTAATAATAGCTTTTTTACCAACAATTATTGCAATTTCATATCCAATAATTATCCAAACGATATCGAAACTGAATGAGGTATATTCTTCAAGTAAAATCATTGATTCCTTTAAAAAAGAAAAATATCATTTATACTTCAAATACTGCTTAATAAGTTCCCTGATTTTATCAGGATTGACTATTTTAAACTATGAATTTTTAAACATTCTTGCATTCGTTTTTCTTATCTTATTGATCGGAATATTTATTCTATATATTGAATTAATATTAAAATACAGTAATCCCTCCGACTTATTTGAGCACATTCTTAAAAAAACACAAATTTCAAAATTATTATCTGAAAACATAATTAAACCAAATAGAGCTAACTTTTTTGAAGAAATATTAAACAATCATCATGAAATAATAACAGACCTATATTGCTTTGCAATAAAATTTGATGATATACCTCTAGAGACAAATATAAGGCAACGATATTTTTACCTTATATCTAATATTTCAAAAGAATTAAATAATGAAAATGAAACCGAATTATCATTTGATTCAATAATATATAATAACAATTTTAAAATTCTAGAATCATTTATTAAAAGTTCAAACATAGAAACAAGATACAGAGCGATTGAATTTTATTCAACGGAATTTTATCTACCATATTCATTGGGAATACATGGACCAAAGCCATTTAACAATCAAACATTTGTTGCTATTTGGGATAATATTATTTTATTAATAAAAGTCAGTAATTATTCAAAAATAAAAAAACACTGGGAAATATTCTATAATTTTTTCAACCTTTATTTGCGAAGATCATATCTTCAATATGATGAAAAATCAAAGGTTACAGATGAAAGCTTTATTAAAAATCAAAAAATCATCCAATTTAAATCAAAAATTATTGAATTTAACATTTCCTTTTTAGCTATTATTTATTATAAAAGAAAATATAGGCTATTAGAAGATTTAGTTTTATATACTCAAAATCTTCCCGCCAAAACATTTTTGCTTGAATTTACTCCACAAAAAGCTTTTGATCAATACTTTGAGTTTCGAAAAGATATCTTCGAAAAGAATTGGACAATGTCATATTATTTTGATGACATAGAATTTGATTCAATTGGATTTCAAAAAGATTCCAAATTCTACATTTCAGAATTTTGTTTGATATTATTTTTATATTCTTGGATTAATGATTACGGCACTGCTTTAAAAGATAGTATTCAACCATTATCATTACCAAAGGATCTCCCGAGTCAGAAAGCTCTTGCACAAAAACTTCCAAATATCATAAGGCGTATTGAGAAAATTTTCAAAAATAAAAGTCTTATAAGTGAAACTTCCTTAGCATTAATAACTAGAAGAGATTGCTTATTGAAGGATATCCCATATCCAACTGATTATTTGAACAATTTTAGAAACAATCTTGAAATTCAGACCGAAGAAAGGTTATCTCGGGGTGAATTAGATTCTTCAAAAATAGAGGCTCTTATTAATAATACTGTAAGATCCATAAAAGAGGTTTATTTAGATGTTTCTAGAATTAAAGGAAATGATATTGATAAGGAGAATCGAGATGAAGTTAGTAATTTTATGGAAACAATAAGAGGCACAATAATTCCTTTAAATCGAGAAGCATTTTTGTCAGATCCAACTATTCACTATATTGATTACGATAAAATTTTAGGGAGATATATAAAAAATAATTATTACGCACACATTTTAGACAAAATCGATATCATAGCAACCGTAAACTATACTGTTGAATTTAATGAGATTTTCAAGGCGGTTGACATTTTGAATCTAAAAGATCATATAATAATTTCCGCAAATTTAAATCTTGAATTTTTAAACAATAGTCTAAAAATTGGATTAATTAAATCTGAAAATGGTTTAGAAGATTACACATATAAAGGTATACCAATTTTTTCTTTCGATGGTGGAAGGCATAGGAGTGGCCGTTTGTTTATTATGAAATCCAAAGACAAGCCGATGATAAAACACAGAGATTGGAAAGAGATTGAAAATCCACCTTCTGAATTTATAGATCGCTGGAAAAATATGGAAAATATTTCAGATGATCTCCATATCTATCTTGAAAGAATTGAGTTAAACGATCACCCAGATATACTTGATAAGTATAAGGAATTTTCCGAATATAGTATTGATGAATTGAAAAAAATGATTCAATTTGATGTTGATTTTTTAGGTTATTGTTGGTTCCCTAAATCTGTTAAGATAATTAGTATTAGTCAAGGAGATCTTTTCCAACAAGGCGGAGATCTTGATGAATTAAAGAAGATAAAACCTTTTGATAATGTATAGATTAATTAAATGAAAGCTAACGAACTCCAAATAGTCAAATTTTTAAAATCACCTGATGTCCAGTTTGTAATTCCGATCTATCAACGGAATTACGACTGGACCATTACAGAGTGTCGGGAATTGCTCAAAGATATCATCCAAGTGGCGGATGAAAGTCGGGTTTCCCATTTTATAGGAAGCATCGTCTTTATTCATGATGGAGTTTACAGTACCAGCAATGAAGTAAAGGAATTGGTGATCATCGACGGGCAGCAGCGGTTGACGACAATCAATATCCTGATTGCTGCGCTCTACCGCTTTGCCAAAGAGAATCTACCAACCCAAGAATCGGAGCGACTTTACAATATGTTTTTGGTTAATCAATATGTCCAAAAAGAGGCTTACAAGCTTAAACTGAAGCAAACAGATCGCAATTCTATTGCCTTCAAAGCCATTCTTCTTGGCAATGAAAAGTCAATCACTGAATACACCAATGTCAAGGAGAACTATACTTTTTTCAGGTCTGAGATTAACGCCGACACTTTCCAAGTCATTCTTGAGGGTTTGAACCGGCTTATTTTTGTGGAGATTTCTCTCGAAAGAGGCAAAGACGACCCTCAACGGATCTTTGAAAGTTTAAACTCCACCGGTCTTGATCTTTCCCAGTCTGATCTGATTCGAAATTTCATTTTGATGGATCTCCCGCCTGCTGATCAAGACAAAATCTTTGAATCCATCTGGAGTCCAATTGAGGAAAATGCTAAGGATCTTTCCAAAAGAATCTCATTGGTTTCGGATTTTATCCGGGATTACCTGACCCTGAAAACCAAAAAGATTCCAAACAAAAACAAGGTTTATCAGGAATTCAAGATGCTCTTTCAGGATAAAGATGAAGCAGATTTCTACCACGAGTTAGAAGAAATAAAATCCTTTTCATTTCACTACAAGAAACTCGTCAATCCCATTACAGTCACGGATAAGCAGGTTCGGAAAGAACTGGAATATATCAACCGATTGGAAATCAATGTAACTTACCCTTTCCTGCTTCAGGTATTTGAAGATGTGGAAAACGGATTGATTGAAACTTCCGATCTGGTAGCTATTCTCAAACTGATCCAAAGCTTTTCCTGGAGAAGATTTATTGTGGGTTTACCTACCAATGCCTTAAACAAAGTCTTTATGACTTTATACTCGGAAATTGATACAGAGGAATATGTGACTTCGATCGAAAAGGCCCTGATGAGAAAAGGAGGTAATTCTAAATTCCCTACCAATGAGGAAGTCAAATTGGCATTGAAGGACAAAGACCTTTATAATATCCAAACAAAGAACAGATCCTATTTTTTCGAGCTATTGGAAAACTACAAAAACAAGGAATATGTCGACACTTCAAACGAGGCGATTACCATAGAACACATTTTCCCCAGAACGCCCACGGAGGAATGGAAACAACAACTTTCCAGAGAGCAGTTTTCGGAGTTTAAAGACAAGTATTTGAACACCATTGCAAACCTTACCCTGTCAGGAAATAACGGAGCGTTAAGTAATAGAACTTTTGGAGAGAAAAAAGCTATGAACTCTGATGGAAAAGAGCAAGGCTATATTCACAGTAGACTTTGGCTAAACTCTTATCTTCAAAAAATCGATGAATGGACAATTCCACACTTCGAGGAGCGATTTGAAATCATTTATGAGCGATTTCTAAAAATTTGGAAGCTCCCTGATGTGGTAGTCTTTGACGGAGAAAATGACGAAGAACAAAATATTTTCGATGCCGAGAAACCAAGGTTTAAAAAGTTGGAATATTTCATTTTTGATAATAATAAGATTGAAGAGGATGCTGTGGCTCAAATGTATTTTTATGTATTAAGAGCTCTATTTCAAAAGAATTACCAAGTGATGGTAAGTGGTCAGGATATTCTGAAAATCACCAGAAATGAAGCTGATTTTAGAGATGGGAAAGAGTTGGATAATGGATACTATTTTGAATCGAATATTGACAGCAACTCTAAGTTTACTATCCTCAAAAAACTTCTTTCACTATTCGAGATGGAGGAGGAATTGATCATTAAGTATCAAACTGGACCTGTAAATAGCGGAGAACCTCCTAGGTATACAATTCGGAAAAAATATTGGCTTCAACTTTTGCCCTTACTTCAAGAAATCAATCTATTCCAAAACATTAATGCTTCAAATGATCAATGGTTAAGTGTAGGAGCTGGTATTTCAGGGCTTCAATACACATTAACAAATACTAAGTCAATTGCACGAATTGAACTTGGAATAGTAACATCCAGTAAGGAGATCAATAAATCATACTTCCGCCGACTATTTTCCAAAAAAGAGATGATAGAAGAAGCTTTAGGACAAACAATTGAATGGCAGGAATTACCTGAGAGTAAGATGAGTAGAATCAAAATCGAATTAACTGATGTTGATTTCTTTAACGAAAATGAGTGGGCAAAGAGAAATGATTATTTCTTAGAAATGTTTCAAAAATTTCAGGCCGCATTTGACCCGTTTGTATTTGAGCTAAAGTAAAAATGCCCCGCATGCTTCCCATATCCCTAATCATCCTCGGCGGAATTTTATTGATTTCCGGAATTATCCTTTTGGTTTGATCAAAGTCAATTAAAGGTGAATCTTTATCGCAAGTGATTCAAGCCGTTAAAGCTGATGGCATTTTGACCCCCAAAGAAGAAAAGCTGATCCTGGAAATCGCCATTACGGAAGGGAAAGATCCGGAAATAGCCATCAATAAAATCAAGAAGGAGTTGCAAGAATCCGAAGAGGAAAACGAAACAGAGTTAATTGATCTAAACCAAAAAGCAGGTTTGGGTTTCGAGAAGTTTGTGATCCAGAAGTTTGACAAGAAATACTTCAAAATTCGAAATTGGGCTGGAGATAAATTTGTAGATGGCCGATATGCAGATACTACCACACAGCCGGATTTTCAATTGTCGTTAAATCTTCGAGGTCAATCCTACCCTCTCGCTGTGGAATGTAAATGGAGATCTGAACCCAAAGGTGATTATATCCGCTTCGCCAACGATGGGCAATTGGAGCGGTACAAGGCTTTTGCAAAGCAAGAAAACTATCCGGTCTTCATTGTTTTAGGAATTGGAGGCAAAGCTTCAGATCCGGCTGAATTGTACATTTTGCCAGTCCAGGAACTGAATAAGTCAATACTTCACAAATCAGCCTTTGGAAAGTATCACAAGAAAATCGATGCCGATTTCTTTTTGGACCAAGAGTCGAATACGTTACGGTGATTATTAGTTTAATCTTCAAAAGCACTATGCAGGTTTTGCATAATGCTCGTAATCTAGACGATAAACGCTGAAACGGAAAACAGCTTTTTACCCATTTTGCATGGAAAACCCAATTCGACCCTTTGGATAAACTTTGTGCACACACTGTGTCCACAATGAAGTGAAATTTAGCTAATTCGGTTTCTGCCAAATCGATCCTATGAGCGGTTAAACTTATTTCTATCGTTTAAAAAAACCAGATAAATGAGCTTTAGAGTGACTTTCTATCCCTCACAGTAAAAGACTTGGTTAAAATTATATCCAAAAGCATATAAAATTTAATCAAAACTATTTTTTATACGTAAAAGCATATAAATCAAATCTTTTTTCTACATTTATATGTAAATACATATAGAATGAATCAAATAGCCGAATTTGTAAAAACCAGAAGAAAGCAATTGGGGATGACTCAGGAAGAATTTGCCGACAAAGCTGGCGTTGCACTTACTGTTATCCGGAAAATCGAACAAGGCAAAGAAAACCTAAGCCTGTTGAAAGTAAACCAAGTCCTCAGCATGTTTGGCCACATATTGACACCAATCCACGAAAAAGATGCGAGCAGGAATAATCAAGTATAACAATGAGCTAGCAGGATGGCGAAATTGTTTAACATTGAAGTGGTACCGTCTACACTAATCAGATTGGCTTCGGGCGAATTGTCCTATCTCACCAAGCGAATAGACCGCAAAGAGGATCATTCAAAAATCCACATGATTGATTTCTTGCAGATTCTGGAGCTGGAAGACAAATACAAAGGAAATATGGAAACCTTGGGAAAAACAATTGGTGAATTATCCACCAATATCGTACTCGACAAAATGCGATTTTTCGAGCTTGCCATTTTTAATTATGTCATTGGCAACAATGACATGCACCTGAAAAACTTCTCCATGTGGCTAACCGGTCAGGGCTGGACACTATCTCCTGCCTATGATTTACTCAATGTCAAAATCATTCTACCAAAAGACAAGGAAGACACGGCTCTCCTACTAGGTGGAAAAAAGAGGAATTTCAACAAAGGATATTTTGATAGGCTTGGCGAAGTTTTGAAACTAAATGAAAAACAAATCAACGGAGTTTATAATAGACTAAAAAAATGGTTGCCAAAGGCTACCGCATTGATCGAAAAGTCTTTTCTCACAGAGAATCTTAAAAAGGCTTATCAAGAAAGGGTAACTTTAGAAGTAAAGAAGTTCGCCGGAATTTGAAATGACAGATAAAGAAAACTACTCTCAGCGTTTGAATCTGAGTAAAACCACCCGGAAAAAGGTGATTTTTTTATTTTGACTAATTTAGTTGGAAAACAGGCCCCGCATAGGAAAACAAGTAGGTGATTTCAGTTTCAACATATTCTTCAGAAAAAAAGTCATACAACTGCTGGTCAGTCACCATCCGTATGGATTTATCATCTGGAAAATACTCCAAAATTTTTACTTCGAATTGGTAAAGAAAACTTTTTGGATTAGATGAAACAGCTTCTTCTCCACCAAAAAACATCAATTCCAGTTCCCCATCTTCTTTAAGGTTTACAATCCTCCTCGAAAATCCACATCCCTTTAAAATTTCCTTCTCCTGTGTTTTTGGATTTATCCAATCCACAAATAAGAATGTGTCAAAATCCATAATTGGAGTTTGCCTATTCAGATGCCATTCTATAGAAAACACTCCTGGTCCACACATTAAAAAATTAGCAGCGTGCTCGGTGATTTGCTCACCTGAATCGGTGAAATCAACCGGAATAGCCGAAACCATGGATTCAACAGCATATATGCCATAAGGATCAGTAAGCGGTTTTTCCACTTCCATACACCCAACTAGGGAGAATAAAACAAGAATCAAAAGAAATGCAATTTTTCTCATAGATGAATTTAAAAATTAATTTCAAATTAATCATTAAATGCAGTATTACAAACAAAAGGAATTTTAGCGGTGATAAGCATGTCATAGAGCTTTTGACAGATGTATCATCTGCTGAATTTGTAACAAAACCCGTACTGAAAATTCTGCATCCTTCGTTCGCTAATCATAGGATAAATCTGCAGGTGTTTCTTTAGCTACAGAAGTTTGTAGTGGATTAAGGATGACTGGAATTAGCCCTACCACCTAATGACTGAAAAGACCGAAGAATAAATCGAATTCGAATCGCGAAAGAAAAGTCCAACTCGATTTTGTACCATATCTGTACCGATTTTCAATATATATCTCAATAGGTATATACGGAACTATGCCAGTAGCATTTGAATAGACTTAAAATTTCCTGAAAACACCAAATAGTAGGATTCATCGGACACCCGACATCCGGTCCAGTTGAGTATTAAATTTGCTTACTTGCAGAATAGCGTATAAACAAAATCTTAATTACAAATAGTTACACTTTCTGTATCGGGAAGTAACTTACCGATTTCTTCCAAAAAAAATCATCCCGAAAATATCCCGAGGCATTTCTTCTAAAATTAAACCTGTTGTATTACCTACCATAGAATGGGCTCATTTTGAGAACAATAAAAAGTAAAAGCCAAGGACGTTTTACGCTCATAATCATTGCTTTTTGAATAATTGCCAGAATGCTGTTTTGGGTTTTGAATACCAAAATTTGTTTTTTAATAACTGGTAAATGGATAATATGTTGTTTTTTTATTTTTTTCAAAATAAAATTTTGATAATTTGATATTTTAATCTAGTTTTCGATTGTTATTACTGATTTTCTGGAGTTTAACTTCATCTTAAAAAAATCAAATTATATGAAACTTGGAATTCTTGGTGGCACCATGCTTGCCAAAACATTGGGAAAAAAATACCTGGAAGCAGGACTTTCAGTGGTTTTCGGAGTAAGAAACGACTTTGACACAGAATCCAACGATTGGAAAATGCTCAACCTTGTCCGAAACAGAATTTGTCCTTTCGAATCAGCGATTATTCAATCGGAGATTATTCTGATCTGTTGCGACAATAAAAACTTGGTTGAAGTCTGTGCCGCTCTGAATAATGTGGATTTGGATGGGAAATTTATTGTTGACTGCACCAATGCAAACTATGACAAAGTACTCGCAACAAGTAATACTAAATTAATTTCCAAAGCAGCACCAAAAGCTATTCTTTTCAAAGCATTTAACAATTTGGGCATTGATTATCCTAATTCGGATTTTCTGGGAATAATCAAAGAAACCTATTATTGTGGAGACAGCGAGCTTGAAAAGATCCGAATTAAAAGACTTATTGAACTTATCGGATTCCGTGCAATAGATGCAGGAAAAATGGATAATGCTCCCCTTTTGGAGGCTTTCTATCACCTCAGCAAAGAAATCAGCTGGAATAAAAAGGAACACTCCAACTATCATTTCAAATTGGTTTCGGCCTAATCTTATTTTTTAGATCACCCGCTTACAAAAAGAGTGAGATCGAAAGGTCCCACTCTTTTTCATTATGTCTGTTTTTTTTAAAATGAATGCACTCAACGCATATATGAAGTGTGAAAAAAAACACTTGATAAAAAATATATGCTGCTGTAATCCTTAATGGTGTTTCGCCATACTCTTATATTTCAGAATATAATTTCAAATTTTAAAGTATTGAAGTAGATTAATTTATGACACGCAGTCAATTGGTCTTTAAATTTGGAAAAATCATCTGCTGGAATTTTGCTGATTTAGAAATCAGGGAGTATTCAGTCCCCTTCAAGCCAAAGGATTGTTTATCTTTATCCATTAATTAAAAAACCCTTCTTATTTCATCCTAATCCGTCAAGGCAAAGCCTCAACACCTCAAAACAAATGAAAGTACTGGTAATCGACATCGGAGGATCCAACATTAAAATACTCGCAACAGGCCAACCTGACCGAATTAAAATACCTTCCGGAGATATGTTTACTCCACAACAATTGGTGCCGCTGGTAATAGAAAATGCAAAGGGATGGGAGTATGAGGCGATCTCAATCGGATTTCCGGGTGTGGTGAAAAATGGAAAGATCGTCGCCGATCCCGTCAACATGGGCATGGGCTGGAGAGAATTTGATTTTGCCTCGGCCTTCGGATGTCCTGTAAAGATCATCAACGATGCGGCAATGCAAGCTTTGGGTAGCTATGAAGGCGGAAAATTACTTTTTATGGGCTTTGGCACCGGCTTGGGTACTGCTATGGTGTATGAAGACCTGATTCTTCCTCTGGAAGGCGGACACTTGCCTTTTAAGCTCGCAACTTTTGAAACGCACGTAGGCAATGGGGCAATGAAAAAGCTGGGCAAGCCGAAATGGAAAGAGCATGTTTACCAGACTATTGCCCATTTCAACCATTGTTTTCAACCGGATCAAATTGTACTCGGAGGAGGGAATTCCAAACTTTTGGACAACATCCCTGACAATTGTCGCTTGGGTTCCAATAAAAACGCATTCACCGGGGGATTTCGACTTTGGGAGAAATCCTATAAATACTAAATCGCCCCCTCCTGGTAAGTCGAGTCAAGTTCTGAAAACTAGCTGCCAATATCAGCAAACATGATTCTCTCAACTAAACTATTAACCTAATCCCCTTTCTTTCATGAGTCAAGTCAAATCTGATGCCTTGGTTTTTTACGGTGCTACCGGCGATCTGGCTTTTAAAAAAATATTTCCAGCCCTTCACATGATGGTCAAACGGGGAAACTTGGATTGTCCGATCATTGGTGTAGCGCGTGGGGATTATGATCTTGAAAAACTTCGGGCTCGGGCCAAAGAAAGCATTGAAAATCACGGTCACTACGAAGAGGAATCATACAGGAAGTTTTGCAGTCTTCTCGCCTTTGTGGGCGGCGACTACACCGATCAGGAGACATTTCTTCGAATCAGAAAAGCCTTGGGAAAAGCACAGCATCCAACCCATTACCTTGCTATTCCTCCCGTTTTATTTCCAAAAATCATCGCCCAACTTGAGCAGTCAGGCTGCGCTGATGGTGCCAGAGTAATCGTCGAAAAACCTTTTGGTACTGATCTGCAATCAGCTAAAGCATTGAATAAAATTCTCCTTGGGAAATTTTCAGAAAGCTCCATCTACAGGATTGACCATTACCTCGGCAAAAGACCGGTTAATAACATTGTCTTTTTCAGGTTTGTCAACTCACTTTTGGAACCTGTCTGGAACAATAAGCATATTGAAAGCATGCAGATCACCATGGCGGAGGATTTTGGTATTCAAGGCCGTGGAGCCTTCTATGATGTCACAGGTGCAATCCGAGACGTGATTCAAAACCATCTTTTTCAGGTACTTTGCAACCTGACCATGGAGCCTCCCAATGGACTCGACAGTGAATCCATCCGAGACGAAAAAGTGAGGGTTCTGAAAGCCATCACTCCGCTCCGCGCTCAGGATGTAATATGCGGACAATACAAAGGATACCTGGGGGAAAAAGCGGTGAAGGAGGATTCAAGGACCGAAACCTTCGCTGCCATAAGGCTGCACATTGATTCCCCGAGATGGGAAGGCGTGCCATTTTACATTCGTGCTGGGAAAAACCTGCCTGTCACCTCGACCGAAATATTGGTGCAGTTTAAGCATCTGACCTCCGCCTATTCTTCAATTGCCACCCAACCCAATCACATCCGATTCCGAATCAGTCCTGACGTCAAAGTGGCTTTTGGAATGCTCATCATGGCACCCGGTGAGGATATGGCCTCGGTACTATCCGAAGTCCAGGGAAACCCTACTCCTTTTCCCAATGAAAAAGAAGCCTACGAACGTGTCCTCACAGATGCGATGGCTGGAGACCCTACCCATTTTGCCAGACAGGACTATGTGGAGGAAGCTTGGAAAATCGTGGATGAATACTTAGCTCAGGATCATCCCGTCCACTCCTATGATATCGGAACTTGGGGACCTGAGAATGTGAACGAACAAATCAACCCTCCGGGAGGCTGGAATAATCCTGTAGTAAACAAGCACAAATAAATGGAAATCAGAACTTTTCAATCTGCGGATGAAGTCGCAAAAGAAGCAGCAATTTATATCGCAGATCGAATACGGGAAAATGTCACCCGAAAAGGATCTTTCACCATGGCAATCAGTGGTGGACGTACACCTTGGGAGATGATTAAGGAATTGGCAAAGGAAGATTTGCATTGGGAAAAAGTTTTTTTATTCCAAGTGGACGAACGAATAGCTCCTGATGCCCATCCTGATCGAAATCTCACCCAGCTTTTTAAAGCAATTGAAGGCACAAAACTCGTATTGCGATTAAATATTTTCCCTATGCGGGTGACTGCTGACAATCTCAACGAAGCCTGCGAAGAGTACGCTGACCACATCACACGCCTGACAGAAAATGGGAAATTTGACTTGATACACCTAGGGCTAGGCACCGACGGACATACAGCCTCTCTGGTTCCGGGTGATGCTGTATTAGCAGTCCAAGACAAAACCGTGGCAATCACCGGCGACACCTACCAAGGCAGGCATCGAATGACACTCACCTACCCACTGATCAATCAGGCAGCAAAAATCCTGTGGGTAATTACAGGGGCAGAAAAAGCTGAAATGCTCAACCGATTGCTTCACCAAGACCCCTCGATCCCTGCAGGAAAAATTGATCAGTATCATGCGATTGTACTCACCGAGGAAAGTGCCTCGGTTGAGATTAATTAATATGATTATACGCTATTCTGCCAGTAAGCTAATTTCATAACTCATTTGGACCGGATGTCGGGTGTCCGATGTCCGAAGAGCCCTAACTTTTGGTGTTTTTAGGTAATTTAAAGTCTATTCAAAAGCTACTGGCAATGTCCTGTACATACATTTTAATTAATCTGTAGATCCGCATTCCTACCAGTAGCCAAATAAATTAAGTTTTGAAGTTCCAAAAAACGAGCCGTGGACAGTTGACTGTCGTCTGTGGACGATTATCCGCCATCTTCCTGGCTCATTTTTTCTTACTGGCAGAATTGCGGATAATCATGTTAATTAATAAACAAAAGCTGTCGATATCTATGAGACAGCTTTTTTTTCCACTCATTGGTCTTGTTCCAAGGGGTGGTTCACCTTTACCTCTGGAATTACAGGATGAAAAGCCAATACTCATAAATTCAATTCCAGGCGAAAAGGATAAATCTTTAGCTTTACGGAATACCCATAACTGATAGCTGCTTTACATGGACGCTCTTTTTCACCAAGCTTACCAAAATCCCTCAAAAATTGCCATTGTTGACCATACCGGTTCTTATTCCTATCAACAACTGATCGAAAAAACCAGAAGCCTTGCTTCCTTCTTACTTCAGGATAAGGAAGATTTGAAGGAGGCTCGCGTTGCCTATATGGTTTCTCCGGGTCTGGACTATGTAGCGGTTCAATGGGGAATTTGGATGGCAGGAGGTATTGCCGTTCCACTTTGCATTACCTATCCTTTCCCCTCACTTCAATATGTCATTGAGGATACTGAGGCCGAGTTGATTCTGGTGGGACCGGAATATGAGCAGCTTTTACAGACGTATGCTGAGGACCAATCAAAGCAATTTATTCGTCTAGCTGATGGAATTCCAAATCAAACAAGTATCAACTTACCAAGCATCGCTTCACACCGGGGAGCAATGATCTTATATACCTCAGGCACCACAAGTTTGCCTAAGGGAGTTTTGACTACACATGCTGCGATAGAAGCTCAAGTCATTACGCTGATTGAGGCATGGAAGTGGACCTCTCAGGACTATACACTTTGTCTTCTTCCACTGCATCATGTCCACGGGATTATCAATGTGGTTTCCTGTTCACTTTGGGCAGGTGCTACTGTTCAGTTTGTTTATCCTTTTGATGCTAAGCAGGTTTTTGAAATATTTTTAGAAGGAAAAGTGACGGTATTTATGGCGGTACCTACTATCTATTTCAAGTTGATTACACGGTTTGAATCAGAGTCAGAAAGGAGACTGGCTGAAATTTCCTATTGCTTGAAGAAAATGAGATTGATGGTATCGGGCTCGGCAGCACTTCCTGTATCGGTGATGGAAAAGTGGCAGCAACTATCCGGACACTACCTACTGGAACGCTATGGAATGACTGAAATAGGGATGGCAATCAGTAATCCCTATGAAGGAGAGCGAAGGGCTGGTTATATAGGGCAAGCTCTTCCGGGTGTCAAAATCCGGATTGTCGATGAAAATCAAAAGAACGTACCGGAAGGAGAACCTGGAGAAATACAGGTAAAGGGCCCTTCTGTTTTCAGGGAATATTGGGGAAAGGAGAAAGCTACCCGTAAAGCATTTACGTCGGATGGCTGGTTTATGACAGGAGATATTGCAACTGTGGAAAATGGCTACATCAGAATTCTGGGAAGAGATTCTGTCGATATTATCAAGTCCGGCGGGTATAAAATCTCAGCCCTTGAAATTGAAGAAATCCTTCGTAAACATCCCGAAATCGATGATTGCGGCGTAGTTGGACTCCTGGACGAAGAATGGGGTGAATTGGTCGCCGCGGCAATTATTTCAACTGAAAAACTTGACTTAAAAGAATTGAATGCATGGATTAGGGAACGAATGCCCGCCTATAAAACACCCAGAAAATACATTTTTCTAACCGAGCTGCCGAGAAATGCCATGGGGAAAGTGGTAAAGAATGACTTGAAAATACTCTTCAATTAAATACTTGAAGTCAATAAACCTTAGATTAAATCCATCTACCAAATTTTATTGCCAAATTCAATTCTCACGACCCAAACCCTCCTGCCGTGATCAAAGGCCTCGCATTTCTTTCAATTTCATTTATTCTCGGCATGTGGACCGGGGAACTGTTGGGTTCATGGCTTGGTATCCACGCAAATGTGGGTGGAGTCGGATTTGCCATGATTTTCCTGATCCTGTCCAAAGAATACTTCTCCCGTAGGGGCTGGTGGAAAAGTGAATTGGAATTTGGTATCGAATTTTGGAATAAGCTCTACATACCGGTGGTGATTGCGATGGCTGCAAGCCTAAATGTCAAATCAGCCATTTCTTCAGGTACCTTGGCCATTTTTGCAGGAATTGTCCCCGTGATTATCGCTTTTGCTGTTTTCTATTTTATGATGAAATCCTTCAAAACCACCTGAAATGGAGGAATTGATAAAAGTAATTGACAAAAACGGGCTAGTTGTTGCGTTTTTACTGGTGGGATTGCTCACCTGGCTGACTGACCTTTTTTCCAAAAAAATCCTTAACTCCAGAGTTCCTGGTTCGGCCATCGCCATTTTTCTCGCCTTGGCTTTTGGTTATTTGGGTGGCGTCATCGGAAAAGGAGAAAATGGGCTGGCAGATTTGGGTCTCTTTAAAGGTTTGGCATTGCTGGGGGGATCCATGTTTCGGGACTTCGCCATCGTCGCGACAGCTGTGGGCGCAAGTTTTCTGTTGATTCGAAAAAGCGGCTTACTTGGCTTGATTTCGCTCCTTTTAGGTATACTGGTGTTTTTTGTGGCCGGAGTGGCCATGGCTTGGGCATGGGGTTATCGGGATGCGGTAAGCCTTTGCACCATCGGGGCAGGTGCCTGCACTTATATAGTCGGACCTGTCACGGGTGGTGCGCTTGGGGCCAGTTCTGAAGTAATTGCCCTCAGCATCGGAACAGGTGTGGTCAAAACGATCGCGGTCACCATTTTCACCCCAATTTTAGCCTCAAAAATAGGTCTTAGCAATCCTTCTGCTGCCATGGCATTTGGGGGAATCATGGGCACTTCCAGCGGAGTGGCAGCAGGGTTGGCAGCGACAGATCCTAAATTAGTTCCCTATGGTGCCGTCACAGCTACTTTTTACACGGGTTTAGGATGCTTGGTATGCCCTTCACTGTTTTTCCTTATGCTAGACTGGATCTTTTAATTTGGGTCTAAAAGTCTACCATCCTAATTGATGAATAAATTAAGGCTGAAGCAGGTGGTCGCCTAGGATTGGTTCATTTGCTCCAAAAACAAAAATCCGGGCCATCAACCCGGATCTTTGTTTTTCATTAAACCAAAATCAATCAAAAAGAAAGTTTTTAGCTTTTTTTGATTAATTCTTGATACGATTGAAACTGAATTATGGTACGATTTTTTAATAGTATTTTTAATACAACTACATAATTTACTGATATTCAATTATAAAAATCTCATTTTGTGTTTTTTGCCAAGTCAAACCCCCTGTCATTAGGCAAAGCCATCCGAGTATTCAAATTTTAGAGGGGAGCTTATTTACAGTTTAAGCCAAAATAGCGGATCAGGATTGTAGTATCTGAAACAGTCTATTCTCGCAGGTCAATGAGGCTTAAATTAGGCTGGAGTCTATTCTATCAAAAGTTTTTTTCTTAAAATATATCCTAAAATTTGAGCTTGAACTTTGTAAGTTTTTCATGAGTGAATACAAAATATTAAAAGATCCTGTGACATTTTACAAAAGGAAACGCGTAACAACCTAGCTTAGTATCTGGAAAAATGTTTACCATGACCTATTCTTTTGTACTCCTAGCCGATTTGAACTTTTCATTACCCTGGGGGAATCCGGTGCTGATTTTTTCTTCCATTCTTTTTATCATCCTTTTTGCCCCGATTATCCTCAATAAATTTAAAATCCCTCAACTCATCGGATTGATCATTGCCGGAGCGGTCATTGGACCCAACGGAATAAATCTCTTGGAAAGAGACAGCAGTGTGGTGTTGTTTGGAACTGTAGGCTTGCTGTATATAATGTTCTTGGCAGGTCTTGAAATCGATTTGGCCGATTTCAAAAAAAACAGCAAAAAGAGTTTGATTTTCGGGATGCTGACATTTTTGATACCCATGACTTTGGGAACATTGGCAGGTCTTTATGTTTTGAATTTCCCTTTGAATACCTCGGTTCTTCTCGCCAGTATGTTTGCCTCGCACACATTGATTGCCTACCCGATTATCAGTAAGTTGGGAGTTACCAAAAACAAAGCAGTAAATATTACTGTGGGAGGAACGATGATCACTGATACCCTGGCCCTTTTGGTATTGGCAGTGATTGTTGGCATGACTAAAGGCGAAATAAACTCAGAATTTTGGATTCGACTGATTGTATTGTTTAGCATTTTCGCTTCAGTGGTCTGGTTTGTTTTTCCCATTTTGGGAAGATGGTTTTTCACCAAAAATTCCGACAGCATTTCCCAGTATATCTTTGTCTTGGGTATGGTCTTTTTAGCTGCCTTCCTTGCCGAGGCAGCGGGAATTGAAGCCATTATCGGAGCCTTCCTCGCGGGACTTGCACTCAATCGCCTGATTCCTCATACTTCCGCACTGATGAACCGGATCGAATTTGTAGGAAATGCCCTGTTCATTCCATTTTTCCTGATCGGTGTAGGCATGTTGATTGACTATAGAGTCTTTTTCATTGGATGGGAGACCATCACAGTGGCATTGATCATGACTGTTGTCGCTACTTTGGCAAAATTCTTAGCTGCTTTTTTGACTCAAAAAGCCTTCAATTTTTCGGTTGCCCAACGCAATGTAATATTCGGATTGAGCAATGCCCAAGCGGCTGCCACCCTAGCGGCTGTTTTGGTAGGCTACAATATCATTCTTGGTGAAAGCCCGGATGGCCAACCCATCAGATTGTTGGGTGAAAGTGTCTTAAACGGAACCATCCTCATGATTTTGGTAACCTGCACTATGGCTTCGTTTGTTGCCCAAAAAGGTGCCATCGCTTTGGCAATTGAAGAGGAGGAGAATAATGAAGAAGAGGATACCGAAGCCCGTCAGGAAAAAATCCTCATTCCGATCAATTATCCTGAGAATATGGAGGAATTGATCAACTTAGGAATCACTATCAAACAAAAAAAATCAAAAAATTCCCTGCTTGCCCTGAACATTGTCCCCTCTAATGCCAAGGATGAATCCAAAGAAAAAGCAGCGAAAAAATTGCTGGAAAAAGCCTCTGTAATTGCAGCCGGCACAGACAATATTCTCACCGAACTGATCCGCTACGATTCCGATATCATCAACGGGATCACCAGCGTAGTCAAAGAAAACAAAGCAACGGATATGATTCTGGGACTTCACAATCAGCGGGACTTATCGGGATCATTTCTGGGTCAACTCACAGAAGGAATACTCAAAAACTGTAACATCACTACATTCATTTATAAAAATTTCCAACCACTCAATACCGTCAACAAATACCTGGTTGTGCTTCCTCCCAATGCTGAAAAGGAAATGGGGTTTGTTTTCTGGCTTCTGAGAATTTGGAACATCGGATCGAATACAGGTGCCAAACTTGTTTTTTATGCTTCCGGAGAAACTATTGGCTACATCAGGCAAGTTCAGAAGAGACAGGATCTTCCTGTGGACTATGTTCCATTTGAAGATTGGGAAGATTTCCTGATAATCTCAAGGGATTTTAAAACCAACGATGCTTTAATTGTGGTTTTAAGCAGGAAAAATGGGCTTTCTTATGACCCCATCATGAAGAAGGTTCCCAAATACCTTAATAAATACTATCAAACAATTAATTACATCCTGATCTATCCCATGCAGGCGGGTTTTGATCAGGAGATTCCCTCCCATGCAGAGGCTATTTTCACACCTTTTCAAACTCCCGCTGAGCATTATGCCAACTTTAAAACAACAGTTTCCAAGCTTTTCGGGAATAAGTAAAACTCGGTTTTTTAAAAAAAAGACTTGTTATGGAAATTCTGATTAAAAATATGGTTTGCCCGCGCTGTATTGAAGCGGTGAAGCAGTCCCTTGACCTGTTGGATATTCCCTATGAATCCATTGTCCTCGGCAAAGTTAAACTGAAGTCCCCACTTTCCACCGATAAAAAAACACGTCTTTCCGCCTCAATTGATGCTAAAGGATTTGAAATTCTGGAGTCAAAAAATTCCGCTTTGATCTCTCAAATCAAATCACAGCTGATCGAACAAATCCATCATGCAGATAAAAGTTTGGGTGAAAATTTTTCGACATTTTTAGCAGAAAAACTGGATCATGAATACACTTCCTTAAGTAGACTTTTTTCTCAGGTGGAGGGAGTCACCATTGAGCGGTATATCACCCGACAGAAAATCGAACGGGTAAAAGAGTTACTTTTTTACGATCAACTCAATCTCAGCGAAATCGCTTCCAAGTTGGGCTACAGTAGCGTAGCCTACCTCTCCGCCCAATTCAAAAAAGAAACGGGAATGACCCCTTCGGAATTCAAGCGTAACCATTCAGGCAAAAGAACCAGCCTGGATCAGGTATAACCTCAAACCCGGATTCCAAACTCCCCTACTTCCATTCCTTTTTACCTTCGCATCCATCAAAATTTTATAAATCTCCTACAAAACTTTGTAATAGTCTTGCTGCTTATCCTGCCGTACTTTGTAGCATGGAAATCTCAGAAGCACAAATTCAAAAGCAAACCTTCCCCGTCACGGGTATGACCTGCGCAGCTTGCGCCTCCAGCGTCGAGACCATCCTGCAACATACCGATGGCGTAAAATCCGCCTCAGTCAACTTCGCTACCAACACGGTACAAGTTGAATTTGACGACTCGACCAATCCCGATACACTGAATAAGGCATTAGAAGATATTGGCTATGGATTGATCATCAGTGACAAGGAAGTAAGTGAATCAGTAAAGGAGGAGGAGGAAAAGAAATATGAAGCCGTAAAAAAGCAAACCATTGGCGCGGCACTTTTGGCCTTTCCTGTCTTTATTTTGGGGATGTTCTTCATGGATTGGGAACCCGGTAGATGGATCAGTTTGGTGCTTTCGATTCCTGTTCTCTTTTATTTTGGAAGCCACTTCTACACGAATGCTTGGAAGCAAGCTAAGCATCGCAAAGCTAACATGGACACACTCGTAGCCTTGAGTACGGGAATCGCCTTTATTTTCTCCGCATTCAACACGATTTTCCCTGAGTTTTGGCACATTCGGGGCATTCATCCGCATGTATATTATGAAGCTGCGACAGTGATTATTGTCTTCATTTCCTTCGGAAAGGTATTGGAGGAGCGAGCTAAATCCAGTACCGGAACCGCGCTGAGAAAACTCATGGGACTTCAGCCTAAAACACTCACACTAATCCGTGAGGGAAAGCCCCAGGAAATCAAGATCGAAGAGGTGGCTTTAGGTGATCGTATCCTGATCAAGCCCGGAGAAAAAATACCTGTTGACGGTAAGGTCCTTGAAGGAAGTTCATTCATTGACGAAAGTATGATTAGCGGTGAACCTGTGCCGATAGAAAAATTAGTCAGTGCCGAAGTCTTTGCCGGAACAATCAACCAAAAAGGCAGCTTGCAGATCGAGGCAGTAAAAGTGGGGGCCTCTACCCTGCTCTCTCAGATCATAAAACGCGTGCAGGAAGCTCAAGGCAGTAAAGCACCCGTCCAAAAGTTGGTAGATAAAATTTCCGGTATCTTTGTTCCGATAGTGATCCTGATTGCCCTGTTGACATTTGGAGTTTGGATGGTTGTAGGCAGTGAAAATGCCTTTTCTCATGCGCTTCTCGCTTCAGTTTCTGTCTTAGTCATCGCCTGTCCCTGTGCCTTGGGATTGGCCACGCCAACTGCCATCATGGTGGGTGTAGGCAAAGGAGCCGAAAACCAAATACTGATTCGCGATGCAGAAAGTCTTGAGCTTGGACATCGGGTAAATGCCCTGATTTTGGATAAAACAGGAACGATTACTGAAGGAAAACCGACAGTGGTCAGCATGCAGTGGGCAGACTCAGTTGGAAGTCAACAGTCCACAGACGACGGACTACAGTCACACCCTGTTGAATACGAGGCAGCGGTGGACAGTCGACAGTGGACCGTAGACCAAAAATCTATCCTTCACTCATTGGAATCCAAATCCGAACATCCCCTTGCCGAAGCGGTGGTCAAATACCTCAAAGAAAAAGAAATCGAAGGAGTGAATATTGAGGATTTTCAGAGTGTCACCGGAAGGGGCGTCAAAGGCAATTTTGAAGGAAAATCCTATTTCGTAGGCAATGAGAATCTGTTGAAAGAAAACCGGATAGCAATTACTCCCGAACTGGAGTCAAGAGCAAAAGAATGGAGCAAGGAAGCTCAAACCGTGATTTGGTTTGCCGATGAAAAGCAATCCTTGGCAATTTTGGGAATCCGAGATCAGATCAAGGCGAGTTCAAAATCTGCCATTCTAAAGCTCCAGAACTCGGGTATTGAAGTTTTTATGCTTACCGGCGACAATCGCCAAACTGCAACTGCCGTGGCTCATGAAGTGGGAATTCGCGACTTTCGGGCAGAGGTGATGCCATCCGACAAATCCCAGTTTGTAAAAAATCTGCAGGAAAAAGGAAAGATCGTGGCCATGGTTGGTGACGGAATCAACGACTCAGAGGCTTTGGCGCAGGCGGACGTGAGCATTGCTATGGGCCACGGCTCGGATATAGCCATGGACGTTGCCAAAATCACCTTGATTACTTCCGATTTGGAGAAAATTCCGCAAGCCTTCCGATTGTCGCATTTGACTGTCAATGGAATCAAACAAAACCTCTTTTGGGCTTTTATCTACAACCTGATCGGAATTCCGATTGCTGCCGGAGTACTTTTTCCGATCAACGGATTCCTGCTCGATCCGATGATCGCCGGTGCGGCGATGGCGTTTAGTTCGGTTTCGGTGGTGTTGAATAGTTTGAGATTGAAATCAAGAAATCTTTAAAAAATCGATTTACGAACTGAAAAAGTACTCCGGCCTGAAAGCCAAAATGAGTTAAAATCTAGCAAAGTCTGGTCTTGCATTTAACATCTTGTGTCTAAAATCTCTTATCTAAAATCCAAAAAAATGAAAATTCTAAAATTCAAAACCAACATCCAGTGCACTAACTGCCTCGCAAAAGTAACTCCAAAGCTCGATGAGCAAAGTGACATCCAATCCTGGGATGTTGATCTTCAGGATCCTGAGCGCACGCTGACTGTAAAAACCGAAAATCTGCAAGCAGAGGATATCAAAAAGGCAGTCTTAAAGGCTGGATTTTTGGCAAATTTAATAGAGTAAGATTTCTAACTCTTGGCATAGGACTCAAGACAAGCTACCGAAGACTTCTTCCAACTTGTCTTGTGTATTTGACAAAACACTGCCGAATCCTTTCATCTTTAAGGCCTTAACCCTTCTGAATTTCTTCTCCAAAAATTTCTTTGACCACCCAGCCTTTACCCCATTCTTCCATTTCCTGTTCAGTCCAGAGTTCAGGGAAAAAGATCACCTTCTGAAAACGTGGAGGCAGGTATTTCTGCCAATTGGTACCCCCTGTGGCAGCAATATCGACCGGATCTCTTTGGAGGTAACGCACAGCAGATTTGTAATGAGCTAAGGGCCATAACACATTGGCTTTCAGGTCAAACTGCTTCATCAATTCAGTCATGGATTCAGATGGTTTATCCAGTTCCATGTATTTCTGCCAGAGATTTTTACGCCGATAGGATTCGATCAGCTCAATCAGCTTTTTCCCATATTTCTGTTCAAAATTCTTCAGGGTTAAAGTTTTCTGCCCCGTCGCTAATTCGATTGCTCCCTGCTGCCAATATAGATTTTCAAATAAATCATCAGCAGGAGTGTGGTAATCATATTCGGATCTTTTTCCCAACACGATCAGATGAAACGCATCCGTTGCCATCAGCTCAATTTCTCGAAACTGTGCACTTTGAAAACCCGAAGATGGCAAAAGCGACATACGGAATTTGAGAAATTGCTCTCGCTCCATTCCTTTCCACATCATGGCAAAGGAACTGATCAAATGATCCAAATACATCAGGATTCGTTCCAGCCTAGCTTTGAAAAAATCCTCAGAAATTGGGTTTTGGTCTGCGATCTGCTCCATTTCGGAGATGATCAGCTTAAAGTATAATTCAGTAATCTGATGGTAGATGATAAAAATCTTCTCGTCTTTAAAGCTGGTTTTAGGCTGCTGCAATGATAGCAAAACATCCAAATTGATGTATTCCCAATAGGTCAGGTAATCGGCATAGAGCAGACCTTCAAGATAGGAAAGCATATCCTGACCGGAGGCTTTAAACTTTTCCTGGAGTTGATGTATTTTATCTAAAATTTTCGGATCGAACTGAGCTTCGTGCATGTGGATTTTTTAGTCAAAAAGGTAGTTAATTCAGCAGCTTTCTCCTTAATTTCGGGGCAGCTGTTACTTTCCTTTGCGGCAAAAATGACTGATTCCCAAAAATAAACAAAATATATTATGGAGGCTGTTGAAATTCAGAAATCACTTAAACAAGACCTTTTTGAGGGGGTTGATTTTCTAGACCTTGACGATTTGCTCACGGAAGAGCAGAAACTGATACGTTCATCTATTCGGGATTTTGTCAAAAAAGAAATCTCTCCTTATATCGAAGACTGGGCGCAAAAAAATCATTTCCCATACGAAATCGTCCGAAAATTCGGTGACGTAGGTGCTTTCGGCCCGCAACTTCCGGAGGAATATGGAGGTGGAGGTTTGGATTATATTTCCTACGGATTGATTATGCAGGAGATCGAGCGTGGAGATTCCGGCATGCGATCCACAGCTTCTGTCCAAGGTTCACTTGTGATGTATCCCATCTACAAGTTTGGATCTGAGGAACAGCGAAGAAGATTTCTTCCAAAGTTGGCATCAGGTGAATACTTGGGATGCTTCGGCTTGACGGAGCCTGACCACGGCTCAAACCCAAGTGGTATGGTCACCAACTTCAAGGATATGGGCGATCACTACCTGCTCAATGGTGCCAAGATGTGGATATCCAATTCTCCAAAGGCTGATGTAGCAGTTGTTTGGGCGAAAAACGAAGAAGGAAGAATTCACGGTTTGATCGTCGAGCGGGGAATGGAAGGATTCACCACGCCAGAAACCCACGGCAAATGGTCTCTTCGAGCTTCTTGTACCGGCGAGTTGGTTTTTGACAATGTGAAAGTTCCAAAGGAAAATCTACTTCCCGGCAAATCAGGCTTGGGCGCTCCGATGATGTGTTTGGACTCTGCACGATTTGGTATCGCATGGGGCGCTATCGGTGCTGCTATGGACTGCTACGAATCGGCAAGACGATATGCGGCAGAGCGAATTCAATTTGGCAAACCGATCGGAGGATTCCAACTGACGCAAAAGAAACTCGCCGAAATGCTTACTGAGATTACCAAAGCCCAACTTTTAGCTTGGAAAGTCGGCAAGATGATGAATGATGGCACTGCTAAAACTGTCCACATCTCCATGGCGAAACGGAACAATGTGGAAATGGCATTGAACATAGCCCGAGAAGCCCGTCAGATCCATGGTGGAATGGGAATCACCGGTGAATATCCGATCATGCGCCACATGATGAACTTGGAATCGGTTGTGACTTATGAAGGAACGCATGATATCCACTTGCTGATCCTGGGTCAGGAGATTACGGGTTTGCAGGCCTTTAAGTGAAAGAAATTGGAAGATTTTAAAATTGGAAAATTGGAAGATTTGGGTTACCCTGAGCAGCTTGCCCGCCGTGGCATGGAGTCGAAACCGAAATTGTTTTGGAAAATTGATATGAAATCTCAATTTAACCGTTGGCATAGAGGCTGACGGTTTTTTTATTCTCTACTGCGTGCGCATATTCTCTCAGGAAGAATTAGGAATCAAAACCACGCAGGTGTCTAACCACTTAATAACCCAGATGCCTTGGTAAGGATATTGGAAGATTTGGGTCAGCCTGAGTTTGGTTGAAGAGTTCGCCCCGATAAGTGTCTTCGATTTTAAATTAAAAGTGAGTCAGGATACTCACTTTAGCGATAGTGTTTTTAAACTCCCGCCCCAGGCCTTCTGTCTCCCAACTCTATTTCATCTTCCCCGGATTCTCTAGAATCTCTCTCAAATCTTCCGGGCTGGTTTTTTGCTTTCCGGTCAGGAGATAAATAACCATCCCCGCATCTGAAGGGTCAAACTCATCCCCTTTTTGTGCAGCAACCAGTCTACTATACAACCAATCCCAAGAGCCTTTCTCGTATGGTTTCTGATCTCTGTTTGGGGAGGTTTTCATCCAATCATACTTGGTCAGGTCAGTCTTCAAACCTTCGTAATCTGCGCCACCATTCTGATCGGTGATGTGGTCCAACTGAAGTCCTTTTTTCGCAAATGACTCCTCGATTTTGGCCCAGGTCCATCCTTTATGGGTTTCCCACTCGTAGGGATTATCTGCATGTTCATCGTTCCAGGTAGAATGCGAGATCAAGCGCACATGCTTCAGTTTGACAGAGTCTGCCTCATTGAGCGCATCACCGATAATATTCATTGGTCCGGCAGCTAGTATTGTCAATGGATCTTTGACCGAACTTTTATTGATCTGCTTAGTCAGTTCTATGACTGCGAAATTTGGGGCAGACACTGCTTCGATAAACTTGGTTTTTTTGAATCCAAATTTACTGCCTCCGATGAAGGCACTTTCCCTCATTTGTGCATCGGCACCGGGTTTCTCTTTATTGGATCCCCAGGTATGGTCGCTGAAGGTATAGACCACCAGCTGATCCTGAAGGCCTCGTGCGGCAAGTAGGGCAAGACTCATCGGAGTAGCAGCCCAATCGTCCTCATCATGTTCGTTTCCATCAGAACTGATTACAATTCTGCCTTTCGAAAAAGGGATGGTTTGGGCATGTGAAGCATAGAGAAAAGTAAAACAAAGGATAATCGAAAAAGAAAGGTTCTTCATTGTATAGGGTTAATTTATAAGACTATTAGTTTTCCAAAATAGGTTTTCTGATCTGTGCCAATGGCCCATATCAGATACGTTCCTTTTGTTATTCGGTTCAATCGGATCTCTGCATCCGTATCATTGAGCACAAAGATCTGAACCATTTCGGTGACATTTTTTCCATCAGAGGAATAAACTAAAATTGACGGCTTGGCGGCTAAAACGCCGTCCGGAAACTCAATTAGTACCCTTGAAGATGCCGGGTTAGGATAAATTTTCAAATCCAAGGCTTGATTTACAGGTGTTCCAAAGATTCCCGAGATAGTCAAGGTCACGGATTTCAAGAGGGTTTTACAAGCCACCGATGAGGTCAATTCTACTGCGTATTCCCCCATCAATTCCGCTGTGTAAGTTCGGGTGGTTTTTCCTTCCAGTTTCTCTCCATTTCTATACCACTGATAGGTAAAATTACCTTCAGGCGCTCGGAGAATATTTCCATCCACTTTGATTTCACCTTCCGGAAGCGGATTAACTTTTACCTCAAAATCTTTGGATTCGGATAAGCATCCCCCCGGATATCGGATCACCGCATGATAGATCCCGGACTCAGAGACTTCCAGTTTTTTTCCGGTTTGTCCTTGAATTTCAGCTCCGTTTCTTCTCCATCGAACAACTTCGAAGGGAAGAGAAGAACTGAGTTCTAAAACTCCTTTTTCCCCTTTGCAGAAAGAAGTTGGCCCTGAAATAACCACCTTTTCAGCTTCCTTCCTGACTATTGAAACTTTTGCCACGGCCTCTGTTACATTCCCGGATTTATCCTCAGCACGGACAGCTACTGAAAATTCCCTCCCAAGATCTTCACAGGTAAATCGGTTTTTGTTAATCGTCAGGGACTTGATGCTGCAATTATCACCAAACTCGGCTAAAAGCATTTCTGGGCTTAATTCCACTACTCCTTTTGTCACATCCAGTTCCAAGTTTATGTTTTTCGCCACCAATAACGGCGGACTTTGGTCTTTTACAAGGACCTTGATGGTTTTTTCCCAAGTTTGTCCAGACTGACTTTTTATGAGAATTTTTACTGTTTTTTCCCCGAGGTTATCGCAGTTGAAACTCTTGGGATCCAGTGTGATTTCAAGGTTTGGATCTGAGAGGGGCCATTTTACGAAAACATTTTCGGGCTTTAAATCCGCCTTGCCATCCGGACCGAGAATCAAAGTCACACTTTCTTTAATTTCTCCAAATGGTACCCCAGCGAATTTGATTTCAGTTTTCTTCGATTCCACGGGACATCCGCCACCTTCAGGAATTAAGCTCGCCCAATAAGTGCCTGCAACTTCTGTAAGGATCGCTTTCCCTTTTTGACCTTCGATTACTTGACCATTTCGATACCAGGCCAAAACTGAAAATCCAAACTCCTCCCCTAAGCGAATTTCAGCTTTTTGTCCTTCCAAAAACTGAGTCCCGGTTTCGGGGGAAATGGATATTTTCTTCGACTCAAAAGAGGAGACATTCAAGGTCAAAACGGCTGAAGATTTATTCCCTGAAGCATCTACTGCCGTCAAAACCACTTCAAAAGAAAGGTCGAAATTTTCACAACTGACCTTGGTTTTAGATAACTCAAGGGCTTTTATTCCACAATTATCCGATAGAGATTCAATAAAATCTTCTGGTTTGAGCAGGAATTCACCCTGAATTCGGTCAGCAGTCAAGGAGGGGATTTTGGTGACCAATTTTGGTGGCATCAAATCTTTCACGCTGACAAGGACTACAGCGGTCCAAGTATTTCCTCCGGCATCAGTGATCTTGATTTGATTTTCAGATCCCGCCAAATCCGAACAGCTGTATTCGGGACTTCTGGAGAATTCTACTTTCCAATCTTCCAGAGGCGGATTTTCGAGGTAATCTTTCAATGTCGTAATCGCTTTGCCGTCCTGATTCAATTCTACTGTGATTTGTGTTTTGAATTTCGGTTCGGTTGTTTCCTCAGCCAATTCTACCAAGATTCTGAGTTGATCATTGTATATTCTACGCTCGATCCGCTGCAGGTTGTAGTTTTGGTCCATCACCGGAAAAATGTAGATGGGCTCAAAATCTATTTGAGCGAAAGTTTTATTTCCGTCTTTAACCTTTTTCAGATTCACCTCCAAGTGACCATAGTGTTTCCCTCCATCTGTAAGGACAGGATTAGTGCCTGAGGTATTCCATTGTTCGGTCGATTTCTGATCGGCTGTCCACTTGGAGAATTGATTGTAATCCAAGGTCTCTAAAGGGTTTGAAAGCCAGTTTCGCTTCACTCCTCTCAGCCCATCCCCTGCCACGCCGACATCGTAATAATGGACCCCCTTGCCATCACCGTCCTCGTCTACAAAGGACCGTTCGAAGAGCTCATCGTGGCCTGCAAGCACTGCTATCACTCCATATTCCTCAAAAAGAGGGTGTAAAACACGCAAAGGTGTTCCGCCTTGGCCAGTGGAAAGCTCATGATTCATCGGAACTCCGTGCTCCCCGGATGCATAGGGTACATGATGAAACTGGACAAAAATTAATTTTTTGGCCTCCTTTGCCTTTTTAAGGTTGGCCTCTAACCATACGTATTGGTTGGTTCCGGGACCAAAACCGGATAAGTCAGTTCCGCCTGCAGCATTGTATTCAGCTTGGGTGTAGTTCTCTTGGGTATCTGTCCCGGGACCTGAATATTCCTTGTTCTTTAATCGTTGTTCAGGCGGGGTATCGGAACGTTTCTGTTCAGGAGTCCCATTTGATGAATCAAGGGTCAGGATTGTAATCGGCCCATAATCGGTCCGATAGTAACTTTGCCGGTGCTTTTGAAGCGGATCTTCAATCCCTATTTCAAAAAAAGTATGAAACCTAGATCTTCCTAGGACAGGATTAAATTGGCCTTTTTCATTGTAACCATAGCCGCTGTTCAATCCTCCATAGCTTTCCCAATTCCCTAAAGCGGGAATAATTGGATAGGAAGCGAGGCCTGCACCAAATTGACCGGCATTGTGTTGCCAAAACTCATCCCAAGCAGGCATATATGCCCCCCCTTGCACCAAGTCACCCGGCATCAGCATAAAGTCTGGATTTCGACTGTTAATGACTTCCAGATTTGCAGTATATCCTTCTTTTTCGGTTAAAAAATAATTTGGAATTTCAATGCCTTCTTCGATGGTTGTTCCAAATTTTTGTTTCCATAAAGCAGGAGTTGCAAAAGGCCTGAATAACGGTATTCCAGGATACCAAGCTCGATGTGTCACCCTTCCAATAGGTTCTGTCTCAGAGTCGGAAAGGGCAATAAACCTGATATTCTCCCAACCCTTTGAATCAGGGGCAGACTTGAAGGTCTTTGAAAATCGCTGACCATTTAATGTCACCTCGTAAAAGATACTTTCACCTGAGGGCACCCGAAGCGAATATTCATACCTGAAGTACTTTTCGCCTCCAAGCCAATTTTGCCCTTCAAGTCCCGGAATGGATTCGGATTTCTCTGCATTGGTGTAGTACAATTCAGCCATCTCTTTACCTGAGACATCGGTTGATTTCAGGATGTTGCCTTTAGAGTCCTTAAAAAGGATTGTTGAGGGGTAATTCTGACCAGCGAACCATCGAATTTGAACCAGGTTTTGGTCAGCTACTTGAATATAGGGGGAAATCCGAAAGCTATTTTGCCCAAAAATAAATCCGGGAAAAATCAAGCACCCTAGGACTGTAAGTGTAAAAAACCTTTGAAGTGATTTCATGATAAAATTAGCTTACCTGTTAGATAAATCTTAATACTTAACCATTACACCCGACTACTCAATCCTACTCTTCATGACGATCAATTGAACGGGATTTAAAGGGTCGTTTGAAAAAATATAAATATTTCGTTGGTCAATCCCTTTTCTCCCTATGGGATCTAGCGTCAAAGACAGTTCCATGCTTTCACCAGGGGCTAGACTGGATTTTGGCACTTCTATCTTCAAACATTCACAATTTCCCTGAATTTTCCTGATTTCAAGCGTTTGACGCCCCTTATTAGTCAGAGTCACAGACCTTCTGGCCAAGGTTTTTGAGCTGATTTCTCTTAGATCGATTTCTTTTTGTCCGATGAAAAGTTGGGGGACATCATTCAGATTGCTCTTTTGGATAGGTGGGAAAAATTCAAATAAATCGGCAATGAGGTCTAATTTAACCTCTGAACCAGGAATATTCTCCCAACTGACCGGAACTTGATCTTCAAAGTACCCCAGATCATTACGGATTTTCCCATCATAGCGAATCATCAGTAATCCTCTTTCCTGGGGTCTTACAAATTGTTGCACTTGTGAGATTTGGATATGGGGAGGGGTTTGGGATCGAAATGCCCCCTTATCGAGCAATTGATCTCCCATGTTGAAAAACTCGACGTATTTTATTTTTGGCTCGTTATCAAATACATCACCCATATTGACCTTTTTCAATCGAAACCCCAGGTCACCTTGTACCACTGGGTAAGCCCTTTTGATATCACTTGGATATGGAACTGAAATCCCTTCCAGATAAAGCGAATCCTTAATCCCGCTTAGATTTCCTTTCACCACGATCAATTTTGAAAAAAAAACCGCCGCAGAAGTTGGATCAAAGGAGATAATTAACTTTCCGGATTCCCCCAATTCCAGAGAATCCCGGGTGTACTCTACTGTGGTGCATCCACATTCGGATAAAACATCGGTGATGTAAAAAAGTGAATCCTGCGTATTCGAAAATTCAAAAATGCCCTTTTGGAGTCCTTGTTCCTCTAAAATAGTACCCAGGTCAAGTCGGTTAACTTTCCAAATCAACTTGGGCCCACCGGTGGACTGAGCATAAGACCAAATCGGAAAAAAAAACAAAACCAGAATAATTAATGGGGCTGTAGCAAAGCGTATCATAACTGCAATTAACGCATAATTTCGCCTCAATTATAGCTCAATTTGCTTAATTTGCGCCAAAATAAAGCAAATGGCAAGAGTTCTTACTGGCATTCAAAGCTCCGGACGCCCACATTTGGGCAACATTTTAGGAGCAATAGTTCCTGCAATCGAATTGATCAATCAGAATAAAGAAGAAGCCTTTATTTTTATTGCAGACTTTCACTCACTTACTTCCAGCAAAGACGGAAACCTGCGTAAACAAAACACAATGGCGGTGGCTGCTGCTTGGTTGGCTTTTGGATTAGATATAGAAAAAACGACTTTTTATCGCCAATCTCATATTCCGGAAGTAACTGAACTCACCTGGTATCTCAACTGCTTTGCGCCATATCCAATGCTTGCCAATGCACATAGCTTCAAAGATAAAGCTTCACGGCTTGCCGATGTAAATGCCGGCCTCTTCACCTATCCGGTATTGATGGCTGCCGATATTTTGCTCTATTCCGCTAATCTGGTTCCGGTGGGAAAGGATCAGCTTCAACACCTGGAGATGACCCGGGACATCGCAACTACTTTCAACCGGATCATGGAGGAAGAAATCCTGGTAATCCCCGAGGCCAGAATCAGTGAAGAGGTGATGATCATTCCCGGAACTGACGGTCAAAAAATGAGTAAGTCTTACAATAATTACATCGACATTTTTCTGACTGAAAAGGAATTGAAAAAGAACGTCAACAGCATCGTCACTGACAGCACGCCGCTCGAAGAACCCAAAGATTCGGATACCTGCAATGTATTCAGGCTATACAGTCTTTTGGCAGACAAGGGTCAGACAGAACAGATGCGGGCCAATTATCTGGGCGGTAACTATGGCTATGGTCATGCCAAAAAGGAATTTATGGAATTGATCCTAAGTAAGTATACTAAAGAGCGAGAGACCTTTAATTTCTTCATGAACAATCCCGCTGAAATCGAAAAAAGACTCTCGGCAGGTGAAGAAAAAGCAAAAACAGTCGCTTTTGAGCTTTTAAACCGAGTCAGAGAAAAGCTTGGATTCAGGTAAAAGACATTTTGAGCAATGATGTGATTATTATTTCGTGTTCAAAATAAATAAAAAAAGAGGGCTGGATTGATGAATTACCCTTCATAAATCCAGCACTCTTTATGTAATCTGAAAACCAAAAATCAAATAATTCCTTTTTCCGGATGCCTTCCTGTGACGGTTCGACCGAATGCCTTTAATTCTTCAATTTGGCCATCCATATCGCCGGTAGGATAAATACAGGGGCCAATCCCGGCTTCCTTCTTTTTGTAATCCAAATACCCTACTACAATCGGAACATTTGCTCCAAGTGCGATGTGATAGAAACCTGATTTCCATTTTTTTACAGCACTCCGTGTTCCTTCAGGAGTCACCATCACCACCAATTCATCACGAGCATTCAGCATGTTAACCATCGCCTCTGTGTAGGTTTGTTTCCTGCCACCAGGTACTCGTTTTCTATCAATGGCAATAGCTCCCAAGCCTCGCAACAACCATCCCAAAGGACCAACCATCACTTCTTTTTTTATGGTGAAGCGGACTGGAATATCCATCAGAAAAAAAGCGGCACGGGCATAGAGAATATCCCAATTGGACGTATGTGGAATAGCGATTAAAACCGCTTTTTTCAGTCCATCAGGCCATTGATTATTCAAGGACCAACCTGAAATCCAAAAAACGAATCTGGAAATTGCCTTCATCATACTGATAACTGTTTAGCACTGGATTTTGCCAATTCTAATAAACTCGGGTTTTCCTGAATCACCCGCATGGTTTGGTCGTATCCCGCCTGGAAGAGTTCGGGAGCTTTTTTGATGTCAAAAACTCCATATTTACCAAGTCCCGGTGCTTCTATAAAGAAATCACACTTTGCTTTGCGGCTGTACACATTATAATTCATAGACATGATCACCGCACGTTCGATCAATTTTTTCATGTTGCTGATATTGCTTTCTTCTGGAAGATGATTGCAGTTGACTCCGATGACATAATCACAAATCCCCTCCAATGGCTCAACCGGGAGGTTGTTTAGCACGCCTCCATCGACAAGAAATTTGTTGTCAATCTTAATGGGTTCAAACATCCCCGGAATGCTGCTGGAAGCCATGATCGGCTTGATCAATTCTCCCTCATCGAAATATACCACCTTGCCTTTTTGAATATCAGTAGTTGCTACTGCAAGTGGAGTTTTGAGTTGGGCAAAGTCATTGTGAGGAAGGTAGGTCTTATACAGCGAACCTATACTTTCCATTTTCAAAATCCCGTTCCAGGATATTGCAGGACGCATAAATTTGAAATAATTCGTCTCTACAATAATCCTGAGTATCTCTTCTGGCTGATAACCTTGACAATACATCGCCCCGACTATAGCTCCTGCGGAGGTTCCGGAAATTTTCGCCGGCACAATACCGACTTCATTCAGCGCTCTTAATACACCTAAATGCGAGATTCCCCGAACTCCTCCTCCGGATAAAGCAATACCAACTTTGATTTTAGATTTCATCGAGTCTGAAAGTTTGGTCCAAACGAACTCCCCGATCCGTCATTTTCACGGTACAGCATTCATTAACGGGATCGTGCTCCAAAAACAAAATGTACCCTTCCTTCGCAGCTTCTTCCAAAAACACCTGCTTTTCACTCATGGTAATCAAAGGCCTTGTATCATATCCCATGACATAAGCTAAAGGGATATGTCCTACTGAAGGCAGCAAATCAGCCACAAAAACTACAGTTTTGCCTTTGTACTGAATTCTTGGAAGCATCTGCTTGTCGGTATGCCCATCTACCGTAATGAAGTCAAATCCCGGAAAGAGACTTTTTTGACCTAGATCCAAAAATTGCAATTGACCCAATTCCTGTAGCGGAAGTATGTTTTCTGTCAAGAAAGAGGCCTTTTCCCTTGGATTGGGCATAGTGGCCCATTCCCAGTGATCCGCATTAGACCAATAGGTCGCCCTTGGAAAAGTCATTTCGTATTGACCATGTGAACCATAGCTGACACCACCACCGCAATGGTCAAAGTGCAGGTGTGTTAAAAAATTATCGGTAATCTGATGAAAATTAACCCCAAGCTGATGGAGACTTCCTTTTAAGGTGTCATCTCCATGAAGGAAATAGTGGGAGAAAAATTTTGCATCTTGCTTGTCGCCGATACCATTGTCTATCAGTACGATTCGGTCTCCTTCAACGGCCAACAGACTTCTCATCGCCCAAGAGCAAAGGTTGTTCTCGTCGGCAGGATTGGTGCGAGACCAAAGCGATTTGGGAACGACACCAAACATAGCACCGCCATCCAACTTGAAAAACCCGGTATTGACAGTGTATAATTCCATTTGGGTTTGTTTTGGGTTAAAAAGCCAAAAGCAACCTTTCCCAGGGTGGATAGATTGCTTTTTGGTTTATTTAAAGTTCTTACGTTTCTGCAATCTCCTGATAGCTATCTGGATTTCAAATTCTTGAGCTGAGCGTAGGCGAAGCATCTAATCATTACTCAACCACCACACCCATTGCACAAAACTTGTCAATGCGGTTTTCAATTCGTTTTTCAGGCTTTTGTTTGTCCAACTCTTTCAAAGAATGCAGTATTGCCTCTTTAATGGTTTTGCCCATCCATTTCATATCTCTATGTGCACCACCAAGTGGTTCAGGAATGATGTCATCGATCAAACCATTGCCTTTCATATCTTTTGCTGTGAGCTTCAGTGCTTCGGCTGCTTGTTCCTTATAATCCCATGATCTCCAAAGAATGGAAGAACAGGATTCAGGTGAAATCACTGAATACCAAGTGTTTTCCAACATGAAAACTTTATCTCCGATTGCTATACCCAAAGCGCCACCTGAAGCACCTTCACCAATGATGATACATATCACAGGGACTTTGAGCATAAACATTTCCTTCAGGTTTCTTGCGATAGCTTCGCCCTGACCTCTTTCTTCGGCTTCCAGACCCGGAAATGCGCCTGGAGTATCGATCAAAGTGACGATTGGCTTTCCGAATTTCTCTGCAATTTTCATCAGGCGAAGTGCTTTGCGGTAACCTTCCGGGTTTGCCATTCCAAAATTGCGTTCTTGTCGCTGTTTGGTGTTTCGGCCTTTTTGCTGACCGATAAACATCACTGTGCGTCCGTCAATATCACCTAAACCGCCAATCATGGCTTTGTCATCTTTTACACTTCGATCGCCATGAAGCTCGATGAATTCATTCGTGATTTCGTAGATGTAATCCAAGGCGTAGGGCCTATCAGCATGCCTGGATAGTTGTACTCGTTGCCAGCGGGTGAGATTTTCAAAAGTCTCTTTTTTCAAAGCAAGAATTTTCTCCTCTAAAGACTCAATATCGCTGCTTAAATCAATGTTCCGACCCTTTGCGAGGTCTTTCATCTCTTGAAGTTTTTGCTCTAAATCAGCAATGGGTTTCTCGAATTCTAATACCATTTTGGTGAATTTTGGAAGAAGCAAAGATAAGGATATCTCTCAATGCTCAATAAAATAGATCCTTGGAAATGGAGAGTGAAAATATAAATATGACCCTTAACCTTAATTCTGCAAGCCTTTTTCAAAACGTGTTTTTTCGACATAAATAATTGAATACTAATTGTATTAAACAATTCCAAACAGTGCCAAATTGGTATTAATAAAAGGATGCGCTAGGTATTAGGAGAATAAAACATAATTTAAAAAGTCAGTAAGAAATTAATCGATCATTTTCAAACAAGACTTCGAAAACACATAAAAGTCCCAAAACCGGAGCAGTGTTATCAAATGGACCTATCGCCTTTGAAACCGGAAAACTCCATTCTGGCAATAGATTAAAACAAAAAAAGCCCCAGATTACGCTGAGGCTATAAGCGGAATGGACAGCCTGTCCCGAGAATCGGGAGGACACAAAACCAAGAACTGCCAAAAACAAAAAAGCCCCAGATTTCTCTGAGGCTATAAGCGGAATGGACGGGACTCGAACCCGCGACCTCCTGCGTGACAGGCAGGCATTCTAACCAGCTGAACTACCACTCCGTTTTTTGTCCTTCTCGTTTGAAGTGATGCAAAGGTAGGTATTTGCTCTTTCCATGCAATATATGGTTTGAATATTTTTGGAACCCATCCCTTATCTGGTTCAATTTCAAAGAAATAATTTTTCAAAATGAAGGAAAAATCCTCGCGCTTACTGATTTTGGATCGATTTTGACGACATTATTGGCTCAAGTCTATTGATTTGCATTTCTTTCTGGCAAAATATCTTACAGCAACAACAAAATTTTTAAATCACACGCTTGTCCACCAATACGTCCGCATTCGGATGAAGCCAAAGCAGTGATGCCGGACATTGGGTACTCACTTCCTCGTTCAACAATTTCTCAAAAGCGGCTTTCTTTCCCGATCCCGAGATAAAAAGAAGAATTTTTTTAGACCTCAATATCTCCCCCACTCCCATAGTCATCCCAAAAGTCGGCGACTGCTTTAGTGATTTAATCATCCCATTATTCAATGTGCTTTCGGCCAACTGCGCAATATGGAAACCCGATTGCAGGATTTCTGCTGGTTCGTTTAGCGCAATATGACCGTTTACTCCTATTCCAAGGATGCAAATGTCAATTTCTGATAGCCGTAACTCACCCTTCATCCGCTTGCATTCTTCATCAGGATCTGCTGAAAATGGGTCAAAGGTCAAATACCGATCTTTGGAAATCCCCAATGGCTGGATAAACCTAGTCTGCACATCATGCTCCGAAGTAAATGTGGACCCTACCTCCAAACCTCCCCATTCGTCCAATTTCACTACCCTGAGTTTAGAAAAGAAATCGGGATTTTGATCTTGAAAAGTTTTCATTTCGGAATAAAGTCCGGAAGGTGATCCACCACTTGCGACGCAGAAAAGCAAATCGGGTTTTTTGTCGATTTCAGCTTTGACTAGCTCGAAACCCTTTCTGCTCATTTCTGAAAAATCGGGTAAATAATGGAAGTTCATGATCTGGATTCACGGTTTATAATTACCTGAGCTTTGACATTCATTCAGCTGTAAAAATAGCTATTCCAATGACTATCCACCTTCATTTCTAAAAGAATGACTCCATGACGGGCAGAAAACTTTCTCAGATTCCAAATCCATGCTTATCTTATCCCTATAAAACCTTACAAGACCACCAATCATCATGAAAAAACGCTATTTAGTAATAGCTGTGGCATTTATCAGCGCTACTTCTCCACTTTTTGCCCAAAAAAATACTCCAAAGCCTAATCCCTTAAAGCAAACTGTCCAGCTCACCATCGAATCCCGATTTGCTGCAATGACTGAGCTTAGCGATCAAATTTGGGCTTTCGAAGAAATCGCTTTTCAGGAATTCAAATCAGCGGCGGCACTTTCTGCCTATGCCGAAGAACTCGGATTCAAGGTGACTCGTGGCGTAGGGGAAATCCCAACGGCATTCGTGGCAGAATACGGCTCGGGTAGCCCCATCATCGGCATTATGGGAGAGTTTGACGGACTTCCCGGTCTTTCACAGAACAAAGTTCCTTTCAAAAGCCCACTTCATGAAGATGCCCCCGGGCACGGTTGCGGTCACAACCTATTTGGTGTGGCTTCACTCAGTGCCGCAGGAGCGATCAAGGATCTCATCGCCGAGGGAAAAATTAAAGGGACCATCCGATTCTATGGAACTCCTGCTGAGGAAAAGTTCTTTGGGAAACTCTGGATGCTTCGGGCTGGACTGATGGACGATGTAGATATCATGATGGATTGGCATCCTGAGGATCAAACCAAAACCGACGTTCAAAAAGGTCTGGCTTTGGTTGATTTTATAGTAGAATTCAACGGTCAAGCCGCTCATGCTTCAGCTGATCCATGGAATGGTCGTTCTGCCTCTGATGCATTGGAACTTTATACCAACGGAATCAACTACTTCCGCGAACACGTCAAACCAACCGTGAGAATGCACTACCACATTCAGGACGGAGGTCAGGTAGTCAATGTGGTTCCGGACTATAGCAGACTTTGGGTACGGGTGAGAGATACCAGCCGAGAAGGCTTAATGCCCGTCTGGAAGCAGGTGGAGAAAATGGCAGAAGGGGCAGCAATTTTGGCCAATGTCAGCCACAAGGTAACTTTGGTCTCTGGCGTCCACGAGATTTTGGTAAACCGTAGCGGATCAGTTGCCATGCAAACCAATCTGGAAGCACTTGGGCCAATCACCTACACCGAGGAAGAGCAATCTTTCGCCAAAAAGATTCAGGAAGCTACCGGAAAGCCTCAGATCGGGCTGGTATCAGTCATCAAACCACTGGAAGAGACATTGGAACACAGCATGGGAGGAAGTACCGATGTGGGTGATGTGAGCTGGGTAGTACCCACGATTCGTATGACCGCGACCACGGCACCAAACGGCACCCCTTGGCATTCCTGGGCGGTGGTAGCCTCAGGAGGAATGTCCATCGGGCACAAAGGGATGGGTTACGCGGCCAAAGCACTTGCCATGACCATGGTCGATCTCTACCAAAACGAAACCCTCCGAAACGAAATCAAAGCGGAATTCAAAGCCAAAAAAGGAGATTATGTCTACAAAGGAATTGTTCCTGATGGACCTCCTCCTTTGAATGTAGGGTATTGAATCCGAAATTAAAGTTCAATGCAATAATTCCAGAACCCATCCTCGTAAAAGACTACACTACAAGAGATTATATTAAACAACTACTGTCATCCGAGTAAATTTTTGAAGGTGAAAAATAAGGCGTTTACAGGCTATTTAGGGTGATTTTTCTTTCTTTCTCAAAACACTCTCCTGCTCACTTTTAAAGATATCTAATTGCACTATTTCCAGATTTCGTTCTTCTGCTGCCAGGTAGTTGGTTTTTAATATGGTTTGGAAGCAGACATAGGATATCAAGTTAGCCCTTGCCATGGACACTAAGGTGGTGAACTGCTCCGCTTCTTTGATCCTCTTGTGAATCACCGTGAATATCAGATTGGCAATCAAAACCATCCATACCTGTGATTTGATCCCTTCCCGGCTGTCCGAGAAAAAATAGCCCAGTTCGAAGTTTTGCTTGATCCGCTTAAAGAACGGCTCGATCTCCCAGCGGTTTTTGTACAATAACACAATCGTGTGGGACTGAAAGTCAAACAGGTTGCTTAGAAAGCGGAACACTTTGCCTGTCAATGGATCTTTGTAAGTGACCAATCTAGCCTTCATTGGCCCCTGATCAGTTTTTAGCTCAACCAGCTGATCCAGAATAGTGCCTCCGGAAAGGAAGTCGTGGATGTCGGTTCGGATTTGGCTGACCACTTCATAGGTAGCATTTTCATTAAGCCTAGTCACGTAAAAGGCACCAATCTCTGTCCATTTTTTATAAACCGCATAGTTCACATAGCCCTTGTCAAACACGTAAATGGCTCCCTGTTCTACCTTCAGCTGTCCGAGGAAATCTTTGTCATTGCTGCTGGCCGGTGTAAGCCAGATCAGTTCAGGCACCATATTGTCCAGCGGAAGCAGGGCATGAACCTTCAGCCCTCCCTTTTTCTTGCCGTTCATGGGGTTCCTTCCCGCTCCTTTGAATACATCGGTAAACAAGGTAACCGTACTGGAGTCAAACAGTTTTATCCGATCGGGAGATACCTCTCCGTTGATGGGCAAGCTGAGGTAACTGTCCGAAATCTCCGAACGATAATAGGCCAAAAGTAGGTAGTAGATGTAGCCGAACACCTCATTGGGACGCTTGCGGTTGGCATCCGAAAGGGTACTGCTCGCAGGAAGAGTAGTGATACCTAGGTAGCTAAGTTTCTGCCCCAAAAACAACAGGCACTTACATAAGCTGTTGAGCGAATGGACTTTGGAAACTACCCCATAAAGCATGAACACCAGCTGTTTCCAAGTGTCCATGGTCTTATAATAGCGGTCTGATTGAAAAGTGTCCGAAGCTTGGTCGACAATCTCCCGAGGAATAAAAGAAAGTAACTGACTGATTATCGGATGACCTGATAGTTTTGTATGTTGCACTGAGATTTATTGTGTCGTAACAACAAAGTCTCATTTAAAGC
>NZ_FMXE01000030.1 GCF_900103735.1 Algoriphagus alkaliphilus | reverse complement strand
TGGTTTCCCGCGAGCAGCGAATTCCAATCAATCCGAGAACAGGCGAACCTGGCGAATGGCCTGCGCAGCGATCTCCAACCCGAAAAGGTGGGATGAATTAATATATCTCTCAGACACGAAAAGGCTTTCTCTTCACAGAGAAGGCCTTTTTTTTGCCCTTTGATTTTTTTTCATGGTGGAGCAACCTCCCCCTGCCTTTTTCCATCCTCCAGGGGAAATACTTTTCACTAAACCAACTCATACAATGAAAATTAAATTTAGTCAATTTGCATTACTGCTTTTTGCTATTATCACATTAGCCGGCTGTCAGGAACAAGAGAACGACCCAATCAATCCTCTGACAGCACATGCCGGTGAGGAAACTGCAGGTTTTGTAGGCTATTCTACGATTCTAGATGGCAGTCTTTCGGCCAATTCTACTGGAAAACCATTCACCTACAAGTGGGAAGTTACTTCCAGACCTACCGGTGCCACTGTAACTATTGAAGGTCAAGAAGAAGTATTGGCCAAATTTTATGGAAGCCTTCCCGGTGAATACACCGTCAAGCTCACTATTTCCTACCTTACTTGGCAAGACACCGATACGGTCATCTTAACCCTAACTGCTGATGCTGAACCCAGCCTGCTGGCTGTGGCCGGGGAAGACCGTTTTCAGGAAATCGGAGGTGCCATGGCGCTCAACGGTTCAGCTTCTGTACTTAATGGTGCCTCAGTCCAAATCCTCTGGGAGAATGTATCCAAACCTCAAAACAGCACAGTAACTATCCAAAACCCAAGCCTGCTGGAGACTTCTTTTAATCCAAGCATAGCTGGAGAATACCTGTTCAAACTCTCCCTTACTTCAGGAGTATTGAAGTCACAAGATCTTGTAAAAATCACCGTCTTGGAGGGCGGTTCTAATCAAGGTCCGATCATCATCAATGCGGATATTCTTCAAGACCGAACTTTGACCAATGTCTTCGTAACAGAGTCGGATAAGCTGGATTACCTCGTGACCAAAGATGTGGCTGTTCGTGGTGCCAAACTGACCATTGAGCCTGGAGTAAGGATTGGATTTGAGGAAGGAACCGGGCTGACCATAGCCGAAAATGGCTCAATGAAAGCTTACACCCTGCTTGTTGATACCTCGCCTATTGTTTTTCAGGGAAAAGAGGCTCAGAAAGGTTATTGGGACGGAATTCAGATTTTATCACAAAACCCAGCCGAATATATCAGCGGAATCGTAATCCGAGACGCGGGAAAGCTTGGCTATGGGCTCAAGGTAGGTTCGGGCTCCAAACTTTACCTGACCTTATCACAAATCGAGAAAAATGCCGGCGTAGGGATCCTGTTTGAAATCGGATCTATGATCACCGAATTCAAATCCAACAAAATCAAGGAAAATACGGCAGCTCCGATGCGCATCCCTGCCCGACTGATGGAGCATATTTTCTGGGATTCGGTGATCGAGGGAGGAGCAATTCAGATTACCGAAGGAAAAATCTTAAGCGGTTTGGAAAATTTCTGGCCTAACTATGCGGTAGGTTATGACATCATCGAGGACTTGGTGATATACAACGGTTCGAGCTTGGTTTTAACTGTTGGCACAAAACTGAATATGGGGAATGATAAAGCCATTCGTGTCATATCCGGATCAGTTCTCCGGATTTTGGGAGAGGCAAATAATCCCGTCATAATTGAGGGGAAAAACAAATCCAAAGGGGCATGGCGAGGAATTTTTATCGAAAATTCTCAGATGAGGGTGAGCAGTATCGGATTCGCAGAGATCCGACATGCAGGTAGTACTGCCATAGCCGGACAGTCCGCAGCTACTATCAAACTTGGAAACGGGGGCAGATTAAAGCTTTTCAAAACCACCCTTGACGAAGGAAAAGGAATCGGATTGGAAGCTGCGGCAAGTACGATGATTTTAGAAATGGCGGACAACACGATCAAGAATCACCTTAGCTATCCTATCTCAGTTACAGCACAAATGGTAGAACACTTGGATTACCTGACCCGATTCGAAAACAACGGAGTAAATGAAGTTGCTGTGGATGGGTTCAATGCTTTGGCTAAAGACGGTGGAGAAATCATTTGGAAAGGCTTTGCGGAGCGTATTCCGTATGTGGTCAAGGGGCTTGGAAAAGACCTACGTATCCAATCTGGCATGCGCATCAAGGCCGGGGTGGTGATCAAGATGCAGGAAGGATCCAGTATCGATGTGCAGGATGCCAATGGAAGGCTAGCCTATCTGAATATCGAAGGGGTGGCAGGAAATCCCGTGATTATCCAAGGCGTAAATGACACCGCCGGATCTTGGTACGGCATCACCTACTCCACCAATCACGCTCAGAATGTGATCAATCAAGCTATCATTCGAAACGCCGGTAAAACCATGTCCAACAATTTCTCTGCGGCCATCACCGTAGACAATGTGCCCCAGGGTTCGCTGCTGCTCCAGAACACGCAGATCATCAAATCCGGTCAGCACGGGGTAGCGATTACGAGACAATTTTCAGACTTTTTGAGAACAAGCAATTTGACTTTTGAGAGTATTCCCGGCCAGGAGATTTTTGTCTGGCAGTAAATTTGAATTTTTTTTACCACGCCTCTGCCTTCGGGCAGGGGCATTTTTTTTGAAAAATTCCAGGGTCCGAATTTTTCATTGAGTCCCTAGACTGATAAAGAGAGGCTAGTCTTTGAATCTCCCCTGTCCTGTAAAATCCGCGCAAATCCGCGACTTTTTCTGCGATAATCTGCGGGAAATTGACATTGCCCAATTTTGAATGCAAAGAAAGATCCTTTAGCTACGGAAAGCTGGGTGGCCTACATCTCCATGCGGTTTAACAAGTTTAAATCCATTTTTTAAAATCCCACAAACAATTCAAAAGCCCACAAATAGTAAATCCGAGAACTCCAAAACAAAGTCCTCGGATCAAAAATTAAAAGCTAAAAAAGTATGGCTTATTGCCCAATTCAATTCTGTCTTGGACCCAATTGCAGCAACCGCTGTAGCTGTACACGAGCACGGCTCAATTGTGATTTGGACGTGTTCTCTGAAATACACAGACGCTTTCCAATCTCTTCGTGGCTCAGTCCCTCCAATACAAACAGCTCAAATACACGGCGATACCCCATCGGTAAAAGCTGCATGGTCTTGAGTAAGTCTTCCCAATGAAGCGGATCCTCAGGCCCAGCCTGATTCGCGGGAGAGTTTATTTTGTCAAGGTCAGTTTGGTTTTTCCAGTGAGCCTCTTTTTCCAAAGCCATGAGACATTCGTTGACTACAATTCTCCTGATCCAGCCCAAGAAGCTCCCTGTCTGCCGAAACTGTCCGATCCGGTCGAAAACCTTTCGGAAAGCCACGAGAAGTACATCCTCGGCTGCAGCGGAATTCTTCATATATCGCAGGCAAATCCCCAACATTTTGGGGTAGAGCCTGTCAAAAAGTTCTCGCTGAGTCCGGGGATTCTGAGCCAAACAGCCTAAAAAAAGCTGGTCAATAGGTAATGGGGAATAAGAAGCAGTGGATTGCCGGTTTGCCAAAGTAGTTTTCATAATAGATAGTTGGATAGTTTTCAAAAGTTGGTGTCATTTTCAAAAGGGCTTTGGCTGATAGCGTTTTCACGCTTTTTGCCTGGGTTGAGATGCCTCTTTTACCTCACATGAATGTGTGGTTTTTTCGGCCAAAATCTGTTGATCCTTTGCAACTGAATGGGAAGAATTGGAGTCCTGTCCCCCAATACAGACTGTCAATGCCCAAAGCATCAAAGTGATTTTCCAAAAAGTTTTCATAGTCTTGATTATCAATAATTACAGGACAAAGTTGCCTCAATTATCATCACCCGTAAATCACATAAATGGGTGGAAATTAGAAGGGTATAGGCTCAATAAGTCAAAAAGATGTGAGTCGGAATGGGAAAAAAAAAGGAGACCTTCCAGCTTTTTGAAAAGCTGGAAGGTCTGGATATGAATCGGATCCTAAGATATCATTCGTGTTAAATAATCTTGTCCCTAAATGCCTTTGCTACAGCTTCACTTTTGGAATTGACATGAAGCTTCTCGTAAATCTTTTTGATATGGGACCGTACCGTATCCATGGCAATAAACATTTCCGAAGCGATCATTTTATAGGAATATCCATTCACCAGCCACTGCAGCACTTCTTTTTCCCGGTCGGTAAGGTTGTAGTCATTTTCGACGGCAGGCTGGATCTGGGAAAACATTTTCAATACTTGGGCGGCAACCGAAGAAGTCATCGGAGCTCCGCCTGTGGAGGCTTCTTCGATGTATTCGAGGAGTTTGGCCGGAGGGGTCTTTTTCAGGATATAGCCATTTGCTCCGCTTTTCAAGGCATCAAAGATATTTTGGTGGTCGTCAAATACAGTCAACATCAGTACCTTCACCTGGTCGTCGGTTTGCCGGATGATTTTCAGTCCTTCCAGGCCATTGACACCAGGCATATCGATATCCATCAGTACCACATTGGGGCGAAAAGTCTTAATCTCATGGGCCACGTTTGCGCAGTTTTTGAATGATGCCAACACGCTAAATCCTTCGCTGCCATCGATCAGCATGGTCAGACCCTCTCGGAGTTGGGGATTGTCTTCGTAAATCAGGAGCTTAATCATAGAAATTGGGGAGTTTAGCCATACAAAATTAACTTTCGGCCATATGGCCATCAATCACATAATGAAGTGGTTTTGTCATAGGTTTACTTTGAGAACCAATTCGGTGCCTTGACCGGGTTCTGTTTTTATTTCCAGATTTCCCTGAAGATTAATTGCTCTTTTCTTCATGTTTTCCAGGCCGTTTCCTTCCTCCAGATCCTTCAGATCAAAGCCTTTTCCATAATCCCGAATCCTCATAGTGAAAAAGCGTCCATCCAGACCAAAGGAAATAAATACCCGTGATGCTCCGGAATATTTGGCGGCGTTATTGATCCCCTCCTTGAAAATCAAAAACAAGTCACGCCTGGCATCCATACTCAGTTTCATCCCCAGCACCCGATCATCGATTTCCATGGAAAACAGAATATCCTTACTCTCCAGCACCTGATTTGCAAATTCACGCATTCTGGCGATGAGTTTCTCCATGGAATCATTCTGTGGCTTAATGCTCCAGACGATATCATCCATGGCCTCCATCATTCGCTGGCTGTTTTCGGAGATTTTTGAGATGTATTCGCTCGATTTGGCAGGATCCGTTCCAAGTTTGGTTTTAGCCATTGAACTCAGGATATTAATCGTGCTGAGCGTAGATCCCATATCATCGTGAAGGTCACGGGCAAGTCGGCTTCGGAGTTTGACCACGGCCAAAATCCTGTTGACATGCAATCGGTAGATTAAGCCTATAATCCCCAAAAAGATCAGGCCCATGAGGGCCTTGAACCACCAAGTCTGAACCAGACTGGGCCGAATCTCAAAATCATATCCAGCTGCCTCCGAAAAAAAACCAAACTCATTGCCTGCTCTCACTTCAAAGCGGTAGTCACCGGGCGGAAGTAGGGAATATTCGGCCTGAAAATCGGATTTGGCCTGAATCCAGTTGGGATCGGCCCCCACGAGACGATAGAAATATACAAACCTGTCCTGAATCGGGAAATTGAGTAAGTTGAAATCGAAGGCGATGGTATTTTGAAACGAATCGAATTTCTTTTTTGAGTTTTCAATCGTCCCGTCACCTACATACTTTCCAAAAAGAGAAACTCCTGTGATGGTGGGTCTCGGTGGTGGTAAATTGCGGTCAAACTGCAACGGATCAAATATCAGAATTGCATTATTACTCACAAAAGCCAGTTGCCCATCTGAAAATCTGGTCCCGGAATATCCGTCACTTGGAAGCTGATAGAAAAAATGGTTTTTCCCAAAGGAAGAAAACGAATTGCTCAGCGCATCAAATCTGGTCATACCATTTGGGGTATAAATCCAAACCAGCCCGGACTTATCCGACTCGATATGTGAGATGACATTGCTTACCATACCGTCGGAGTAGGAAAACACCTGATTTTTCCCCGTCAAGACATTGTATTTATTGAGTAGCTCGAAACCCATCAGAAAAATACTGTCGTTGAGCTGATAAATTTTCTCGATTTTATTGGAGCTGAGAATGGTCTGATCGAGGTGCATCAATACCTTCCCTTCTTCCAGGTCCAAAACATACACGCCATCGTGTACGGTGGTCACCCACAACTTCTGGTCTTTACTTACGATCAGCTTGGGGATAATTCCGCCCAAATTTCTGATTCGTTGAAACCCTGTCAAATCCAGCCCTCCTCCGGAGTAACGAACGATCCCCCCTCGTTGGGTGCCAAACCAAAGGTGACCCTGAGCATCCTCGGTAATGGTACGGATGGTGGACCCATCAAAAGCATCAGGACGAATCCAGGTAGACTTTTTTGTTTTCAAATCGACTATCTGAAGATTTCCAAACTGGAGGCCTACCCAGATCAATCCTCTTTTTTCATCATAGTGTAAATCCCATACCTGTCGGAATTCGACAGATTTGGGTTGATTATGTTGAAGCCAACTTGAGTTTAGTTCACCTGTTTGAGGTTTGAAAAGCCGAAGACCTTTCCCCCAGCTTCCCACCCAAATGGTAGTATCCCCTTGGTAAATAATCTCTCGGATTGCCTGTAATTCATTATTGCCATCACCTGTGTCCAACTTCTGGAAATAGATGTCAGGTGTCTCAAAATGCAAAAAATACAAGCCCTGATCTGTCCCCAACCATATCCCTCCGGAAACATCCCACACCGCCTGAGTAATTTTGTCAAAGTTCAGATCAGACTGGACCAATTTATTAAACTTACCTGAGGATCGGTCAAAATCTGCCAAAGTCTGAATTCCATAGCGCCATACACGATCCCCCGGAAGTACGATCATCCCATATGCCTCTTGGTAGTTGTCATTTCCCGGGTCAATCTCCGATTTGTGATTTTTCCAGATTTTGGTTTTTGGGTTGTAAGACAAGAGAAACTCATCGGGAGCCCAATAGTTGACCCAGATCAAACCCTGTCCATCCACATAGGTATTGACCACATATCCAAAATCAGGACGGTTCAGGATTTCCAACTTTAAAGGGTTATAGGCAGAAGTGAAAATCTCCATTAGCTCAGGATCATAGACCGCAATCCCCTCAATGCAACTCACCCAATATCGCCCGTCAACATCCTCAAAAACAGAGTTAGGACGCCATCCGTCGGGAATCTTGATCAAAGAATTTTGATCACTGATCAGACCTGTTTTGGGATTTAACCAAAGGATTTTATGCCCTTTTAACACCACAAATACATTTCCCTTTCTATCCATCCAGAGAACTTCATCTAGGGTCGAGCCCCGATTTTTTTCAAAAGAAAAGGGCGTAAACTGCTCCGTTTCGGGAACATAGATCCCATATTCCTGGCCCACTCGGAGCCACATTTTGCCGGATTCATCCTCTTGAATTTCATAGACAGGAAGGCTGGGCTGAGTGACGCCGTCAATTTTGATCTGGTAAGTCATAAACTTACGACCATCGAATCGCTGCAGGCCATTCGGAGTCCCGATCCAAAGAAAACGGTTGTGATCCTGGTGAATGGTCAGTACCTGATTGGCAGAAAGCCCTTCTGCCAAGCCAAATCGATTGACAAAAAAGCGCTTGGTCTCCGCCACAAGCGACATTGCAACGAATAGTAGAAGTCCGAGGAAAAGTAGCTTTTTCATGTTTGACTACCTAAAAATAGGGGATTCGCTGACATCTTGACTCTTCCATTCCCTCTAAATCACATGAATATGTGGCTGACCATGAGGCAACCTGATCTCCTGCTTCTTCATCTAGGGGATAGAAAGCAAGAAAGTAATTTGCACTTAATCCAAAAGTCAATGAATAAATTATTTACCCTAATATTGGCATTAGAGACACTTTTGCCTTTTTCCCATGCACAAACATTGCAGCCCGAACACCTGAAGGGGGACATGGAAGTCTTCCGTGATGCCTTGGAGCGTTTCCATCCGGAAATGTACCGATATACAGATGCGGCGTCTTTTGAAGATATCTTTTCAGAAATAAAAAGCCAACTTCATCAACCGAGGAATCAGTTGGAGTTTTATAAAACCATGCTGCCTGCAGTGGCAGCCTTGAAGGATGGCCACCTCAAATGGATCATTCAAGGAGAAGATCAGCATTATGGAGTTTTTGAATCGGATCTGTTTCCGTTGAGGCTCTATTTCGAGGCCGAAAAAGTGAGCGTGTTGGGGCATTTTTCAAACGAATCAATCCCAGTACTTGCCGAGGTGGTCAGCATCAATGGTCGGTCAATCGCATCAATCCGAGCCTCGATCTGGAAAAACCTGACCTTCGGAGATGGGAATAGTGAGGGAGGTAAAAGATATTAGCTCAATCGGTTCTTTTCAGCCCAATTTGCCTTGGAGTATGGGGTGTCAAACCTCTATGAAGTAGCGCTTGTCCACCAAGGCAAAAGCCTGATCTGGACTGGAAAAGGTGTCGAAAAAAGCCAAATTGAGGCAAATTACCCCTCAGAAGACCAGCCATTTTCTTTTCGGATGACCAACGGGTGGACGGGAATTATGAAAATCAACCGTTTTTTTTCCTACAAGCATGAGCCGAATTTCAAGCAGTTTTTGAAAAACTCTTTTGAATCACTTAAGGATGCCAACATCAGCAACCTCATTCTCGATTTGCGTGGAAATGAAGGAGGGTTTGAAAAGCTGGGAATCGAACTTTACAGCTATCTCGCGCAGGACAAGTTTGAGTACTACGACTTTGTCAAGACCAGTAAAAATCAAAAAACACCCTATCCAACCCAAACCTCAAAAGTCTTCCGGCTATTGAATTCTTTTTCAAAAGAAAAAAACGGAAAAGTCCACTTCACTAAGGCTCCCGGTCTGAAAACTTACACCCCGCACAAAAATCGATTCGACGGAAATCTCATCGTCTTGCTGGATGGACAAAGTTTCTCCGTGACCACGGAGTTTGCTGCACGCGTGCAGGCAGACGGGCCCACTTGGTAGGGGAAGAGACTGCCGGAGGAGCTGAGGTAAACAGCAGCGGATTTTTCACCATTGTTACCTTGCCTCATTCCAAGATTGATCTGGGCATTCCCAGACTGGGATTCCATGTGGCAAATCTTAATCCAGCCATGCCTAAAGACCGGGGGATCATCCCGGAGCATTTGGTGAGTCCTACGGCAGAGGACATAGAATCAGGCAAGGATCCGATTTTTGAAAAAGCGCTTGAATTGGTCGTCAGACCTAATCACTAAATCCACAACTATGAACAAATTATTCAAAAGCCTACTGGCAGCGGGATGCTTGCTTGGAGGAACCATCCTTGGATTTTCACAAACTCAAAAAGAAAATCCGGGGGCAGAATTAACCGTCACTTACCTCAGAGGAACGCAAAAATTGCACGACCTGCAGGCCTCACCGATGATATATTTCACCGACTACAATGGATTGAATCTGGACTATAAACGGATGAAAGGACATAATCGCTGGGAGTTTGGTCTGGAAGCCAAAACCGGATCCATGCGTGCTCCAGCCTTGGGAGAGCGGGAATTTCAGTTTGAAGAGGGCGGAGGAGGCTTTCTTCTCATTCCTTCCCAATATTTTGGTGAGATCAGAGCCGGCTACCAACGTAGTCTGAGCCAAAGAGAAAACCTCGAGTCCTACTTGGGCATCAGTCTTAGGGACCAAGTTCATTATGCAGATGGCTTAGCAATGAATACCTGGGCGATGAACCAGTTGGGCTTGGCCATTCGCTATACACACTTGGTGAAACTTGGCACTAGACATCAGATAATAGGAGATGTCCAACTTCCTATTATTTCCATCATCGCCAGAATGCCCTACAGCAATGTGGTCTCACAACCTGAAAAATCACAATTCAAGACCTTTTTGAAGGAAAGCACGGTGACCACTGCCCATGAGCTGCAGCAACCCGAAATCCGGGTAGCCTATCGGTATCGCTTGGCCCATCGAAGCAGTCTTGAGCTAAATTATGCCTATGACTGGATGCATTATTCCAAACCCCAGCCCATCAAAAAGACCAATCATGAACTTGGACTTTCATGGGTGTATCATTTTCAATTTTCCCACATCAACTAATACGCAATGAACCGATTTATCAAAACTTCTTTTTTCACCAGCCTGCTTGTCTATGGACTCGGGCTAGTATCATGTAACGAACTGATGCTGGGAAAAGAACCCAGCCGAATCCCGATTTCGACCTTCGAATACCTATGGTCAACGTTTAATGACCACTATGGGCTTTTTGAAGTCAAGCAGTTGGATTGGGAAGAAATCCATGCGGAGTTTTCTGGACAAGTAAGCAATCAAATGAGCGATGATGAGCTCTTTGACGTATGTTCCGAAATGCTTTCCAGACTAAATGACGGACATGTGTGGCTTGTCAAGCCCAATCCGGGGTTTCGTCGCTTTGACAGTGGGCCGAGTTATCCCGAGGGTACTTTTGATCTGGATCTGATCCGGGAACATCTTTCAGAGGAAACTTTTTTTGGTCCCACAGAAAATCCCTTGGTACTCTTTGGAAGATTTAAAAATACCAATATTGGATACCTGTATCTGGATCATTTGGGAGAAGCTCCCGGTTTTTATGAGAAACATGTGAAAACTGCTTTGGCGGAATTGGCTAATACGGATGAATTGATCCTGGATGCCCGGGGAATCGAGGGAGGAGACGATCGATCCGCTCAGGTTGTTGCTAGCTTTTTTGCCAAAGAAACAAAGCTCTATATGAAAACCCGCTTCAAACAAAGTGCAAAACCCGCTGATTTTTCCAACTGGATTCTTTGGGAAGTAAATCCCAAATCAGGGGCCTATACCAAGCCGGTGGTTTTGCTAACGGATCGGGGGACAGGCAGTGCAGGGGAGACATTTACCCTGGCTATGCGGCAAAACGAAACCGTTGAAATCATCGGTAACTTTACGTATGGGGCATTTTCGGATAATCCAAAGTGGGAGCTTCCAAACGGCTGGATTGTCGCCATGAGCACGGGTGATTTCAGAGACCAAAATGGCAATAGCTATGAGGGAATCGGACTGGAGCCGGACGAATTGATAGCGAATACTCCCGGAGAAGTGTCAGAAGGCACAGACCGTGCATTGACCAGGGCTTTGAGTATCTTGTTGGGAAATTAAATTAGCTGACTTTTTATGGGAAGACTGGAAAATAAAATTGCCCTGATAACAGGCGCTGCCCGAGGAATAGGTGAAAGTATTGCCCGGGTTTTTCATCGGGAAGGGGCGAGGGTAATCCTCTCTGATATTCGGGATGAGCAAGGAAAAGTCCTCGCCAAAGAACTCGGAGAGATGGCCTGCTACACGCACTTGGATGTAAAAAATGAAGGAGAATGGCAGTTGGTTTATGAAAAGCTCCTACTGGAATTTGGAGGGCTGGATATTCTGGTAAATAACGCCGGAATCACAGGTTTTCTGGAAACTACAGGTCCCTTTGATGCTGAAAATCCCGATATGGAATCCTTCGATGAAGTGATGCGGGTCAATCTCAACGGAACTGTCTTGGGCTGCAAATATGCCATTCCGCTGATGAAACGAAAGGGAAAAGGAAGCATCATTAATATCTCCTCACGTAGCGGAATTGTGGGTATTCCCGGTGCAGCTGCCTATGCGGCAAGCAAGGCAGGTGTGAGAAACCACACCAAATCGGTAGCACTTCGTTGCGCTGAAAAGCGCTACAATATCCGCTGTAATTCCATTCATCCTGCCGCCATCATGACTCCGATGTGGGATGCCATGTTAGGAGAAGGAGAAATCCGGGAAAAAATCATCAAAGATGTTGAAGCAGGAATTCCTCTTGGTCACTTTGGTGATTCGGAAGATGTGGCATTCGCGGCTTTGTATTTGGCCTCGGATGAATCCAAGTATGTGACCGGAATAGAGCTCAATGTAGATGGAGGAATATTGGCGGGCTCGGAAGCGAGGCCGGAGTGATCTTATACTGATCCTAGATTATGCGTTTATTTGGCTAAAGCCCTGCAATGAACCGATCAAATATCCCATTGGATCTGATCAGGAAAGGCGGTTTTTGATCGGGGCTTTGGCCAAACTTTTTTACAGCCAGGAAAACAAATAACTCCCAGCTAAATGAATGAATTTTTATCCTTTTGGTTTTTCAACTTTAGATCAATCGATTTTCAACAAACGACCCGATAGTGTAACTGTACCAGTCCGGAAGTATAGTTTTTTGAACTGACCAACTCGAGCTTTTGCTCAGCAACTCTTCCCTGAAATAAACGGATGCCTTCTCCGAGCAACACCGGGATGTATGAAATAATCACCTCATCTAATAGTCCATCTTCTAAAAATCGATGGACAGTCTGAGCTCCTCCATCTACAAAAATATGCTTCCCGGTCCTAGTTTTTAGCCTGGAAACCAATTCCGAAAGGTTTCCCGAATAAAACTGAATCGTACCAATCGGGTCTAATTTTTCCCGGGTCAAGACATAGGTTTCTTTTCCCTGATGTGGAAATTCACTCACCTGCTCCATCACCCAATCATAGGTCCGCTTACCCATAATGACCGTGTCGATTTGATCATAAAACGCTCCATATCCATAATCTTCTCCTTCTTGGGCTACTGCATTGAGAAAATCTAAATTGTCTCCGGGTTTGGCAATGTAGCCGTCCGCACTGGCAGCGATGTAAAGAATCGTTTTTCTGTTCATATACTCTTTGATTTAGGGCCAATTTTCCATTTAGTTATACGCGAGATCAGGGAATATTTTGGCCTTGCCACCATGCCCTTTTTCTGATTAAACTAATGACAAAAAGCCGCCCGGAAATTTATTCCAGGCGGCTGATTGATTTTCACATAGCAATCAAAATTTATGCTGAAGCACAAACTTTTGCTTTCTCCTGCTTGAGTTGAGCTGAATCCATAGCCCCAATCCAATCAGAGCCATGATCGACTCGATCATCAGCCATTGATTACCAAAATCTCCAAGTGGGCCATCCGAAATCAAGGTGATTAAGCGAGAAAAAGCATAGGCACCCCAAAAAATACTCAAGAATCCTGCTCCTTTTTCGGGATGCTTGATCAGCAGATACAGGATGCTCAGGCAAATCGTCAGACCGACGCCTCCATAGACTCCACGAATCGAGCTCAGGGCGTCCGTATTGTTCAGGCTCACACCTACCAAATCCATGACTGATTGTGGGTCAAACAGGGCCATCACACTCACCGAAAGAAGTGAAAGGATGGAAAAGCCCAGGTATATTCGGGTTACAATCACCCATTTTGTTACATTCTTCATTGCCCTCTTCAGTTAAATGAACAATAATTTTGGTAGTACAGGATATGGTTTTCCAGATCCATTAGTTTTGGCTTGGGAAGCCCTGCCAAATGGGGACAATCTCCGAAGAGGAAAGTGAATGCCTTTTTATAGTTTCCTTTTTTCACCTTAAGCAAAGGCGCTCCATTTTTGGAGATAAAATAAGCTCTGTGCTTATCTCCTGTCCAGGTGATCAATTCTCCTTCAAGGGAGCTTGTTTTTCTTGCAAATGGATCATAATACGCCTCAAAAATGGTATCAAAATCCGGGTTGAGCAGTTGAAGCAAAAGCTCCTTTTCCCCATTGATGCTCGTATTTCGATAGATGATGAAGTCTTTGGGCTTGGCAGTGGGCTGATCCTTGGATAGTAATTTTTTTACCGAGGAGCCACGCTCGGAGAAATACTGAAGTCGCACGGCCCCGTTTATCGCCACGGCAAATTCCTGGATTTCCTCTGCTCTCAGGGTATGTTTGATCCCTTGAGTATCTTCCATTTTGACTTGATTGATACCACGACCGCTGTTGGTAGAGCGGATGGTACCTTCGACCACTTGTCCGGATTTGAGGAGAACATACCCTTTGTTGGAAAATGGAACTTCCACTATGGGTTGTTGCAATTGCTGGGCACATAAATTCCCGTTCATTGCCAGGAATAAGAGAAGTATTGCAAATGTATTTTTCATTGTTGGCTTAGTTTAGAAAGTACTATTGGGCCGAAGCACTGAGAGGTGGCATGGGTTCCGGTACCACATTGTCAATGGGACGGGTGCTTTTGAGGTACGCAAAAACCGCCTTGATCTCCTCATCCGTCATGTGACGAAACATCTCATAGGGCATAGGAGGGAGCATTTGACGGTTACTTTTAATTCCTTTTGATTTGCCGTCACGAAGTGCGGTGAAAAACTGCTCCTCGGTCCAATTGCCAATACCCGTAGCATCTGAAGTTATATTGGAGGCAAAAGAAACACCCCAAGGGCCAATCCACGCGGTAAGGCCTTGCGTAGCTGCCACGCCTTTCGACTCCAAATCTTTCCGATCCAAGTCAGGAATAGGCTGTTGGGAAGGATGACCGGAGAGGGCTCGATCCATATCCAATTCGGGCCCCATCGGCCCCATCTTTCTGGGTGTATGACAGTCGTGGCAACCGGCGATAGTGACCAAATGCTGTCCAAGCGCCGCCTTGGCAGCAAATTCAGAAAGAGTAGCCTCAGCGGATTCCGTCTCGGTAAGTTTGATGTTTTCGGCAGGGGATTGACATGCTGCTACCGTGCCTATCAATCCTGCCACGCTCAAGAAAAGTTTAAATTGATTTTTCATATGTTTATAATTTAATTTTATTGGTCAGATAGAATGCCCTGATCCCCGATAGCTATCGGGGCATCCCCCTGTAGGAGAACCTTTTCTCATGGGCATTTCATATAACTTGGGATTTGAATTTCCCAAGGGATGGAAAAAAACTTGTGCAGGTTGCACGAAAAAGGTTCAGCCCAGAATTATTTTTTACTGAGCTTCCACGCATTCAAAGAATTAAGCTCACCCTCAATCAAAATCTTAAAAAACTTCATTTTGGAAATCCAGTGTGGCAATTCATAGTATCCTGCCCCAGCCTGGACCTCGGCTAAAAGTATATACTCATCCAATCCTCCATGGGCAAAATTATTGGTTGGGCTCCAGTAGATGTTTACTTTTCCTGAGTTATCCACAGGCTTCCAGACCAACCTTTGGCTTTTCTTTTTCCCGATCAGGTCTGCATTTTCGATAGAAATTTTACCAATGAGAGATACTCCGTCCAATTCATTTTCCCTTTCCTCAGGGACCACTAAATTGAAAAACCGCAGAAAGGATGGCAAAATATCCACAATGGCCGCATTGCCGGAATGAAATCGTTCATTGAGACTTTTGGCGTTTGTCACCATCCAGATTTCGCGCTCGGAATTGGATTGTCCGCCATGATCTTTGCCCTCGGGTTCTTTTCGTCCATGATCAGTCGTCACCCAGATCAGCCAATCCTCTCCGAATTCCTTCTGACGATACTGCACCGCTTCCCACACTTTCCCAATCTGTGCATCTGCCAGTCGGATAGCTTCTTCGAGTTGTGGGCTCTTTCCGAATCGATGCCCCATATCATCTGTAAACTGCAAATACACCCAGCTTAAATCCGGGCCATCTGACCTCAAAAAAGCGGAGGCTTCATCGGATACTCTTTCATCAATATCCCGGATGTATAGGTGTTCCTCATCATGTGGATAAGTAAGCGTATCCAGCTCCAAACCATCGAAGGATTTATCCAATTTCAGAAAGCCGGTCTCCGGTAAATTTTCTCCCAGCAATTTGGCCCGGTTGTCTTGCCAAGTTGAAAAAATGGCTGTTTTGGCGTCCAGTCGGACCTCCTTCAAAAACCGAAAAATAGTCCAATAATGGTAATTTGGATCCTCAATTCCATTGCCCCAAACATTGTGCTTATTGGCCCAAGTGCCAGTCAGGAGAGAGTTGTAGCCCACTGCCGAAATGGTCGGTGTCTGAGAGTAACCGTCTTTTTTCCCTCCGGTAAAGGCTCTTGCATAACCGCCTATTTCAGCGATTTGATCGAGATTTGGAGTCTCGACACGCTCTAATTCCGAAGCCGGGATTCCATCCAGAATGATGAAAATCGTCTTTTTATCCTGGGAAAAGCCAAAAAAAGAAATACAACAAAGAAAGAGCGTCATTCCAATTGAAGTCCACCCCCCTTTGTTTTTTATGTTAATTTCCGGAAAGAAATGGAGCATGGGCTGGTATTTTTCAACCAAAATAAGCGGAAGAATGCAGACTAAATTTACCAACATCTCATTTTTTTTGGTAAAGGGATTGGATCAGGTAATAAATAAATCAATTTGTTATTTTATTTCAGAAATTATGTGGGAGATTACTTTTGCTGAGCAAGTAAGCAACCATGATATCAATCTTTAAACCATATTACCTTGGAAAACCCTGTCCTTAAAACGATCTCCTCCCAATGCTTTCTAGGTGAAGGCCCGCTTTGGATAGCTGATTTGGGTTGCTTTTTCTGGGTGGATATCGAAAAGGGGAATCTTCATCGATACCATTTAACTTCCGAAAAACCGGAAATCAGGCATTTCCCGCATTATTTGGCGGTGGTTCTGAAAGGTCAAAATGGAAAATTGATTTTGGGTTTGGATCGGAAACTGGTGTGGTACGATTGGGAGACTGAGGAAATCGAAAAGTTGTGTGAAGTGGAGACTAATCAGCCCTTACACCGCTTCAATGACGGAAAGGTTGATTTTAAAGGTCGGATTTGGATAGGGACACTAAGCACCAAATTCACAGATCGTGCAGGTTCCCTTTACCGGATTGATTCCAAACTCAAACCCGAAGCACAACTGAACAACCTGACCATCCCCAACGGGATGGCCTGGACTACCGATGGGCAGACCTTTTACTTTATTGATACACCTACGCGGAAGATTCAAGAATTTGCTTTTGATGCCGAGTCGGGGAGGATTAAGTTTCGACGGATTGCAGTGGAGATCCCGGAGGACTTGGGCTTTCCGGACGGGATGTGCATCGACAGAGAGGGAATGCTTTGGGTGGCGCATTATGGAGGTTCGGGTGTCTATCGCTGGAATCCCAAAAACGGGGAGCTTCTGGACAACCTCGAATTGCCGGTACCTCATGTGACTTCCTGTTGCTTTGGGGGTGAAAATCTCGATGTGATGCTGATCACCACCGCACAGGAAAATATGACTGAATCGGATTTGAAAAAATATCCACAGAGTGGGGATGTGTTTTTGGTGAAGATGGAAGTGGGGGGATTGGAGACGAATCGGGCTTGTTTTTGATAATTTCTCACAGATCTCCACGGATGAACACAGATTATTAACAATTACATATTCATCTGTGAAAATCTGTGCTATCTGTGAGAATAAAAAAAGACCAACCTTTCGAGTGATTTTTCAGGCTACAAGTCCTTTATCAACTTTTCTAGGTCCTCTACGGAAATCGATTCTCGATCTGATTTTGAATAAATTGTGATCAGGAAGACTTCTTGGTTGATCACCTTTACCATTGTGATCACTCTTGCTCCCCCTGATTTTCCTTTACCCGTAGAAGTAATTGCAACCCTAATTTTAAAAAGATTATTTCCTAGCGGTGTTCATTGGGAGGGGTTACTTTCCAAGGATTCAATAAGGTTAAATAAGTCAGATTTAAGAGAAGAGTGCTTCTTTGCTAATTGCTTGAAGTTTCTCTGAAAAGTATCTGATAAAAGTATTTTAAAGCTCATCCAAAAATGTTCTTGCCTCTTTTAGTTTAATTTTTCCCTCCAAGTGATCTTTCACTTCTTTCAATCCTGCTTCGATGCTTTGTAGGATTTCTTCTTTGGTAGGCTCTTCAAAATCCTCCTGAACTTTGATTTTGATAAAATCAAGACTTCTAATGAAGTTGAGGAAGGCTGAAGCCTTTTCACTATCGATTTCTAATGTAATTTTCATACAGTTAATTTAAATCATTTTTTATGGATTTCGCCTTTTTCTCAACAAACGATGAAATAGGCTTGTTTTTAAATGTTTCCCACGGATTCTCACACAAAAAGAACTCACATTTTTTCCCAAAGAACCTTATCAGTGAAAATCTGTGCCCTTATCCGTGGTGATCTGTGGGAAAACAAAAAAGCCAATCTCTCGATCAGCCTTTTTCAATTTCTCTATAACAACGGCCTGAATTGACTCAGGAAGCGCACATCATTTTCTGTAAACAAGCGTAGGTCTTTGATCTGATACTTTAGCATTGCAATCCGCTCAATACCCATTCCGAATGCAAATCCGGTATACTTTTTGGAGTCAATACCACAGTTTTCCAAGACGTTTGGATCGACCATTCCACTGCCTCCGATCTCTACCCAACCGCTTCCTTTGCAGACATTGCAGCCTTTTCCTCCGCAGATCAGGCAGGAAATATCGATCTCAGCACTGGGTTCGGTGAATGGGAAAAACGATGGTCTGAATCGCACTTTAGTTTCCTTTCCAAACATCTCCTTGGCAAAGTGGTAAAGCGTATTCTTCAAGTCCGCAAATCCTACATTTTCATCCACATAGAGTCCTTCCACCTGGTGGAAAATGCAATGAGCACGGGCAGAAATCGCCTCGTTTCGGTACACACGACCCGGAGATAGCGTCCGAATCGGAGGCTTTTGGTTTTCCATCACCCGCACCTGCACAGATGAAGTGTGCGTACGAAGTGCGATATCGGGATTTTTTTCAATGAAAAAAGTGTCCTGCATCTCACGTGCCGGGTGATTTTCAGGGAAATTCAATGCCGTAAAGTTGTGCCAGTCGTCCTCGATCTCAGGCCCTTCGGAAAGGTTGAACCCGATGCGCTCAAAGATCTCGATGATGCGCTGACGGGTAGCGGTAAGTGGATGGATTCCACCCAAAGGATAATTGGAAGGAGGCAAAGTCAAGTCGATATCGGCAGATTTTGACTTTTTGTTGCTTGAAGAAACTTTCTCAATCAGCTCCTGAAACTTCTCCTCAGCCAATTGCTTCACTGAATTGACTACCTGACCGTAGGTTCGCTTTTCCTCATTCGGGATCTGTCCCATCGCTGCAAAAAGCTCCCCAACGACACTTTTTTTGGAGATAAACTCCATTCGATACGCTTCAAGTTGGTCAGGGGTAGTCGCGTCGGCGGCGGCTATTGCGGCTTTGATCGCTTCGATTTTCTCTTGGTACATGGCTGCAAATTAATCCAGCCACAAAGCTATCAATTTTGAGCTTTTGGGAGCAAAAGTCAACATGTAACTCTTTGCTGCCTTATCATTTTTTCAAAAAAATCTGAATCTCACTCAATCCACCTGCGAAATCTCACACGTAAGTGCATCCATATCAGAAAAACCAAAACAATAAAACTTATGAACAAATTATTCAAAATGGCTTTCGCAGCCTTCGTATTCCTGACAGCAAATGCTGCGTTTGGCCAAATGGAAAAAACAGTAGAAGTGGGCGGCGCGCCGATGTACCCTTCTAAAAACATCGTGGAAAATGCAGTAAACTCCGCAGACCACACTACTTTGGTAGCAGCAGTGAAAGCTGCAGGTTTGGTAGAGACATTACAGACTGCAGGTCCTTTTACAGTTTTTGCCCCTGAGAACTCTGCCTTCGCAAAACTTCCAGCAGGAACAGTTGAGACACTTTTGAAAGAAGAGAACAAAGCACAATTACAGGCAGTATTGACTTACCACGTGGTAGCCGGTAAAATGGGTTCCAAAGAAATCGCAGCTGCGATCAAAGCTGGAAATGGCAAAGCAACATTGACCACTGTACAAGGTGGAACGTTGACGGCCTGGATGAAAGGCAAAGACCTTTACATCACGGATGCAAACGGTGGACAGTCTAAAGTTACAATTGCCGACGTTTGGCAGTCAAACGGTGTGATTCACTCCGTGGATAGCGTGGTACTTCCTAAGATGTAATTGAAAGAATTCTTTCAAAACATTTAAAAAACCTGCTTGAATTGATTCAAGGAGGTTTTTATTTTTTTCCTAATTTTTAAGCAGTTCTTTTGGAATATCGAACACTGCGATGCCAGGGTCTTCGTCTGTTGTGATTCCGTGGATTTTGCCTAAGGATTCGTCTACTGTAATACTTCTTACGGATCGATCTAGATCTAACTTGGCGACCATATCACCTTTAGTTGTGAGGACATAAACAGTCTTTGCGATGACATTTGTTTGCTGAATATGCATTTCATTATACCCCCCGTAAAGATCATAAATGTATGATTTTCCAAATGCAATGTCTCGGTGACCATAAGCTTCTTCAGGATTAAAAATTAACGCTGAATTTGCTCCTGATCCTGAAATCTCAAATTTTGGAAGCTCTAATCGTGGACCGTCAACAACCACAAATTCTTTGGTTTGATAGTCAAAAATTTCGAGCCTATCTCTGAAGATACTTGCCTTTACAAAGAGTTTCTTGTCTGGACTTGCTCTGAACCACCCTTTATTCAGTGTACCTAGTAAATAATTGTCCAAATCCGATCTCGAGGGAATTTTCTCCCATTTTCCATAACCTGCTTTTCTTTTTCCTTCGCTGTCTAATTCAATCAATTTGTTTTCATCTGTGGGTCAGAAAATACCTTGACGATCCGTACAACCTGAAGAATTGGCTTGACAACAAATGTGATCACCCTAGTAAAGGACCTGCCCCCTGAGCATTGGAGTCAGTGCTGTTGAACATGAAGGCTACCCCAAAACAAAATAGCCCTCAGATTAATAATTTTTTAATCTTTCTCATAAATATGAATTTTTAGCGGTTAATAATTACGTCAAGTTTAAAATCTATTTTCTTAACCACTCTTAAAAATACAGGACTGGTTTTTTTTTGCAAAAGGCGAAATAGTAGTATAAAGAAGGTTTTAATACTAATTCCGAATGGAATGTTGTCTTTTTGAAAACGCATAAAGCCTGCTGAAATATCTCAGCAGGCTTTAAGTATTATTTCTGACTTCTAAATTCTCACTTCACTCCTTACCAAGTTCGTCCCCCACCACCCGGTCTTCCCATTTGCCAAGGCTGCTGAGGCGCAGCCTCCGGCTGCTTGAAGTTGCCGAGGATATATGTGAAAGTCACCATGCCATAGCGCGTAAGGACATTGGTGAATACATCGGTCACTGCAACATCTGAGATGGTCCGTGTGATGCTGTTATTCTGATTGAGTAAGTCAAAGATCACTGCTTTTAGCTCTGCCTTATTGTTTTTTGCAAAGCGAATTCCGCCCTCAATATTCCACAGGAAGAAGTTCTGATTGAATCCTTCGGAAAGGCCTGTATAAAGCGAATGAGCAACATTGTTTCCCATAAAGTACTTACCATTTTGGGAGGAGAAGTACAGTCTGATGTTGGATTCCTGCTGGTAGAAATTATTGTTCAGATTTTGCTGAAGCGAAGAGTTTACGATGTTGTATGAACCTGTGGTGCTGATCGAGAAGTCCACGTTTTGGCTGATATTCGAGCTTAGCGTGATTCCCTGGCTAAGCGTAAGGTTGTCGTTCAAGTTACTTTCACCATTGATAATACCGGGAATCCGGTTGAAGCCTATTCGGGAATTGGTGTTGAATTGAGATTTGATCATTTTGATCGGAGCACCATAGGTCATGAAGACTGAAGCCCGGAAATTACCTTCCAAATTGACGGGGCTGGAGATTTGTCCACCCGGACGAAGGAGGATTTCACCATTGATCAGGGTGTCCCGGACTGCAAGGAAGGTACTGTTTCCGATGAAGTTTTTGGTGGAAGAATAATTTGCAAAGGTGAACAGTGTGCGGGATTTCTCCGGATTCACCTTGCTGATATTGATGAATATGTTGTGGTTGAAGCTTTGGCCCAGGGAAGGATTTCCTACCCGGAGGTTAAGCGGATTTTGGTTGTTGACCACGTTCTGAAGCTCTGCCACACTCGGTTCGTTGGTATCTGTGCGGTAGCGCATTCTCCAGCTAAAGCCTGTTTCCCGATTTCGGAAGTTGACATTTGCACTGGGCAAAATATTATTGAAGGATCTTTGAAAAACCCCCGGATTCGGAAAAAATGCCTCATTATCCAATCTGGCATTTTGGTAATCAAGGTTAAGGTTGACGTTCCAGCCCTGATTATTGTAAGCATAGCCTGACCGAAGTCGCTGCGTGATGAATTTGTTGTCAAACTCATTGGAAAGTGCCGTGTCCAGAGCGTAAAGATTTTCCTGATTGAGAACTCGTGTTTTCTGATCAGCCCGTGTTTTGTTGTTGGCAATTTGGTAGCCAAAAGTTCCGATGGATTTTTCGCCTAGCGGCTCAGTCCAAGTGGCGTTCATTCGGTAGTTAAAGCCATTGTTGAGCGAGTTGGTCTCTTGATCAGCAGTGTCGACCAAATTGCGACGGTAATCCTGACTAGCCGCCAAAAGAGTTGAAAACTGATCCCGCTTGTTCCATGCTGTGAAAATATCCGTCGATAGCGTCCTTCCTCCTTTATCGAATTTGTAGCGGTAAGTGATGTTGTTGGAAATGTTGAACGCCTTAGTCTCTGCATCGGCGATAGATCTCAATGCGGAAAGTGAGTCACCGGCATTTGTGGTAGTCAAAGCGTCTCGATCACCAAAGGTTCTGTTGGTTTGGAAAGAGATATTTGGGGTGATGATTATGGAGTTTTTCTCATTCAGATCTGCCTCAATTCTGGCATTTGCCCGGTGATTGTTATTGTCCACGGTATTAATCAGATTCTCCTGGTAAATCTGCCGAAGATTTTCATTGACAACAGTTTCGCGATTGGTAATCTGACGAAGTGAGTTGGTCGTGTTGTTGAAGAAATAACTACCCGAGAAATTGACTTTTTGACCCCACTTGTCCGAATAGTTCAAGCCTATTGCATTGGTAGAAACGATCCCACCAGAATTACCTACGAAGAAATTATTATTTCCTCCCCCACCAAAGCGACCACCGCCACCGGGGCCTCCACCACCGGGACCTCCACCACCGGGACCCCTTTGACCTCCGCCGCCACCGGTATTTGCCGTTATTCCGGCCAGGTCTTGACTGGAGAAATTTTGCTGGTTGATATTATTGAACAGTCCCAATACCGAAATTCGCTTATCCCCCTTGAAGAAGTTTAAACTACCCCCCGCTGCATATCGATCATCTGTTCCATATCCGCTATACCATCGGCCAAAAGAACCGTTTTTCCTATCTGATCGAAGGATAATGTTGATCGTTTTGGTGTAGTTGCCATCATCAAAACCAGTCAAACGGCTTTGATCTGAGCGCTGATCCAAGATTTCTACTCTGTCAATCGCATCGGCGGGGAGGTTTCTCAAAGCGATGCTTGGGTCATTGCCAAAAAACTCCCTTCCGTCCACGAGGAAGCGCTGTACTTGCTCTCCCTGAGCCTGCACTTGTCCGTTTTGAATCGTAATTCCGGGCATTTTCCGGATCAGATCTTCCGCCTGCGCATTGGTTTGGGTTTTGAAAGCATTCGCATTGAAAGATGTGGTGTCGCCGCGCTGCTCTCCGACCGGAATCTGACCTTCGATGAGCACTTCCCCAAGTACTTTGGTATCTTCCAGTAAAATCAAATCCCCCAAAGCGACCGCCTGCCTGATCTGGTGAATAATTGTAATGGTTTTATAGCCTATAAAGGTTATTTCCACCTTCACAGATGGAATATCCGGTCGGGCAATTTCGAATGCGCCGTTGGCCCCCGTGACAGTTCCTGTCAAAAGTGAATCAGTAACGGTCTTCACCAGTACGTTGGCTCCGATCATCGGAACATTGGCTACACCGTCGATTACTTTTCCGGTGAATTTTCGCTCCGGTCGGTCTTGCCCGTAAGCTGAATAAGCCAAAAAAAGGCTAAAAATCAGTGGAATTAATGCGTATAGTTTCTTCATAATCAGTTCAAAATTCAATTCCTTTGACTGAGTGAAAAAGGGAAAGGTTTAACCATGAATCACCCTAAAACGGGAGTGGCCCCATAGGGGGATAAGTGGTTTATTTCCCTTTTAAAATTTAAAAACTCTAAACCTGGGCCATGATTTCAGGATATGAAATCCCATAATGACTAGTATCGTATACCGATTGGCCATTTCTGATAATTATCACCTGCGGGGACTCATGAGGAATATTAAACTCCTCTTCAATTTGATTTGACAACGAACGATTGGCAATCAAATCCAAAAAGTATGGCACAACTTTAGCTTCATCGGCAGTTTTCCAATTGCGCATCAGGCGATCGAGCGAAATACTGCTCACGGAGCATCGGGTGCTGTGCTTGAAAATCAAAACAGGTTTTGTTACACTCAAGGCCTTGATCTCTTGGATTTGAGCCGCAGTGGTCAATTTATTCCAGTTCATAGTCGTGATTAATTACTTTTGGGGCAATTGTTGCAAGAGCGAAATAGTTCCTCTTTGAAACCGATTTAATAACAATGAAAATGCAGAATAGTGCCAAATCATTTTTTTTCACGAAGCTAATCTTGGGAGGCGTGTTGCTTTCGGGTGCTTGTAAAAGCTTGGATCCAAACTTGATCCCGGCTACAATACTTGTTCCGGCTGCATATTCAGAGGTGAATGTTCCGGTTCGTATACCCCTAGGCACCTTGGAAAACCTGCTCAACCAGCGCATTCCTCCAGTTCTTTTTCAGGAAAAGGCAATGGATCTCGGCAATGGAATAGTCGGAGATTTGAATTTTTCCAGAAATGGAATGACAAAAATTCAACCGATAGACAAAGATAAAATCCAAATCCAGCTTCCTATTCGTATCAGAGGCGAAGTTGGACTGAAGCCGGGGGGATTGCGGAATCTATTTCAATCAAAGGTCCCTTTGGACCAATCCTTTGCTCCTGTTTTCCTGATCAATCCCATAGTCAATGAAAACTGGTCAATGGGGATTTCTGAGTTTGAACTGCTGGACTTAGGGGGAAAAATGAGTTTTAATGTCTTGGGGATGGAACTTGATTTGAGCCAAATGATCCGAAATGAAATTCGGGATTATGCGGCAACTCATCTGACTTCCAAACCGGATCTTGTCCGATTAAAACCCTTGGTTGATCAGATTTGGAATGAAGTGGGGCAACCTATCTTTATGGACTTCCAGGGTAAAAAAATGGCCTTTTCCATTCAGCCTGATTCGGTGAAACTGTCCGAAAATTTTTCGCCAAATGAAGGATATCACCTCAACTTGGGAATGAAAGGAAAAGTGAATCTGCATCCGGCTGATGCCGCACCCAGCAGGCCCTCACCATTGCCTAAACTGACCGAGAATAAGAGTGCGAAAAATACACTCGAAATCCTGATTCCTCTTCGTTTGACCTACGCTGAAATTGATGAGCTCCTGCGGGAAAATTTTGGAAACCAGACCATTCGGGTCAATAAGACGACGGTATTTCGGCCTGACAATTTCAAGTCCCAAGCCTATGGAGAAAAGCTTGGAATCAAAATGGATTTTCACGCAGAGCAAAGCAATGGGAAGCAAATCAAGGGAATATTGTTCTTGGTAGGTTTGCCGGCCTTTGACAGTAAGGAGCAGGTTTTGATTTTTGATCAGGTTAATTTTCACCTGGCAAGTGACAATCCCAAAGCAAAGACCGCAGCAGCTTTGAAAAAGGGTAAAATCATCCGTCAGCTCAATCAAAAGCTTCGTTTTCCAATGGCCGAAGTATTGGCTGAAAGTTTAGGAGGGATTCAGGAGCGACTTGCTTTTGAGACGCCTATTGCCGATCTCAGAATCATCGAATTGAAAATTTTCCCCGGTGGATTCTATACGACTCCCTCCGGGCTGGAGATCCAGTTAAAAGCAACGGGAAAGTCGGACATCGAATGGAAATAAAAAAAGCTGCCCCTTTGATCGGACAGCTTTTCAAAAGTTCATGAGTTTGATTACTTCATTTTTTTCATCATCTCTCCCGCCACAGATTTGATGGTTTCATCCAGAAAATTTTTGGAGATTTTATCAATCTTGGATTTTAGGTTTGATTCCAGTTTACTCGCTTTTGCAGAGAGTAAGCCAAACTTGACCACTGAAGGATCTTTGTCCTCAAGAGAATGATTCAAAATAGCCTGTGCACCGGCTGAATTGCGTTTTTGTGCGCCATAGGCTGCGGCTACCCGAATGGGAGCAGAACCGACCGTTGCTGCATTTTCCAGAATCTTATCCGCTTCATCGCCCTGAATAAACCCAACCAAGTAAGCTGCCTTTATTGCCAGGTTTTCATCGCTGCTCGCCACCAATTCCTTCAAAAAAGGAAGTGCATCCTCTCCAAATTTCAAAGCGGCTGCAGGATAGTCCAATTCATCCTGCCGGAGAAAGGCCAGGAGTTCGTTTGTCGAAGAAGCTCCGTGGTTACTCCCTGTTGTTCGTCGTTGTGCCATGATATTTAAGAGTTAAAGTTGAGTACTGAGTGTAGAGTTACGCATCGTGGTGGACTCGCTGGAGATCAGATCAGGGGGAGGATTGGTGATGTTGAACGTCCCCAAGCCGGTCATCAGCCGGTCATTGTTACTCACGTGGCTTAAACCTAATACATGGCCAAACTCATGTGCCAAAGTCCAACGACTTGCTGATCGGACCACCACACATCCGGGTCTTCCCGCAGGATGGGCTGCACAGCCGTTATAGCCGGGTACAGTACTTCGCACATAATAGACTACCAGGTCATTTCCGCCCATAAAGTTTCGGTTTCCAAATAGCGAATTTTGCTCAGCAGTAGTCTGCCCCATGAAGCAGCCTCCCACATCTACGTCGGTAAGTGTTGGCAAACTCAGATTCTCGGTAGTCACCCAATCCACCCGAATACCGGCCACCGCAAAAACCTCCTGCATGGCAGCAAATTGTTGGTTTAAGGTAAAGCTGGTAGGGTTTTCGAGAATTTTCACATGGATTCTCACCCGCTCGCGCAAAACCCGTGTCCCGGCAGTGCTGGACCAATAGATACTTCCCCGCTGGAAATGGGAAATCCGGCCGGTGCCACCGAAGACTGCCAATTCATCGGAAGTCGGATAGCCTAACACACTTCGTTCCCAGCCCAAAGCCTTCCATTGCTCCCGGATAAGTCCATGCACCTCCCAAGCGCCTGTGCTAGGGGACCAGTAGATGCTTCCTCCCTGGAAATGATTGTATCTGCCTATACCATCCGGACAAGTCATCTCATTGGTCAGGGGATAGCCCAGAAAACTGCGCTCCCATCCCAAAGACGAATACTTCGCCCGAATAGCTCCATGTACCTCCCAGGCTCCCGTAGACGGGCTCCAATAGATACTTCCTCCCTGAAAATGATTGTACCTACCGATGCCATCAGGTGTGGCGGTCTCATCGGTGATCGGATAACCTAAAAAGCTTCGTTCCCAGCCCAGAGATTGCCAGCGAGCTCTGATCAACCCATGTACTTCATGGGCACCTGTGGAAGGATGATAATAAATCGATCCGTTTGCATAATGCTGAAAAGAACCTACACCATCCGGGCATTTTGTAATCGGAGTGGTATTCGGCCCCAGCCATCCTCCTGAGCCTCCAAGGGCCAGGTACTTCTGTGTGATAGGATGCTGATACTTGAGGAGATCTTGAATAGATCTAATTTGATGTTCGCTCAGTACCAGTTGTTCCTCTCTCAACACCAGATTTGGGTCAATTTTTAGTTTTGACATAGCGTTGGGGAAAAATGGTGGAATAAAAATTTACAATCGAATTTACCTATATTCCATTGATATCAAAGGAATTATGCAATTTTTTAATCGCTAAATTCTACTTTCAACTACCAGTTTTTTATCAAGTCCCTGTAGTTTATAATTCCTTTTCGCTCTGCCACTTTTAGTAGTTTCAGAAAAAGTTGGGCAGTTAAAAATGCATCACCTGCCGCAGTGTGGCGATCATCCGTGTCAATCCCATATCGTTCGCAAAGGGCATCCAAGCTATAAGTACCCATCTTGATTCTGTTTTGATCAGCTTGTGGACCATGCTCCAACCTGATCGCCAAGCTAAGGGTGTCAACTCCCGCATTGGGTAATTGATCCAGGCCAAAATCGCTCAGCTGTCTGTTGATCATTTCCAGATCAAATCCAAGATGATGCCCTACCAGGATTGAATTGCCTAAATACGCCAAAAGCTTCCGGACAAATTCTTCCTTGGAAATCTGATCAGGGATGTCAACCAATCCATGAATCTGGGCTGTTTTATCACCAGTGTTTTCAGAAAGTGGATACCATTCCACCGCAGTGGAGATTTGGATTTTCAATTCGGAAACTTTCACTGCCCCAAAGGATAGAATCGAATCACGGGAAGGGTCAAATCCTGTAGTCTCCGTATCCAATACAGTAAAATTCAACTGGTCAATGGATCGAATCCCCGGAATGGTCTGCTCATTTGCCGTTAAAAAATCACGGATAAATTCCAATCGTTCGTGTTTTGGCTTCCAAAATTCCCACCAGCTCATCGCCTGAAATAGTCTAGTTGAAACCGGATATTGACGATTTCCTGTAACTCGGATATCGGAGCGAAGGCATTTTTCAAAAGTTGCCGCTGAAGTTTTCCCAAGGATTTTGGATTGATGTATCGTCCATTGTTTTTGTTTTGCAAACCTTCCAATGCCCGCATTCGCATCAAAATTTCGTATGCTTTTCCGGCTTGGGAATAAAGTTCTGAATTGGAAGATTCCAGCTCCGCTAACTTTTCGAATCTCTGAAAAGTATTGTTGATTCCCACAATCTGATGACTCAGTACAAGCAAACGAGCCAGATCTGTCAAAGGCAACATTGCCCGAAGTTTAATGTCAAACTGATCTCTGTTTTCACCTGATTTTTCCACAACGAAATCCCTGAAAAAACCGAGGGGAGGTGGGTTTTTCATCGCATTTTGAGCTAAAAAATTTAAGAAAATCTGTTTCTTCCCGATTTCCTGATAGATATGATCGGAGAGTTCAGCAGCCAAAGCATTACTGCCTGCCACAAATCTAAAATCAAAGAAAATCGAAACCTTCATCAAAGCTTCCGGAGAGGGGTGAAGAATCCAATCCGAAAAATAATTCTTCCAAACCGAAAGGGGCTGAACCCACTCCGGATTGCTTGCCATGATTTTACCCGGACAGGGATCAAAGCCACATGCCAAAAGGACTTCAACCACGCCTTCACCCAACTTGAGGAAATATTCGGTAGCCTTGGACTGAAGTCCTTCGGCCACATCTTCATAGAGAATGGCGTTATCCAGATCGGTTCGAAGCAATTGTTCTTCCCGGCCCTCACTTCCCATGGATAAAAAGCAAAACCGGGTGGAGTTCATTTCAGGATACTGGGCTTTCAATTGGGTTTTTGAGATTTCCAAGGCCTGCCGGATGATCACATCGTTGATTTCGGTCATGACCGAGGCGACGAATTCCATGGAAACTTCATTTTCGAGGTAATAGCAAAGCATCTGTTCCGCACGATCACGAATTTTCCGCATTTCACCCACCTCCTGCGTGTTCATCAGTCCGTGAATGAGTACAGCAGGGCTGTTTCCCATCGAGAGAAACACATCATGGTCCGAAATGATCCCGCACACCGGGCTTTGGTCTGTGCCATCCTCAGTCAGCACCAAGTGGTGCAGACGATGACGGATCATTGTCAGGTAAAGGTTGGAAAAACCATCCTGCTTCTTTCGGGTAATCACCGGTCTGGTCATGACTTGTGAGACCGGATTTTGAGGTGAAATTTCCGAAGCTAAAACTCGGCTCCGCAAATCTTTGTCTGTCAAAATACCCAATGGAAAATCCTGGGAATCGCAAATTACAATACTGCTGACCTGAGCTTCTGCCATCATTTTTGCGGCATTTTGAATTGATGTTTCAGGAGGGCAATTCAATACCTTTTCGGAAAAGTTGACTGCTGACTGATCCGAAAAAATCAAAAGGGGATGATCTCCCGATGCTTTTTTTAACTCACTTCTTGCTTTTTGTCCCTGGGAAAGATCCTGCCTGACTACAACTTGCCCTGCCGCAAATCCTGCTGCAAAAAAGAGCGCGACGCGACTGTTTTCCTCCAGAATTTTTTCAAAAACAGCAACTGGAATGGCATAAATCAGACTGTTTTCGATGACTTTGGAAGTCAGGAGATAGGGCCTTTTACCCAATAAAGCCAAAACCCCAAATACATCCCCCTCGTCGCATACTTCCCGGATTTCCTCGCCCTTTTGAGAAGTCTCTACCAAATGGATGATCCCTTCCCTGAGAATGAAAAAATGAGGTCTTGCGGCCTCACCTTGCCGAAATAAAATCTCGCCTTGTTCTAGATAGTGTACTGCTACACTTTGAGCCACACGGGTCAGATCTCCATCTCCCAAAAAGGAAAAAGGAGGGAATCTCTTTAGAAACTCCGCGACTCGGTTGACAATGACGTTACTCATGATGAAGTACCTAATTTGAGAAATTACCTGCCAAAATGACAAAGTTAATTTTTGGCCCCGAACTTGAAGGAGCCTGTATTCAAGCCCTTGAAAATGAACCGAATTTTCAGAGTTTTTCGACCTTTTCGACGCCTAATGTGGGCATTGATAGTGGCCTTTATGGTAGGTGTCCACAATTTTTACAAACAGGAAATGGACTCACCAGACTCCATTGTGAATTCTATAGAAATCGACAAAGAGGAGGAAGATTCCGCTCCAAAAGATTAGAAAGAGAATTGTAAAACTCCTTTTTTATCTAGTCTAATATCTTGTGTCTCGAATCTTGTATCTATAAATTATTTCCTTCCTTCAATAATCTTCTCCACCACATCCGGATCCAGCAAAGTACTGGTGTCGCCCATGCTGTCCAGACTTCCTTCGGCCACTTTTCTCAAAATTCGACGCATGATCTTTCCTGATCGGGTTTTTGGAAGTCCCGGCACAATTTGAATTTTATCCGGCTTAGCAATGGGTCCAATAATCTTAGAAACCATTTCTTTAATCTCATTTATCAGATTTTCTTCCGTTCGGTTGGTCATATCACAGATGACATAGGCATAAATACCCTGACCTTTGACTTCATGTGGATAAGCTACTACGGCTGATTCGATGACTTTTGGATGCTCATTGATGGCATTTTCCACTTCGGCAGTTCCCATTCGGTGTCCTGAGACGTTGATTACATCATCTACTCGACCTAGGATTCGGTAGTAGCCGTCATGATCCCGCTTCACTCCATCTCCGGTGAAGTACATTCCCTTATAGGTAGAAAAGTACGTTTGCTTGCACCGATCGTGATCCCCATAGGTCGTCCGGATCATGGAGGGCCAGGGAAATTTGATGCAGAGATTTCCTTCTACAGAATTTCCTTTCAGTTCATTTCCTTCCGGGTCTACGATGCAAAGCTGGATTCCGGGCAGTGGCAAAGTGGCGTATGCCGGCTTGGTAGGAGTGATGCCAGCTAGAGGAGAAATCAAAATTCCTCCGGTTTCAGTCTGCCACCAGGTATCAACGATCGGGCATCTTCCTTTCCCAATATGTGTGTGGTACCAGTGCCAAGCTTCCTCGTTGATGGGTTCACCTACTGATCCGAGAACTTTGAGCGAACTCAGGTCATACCCTTGGATAGGATCAGTGCCGAAAGCCTGAAGTGCACGGATGGCGGTAGGAGCGGTATAAAACACATTCACCTTGTGTTTTTCAATTACCTCCCAAAATCTGCTGGGGTTCGGGTAGGTCGGAACACCCTCAAACATCAGGGTAGTGGCTCCAGCCAAGAGTGGCCCGTAGACTATGTAAGAATGTCCTGTAATCCAACCGATGTCTGCTGTACACCAGTACACATCTCCGGGCGAATACTGAAATACATTCGAAAATGAATATTGGGTATAAACCATGTAGCCTCCGGTGGTATGCACCACTCCTTTGGGTTTGCCTGTAGAGCCTGAGGTGTATAGAATAAAAAGCATGTCCTCACTGTCCATTTCTTCGGCCACATGCTTTTCCGATTGCCCTGCCATGACCTCATGCCACCAAAAATCACGGCCGTCTTTCATGGTGACTTCCTGACCGGTTCGTTGGTAGACGATCACGGTCTCCACGGATGATTTTTCCAGGGCTTCATCTACCACGGATTTCACGCCGATTTTCTTATTGCCCCGATAATTGCCATCCGAAGTTAAAATTGCCTTGGCCTCACAGTCAATCACCCGATCGGCGAGTGCATTACTCGAAAATCCGGCAAAAACCACGGAATGAATGGCTCCGATTCTGGCACAGGCAAGCATGGCAATCGCAGCCTCAGGCACCATCGGCATGTATATAATTACCCGATCGCCTTTTTTGATTCCTTTATCTTGCAAAACATTCGAAAATCGGCAAACTTCCACAAAGAGCTCACGATAGGTGATCGTTCTGGTGGGTTCGTTAGGTTCACTAGGTTCCCAAATTATGGCAGGACGATCTCCGATCGTGTAGAGATGCCGCTCAAAAATATTCTCCGTGATATTCAGCTTGGCATTGACAAACCACTTCACATCCGGTCCATCAAAATTCCATTTCAGGACATTGTCCCAACGTTTTCTCCAATGAAAGGAATCGGCAATTCTAGCCCAGAATTCTTCGGGCTGAGCTATGCTTTTTTGGTATTCGTAGAGGTATCCACTGAGGGTATGTAATCGATCACTCATTATATTTTAGGTTTTTGGGTGCTGAAATTCTAATGATTATGTGCTGATCCCGCCCCTTTCGGAATCCTGATTTCCTGAATCAAATCCTGAACATGCTGAGGTGGGGCAGGAGTGAATTTCGAAACGAAATAACACATCAGAAAATTGAGCAACATGCCGAGGGAACCGATGCCTTCCGGAGATATTCCAAACCACCAATGCTCCAGGGTATTGAGTTCTGGGCTGATGAATTTGAAGTAAGTAATATAACCAATAGTGAAAATCAAACCTGAAACCATTCCCACGATGGCCCCTTCCTTGTTTATTCGGGTAGAAAATATTCCCAAAATAATCACCGGAAAGAAGGATGCCGCCGCTAATCCAAAGGCAAAGGCTACTACTTCGGCCACAAATCCGGGAGGATTTACTCCGAAATATCCCGCAAATAACACCGCTCCGGCTGCGGCAATACGGGCAATTCGAAGTTCTTTTTTCTCCGAAATTCCGGGATTGAAAGTCTTGACCAAATCACGGGATACGGAAGTGGAGATGACCAAGAGTAAGCCTGCTGCTGTCGAAAGTGCTGCCGCCATCGCTCCTGCTGCGACCAATCCCACTACCCAATTGGGCAGGTTTGCGATCTCCGGACTTGCCAAGACCATAATGTCCTTATCAATGCTCAGTTCATTGGCCGATGGGTCGGCTAGGTATTGGACTTTGCCGTCTCCGTTTTTGTCATCGACAGAAATGAGATTGGTTTTTTGCCAGTTTTGAACCCACACGGGCAATTCGGAAATATTCTTTTCTGAAGTGGAATTGATCGCGTTGTAGATTCCAAATGCTGCTACCGCCGGAGCAGTAGTGTATAGGATCGCAATAAAAGCCAAGGCATACCCTGCTGAAAGCCGTGCATCTTTAACTCTCGGTACTGTGAAAAAGCGGACAATTACGTGCGGTAATCCGGCTGTCCCGACCATCAATGCCAGAGTGATCATCAGCATATCTGCCATCCCTTTTCTTCCGGCAGTGTATTCGGCAAAGCCCAAATCAGCAAGCACTCCATCCAGTTTTGCCAGAAGTGGAGTCCCGTCCGCCACGCTTCCACCCAAACCTAGCTGAGGGATAGGGTTTCCCGTCAGCTGCATGGAAATGAAAATCGCAGGAACCATATAAGCAAAAATCAGCACGCAAAACTGGGCTACTTGGGTATAAGTGATTCCTTTCATTCCCCCCAATACCGCATAGAAAAACACAATGCACATCCCGATCACCACGCCCCATTCGATGGGAATTTCCAGGTAACGGGAAAAGACAATCCCCACGCCGCGCATTTGTCCGGCGACATAGGTAAAGGAGATAAACAACGCGCAAATCACTGCCACCACCCGGGCTTTGTTGGAGTAATAGCGGTCGCCGACAAAGTCAGGTACGGTGAATTTTCCAAATTTCCTCAAATAAGGTGCAAGCAACAGCGCAAGCAAGACATAGCCGCCAGTCCAGCCCATCAGATAGACCGAACCATCATATCCGGAAAAGGAGATCAATCCTGCCATGGAAATGAAGGATGCTGCAGACATCCAGTCCGCCGCTGTCGCCATGCCGTTGGCCAATGGGGAAACGCCCCCTCCAGCGATGTAAAACTCATTGGTCGAGCCGGCACGCGACCAGATCGCAATACCGATGTAAACAGCAAAAGAAAGGCCGACGAGTATATAGGTCCAGGTAAGTATGTCCATGGTAAAAATTAATCTTCGTTGACGTCAAATTCCTTATCCAGCTTATTCATTCGTGCCACATATACAAAAATCAGGATAATGAAGGTGTAGATGGAGCCCTGCTGCGCAAACCAAAACCCAAGTGGATAGCCTCCAATTTTGAATTGGTTAAGTGGTTCAACCAATATTATTCCGAATCCAAATGAGACTAAAAACCAAACAGAGAGTAAGATCCAAAGTGTCCGGAGGTTTTTCTTCCAATAATCAGACATCCGGCCTGGGGAATTAGGCATATTTTTCTAGGGTTTAAAGTAAAAAACAAAGAAAAGAAGGTCGAAATGGCTATTTGGGAATAGAATTTTCCGCTTTCTCATTCAAAAATGAAATACCTGAATCTGCCGACAGAATCCAAATGCTTTTCTGTGAAAATCCAAAGTTTTTTGGAAACGTCTTACCTCAATTCGGGTTATTAGAACGCCATTAATCGAACAGAAAAATTTCCTGTTTCAGCAGGAAAATTAAAATCACATCAAATACTCCGATGCAATCGCCAATCCGGCTGCCAAAAATGTCACCAGCAACTTATTCATCTGAAACTTGTGATGGGGGCTGCTTTCGAAAAAGATGGTTGTTGAAATATGCAAAAATCCTCCGGTGACCAATCCATACAACAGTCCTATTCCTTCCTTGGAAAGCATACCCTGATTGATGAAAAAAGCACTGGAAAACATCCCCATAGGAGAAGCCAAAGCAAAGATGGTGAGTAAAATTATTGTCAATTTTTTACTCAAAGAAGCCGAAAGAACTGCCGCCAAGGCAAAAGCAGCAGGGCCTTTGTGCATGATGATCCCAAGCAAAACGGTATTGTCACTGTGGGAGTGACTTACCGCCAAAGATTCCTCAGCCATGGCTGTCCCATGCGAAAGTAAAGTTCCTTCCAGAAATGCATGGATAAACAGTCCCAACATTAGAGTCCAAACGCCCTTTGAAGTTTCACTTTGATGCTTGTGAATATGGCCGTGCTCTATCCCACTGGACCAAAACTCAAGGATCTGTTGAAAAAGGAAGCCAATCAAAATGTAAAGCCCCATCCGGGTACTGCTGAATCCACTGTCAAAAAGCTCCGGAATAATATGAAGGATAGTGATCGAGAAAAGGTAAGATCCTGCAAAAACCAATAACAGTTTGAAATATTTATCCCGAAAAGCCGGAAAAATAAACACCAATAACCCTGCGATCATGGCGGTGGAAAAAAGAAGCAGAAAATTTATTCCCATGAGTTGAGTTTCAGCTTTTCCCTATTTTGGGAAAAAGCGTTGCAGGTAATAACCAATGCAAAGGTAAGAAAATTCAATAGTGTTGCATTTGGCTTTTTTAATTTACAGGAAAGGATAAAAATCGGACTAATTCTGGACTGATATACTGTTTTAGTCCTCCCCCTTTTTCGTTGTAAATCAAAAGCATCTGCAAATCGTCACGGATAGAATCCATGCGAATTGCCTCTCTCCAGCCCATCACCATCAATGCATCGGCAAGCGCATCCGCAGTTTTTGCATCCCTACCAATGACTGTGGCGCTTAGCAATCCATTAGTTGCAGGATATCCCGTTCGGGGATCCAGCGTGAAGGACAACCTAATGGAATCTCTCGTGTAGAATTGCTCGAGACTTCCGGCAGTAGAAATCGCCTGATCTTGGAGTGCCACGATGCCCTCGGATTTCGTTTGGGTGCTGTCCACCAAATGGAAAAGCCCGATTTTCCAAAGCTCACCTTTTTCATTTACGCCCCTGGCCAGGTTTTCTCCACCGATTTGGATGAGAAAGTTTTTAATGCCTTTGGCTTCCAAAAACTCACCGATCAAATCAAGCGCAAAGCCTTTTGCCGATCCGGAAAAGTCCAGAAGTATGCCGGGGGGAGATTTTCGAATTAGTGAATCTGTGATGATGACCTTCTTTAGCCCAACCAAAGACAAAAAAATCCGAACATCGGTGCTATCCTGCAGCTTTACTCCTGAGGGGGAAAAAGACCAGATTTTTTCTAGGGGAGATCGAGTGGGGTCCAGTGCGGCAGCTGTCAAATCATACATTTTGTTTGACTCCTTCAATACTGAGACTAAGGTTTTTGATGGAGAAATTAAGGTGTCTTTTAGATTCAGGCGATTGACTTCAGAGGTAGGTTCGTAACCTGACACACTAAGGTTAAACACATTTAAAAGTGAATCAATGGAGGGTTGAAAATCCCGATTAGAAGGATCTAAATAGCTCACTTGGAAAGCTGTGCCCATGGTTTTTCCCGAAAAGGAAACTTTCCCTGTCACTGATTTGGCGGAAGTATCAATTACGGGTTTGCCTTCCCGTGTCCGCCAGGCATAGACTAATAATAGCATAGCAAAGAGGACCAAGGAATAAATGATGTTTTTCCGGGCGTTGGGATTCATTTCTGCTTATTTGAAGGCGAATTTAGGTCAATTTTTGTCAGGGTGAACAAAATGAGGAAGTTCTCCGCATAGGGTTTTGTTTATATTTGTCTGTATTCGAAAAAAACATGCGAGAAGACTACCTGAAAGGAGACGAAGATCAGCTTAGCCCAAAAGACCGGGAGTTTGAGCGGGCATTGCGACCCTTGAGCTTTGACGATTTTACCGGTCAGGCCAAGATCATAGAGAATCTCAAGGTCTTCGTCTATGCTGCAAAAATGCGGAAAGAACCCTTGGATCATGTGCTCTTGCATGGGCCTCCGGGTTTGGGAAAAACTACCCTGAGCAACATCATCGCGAATGAACTCCGGGCAGGCATCAAAATCACCTCAGGACCTGTGCTGGACAAACCCTCAGATTTGGCAGGTTTGCTCACCAATCTGGAGGAAGGGGATGTACTTTTTATTGATGAAATTCATCGACTGAATCCGATCGTTGAAGAATACCTCTATTCAGCAATGGAAGATTTTCGGATTGACATCATGCTGGATTCGGGTCCAAATGCGCGTTCGGTCCAGATTTCTTTGAGCCCGTTTACTCTAATCGGTGCGACGACACGCTCCGGTTTATTGACTTCCCCACTTCGCGCCCGATTTGGGATCAATTCCAGATTGGAATACTACGATGCAAAGCTTCTGACAGACATCGTGATTCGCTCGGCAGGAATCCTTCAAACGCCAATTGATGAAGTAGCCGCTTATGAGCTTGCCAGAAGAAGTCGGGGTACTCCCCGAATCTCAAATATGCTCCTACGCCGGACCCGGGATTTTGCTGAAGTAAAAGGTAATGGAACCATCACGCTCGAAATCGCCAAGATCGCCCTTAATGCACTTGATGTGGATGAAAACGGACTGGACGAAATGGATAACCGAATCCTGATGACCATCATCGAAAAATTCAAAGGCGGACCGGTTGGACTCAGTACGATTGCCACTGCTTGCGGGGAAGAAGCCGAAACGATCGAGGAGGTCTATGAGCCCTTTCTGATCCAGGAAGGCTATCTGAAAAGAACCTCAAGAGGCAGAATGGCTACCGAACTGGCCTATACCCATCTCAAAATAAAGCCTAGCGGAGCCACGGGAACGCTGTTTGATTTGTAGGGATTTGAGAAAAAGAAATTTCTGGAGAAGGAAATCTTCATTGCTTATCCGGCAATTGTCGGCATAACTCCCAATTTTTAAAATAGATTTTACCATGAAAATCGTAAATTACACTTTCGATTTTCATGGTAAAATGATTTGGGTTTTCCATTGGTTTTATTACTTTTACCATGAAATACGTAAATTACACTTTCGATTTTGATGGTAAAAGACAGGCAAATACTTCCTCTTTTTCAGGAATATCTCTCGATTTTCCCTGCTGTAGGTCTTTTGGGTCCCAGACAGGTAGGGAAGACTACGCTAGTCAAAAACCTGATTTTGGAAAAAGAAAGTCTGTACCTCGATCTGGAAAAAGCCTCTGATCGTGCAAAATTGGTCGATGCCGAACTTTTCCTGAAAGCTCATGCTGACAAAACGGTCATTCTTGACGAAATCCAATTGATGCCGGAGCTTTTTGCCGAACTCAGAAGTCTGATCGACGAGCAGCGGGAACCTGGACGATTTATTCTACTGGGATCTGCTTCTCCAGACCTGATCCGCAAAAGCGCAGATTCTTTGGCTGGACGAATCGGTTATCTCGAATTAACGCCATTTTACTTGGGGGAGATTGATTCCGATGAACTCCAAAAACTCTGGATTCGTGGTGGTTTTCCTTTGTCCTTCCTGGCTAAAAGTGATCGTGAATCTCAGCTTTGGAGACAAAACTTCATCAAAACTTATCTTGAAAGGGATCTTGCACAAATCGGACTTAGCACCGATCCCCGGCTGGTGGAGCGCTTTTGGATGATGCTTGCCAATGCGCAGGGAGGAATCTGGAATGCGGAAAGTTTTGCCAAAGCACTTGGCATCACCCGACCGACGGTCAATCGATACTTAGAGTTTTTAGAGGGATCCTTTATGGTTCGGGTCTTGGCCCCTTTCCACCAAAACATCAAAAAACGACTGGTCAAGTCGCCTAAGGTATTTATCCGTGACACGGGACTGCTGCATGCGCTGACGGGAGTGACCACAATGGACTCGCTGATCAATCAGCTGCTTGTGGGTCCGAGTTGGGAGGGATTTGTGATTCAGCAGATTATTGCCACACTTCGGGAGGAGTATGAGTACTACTTCTACCGAACCCATCAGGGAGCAGAGTGTGACCTGCTTTTAGTGAGAAATGGCGTGGTCAAAACCGCCATTGAAATCAAAAACACCCTTTCACCCAAACTCAGCAAAGGCATGCAGATCAGTATGGAGGATACCGAGGCAGAAAAAGGTGTGATTATCTGTCGGATTGAGGATGGCTATCCGCTTTCGGAAAAAGTGAGGGCGATGGGATTGAAGGAATTTTTGAGAGGGTTATAGGCCACGAAGGCGCGATGACGCTAAGTTTTAGAAAAAGCAAAGGCACAAAATCTTAGTGATTTTGTGCCTTTGTGGCTAAACCAGTGGGACCTAAGGGATTCGAACCCATGACCTCTGCTCTGTCAAAGCAGCGCTCTAAACCAACTGAGCTAAGATCCCGATTGTGCTTGCGAATATAGAAAAACCTGTCAGGTTTCCGAAACCTGACAGGTTTGAAAATCAAACAAAACTCTCCCTCAAATATTTCCCCGTAAAGTTCTCCTCCTCCTTTGCCAAATCCTCCGGAGTACCGGTAAAGGTCAGATGTCCCCCTTTGTGTCCTCCTTCAGGTCCTAAGTCAATCACCCAATCGGCGGATTTGATGACTTCGGTATTGTGCTCGATGATAATGACTGAGTGACCTTGATCGATTAGTGCATTAATGCTATGAAGCAGCTTGCTGATGTCGTGAAAGTGAAGGCCGGTCGTAGGTTCGTCGAAGATGAATAGGATGTGATCACCTGTCTTGGTGCCGCCTTTTCCGAGGAATGAGGCCAATTTCACCCGTTGAGCTTCTCCACCTGACAGTGTATTCGAGCTTTGACCCATTCCGATGTAGCCCAAACCTACTTCCTGAAGTGGCTGAAGCTTATTGATGATCTGAGTTTTGCCTTTGAAGAACTCCAAAGCCTCATCGATTGTCATTCCCAACACTTCTGAGATGTCTTTGTCCTTGAACTTCACTTCGAGGATTTCATTTTTGAATCGCTTTCCTTTACAGGATTCACAGGTCAGGTGGATGTCCGCCATAAACTGCATTTCCACGGTGATAGTACCTTCACCTTGACAGGCTTCGCATCGACCTCCGTCTACGTTGAATGAGAAAAATGCCGGTTTATAGCCTCTTTGCTTGGAAATAGCTTGTTCCGAAAATAGGTTTCGGATCGCATCATAGGCTTTCACATACGTCACCGGATTGGAGCGGGATGACTTGCCGATCGGGTTTTGATCCACAAATTCCACTTGGGTCACTTGCTTGTGGTCACCTTCGATTTTGTCATATTTCCCGCTCTCGTCGATGACAGTTCCCAGCATTTTCCCCAAAGCAGGATACAGTACCTTCTTGATCAGAGTGGACTTGCCCGAACCTGAAACTCCCGTGACGCAAGTGAGCGTGTTGAGCGGAAACTGGACGGTTAGATTCTTAAGATTATTTTCTCTGGCACCTTTTACAGTAATAGAGTCTTTCCATTTTCGATTACCGTTTTTGATGAAAATCTTCTCTTCCCCTCTCAGATATTTTGCTGTGTAGGTGGTTCCGGTAGTAATCAGATCTTCGATCTTCCCCTGAAAAAGTAATTCTCCACCTTTCACTCCGGCATCCGGTCCGATGTCAATAATTTGGTCTGATGCTTTCATCACTTTTTCCTCGTGCTCCACCACGATCACGGTGTTGCCGAGATCCCGAAGTTCTTTTAGTACTCCGATCAGTCGGTCCGTGTCTCGCGGGTGCAACCCGATGCTGGGTTCGTCCAAAATATACATGGAGCCTACAAGCGCCGAACCCAAGGAAGTAGCTAGTTTGATCCGCTGAAATTCTCCTCCGGAGAGGGAAGATGTCAGTCTATTGAGCGTCAGATAGCCCAATCCCACCTGATCCATAAATTCCAGTCGGCTGACGATTTCTTTTAGCAGTCGGTTGGCGATTTTGGCTTCGTGGGGAGGGAGTTCGATTTTTTGGAAAAAAGCAAGTGCATCCTCAATCGGCATGAGGACTATATCGGTGATAGATTTTCCCTGGACTTTGACATAGGAGGCGTCTTTTCTCAGTTTAGTACCCCGGCAATCCGGACACGTCGTTCGTCCACGGAATCGGGATAGCATTACGCGGTACTGAATTTTATAGGTTTTGGTTTCCAGATCTTCGAAGAAGGCATTCAAGCCTTGGAAGTACTTGTTACCAGTCCATATCAATTCCTGCTCTTTCTCCGTCAGTTCTCCATAAGATCGATGAATTGAAAAGTCGAATTCGATGCCTTTTTTCAGCAAGGGTTCCAACCACTGTCTGCTGGATTCCCCTCGCCAGGGAGCGATGGCTCCTTCATAGACTGAAAGCTCTTTGTCCGGAATGACCAAATCTCGGTCGATCCCCAATACATTCCCAAAACCTTCACATCTTTTGCAGGCGCCAAAGGGATTGTTGAATGAGAAAAAGTTGACAGACGGGAGCTCGAAGCTCATTCCGTCCAGTTCGAAACGGTCTGAGAATGACTTGGTCTCCACATCCGGCACGGTGATTTTGCAATCTCCATGGCCTTCGAAAAGGGCAGTTTGGATGGAGTCGGCTATTCGGAATTGGTTGTCCTCGTCATCCTTTTGGACAGTGGCACGGTCGATCAGGATTTCGTATTTGCCTTTCTTTACCTTTTTTTCTTCGAGTAGTTCTTCGACGAAAAAGACTTCCCCATCGATCAAGATTCTCGTGTAGCCTTTTTGTAAAAGAAGCTCCAATTCCTGCTCGATTTTCCTTCCCCGTTCAATTTGAAGCGGACATGAAATCATGACTTTGGCTCCCTCCTCAAAGGAAAGTACATAATCCACGATGTCCGTGACGGTGATGTGTTTGACCTCTTTGCCAGAGACTGGAGAGTAAGTTTTTCCAACCCTGGAGTAAAGCAACTTGAGGTAATCGTAAATCTCTGTGGTCGTGCCTACGGTGGATCTGGGATTTTTGGTGCTGACTTTTTGTTGGATCGCAATGGCAGGCGCGACACCTTTGATGTATTCCACATCGGGTTTTTCCATCCTGCCCAGGAATTGGCGGGCATAGGAACTCAGGCTCTCCACATACATCCGCTGGCCTTCTGCAAAAAGTGTATCAAATGCCAAGGAGGACTTGCCCGAACCCGAAAGTCCGGTGATGACAATAAATTTATTTCGGGGAAGGGCGACGCTAAGGCTTTTGAGATTATTGACCCGGGCGTTTTTGATGATGATGAATTCCTTCGGATCGAGGGAATCGAAGTCGATTTTAGCGGGTAAAGTGCTTAAAGTCATAGCTGGCAAAGTTAAGGATCAAACAGAGGAAGTATAAGAAAAGTTGGCACTTGTTAGTAATTGTCTGAAAGTAAAGTGCCAGCAGTACCAAGTACAATGTACCAAGAACCAAGTATGAGAGTCAGTAATGAGTGATACGCATCCAGAATTTTCCAATCCGCCACGGCGGACGAGTACTTTCAATTTTCCAATCTTCAAATAATTATCCTTTTCTTCGCAGCATGGATCTTCAATTTCTTCTGGACGGGTTTGCCGAAGGGCTTCGTAACATGACCTGGCTGGAGGGTATAGCAGTCTTCTTTGGGATTGCTTCTGTATTCTATTCCATAAGGGAGCGCATTTGGGTATATCCGACGGGACTTGTTTCCACGCTGATCTATGTCTGGATTTGCTTCGAGTACAAGTTGTATGCGGATATGGGTATCAATGCCTACTACTTTGCCATGTCGATTTATGGCTGGTATGTATGGACACATCCCAAAGAAAATCAGGTAGTTCTTCCTGTCACTTGGTTGGACAAAAGAGGCTGGCTGTACGCCGTAGTGATTTTTGCGGTTTCTTACCTTCTTTTATCACAGACACTTACCAATTTTACGGATAGCGATGTACCCTATTGGGATTCTTTTACCACTGCTTCGGCATTTGTTGGGATGTGGTTGATGGCCAAGAAGAAGGTGGAAAACTGGATTTTCTGGATCATCACCGACTTGGTCTCTGTTCCCCTGTATTTCTACAAAGGCTTAATCCTTACCTCTTTTCAATTCTTGTTTTTCACGGTTTTGGCTACTATTGGACTTTTCGCCTGGATCAAATCTGCAAAAATCTATGCAAAAGCCTAAGCGCATCCTTATTCTCGGACCGGAATCTACCGGGAAAAGTACCTTAGCGGCCGATTTGGCGAATCATTTTGACGAACCTTGGGTGCCGGAGTTTGCAAGGGAATACCTGGAAAAAATTGATCGGCCCTATTGCTATGAAGATTTGGCGGAAATCGGAAAAGGACAGATAAGATTGGAAGATCATCTGGCAGAAAAAGCCGAAAATTATCTCTTTTGCGATACCGATCTGCGAGTTATCCACATTTGGTCCCATCATCGATTTGAGAAAACGGACCAATGGGTAATGGATGAAATCGGAAGGAGAAGGTATGATTTGATTTTACTCACTGACACTGATTTGCCTTGGACTCCGGATCCCCTGCGGGAATACCCGGACTTGGAAATGCGACAATATTTTTTCAAAAAGTACCTTCAATTGGCGCAGGAAAGCGGTTTTCCATTTTTGATTGTCTCAGGAGATCAACATAAGCGACTTCAGACTGCTATTAATGAAGTGAATAAACTTTAGAATTACAGTTCGTTAATTTTTCAATTTTCCAATCTTCCAATTTTTCAATTTTTCAATTTTTAAATCCTCACCACTTCCTCAGCGAAAGAGTCGCCGCTTCAACCAATTTTATTTTGTCGGGATGGTAATTATTGTTCAGGACAATGATGGTTTTACCCTCTTCTATAAATCGGACAATGATCGTCTGATAGCCCGGATTGTCACCGGTGTGCATCACCATTTTTCCAAACGGACTTTTGGGTTCGACTTCCCAGCCAAAACCATAATAGCTTCGGGTTAAGTCATTGAGGATATAGGGGGAAAATGCTTTTTCCAACAGTTCCTTTTTGACCAATTTTTCGGAATAGAGTGCTTGATCCCATTTCACCAAATCCTCTGCGGTGCTACTGACGCGACCGGGACCTTTGCGGTTGCCCAGCCAAACCGTGTAATCTGAAGCATGGAATTTATTGGCGTTGATGTATTTGCCCAGGCTGTCTTTGAGATGGCCTGCGGCAAAGTTTTCCACATTTGCTTTTTCCTCCAAGCTGCGGATAGCTGTGTTTTTCATTCCCAAAGGTTTGAAAATCCATTCTTTGGTCAATTCTTCAAAGTCCCTCCCGCTTACCTTTTCAGCGATGCTTGCCAGCAAAACGTAACCCGTATTGCTGTATTCGTATTTCTCGCCAGGTTCAAAGAGCATCGGGGGAGAATACCGATTGAGGTATTCCAGGATGTCCGGGTTCCCTGCAACTTTACTTTTGTCCCAATGGGCATCCATGATGGCTTGGTAATCCGGCAAACCGCTGGTGTGAGTTAACAAGTGGCGAATGGTGATTCCCTTGTAGGGAATGTCAAGGTACTTTTGTACTAAATCGTCAAAATCAAGCATTTTCTTTTCCTGACACATCATCACGATCATGGCGGTGAATTGCTTGGAAATGGAAGCCATTTCAAAAACATCGGTAGTTTGTAGCGGAGTTTTATTTTCAAAAGACCTGAAACCGATAGCTTTTTCGAGCAGGATTTTCCCGTCTTCTGCTACCAATACAACTCCTGAAAAACCATTACTTTCTGCCTGAATAAGAGCGGATTCTAGAATTTTTTGCTGCGCAAAAAGTGGACTTATGCACAAGAAGAGCAGTACGAATAGTGTGGATAAGTTTTTCATTTTGCCAAAGAATGTTTGTTGATGAAATTAAATGTCGCAGCAAATGCATTGACCCAATTTCGGTGTAAAAGAAAAGAATGAACCTCATCCGGAAAGATCAACTGCTCCACATGAACACCTTGTTTCCTCAAAACCTCGGCTAATTCCACGCTTTCGGAGAAAAGGACATTGCGGTCATCATCACCGTGTATTAGGAGCACCGGATCTTTCCAGTTTTTGACAAAATTCATAGGAGAAGACTTGAAAGCCAGTGCTGCCATTTCCGGGAATTTCTCCGGTTTATACCACGAAGCAAATACCGGGATGTCATTGTTCCAATTGTGTACCCCGTGGATATCGACTCCCACATTGAATTTTTCCGGTGCCTGAGAAAGGGCATGTGCGGTTAAAAATCCCCCATAACTTCCTCCCCAGGGTGAAATTTTTGAGTGATCCACATCGGAGCGAGCTGCCAAATAATCCGCTGCTGCCATCACGTCCTGAACTTCACTTGCACCGCCAGCACCATAGTTTTTCTCCTCTCGAAAATCCATCCCATAGCCGATTCCACTACGGTAATTCAGAATGAAAGCAATGTAACCTTGTGAAGCAAAATACTGCTGTGCCGCATAGGTATGACTGTAATACATGCCATAGTTAAATCCTAATAGCATTTGTCTTCTGCTTCCGCCATGGAGAAAAATGACAGCAGGATACTTCTTCTTTGGATCATAATTCGCCGGAAGCAGAAGCTGCCCATAGCTTTCAAAACCGTCTTTTGCTCTTAACGTGATCGGTGTGGGTTTGCTCAGGGTTTTTGGAAAAGATTTTGGAAACAGTTCCTGAGCAAGCATTTTGCTTTGGCCATAGGTTTGGACCATTGGCCATCCGGGTTGGTTCCAGCTCGATTCCAGCCAAGCCAGACCATTTTCTACTCTTACAGGTGTCCAATTGATCGTTTGGGGATCGGAAAGGAGTTCAAGATCAAATGTGGATAAGTCCAGTCGGGAAACCTGCCTTCGGTCGATATTCCCGATATTGTGTGTGATCAGAAGCTCATTTTTTGTGAAAGAAGCTTGCACCCATTCGACCTGACCTTCGCCCGGAGTCAGATGTTTGAGTTCCTTTGTTATTGGATTGATACTATACAATTGCATCCAATTGTTTTTTTCCCAGGGGAAAACCAAAGAACCCCCAGGCGTCCACCAAAGTCGCTCGCTGATCGCCGGCAAATCGTCAACCATGACAGATCCCCGTCCCGGATCTGCTTTCCACACTTCCTCAGCTTTCATTGTAACAATATCCAAAACACGAATACTCCAAGGATTTGCCTCGGTGATCGACGTAAAAGGAAGCAAATTCAGAATATTCGGAATCCGGAGGTAGGCCAGTTTTTTCCCGTCAGGACTCCAAGCCGGATAAGCATCAAAGTCAAGACTGGCTTCTGGATAGGTCAATTCCTTTTTTTCGAAATTCCATAAACCAACGAAGGAATGATCCGTGCGGCCTGACATAAAAGCCAGGTAATTTCCCTCAGGTGAAAAGGAAAGCATGGAAGTGCTTCCTCTTGCAGTGAACAGTTGCTTGACTGAATCGGTGGTATCGCTTGCAGCTTTCAGGTAAACCGATCCTCCGATCAGGTAAGCGATATTTTCCCCATTCGGACTGAACACAGGGGAAGTCCCGGGTGCAAACCATTTGGATTTTCCACTTTCCAGATCAACTTTGAAAATTTTCTTATCCGTGTTTTCCTGTAATTGAGCAGGATTTGCAGGTTGTCCACTTGGATTTCGGCTATTTCCCCTGACGAAAAGTAAGGTTTTACTATCCGGAGAAAAAACCAATGGACCTAAGTCTACACCGATATCACCCTTATAATCGGTAAGCTTCTTTGCAGCGTAGTCAGGGGCTTTTGCATAAAAGACATTTCGCTCGCCCTGATCGTTGAAGACCCAGGCGATGGCTTTCCCGTCAGGAGAAGCAGTCATGGAAGTGGGAAAAGGAACGGATAGGAAATCGGAAATGCTTTGAGTATAGGCGAAAAATGTAAAAAGTAAGAGGTAAATGGTTAGGGATAACTTTTTCATTTGAAGAGGATTTGGATGAAGGTAATCAACCATCCAAAGGTTTCAAAGTGATGGAATTATTTCGACCTTTCTCCCACAGATTTCCATTTTCGATATCTACCAGGAAAAATCAGCCGATTTTGTTAATCCACAGGACCCCGTCGTCTAGATAGCATTGGGAAGGGATAGTTGTAAAGTTCGAATGTTGCAAAGTTTGAAAGTTCAATTGTCCACAGTCCACGGACCAAAGCCGTTTGGTTTTAAAATAATGAGTACAATTCCCACAGGTATTTTCTTTTGCAGTCGACTGTGGACTGTCGTCTGTTGACCGTTAAGCTTTCCAATACTGTGCGATCTTTTTCTTCAAAAATGCCACACTTCGCTCCAGTTGGTCCATGCCATCTACCCCGTCTTCTATGCTGATCCAATTATCGAATCCAACCCGCTTTAACTCCGTGAAGATGGCATCGTAATCGTTCATTCCCTGACCGATTTCCCCATGGCTGAGCCGCTTGGCATAGCCTTGTGCTCCGCCTTCCTCTTTTCGAAGGTCTTCTATGGTGCCATATTTCAAAAACCGGTCGCTCGCATGCATGGTGACCACTCGATCAGAAATGTCATAGAGCAAATCCAGGGGATCCTCTCCAGCGAGATAGGTGTTGCTTGGATCGTAATTCACCCCAAAGTTTGGATGCTGAATCGATTTGACGAGTTTGGTGAATACGGCGCGCTTTTGAGCAAATTCGGGGTATTCCCAGAAGTCGTCTTTGTAGTGATTTTCAATAATCAAGGTGATTCCGAGGGATTGGGCATAGGGTAGACAGGCTTCAATGCAGTCTTTGGCGAGTTTGATTCCCTCTTCGATGGAAAGCTCGGGGCGAAACTGGCCTGAAAGGACGCGGCAGTACTTTCCGCCGAGTTCATCGGTCATATCGATCCAGCGTTTTTGCTTTTGGATTTCTTTTTCGCGGAAGGCCTTGTCCCGATGCGTAAAATCAGGGGAGCAACACATCATCGGAATGACCATGCCTTCGCTTTCGACCATCCGGCGGAATTTGGGCCAGTTTTTTTCATTTTCCATTTCCAGGAAACCGGCATACCACTCCAGTCCATCGAGTTGAAGCGGTACTGCAAGCTTTACCCAGTCGGCGATTTTCATGTTTCCGTCCTTGCAGAGTTGCTGCATGAAAGCTTTGGGAAAGGCGGCTAATTTGGGCATTATTCTATATCATTTTATGGTTTAACACTTTCTTGCCACTAACCCAAATAAAAAGAGGTCTGAAGTGCAAAATGAGTTGCTGTGGTCGGTCGACTGTGGACCGTCGACAAATTATCCGCTACTCAAAACCTTTTTTGTCCTTCTGGCAAAGTCGCAGATAATCATCTATTTAAAGGTCTTGTTGTCTTTGGGGAGATTTCGCCCAATCATCGGATGCTGCTCCAGTGTGAGAACCTGTCCAGAGACTGGCCCGCTTTCGTCAGAAAGCCAAAATATGCAAGCTGCAGCTATCTCTTCCGGCCAAAGAATTCTCCCTGACGGAGCAATGATGGCAGGAAGATCTTCATACCAGGTTTCGGAAAGACCATGAAGTTTTTTGCGCTCCTTTTCCCGCTCGGTCAGCACCCAACCCGGATTAATCTGATTGACCCGAATTCCATACTCCCGCATCAGTGAATCGCCCAAATTCCCTGTCAGGGTCATGATTGCACCCTTTGAAACAGAATAAGCGAGCAAGTTTGGTTCTCCGCTCCAAGCGTTGATTGAGCCGATATTGAGGACGCTGCCACGGGTCTTGATGAGTTCAGGCAGTGCTTTTTGGATCAATAGAAATGGTGCAATGGTATTGATATCCAGTACTTTTTGGAAAAAAGCCCGGTCTGTATTGTGAATGTCCGAGGCGATGACCAAAGCAGCATTGTTGACCACTGCGTCGAGTTTTCCGAATGTATCCACTGCAAGCCTCACCAGGTTGTCGGGGCAAGTTTCAGTAGTGATGTCTTCGCAATGAAATACGGCATGTTCTGTTCCGATTTCCTGAAGGACTTCAGCTCCGAGATCTTCCTCCAAGCCATGGAGGACGACTTTTGCTCCCCCGGCTACGCAGCGTATGGCGATGGCTTTTCCGATTCCGGTCGTACTTCCGGTGACGATGATGACTTTGTCTTTGAGGCGCATCTTATACGGGTTTTAAAACTGACTTCACCACTTGCCCGGTGTGCATTTTTTCAAATGCTTCGTGCCATTCCGTGATCGGCCAAACGCCTCCGATGATGGGTTTCACATTCAGGGCTCCGCTTGCCAACAGGGCAATCACGCGCTCCCATATCGGCCAGTTGTGGCTGAAGCTGCCTTGCAGTCGGATGTTTTTCTGGACGATGGGATCTAGGGAAAAATTGCAGGGCTGAGGCCCCCAACCTACTTTAGTTATCTGTCCGTTTGGTCGGACGAGTTTCATTGCGATTTGCAGTGTTGCACTGTGTCCGGCTGCATCAATAATCAAGTCGGCACCCAAACCGTCGCGTTTTCTGGCCCAGGTCTCGGCCATTTCTTCTCCAATCAGGACGCTGCATCCGTAGGCATTCTTGGCGATTTCCAGTCTTCCCCGATCTCCTTCCAGTCCAAGTATAGCCACTTCTGCTCCGCAAAGTCGGGCCATCGCTGCGCACAGAATTCCAATCGTTCCCGGCCCAATGACAATCACCCGATCTCCCGGTTTGATGCTGGAATTTCCCACCACTGAATTATAAGCCACACAACAGGGTTCGGTCAGGCAGGCTTCTTCGAAAGAAAGATTTTCCGGAACGGTATGGAGGCATCGGGCAGGAACCCGTACGAATCTGGTCATCGCTCCGTTCACGCCATAGCCAAAGCCTTTTCTGGTTGGATCCAGATTGTAGAGACCTACTTTACTCATGGGATTTTGGGTGTCGATCACGGCCGCTGTCTCGGAGACGACTCGGGCACCCACTTTCCACCCAGAGACTCGAGAACCAAGAGCAGCGATTTTTCCGCCAAACTCATGACCCAAGACCACCGGATAATTCACTGGCCAACTGTGATCGGAAGTCCACTGATGGAGATCGCTTCCGCATACGCCCACATTTTCCACTTCTAGAAGGATGTCCTCTTCGCCGATTTCTGGAACTGGAATTTCTCGGATTTCTACGGAATGCTTTTGCTCGGAGTAGTTGACTACCGCAGGATTTTTAGTGCTGGACATAGGTTAGGATTTTGATGGGAAAACAGTTTTTTGTGCATGAATTGCCGCGCAGATCATTCGGAGGGATTCCTCGAGATTGCCATCTGCAGTTTTGAAGGAGTCCGCGTCGATGGTCAATGGAGCACCCAAAACTACGAGTGGGGCTCCATACTGAGGACACATGATTGCTTGCTCGAGTGAAAGCCCGCCTACCGCCTGGACAGGAATATTGACTGCAGCAACCACTTCTCGAAGCTGATCTAAAGGACTTGGCATCCGGTGTCCCGCTGCTGCAATTCCTCTGCGCTCATCATAGCCGATGTGATGGATCACGTAGTCGCAACCCAGATCTTCCAGAAATTTGGCACCTTCCACCATATCCGGACAGATCATATTATCTCCCATGACTTTTACCCCAAAGTCTTTTCCTGCTTTGACCACACATTTGATCGTCTCGGCATTTGCCCGAGCCATTACTACCACGTGGGTTGCTCCTGCTTTAGCCATCATTTCAGCTTCGAGGTAGCCTCCATCCATAGTTTTGAGGTCAGCCACGATAGGCACTCCTGGAAAAGCTTCCCGAAGTTTTCTTACTCCATGCAAGCCTTCGGCTAAAATCAGGGGCGTTCCGGCTTCCAGCCAATCTACTCCGGCACGAAGTGCCAGGGCGGCAGTTTCCAAGGCTTCGTCAATGTTGGTCAGATCAAGAGAGATCTGGACAATAGGTTTCATAAGAGATGGGTTTTGTTAATTGACTTGTAAAAGCGATATGCAATCAATATAAATGTTTTTAAAAATGCATCCGACACGATTTTGATGAGGTGATTCTAATATTTTTCAATGTGCATTTCCGGGACAGTGCCAGGTTATAAAAATGAACTCGACTATTGGCACTGGCAGGTAACTTGCTTTGACCGCGGAAATTAGACTCCTCCAGCAGATATTCACCGGCTACTGAGCGAGAAGTCGAGGTGAAGCTTAATATTATTTGGGTATCGTCAAAATTCCAAAGTATCATTTTCTCAAAATCCTTTTTACTAAAAGGATTGTTAACGGAGCTCAAATCAAATAACTTATCCAACCCAAACTAACCTGCACATGTCTGAAAAGCGAAAAATTACCTTAAAGGATATTGCCCACGCGCTGAATATTTCTCCTTCTACAGCTTCCAGAGCGCTCAATGGCTATCATTCCATCTCAGATGAAACTATCCGGCAGGTAAAAGACTATGCGGAAAAGCACAACTATGTACCCAATGCTCTTGCAGTGAATTTTCGAAAAAATCGGACTTCTTTAATCGGATTGGTGGTCCCACATATTGTGCATCATTTTTTCTCAACGACGATATCCGGTGTAATTGAAACAGCCAAAAAACACGGATATCATGTGTTGGTATCCCAATCGGGAGATGTGAAAAACGGAGAGGTTTTCGCCTGCAAAACTTTGCTTGGTATTGGAGTGGATGGATTGATTATTTCTGTTTCCAATGAAACTATTGAGGCAGACCATCTTCAGGATTTTTTGGATGAAGGGAAGCCCATTGTTCAGTTTGACAAAATCACCGATCAAATTATTTCACCAAAAGTAGTGGTGGATGACTTTAACGGAGCCTATCAAGCAGTAAAAAATCTAATTGAAAATGGCTATCGGAAAATCGCCCATCTCAGTGGTAGGATGGAAGTAAAAAATGCACAAGGAAGGTTTCAGGGCTATAAAAAAGCCATTGAAGACCATGGATTGGAATTTCGAGAGGAATGGGTAAAGGGCTGTTGGGATATTCTGGAGCAAGAAGGATTTGACTTTACCAAGGAATTGATGGAGAGTCCAAATCCACCGGATGCGATTTTTTGCATTACGGATTTAGTAGCCTTGGGGTCAATGAAATACCTGCAATCAGCAGGCTATGATTTGCCCAGTCAAGTAGGTTTGATGGGATTTAGCAATTGGATGCTTTCGGAATACATTACTCCAAATCTCAGTTCGGTTCACCAGCATGGCTTTGAAATGGGAGAAAAAGCCACTGAAATTCTGATCGACTTAATCAAAAAGCATGAATTCGGAGCGGATGAACTGATCGAACTGAAGACTGAATTGATCGTCAGACAGTCTTCTCAAAAGCGGTAACCTTGGAAAACCAAGGAGTTTTTTCCAATTTTATTTTGGTTCAAGAATCATAAATCCATAGGGTTCCAAGCTTAAATTCTCGTGGTCTTGGCCGATTTCGAATTCTTCTCCGTCCCAGTGATTTATCAGCTTTTGAGGACCCTCAGCTTGCTCTCGAAAGGCATACCAAGTCAGGTTTGCAACTTTATCACTGAAGTTGAAGAGGCAATAAACGCGCTCATTTCCGAGTTTTCGGATAAAGCCAGCAACATGGATATTCTGAGGACTCATCCAGGAAATATTGCTTGAGTCACTGAAAAGAGACTTTTGCTTTCGGATTTTCAGGAGCTTCTTTACTCCGGTAAAAACCCGATTTTCAATAGATCCTTCGACCTCCACTTTGCTGACTTTTTCCCAATCGATCACAGGTCGGTGCATCCAGCGGTTGTCGTAGCTTTTGCCGGGATCAGTTTGGAAGCTATAGTCATTCGTATAGCCGATTTCATCTCCGTAAAACAACATTGGCAATCCCCCCAGAAAAATGGAATGCGCTTGCATCATCAGGATTTTTTGGATGCTTTGGGCGATTGAATTTTCATTTCGCTCGATGATTGCTTTTTCCAGACCACAGAGCGAAGCCAATGTTCCACTGATACGGGCATCGCCTGTTTTGGGGTTGGAGGAGAAAAGTGCCCCCCGCGCCGGACTCATCCACTGCTCGCCTGAGTAGGAGTAATATTCCTTCATGAATTTCCGGTGCTGATAAGGATCCTTGCCGGCCTGGGCAATCATGTAATCATCATATCCCAAGCCGATGTCGTCATGACATCGGGTGTAAGTAATCCATGAAGTTCCGTACGGTTTTTGCAAAATCTCATGCTGCGCGTTCAGCATGATTTTCGTTTCGCCGGTAGCCAACATATCCCACTGAAGGGCCATTTGTGTAGCGTTGTAGGCGAAGTCACACTCTTGGGCAAGAAAATCATCCGTTCCGAAATATTTCATGATCTCTTTAGGAGCGACAATGGCCTCTCCAAGCAGGGCCATTCCCGGTGTAGTCACCTGCACGCATTGCTTGATGAGTCGGAGGAGCGTGTGTGCCTCGGAGAGATTTTGGGAGGCTGTTCCTGTTTTTTTCCAGATAAAGGCAGGAGCATCGATCCGAAGTAGGTCAACGCCCAGATTTCCGTAGAAAAGAATGTTCTCCAGCATTTCACGGAGGACGACCGGGTTCATATAGTTCAAATCCCACTGGTAGGAATGAAAAACGGTCATGACCCATTTACCCATTTCTTCATTCCAGGTGAAATTTCCGGGCGAGCTTTCTGGGAAAATATCAGGCATAGTCGCGTCAAATTCATTCGGAATCCAGCGATTGTCATAGGTGTAGAAAAAATCCTGATAGTATTTATCTCCTGCTTTGGCTTTTTGGGCCCACTCGTGATGGTGTGAGGTGTGGTTGAGGACGATATCCAGCATGAGGTACATGCCTTTTGCGTGCATTTTTTTCCGCAGGGAAATCAAATCCTCCAAAGTTCCAAAGCGTGCATCCACCTTTCTGAAATCAGACACCGCATACCCCCCGTCACTTTCTCCCTCAGGACTCTCGAATATAGGCATCAAATGAAGGAAATTTACGCCCAAATCTTCCAGATAGGGTAGTTTTTTAGGCATGGATTTCAGGTTTCCGGAGAAACGATCCACGTACAAGCTCATCCCCGCAAGCTGATTACTGAGAAACCAAATGTCTTTTTTGGCTTTTTCTTCGTCGCGCTTTTGGAGTCCTTTTTCCCGAACGAGATACCCTTTGATCAGGCTTTGGATCAATTCAAAAAACTGACTTTCGGCCTCCGGATGCGTAGCATATATTTCTGCGAATAGTCGGTGAATAGTCGGCAAGTGAAAGAAAAGTCTGGACACAAAAGCCTTGTCCTTTTTCTTTTCATCCAAGCCGGCAGCTATCAGGAGTTCCTTAGTTTTTTGGTGAAGTAGAGATTCGGTGGCCATTACCGTGACTTATAGTGGGTTGAAATTTTGATTAATGTCCTGCTGAAACCTGCCAGGTCTCAGTTGAAATATAGATTAATGCCCTGCGGATACAGGAGTGATGTCGGGATCGATTTGCTTATTTTCTTTGATCCGTAGCGTAGCCGCTGCTGCGATCAGAAGGAGGATTCCGGCGAAGGTGATGGCCTGTCCCGCATTGTTTTGAAGGAAAGTTTTGGAAATAAACCCAAAGGTCAGGGTCTGCAATATCATCGGAATCACGATCATCATGTTGATGATTCCCATATAGACTCCGTAGCGCTCTTTGGGAATTTCGTTGACTACCAGCAGGTAGGGAATCCCCATCATGCTGGCCCAAGCGATCCCAAATCCGGTCATCGGTGCAAAGAGCAGGTATTTATTTTCGATCATCGGGAAAATGATCAGCCCCACTCCAGCCATTATCAGGCAGAAGAAATGGACTTTTTTGGGTCCGAATTTCCTGGCCATTCCCACGAGAAAAAACGCCGACAGGAAAGTAATGATGTTGTACCAGCCATTGACCAGACCTGTCCAACCGACGGCTTCTTCATATTTCCCCGGATCACTCGCCGGCGTGGCATCCCACACCGAAAGGGCGATACTTTTTGCCGCATTTTGCCAATAACAGAAGAGTGCATACCATTGAAAGAGGTAGACCAATGCCAGCTTCCACATCACAGAGGGCATCTGAATGATGGACTCGATGATTTCCAGATTTTGTGCAAACAGCACTTTGGTAGTCGGGTTGTTTTCAGCCCAGTGAATCGTCTTTCGGATCAGCTTTCGGTCAAAAATAGAAGGGATTAAAAGAATGAAAAATGCCAAATAGGCGACTAAAGTGGTCAAAATCGAAAGGAAAAACTGGATCGCCGGATGAGGCATTCCTTTGTTCCGCTCTTTTAATAGCATTAGCTCCTCAGGTGAGGGAGGGTATTCGGGCGTCTTGGACATACTCCACAGCACCGAAGTGATGGAGCAGATCGTCCCCAGAAAAAAGGAGGCATAGACCCACATTGGAAGTGAACCGATGGTTCCCTTGAAGAAAATCTGGAAGACAAAGAGCGAAAGATTTGCAAGTGTAATCCCAAGTCCTGTAAAGAAGCTTTGAGTCAAAAATCCCTGTCCATACTGCTCCTCAGGAAGGGAATCGGCAATCAGTGCACGGTAGGGCTCCATCGCCGTATTGTTAGCTGCATCCAAGACCCATAGTAAGCCCGCTGCCATCCAAAGCGTACTGCTGAACGGATAAAAGAACAGACAGATGCTACAAATCAATGCACCGATAAAAAAATAGGGTTTTCTTCTTCCGTATTTATCACTCCAGGTACTGTCACTCAGTGCTCCGATGATGGGTTGGATCAGCAGTCCTGTCATCGGTCCGGCAAGGTTCAATAGCGGAATCTCGTCAGGGGCAGCGCCCAGCATGTCATAGATGGGATTGACTGCACTTTGCTGCAGGCCGAAACTATATTGAATCCCAAAAAAACCAACATTCATGTTGATGATCTGGGAAAAGGAGAGTTTGGGTTTTAGCATCTAAATATTCTGGGTTGGTTAAAAAGGCATTAAAACCACCTTTCAAGGCGATAAATTACAAAGTTTACGATCTGAAAAAAGGACTCATTTGGCCTCATAGCCACAGCCTTGCCAGAAAATGGTTTGGAAATCGATTGATACTGGGAATTTTTTTTTAAAAAAGTTTAAAATAAAAACCCCGAAAGTCAATTTTCGGGGGGGGGGGTACTGTTTTACAACTAGAGTTTAGTTCTGCAATCTTGCTTGGACTTCTTGAATTAGCCCATCGTATTTTTTAAGGATTCTTGCCCAATCTTGGAATATTTACAATCAAAAATTAACTCCAAGCTTTCTTCAAAAAGTTCAACCAGTTTCCATGCATCACTTTTTCGATATCTGAAGCATTGTAACCTCTTCTCTGAAGTAGCTCAGGGATTTTTTTCAAATCAGCGATCGTTTCCAGATCCGATGGACATTGTTCGGTGCCAAATGCTCCATCCAAGTCGGACCCGATTCCGATGTGATTGGCATTGCCTGCAATTTGACAGATGTGATCTAGATGATCCAAAACCGTGGGAAGGGTCACATTCCGCTCTTTTGGGGTACTTTTTCCCCTCACCCAACCCGGACTGAGCATCCAAGCGTCAAAAGCCGCACCAATAACAGCTCCGCGATCAATCAGGGCTTTGATCATCTCGTCTGAAAACTGTCGATTGTGATCCACCAAAGCCCGGCAATTGTTATGACTTGCCCACACCGGACCCTGGTAAATCTCCAAGGCATCCCAAAAAGCCAAATCGCAAAGATGCGTGGCGTCCAAGATAATCCCGAGTTCGTCCATTTTCTTCACCAAGTCTTTTCCCTGATTACTCAAAGGAGCCGAAGAATCTGTGCCAAAGGCATAGCGCCCCGGACCATAATGAGCAGGGCCCAAAGCGCGGAGACCGCTTTCGTAGGCTTTTTCCAGATAATTCAGATTCACGATCGAGTCAGCTCCTTCCAGTGAAAGAATAAATCCTACCGGCTTTTGGTTTTTGTCATCTCCTTGATTCCAATTGGCCAGATGTGCTTCCAGCTCAGTAATATTCCGGATTTGGTTCATTTCACCTTTCTCGACCATGGCCTGATACCAGGCCAGCTGGCCTTGAGTCTGAGCCCAGGCCTGCTCTGGAGAGTGCCAACCGGGAAGTGAATTGTCAGGAGCGACAAAGCGGGCGATCTGAGTGGCCACCACTAGGCCTATATTTCCTTTTCGCAACTCGGGAAGTGAAACAGTCGCATTGCCCCGGTCGGGTTTATCAGTCATGCCTTTTTCACGTGCATTGATTTCAGAAACTGGGCGTGTAAGATCCCGGTTCCACTCGAGGGCGTTCATACTCAGATCAAGATGCGCATCAATGGTAAACATGGCCTAGAAGCTTTGAAGGATAAAAACAGTGGGGACTTTATGCAGATCGATGGGGAATTGCTTCCACTCGGCTATGGTCTTGGTTTGGATAAATTCATCTGCTGCGGTGAGATTCTTTGCGATACAGAGTTTGGTGTGAGGAGCCAAGGTGGAAAGCAAATCTTCGAGGAGCTGATTATTCCGAAAAGGAGTTTCCATAAAAATCTGTGCACGTTTCTCTCGGATCGATTCGGCTTCCAGTTTTTTCAAGGCGACGGCTCTTTCCTTTTTATCAATGGGCAAATAGCCGTGAAAAGCAAAAGACTGCCCCGAAAAACCGGAACCCATCAGTGCCAAAAACATGGAACTTGGACCCGAGATCGGAACAACTTGAATGTCTTTTGAGTGAGCATAAGCCACCGCCAATGCTCCCGGATCGGCAATCCCTGGACATCCTGCCTCAGAGATCACACCGATGTCAGCTCCGTTCATTAGGGGCTGCATGAGCCGATTGATCGATTCTGGAGGAGTTCCTTTGTCCAAGGTTTCCATGTGAACTTCCTCCAGATTCACTCCTAACTTCAAGCTGGAAATATAGCGTCGGGCGGAGCGGGGATTTTCGACCAAAAAGATTTTGGTATGAGCGATGACATCTTGTACTTGTGGCGAAATCACCCAATGCGCTGTATTATCGGCGAGGACATTGGGAATTAAGAAAAGCTTTCCTTTGGGCATGGGGTAAAATTCGGAAGAAAATCGGCAACGGCCTGAATTTACTGGCAAAATCCCGTAATCAACTAGTAACTAGTTGGAAATCATGAATTGAAAATTTTTACTTGAAAAAATAGGCAGAGTATTGTGTAGTTCGTTTTTTTTTTTTCATTTGGATTAAACTTTTAAAACAAACTTTTATGAAAAAACAATTGAAAAATTTTGGAGGGATTTTCCTCCTCGGAGCCACACTTTCGGCCTGTATTCCAGACCAAAATGAAGACTTTCCTGAGCTATCGCGAGACAAAGGAGTGGAAGTAGTAGGCAAAACATTGAGTTTTGCTGATTTTGAATATTATGAAAATGCGATTCAAGATCCTAAAGAAATCCTGTCCTTGGATTTCCAATCCATTGCAAAGCTGACGAAGACGGAAAGTGCCTCTTTAAATGCAAGAATTCTGTCAGACGACGAAGGCAAAGCAATTGAAGAATATGAAGGTTCGCTAATTCTTGATATTCTAGATGAGGAGAAGACTGTTGTCATTGGTGAGAGACTGTTCTATCTTGACTTTGGCAAAAAACTGGTAGCTGTGACTGAGGATTTTTCTCTGAGACCTTCGTTGATTGAAGGTGACTACGACTCAGATTTAGTCTACCTTTTTTCTTTTGAAGACGAAGTAATAAGTTTATTGGAAGAAGGTTCAACAGGAACCATTCTTTCAAAAAAGAGAGCGGATTTAGAAAATAGAAGAATCGCAGCTTTCTATGTCGGAGACAACTGTGATGACGACAAATGCAGTTATAATCGAGACACGCCCGGAACTTCCGGTATGGATTATCGAATAGAAGCAAAGCATGTATATCAAACCGCCGGAATCTATTTCAAATTGTTTTCCCAAGCCAAACATATGAAGAAAAGTGCAGCACCTTTTTATAGTGGGGAACCAACTGATATCCGGATTTATTGGGACGTTTGGATGAAAAGCAAGAAAAATAGCTACGGAATCCGCTACGAAATCTCAGATGATGCTGTATGGGATGATGATCTGGAGAAACAATACTATTCAATGGGAAGAGGGCTGGAAAAATATAGATTAGATAGCCGATTTTATGTCGAAGTAGGAGGTGATCACGGTAATGGCGCTGGAGGGTTTTCCTACTGGGACTTTGATCTCTACAGAATTCACGAAGGATTTTAATTCATGTTCAAAATCATATTAACAGTCTTCTTGTTATTTTCAGCAGCCCTATCTGAAGTGGTCGCCCAGAAATCTCTAAATCTCTCATTTGGATTTCCAGAGATTAATTTGGACTATGAGGGGAATTTTGACGGGCTAAGAACCGTCTATCGAAATGGATGGTCAATTACGCTATCTGGCTATAAGATCAGGCAGAATGGAGTGATCTACGGGTTTGACGTTGGAGTCAATCGCTACGGGAATGGCTTCCAATATGATAGAATGCGCTTTGATATAAAAGAAATTCATCATTTTTCTGTTTTGCCATTTATTGGTTATAATCACAGTATTCGAGAGGCAAAATTTTCGATACGAGCTAACCTTGGCTTTGGATTGGGAATAGTACCGATAGAAAACAAGACATATCTAAATGATAAATCATTTCAAACTGGGTACACCAGTTACGGCGTACCACTGTATGACCTTACATTTTCAGGTTCCCAAGAAGTCAAAAGTCGGATTTTTCCCTTGCTAAAGCCAAGTCTTGAGCTTCACTATGCAGTCGGTGAAAGATCGACTTTGTTCCTGAAGGGGACTCTTGGGATTTCTTTGATGAATTCAGTGATTGTTAGGGATTTTCCAGAGGTGTTATTAGATGGTGAAAATTATTCAGTAACCCATTCGACAAGTCTAAGCTATTCTTCTTTGGAGATAGGATACTCTTATAGAATTAAATGAAAGTTATTCACAACTAACAAAAAGCTGTCAGAAATTCTGACGGCTTTTTTTGTACCTTTTTGTTTCGTATTCCCACCAAACTTATTAGGTCAATCAGGTTGCTCGTTTTCCTATTTCTTGTCTTCTCAGTCCAATCACCTGCCCAAAACCTCAAAGCCCTCGTAGGTGGCACATTGATAGACGGTTTTGGAGGTACACCGATTCGTAATTCGGTCATTATTGTCAAGTGCGAGGGGATAAAGGTCGTCCTGGAAGTGGAAAAGTTATCGTGAGTTGCCCAGGGTGCAACCCACGATAGCTTTATATTTAATGATTTTATGTATATCCGCTATCTTACCAGTGCCAAACCATATATTGGATTGAAGTCCATTTTTTACGTGCTGTGGACTGTTGACTGTCGTCAGTGGACGATTATCCGCGTCTTTGGTCCTTAAAATTAGGGTAATGGCAAGATTGCGGATAATCCTAATGATTTTTATTCGATGATGATTTGCTCTCTCGTGAGCTCTCCATCGACCACCACATGGATAAAGTAGATTCCTTTTTGAAGATTAGAAACTTCAAAAGTCATTTTCCCTGCTACCCTTGTCCCTATTGCAATTTCTCTGCCTTCCTTATCCAATAATACTGCTGACTCAATGACCGGGACTTCTTCTGTCATGGCATTTTTGTCGATTGCCATCATTTCTACACTAAACTGATCTTTGGCCGGATTGGGATAGATTACCATGGAAAATGAGCTGGTACAGCCAAAGGTTTTCTTACTTAAGAAAAAATTAGAATTGGCCCCCAGCCCGCATGCGTTGGATGCACGAACGGATATGGTCAGGGAGTTGGAATAGTTTTGAGGATAGGTAAAATCCAGGGTATTCGTCCCGACAAAATGAGGGATGCCGGATGGAACTGTCCAGCTGGCATTTCCCGGATTTCCGCCCACTGGGGTGACATTAAGCCAGTGATTTCCGGGACAGAGTTGGACGTTCATCCCCGTGAAGTAAGACATATTATTCACCCGCATATTGGTGATCTGAGGAGTTCCTACCCAGACAGTTCTTGATATGACTGAGTTTCCGCAACCACTGTTAATTGTTGCACTAACAGTAACAGCACCGCTAAAATTATTTTGTCTAACAGCCAATCCTGTACTTTGATTGATGGTCAACCCGCCGGGATTACTTGATGTCCAGCTGACAGTCGTGCCTGGAAGAGGGTTTTGAATTGAAAAAGTCCCAGAACCACATATCACTTCAGGACCGGTCACGATAGCCTGTAAGGCATTAAAGGCATTTACTCTCCCGTATCCCATTTGGTTGTTCCAAGTTAATGTTGGCTGTTCCCCTTGACCTAAGACATAACCATATCCTCCAACCTTGTCTGTAGTGGATTCAATTATATTACGAACTTGTTGGGCAGTCAATCCTGGATTTACAGAAAGTAATCAGGCTGCTATTCCTGCCACTTGAGGAGCGGCAAATGAAGTGCCATCTATTGTAGTATAATCTCCAGCTGCGCCCACATTTTGGTTGTATCCCAGTGCACCCAGTCTGTCTGTAGCACTAATACTGACTCCGGGTGCGACCACATCCAATCCATTACCATAATTTGAAAAATTGGCTCGACTTGCATTCCTATTAATAGCACCAACTGCAATCACTTGAGGTAAATTGGAAGGTTAACTTAAACCGGTATTTTCATTGCCACTAGCAAATATAACGAGGGTTCCACGCCCGTTTCTTCCAAAATTTGTAGCATTTATAATTGCATCGTCTATAATTTGATAGGAAACAGACGAAGACCAACTATTATTTATTATATCTGCCCCGTTTTGCCATGCGAAATTTATTCCAGCAGCGCGGTTTTGTCGAGAAGCTGGCATTGCTGCTAATGAATTGCTAATCGACATTAATTGAACATTTGGTGCGACCCCGGCAACCCCCAAGTTATTGTTTACAGTAGCACCAATAACTCCTGCTACAGGCACTCCATGATCACCTCTTACCACACTTGGGGCAGTACCAGTCTCAGTATCAAAACTTATCGGACTAATATTATTAAAGTCAGGATGATTAAATTCAAGGCCATTGTCTAAAACAGCAACAGTCACATTTGCGCAACCTGTTGTAATATCCCAGGCCTGACAAATCCTGATATCATTTCCAACGGTACCACCTGCCTGCCCTGTATTATTTAAGTGCCATTGTTGATTGAACAAAGCATCATTGGCACAATTAATATTCATATCTTCCATAAGGTCAGGCTGTGCTGAGACAAACAAACCTGACTCGTAAAAATAATTTGCCATTTCCAAAGCATTTCCTCGAGAATACTTATCACACGATAAAATATACCAAAGAGGCATGTATGCATCGTTTCCTATTATTTCGACTTTATTTTTAATAGCCATATCCTCAAGAATTCCCAAATCTCCTTCATTTTTAAGCTTAACATAAAAATATTGAGATAAATTAACCTCTTTACCGTTCACAAGAAAAGAGGGTGCAGCATAAATCAACTCAGAGAATTGTATCGTGTTTTTTTCAATTACATTATTTACCAATGCCCAGTTTAAATTTTTTCTCGACATCGAGCTTAGATTGCTGCTTTTGATTGTTTTGCTGATAATGATGGGCTTAGGCTCCGAAATCAGGACTTCATTAACCCCTAATCCCCTGACTATTGTTTCTTTATCATTTCCCTGAATCACTACATATTGTTTTTCTGAAAACAATTCTAAAGGATATTTTTTGTCATAGGCCCAATAGTAATATTCTTGGGCAAATACTTGATTCAGAATTGATAGAAAGAAAATGGTGAGAAAAATAATTGTTCTCATAGTAGTATTAATTTATAAACCTAACATCAAATTCTATCGGCCAGTTAGAGTACTTTTTCTCAAGTACAGTAAAGTAATAAACATTTGTAAATGCCAAGCAAACTTGCTCCAGCATATTTACTTTAAAAATTATCCTTTTTTTGCAGGAAAATACTTGCTGACTATCCCATATTGCACATTGGCGATGACGATACCGTCCGGCTAAAATAAAATACTTCTCAAAATCAATCTGTGGAACCATAGGATTACAAGCAAAATACTTCTCAAAATCTGATTGGGTTTTAATTACCAATTTTACGGTACCTTGATCAGGGTTGATGTTTTGAATAAAGCATGTGACATCTTCAAAAAATAAATCTTCAAATGACTCAATCGCAATTCCGTTTATATTTTCGCAGCTAATTGGATTTTCTGACTCTCCACAACTAAGAGTTAAAACACAGCACAGAAAAAGTGCTATATACGATAAGAATAACTTTTTCATAGTTAGGACATCATATTGGTAATCAGTTGTTTCAAAAAAATCAGGAACGTAGTTATAAGACGATCACAAAAGATAATTCGTTACAGCTTGGAAAAGAAAAAGGAGAGTTTTTTTGGAAAAAGAGAACCAAACCCAAGCGGTGATTGGAGCATCGTTCTTCTGGAGCAGACCCCCGCTCAGGAAAAGGCCAATTCCTAGTCAATAGTAATTCGGCCTGAGGCAGGTTTGACTTTTTCGGTATCGGAGTATTCCAAGTTTACGGCAAGGTTCCAATATGGAATCGGGATTGGCGAACCCTTGATTGTTCACTAATTCATCAATTTTCCATTGGAAGGAAATTTCTCCAATTCCAAACATCAACTCAAGGGGGATTTTTGGACGGTCCAGCCAGCTGGGATATCAGATCCTTTTGAAGTAAAAACCGAATGTTTACCATTACCAAAAAGCCGTCAGAAATTCTTTTAGCTTATTTTCTGGAAGTCTCAAGAAACTAAATTATTGGATTAGACCTGTCAGGTTTTGAAAACCTGACAGGTGTTTTTACACTTTCAGGCCTTCGAGTAAACACCTCGATTCCTATAAGTTTTGTACCTTTTTGGTTCGTTAAACCACCCAACCTATGAAATCCAGAAAATTTCTTACGATTCTATTCTTTGCCTTTTCTCTCCAATCACCTGCCCAAAATCTCAAAGCCCTCGTCGGTGGCACCCTGATCGACGGCTTTGGAGGTACGCCGATTCGCAATTCGGTCATAATTGTAGAAGGAGAGGGGATAAAGGTCGTCCTGCAAGTGAAAAAGTTATCGTGAGTTGCCACAGCTGCAACCCACGATAACTTTATTTTTAATGTTTCTCATTCGATGATGATTTGCTCTCTCGTGAACTCTCCATCGACCACCACATGAATAAAGTAGATTCCTTTTTGAAGATTAGAACCTTCAAAAGTCATTTTCCCTGCTACCCTTTTCCCTATTGCAATTTCTCTGCCTTCCTTATCCAATAATACTGCTGACTCAATGACCGGGACTTCT